>NZ_JBALEF010000095.1:0-30506 GCF_036918245.1 Nostoc sp.
TGGATTCATCCAGTTCAAAGGTGGATGAACGGAGTTCTGAGGTGGATTCATCCAGTTCAAAGGTGGATGAACGGAGTTCTGAGGTGGATTCATCCGGTTCAAAGGTGGATGAACGGAGTTCTGAGGTGGATGAACGGAGTTCTGAGGTGGATTCATCCGGTTCAAAGGTGGATGAACGGAGTTCCGAGGTGGATGAACGGAGTTCCGAGGTGGATGAACGGAGTTCTAACTCTCCCCTGCTCCCCTGCTCCCCTGCTCCCCTGCTCCCCTGCTCCGCAATTCCCCACTCCCCACTCCCCACTCCCCACTCATACAATCCCACACGCGGAATCGGCTGAGGTGGTGGGGGATTATATGCAGTTAATAAGCAACTATCGGAGATAAATTGCAGAGCATTAACGAAATTTTCCACGCCGCCTTCGCTAAAATACTGCCATACTTGGTTAACAACACCCAAGGGCACGGTAGACTGGGAAATTAAATCGGGATCAAAAGCGTCGTCCCCTGGCATTACAATGAGGGTTCTACCATTACGTTGCACTATTTCTTGCACTACTTCTAAGCCATAACCCCAGTAAGAACGTCCTCCTAACAGGCGCAAAATAATTACTTGAGCATATTCTAAAACTTGCTCTCCATAATTATCTATGCTTAATTGTTGCTGCAACTGCAACAGATTAGCGACTCTTAATGCAGGAAAGCTCCCAGGTAATTTTGTCACCGCAGCTGCCAAGGTTTGAATGTCGGTATCAGCAGCCGTAATCAACACGAAAGGCGCGGGAGTTTGTTCTAAAAAAATTAAACCCTCTGACTGATTCCATCCACCCGATGTGCTACTTATACGATGCATAATCCTGTGTTACCGTTTTAAGTTGTTGGTTAGTAAATAATCAAAACAAATTTTTTTCCCTGGATTCAGCCCCCTCTCACCAAAATGACTGAAAATGCTTAGTTCTCCTGATTTGAGCTTTTC
This sequence comes from Nostoc sp., assembly GCF_036918245.1. Classification (GTDB taxonomy): domain Bacteria; phylum Cyanobacteriota; class Cyanobacteriia; order Cyanobacteriales; family Nostocaceae; genus Nostoc. The sequence goes on from NZ_JBALEF010000095.1 coordinate 974, forward strand.
TCGAACCTTGCCTATTGTTGTATTTAATCAGCTTGGGGAATTGTTAGAACAGATGGCTCAAACGGTGGGAAGTGCCACTCTGGTATTGACAGAAGCTGTGTTAGTGCGAATTGGTATACCTGTGGAGTGGCAAAGGCAAAGGTTTACGCTAGTGGTTTCTGAGCAGTTTAGTGCGCTCTTGGTAGGAAACTTTGAAGAGGAGCATACTTCGACTCCCTTCGACTACGCTCAGGGCAAGTCGCTCAGTAACCAGGGGAGTAGGGGAGCAGGGGAGCATACAACTCTTGGAGAGGCTGCGCCAACGACTGCGCTCAGTAACCAGGGGAGCAGGGGAGCAGGGGAGCAAGGAATTTACTCGGTACTCAATGCTCAGTTGACGTTTAATTTGGAGGCGATCGCTTCTTTTGTCTACGAATTGAGAGACTTGTTTGAGTGCGATTCTTATACTCACCAAAATCTCGAACGCTATCGGCAAATTATTAGACCTAATGATGCTACGCTCCAAAGTCAATTCTCGCTGTTGTTATTAGAATATCTCCTAACTCAGCCAAACCAAGAAATAATAGCAGATCCAAGCCCAATTGGGCCGGCAGTTTATATCTGTCAGCCAGTGGAAGATGCTTTAAAAAAACAGATTTCCCAAGAGCGGCTATTAAATCAGGTAACAACACAGATCCGCAAAAGCCTGGATTTGCCGGTGATTATGGCAACTGCAATTACACAGGTGCGTGAGTTTCTAGAATTAGACAGATTAGTAATCTATAAATTTGCAGGTTCCCAAGTTAAGGCTCAACAATACGATTCTGAGACTATTCCCCTCAATGAAATGGCACTACCAACAGATATAGAAGCATCAGTTAGGGAACCTGGTGAAATTTATTTTTCTATACACGAGAACAACGGTAAACACTCGCCTTTTGTATCAGTCAATAATGAACCTTTACTAAAAGACTGCCAAAAGAATGGAGGTTATATTGTCTATGAAGCGCGTGCTACAGATGCTATTACATCGGTGTTAAATTACACGGAAAAAATGTGCTTTATCCGCACCTCTCAGTGTTGGGAGAAGTATCGCCAAGGCTTTACTTTAGCTGTGGATGATGTCGAAAAAACTTATGCTCTGGAAGAGTGTTTGTTGAATTTTTTAAGGGAATGCCAAGTTAGGGCTAAGTTGGCTGCACCGATTATGTTTGAGGAAAAACTGTGGGGATTGCTGATTGCTCATCAGTGTGATCGCCCTCACGAGTGGAATGATAGCGAAAAAAACTTGCTGGTTGCGATCGCAGAACAATTAGCGATCGCTATTCACCAAGCTGAGTTAATGCAAACCCTCACCCAAGAAAAACAAAATCTCGAACAACGAGTTATTGAGCGCACAATGGCTCTGCGTGATGCTCTCCTCGCCGCCGAAGCTGCTAGCCGGATCAGAAGTGAATTTCTCGCTACTATCAGTCATGAATTGCTCACGCCTTTAACTTATGTTATTGGGATGTCTTCGACGTTATTACGCTGGCCTTTGGGTGAATTGAGTCAACGACAACGGGGTTATCTGCAAACCATCCACGACAGTGGAGAACATTTATTAGAAATGATTAATGACATCCTCGATTTATCGCAAATCGAGGCTGGTAAGACAGCTTTAAACATTTCGGAATTTTCTTTGATGAATGTTGCCGAAAATGCTGTGAAGTCGCTGCAAAAAAAAGCAACGAGCGAACAAATTAATCTCATACTTGATTTGCAAATTAATCCCAGGTGCGATCGCTTTACCGCCGATGCCGAACGAGTAGAACAAATTATTTTGAATCTGTTAAATAATGCGATTAAATTCACCCCTGAAAGTGGTAGGGTTACTTTACGTCTTTGGGTGGAAGATAATACTGCTATTTTTCAAGTGGAAGATACCGGAATTGGCATTTCCGAAGAACAATTACCATTACTATTTGAGAAATTTCAACAACTCGATACACCCTATCGCCGCCGCTACGAAGGCACTGGGCTGGGACTAGCTTTAACTAAATAACTTGTAGAACTCCATCGAGGTCGAATTGAAGTAGAATCAACTGTAAGTATTGGCTCAATTTTTACTGTATGGATACCAACTCAGGCAATGAGAGTGGTGAGTTAGAAGTCATTCGATTTGAGATTTTTTCTTCAATCCAAAATCAAAAATTCTTACCTTGTCTGTTGCTTTAATTTGAGGCTAGGCTAATTAGCATTTTTTCAAAAATTTTCAACACATGCTCCTCTCCATTGTCTCTAATAAAAAGGCTAAAATTTGGATGAGAGTTGATTTCAATTAACCAATATTGATTATCTCGATCTAACACGATATCAAAACCACCATAATCAAGGTCTAACTCTTGAAAAACTGGTTGAGCAAAATTAGCAATTTCTGATAGAATTTGTGGATCGTTGATATATTTGGCTTTCGCACCATCCCAGTGTAGAGGACTGAGATTACCGACAAATTTGGCATCAGTTATATCTTTTTCATAAAGCAAAACTAACTCTTTATTTAAGAAAACCGCTCTATATTCAGATTTGATATGAATAAATTCTTGAGCAAGAGCGACGTAATCATACTTATTATTAATAGTAAAAATTTCTTTTAAAGCAGTTTCAATTTCATTTATATTCTCACATAAAAAGACATTATGTCCGCCCGCACCAGAATTTCTTTTAATAATCACTGGGGTTTCAAAATTTTCTTTTATTTCTAATACGATATCTTGAATAGTTGGAAATTTTAAGTAAATCTTATATCGAGTGTCACAAAAAGGGGAAAGAAAACCTACTGTCCGAGGAAGGTTAACTTTTTTATTTAAAACATGATAAGTGTATTCTTTGTCTTTGATCAGGTGTGCTACTGCTTGATTAAGTAACGGAGTGCTATAGTTACAAAAATAATGTTTTTTGCTATTCAATTTTATTTTGATTAAGTTTTCCGATGGATGAAGGATTTCATAGCTGATGTTTAAGCTTTCACAAGCTTTGAGCAATAGCGAAACGTTGTCTAACATAAATACTTAAAGTTAAACGTCTAAATTACGAATTACGAATTACTAATTACGAGTTATTTGAACTTGCTATTTGCCGTTTAAAAATCACTATCTCAGTCCCAACAACCGGGTTACGAGCTATGAGTCTATTTTGGGAGTCGATAATTTCTAAATGAGTAAAATCAAGTTCTTGAGAGCGTTGTAATATCTCCGCAGCTAGTTTGTCTTGCTGAGATTCATTGAGATTGTACCAATCATCATTAATTTTGACAGTCAAGTTACTTGTACGGAAGTTGGCTTGAATTGACTTTATCAGACCAGAGGCAATGCGATCGCTAATTTCGGCTACCTGATTTTCAATAGCCGCAATCAAGGCTTGTTCTGGTGTCAATTCTATGATTGGTGTCGGCGTTGGTGTTGGGATTGGCGTTGGTGTAGGAATTAGTTCCGGTTCCGGCGTTGGTGGGGTGGTTTGTAGTTCTGGCGGCGGTGTAATTTCCTCCGGTGGTTGTGGTTCTGGTACGACTGATTCCGGTGGAGTAGTTATCGTTGGTGTTGGTATCGGAACCTCTTCAACCGGGGGAACAGTTGCTACTTCAGTAGGTTTACCAGTAAAGACAGTCGTAGTCGTCCAAACGAGAATTACAGCAATTCCAGTAACAATTCCCGTTAAAGCTGTATCTGATAACTTTGTTGACAAATTTGATGGTAAAAACAAGCGGATTGTCCTTAACAATCCACCCCACCACAACTGAAGCTGCTGGAAAAAACTGGGTTTGTCCTCAGTACCAGGTGGGGGTGCTGTCTCTAGTTTTTTCACCGTTACTTCTAAAACCCCAATCGTCCCTTGGAGAAGTTGGATAATTTTAGCCTTCCAAAATGGCTGAACTCTCTGGTAAGGTTTTTGGGGAGGTTGAGTTATCTGCTCATCCGTCGGTTTTGACTGATTGTCTTGTGACATGGAACTTTCACCAAAAGCAGCGAATCAAAGACAAACAACGTACATTATTACTGGTGCTGCCTTCTTTTGCATTAATGTATCACTTCATTGCTCATTGTTTTCGCTAAACTGACTATTTATTAAATTTGGTGACTTATGAAACTGAAACGCCGTCAATTTTTATTTTTAAGTAGCCTCAGCGCCATTAGTACAGGATTTTTAAGCTGGATGTTTGCTCATCAAAATCATCAAAGTACTGATATTAGTGATTCAACAACAGCTATAGCCGCTAACCCAGCCAAAAAAGACTTGTTATTACGTTTTGTGTCTGTAGCAGATACGGGAACTGGGGCTAAAGGACAGTATGCTGTGGCTAGAGCGATGAATGCGTATCATCAGAAAAATCCTTATGATTTAGTCGTTTTAGCTGGAGACAACATTTACAATAACGGCGAAATTGAAAAAATTAATGCAGTTTTTGAGCGTCCCTATCAAGGTTTGCTAAAGCTTGGTGTGAAATTTCAGGCTTGTTTAGGTAATCACGATATTCGTACTGACAATGGTGAGCCACAAGTCAAGTATGCTGGCTTTAACATGAAGGGACGTTACTATACATTTCGCTGGGGAACTGTGCAATTTTTTGCGTTAGATACTAATAGTAATGCTGATTGGAAAAACCAGCTACCTTGGTTAGAAAAAGAATTAAGTATTAGTAATGCTCCTTGGAAAGTAGTGTTTGGTCATCATCCGATTTATTCATCGGGTCAGTATGGGAGTAATCCAGATTTTATTAAAACTTTCACTCCTCTATTTCAAAAATACGGCGTTCAACTTTACATCAATGGTCACGAACATAATTATGAACGCACTCGTGCTATTGATGGTACAACTTACTTAATTTGTGGTGCAGGTGCTGGTAATCGTCCTGTAGGGCATTCTGAGTGGACAGGGTATTCTACCAGTAATTTAAGTTTTGCCTCTTATGAAGTGTATAAAGATAGAATAGAAATAAGTGCGATCGCTACTGATAATCGCGTTTTTGATAAAGGCATTATTCAGTTGAAATCAGCGTAATATCATAGTACTGCAAGATGATTTAACAGATGTAGGGTAGGCGATACTTATCTACTAAATTACATTAAGACTAGTTTAAACTATGAAAGTCAAGCGCTTAAAGATACAATCATTCCGTGGAATCAACGATTTGACGCTTGAGTTTGATGAAACCCAGCCAACGGTACTTATTGGTATTAATGGCGTGGGCAAATCAAATATTCTTGATTGTCTGGCTATTATTATGTCACAGGTTACGGGAAAAATTCAGGACTCTCCTGATTCTATTCGTTCCTTCAGCAAACAAGATACAAGTAGTGGTCATAACGAAATACGCGCCGAAGTTATTACTGTGCTAGATAATTTGCAGGAAGTGCCTTTGTCTATCAATCTGTTTCAGATAGGTGACAGCAAATCATCTGCGCTGCTACAACCAGCAATTGAAGATTTTGCTGTAAATTTAGTCGCAGATATTGCAAAATTTTTAAAAAACTCAGGTAGTAAAGAATTTTCAGATATTGAATATCAAGAATTGCAAGAAATGTTAAATCCCATATTACCAACTATAGTGGATAAAATTTCTGATTCTGTCGCTACTGATCTTGCTAAATCTACTAATATTTTTAGTTTTGAATATTCAAGATTAGGGCTGCAAACTACAATTGATTATCTACGCAAACAATTAGAAACTAATTCTCAATCCAATATTCATTTGGTAGTTTACTACCCTGTTAATCGTGCTGTTATTGATATGCCTTTAGAGATTTCAGAGGGCAGTTCATTTAAACAAGTGGATGCCTATAATCAGGCGCTTACAGGAGGAAGAATTGACTTCAAAATCTTTTTTGAATGGTTTAGAAATCGAGAAGATTTAGAAAATGAGAGGAGAAGAGATAATCCTGATTATAGAGACAAACAATTAGAAGCAGTAAGACAGTCTATCTCTTGCTTAATACCAGAATTTTTAAACTTGCAGGTTGAACGTTCTCCACTGCGAATGACTGTCAGAAAAAAAGGTGAGGAACTTATAGTGAATCAGCTATCTGATGGAGAGAAATGCTTGCTGGCAATGGTGGGAGATTTAGCAAGACGATTAGCGATCGCTAACCCAGGTTTAACAGAACCACTCGAAGGTGAGGGTGTTGTTTTAATTGATGAAATTGAACTTCACCTACACCCCAAATGGCAACGGGAAATTATTCCAGCTTTGACAAGAACATTCCCCAATTGTCAATTTATTGTCACCACCCATTCGCCTCAAGTAATTAGCCAAGTCAAGCCCGAAGGAATTTACATTCTAGAAAAAACAGACGAAGGTGTTGTTGCTAAAAAACCAGAAAGTTCTTTTGGGAGAGACAGCAATCGTATTTTAGAAGACCTCATGGGTGTTCCAGCACGTCCACAAGAAATTAAAGATCGTTTACATGAGTTATTTAGACTAATTGATGAAGGGAATCTTGATGGTGCTAGGCAATTATCTCAGGAAATTGCTGATATTATTGGACAAGATGAACCAGAATTAGTAAAAGCAAGTGTATCTATTCGACGCAAAGAGATTTTGAAGCGGTGAAATATATCAAAAAAAGTGAGGAGCCAGAAAGTTTTACCGTTTGGAAAAATCTAGCAAATGAAGATTGGCAACCAAGTTGGGACAACTTCAGGAAACCACAAAAAACTGAGGTACATGATTCTTTGTTACAAGAGCAAGGTTTTATTTGTTGTTATTGTGGAAGACGTATTACCAAAGAAATTAGCCATATTGAACATCTAAAGCCTAGATATCCTTATACTGAGCTAGCACTGGAATACACAAATATGCTGGCTTCATGCCAAAGAGAAAGAGAGCGTAAAGAACCTCTGCACTGTGGAAGCAAGAAAGATCATTGGTACGATGAGGATTTGATGGTTTCACCCATAAATGCGAATTGTGATGAGTTCTTTAAGTACACCGATGATGGGCAGATTTTGGCGACAAATAATTCAAAAAATCAATTAGCTGCTGAAACAACAATTGATAAACTCGGACTCAATATTGACAAGCTGAAAGATTTACGTACAAAAGCTCTTGAGCCAATATTGGAAATCATCAATACAATCACAGAGGAAGACAAAGAAGAATTAATTCTAGGCTTCAGTGAAACTGATTCCAAAGGGCATTATGAAGAGTTTTGTGCTGCGATTATCTATTTGCTAAAAAATTAGTTTTAATGGCGTAGCCCGCACTTCTCTACGAGACGCTGCGCGAACGACAAGCTCAGTGACCATCGGAGACATCGCGTTCACATTATACTAAATAACATTACCCTAATTCTCGCCGCAAAACTTTATGATTCTTGAGGCAGTAATGCTTCCTATTAAATCTGGGCTAGAATCAGATTTTGAAGTTGCTTTCAAAAAAGCTTCTAAAATTATTTCCTCAATGGACGGATATTTATGCCATGAATTGCATAGATGTGTAGAAGTTCAAGGAAAATATTTATTACTTGTCAGATGGGAAAGTTTAGAATCTCATACTGTAGGATTTAGAAGTTCTGCTGAGTATCAAGAGTGGAAAAAACTTCTACATCATTTTTATAAGCCATTTCCCACTGTTGAACACTTTGAAGAAATTGAAATATGAAAAACAATAAGTTACAAAAACTCATCCTTTGATAAGTTCAGAAGAAGCTAGAGTTAATACAACCTAAGCTAAACTTATAAATGTTGGTGTTTTAGTTACAAACAACTTGTTTTTAGATAAGTAAAACTAAAGTTGGATTTAATAAATTCAATCATTAATTATAAAAAGTCCGAAAATGATAAGTAAAATAGGAGCTTTAGTTAACAAAACTTCTTCCTAACTTATTAATGAACAAGTTCTAGTTAGTCCAGCACGTTCTGGAGTTACAAATGAACAAGTTTTAGTTACTACAGCATATTCTGGTGCTATAAATGCTTCTTCTATAGTTGACACAGCTTGTTCTGTAGCAACGCACCATCAAAATATAGTCTATCTGGTCGTTTATATACCTCTTACTCTACTCGTTGCAACTGTGCTACTCTTGGGTCAACAATTTTTTGTCCTAAGCTAGCAAATTTAATTGCCACAGACATCTTACTACCCGTTCCGAAAACATGGGTGATTTCACCAAGACCAAAAGTTTTATGTAATACTCGATCGCCTACTTGCCAATTCTGCTTCGTGTCTTGCTTTCCATTCGGAGTAGAGGTACTTTTAGTATAAGTTTGACGACTCAAGCGTTGAGTAGTTAGTAATTCTTCTGGTAATTCGTCGAGAAATTGCGAGCGCATGGCGGGTTCACGAGAACCATACAAACGGCGTTCCCGCGCATGTGATAAATATAACCTTTCTTGGGCGCGAGTAATTCCCACATAACACAAGCGGCGTTCTTCTTCCAAAGATGCAGGATCGCTCAGTGAGCGGTAGCCGGGAAATAGCCCTTGTTCTAATCCCACCAAAAATACTACGGGAAATTCTAGCCCTTTAGAAGCGTGCAAAGTCATCAAAGAAACGGCTGTCTGTCCTTCTTTTAACTTATCATCAGGATTTACGGCTTTGTCGCTAAGAAAGTTTTGTAAGGAAACATCTTCGTTTTCTTCTTCTTCTTGAAATTCAATTGCAGCATTGTAAAGTTCCTGAACATTTCTTACCCGTTCTTCATTTTCATCTGTATCTTTGCTTTGCAAATCTTGGATATAACCAGAGTCTTCCAGCACTATATTTACAAGCTCAGGAACGGAAACTGTTGCAATTTGTTCTTGCCAACGTTGAATCATTTTAGCAAAGCTATTTACCGCTTTTGCAGACCTTCCAGCTAATGTATTAACTGATGTTTCATCACTAAGAATTTCCCACAAGGTTATCCCCAATTCTTGAGAAGCGTTATCTAAAGCATCAATAGTTGCTTTACCAATTCCCCGTCGGGGAGTGTTAATAACTCGTAATAAACTGACTCTATCAGCAGGGTTATTTATCGCTCTTAAATAAGCGATGATATCTTTAATTTCTTTGCGGTCATAAAACTTAATTCCCCCTACAACCGTGTAAGGAATTTGTTTTTCTACTAACAATTGTTCAAAAGGACGAGATTGGGCATTTGTCCGATAAAGTATAGCAAAACTACCCCAGTTCAACTCTGGATTTTGCTGCTCTAAAGTACGAATTTGATTAATTACAAATGCGGCTTCTGCAAGTTCTTCATCGGCTTTATGACAAGTAATCTGCTCACCCTGTCCTCGCGTCGCTTTCAGAACTTTATCAATCCGTTGGGTGTTATTTTCAATCAGTTCATTAGCTGCTTGCAGAATGTTTTCACAAGAACGATAGTTTTCTTCCAGCTTAACCATCGTTCGGGTGTCATCATCTACCAAACCATCGCCAAAGTCTTCCTGAAATCCTAGCAAGATGGTGAAATCTGCCATCCGAAAGCTGTAAATTGATTGATCTGCATCGCCGACAACAAAAACTGAGCGATTTTCCCATTGCCATTCGCTCTTTTTGGTTTCGCCATTAGTAACCAATAAATTAATAAGTTGATACTGGGTGCGGTTAGTATCCTGATATTCATCTACAAGGATATGACGAAATTTGCGATGCCAGTAACCCAATACCTGCTCGTTTTGTTGAAATAATCTAGTAGGTACAAGAATTAGATCGTCAAAGTCGAGAGCGTTGTTTTGTGCTAATTTATCTTGATATAAATTGTAAACTTGGGCAATCACCCGTCCGCGATAATTTGGTTGGTCTTGCTCAAATTCTTGGGGGGATAAACCCTGGTTTTTAGCGTTACTAATAGCGTAGCGGACAGAGCGGGCATCAAACTTCTTATCGTCTAAATTTAGCTCTTTATTAACGATTTCTTTGATCAGACTGATTACATCTGATTCATCAAAGATAGAGAAATTGCGATTCCAACGGCGTCCTTTTTCGTCTATATATTTTTCAATATCAAAGCGGAGAATGCGAGAAAATAGACTGTGGAAAGTGCCACACCACAAATCTTTGATCGTGTTTTTGTAAACTTGCGATCGCAGTAGCGTTTGTTGGTATTCTGTCAACAAATCCAACCGCTGACCGTGTTGTTTCATCGCCAGTTGTTCCGCAAACAGCCGTTGAATCCGGTCTTTCATCTCCCGCGCGGCTTTATTGGTAAAAGTAACCGCCAGGATATTTTCTGGATCAACACGGTGTTTCAGAATCAGATTCGCAATGCGATAAGTCAGCGCTCGTGTTTTACCGGAACCTGCGCCAGCAACAACTAGCAACGGGCCGCAGTAATGTTCGACAGCTTGACGTTGGCTAGGGTTAAGGTGACTGAGAAAGTCGATGGTTGTTGTCATGGATGTGAAAAAGCGATGTCTCCGATGGTCACTGAGCTTGTCGTTCGCGCAGCGTCTCGTAGAGAAGTGCGGGCTACGCCTACGCCTGGCGTCACATCAATAGAGAGTTGCTATTGCCCAGGTTACAATATCCTAACGAAACTTGGTCAACAAAGAATGTGTGGCAATATTCTTAACCAGAATGGTACTCTATCATGATTTATGTAAAAGCAAGAAAAAGCTATGCTGTCAGTCAAAGGCACATTCCAAAACGGTGTAGTTCATCCTAACAAACCAATTGAAGGGCATGAGGGGCAGTCAGTTATAATTGTGTTTGTCTAAGAAAACCACACACCTCAGCCAGCAACACCAGAAGACTCAGATTGGGATAAACTGAGGCAGTTGATTAAAAACTGTGCAGTTGATACAGATATTGGTGACTTGGCACACCAGCATGACCATTATCTCTATGGAATGCCAAAGCGAGAATCATAACCTTGACGAAAGTTTTTGTCTTCACAGCTGCCTGGATTGCCCTTCTTAATGTTAGGGATAATCTTCATCACCAGGCAAATGAGGTCATGGATAGACTTCTGTGCTGAGAAACACCTTTGGTGACAACAGAGTTTGTACTATTGGAGGTTGCAGATGCTCTGTGTACACCAGTCAGCCGTGTTCAGACAGTTGCTTTCATCAACAGTTTGCGAGTTTTAAAAAGTGTGCAAATCATCCGTTTCGACCAAAAATTGTTGGATGAAGGTTGGATGTTATATAGCCAGCGTCCTGATAAATATTGGGGGTTAACTGACTGTATTAGCTTTGCGGTGATGACACAGGAGGGGATTACTCAAGCCCATTGGTGTCAACTTAATGTAAAAACCTTGTAATGAGGTTATATAAAACTTACTCAATTACCAATCAATCCTGAGTGACCCCACCCCGGCTTTGCTGACGCAAAACCTCCCCTCCCCAAAGCATCGGGGAGGGGTAAAGCGTATGTGGGACAAGCGTTTGAGCTTAAGTTGACACCAATGACTCAAGCCTTTACATCTGACCGTCATTTTCAGCAAGCGGGGTTTACCAAACTGTTGTAAATCAAAAAATACTGGGATTTAGACAAGATTTTTGTCGTGGAGGCAATTCATGAATTGCCCCGACAATACGTTAATTTTTTTACGTAGATAGGTTAGCCACGAGTTATTCCTGCGCGTTCTGTCGTAAAATCAGCGACGGGGAATCAAACATCATCAAAATACTGGGCAAGCTCTCACTTGTTCTGTTGTTAACAGAGCTTCACAGCTATTTTCAGTTAATTTAACTACGGATTTTCGTAGGGACACAGCAATGTTCCCTAGCCCGTGGTTTATTGAAGTGAAAAACGCTGTAATACCTCGCCGAGACTATTGTCACCAATAAGACTATTCACTCCTTGAGTACCCAATTGACATAGGGTAGCAATACACGATACATCATGATTCAACCGTTAAATTTTTAAAGATGCAAAATTTCTTTAATTTCAGGTTTAACCAACACAAGGAGAGGTGGATATGGATATTAGCTTAATTGTATCCAACATTTTGAATCCGCCAATCCTGTTTTTCTTTTTAGGGATGACTGCTGTTTTTGTCAAGTCCGATCTGGAAATTCCCGCACCAGCGCCCAAACTCTTTTCGCTGTACCTGCTGTTTGCCATTGGTTTTAAGGGAGGGGTAGAACTAATCAAAAGTGGCATCACTCAGGAAGTAGTTCTAACACTCGTGGCAGCAATGATGATGGCTTGCCTTGTTCCAATTTACACCTTTTTTATTCTCAGGTTGAAACTGGATACTTACGATGCTGCTGCGATCGCAGCAACCTACGGCTCTATCAGTGCCGTCACTTTCATCACGGCTAGTGCTTTTTTAACTGAGCTTGGTATTACTTTTGATGGTTACATGGTGGCAGCTCTTGCGCTCATGGAATCTCCAGCGATTATAGTTGGTTTAATTTTGGTGAATATATTCACCGCCGATGGAAAGCGGGACTTTTCGTGGCCGGAAGTTTTGCAAGAAGCATTTCTTAATAGTTCAGTTTTTCTATTAGTCGGTAGTCTATTAATAGGTGTTTTGACAGGAGAACGCGGTTGGCATGTATTAGAACCCTTTACTCAAGGGTTGTTTTATGGCGTTCTCACTTTCTTCTTACTGGACATGGGATTGGTGGCTGCAAGAAGAATTAAAGACTTGCAAAAAACCGGAGTTTTCCTAATTTTATTTGCCATACTAATTCCAATACTCAATGCAGGCATTGGGTTGGTGATTGCCAAATTCATCGGTATGCCTCGCGGAGATTCGCTGTTATTCGCTGTATTGTGTGCCAGTGCTTCTTACATCGCTGTCCCGGCGGCTATGCGGATGACTGTTCCAGAAGCAAATCCCAGCCTGTATGTTTCTACCGCTTTAGCGGTGACATTTCCGTTCAATATTATTGTGGGAATTCCGTTATATCTCTACGGAATTAACCTATTTTGGAGGTAAGAATATGCACGTAGTTAAAAAGATAGAAATTATCGCCAACTCCTTTGAGCTTGCCAAAATTTTAGATAAATTAGACAAGTCGGGTGTACATAACCATGCCATAATCCGAAATGTTGCTGGTAAAGGATTACGAGGAACGACAGAAGATTTAGACATGACCATGCTTGATAATGTTTACATCCTCGCGTTTTGTATGCCAGAACAACTCAAGCCTGTTGTCGAAAATATCAAACCACTCCTTAATAAGTTCGGAGGTACTTGCTACGTTTCCGATGTGATGGAGATTCGCTCTGTCAGATGTGTCGCGTCAATGTAAGAGAGTTATAAATTCAATGAAGCATTTCATGGAACGTCGTGACTTTTTGAAGTTAGGAATGACCGGGGCGTTTGGGATGATGCTATCTGCCAGCGATTTACTCTGGCAGGTAGAACAGGCTAAAGCTGCCGAAATCCCCTCAACTTCCCCTGAATCCCTCAGTCCCGATGCAGCCTTACAAAAGCTGATCGAGGGAAATCAGCGGTTTATTGATCATCATCCCCAATACCCCGATCAATCTGAGCTGCGGCTGCACGAAGTTGCTCAAGCTCAACATCCATTTGCAACTATTCTTAGTTGTGCGGATTCACGAGTACCCGCAGAAATTGTTTTTGATCAAGGCATTGGGGACATCTTTGATGTTCGGATTGCCGGAAATATTGCTACACATGAAGCGATCGGCAGTATTGAATATGCGGTTGTCTTGTTAGGTTCTCCGCTACTAATGGTGATGGGTCATGAGCGTTGCGGGGCTGTAACCGCTGCTGTCCAAAACCAATCGTTGCTTGGTGATATTAGTACTTTTGTTAAGGCAATTAAGCCAGCCGTAAAAAAAGTCAAGGATCAGCCGGGTGATGCAGTTGAAAATGCCGTGGTGGCAAATGTGCAATATCAAATTGAACGGTTGAAGCACTCAAAGCTTTTAACTAAGCAGGTGGAGTCGGGCAAATTGAAAATTGTCGGGGGTCGTTACGATTTAGATACAGGTAGGGTGACTATTATTACTTAATTCGGCAGAGGATTCTTACAATGAGGGGGAGCAGGGGAGACAAGGAGACAAGGAGACTTACAGCTATTTTCAGGTAAATAGACCACGCGGTAGGGGCACAGCAATGCTGTGCCCTTACGACAGATGTGGTTAAAATACATGAAAATTGCTGTAATGTCAGAACTTACAACAAGTAACAAGTCTTTCCCCTTGTCCCCAAGTCCTCTTTCCCATGCCCAATGCCCAATGCCCCATTTAATCCTGCACAGTCATTGGCAGACGAATAGTGAAAGTAGAGCCAATTCCTGGCTGACTTTTGACAATAATTTCACCACCCATCATCTGGCAAAAGTGGCGGCTAATTGCCAACCCCAGTCCCGTACCTCCATACTTTTTCGTAGTTGAGGTATCACCTTGTGTAAAAGGTTGAAATAACTGCTGCTGTTGATGGTTAGACATACCAATACCTGTGTCGGTAACGGTGAAAATAATGCTGCCCAAAGGAGCCTCCGGTCGAAATTCATCCTTTTCTCTGTTGACTGTCAGCGTCACCTTGCCGTTTGTAGTAAATTTACTGGCGTTGCTGAGTAAGTTTAATAACACCTGCCGCATCCTAGTTTGATCGGCGTACATAGTGCCAAGTTGCTCATCAAAATCCACCTCTAAAACATTGGCATTTTTTTCTATAGCTGGTTTGACTGTGAGGACAATGTTATGAATCAGCGTTGCAATCTCGAATGTCTCAGGATACAGGGTCATTTTCCCCGCTTCAATTTTTGACAAGTCGAGGATTTCGTTAATCAAGTGCAGTAGATGCTTACCAGCAGCGTTAATTGTTTCTAAATCTGTGATAAAATCTGCCGATAAACCAAGATCGGTAGCGTCGTCTTCTAGTAGTTGGCTTAAGCCAATGACAGCATTTAATGGTGTGCGTAATTCGTGGCTGACATTGGCTAAAAATACGCTTTTTGCTTTGCTAGCAGCTTCGGCTAATTCTTTAGCTTGTTGTAGTTCTTTTGTTCGCTCAGATACTCGCTCAATTAGACGATTTAGAGATTTGGCGAGTAGGCCAATTTCATCTTCAGTGGTGACGGGCGCTCGCAAATCGAAATTATGTTTCCTTGCAACTTGTTCAGCTACTTGGGTTACAGTGATAACTGGTTCTGCGATCGCCCGACTAGTACGCCAAGCTACAATAGCTGCGATCGCTACCGAAACCAGCATACTCACGATCACGATGAATCGCTCAACTATTCTCGCTTGCTCAACGGCTTTTTGCCTTTCTTGCTCTTGCTCTTGGGCAGTTTGCAGGATGTTAGTCAAGCTTTGAGAAAGCTGGTCTAGCTGCATGGCTGTTTCACCACGCATAATTGTTAATAACTGCGATCGGGCAGAGGAAATCTTCTGAGGTTGTACTTTTGGGGAGTCAATTTTCTGTAAGACCACCTCGATTTGGTCAACGTAGGCTTTTAAATTAGTCTTATAATCCAGCAATAACGTCTGTAAAGTCGAACTTGTTGCTGCTAGTCTTTTAGGTTTACTATCGAGAAATCCGCCAATTTTTGACTCTAGTTGCTTGGCTTTTTCAACATTCTTCAGAAAATCAGCTTTTTTGCTTTGCAGTTGTTGTGAATTTTCTAATACAGCAACTAGGTTAGAACTATGTAATTGCGCCCCTACTACTGCATCTTTATAATTACTCAGTAGTTGTCCTTGTTCATAAGCTTGATTGAATTGTCTAACTTCCCTTCCCCGGTAGTAACTAGCAATCACTAACCCAGTCAGTGAGCCAAAAAAGCCAATTCCGATCGCTACAAAGTACCCATAGCCAATTTTTTGATGGATACGCCAAGAACTAGCTTTGAGTTTTCCTCGTGAAGGAAATTCTATAGTTGGGAGTTCGTCTGTCGATGGCTCTTCGGCTGACACTTTTTTGCTTTCTGAACTGCTGTAGATAGGGGTTGGCTTTTGAGTTGGCATTTCTCAAACCTCCTTGCCTTCCCGCAAAAATAATCAAATTAGTCTAAATTGTCAAAATACCTTAATTAGTCATTAACATCTACATTATCTTCTTTTATTGCAAGAGCAAATCATTGCTTGCTAAATAATTAGCATTACCTGAGATTATACAAGTAAATTTTCTAACAATATTACTAAGTATAATTACCAAGCCTAATATAAATTCACTTTTTTTAGGAGCAACAATATAGTTTCCTGCACTAAAGACCCGCCTGAGAGCGTCTTCTCTTTACCACACTACTTTCTTCAATATGCGGTTGATAGCAAGCAATGAGTTTTTGCGATCGCCTACGCCACTACTCTACCTTACTGCTTCTCTATAAAATTAATACAATCAGGAGAAAAACAAAAGATTTGATACTTCTTGGGGATTAGGGATTGGGCAAAAGAATGCTGAGTTTTGTTTATCTCCTTGTCTCCCCCATCCCAGGCGTACATATCATAAAATAAGTTAAAAGTCTAGTCTATGTTAACACACAAAAACTTTTATTACGTATTAAAATCAATACGAATGCGTTAATTGACGAACGCGGCTTAAGATAGCTTTAATATCCGATAAAATCGGCTTCTAGGCTTCTTCTAGGCTTATATAAATGAGAAGTGGACTGATTTTTGCATGATTTGTACTTAATATTTAGTACGATTATGAGCAAATGACACAGAATGGGATAATCACAACCTGAGGATTCCAGTTTATTCCAAAAATAGAACTCAGGAAGTTGATTATAATACATCCTGCTGCTTTCTGAGTTTTATCCTCCTACTGACTGTCTACCTTGTAGTTGATGCAGTAGATAGTACGGGTCAATTATGGTTATAGGACACTAAAACCCTTTTGTGCCCTTCACCTAATTGAACTGATGCACAAGTGCATTAACTAATCAACAACCCTTTGGTTGTAATTATCCAGATTAGAAAAACTCAACTGTCAAATTTATAGGAGTGAAAATGCCAGAACAAGAATTTACCGAAACCGCATCCAAAGATACTACAGTGGCAGAGATCAACGCTCAAACGGGAACCATCACCAAACTTCAGCCTCCTGCACAGTCTCAAGACGAATGGCTAAAATACGGAGAGCAAATTTCTACCTTTTTAGCAACATTGCCAGAATATCTGGGAAGCTTCTTTAATCAATATAAGCAACCCCTGGTAACAGTTGGTTTAATTGTAGGATCAATTGTTGGTGTTAAAGTGCTCTTGGCAATACTAGATGCTTTGAATGATATCCCCTTGGTAGCACCTACTTTTGAGTTGATCGGTATTGGTTACTCTGCCTGGTTTGTTTACCGCTATTTACTCAAAGCCTCAACCAGGAAAGAGTTAAATAGTGAAATCACCACTCTTAAATCACAAGTTGTCGGTAAACAAATTCCAGAAGCTTAATATCTAATTATCGCTTCTCTACCAGACGCTACGCGTAGCTTGCTCCTGTGTAAAAGTACGCTCTAATTTTAAATCACCGAAGTCTGAACGCCGACTTGCGGCGTTCAGACTTCTCTCAAAATGCCCTACGAAGTTTACTAACACTTCGTATAGAACTCGCTCCTTCTGAATCCTTGCTTGAATTACGAATTAGTAATTATTGTTGAGGCGAACCTCCGGTGGGCAATTTAACTTTTAGGTTCGGTTTTGGAGTCTGTGGAAGTTCTGGAGATATTTTGGGCGATGCCTGCGGCAGGCTACGGCTACGCACTATATTAGGAGATGTAATTGCCGCCAGTTTGCCCCGTTTGACTAAAGCTTGATGAATCATCGCCGCTACTTGTGCCCGACTAGCTACTTTGTTGGGATCGAGGACTTGGGGATTTGGATAGTTAACTACTAGACCATTGGTTGTAGCAGCGGCTATTTTGCCGATAGCATAAGGTGGAATATCTTTAGCATCTTTATAGACACTGATAATCTGATTTGGGGAAGTGGGTGCTTTCAAATTCAACCCACTGACAAGGGCAACTAAAACTTGCACTCGTGAAATATTTTGTTGTGGTTTGAAGGTTTTTTTCGGGTAGCCTTTGAGGAATCCGGCACTGATGGCTTGGTCAATTGCTGAAGTTGCCCAGAATTTTGTTGGTACATCTTGAAATGCGATCGCAGTCTTAGACGGTTCTTGGTCAAAGGCTTTTTCTAGTATGGCAGCAAATTCGGCGCGGTTTACAGGCTGATTTGGTCTAAAAGAATAATCAGGAAATCCTTTGAGAATCCCACGGGCGGAAAGAACGTCTATAAAACGCCGACTCCAAAAGTTATCGGGCACATCGTTAAATGCAATTGGCGGCGGAATAATTGATTTTGGTTTTGCCGGAGTTACTAAAGGCAACGCTGATGATTTGAGTGATGACTCAAGTTCTGTTGGAGGGGATACAGGTGTTTGTGCTTGTGGGGATTGAGTTGGGATTACCAGAACAGATGGTAACACTGCGCGGTAAGGAGTTGCGCTGTTAGTTGGGAATGAAGGTGTCTTGGGTTCAACAACAGCTTCAGGTGAAGAATAGGGCAAAACGTTGTTGGGGACTGCATAAGGTTCTACCTTGGCAGTAGGGGAGGGCAATACTGGATTTGGTCGAACACTAGGAGATGGAGTGGAAGAAGGCAACAGCAGCCCGTTTAAGTTCCAACTAGAATCCCTGCGGGACAATGACCAAAAAAGAATCGCTCCGATAGTGGCGAAGGCAACCAGAATGGCTATAAATTCATCAAAGCCAAGGGCAGTTTTTTGAGATGACTCCGGTTCGGAAGGAGGTCTATTTGTCATCGTGATTACCCTGGTAGCAGTAAAAATTTGTGTCTAAACAAATTAAGCCACAGATGACTCTTTTACACCAGCCCTTTTTTAATTCGTAATTCGTAGTAGGATATCAGGTTTCTGGTTCAATACCGAGCGATCGCAATTGGGCAGCTAGGCGATCGGCTCTTTGAGATTCCTGTTCTGCTCTTTGAGATTCCTGTTCTGCTCTTTCATCGCCATTCAACAACAAATTACCTTGTAAATCCCACCAATGCAGCCAGGGTAATTCCACATTCTGATAAACTCCTAGCCATAAGCCTAATTCAACACCCAAAGAAACTATAGGATAATGTCCTCGTTCATTTGCTGGTAATATCTGATACTGTCCTTCAATCAGATGAGAAACTTCTAGGCTGGCTTTACTCGCTTCATAAATGCCGTAGAAGGGAGGACGAATGACTTGCTCATAAATCCAAAATTTACCCTTCAAAGGAGTTTTATCCCGTTCTTCACTACCGTCCCCAGAGACAAATTCTAAGACAATCAATGGGGCAATAAACTCTCGCCACAATACATAAGAACGTCGGGTTTGCCCATTGAGCAAAAATGGTACATTCGGTACATAAAACCAATCTGGTGCTTCTGCGCCTTTTTCAGGGGGATCGGTCAAGCGCCAGTAAATACCTAAGTCCTGCCCTATACAGTATTCACCTTCAGGATTTAATTGCTTGAGGATGGGTGTAATTGAGTCAGTTAGTAGGATGCTTTGAGGATGCTCTTGCCAATTCTTGCCTTCGGCACGCTCCGCGAACACAAAAGTGCCATCAGACTCTGGAAGTTGAGTATGGTCTGGGAAAGGAGTGGGGGCGTTGGGTGGATTGGTTACAGAGGTCATAACGCTACCTTTGCACTCTTCGTAAAGGTTATTTTTAGTTTAGCTTGCGATCGCTTTCTGAATATTCTCCACCCAGATTATAAATTGCACGCCAATTACTTCCAGTCGCCTGAGAAAGATTTTTACCTTGATAGACCACTAGTTTTATTAGATACCTAAATTAAAACCGGATTTTGAGAGTGGCAGAATGTAAAATATTAACTTATTCTTTACCTGTCTTTGAAAAAATCAGGGTGTCTAGTGCCAGAAGAATTTAGTTGCCAAATTTCACCGCCATTTTTGTCTGAGGGTAGCGATCGCGATCTTGGTTTAGATTCAACCCTCCAAGAACTACCAATGTATAACTTCCCGGTGGAAATCAGCCACACTGGTATGGAAGTGGCTAGTTTTTTGGAAAAATACCCCTTGCTACCAGGAGTAATTTTGGTAGAACAGGGACAATTTATTGGGATGATTTCGCGGCGGCGACTACTGGAATTTTCGATTCGTCCATTCGGACAAGAGTTATTTATTCAGCAACCATTAGCTGTTCTCTACAGCTATGTGCGGACACCGATGTTGCAGGTTGCTGATACAACATCGATTTTAACAACAATGCAACTTAGCTTAAAGCGATCGCCAGAATTATTAGCAGAACCAATTGTAGTACAAACCGAATCTGGTGCTTATAGATTGTTAGATGTCCAAGAATTGAATATTATTTCTTGGCAAATTCGGGGAATCGACAATCTGATCCGCTATGAACGCAGTCAAGCCCAAATGATTCAAAATGATAAAATGGCAAATTTGGGGCGTTTGGTAGACGGCGTAGCGCACGAAATTTTAGACCCAGTGGGTTTTATTTGGGGTAACATCATTTATGTTTCAAATTACAGTCAAGATTTACTCAAACTCATAGCGGCTTACGATCAAGAGTTACCATCAGTTTCTCAGCCAATTAATCAGATTAAAGAAGAGATTGAATTTGATTTTTTAGAACAAGATTTGTCGCGATCGCTTGCTAGTATTCGCACGGGAGCGGAAAGATTAAAAAAACTCGTTACTAGCTTGCAAAACTTCTGTCATATTGATGAACTTTATCCCAAGCCAGTAGACTTACACGCCTGTATAGATAGTATTATTTTATTAATTAATAGCCGTCTTCAAGGAGAAATTGAAATCGTCAAATACTATGGTCAATTACCCCCTGTGTATTGCTTCATGGGGCAGTTTAACCAGGTTTTGATGAATATTTTAAGCGAAGTTGTAGATGCTTTACTCAATGAAGCAGTGCGACAACAGTTAAATTCAGAAGAGACAAAGACTGTTCAAAAACCTCGAATTGAGATTACCACAGAAGTTATATCACAAGAAGCAAGCAATCCAGATGCACCTGATTCTCGCTGGGTTTTAATTCGCATTGCTGACAATGGTTCTGGAATGCCTGAAGACTTACAACAGCAAATTATGGAGTCTTTTTCTCTGGAAACAAAGAATGGTAAAAATACTAGTTTAGCGGTAAGTTATCGAATTATCACCGTCAGACATGGCGGAAAATTAAATTTCCATTCACAGATTGGTATCGGTACAAAATTTGAAATTTTATTACCTTTAGTTTGATTTATTCAGAATTCAGAATACCCATGATAACGTTTCGTTATATTAGACAAATTTTCTGCTGGATAGGAATTTGAACCACAAACTCCGTTCCCTTTCCAGGTGTGGAAAAAAATTCTAACTTGCCGCCATGTTTTTTGGTGATGATTTGATAGCTGATAGCCATTCCCATTCCTGTACCCTTACCAACAGGTTTGGTTGTGAAGAAAGGATCGAAAATCTGTTTTTGAATCGATTCGGGAATCCCAGAGCCATTGTCTGCGATCGCAATTTTTACCCATTCCGAATCAACGACAGAGGTACGAATCGCGATCCCACTGGGATTATCCCGGATTTCTTGATTAGTTCGTTTGGTATTGAGTTCTTCAAGGGCATCGACAGCATTTACTAGAATATTCATAAATACCTGGTTTAGCTGTCCGGCGTAGCATTCTACATTGGATAAATTGCCGTAGTCTTTGATAATCTGAATCTCTGGACTTTTGTCAGTGGCTTTGATGCGGTGCTGCAAAATCATCAAAGTATTGTCGATGCCTTCATGAATATCTACCGCTTTGAACTCACTTTCATCTAGGCGCGAGAAGTTACGTAGTGACAGCACAATATTTCGGATACGCTCCGTCCCAATATTCATTGAGTCCAATACCATAATTGCATCTTTTTTTAGAAAGTCTAAATCTATGGTTTCGCTTTCGGTTTGAATTTCAGCAGGTGGGTTGGGGAAGTAATGGTGATAAAGCTCGACCAGTCGTAGTAAATCATGGGTATATTGCTTTATATGGCTGAGGTTTCCGTAAATAAAGCTAACAGGATTGTTGATTTCGTGAGCAATGCCTGCCACCATTTGACCCAGGGCAGACATCTTTTCGCTTTGAATCATTTGAGCTTGCATTTTATGCAAACTATCTAACGTATTTTCTAACTCTTGGCTTCTGTGCTGCAAGTCTGTGCGAGAGTCTTCTAACTCACAAATGACTTTCTTCAATAAAAATTCCTTCGTACTAATGTCAGTTTCTAGCTGCTGGCGTTCAGCTTCGCAGCGTTCCAGCTTTTTTTGCAAGATACGGTTTTTCTTTTTCAATTGGATCTGTATGGAATCGTCTTGGTTATCCATACACTACTCATTTTGTCCCTATTAGTAGTGTGACAAACGTTTTATTATGAAATTGCGTTTGACCTTTGCTCATCAAAGGAGCAATTTCACCATAAGCGTAGAAACCACAGCAAGGCAATGCCTCTGGTAAATGAGTTTTCACAAGTTGATACTCAAGTCTTGCCAAAGTTCCTAGAATTCGCCGCCGGGCTGCACAGGAAATAAGTAACGCTGCTGTTGGCTCCACACCGGGATAATCCGCAAGAGCATTCTTTAGGGATGCCTCAGAAGCTGACAGAATATTGTCACGAGTTGCATCGGTGATTTGTACAACTGCCTGTTCAGGAATATCGGAGAAGAAGGTAACGCTACCAGATTGTTGATCGTAACCATTGGGTGCCCGCATATAAAAATGGTCTTGATCCTCAAAAACCGCCAGAGCATGGATGGCAAAGTTGGCCGCAAATCGTTCTTCACCAAGATAGTGCTGATAGAAATCTAAGGCACGCTGTCCATCAATTTCATAGACTACGTTGCCATTAACTTTAGTTACACGGCTACGTTGACTGATAGGAGTCCAACCACTAGCAACTCCGTAGGAAAATAATAGTTGTCCAGAGAACAGCAGCACTGGCACTGAATCACTTAAGACTTCACCTTGGAAGAATTGGTAGGTTTTATCAAAGGTATAGTCATCGGCAGCCATTCCTCCAATGATCGGAACATCCTCTCCCAAGCATTGTTTTAAACCATCTAAAATCAAGACCCCATTGCTCGTCAAACTATCAGGAAAGGTGAGGCACAATTGGGGCAAGGAGGCACTCTTTGCCTTTGCTTGGGCGATCGCTTCTTGGGCTGCAAGGGATGGATTTTTGGATGCTCCTCGTCCAATACCTGAGTGAATTTCGACTTCATCACTAGCAAACAGCATTAAGGTAAGAGAATCTTGCTGAAACTCCAGAATTGAGGAGATTTCTCCATTTGTAGTTCCACCAATCAACTCAATTCCGGGGAAAGCATCCTGGATGCGTTGCAAAATTAACGCATGGTCAAAGTCTATAGCAGTGAATAAAAGTCCAGCCTGAGGAATTGCTCCTGCAAGGGAACGGCTACATTCTTGAAGAACTTCAGCGATCGCATTTTGAGAATCAGGATCGTCACTATGACCAACAACAACTCGAAACACAACTACCTGCCACCTTTTCGTAAGTTTGAATCCTAGCGTGCTAATTCAATCCCGATATCAGCACCCAGTAACTTACATTTAGACTTCCCATTTACTTGAACTAAATCTCAATTCACTTAATTGTTTATTTTTCGCTGTATCTGACGATACGAAACATGCTTAACAAACTTGGGGAGCATTTTCTCCAAAATCAACTCCTTAGTAGTTTACCAACCCAAAAATGCCGGGTCGAGGCAGGCATGGGAGCAGGGAAGAGATTTGTACAAACTCTTCCCTCTGCCCCTTTGCACCTTTGCCTCTCTGCTCACCACCACGCAAAGTTTGTCTGGCGCACCACTAGTTTCCAGTCCCCCGTTCAATTCATCTGCAATAAATTTTCACCACGTTGATAAATTTCTCGTGCGTAATCAGTCCAAGAACCCTGTCCCCAATAACGAAAACAACTAGTTTGCAGCAAAAGATTATGTAGGAGAACGTTACGGTATTGAGATTGTCTAGTAATCGGTTCTGGTGAGTCAGTTTGCAGTAATGGATCTATCTTTTGATGGAATAAGCTGCTTAATTGATACATGGGGGACAACACATTTTCATATCCTTTTACCCAACTGATATGATTTGTCCACGAGGCTCCATCCAGATGAAAATTAGAGTTTGTTTGCTTTAATTCTTGAATGGCATTCTCTACAGCTTGGGGTTGAATATTATCTGGTGAAACTCGCTCCCAAATTTGATGTTGTCCCACTGGCTGACAAGTTGGATAATCTTCAGGTTTGCATCCAGCAGCTTCGATTAATTCTAAATATTCTGTACCACACATCCCAACTACACCTGATTTTCCTCCGCCGTTATTTACCATATCCCACCAACCTTGTTTAAAAGCGCTAGGAAATTCATTC
The DNA here is from genome assembly GCF_036918245.1 of Nostoc sp. GTDB lineage: Bacteria > Cyanobacteriota > Cyanobacteriia > Cyanobacteriales > Nostocaceae > Nostoc. The sequence continues at coordinate 25,242 of NZ_JBALEF010000095.1, forward strand.
ATCATCACGCCGCCATTTTCACCATCGCCAATTTGGCTAACTATTGGTGGTACAAACACACTGCCAATTTGTTGTTTAGATAATGTTTTAGCTTCGTAATAAGGTTGCATCTGAGCAACTAATTTCGTATCGGAACCTTGGGTTTTAATTAAAGCTGTCATACTAATTGTTTCACCTTGAGAATTCCGGGCAATTAAACGATGTGGTAAATGTTTATGAGTCAGAGATTGACCAGTAAGAGTTTCTACAGAATGTTCTTGAACAAGTAACCAGCGATATCCACATTCTTTCAGGGCTTTCACAAATTCAAAGAGAGCATCAGGGTGATTTGGTAGGTGCATTTCTGGGGGCGAAAATCCTTTGACTCGCGCTAGTGCTTCCCAGCCAAAAATTGCCGCAAAGTGATGTTGCCATGCAACTATCTGTAATTTAATATCTGCTATGGGTGTAGAAGGAATAACTGCATGACTCCACATTGTACCCAGCCACTCTACATAAGGTTGGTAGCTGGGATCGCAAGTAATCCGTTTAAGATTATCAAGAACATCACCGCGTCCCATTTGCCGCAGTCCCCACAGAAGATTACCAGAGTAATCCAACATTACACGGGGATTGCAACCTTGATTTACAAGTTCGGGGATCATGTCTGCCATGCGGCTGTAACAATGGGCAAAGGGATCTGCATTGTGGTTATCCCCTTCATGGGGATGTTCAAACATATATTGCAGATTGCTGATCAGTGTACCGCCATTCCCAGCTGGTATAGTTGGCTGGTGCATGTGTAAGGCGATCGCAAACACAGCATTTACGTCTTCTAAACGAATATTCGTTGTTGGTAAAAATACTGGTCGATCGTGGTTAACTACAGAGAGAACCTCTGTTTCCCAACCAGAAATATTCGGCAAGCCATCAATGATTTCGGGCAAAGGAGTCAGGGTTGTGGGGAAGGAAAGCATTTCTGATTGCTCCGAAACAAGGTATGTCTAATTATGCGATCCCACAGCAATTTCTGATCTACGACTTTATCTATTGATGCAAACTGCGATCGCCTTGTAGTCTGCAATCTCAGTGTAATTCAACAGTTTAGATATCCCACCTATATAAAAAATGTTGAATTTTGTTGCTATAGGCGTACATCTGTACACCACTACAGATAATTCATTATGTTGCAAAAATTTTTGAAAATGGTATGATACAACTCGAAATTAACAAATTCAGATTTCATCTAAGTAAGTTGGCATCATAAAACTAAATCATATAAAGAAAGATAAACGAGGCTATAACCGTCTTTCCTTTGCCTCCTGCCTTATCCCAACGACAAATTTTTAGGTTTGAATCTATTGCCCTATTTTAGAAAACTGGTATAAATATTAACCAATTAAAAAATTCTCAAACTTCTCTATATTTATGCAAATTTAATTTTAGGACGGGTCTAATGAAACTAAAACAATTTGGAATTACATTTTTGAGTGTTTGTATTGCTGCTTTTTCAGGAATGAAAGCAGCAGAAGCGGCATCATTTTCGGTAATTGCCGACGATCTTAATAGTCCACGGGGTCTAACTTTTGGCCCTGACGGCAGTCTCTACGTCACAGAAGCAGGAACAGGCGGAAATGGAGCTTGTGTTCCTTCACCGAGTGCCGCAGGTCAATCTTTATGTTATGGCACAACTGGTGCAGTGACAAAGATTGGAAATGGTACACAAGAGCGTATACTTACAGGACTTCCTTCTTTAGCATTACCAGATGGTACTGATACTGCTGGGCCTCATGATATAAAATTTGATGCCAGTGGCAAGCCTTATATTGCAGTTGGGTATGCTTCTGATCCCACATTTCGCGCCACATTAGGTAACACTGACTTAGGAAAAATCATCACTGCTAATTTCAATACAAATTCCTGGACTAGTGTTGCTGATTTAGCTAATTATGAACTTGCAAATGATCCCGACCAAGGCGATCTAATTAGCAATCCCTTCTCTCTTCTTTTAGATGGAAATAATATTGTTGCAGTTGATACTGGTGCTAATGAGTTACTCAGCGTAGGGACTGATGGCAGTAATTTAAAGGCGATCGCCACAATTCCCCGGCAGACATTAACTAATCCAATTTTTCCCTCTGGTGCATCGTCATCGCCATTTGAAATCCAAGCAGTACCCACAAATATCGCTAAAGGCCCAGATGGCGCTTATTATATTAGCCAATTAACTGGTTTTCCTTTTCCAGAAGGTGAAGCAAAAATCTATCGAGTTGGTGCTGATGGTCAACCAACAGTTTATACTGATGGCTTTACCCAACTTACTGACTTAGCTTTTGATAGTCAGGGTAATTTATATGCTTTGCAGTACGCTAATCAGTCACTCTGGAAAGGTAATGTAGATGGTTCTGTAATTAAAATAGCGAGGGATGGGACTCGCACAACTATTCTTAGTGGCAATGGATTAGAGTCTCCTACTGCTTTGACTATTGGTGCTGATGATGCTATTTACGTGACAAACCGAGGCGATCGCCCAGGACAAGGACAAGTTATCAAAATTGAGAATTCCAAGTCTGTTCCTGAATCTACTTCTATTTTCAGCTTATTAGCATTTCTTGGCACTGTGAGCCTTACTTTGTTGCACAAGGGTAAAGCCAAAAGACTGAAGATTTCGGAGAAGTTTGTTCAGGAGTGCTGAGTCACTAAAACAGTGCCTCGGCTTAGAGTAACTCGGCTTAGAGTAAAAAGTAAAATTAATTGCACTCAGCATATAGGGTAGTCGTCCCCTAAGAGCAAAGATAGGAATGCCTGCGGGGGACTGTGCTTAGGATATGTCCTTGTTTCAATCCCCTAGTTTTAACTATGGGGTACTACTGGGCACTCAGCACTCAGCACTCAGCACTACTAGATCGCCTTCGGCGTCTCCCCTTCTCTACGAGACGCTACGCGAAGGGATAAGTTTTTCAATAAACCGTTGTCTTTTTGGTGCTGGTGGTGTTGCTATTCGTAAAATTAGCTCTAACAACCAAGGAGCAAGGCGTTGACACAACACGGCTAAATGACTTTGCCATCCGACTAAAATTTCTGATGAATCATTCTGCATTCCGGTGACGAGTGCTTTAGCCACTTGCTGGGGAGTCATGGGGATCACCCAGCGAAATAATTTTAAGTCGCGCACCATATCTGTGTCGGTCAGAGAAGGCAGTAATGCAATGACGCGAATATTGTGTTCAGCTAGTTCTTGGCGCAAGGCTTGGGTAAATCCTAAGATGGCAAACTTGGTTGCTGAGTATGTCGCCATCGTTGGTGCAGCCACTTTGCCCATCAGGCTCGATACATTGACAATTGTCCCTTGTCTTTGGCTGGCCATGCGTCGAGCAATCAAACTAGTGAGGTTGTACATTCCTAACAAGTTCACCGAGAGTTCTTCTTGAACTTGGGGCATTTTAGATTGCAAAAATGAGCTTTGGTATGCGACTCCTGCACAATTAACCAACAGGTGAATCTGTCCGTAATTGCGCCACAGTTGGGCAACAGCGATATTTACTTCTATTGTCTGCGTTAAATCTAAGGCCACGATCGCAGCTTCTGTACCCATAGCCTCGATTTCGTTGGCTACCTCCAATAACTTGCGGTGATCGCGTGCTATCAATATCATCTGCTTGATGCCTTGTTGAGCTAATTCCAGGGCGATCGCTCGTCCAATTCCACGCGAAGCCCCTGTAATTAAGGCAACTTTACCTTGAATCTTCATTGGTTTTATCCTCTAAAATTTAAGTCTTACCAAACTCTTCGTTATTGCCAATACACACAAGCAAGAGCTACTTGCTTGTCGGCACAAGGTAAGACAAATAATCAATCGCAATTCAAATCAAACTGAAACTAAGTCTTTAGCAACGAGATATTTCTTGGTTAATCTGCAATCCCTCATAATTGTCTATACGAGGCAGAAATTTCTCATTCTTAACCCGTCAAAGCCTTACACACTTGGCTGAATGGGTATAGCTCATAGATTTTATTTCTCCTAGATCCGAGCGTTCATCAGCATCGCTGTCCTACACACGTTAGCAATTAAATCAAGCTATTGCAATATTCTTTAATAAGGATTTCTTAATACTTCTTAACGACAAGCATATATATACAAAAGATTTTATTAAATAAGTTTTTATAAATCCCTCAGTACAAATATCTCATTTTCCTGACAAATAGCCTTGTTTTAGGAAATTGTGATATCTAATTCACGGTTTAGAAACAAAAAAGACATATAGCATTTTGGCTTATGGTTGCAATAGTTAGAACTCTTAGCTCACTCATATAATTGCAACAGTATATTTACTGTTTTATTCAAAAGACAGGTTGATGACTTTTATTTATTGAAAACAATCAAAAAGGGCCAGATCGTTGTCTGAAATTATCTGCCAAAACTTTAGAATAAATAGTAATTCGTTTAGGTTTAACTTTGAGTTCATCAAAGTAATGCTTGAGACTTGCCTCGTTCATAGCAAACTTCAATCATTCTCGAACAATAAGATCCCCGATTTATTAGAGAAGTCGGGGATCTGAAGTGTAAGTCAATATGATTCCTAATTGATGATTTAACCGAAAACTGCACTCCGTACATTTACGTAATTATTAATTATTACCCTACAGTTAAATCGACTTACTTGCAGCAAGGATGGATATCAATACTGCTCGGTTAAAAATATTCGTAGGTTGGGTTGAGCGTAAGCGTTACCCAAGAAACCAAGCAAAATGTTGGGTTTCGTTCCTTAGCCCACAGGCATCGCACTTTTGATCTCAATGTCTGAGCCGTTCCTCCTTATCAAGGCTACTGTGTACACACAAGTTGAATTACCCCCCTTAATCCCCCCTTGGAAAGGGGGCAAAAAAGAAATCTAGTTCCCTCCCCTTTCCAAGGGGAGGGTTAGGGTGGGGTAAAACCCTGCTTATTCAGCTATTTCAGACTTGTGTATACACCGTACCGTACCAAAGGGGGACTACAGGAGGATTAAAACGATCTCAAATTCTCACGAATGATTTAGGACTGCTATATAAGCAACAGATACCTCGAAGTCATGTTGAAGTACTTGAAAGTCGTGTTGAGGTACTCCAAACTCATGTTGAGGTACTCCAAACTCGTGTTGAGGTACTTCAAACTCGTGTTGAGGTACTCCAAACTCCTGTTGAGGTACTTCAAACTCCTGTTGAGGTACTTCAAACTCCTGTTGAGGTACTTCAAACTCCTGTTGAGGTACTTCAAACTCCTGTTGAGGTACTTCAAACTCCTGT
>NZ_JBALEF010000096.1:0-35180 GCF_036918245.1 Nostoc sp.
CGAGCAATTAACATTTGAGCAGGTAATGTCTATCTCCTCGTATGACTTTATTTTAGAGGCTCTTTTCTATGCAGCTTCATATTAAATTGGTATTACAGAGTTGGCTCTTGATAATAAATGGTCTTCTTTGCTTACTTATTCCGCTCAGTGTGCAGATCAGGTTGATGTTCAAGGAACTGCTGCAAATAATCTAGGGCGTGCGTTTTCTGAGTTAAAACTCTATTCACTTGCATATCTTGCGTATGCTAAAGCAGCTGAAGCTGGAGTATCTGTAGCTAAGGTTAATATTGCAAATCTTCATTTATGGAATCCTCTTCCGGCTGCTGGTCTTAAACTCTTAAAAGAACATACAGGAACTTACGACGCTGCTGACGCTGGATATCCATACCATATTCGGGCTGAACTTGAACGAAGTGTCCAAAATGAGCAAAAAACAGTAAATGAGCTACATAAGCAAGGGTGTAAAGTTGCCGTGATGATTAGTCATTTTGGGTGGGAAGCGATTCGCAGTAACAAGCTCACTCTAGAAGGCAAACAAATCGAACTAGAATCTGGAATAGTAACTATCAAAGGAAGCGAACCAAATTGCCTCAAGTTCATTACAAATGATGAAAAGGTTTACTTAGAATTAAAACATGTTGGTCGTACTATCAGACTATGGCAAGCTGCCAATACAGACTCATTTACAGCCCTTTATTGCTTTACGGAAACAGGTTATATGCTTGGGTTAACTGTACATTTGACAGATATCACTATAGAACCCATTCTTAAGAAATATCCAATTCTCTGCGTAACTGAGGCAGTAGTGCGATCGCCTTCGACGTAGTTTGTGTTTCCTAAATAAACTCAACACTTGCTTCTACTCAAACTTTACTACTTCGGCTATGGGGAGCGATCGCGCTTTGCTCTCACCTTAATTGATCGCACCCTAACAACCCCAACAGAGTGCAAGCAGAGATAATTTATAGTATGACTTTCGTAACGATTGACAGCCATGACAGAGCTACTTGAACAAGCGATCGCCAAACTCAAAAATTTACCTGCCAATGAACAAGATGCGATCGCGGCAATGATTTTGGAAGAACTAGAAGATGAACGCTCTTGGGATGAAGCTTTCGGCCGTTCTCCTGACTTACTTGCTTTTCTTGCAACTGAGGCAATGGCTGAATACCGTGCAGATAAAACCCAAGAGTTAGATCCAGATACATTGTGAAGTCACGTATAACCGCTCAGTTTCGTCAAGGGTTTGCTGATCTACCTGAGCAAGTTCAAGAGCAAACGCGTGAGGCATACCGCCTCTTCAAACAAGATCCGAGCCATCCAAGCTTGCGCTTCAAAAAAGTACATCCAGAACTACCAATTTATTCAGCACGGATTAGCAAAAATTATCGAGCGGTTGGACAGTTAGATGGAGATACTGTTATTTGGTTTTGGCTTGGTTCACACACAGAGTATGACAAGTTGCTCTCTCAGTTGTAGCGGCACAGTACGATCGTATACCTTTTATTGAAAGCAATGCTTTTTTATCCAGATATTTTATAAATATTCAAAAAATACTTCAGGCACTAATCTGAATTCCCCAGATTTTAAGCGAGAGATATCTATCCATAACGCTCTATGTTTATGATGTGGCGATTCTGAAAAAACTAAACTTTCCAGTTGATAAAATTTTGAATCAGCAAAGTCACATTGATAAAGTTGAATGATTTCATGACCTTGCCTACCATTAAATGTAAACAGGTTTTCTATACAACCTAAATATTTAATATTCGTTAAGTCTGCCTGAATTTCCTCTTGAAACTCCCGTTTTAAGGCGGCGTGGCTGGTTTCGCCAAATTCAACACCACCGCCTAAAGCACGATAAAATGTTTCTTGTTTTACGGGATCGTAGCCTTCAGAAAGAAATATACGTTCACCATTCCGAATTAGCCCCAAGGCTATTACCCGAATTTCGCCTGCTTTATTCATTTTTATAACTAATTATCGTAAATAGACTGAGGACGACTTTCGCTATCCTCAATAGGCCAATCTGGATTTTCACCACCGATGTACAATTCTTCAATGGTGACATATTCCTGACTTAGCTGGGTGAGAGCGTTGATTAAAATATCCAATGCGATCGCATCACTGGTTCCTAAGTCAAACCAACAACGTCCCCACTGACCCTCATATTCAAACTCACCGATGTTGTGCATCAGTGCTAGCAGGCTTTTGTCATACCCTTGTTCATCATAATTCATGTAACTGATATCGAGTCCAGTGTCCTGTACCTGGAGATTCTCTGCATTAAATGCACCCAATTTACCCAGATAAAACCAGGAATTGAAAACTTCTTCTACATACTGCTTTTCACGCGCAGAAGGATTTGTGCTGAATTTTAGCCAAATCCACACATCAAAAGGATTAATTTCGCGGAACTGAATCTCCATTTTGGTCTAATATCTCAATTACTCTTCTGCAAATAAGCATATCAAAATGGGGAATGGGGACTGAATTATTTCCGATGCTCTATGGTCAATTATCCAGGATTCTTCAAGCTAACAGCACTTCTGCGTTCACGCTCAATTTGTTTGACTAAATCGCCTGGGAGTTGGGATTTTTTAGCCAATGCTTTGTCAAAATTAGCGATCGCTTCCTGGATTATCTGCTGGCTTTTTTCTTTTTGCCCCAGTTGTTTCAGGATTTGGGCTTTGAGATAATAAATTTCTGGATTATCGGATGTGGTTTTGATCGCCAGGTTGGCATAATCTAGTGCCTGTGGATACCTTTTTAAATCTCGGTAAGCAAGAGCAATACCCCGATCGACTAGATACCCAGGAGCAGCATTTTGTTCTAAGCGCCGAATTGCCTGATCTGGGCTAGCAAAAGGCAAATTAACTGCCAATAGTAAATCCATATAACCCTTGATTAAATTCAGTTCTGGATCGTTGGCAGAAATTGCTTCGGCTTTGTCTAAATATTCATAAACTTGTCGCAGCCGACTCAAGGCTTGGGGTACACCGTTGACTGTACCTTCACGGGTGATAACTACTGCACCTTCTAAAAAATGACTAACAGCAGTGTATAAATTACCACGCAATGGATCGCTAGGAATCAGTTTTTGTGCTGTTTCTAGAGTTTTCTGACTGTATGTGTCGAGTTTAGCCCAATCCTTATTTCCGTATGCTAAAGATGCCTGCATAGCATAAGCTAGGGGTTCATTTGGCTCTTTGGATAGTGCTTGTTGCAGATAACGATCTGCTGCTGGATAGTTGCCTTGTTGGAAAATCGCTTTAAAAGCAGCTTCTGTTTGGTCGCCAATTTGATGAGGTTCGCGATTGCGAAATGGATCGCCAGCCAGCGAGGGATTTACCCAGATATTAATTGCGATCGCAGCTGCAAAAGCAGTCTGAGCAAAGGTAGTGAGTTTAGCAGACACTACTAATTGAGGCAAAGAAAACCTTTTAGTCATTTTAACCCTCAGAATAATTGCGGTTGAAATAGTTGTATGTGTTACTTAAAATGCAAAAATAGTTAACTTCAACTTGCCTCTGCTTCAACCCAAATTTTCTTATATATTGGTAATTTTTCCATGTTTCCAGGCTTACTCTAGCCATTATTTAAGGCTTAGTCTGCCACAATGGAGAAAAAGTGGATAATTCTTGCTGCTAAATTAAGGTGTTAATTCAGGTAATGCGCTATAAATTTTTTTCCAGAATTTTCCAGACACCCTCAGTGTAACTAATCAGTAATTTGCTGACTTTTTGGTAATCTTAACAAATGCTTTATCTCCGAAATGTAAATTATCATCCTACAGCGTGCCCAACAGCGATTCTCAAATCGATCAATTTAGAATTAGCACCCCAGCAGCTAGGTTTGATTATTGGCCCGAGTGGTTCCGGTAAAAGTACCTTACTAGAAATTTTGTCGGGACTAGCCGAACCCACTACTGGCGCACTCTTCTGGCGGGAACAAGAACTTCTAGCTGAACAGCTACAACAATTAGCTGGGTTAGTATTTCAGTTTCCAGAGCGGCACTTTTGCGGTGGTTCGATTTTAGAAGAATTACGTTTAGGACATCCTGAGTTAGGGTCAGAACGAGTCAGACAGGCGCTGAGTGAGGTGGGATTAGAGCATTTATCGCTTTCCGCTGCTCCCCATACTTTGAGTGGTGGTCAACAACGACGTTTAGCTTTAGCAGTGCAATTAATTCGCCAGCCAAATTTACTGTTATTGGATGAACCCACAGCTGGTTTAGATTGGTCAATGCGTCGGCAACTGGTAAATTTATTAGCAAAACTGAAACAAGATTGGACATTGTTGATAGTGACACACGATGCTGGGGATCTGTTAGCGATCGCAGACCGTTGCTGGACACTCAAACACGGTGAACTAGAATCAGTAGACCCAAAGACACTAGAATCCAAAGTTAAAGAACCTCTACCAACGGTGTGAGAAAACAGCAGGGGGACAAGGGGAGAAAGAGAATAACTATACTCCATGCTTCATGACAAATGACAAATGACAAATGACAAATGACAAACTTATTGCCTGAGATGGCAGAAATCTGGCAGCAAACTCTCAATTGGCAACCAACTGATCAACAGCGAGCGCAATTCCAAAAGCTTTATGAGTTAATCCTAGAAGGTAATCGCCAACTAAATTTAACTCGGATCACTGATCCTCAAGAGTTTTGGGAAAAACATCTCTGGGATTCTCTACGAGGAATTGCACCTCTGTTATCAGCAAATTTCTCCCCTGCTTCCCCTGCTCTCATTGATATTGGTACAGGTGCAGGTTTTCCGGGTATTCCAGTGACAATTACTGTACCTAATTGCACAATTACTCTTCTCGATTCCACTCGGAAAAAAATTACTTTTCTCGACAATATATTAACTGAACTTGCCCTTACCAATGCCAAAACTATTGTTGGTAGGGCTGAAGAAATCGGTCAGCACCCCCAGCATCGACAAGCTTACGATATTGCATTGATCCGTGCTGTAGGGGCAGCCTCTGTCTGTGTAGAATATACCTTACCACTGCTCAAACAGGGAGGTTTAGCCATAATTTATCGCGGTAATTGGACAAAGGAAGAAACCACGGATTTGCAAAATGCTGTTAACCAGTTAGGTGGTGTGATTGAGTTAATTGAAAAATTTACCACTCCTCTAAGTGATAGCATCCGTCATTGCCTTTATGTGCGTAAGGTAGCAAACACAGCACTTAATTTTCCTCGTGCTGTAGGTGTACCTTCTCAAAAACCGCTTTGAGGAGGAGTCCGTGCGAGAAAGAGGGCGTTGCTGAGTGAAAGGATGAATTAGCTATATAAAATGACTCCTCCCCGCAAGGGGGGAAGAGGTGAGCAAAAATCAAACTTTGTCAGAGCAGGATTGGTAAAGATATTAGACTTCTTGCAAAAGTCCTTAAGATTCCCACTTCTAAGAGGAAATTCTTAGGAGTGGAGTTCTTATTTTTGATTTATGCAAGAAGTAAACAGAAGTTGAGCGATGGATAAGGACTCTGAGGGTTTTGTCGTAAGCTTTCTAAAATCTCTTGCTAGAATTCATTAATTGATTCTTGCAACTGTATAAATGGGTTTCTCCAGAACGAATCGCACCCCATATCTCAACTTAACCACTACTCACCAAGGATTCGCATTTTGATCGTTAATTTTCACGCAATAGCGAATACCTGGGCTACTCAGATTAGGATCGTCGGATTGTGCCCAAAAACCCCAACCTGCATTTGGAGCACTGCCATCATGAAACTCTGCCATCCTGAACCCAGATAGATGATAACGTTCTTGACCAGCTTGGTAACATTTACCATCTGCTACTTCTGGAGACACTAAGGAGCTACCTAGAACGTTAGGAATAGCGAAGATTTCTCCACCAGACCAAGAGTTTTTAGATGCACCACCAGGCGTAATAGCGGATTGAGTCTGATTTGGAATCGGATCAACGGCGAGTTCCGGTGATTTACGAATGCAAAGTAGTGACAGGGCTTGATTTACAGAAGTATCACCAGAATAGGGATCAGTTTGATTATCATATCTAACTTGGGCGTAGGTTTTACCACTGTTGTATACATTGGTATATATAACAGTGTTGATAATCCAAGTCATGGCTTTCTTAGTAGATGGTGGATTCCATATTGGTCCAGGGTTTATTGGTTCTTGGTCTATTGGTAATTGTTTTGCGCTAACTGAGGATGCTGAAACCATTGAGGAACCTATTAAGACTACAAAAGCTAACAGTTTTCCGAACTGTTGAATCAATTGCATACCTGTGTCATTTCCTCTAGTGCTATTTTTTGTGCTAGGGTCTGTAGTGCCGTGGGTAACTGCCATTTTTTTTCAGCCAAAAACTGCTTGTATAGCAGCTATCAACTTGCTAGCTATAAATTATGTAAAAAGTTACATAACTTTGGAAATTGGTAAAAGTAGCAGTTTACAGTACTGGAGATCAGCTTGTGGTGACAACGTGTGAACAGAGTTCACAAAAACAATTTCAGGAGATCGAAAACTTTTGTCAGTTGACGAAGTAATCAAGGTTTGAGCCGATAGAAATCGTCGAAAAAGATTTAGTTTGAGGTTTAATCTTATTGCTGCTCTCTACAATTACGAGCTTCATCTCCCCCAAACCGAATTTGCTTAAGCGACTTTTGCAAGAGGTCTATTGTTTGGAGGAAATTAACCAGACAAAATATTAGCCCTAATTCCTCAGAATATACCAAGTGCCATTACCCGGTCGCCATACTGCGAAGTCACTTTTAATAGAGAAATTATAAATGTCAGGGACAGGAATATCACCATTTACGCCCCATTGTCTAGTAACTGCTACACCTTTAGAACTGTTAATGACATACCAAATACCATTACTCGGTCGCCAGACTGCAATGCATAAATCACAAATAATAACCCTACTCAGCCAAAGCTACGTTTTGTCTCCCCTTCACGCTTATCACATCAAAAAACTGGCAACAGAAACAATATTCTACTGCCAGTTTTAAGCGTCTACAATTCTAAATTGTTGTCTGGTTTCAGGCAAATTTACTTGCTGCTGCAAACCGCTTGTTAATCTCATCCCAATTAACCACGTTCCACCAAGCATCTAAATAATCGGCGCGGCGGTTCTGATAATTGAGATAATATGCATGTTCCCATACGTCATTACCCAGGATAGGATATTTACCTGCACTCAAGGGACTATCTTGGTTAGCTGTAGTTGTCACTTCCAACTTGCCATCTTTGTTACGCACTAGCCAAACCCAACCACTACCAAAACGACTAGCACCAGCTTCGTTAAACTGTTTTTTGAAAGCTGCAAAAGAGCCAAAACTTTGATTAATTGCGGAGGCTATATTTCCTGTTGGTTCTCCCCCACCTTTCGGCTTCATAATTTTCCAGAACATTGAGTGGTTGACATGACCACCGCCATTATTGCGTACTGTTTTACGAATATCTTGTGGTACATTGTCAAGTTTTTGCAACAGTTCTTCAACAGTTTTGCCTTTGAGTTCTGGGTGTTTAGCTAACGCTGCATTCAGGTTTTTCACATAAGTTGCATGATGTTTGTCGTGGTGAAATTGCATCGTTTTGGCATCGATGTGTGGTTCCAGTGCTTCGTAGGCGTAATCTAAAGGCGGTAGTTGGATAGCCCCTGTTGTATTTAATGTTGTATTTGCTGTTGTATTTGGTGTTGTATTTGGTATTGCAGTGTTTACCTGAGGAGATTTCTCTGCCAATGCACAAGCATCTAATGCAAAAGTACCCGCACCTGCTGTGAGTAAAAACAAGAAATGGCGTCGATTAATAGTCATATAAGTTTTTGCAGCTAATCCATTAAGTCTCTATTGCAGTTTTTATTTTCTTAGATTCTGGCTACAAAAAATTGGAAATTAGCAATTATTTCTGGCAGTTTAAGAAACTCTTTATAAGATTCTGTCCCCAGTTTTAGGATCAAATACAAATAACTGATTTAAATCGAGTTGTAGAGAAAGGCGATCGCCTGGACGAGGACGCACATCAGAGCCTACCTGAATATTCAATACCACCGCCGAACCAGGTAAACCAGCACGAATCAAAGTTTCTCTTCCCAAAGGTTCCACCAATTTAACTTCTACAATCAGCTGACTCTCGTTTCCTTCTTGGCGACTTGGCGGTTCGTTAATAAAAATATGCTCTGGACGAATCCCCAAATCATAACTGTGTCCCTGATGCAACTGCAATTTTTCTTTCACAACTGCTGGAATTGTTAATAACTGTCCACTCACATCAAAACCATTATTTTGATAGATTGCAGCTAAAATATTCATTGGTGGACTACCTAAAAAACTTGCCACCATCTGATTAGCAGGATTTGCATAAATAGTTTGGGGATCGCCAATTTGTTGAATACGTCCTCGATTTAGCACGACAATTTTATCAGCCAAAGTCATCGCTTCAACTTGATCGTGAGTAACGTAAATAGTTGTAATACCTAATTCTTGATGTAACTGTTTCAATTCTGCCCTGGTATCATCGCGCAATTGGGCATCTAAATTAGATAAAGGTTCATCAAGTAAAAATACTTGTGGTTCACGAGCGATCGCTCTCCCTAATGCTACTCGTTGTTGCTGTCCCCCGGAAAGTTGTTTGGGTTTACGATCTAGCAGGTGATCCAGAGAAAGCGATCGCGCCACATTCATCACCCGTTCTTGAATGATTTTTCGGTCAACCTTCCGCATCTGCAAGCCAAAGCCGATGTTTTGCGCCACACTCATGTGAGGATAGAGAGCGTAGTTTTGGAACACCATCGCCACATCTCGTTGTCTGGCTGGGATATTATTCACCAAGCGATCGCCAATAAAGAGTTTACCAGATGTAGCAGTTTCTAAACCAGCGATCGTTCGCAAAATTGTAGACTTACCACAACCCGATGGTCCGACTAAAACCCAAAACTCGCCATCAGGAATTTCAAAGGTAATGTCCTCAATAGCGGTGACGTTATTAAATCTACGTTTAATATCTTCTAAACGAACGTTTGCCATGATCTGATTTGATATTTTCAGTTTGGGATCTGCGGCACTTCCAACTAAGCACTAGGAGGTTTTATCCGTCTCCTCCGAGGAACTGTAAGGCTGCTTTGGAAGTGCAGAAACTTGATTGTCCTGCACAACTCTAATCAGAAATCTTACTACAGCTAACCCTGAAGTTCTTAGCGAATAAACTAAAACAAACTTTGCGCTCCTCTGCGCTCGCTATACTCCGCGCCCCTACCCTGCGGGAAGGCGAAGCGCCTATGCGTTTAAATTTTAACCCTTAATTCGCCACGGGTTTTAGGCAAAGCTATACTTAGAGCCTCATTCACAGCATCAGTATTGGGAGAAACCTCTGCAACATCAGGTTCTAAAAGAATTTTTGTCTTACCAAAGCTCTTTCGTTCAGGGCCGAATTTTCTGATTCGTAGGCTGTTTAAGTCATACTCCGATCGCAGACTACAGCATGACATTTTTGATTTCTCAGGCATCCTCTAAACAGAGTTCAATTACTTGTTTTATATTGACCATCAACTCATCAATTGTTTCTCCCTGACTGTAACAGGCTTTTAGCTGAGGAACTTCTCCGACATAGTAGCCATCTTCATCCTGTTCAATGGTGACGTAGAATTCTCAGTTGGTGGGATTGATCATAATTTATTTATACGTAACTCAAAATCATTTTTCTGGATTCTTCGTCCAAGCTGGGTGAGAAAGTAAAGAAGCAAAAACTCGTACTCCCCGAAGTTGATTAGAGAGGGGTAAGTGACCTCTTGGCGCACTCAGATCCCAGGTAAACTCGTTAGGGTATCGCGTCCAGGTATTACCTGCTTTCCAGCCAATTTTCGGCCAGAAATTCTCCCAATTTTTACCCAAACTTAACCAGATTTCTCGCTGCACTGAAAAGCCAAATTTACCTTCGGAGTGGGCTAACCAGAGGTTGTTAATGGTTTGTAAGTCAACAGCCGAGGTATTTTCTACCTCAGTAAAATACAACCATTTTCGTTGTACAGCCGTTGGCCCTGATAGTTCGCACATTTTTTCGATGCTGACTCGATCGGCTGCTTGGAAGTCTTGAACAGCTAGTAGCTGTTGCAAAGTATTGTAGTTAATCCCGGACTCTGATTTTAGAGGTACAATTCCCTCAGGAAAAGAGGAGCGCAGAAATTCTTTGACTTGAGGTGCATCAGAGTTGTAAAGGACTTGGTAGGCTTTGCCATCAACCCAAGTAGCTGGGTTTTCACGTCGTTTCAGTAAAAATTCCATCAACACGTCTAATCCCTCATTACCCAACTCAGCTAACTGTGGGATTATCTGTTGTTGGACTTTTTCAGACCCAGCGATTAACGGTTGTCGGAGGGAGTCGATGTCATTTGCAGGGCCTGATAAAATCATTGGGTCTGTCATGCCATTCTCGTTTTAGCGGTCAGTGAAAGAGCGGTAAGCTATCGGGCATTCTCCAAGGTGAAGTCACTGATAGCGAAAAGTAGTTTACTATTTTTGATCGTACAAAATTGCGATCGCTTCACTGAATCCCACACTTAATTCCCAAATAATGTACAAGGGGAATAGGGGGAAAATCTGTGCCTTATGGCTTGGTGAACAAAAGACATAGCAAAATATACAAGCTGCCACATAAGGATTTTTTGACTAGCAGTGTATCGATTAGGAGTGTGTGAACGATGTACGAAAAGATTACCCCCCCCGGAACCGGAGCAAAAATCACCTTCAAAAATGGTGAACCAATCGTACCGGACAATCCAATTATCCCTTTTATTCGGGGCGATGGTACAGGTATAGACATCTGGCCTGCTACCCAAAAAGTTCTCGATGCTGCTGTAGCCAAAGCATATAAGGGTCAGCGTCAAATTAGCTGGTTCAAGGTTTATGCTGGTGACGAAGCTTGTGATTTATACGGTACTTACCAGTATTTACCTCAAGACACTCTCACGGCAATTGAAGAATATGGTGTAGCTATTAAAGGGCCTTTGACTACTCCCGTTGGCGGAGGAATTCGTTCTTTAAATGTAGCACTGCGACAAATTTTTGACTTATATGCCTGCGTGCGTCCTTGCCGTTACTATGCAGGTACACCCTCACCCCACAAAAACCCTGAAAAGCTGGATGTAATCGTTTATCGAGAGAATACGGAAGATATTTATTTAGGCATTGAATGGCGACAAGGTAGCGAAATCGGCGATCGCTTAATTAAAATTCTCAATGAAGAACTGATCCCCGCCACCCCAGAACATGGGAAAAAACGCATTCCTCTTGATTCTGGTATTGGCATCAAACCCATCAGTAAAACTGGTTCCCAGCGTCTAGTTAGACGTGCGATTAAACACGCCTTGCTATTGCCCAAACACAAGCAACAAGTGACTTTGGTGCATAAGGGCAATATCATGAAGTACACCGAAGGGGCTTTCCGCGACTGGGGTTATGAACTAGCAATTAGTGAATTTCGCCAAGAAACTGTCACTGAACGGGAATCTTGGATTTTGAGTAACAAGGAGAAAAATCCAAATATTTCTTTGGAAGAAAACGCCCGCCAGATTGATCCTGGGTTTGATAGTCTTACGGAAGAGAAGAAAGCGCAAATTGTCAAGGAAGTTGAAACTGTTCTTAACTCAATTTGGGCAACCCACGGCGAGGGCAAATGGAAAGATAAAGTTTTGGTAAATGATCGGATTGCTGACAGCATTTTTCAACAAATCCAAACCAGACCGGATGAGTATTCGATTCTGGCGACGATGAACTTGAACGGTGATTATTTGTCTGATGCTGCCGCCGCGATTGTTGGGGGATTGGGAATGGGGCCAGGGGCAAATATTGGCGATTCTAGTGCCATATTTGAGGCTACCCACGGCACTGCCCCCAAACACGCCGGCTTAGATCGGATTAATCCTGGTTCAGTGATTTTGTCTGGTGTGATGATGCTGGAATTTATGGGTTGGCAAGAAGCTGCAGACTTAGTTAAGAAAGGTTTAAGCGATGCGATCGCGAGTAGTCAAGTCACCTATGATTTAGCCCGATTGCTAGAACCGCCTGTTGAACCCTTAAAATGTTCTGAATTTGCCGAGGCAATTATTCAGCATTTTGGTTAAGTCTATTAGAGTTAATTAGTCAAATAAAAAGACCTCTCCCAGGTTTTACTACGCAAAACCTGTCCCTCTCCGAGTCGGCTACGGTGTACACACAAGTCTGAAATAGCTGATTAACCAGAGTTTTACCCCACCCTAACCTTCCCCGATGTATTGGGGAGCCACTGCTTTGGGCGGGCAATGCCCGACTTAAAGCAAGTGGCGTGAGGGAACTAGATTTCTTTTCTTCCTAATGCATCAGGGGATTAAGAAGGGTAATTCGACTTCTGTGTACACCCTAGCCTAAGAGGAGGAGAGAGGTCAAAGTGTATTGCTTCCATTCGAGAACCGCTATAGTTTAACTTTTAACTGTTATTTGTTCGTTGTCTAGGCTTTTCAAGCGAATGACCAAATAATTTTGAGAAAGCTCTAACGATTTCTATTTGCTAAGTCAGTATTTTTACTAAATCAACCATTTTAAAAAAGCAAAATGGCATTTTATTTGCAAAAAACACCAAAATGAGAAAGCAAACTGGGGTTTGAGTAAGTCAAATGGCATTTTGAATAAGTCAAAGCTTATTTTGAGTAAGTCAAAGCTTCTTTTACTTGCGGAAAACACCAAAATGAGAAAGCAAAAGCTTGTTTTGAATAAGTCAAAGCTTCTTTTACTTGCGGAAAACACCAAAATGAGAAAGCAAAAGCTTGTTTTGAATAAGTCAAAGCTTCTTTTGAGTAAGTAATTGCGGACTTTACTTATTGAATTTAGTCCAAATATGAAGTTTAGATAAAATTATTGAAAAAATTGCCGATAAATGCTGTTTAGTTTTTACTTTTGATTCCGTTTCCCCCCTTTTTACTGAAGTTTAGACTAAGCAGCAATAAATGACCCAGCAATGCTGAGTTCATAAAATACAAGCTTCAAGGATAAAGATATTTGAGATTAAGCAGATTTTTGCTGTTCTTTCCGTGGCTTAGAAGCAGTCTTTTTAACAAAAGGATATCGGATTTTACGAACACGTGGTTTACCTGGTGTCCACCCAAGAGACTTTCCGCGAGGTTTGGGTGGAGAGGTAGGAGTATCAATCACCGCAAAAACTCCACCCATAGCTTGAGCAATTCGTCCTGGGGTTAATTTATCTATTGACTTCTGCCAAAAGGGGGACTGTCTTCAATCAGACATCCCCTTTTCCTCTTTCATCTCGCCCATTTAGTCTAAACTCCAGCGCTTTGGGTGAACCCCAAAACTACCGTGTCAATAGGGTTTGAGATGCGCTTACCCTGCTACCTACCCGCTCAGCGTTTAGCAGCAGCAATCCCTTCTTTAGTTTCTGAAATTGCTTCATTGACCAACTTTATCGCATTAACCCGATGCCCACCTTTATTGTGGGCGGCAGTACTTAACTGTTGTCTAGCCGCATATAAGTTTTCCAGTGCAGCTTCCATGTGAGGTTGAGATGCCATTACTGTTCCAGTTAAAACCGCACCAGACAAAATTCCTCCCAGAAATAGAGCTAATAAGAATGACCACCTACTTATCCAAGATTTACGTAAAAACATAGCGCTCCCTTTCAGTTTCGTAACATGTTCTTTTACTGACAGATTCTCATTTGATTCCCAAGGTTGGAACTCGTATGTTCTTACCACTTCTGGTGGTCGAGCATCTATTCGATACAAAGTTTTAGGTGGTTTGACTCGTCCAAAGACACGGTTTTTGGACGGCTCCGGTGTAGAACTCATTGTGTTCTCCTGGTGGGTGTACGTCTTCTAGGCATAATCAATTTCTAATATTGAATTGATTATTTTGCATCTATCGTGCATTGTTTCACACACCAATACCTGAATGAATCAGATTTTAGTCTAACTTTTAGTTACAGTCTTACTTTTACTCTATATAGCTTCTGAACAATTCGCAGCTAAAACCTTTGTTAACTTTTATATCAGTAAGCCTACTGATAGATGCTAACGATCACCCACCGTTAGTCTAAACTCCCCTTTTTAAGGGCGGTCTTCTCACATTGGGAGAGGCTAGCGCCTTCTCTATGAGACGCTTTGCGAACGCGGAGCGTCTCGTAGAGAAGGGGGTTTCCACGCCACTTGCTTTATGCCGGGGAACCTGTCCACCGCAGTGGCTCCCCATGAGCGATTGGCGTGGGTTAGGGGGGATCTAAAAGTGCCTAAAGTCACAGCGAAACACTTTTCAAACAATCTAAAGACAAATGACTGCATCAAGTTGATGAGTTTCGTAAGGTTCAATCCGCATTTCCATATTCCAACTAATGCCGAAGGTTCCCAAATCAAATAATGAAGCCGCCGAACTATTATTTGAACCACTCCCTTTTCCAAATCCCGTGAAAAGTTAGAGTTACAGCTATTTTCAGGTAAATAGACCACGCGGTAGGGGCGCAAGGCCTTGCGCCCCTACAAAAGTATGTGGTTCAAATATATGAAAACTGCTGTAAAGATAGGGAGGGGTTCGTCGAACTCAATTACACTAATTGCTTTAACTGTGATTTTGCTAATTCATGAGGTGCGATCGCTCCATTCTCTGTAATGATGGCTGTAATCAACTCAGCCGGGGTGACATCAAACGCTGGATTGTAAAAATCTACACCCGCAGGTGTGAGAATAGTATCGCCAACTTGATAGATTTCTGTTGGTTCGCGTTCCTCAATGGGAATTTTGCTACCATCGGCTAATTCAAAATCAACGGTGGAAAGGGGTGCAGCGACAAAGAAAGGTATATTATGGGCTTTAGCTGCGATCGCAACACTATATGTACCAATTTTGTTAGCAGTGTCGCCATTAGCAGCAATGCGATCGGCACCCACAACTACAGCATGAATCAAACCCTGTTTCATACAATGGGCTGCCATATTATCAGTAATTAATGTCACTGGAATACCTTCTTGCACACATTCCCAAGCGGTGAGTTTTGCGCCTTGCAAACGGGGACGGGTTTCGTCGGCAAATAAACGTTCTAAACGTCCTTCCCTCCAAGCGGAACGCACAACACCCAAAGCTGTGCCATAACCAGCAGTAGCTAATGCCCCGGCGTTACAGTGAGTAAGCAATGTTAGTTTTTTTGGGTTAGTAGGTAAAACTGCCAAACCATTGTCACCGATCGCTTGACAGGTTTGCAAATCTTCAGCGTTGATTGCTTGGGCTGTTTGGAAAAGGGTTTGCTTGATGTCTTCCACTGTTCCCAGCGTTTCGTAAGCGGCTTTCATCATCCGGCTAATTGCCCAAAATAAATTTACCGCCGTCGGACGAGTAGAACGCAACAACTGGGCTACTTTATCTAAGTGTTGTAAAAATTCGTGGCGATCGCTAGTTTCAATTTCTCTTGCACCAAGATACATTCCATAAGCCGCAGCCACACCAATTGCAGGCGCACCTCGCACAATCATGGTTTTGATCGCCCGCGCCATATCTTCACTGCGGTGAATTTCCACAAATGTATATTCGTTGGGTAAGCGAGTTTGGTCTATTAGTGACACTGAGTCATTGTGCCAAATAACTGGATAAACCTGGTTTGTAGAAAGTGTCATAGAAAAAGGTAGTTAGGAGATGGGCAATATTTTTTACTTTAATGCACCCTGATGATTTCATTTTAAAAACCAAAATTCAATTAACTATTTCTACCTTTTTCGCTACTGCTAATAAGCTTATACTTGTTGATGTTTGCCATCTTTAGAAGCGTCTGACGCAATCTGCTTGAGTTGCACCTTCAGCCCGTTTTCTGGGCGTAAGGTATTTCGCTTCCATTAGCATTGTCAACAAATCATTGGTTTTTTCCTCACTGTTGCGACGCTGTTGAATCTGTCCAAGTTCAAATAGATGTCCAACTATTGAGTTAGCGGAAGGTGCTGGTAACTAGAATACATTAATAGCCATAGCACAAAAACTCTAGGATGGTGTATATTCAATAACATTAATTTAACGTTAATATTGAATTCGTCCTCCAATAGAGGGATTAGGCAAGCTGACTAGAAAATTTGCCGGGGTTTCCAGCATTTTCATGAAAATAACCCCAGAATTTGGGGTTATTTTCATGAAACTATTCTGACTTAGAATTAACTAGACGACAGCCGATACTTGCTGCTTAAAGAAAGCTTGCAATACTCTCTCTGCTATTTGATGACTAGTCAAACCTAGTTCTGTCTTAGATTCATTTGGTTCAGCATGATCCACTAACACATCTGGTACACCGAATCGCTTGACAGGAACGAGAATATCTGCATCTAGTAAAGCTTCTGCGATCGCAGAACCAAACCCACCCATGATACAACCTTCTTCTAAGGTGACAACACGGCCGATTTTCTTCGCTAAAGGCAAAATCAACTCGGTATCCAAAGGCTTAACGAAACGCGCATTAATTACAGTTGCTTCAATGCCATGTTCGCTGAGAATTTCCGCAGCTTGCATTCCTGGATAGACCATTGTGCCATAAGCGACGATTAACACCTCATCGCCTGTACGCAGAATCTCGCCTTTGCCGATTTCTAAGGGTTCCCAACCTTCTTCCATCAAGGGAACGCCGTAGCCATTGCCACGAGGATAGCGCATTGCGATCGGGCCACTGGTATGATTAACGCCAGTTACTACCATGCTTTGCAGTTCTGCCTCGTCTTTGGGGGCCATGATTACCATGTTGGGAATGCAACGCAGATAGGCAATATCATACATACCTTGGTGGGTGGGGCCATCAGATCCGACGATTCCCGCCCGATCCAAGCAGAAGAATACTGGCAGGTTTTGGATGCAGACATCATGAATTATCTGGTCGTAGGCGCGTTGCAAGAAGGTAGAATAAATAGCTGCAACAGGGCGCATCCCTTCGCTTGCAAGTCCTGCTGCTAGCGTAATTGCGTGTTGTTCCGCAATGCCGACATCAACATATTGATTGGGCAGTTTTGCTTGAAGTTTATCTAAACCAGTCCCTGTTGCCATAGCCGCTGTAATCCCGACGATTTTGGGATTTTGTTCGGCAAGTTTTACCAGAGTGTGAGAAAAGACTTTGGCATAAGCTGGGGGTTTGGGTTTATTAGAAGGAATGGCTTTGCCAGTTGCGACGTTGAAAGGGCTTTGGGCGTGGTAGCCAACTTGATCAAGTTCGGCAATTTCATAACCTTTGCCTTTCACTGTTGCCACATGTACCAAAACTGGGCCTGGTATCTGATGTGCTTGTTGGAAGGTGGCAATCAATTCTTCGAGATTATGTCCGTCTACTGGCCCAATGTAGGTAAAGCCGAGTTCTTCAAAAACTGCACCTACCTTTGGAACTGCCAAGCGCTTCATACCTTCTTTGATGCGTCCAAGTTCGGGGGAAAGAGATTCGCCAACGAAGGGAATTTGCTTCAACTGTTCCTCAAGATTATCTTTAATAAATTGCACCGGTTGGCTGAGGCGCATTTTGTTGAGGTAGCGGGGAATCGCGCCGACGTTGCGAGATATGGACATATCGTTGTCATTGAGAACAACCAACAGATTGGTTTTCGGCATGTGTCCGGCATGATTGATCGCTTCTAAAGCCATGCCGCCAGTTAGTGCCCCATCCCCAATCACAGCAACGGCTTTAAATTTTTCTCCTTTCAAGTCTCGCGCTAAAGCCATGCCCAATGCTGCTGAAATACTTGTAGAAGCGTGTCCAGCCCCAAAGTGGTCAAACTTGTTTTCACCCCGTTTGAGATAACCCGCAATTCCGTCTTTTTGTCTAAGGGTGTGGAAGCGATCGTAACGTCCTGTAAGCAGTTTGTGGGGATAAGCCTGGTGTCCTACATCCCAAATCACTTTATCTCGATCTAAGTCCAGTGTTTGGTAAAGTCCTAGTGTTAATTCGACAACACCCAACCCTGGCCCCAAGTGTCCACCATTAACTGCTACTGTTTGAAGATGCTTATCTCGAATCTGACGGGCAATCTGTTGCAGTTGGCGAACAGATAAACCGTGCAACTGATTAGGATGGGTGATTTCGCTCAGATGCATATTATAAGGTTTTCCTCTCTAACTTCCAGTCTCGGTATTTTGATTTTCCCACGGTCGGGTTGTCCATAGAATCAAACTCTTACATTGTTACTAAGTTGTAGTGGAAAGTATAACTTCTTAATTGATGATCGTGAAAAATTTGTTAACCATTAACAATTCGTCAAATAAGATTCCAATCAGTTAAAGTTATAACACATTTTTTCATGAGTAATGCTACTTAAAAAATGCTTGTAATGCGTATATAAAAACAAGTTTTTTAAGAGTAATTTGCGGAAATTCCCTAAGCAGATTACTCAATTTTGCCATCTTAAGTTAGTACAAAAGAAAGTCAAATATTTTATTTACAGCTATATATCTAGCATAATTGCTAGTAAATATTTAACTAGAGTTTCTACTCTTCTTCGGTGACAGCAGCTAGTTTTATCAGCGATCGCTAGTTCCTATAACTGTGACAAATATGTATCTAAAGCTACTCGATTACTTTATCTAATTTTATTTAGGAAATTTTTTCTATATCTCGTTAAAAGTTTCCAAGTGGAAAGAAGGCTTTAACTACAATCCCCTGTGGGGATGAACAGCTAGCTCTGCATCCCTACCAGAATGTTTAACTACCTGTAATTTGCTGTAATAATATTGACGTAACCTGAGATTTTCCAAAATTCCCCGTATACAACAATATTTCCGACTTTTTGAAAAAGTCGGAAATTTCAAGCTTTCGATTTTCGCAAATCCAATCGGATTCCTATTCTATATCTCTATTTACCAAAAGCATCCTTAATGTTTTCAACAGTACGTTCAACAACATTCTTTGTGTTGTCTACTGCTTCTTTAGTCCGAGATGCATCTTCATTTGCTCTCTTCTGAATTGTAGCGGCATCTTTCTTTGCTTTGCGCGCAATAAAGCTATCATTGTCTGTTGATTGGTCAACTTTACTGGCATTGCTCTTGGCAGCGTCCTTAACTTTATCTGCCGTATCATCAATGAAATTTTTGGTTCGTCCAGCATCTCTATCAGCTTTGTCTTGAGCGCGATCTGCATCATCATACGCAATCAAGGTTCCAGTAGGATTGGCCATTGCTGAGGTGTTCGAGAAAAATGCACCTTGCCAAACGAAAGCGATCGCTAACATACAAAACAACGTTGTCGCCATCCAGCGTTTTACGGTGGAAAGCTGCTTTGCAACATAATTGGATTTCATACAATACAATCTCATGTGATTTAGTATACTATTTCTACTTCATTTAGTTTATTAGCCATATCGATCCCTAGATAGAAGTTCTCGCATCAATAGTCATCAATAGTTATGAAATTAGTTCACTATTTTGATAGATTGAATTTTGAGTAAAGATTATTTCCTAGTAAGCAAAGGTCGATTTAAACAAATTACACTTTTTCGACATCGGCGATACCTACAGTGAGCTACGCTAACGCACTGAGGAAAAGTTAGCGATCGCCCTTCAGTTTATTACAGCAGTTTTCATGTATTTGAACCACACCTGTCGTAGGGGCGCAAGGCCTTGCGCCCCTACCGCGTGGTCTATTTACCTGAAAATAGCTGTAACTTGCGATCGCTTCCAGCGCGCGGTTACGCCATCGCAACTGACTTTTTACGATTGGGACGCTTGCGTTCTGATTTTTTCTTCAGTCCAACGGCTTGAGCTTGATCGCTATCTGAGCCATATTCTCCGCGGATTACTTCTTTCATCGCTAATGCAGCATTATGAAATTCCCATTCTGCTAATCGCGCAGCATCGACCGCAGCACGATAGAAAGTTAGTTTTTCAGTTTCGGATTGTTGCTGCGCCAACATAGCTTGATAAGCTTGCTGTAAATTTGCTACAGAGGCAGCAGTACGGGTTGTGTTATATGTGCTGATGGTTTGCAAGCCGTGAAATGAGTTTATATCTTGACTAATTGATTGAGAAGGCAAACGACGGGTTTTATCTTGGGCGGGCATATAAGTATACTGATATAGGGTATACTTTAATGTGCCTATTAAGACAAAAAAATTCTCAGTAAAGTGAGATTTTTAGATAGAACAAGGTTAAATAAAAGCGTGAGTTAATTTTTGCAGGTCAAAACAATCGCATTGTTAGCCGAAACAATCGCATTGTCAGTCAAAACAATCGTATTGTTAGTCGAAACAATCGCATTGTTAGTCAAAACAATGGCATTGTTATATGAAACAATGCCATTGCAGGGGGTTGCATTAGATAACGTGGCGATCGCAATTACTAAACTGGAAGATGCTTTATAGTTGTATCACCCTGTGAACTTCCTCCATGGACAACACTAAGAAAGCATCACGCTGACATCAATTGCTGAATACGCTGTGGTTCTTCTCCCAGCCAATCTGGATTTTGGGCAGTGCTATCAAAGATTGATGAGGTTTTGAACGGCTCAAACTCGCCGCGTGATGCCGCTTCTGCCGTTTTTGCTAAGAGCGATCGCACTTGCTCGTCGTTCATTGGCTGGAACGTTTGCACTGCTTCAAAAGCTTGCTCTAGAATTTCCATACTGTCAATTCCGGTAATCACAACCGATGTGGGCAGATTCAAAGCATAGTGTAAACACTCAATTGGCGTTACAGTCTTTGACCGTAAAAGAATACCGTTTGCCAAGCTTTTCATCCCCAAAACACCGATGTTTTGTTTCACAAGTTCTGGTACAACCAGCTTTGCAAAGCTCCGGTAGTGGGCATCCATTACATTCAGCGGCATTTGCACTGTATCAAATTTAAACCCGTGAGCAGCTGCAACTTCCAGTGTATGTAAATGAATATGGGGATCTTTATGCCCAGTGAAACCGATGTATCGCAGTTTTCCAGCTTCTTGTGCTTCAATGAAGGCAGCATTTGCCCCTTCGGGGTCGAAAATTCGATGGGGGTCTTCATATCGAATCATTTCGTGATGCTGAACAAGATCGATGCAATCAACTTGCAAGCGTTTGAGTGATTCGTCTAATTGTTTTGCGGCTTCTTTCTTAGAGCGACCATCGATTTTCGTCATCAGAAACACTTTATCCCGGTAGCCATCGCGTAGCGCTTTTCCCATGCGAATCTCGCTGACTCCACCGTTGTAATCCCAACTGTTATCCATAAAGGTGATGCCACGATCGATGGCTGTTCTAACAATGCGGATACCCAGTTGCTCATCAACGTGCTTCAAGGCAATGTGCCAACCACCCAATCCGATGGCGGAAACTTTCTCCCCTGTGCTACCGATAACTCGGTATTGCATTTCTGAATTTGACGTAGTTTCTGACATCTGTTCTCCAAATCTTTCAGCTATTACTCAAGTACATATAGCCATCTGCCAATTCAAACACAAGGCAAAGTTGACAATATCTTGCTGAAGATACACTTTTCGACGCGATCGGGAAAATATTCAAGAAGCCAAAATACCGATGCTAATTTCAGATGTGTGAGGTAGAGAATTGAGGGCACAGCATTGCTGTGCCCCTACAGCATATTTGGTTCAGATAAATGAAAACTGTTGTAAAACATTAACAATTATTTACCACTATAAAAAAAGGCAATTTCTTTTTCTTTTAGGGGTGCGAAATCAGCATCTACAAGTAATTGGTCGAGTTCTGCTTGGGGAATGTGTTTTGCGCCAATTCGCACAATGCGCGATCGCATAGTATTAGATACACCACTGCGCTGTCTATTGCCTTCTAGCGCCATAACTTTACCATAAAGTTCTAGCTTGGCAGACGGAATGGGAGAACCATCAAAATCAATTCCCTGTGCGATCGCTTCATCAATCGCATCAGCCCCTGTAGTAGTTTGATTCCCTGGGTTAGTTTCGGTAGGCATGGTGATTTTCTCTTCTTCGCTATGGGTAGATTTTACCAGCCTTGCTGACACCAAAGCTGCCAATCCTCAAACTCATACCAATTTAAAAATCTCTAAAGACGCGATTCATCAAGTCTTTACCCAAGGATCTGTTGCAATCATTAATTGAATTGGTATCACATGAGACTAATCACGAGCTTGTCGCGTCACCACACCACCAACAAAAGCCCCTAAGATAGTGCCTGTCCAAAGTCCTGTTGTGCTACCTTGCCATATTGCTCCTGGTGTCATCCAAGCGTTGCACATCTCCTTTAAACCCCAAGGTTGGTTTTGGCACTTTTGGCTATGCAGCATTATAGTGATTTGCCCACTGGTGTAAGCACCAAAAAAACCTGATGACAGCGCCAAGAAAGTGCAAATTAAAATTCTGTTTTTTGTCATTTGTCATTAGTCATTGGTCATTTGTTATGGGAAAGAGGACAAGGGAAAAGACTTGTTGCAAGTTCTAAACTTTTGTCACCTTGTCTCTCCTGCTCCCCTGCTTCTTCCCCATTCCCAATCAACCTGTATTTCTCATCCCAGCAGCAATACCATTAATAGTTAACAATGCTCCTCGCAGTAACTCGCCTTTACTGTAACGAGAATGAATTACTCCAGAAGTAGCAGTAGTATTTTGGGACTGCCGTAGACGTTTGAGTAGTGAAACTTGGATAAATCCCAAGGGGACAATTGTGCCATTACGTAACTGCACAGAGCGTTGCAATACAGGATCGCCATCTAAGAGTCGATTGTGATCGGTGATTTTTAACACCAAATCCCTTGTTAGATAAAACTCGCTGGCAATTTGGTCAAAAACCTTGGCAAAACGAAGTTGATCTTCTGGTTTTGAGAGTTCCTGGACGTAGTGGTGTGCCATTTGCATATCTACTTTTGCCAAAGTCATCTCGGCCTTAGAAATCACCATCTTGAAGAAGGGCCACTTAACGTAAAAGTAGCGGAGTAATTTCAAGTGTTCTTCTGGTTCTTCGTTCAAGAATTCTTGTAACGCTGTGCCAACACCGTACCATGAAGGAAGCAAAAAGCGAGTTTGTGTCCAGCTAAATACCCAAGGAATAGCTCGCAGACTACTTAAATCTTTCTTACCAGATGGACGACGTGCGGGGCGGGAACTAATTTGTAGCTGACTAATTTCTTCAATGGGAGTTACTTCGTGGAAGAAATCAACAAAATCAGGCTGTTCGTAGATTAGGGCGCGATAATGTTGACGCGATCGCGCGGCTAATTCTTCCATAATCTCATTCCAGGGTTCAATATCATCAAACCCTGTCCGCAACAGGCTGGCTTGAATCACAGCAGTGGTGATGGTTTCCATGTGATACAAAGCCAAGTCCAACAAGGAATATTTGGAAGCTAAAACTTCTCCTTGTTCGGTAATCTTGATTCGCCCATTGATACTATGACCTGGTTGAGCCAAAATCGCTTCGTAAGCGGGGCCGCCACCCCGTCCCACAGAACCGCCGCGTCCGTGGAAAATCCGCAAGTTTAGATCGTAGTTTTCTGCTATTTCTTGCAGTGATTTTTGAGCTTTATGAATTTCCCAGTTGCTGCTTAAAAAACCAGAGTCTTTGTTGCTGTCAGAATACCCCAGCATTACTTCTTGCAAGTTGGCAGTGACGGAGGAGGCAGGGGAGCAGGGGAGCAGGGGAGCAGGGGAGGGTGAATTTTCATCTGCACCTTCTGCTTTTGTCTGTTCGTAACCACCAGCTAACAAAGCGCGATATAACGGTAGTTCAAACAGTTTCCGCATGACGCTTCTGGAGCGTTGCAAATCTTCTACTGTCTCAAATAGGGGGACTACTTGAATAGTTCCGACGGCAATGGCGGGGTCAAAAAGTCTGGCTTCTTTGGCTAAAAGCAATACTTCCAGTACATCGCTCACGTCGCGGCACATACTGATAATGTAAGTTTGGCAGATGTTAAGACCAAATTCTTGTTGCAGCGATCGCACGACGCGAAAGGTTTCAATTACATCGTTGGTTTTTTCCGAAAATGGCAATTCTGCCGGAATTAGTGGCCTGCGGGTTTGCAGTTCGCCTGTGAGCCAAGCAACTCTTTGCTCCTCGGATAGTTCGTTGTAAGGTTGGGGTAATATTTGCAGGTATTCCAGGATCTCATTGAGCGCGTCGGCGTGACGGGATGATTCTTGACGGATATCTAACTGTGTCAAGTTAAAGCCAAAAATTTCTACCTGACAGATTAGATTTTCTAATTCTCGACAACTTAAACCTGTTTCTGTCAAGTTGCGCTGAATCATTCGCAGTTCTGCTAAAAAATCGGCTCCCGAACGATACAGGGGGCTATCTTGATTTGTCGGCGTTTCCCGATTGTACAAAGATAGATTGCGATCGCGAGTATTTTCCAACCGTTTCAGCACGTAAGCCAGTTTCAGCCGATAGGGTTCTTGTCGATAACGCAGCGCCAGTGCGTCATATACCTCGCTGAACTGGGACTGATCCAATTCTAGAGATTCCAGTAAGTCTGGTAAAACATCACTCCAGTGCATCGACACACTCAACAATTCAATCAGATTTTTCACTGACTGAATATATCTCCCGATTACCATTTTGCGCTGATAGCAAGCCGTTTTCCAGGTGATTTCGGGCGTGACTGATGGGTTCCCGTCTCTGTCTGAACCTACCCAGGAGCCAAAAGAGCAAAAGTTTTTACTCGGTGGTTCTAGCCAAGGAAAGGTATTGGATAGAGTGTGTTTGAAACGTTTATACAGTTGCGGAATACCATCAAATAAAACTTCTTGGAAATAGTGCAGGGCATAATCTACTTCATCTAGCACTGTGGGTTTGAACTGGTGAAGTTCGTCTGTACGCCACCACAGGCGAATCTCTTCAAGCAATTGTTCGCGGACATCTATTGCTTCCCAAGGATATGCTCCTGGTGTAGTCCCAGAATGATTTTCCAAGGCATCCAGTTTTTGCAAAAGTTGTACCACTTGTCGCTGCTTATCCCGGATGGTATGACGAACAATTTCTGTCGGATGTGCAGTGAAAACTAACCGCACATCCAGATGTGCAATTAGACGTTGAATTTGCTGGGGTGGTACATTCAATTTGAATAAATAGGGAAACAAGGCAGCAAAAGTACCTTTTGGTTTGACTTGCGCCTTTTCGAGATAATTCTTTCTGAGGAAGGGTGCTGCTATTCCCTTGTTAACAGGTGCGTCATCTTCTCTTTGATTGGAGGAATAATTAACATTGGATGATGTTTCTGGCTCTGTAGCCTCTGTTTCTGCCTCATACCGACTCAATTGCTGCCGTTGTTCGTATTCCTGCTCTATGATATTAATCAATTGAAAATACAGAGCGAAAGCACGAGCCGCGCGAATTGCTTCGTTGATATTTAGTTGTTCAATTAATTTGACGGCTGAGGATGCTTGGTCATTTGTTGCTTGTCCTTCTGGCGAACATAAATTGCGCAACTGACGCAACAGGTCTACCATATTTTGACCGCATTCTTGCCGGAGAACTGACTCCCACAATTCTTCCACTACCTGGAGACGATGACGCAAAAATAATTCCGACACCGGGTATATATCCGCAGTTTGAGACGAAGAGTATAAAAGGGAACCCATATTCTCTATTCTTGTAAAGCTAATTACTGTTTACGGTTCTAGGTTTTGCACTTAATGCTCACCGGGTTGTTCCTGAGCAAATAATTATTTGGTGTATATCTTCTCATCTTGATTGATTTCGTGTTCATCTGGGAAGTCTAGATTGGGTAGGCGATCGCCTCGAAATAATTCTTCACTAGCTTCTCCTATGGCTTCTAGTGCTCTTACTGTAGTTTTTCCGGTAATCAGCAGCAGTAATATAGACGCTGTACCTATTTGTAAAAGTAATGATTGGGGAATGGGAAATAAATCCAGATTGGATGCGGGTTTAGGCGAAGACTGTTGGTTGGTAGGAGGCATTGCTAATTTTTGGTTATGGGAATTATGAGTAAAAAGGAGTTAAGAGTTAGGATGACTCCAACGATAAAGGGATGGAGTTGAAATGAGATAAGCTTATTGTTTGTTTCGCCCATCAGGGGCATTGGCGCGGTGGCTACACAAGTCCGGTTTTAAAGAACAAGTCATCAGCCAGTCATATAGAATTATTCTGACTCCTGGCTCCTAACTACTAACTTCTAACTTCTGATTTTTGACTCCCTATTAGTAAAATAAACGCAAAACTCAACATTAGTCAGACTTACAACCTATACAAGACTATCTTGTCCGATTTTGTGAGCTACGAAGGTAACAAAATTGTTAAAAAAAAACGTCAGAGTGTGATAAACCTATGGTTCTAGTTTACAAGTGCAGGCACTATCCCCCAACCATCGCTGACTGTAAAATTAACTGAGCATGAAAACAGTAGTACCAGATCGCCAGCAATCCTTAGTGCAATGGGTAAGCCAAGCAACAGGGATCAACAGTTTCGGAGTGAAAGTCCGGTTGCGGGGAAATGACCTTCATATTCTTTGTGAAGGTACAGAATGTCCGCAGCGTTGGCGTACTTTGTCTGATTTGCTGCAAGCACTACAGCAAACAAACTTAGATATTCTCACAAGCAGCGAACAAACCTCAATATATCAAGTATTTGTCTATGGCCGCAGAAAAGGGGAACAGCGCCCCTCATGGTGCCATCGAGTTCACTTGAATCAAATAGATAAGCATCTAGATCAGGTGCAACAAGCGCTGCTAGCAGACTCGGAAAAATTAAAACAATCGGGTGGGGCGCTAATTGTCTCTAACGAAAGTTTGGCACGCCAAGGAAATCCAGAAGCGATCGCTCGATATCTTAGCGAAACTCTGAGTACGCTAGGTGTATCAGTACAGGTAAAGATTAAGCTATATAAGCCAAAGAATTCTCAGCCAGAAGAAAATCGCCTGTGGATATTTTGCCAGTCAAGCTATAGCCCTGATGCATCGTTGCTTGCCGAACCAATAGCACAGAAGTTGCGTTATCTCAAGCTTTCCGGCTACCAAGATGCCGTAATTGTTTCTCAGGTGAGCGGCGAAACTGCCCCAGATTGGCTGCTGCGGGTGGATTTGACACCACCAGAGGTGATGCTTAAAGAGTGGGCGCGTTGGGGAGATGTCCAAGCGATCGCTCGATTATTAGCTGAAGTACTATCAGGGTTAAAAGTTGGTGTCCAAGTTTCTCTGAAAGAATCAACGCTACATATTTTTTGTATCCCAGCTTTTGATCCTTTAGGAACTGCCCCTATCCCAGATAAGCTAGTGTGCTTAGAGGCGATTTTACCGCAGCTAGAAGCGATCGCTCCTCAAGCCATTTTCGCCGCCACCGTATACGGACAAAAAGCAGGTGACAAGGAACCCACTTGGATTGATTGGCTGGCTTTAGCCGCAGCAAACCATCCCGCCTTTGCCATATCACCACTTGATTTGGCAAATACTGGCGATGAACCAGCAATTGTATTTTTATTAGAGCGCTTACTCAATCCTGATTTGGATTGGCGACTATTGACAGGTGGAATTCGCGTACTTCTACTGAACAGAAATGGTTTATTGCACATTATGTGTGATGCACCTGTTTGTCCACAGCGGCAACAAGTAGCAAGTAAAATTACGCAGTTTATCTGCCAGTTAAAAATTTCCGGTATAATAGGAGTACGTATCTACGGTCGCCGTGCTGGGAATAAAGAACCTTTTTGGCATTATGGCGTCGATCTTGAACATCGCCAACGTTTAGTACCAGAAGCAACCCCAGAATTTGCTGCTACTTCTATATACATTAACGATTTAGTAACATCTGAGACTAGTGAGCCAATTTTGCGCCCAGACTTAACCACAAAAGAAGTTCAAAATTTTGTAACAGAAGTAGCGCGAGATTGGATAGCAACGGCAAGTTCAACTGCGAGAAAATTCCTGTTGAAAAGTCAGTTATTTACCGAAAGCAAAGAGTCAGCGGAACATAACCATGATGTTCAAGGAATTAAAATTGCTTTGGTTTGGGGAACACTAGGATTATTGCTCACCCTCCAAACTGATTGGGTACTGGGTCACATTGTTGCACGTACTACGCCGAGTTCGCCAAAAGCCGCTAGTGCCAGCCTCTCATCATCTTCTGAGCAAAAGGCATCTTTGACATCTGAAGAAAATCAGAGTGAGAAAACGACATTTTTTAGCAGCACTTCCAAGACAAAATCTCCTCCAAATCAGAGTTCTGTATTTAACGCTTCGGAATTTACCCAGAGTGATGATACCCCGAAAAATAATTTAGCAGCCGCACCACTGAAGGAAAAAGCAACCGCAACAGCTATTCTTTTAGCAGCGCGATCGCAGATGCCAAGTTTTAATGTCAGGCAGTTAGACGAGCAACTAGCACTGTATAAACAGCGTTTAGCTAGAACTGGTAGTCCCCCAGATATATTGATTATTGGCTCCTCCCGCGCCCTCAGAGGAGTAGATCCCGCAGCACTTTCTAAAGCTTTAGCAACTCAAGGCTATCCAAATCTTGATGTGTTTAACTTTGGGATTAACGGTGCTACGGCACAAGTTGTAGACTTTGTGATTCGTCACGTCCTAGAACCATCAGAACTACCCAAAATAATTATCTGGGCAGATGGTGCGCGTGCTTTCAACGGTGGGCGCGAGGATATTACCTTTAAATCGCTCGCTGCATCAGCTGGTTATAAACAAGCATTCCAAAAAACACCAACAACGGCAAGTAGCAATGATTTGCCAGAAAATACGGTAAATTCCGGAGAAGAAGAAAAAACAAACGAAGAAAAACAGGAGATTAGTACTTATCAAGCTATCAATCAATCGTTAAATCAGGCTTTAGCATCTGTTTCTGCTAGCTATCAAAACCGCGACCAGATTAAAAGTTTACTACAAAAACAACTGCTTTTATTTGGTAATAATCAGACAGTTGCATCACAAAAACAGTTGACAGACGGTACTTCAGATGAAAGTATTTCTCAGCAAGCGGTTGACTTTGATGGCTTTCTACCCTTGTCTATTCGCTTTAATCCCGCGAGATACTATCAAAAACATTCTAGAGTTACCGGAAATTATGACAACGACTATAAATCTTTCCAAGTAGAAGGACAGCAAGATACTGCTTTTCAAGAAGTGCTTCAGTTTACCCAGTCTCAGAAAATTTCCTTAGTATTTCTCAACATGCCTCTGACGGGAGATTATTTAGATCCAGTACGTAAACAATATGAGCAACAATTTCAGCAATATATGTTGCGTTTGGCTACTAATCCCAACTTTATTTATCGTGATTTGAGCCAACAGTGGACAAAAGTAAATGATTACTTTTCTGATCCTAGCCACCTCAACCGCTTTGGTGCATACGAAGTCTCGAAAAAGCTAGCTAACGATCCGATGATTCCTTGGCCAGTGAAGTAGGGAGTGGGGAATGGGGATGAGGGAGTAGGGGAAGCAGGGGAAGCAGGGGAAGAAGAATTATTGATTAATGATCAATGCCCAATGCTTCATGCCCAATAACAAATGACAAATGACTAATGACTAAAAAATGAACTTTATATCAATTTTCTATGGACTTTTCCTGTTGAGCGTGTTGGGAATTTACTGGTCTTTAGCACAACATAAATTGCGATTATGGACGCTGCTAATTGCTAGTTTGGTTTTCTATGCATCTTTGCACATCCAATACATACCATTACTATTAGCATTGACGTTTATAAATTTTCGTATAGGGCTGGAACTTGGTAACAACACATCACCAGGAAAACATTCTCTTGACTTACAAATTTCTAATGAAGAGTGGCAATTTGCTCAAGTTGATTGGAATCGCCGCCGTTTAAAGATTTTGTGGGTGGGTATAATTCTAAATGTTTTACTGCTATTAGCTTTTAAGTATTTTACCCCTTTATTCAAGTTTGTTTTTCATGTCCAAATAAACTCACCAGATAGCTCTTTTAAATTAATTGCACCCTTGGGAATTTCATTTTTCACCTTTGAATGTATTGCTTATTTAATAGACGTCTATCGCGGTGCCCCTGCTACTGATAATTTTCTCAAATTTGCTACATACAAATTATTCTTTGCCAAACTGATTTCAGGGCCGATTACGCGCTACCACAATTTAGCAAATCAATTTAATACACCAGAATTACCCAGTACCAATAGAGTAGCCGAAGCGCTGTGGTTGATTGCTAGGGGCGCAGTCAAAAAAGGTATTTTTGCTGACCACTTGGGAATTTTTGTCGATTTATGTTTTGGTAATTTGCAACGGGCGGGTAGTACCGATTTGTGGTTAGCTACATTCGCCTATGGCTTGCAGTTATATTTAGATTTCAACGGTTACGTAGACATAGCCCGTGGTAGTGCTATGTTTTTTGGCTTAGTTCTACCTGAAAATTTCGACTTTCCTTATTTCAGCACCAATATTTCCGAATTTTGGCGGCGCTGGCATATCACTCTAGGAGATTGGCTACGTAACTATGTCTACTTTCCTTTGGGTGGTTCCCGTCGAGGTTTAGTCCGTACCTGCTGGAATTTATTTATTGTGATGTTAATTGCTGGTATCTGGCACGGTGCCGCTTTGGGTTATGTCGTTTGGGGCATACTCCACGGATTAGCTTTGGTGGTTCATCGACTTACAGATTCTATAAGCGATCGCTTTGAAAATCTAGAACAATTCTGGCAAAATCCTCTGGGTATCTTTGTCGCTTGGTTCTTAACTCAACTGATGGTTTTTACCTCTTGGATTTGGTTCCGTCTACCTAATCTCCAAGACTCTTCTTTGGTAATTCGGCATCTTTGGGGTTATCCGGCTGACGCCCAGTTTGCTGAAAAAGTCTATGTGGAAGCCTTAAATATGAGTCAATCCCAACTCGCTTTGGTACTTCTAGGTATAGCTGCCCTTATGTCTATAGTCTATGCATTCAACCGGATACTGAAGTTAGAGTTTAACTGGCCCCTTAAGCTTGTCTTCGTCCCCCTATGTTTTTACGCTGTTTGGTTATTAGCTCCAGAAGGCAGTTTGCCCTACATCTACTTTGATTTTTAAGATTCCACAACACAAAAAAATTTAACTGAAACATTTAGACAATGACAATATAAAACTTAATTATTTGGTTACAAATTAGCAAGACTTGCAATTTGTCCCAGAAGCTAATTGTAAAGAAGTGTAAAAGAAAATAACTAGGCGATCGCATCATTGAAAGTGATAGCTAGTTTGGTGTTGAAATGGCTTAAAAAGCCTCAATCCATTACTTTTATCTTCATTATTTATAGTAGGAAAACTTTACAGTTCGATGAGCTTGTTAGAGAATTATATTACAGAATATTAAGTCACATTTCGCGTCAAAGTAAATTCATGTAAACTGTATTTCAACAGGCGAAAATAAAACCGCTTGTTCCATATTTAACAACCCATAGCACTTATAAAACCATGACCACAACCTTACAACGGCGCTCCGGCGCTAACGTATGGGATCGCTTCTGCGAGTGGATCACCAGCACCGACAACCGCATATACATCGGTTGGTTTGGTGTACTCATGATCCCAACCCTACTAGCTGCTACAACCTGCTTCGTAATTGCCTTCATCGCTGCTCCTCCTGTGGACATCGATGGCATCCGCGAACCAGTTGCAGGTTCTTTGATCTACGGAAACAACATCATCTCTGGTGCAGTTGTTCCTTCTTCAAATGCCATCGGCTTGCACTTCTACCCAATCTGGGAAGCTGCTTCCTTAGATGAGTGGTTGTACAACGGTGGTCCTTACCAGTTGGTAGTTTTCCACTTCTTGATCGGTTGCGCTACCTACCTTGGTCGTCAGTGGGAACTTTCTTACCGCTTAGGTATGCGTCCTTGGATCTGCGTAGCTTACAGCGCACCTTTGGCTTCTGCTACCGCAGTATTCTTGATCTACCCAATCGGTCAAGGTTCATTCTCTGATGGTATGCCTTTGGGTATCTCTGGAACCTTCAACTTCATGATTGTGTTCCAAGCAGAACATAACATCTTGATGCACCCCTTCCACATGTTAGGTGTGGCTGGTGTATTCGGCGGTTCATTGTTCTCTGCAATGCACGGTTCTCTAGTAACTTCTTCTTTGGTGCGTGAAACCACCGAAACCGAATCTCTTAACTACGGTTACAAGTTCGGTCAAGAAGAGGAAACCTACAACATCGTTGCAGCCCACGGTTACTTCGGTCGTTTAATTTTCCAATACGCATCATTCCAAAACAGCCGTCAATTGCACTTCTTGCTCGCAGCTTGGCCTGTCATTGGTATCTGGTTTACCGCTTTGGGTATCAGCACAATGGCGTTCAACTTGAACGGTTTCAACTTCAACCAATCAATTATTGACTCTCAAGGTCGCGTCATCAGCACCTGGGCAGACGTAATTAACCGCGCTAACTTAGGTATGGAAGTAATGCACGAGCGTAACGCTCACAACTTCCCCCTAGACTTAGCTGCTGGTGAAGTTGCTCCTGTAGCAATGACTGCTCCTGCTATCAACGGTTAATACTTTAGTATTAGCTAACTAAGAAGCGCCCTCCAGAAATGGGGGGTGCTTCTTAGTTGTAGCTACCTTAAAACCTGGAGTTTAGACTATTTTTTTAAGCGGAATCGGTACGTACTTTTTGCTGACGATATTCTCTGGGAGTCATGCTAAATTGCCGCTTAAACAAATAGCCAAAATGACCTATGCTTTCGTATCCCACTTGAGAAGCAATTTCTGCAACTGTCAGATATAGTGCCTTGGAGTAGCTGTTGTGCTTGCTCTAGCCGCAGGGATTGCACATATCCCAATACCGTAGTGCCAAAAACTTCTCGAAATCCCCGCTTGAGCTTAAAATCATTGAGTCCGATTTGTTTGGCTAGATTTAGTAGCGAAGGTGGATTCTGGAGCGTTTGATTTAAAATAGCTTTAGCGTGATGTAAACGTTCAATTTCATTGGAACGGAAATGGAGCGATCGCTGTAATACTTGATAATTTCCCTGCCACTGAGCAATCTGAAGTGTCAGTAGCTCCAACACCTTTG
Source organism: Nostoc sp. (assembly GCF_036918245.1). GTDB lineage: Bacteria > Cyanobacteriota > Cyanobacteriia > Cyanobacteriales > Nostocaceae > Nostoc. The sequence goes on from NZ_JBALEF010000096.1 coordinate 32,909, forward strand.
CTTCTAAATACATTTGTCTAAGTGTTTCTCGAAACGGACACTGCAATATTTGTTTGAGTACTAACCGCATTGCAGGCGTGGTTGTTCCTAACGGCTGATGGAAGCGCTGTTTAATTGGATTTTCTATCAACTGTTGAAGCAAAACAGGCAATTGCTCAAAGCTTCCCTGGAAACTAGAAAGTAAATCAGGATACCAATAAATACCGATACATTGAGTGTGCTGGTTCGCATTAAAATGCTCAAACTCCTGAATATCAGGCAAGAAAAATAAGTAGTTGTAACCTGCAACTTCTTCATAATCGTCACTGACTCCAGGTACATTTGGCGTAGTGGTTCTCACACCACCAGATAAAAAAAACTTAGATGTCAGAAAAGGCAAATCATCATGTTTACTATCAAAAATTACTGGTTGAGAATAGTATCTGTTAGGATAAAGAGCGATGTCTACGACAAGCCCTTCTCTACGAGAGGCTGCGCCAACGGGTTCGGGAGTTCGCAAGACGCTCGAAGACTCGCTAACGCTGCGCTAACGACGGGAACCGCCAAGACTGCGACTCCCTCACCGCTAAGAGCGTCTACACAACTGAAAATATTCTGCAATAAGAGTGCGATCAGCCTGACAGTATGGCTTTGCTTACCGCATTTATCGAGCAGCTTTTCAATATCAGACGTTTCAGTTAACAAAATCAAGTTTTGTGCCGTTTTTGTCTGGACTGTCTATAGCGTACTCGCCCAACTTTGGCGATCGCTCTTAATATATTACATCTGTGCGATGACTGATGGTTTCTGCTGCGAGAGTGCGAAACCACTTATTAAATCAAAAATGCCAATTCGTCAAGCTTCAATTTGATGTTGTATAAATGCTATCTTTTATAGTCGGTTTTGCCCGATAGCGATACCGCCACATCACAAAGCCAGTAATAAATAGAATTAACGGAGCCAGACCAACGAAGATGTAGAGAATGCGGGTGGGTAAGCCGCCGAAGGTGCCGTAGTGCAGTGGCTCAAAGGAATTAAGAATCTTGTCGCCTAACGATGCCTTTAATGAATTATCAACTCGTAAAACCTGACCTTTGTATTGGTCCAGATAGACATTGCTCTTGCCGTATTCCTCCCGCTCTTGAGGGAGCTTCATCCGCAATCGCAGAGGCGCTTTCGGATCTGTCGTTAAGTCAATGCTCCGCAATGCTCCGTCGGGTAGGGCAAATTGAGCCGTTTTTATCTGCTGGCTGAGTGGTCGGGGCGATTGACCTGCGATCGGCTGTGAAGCAAGCTCAGGAAGCGATGGACTGAAGGTAATGGTACGAATCAGAGGGTCAACATAGCCCAAATTCCAGGCAAATCCAGTGAAAAATGTGAACAGTAAAAATATGGCAGCAGTAATACCAGATACCTTGTGTAGATCGAAGTTAAGGCGCTTGGGGTGGGCATTCCACTTCATTTTGAAGCCTGCCATCAGCTTGCGCCAACCGGGCCACAAGATAATTCCTGTGATCACAACGATGCACATCACTAAACCCACAACACCAAGAATCTGTAAACCCAGATCGCCCAATTTCAACGAGGTGTGGAGTTCATAAACAATCTGGAGAAAGTGCTGTACGGCATTGGGATGCAGACTGTTACCCAGAATTGCCCCCGTGTAGGGGTTGACGTAGACTTCTACCCAATCGTTGCCCGGAATTGAGATGACGACATTAAAGAGATCATCCGGTTTAGATGGGAAATAAACCCTTTGCAATGCCATTTCTGGCAGGTTGGCATAGGCGGCTTTGACAATATCCAGGACAACTTCCAGCGATAAGCGATCGCCTTTAGGGAAGATAGCACCAAACTGTTGATGCAGTTGAAACTCGTTGATTTCGCGCTGGAAAATGATTAGGCTGCCAGTTAACCCAACCAGGATGGCAATCAGTCCCGCCGCTAAACCAATATAACGGTGCAGGATAAATACGAAGTTACGTAGTTTTTTATTACTCAAGGTAGACGCTCCTTTGCACGATGTCAGACTTAATTACCTCCCTCAATCCCCCCTTATAAAGCAGGGAAGAAAAATCATGTTCCCTCCCCTTTATAAGGCTACCGTGTACACACAAGTCTTTTAGAGTGGCTCCACAGACTTTTAATCCCCCCAACCCCTCTTGAAAAGCAAAGGCTCAAAAAAGACTTGTGTTGTGAACGAAAAGACTTGTGTTGTGAACGAAAGTACTTGGGTTGTGAACGAAAGTACTTGTGTTGTAAATGAAAGTACTTGTGTTGTAAACGAAAAGAC
>NZ_JBALEF010000097.1:0-94300 GCF_036918245.1 Nostoc sp.
TCATTAATGAGGATCAAAGACTCATTAAAGGAGTTCAAAGCCTCATTAATGAGGATCAAAGACTCATTAAAGGAGTTCAAAGCCTCATTAATGAGGATCAAAGACTCATTAAAGGAGTTCAAAGCCTCATTAATGAGTATCAAAGACTCATTAAAGGAGTTCAAAGCCTCATTAATGAGGATCAAAGACTCATTAAAGGAGTTCTAAACCTCATTAATGAGTATCAAAGACTCATTAAAGGAGTTCTAAACCTCATTAATGAGGATCAAAGACTTAATTAATTAGGATTTACGCACAGGTAATGAAAAACTTCCCCCTCATCCCCCATCCCCAAAAACGCCACTTTTTAACCGAGCCATATCACGCAGTGGTGGTGCGCCGAACAACCGACTGTATTCACGGCTGAACTGTGAGGGGCTTTCATAACCTACGTAATGACTAGCTGTTGCCGCATCCATACCTTGCCCCAGCATCAGGTGACGGGCTTGTTGAAGCCTAAGCTGTTTTTGATATTGCAAAGGACTCATGGTGGTGACTGACTTGAAGTGATGATGCAGGGACGAGGGACTCATGCACGCTTCACGAGCGATCGTATCGAGCCGAAATGGTTTTTCGTAGTTCCATTTAAGCCAGTTTATCGCTCTGCTAATTGCTTGGAGTTGTTTATCGACTAAAGCAATCTGTCGCAATCTAGCACTGTGTTCGCCTGATAACAAACGGTAGAGAATTTCTCGAACAATCAAAGGTGCGAGGATGGGAATATCTTCAGGTGTTTCCAACAACCGTACAAGTCTGATTGCTGCATTAAGCAGTTGGGGGCTAACAGGATTAATAGACAAGCCCGGTTTTAGTGGTTGGTTAGCGGGAGCGTCTAGTTTTGCCTCCATCATCAGTGTGCTGAGTTCTCCCGGATCTAAATCGAGCCGCAGGCCCAGATACGGAACGGTTGGCGTTGCTTCAATCACCTGACCGACGACAGGCAGATCGATGGATACCACCAAATATTGGTCTTGACCATAAACATACAGATTATCTGCCAACATTACCTGTTTCTTGCCCTGAGCGACAATGCACAGGGAAGGCTCATGCAGGGCATGAACAGGCGCAGTTGGTTGTGAGGAGCATAACAAGAACAACCGCTCGATCGCTGTGGGATGGACACCATCTCCATTACTGTTCTGTGCAATCAGAGCGGCTAGCTCGGACTGCTGCTTTCTAACAGTCTGTTCCATAATGTCGTTTAAAATCCTTATGAAACTAACATTCAGGGCAGCCGCAATCTCTTCAGCCGCTTCGGTCAGCTGATCTTTTTATGATAAACAATAAAGGAAAATGCAGGATTAGGCAAGAATTCCGCAGGATCAGATTACCGCATCAAGCTTTGACTCTCTTAGATTAAAAGTGTGCTAGAGATTACAACGACTTGGAGATACGGTTTTATGACTACCAACGAAAACACTGGTAAAGAACAGAAAGTCGTACTGATTACAGGTGCAAGCAGTGGTATCGGTGAGGCGACAGCACGTCTACTCGCTCGTAAGGGCATCCACGTCATTTTGGGCGCACGACGCACGGAGCGACTAGAAACCCTCGTGGCTACAATCCGCTCTGAGGGAGGCTCGGCGGAGTATCAGACCCTTGATGTTACTGATCGCGCCAACTTCCAAGCCTTTGTAGAATTTGCTCTGAGCAAATTTGGCCGCATTGATGCGATCGTCAACAATGCAGGCGTTATGCCGCTCTCGAAGCTAGAAGCGCTGAAGGTTGATGAATGGGACTGGATGATTGACGTGAATATTCGTGGCGTACTCAATGGCATCGCTGCTGGGCTACCGCTAATGAAACGCCAGGGATTTGGCCAGTTCGTTAACCTGTCCTCCATCGGCGGACACGCTGTCTGGCCAACCTGTGCCGTTTACTCAGCCACTAAGTTCGCGGTGTTGGCAATTTCAGAAGGGCTGCGTCAGGAAAATACTGACATTCGCGTTACAGTTATTTCGCCAGGCGTAACGGAGTCAGAACTGGCCGATAGCATTACTGACGCCGAAGCTGGCAAAGGAATGCAGGAATTCCGTAAGATTGCCCTTCCGGCTGAAGCGATCGCCTTTGGAATCGAGCAACCGGATGACGTTGATGTGAATGAGATTATTGTGCGCCCCACAGCCAGCGTATAGTTACGCAAAGATGCAGAGAATTTTCAACCTCACCTCGCAGTAAAACAACACAGAAGCGATATATGACTACCCAAAATCAAATTCAACCTCGCCAACTTGGTTCTAAAGGTCTAACTGTTTTCCCCCTAGCTCTCGGATGTATGGGTATGTCTGGTGTGTACGGTGCAGCAGACGAAAACGAAAGCATTGCAACTATCCAGGCAGCTCTTGACCACGGGATGACATTATTGGATACTGGCGATTTTTATGCCAGTGGACACAATGAGATGTTAATTGGTCGGGCAATCAAGGAGCGTCGAGACAAAGCCTTGGTTTCGGTGAAATTCGGCGCTTTACGTACTCCCGATGGCGGATTGATTGGTATAGATACCCGTCCCGCTTCGGTGAAAAACTTTGTAGCTTATAGCCTTACCCGATTAGGAGTAGACCACATTGACATCTACCGTCCGGCTCGATTAGACCCGCAAGTTCCCATTGAAGACACCATCGGCGCGATCGCCGAGCTAGTCAAGGCTGGCTACGTCCGATATATCGGGTTATCGGAGGTGGGAGCGGACACTATCCGCCGCGCCCACGCTATTCACCCCATCAGTGACCTACAAATCGAGTACTCCCTGATTAGCCGTAGTCCTGAGAGCGAGATTTTTCCTGTACTGGAAGAACTTGGTATTGGCGTGACTGCTTATGGTGTACTTTCACGAGGACTGTTAAGTGGCTCCACTCCAGCCACACAGGGAGACTTCCGTGCCTACTTACCACGCTTCAGTAAAGAAAACCTTGCTCAGAATCAACGCCTGATCGAAGAACTAAAGCAAATTGCCGCCGAAAAAGGAGTTCTTCCTTCGCAGTTGGCTATTGCTTGGGTACTTGCAAAAGGCAGAAATATTGTGCCGGTCATCGGCGCACGCAAGCGCACCCAACTTTCCGAATCGTTGGCGGCTTTGGATGTGAACCTATCCCCAGAGGACTTAACCCGCATTGAAGCAGCAATTCCCGCATCTGCGATCGCAGGCACTCGTTATGATGAACATCAAATGCAAATGCTGGACAGCGAACGCTAATGCGATCAACAGCGTAAGCAAAGTACTAGAGGATTTGTAGTAAGCAGTTTAGTGCTTAGAAAATAAGGACTAAAGTCCTTACTATGAGCCTCTACTTATTTTTCAGCCAGAATCGCGTAAATTTCTCGTTTAACTTGCTCTAAAAGCTCCCGCACCCGATTTATCCGCTCCATATTGCCACTACGAGCAACCTGCACCACCGCAGCAGCTAACTCTGTGGCGGCATTCCGCAACTCAATAAACTCTTGGGGCTTACCTGTAACAAAACTTTTGAAGGTATCCCAAGGAGTGTCTGAAGGTTCTTGTTGGGCACGTTCTGCCAATAATTGTTTACCCTCATCCGTAATCGTATAAATCCGCTTGCCCCCTTCCTGTGCGCTCTTGAGATAACCGCCTTCTTCCAGCAATTGGAGTGTTGGATACACTGAGCCAGGACTGAGGCGACGGAAACCACCATAGCGAGTTTCCATCTCTTTAATCAGGTCGTAACCATGACTAGGATGCTCGGATAACAATTCCAGCAAAATGAACTTGATGTCACCCCGACGAGTCCGATATTCATCTCCCCAACCACGACCAAACATTTCATTGCCAAAGTGTTTCTCATGATGTCTACCATGATGCTTGTCATGATGGTTGCCATGTCCAAACCAAGACTTGACAAGCAATGAATCCTCTTCGCTAACTCCTGCCCATGCAGGTGCGCCAAAACGTGACCGAAAATGTCTAAACATAAGTGAATCTCAAATCAACTTTCTTTAATATACGATATATCGGAATATATCGCGATATATCGGAATAGAATTTTGATGAAGATTTGTAACGAAAGCAACTTTGGCTAGCTAAGAGTCTACCCAATACTTCTGGCTTTGTGCATTTTTAATTCGGAATCGGGTTTTGGGAAAAGGGTACTGGGTTTGGGTTAAAGGTTTTCCCCTTCCCCTTTTCCCCTTAACCGAGAAGTATTGAGAGTCTACCCATTGCAAAAATGCTTAATCTACGATGTTTAATCGTAGATTAAGCATTTTTGCTCAACTCTGAAGTAATAGGTGTAGCAAAGAGTTCAGTCCACAGACAAAACCCTGTATTTTTACATGGTTTGGTTTTTTCGTGCCAACTTACTTACTACATCTTGTATTTCTAGATAAAATATGTAGAAATACGAGATATTTTAGTTAATATTTTCTTGAGATTGGTGCTAATTACAGATGTGAATATAAGAATTTATTGCTAATTAAAATTATTAAAACTAATTTTGTAAATTTATAAAATAGTTTATTTTTTTGTATAGATTGTGAACTTAATTTGGGAACACTAAGTGTAAGAAAAGTTAAAATTATACAGAAAATGATGATTACTTAACTTTTTTTACTAACATTCGCTGCTAAATAATCTAGATTCCTTCTTTGAACCACAGTAAGGGAACTAATCGGGTTAAATCGAAGCTGACTAAGTTCTCTCAAAACTCTCATTGAACCCAACAACAGTTTATTTACACTTGCTTGATTCGTATACCAACCATCTAAATCAGTTTTTAACTGCTTATTACAGCGATAAAACTAGTAGATGCCTATATCCCGTTTAGTTAAAAATCACTTTAGGTTCAATACTATTCGGATAATATAAACCGCCTGGATTTAAGGGAGTGAAGGAAAAAATAGTCTCCCTTTTAAAGAAAGCCAGTGTGTTGCCAACTTTCCTAAATTTATAGGGACGGGTGTCAGCAAAGCTGACCACCAGTTTTCTATTGAAGAAAAGCTGATTAAATATTTTTGTTTTGGTTGAGATAACAATGTTAGTAACTGACAGTGGCGAACGTGGTAGTGGCAGATAGGACCAGTGTAAAGTTCTCTCTCGATTATTTGCAGGAATTTTTGAGTGTTGCGGTCAAAAAAGTGAAATCCCTCGTACTTTAGTCGGGAGATGAGCTTAAATTGCGGCAATGACTTTGCTAATGGCACAATTGAATGGTGTAAGTTCGACTTGACGAGTGCCTTCATGTCCATAAGTCAAACTCACGCTCAGATAACTATCTGGCTTGTAGGGCAATCGTTCCGCCCATTCAACTGCCACTATTCCTGGTATGATTTCAACACCTTCCCAGTAACTTTCTAAATTTAGGGTTGCAACTTCTTGCGGTTCTAAGCGATATAAATCCAGATGGTAAAGGGGAAAGCGCCCTTCCGTGTACTCATTAATCAGCGTGAAAGTGGGACTGACAATGGGTTCAGCAATTCCTAAACCTTTACCAATGCCTTGAACTAAAGTAGTTTTACCAGCGCCTAAATCACCTTCTAGTAAAATTACACTGCCAGGTATCAGGGATTCACCAAGAGTAATACCTAAGCGCAGCGTCGCTTCTGTATCTGCAAGAAAAATTTTCATGATTGAGGTATTGGGCATTACTGATTAGTCTAAAAAAATGACAAATGACAAATGACAAATTTTCACCTTCCTTAATTTTGAATTTTGTTAACGCAGCGTTAGCGAGTCCGTGTTCGCTTTTAGCGTCTCGTAGAGAGCGTCATTTTGAATTTTGAATTCCCCGAAGGGACTGACCTCTACCGTACCACCGCAATAATACTTGTGCTAGTTTCTGCGGATTGTGACGTACAAAACCTGTTTCGTCTTCATACAAAACATTAGCTGGAACAATCCGTCGCCCTAGTTGAGTTACGGCTTCTCTATCGAGGAAAACGGGATGGGAGTTTTGTTGGGCGTAGCGGATAAGTGATTGCTCCGAAGGGGATTTTTTATGTATTAATACAGCATCAAATAGCCGTCTTTGTCCACAAGCAGCATCAATTGCTCTGATGTGATCGGCAACAGTGTAGCCTTCAGTTTCTCCTGGTTGAGTCATTATATTGCAGATATAAATACGAGGGGCATCTGTTTGAGCGATCGCATCGGCAATTTCTGGTACTAATAAATTAGGAATTAGGCTTGTATAAAGGCTACCTGGGCCAATAATGATGTAATCAGCTTCTTTAATTGCCTTAATAGCTGCTGGTACCGCCGGAGGATTAGCTGGAATGCAGCCAATTTTGACAATTTTACCGCCAGCTTTAGGAATGCTAGACTCCCCATCAATTCGACGACCATCGGCTAATTCTGCCCAGAGGCGAACATCACTGAGAGTTGCTGGTAGTACTTGTCCTCGCACCGCTAGAACTTTAGAACTGGCTGCAACTGCTTGTTCTAAATCTCCAGTAATATCACTCATTGCCGTTAAAAACAAATTGCCAAAACTGTGACCAGTTAACCCATCTCCAGCCCGAAAACGGTATTGAAACAATTCTGTTAATAACTTTTCTTCATCTGCTAGTGCAGCCAAACAATTGCGAATATCCCCTGGTGGTAGCACTCCAAATTCTTGACGCAAACGCCCAGAAGATCCACCATCATCGGCGACAGTGACAATTGCAGTAATATTAGCGCTGTAGGTTTTCAGTCCCCTCAACAACGTAGAAAGTCCTGTACCACCACCAATTACCACTATTTTTGGGCCTCGGTACAATCGACGATGAGCCAGCAAGACATCAATGAGTTCCTCTCCGCCTTCTGCTCTTAGTACCTTAGTAATTGAGCCTACCGTGCGAGTTTGCCCCCAAAGCACTAACAGCAAGCCACCAAGTATCACCAAAGGCCCACTGATATAGTTGGGTAAGAGGTTGGTGATGACTCCCAAGAAACCTCTAACCAACTCAATCATCCAAAAAATTGGGGTCAGCTTAATCCAAATGGCTAACCCCAAACTTGCCAGCAGTACACCCCCAACACTAATCAACAACCAACGTTTTACTGATAGTCCAGGGGATAACCATTTGAACCACTGGTTGACCCGATAAGAAGTACGAGAGCGCGACTGCTTTTGCAGGGCGTTGAGGGCTTGTTTGAGAAAACCAATTGACATACCTGATTTGGAGCAGTGCTACAAACAATAATTAACAGAAAATTTACACCGCTTGGTTTAAAACACCAGGCGTGAAACTATTATATTTATCAATCCTATTAGACTAAGAGCAAGTCGTGAACATTGCCAGTATTTCTAGTTAAACAATACCCTGGCTTGGTAAAAGTGAATTTAATGGAAAAACGAATTTTAGGATTAGATCCAGGACTGGCAATTTTAGGATTTGGGGCAATTAGCTACACACAAAATCTCAAAAAGGCGCAAGAGACTACAGTAAATATGCTGGATTTTGGAGTAATTAAAACGTCAGCAGATGTAGAAATGGGACAGCGCTTATGTACCTTATTTGATGATTTACACACCCTGATGGAGGAATTTCAACCAGATTTAGTGGCGATCGAAAAACTATTCTTCTATCGTATGTCAAGTACTATCCTGGTTGCACAGGCGCGGGGTATAGTCATTTTAGTGTTGGGCCAGCGTCGTCTTCCTTATGTAGAGTTTACTCCGGCTCAAATTAAACAAGCTTTAACAGGCTATGGCAATGCTGATAAGTCAGAAGTGCAAGAAGCGGTGGCGCGGGAGTTGGATTTAGATGAAATTCCTAAGCCGGATGATGCTGCGGATGCTTTGGCGGTGGCTTTAACGGCTTCTTATCAGCTGTAGGTTTGTAAAACGAGAATAAAGTACAAAAATAGTTCATCAAAGATTTGGGTTTGGGGACATAATGCTTTCTCTAAAAGCCCACGAACCATCACCGATACTGGACTCTTTTTCACAAAACGCTCAAGGGCTAGTCCTGATGATGTTGCTCAATGCGATCACCTACGGTGGGCGGTTACGCCATCGCAAAAAGTCTTGCTAAATAATTGTAATAATATTTAATATGAGTCTAGGTTGTGTAATTTAGATTAACTATTGCAGAGAAATTCTCTCAGACTGAGTAAAATGACAAATACAACGAGGCAACTATTTTATAGATTAGTTACCCTAGAACTGGAGACTATGTTTTCAGTCCTGAGTTACTTCTGTATTTTGCCTCTGAGGCATACCAATTTAGACCACACCAAATCCTTCATTTAAGATCTCCCACAAATCATAATGGCTGTGATTGAGAAGAAAAGAACTCGCGATCTGCCCCAAATTAACGAACGAATTCGCTTCCCGAAAATTCGGGTCATTGACACTGACGGTGCCCAACTGGGAATTATGCCCCCACAGGAAGCACTACAACTAGCAGAAGAAAAAGAGCTAGATTTGGTGCTAATCAGCGATAAAGCTGACCCGCCGGTTTGTCGGATTATGGACTACGGGAAATACAAGTTTGAACAGGAAAAAAAGGCGCGGGAAGCCCGGAAAAAGCAGCACACGGCTGATGTCAAAGAAGTTAAGATGCGCTACAAAATAGAAGAACACGATTACAACGTACGTGTTAAGCAAGCAGAGCGCTTTTTGAAAGATGGCGATAAAGTCAAAGCGACTGTGATGTTCCGGGGTCGAGAAATTCAACACAGCGACTTAGCAGAAGATTTGCTCAAGCGAATGGCAACGGATTTGGAGCCTTTTGGTGAGCTTCAACAAGCGCCTAAAAAAGAAGGACGAAACATGATGATGCTCATCTCGCCTAAAAAATAATTCTCTAACTGTTTAATAGACCAAGTTTGAAAATCCCCTGGCTATAAGTCAGGGGATTTTTTCCTTTTTTGATTGGGTGCATATCTCTGTGCCCAAAGCTCTAAGGTCGTTTAAATTTATCTAAAATCGATAGTCCTGAAGGCTGAATGGGAAACATAGTACTCAGTTGCTCAGGACTTTTGCTATTTCCAGGGGATGAGAAAACAGAGGGGCAGGGGAGCAGGGGAGAAATAACTAATGCCCAATGCCCAATGCGCGGTGATACTACCAGAAAATAAAACTGCATGGAACTGAAAAATCACTGGTTGGCTGCAAATAAAGTTGCTTTACCACGACTACTACAGTGGGTGAATCTCCGACCAGAGGAGAGCGAACGAACCCAGATAATGTTTCTTTTTTACACAATTGTATGTGTAGGATTGCGGTGGGCAGAAGACAGTACGGTGGCGCTGTTTTTGGATGAATATGGGACTCATCTACTGCCGTGGATGTATATTGCTAGTGCGGCAATGAGTGCCGGACTGGTTTTTTTATACTCTTGGCTGCAAAAGATTTTTCCCTTACGTCGGGTAATTGTGGCGATCGCACCTTGCATGTTGATGCCATTAGTTTTATTAGTTGTATTACGTTGGGGATATCATTTTTCCTACCTGGCAGTTATTTCGGCATTTCTGCTGCGGCTGTGGGTAGATGCACTTTATGTAGTCAATGACCTCAACACTTCCATCGTCGCCAACCAAATATTTAATATTCGGGAGATTAAACGGACTTACCCACTGGTGAGTAGTGGTCTTTTGGTAGCAGATGTGATCAGTGGCTTTAGTTTGCCTTGGCTAGTGCAATACACCACGCTGAATAAGATCATCCTCATCGCCTGTATAGTGATTTTACTAGGATCGGGGATTCTATTCTATTTAACTCATCATTATCGAGCAGCTTTTCCTGAAACCCCACAAAGACTAGTTCCTGAACAACAAGCTTCACGAGAACGTTTCATTAAAAGTCCGCTGAAGCGTTACGTCTGCCAGTTATTTGCTTTTGTGGGTTTGTTGCAAGTCATTGGCTTGTTAATAGATTTTCAGTATCTGCGCGAACTCCAATCCAATTTGAGCGACCGAGAACTTGCGAGCTTTTTGGGTCTTTTTGGTGGGATGTTGGGACTGTGTGAGTTGTTGTTGCAGTGGTTTATTTCCAGCCGACTCATCGAACGAATGGGGGTATTTTTCACTGCCACGCTTTTACCAATCACCGTCGGCTTTTCACTACCAGGAGTGCTGGTATTGCTGCATTTAATTCCAGCCATGCAATCGCAAAGCTTTTTCTGGGGTTTGATAATTGTCAAATTCTGTGATGAACTTCTGCGCTACACCTTTGTCATGAGTAGCGGCCCCATTCTCTACCAACCGATTCCAGAGGCAATTCGCAGCCGGATGCAGACTTTATCTGGTGGAACTGCCGAAGCGATCGCTACAGGTTTGACAGGAGCGCTAATTTTTGTGACTATCTTGTTTTGTGGGCGGTTTGTACCCGAACCACTACAAAAATGGGTGTTGGTTGCAGAAACAATGCTGATAACTGGCACTTGTTTAACAGTAGTTTGGGAATTGCGATCGCGCTATGTGGAACTGTTAGTCTTGAGTGTGGCGCGGGGTCACTTGAGTGCAACCAATGTCGGCTTACGATTTTTCAAACAGGGTGTAGTCAAAGCTTTAGCAGAAAAAGGCAGTGAAGCTGATAAACGCTCTTGCATTGAACTTTTAGCCCAAATTGATTCCCAAGGAGCGGCGGAAGTTTTAGCACCGCTACTAGTGAAGTTAACCCCAGATTTGCAGCGCCAAAGTTTGGAAGTGATGCTGATGGGAGGTGTAAATCCGGTTTATTTAGCCGCCATTCGTCCTTTGTTAGAACAATCCCAAGAAACTAACCCCGAAGTTTTTGCCTTAGCGCTGCGCTACGTTTGGCTGGCTGAACCAAATCCTAATTTAAGCCTCTTAGAAGGATATTTACACCCCCGCCAAAACTCACTCATCCGCGCCACCGCCGCCGCTTTAGTCTTACGCCAGGGAACGCCCATGCAAAAGGTAGCAGCTACCCAAACCATGCGCCGGATGCTGACTCATAAGCAAGAACGAGAACGGGTGAATGGAGTTAGAGCGCTTAGAGAAGCAGTTTATTTGCAGGCGTTGCGGATTCACATCCCGAATTTATTACAAGATGAGTCGTTACGGGTGCGCTGTGCCGTATTAGAAATGATTGCAGCCACCCATTTAGAAGAGTACTATTCGGCACTGATTGCAGCACTTTATTACAAATCAACCCGCAGTACAGCCATGTCAGCCCTAGTGCGACTAGAAAATGAAGCTTTAGAAATGCTGTTGCGGTTAGCTATCAATATTTACAAACCAGAAGTAGTGCGGATGTATGCTTGGCGTACCATTGCTCAAGTCGGCACCCAGCAAGCATTGGAGATTTTATGGGAAAACTTGGAAACATCCTGGGGTACTACTAGGGATCATATTCTTCGCAGCTTACTAAAAATACACAAACAACCAGGACTTAAAGGTTTAGTAGATCGATTTTATGAAAGTCGGGTAGAAAATTTAATTAAGCAGGAATTAAAGTTTTTAGGTGAAATTTACGCCGCATATATTGACTTCCAAACATTAGACCAAAAAGAAAATCATCAATTCAATCAGAGGATTGTGATTGTCTCTGAATTACTGCAACGCGCCCTTATAGAATTAGAATTGGATGTGAAAGAGCGGCTGCTACTATTATTGAAACTGCTTTACTCGCCAGAAAAGATGCAGGCAGCATCCTTCAATCTGCGATCGCTCTCAGTGGTAAACTTAGCGCGGGGGTTAGAAATCTTAGAGCATACCGTAACTTTGTCTTCAAAGTCTTTATTACTGAATATTTTAGATAACCGACCACAGGCAGAAAAATTACAATATCTTGTCGAAGCCAAGATCGTAGAATATGAGAATATGATAGTTAGCGATCGCCTCCACAGATTGCTGATGTTAGGTAATTTCCTTTCTGACTGGTGTCTAGCTTGCTGTTTTCATTATGCTCAAGTGACTCGCATCCGACTGACCAGTTCTGAGATATTAGTGAGTTTGCGTCATCCAACCGGTTTTGTCAGAGAAGCTGCGATCGCATATTTAAATATGGTTTCATATCGCGTTCTCCTGCAAATCCTCCCCCAGTTACAAAAAGATCCACATCCTTTGGTGTCCGCTCAAGTTAAAGAGTTACTCAAAAAATACCAATTCAAAAATTACAATTAAAAAAACCTCCGCTCCAATAATTTTGTGATTTCCATTGCTGCTAAAGGATTTCAAATAAAAAAGCATCCAATAGCTGTGAAAGCAGGGGAAGCAGAATTAATGCCCAATGCCCAATGCCCATTTGTTAACCTGTAAACTGAAGTAAAAATTCAAAGAATATCAGGAATCATGTACGTACTCATCGGTGGAGCAGGCTTAGTGGGCTTAAGTTTAGCGCAAAAGCTGGTAGAACTGGGACATACTGTTGCCGTAATTGACATTGATCCTATCGCTTGCCGCTACGCCCGCGAACAAGTAGGAGCAATGGCTTTTGAAGGCAGTGCTGTGAGTACAGAAGTCTTGCTAGAAGCTGGGATTCGCAAAGCCGGTTCCTTGGCAGCAGTTCTCAGAAATGATGCTTTAAACTTAGCAATGGTAACTCTTGCTAGACACTACGGTGTAACCCATATTTTAAGTCGGATGCGCCACCCCGACTTTGCCGAACCACTGCGGATAGCTGGAGCTAACCACGTTATCAGTACTGTTGAACTATCAGTTTCAACAATGGTGAACGCCATTGAGTATCCCCAAGTAGAATCAATGATGCATTTTGAGCAGGGACAGATTGAGGTTCTGAAACTTTCCATCCCCAACAATTGCTATGTTGCTGGTCGTAGCGTTGCCGAAATTGCTCAGGATTCGCAATTCCCTTCTGGTTCGCTAATTATTGGCTATCAATCCCATCCCCACGAAGATTTGATGATTCCTAACGGCAGTACAATACTGGAACCTCATTCAACTGTGCTGATTGTGACAAAACCAGGATCTTTACATCAAGTCATTGATTTTATTGAACAAAGATGTTGAGCGCAGTTCCTACCTAACTGTTTATTAGGTAGGGTTAGCTACACATATAAGAAAAATTGGTGAGTTTTGATGAAGCTGTATAGATATATTTATTTAGCGATCGCTGTTATTATTCTTGCATCTTGTGAATCAACACCTAAGTCACAACCCGATGCCATTCCAGCAACTCCATTGCAAAAAACAGTGATGCTGGATAATAATTTTAAGATAGCAAGCAGTCAAACTCTTTATGTTCCGGTCTACTCTCATATCTATCATCACAATCGCCAAGAGATTTTTGAGTTAGCAGTTACGCTTAGTATTCGGAATACAGATTTGACCAATCCGATTATTATTACTTCCGTGCGCTACTATAACTCAGAAGGGAAACTAGTTAAGCAGTATTTGGAGCGCCCTATACAACTTGATGCCCTAGCTTCCACAGATTTTTTTATCAATAGAAATGATAGCAGTGGAGGTTTAGGCGCAAACTTCATTGTCGAGTGGGTAGCCCAAACCGAAATATCCGAACCGATAGTGGAAGCAGTCATGATTGGCACTGACTTTCAACAAGGAATTTCTTTTATCAGTCCTGGTAGAGTAATTAAAAGTCAAAATAACGATAAGCGATCGCCTTTAAAATAATTCATAATGACGCTCTCTACAAGACGCTAAAAGCGTAGCTTGCAACTCTTGCAGAGTACGCGGACTCACTACCGCTACTACGCTAACGTAATTCGTAATTCGTAATTCGTAATTAAGTTAATTCCTCGTTCCTATGCTCCGCATGGGAATGCATTCATTGAGTCTCTGACTCAATCTCTTACTGAAGGCAACAGATCCTAATCAGGCAAAACTTAGAGGTTCATTCACGAAGCTCAAAGGTTCACTCACAAAGCTCAAAGGTTCACTCACAAAGCTCAAAGGTTCATTCACAAAGCTCAAAGGTTCACTCACAAAGCTCAAAGGTTCACTCACAAAGCTCAAAGGTTCACTCACAAAGCTCAAAGGTTCACTCACAAAGCTCAAAGGTTCATCAACGAAGCTCATAGGTTCATCAACGAAGCTCAAAGGTTCACTCACAAAGCTCAAAGGTTCACTCACAAAGCTCAAAGGTTCATCAACGAAGCTCAGACTATCCCCCATATCCAATGCCCAATGCCCCATGCCCTATGCCCTATGCCCAATGCCCCATATTTAATCATCTTCTAATTTCAGTAATTGTTCATCAAGAATTTGTATCCGCCCGCGCACAATTTCTTCCGAGAGAATTCGCTTCCGCATTGCCTCATTGAGCGCTCCTTTTTCTGCCAGCAGTAAACGTCGACGAATGGCTTCAAGTTTACTGCTCTTATTACTTCTACCTTCCACCTCATCAGGGCGACGATTATATAGTTCCCGCAGCGTCTTTTCTGCACCGGCAATTCGTACCTGATAAGCCGAACGCATCTCTTCATAAACGGCTTTTGGTAATACCCCTGATTTCAACAGGCTATCTAATTCATCTTGTGCCGCCTTACCCGTGATCAACTGGGCTTGCAACTCTTCAACCTGTTGTTGAACTTCGGAAAATTTAGATAATTTTAAACGTTTTACCACCCAAGGCAAACTTAAACCCTGTCCCACTAACGACACCAGCACACAGCCGAAGACTATAGCTATCAAGACTTCTCGCCCTGGCAGTGTTGTAGGTAAGCTCAATGCCAGAGCCATTGAGAGTGAACCTTTGATATTGCCTAAAAACAGTAAATGTTGCCAGCGTAACGGAATTGGGCGGTCGAACCAACGAACCACTCCTAGCAGTGGATAGACCGTAAGAACTCGCCCGACTTGATAAGCTAAAACTGCAAGTAGAATTGCAGGTAAAGTCCTCCAGAGCGTTACCAGGTCTATTTCTACACCAATCAACAGAAAAATAAAGGTGTTGACGGTAAAACCGGCATATTCCCAGAAACTCAACAAGGTGATGCGACTAGAAGCAGAAGTATTGCGAGAAAGCGCTAAATTCCCGAAAATTAATCCAGCTACAACTACGGCGACAGCACCTGATACACCTAGAAATTCTCCAGCCTGGAAAGTGCCTAATGCAACTGCTACCGTCAATAAGAGACTGCTAAGGGGATCATCCAAACGGGCGAATACAGGTATGCTCAAATAGCCTAAGACTAACCCCACGAGGCAGCCACCTAGAGAGATAAATAGGAATTGTTGGATTCCCTGTAGTAAGGTGAGTGAACCTGTCGAATATACTTGCAAAACCAGGTTGAACGTAACTAGGGCAGCAGCATCGTTAAATAGGGTTTCTCCTTCAACGATGGTGGAAAGCCGGGAAGGCACCGGTATTTCCTTGAAGATGGCAATCATGGAAACTGTATCAGTGTTTGCCAGCATTACTCCTACAAATAAGGCAGGTATCCAACTCAATCCCAGTCCAAATTTCAACAGAACGGCAATAATACCACTGGAAAGCACAGCCCCTGGCCCAGCTAGAAGGGCAATTGGTTTAAAGGTGCTGCGTAGGCGACTAACATCTGTATTGATTCCAGCTTCAAACAAGAGAATTGGCAGAAAAAGATCCAAAACAAGGGTTGGATTTAAACCAATCGGCCGAGATAATAGCTCAGTGATGGGCAAACCTGCTAATACTAAACCCATAACATAAGGGATTCGCAACTGCCGGGACAGCAGAGCTACACCTGTAGCAACGAGCAAGAGAATAATTGAAACTTTGACTAATTCGGTAACATCCACTATTGCGTTTTGGAAAGTTAGTTTGACTTGACTGATAGATTCTCTCCTCATTCATGCCAAATTAGCAAGTTCAGCGTGTGGATTCGGAACTGAACGGCCCAGTACCTAGCTACCATTGCTCGGCAACCCCACAAGCTAGCCCAGAGTAAAGGCGATCGCAACATTTTTCAAAGCATATAGATGCAAAAAAAGCCGGGTTTTTTCGCTATCAAGCCTAAAAAACCCGGCTTTCTGTTGTATCTTTAGTTGAAACCAGTAACTCCCGGAATATCAAGGACAAAATCTGCCCCATATACGGATGCAGGAGTCTGGAATCCTACCTTAACTTCGCCTTGAATGACCCGTTTGATAACTGCTACAGCCGCTAATGCGGTAAAATCGTATGCTTCCGGCCCTAAGAGCTTTGCAGTTACTTGTTGACCAGTTTCATCCTCAGCAAAACCAATTACTCTAACTTGACCCTTTGCTCGTTCTGCTGCCGTTGGCCCAGTCGGTAGAGTTTTAATTAGACTTGCTAAAGCACTTTGGAATAAAGACGAGTTAAATAACCATCCCAAATACTGGCTCGACTCCATAAGGAAGCGTACAGGATTAGGAAATACGGTATAAACCTCGATATTGGGAATAGCCGTAGTCTGGAACGCAGTGATAATATCAGCACGCCAGGGGTTTGTTACTGCTGTTACCGAGCCATAACCAAAATCTATTTTACGCTTTTTCCATGCTGGTCGAGATGGGATGAGCTTACCTGCTTCTCGAACTACCCCGATGTGATGTAAAGTTGGCAGTACCGTATTTGCGGTTCCCTGAGATACACCGCCTACTGTTTCATAGACTAAAATCAGTCGCGTTGCGCTCGCTAACTTATCTTTGAGGTAAGCAGCTACACAATCAGTAGGGACAACCCCAAATCCCACACCAGGAAGAAGCATTATCTCTGCACTTTTAGCCTCAGCATTTCGTGCCTGTAGCGCCTGAAATTCAGGTACTTCGCCAGCTATGTCTAAATAGTGAGTTTTAGTTTGGAGGCAGGCATCGACAAGTGGCTTTGAGGTTTTGGAAAAAGGGCCGGAGCAGTTGATGACAGCGATCATATCCTCAAGAGAGCGAGCGATCGCCTGCGGATCATCTAAGCCAAAAACCCGAAAGTCCAAACTTAATTCATTGGCTACTGCTGCTAGGGAACTTTGATTACGTCCAGCTAAAATTAATTCCAGTCTGTTATTTTTAGCTAATGTAGCAATGAGTTTTCCAGCATAGCCAGTTGCACCATACAATAACACCCTTGATGTCATTATTATCACCAGTTAGGAGTTGTTCGCAATCTGCTGCCATAACCTGACTTCAGGTGGTTCAACTAAAAATTGTCCTGATTTTTCCCCTAAAGCTTTAATATACGGCTCCTCTAGGTGTTGAGCTAAAATTTCCTGGCTGACCCAGTTTTCATGTAATAGAAACAAAGATGGGTCGTCAACAGATTGGTGCAAATCGTAATTAATACAACCTTCTTCTGTAAGAGTGAGAGCTATTACGGGTTGGAATTCCTGCTTGAATTTGTCCTCCAAACCTGGCTTCACTTTTAGTCGAGCGGTGACGGTTACTTGCTGATTTGACATTGTTATTCCTCTTTTTTGGGAAACTAACTTAAGTATTGATGCTATTAATAATTTGCGAAGGCTTAAAGTAGTTGTAAGGTATGGGACGAGTTTGATTTCTAATGTCTATTCGCCGTTCTATTTCATGCAAATTCTGTTGGAATTGCACTACAATTTCCTGTGCCAATGGGTCGGCAAACTGCTCATCATAAAAACCCAATTTGTCATAGTGGTACGATGTTAAAATCTCAGTCCACATTACCTGATCGGCAGCTTGTTTAAAAGGAGGAAGTATCTTCATGATAGTTTCCAAGTCCACACCCTTAGTTTCTGGAATTGGGTGGTAGGCTGCATAGGGCATATTGGGTACAAAAGCCATATATTCGTACTGAGAAAAATTCAAAGCAGAGTGTAGAGGAGCGCAAGTGAAGACTACTACACTAATAATTTCAATCAGTTGTTCTAGAGTCTCAATCTTGGCTGGCATTCCCTTGACTCTACCACCATCTTGAGCCACTAATTCTCTAGCCCAATTTTGCAATTCATAGTCATCACTGAGAGCCTGTGAGGTTTTGTAATAGAGTTGCAAGTATTTAAACACAAACTTTTCGACAGCATTCCAAATTAATATGCCATCGTCCCGGAAAGGAAAGTGCGGTAAAATTTCTGGATCGTCTGTTTGACGACTTTTTATTAACCGAGGAAAGGTAAACTTTTCAACACTCCATTCTTCATAAACCTTTGCCACAAATCCAAGAGACTCCGCCAATGAACCTGCCATAAACTCATCAACCGGTCCACCAGGCTGTAAAAACTGAGTGCGTCCCAAATCGTTATCAAATAGCATGAAACGGAAGTGGGGTTTTAACAGTAAAGCGATGGGATGGTTTTCTGCTAATTGCCGCGCAGTTACAATTGCAAACGGAGCCATAACTGCATGAGTATAGGAAAAATGACTACCCAATTCTTGATGGTTGCCATCAGCAATTTGGACGCAGGTTTTTGCCAAAAACCAATCTAAATGGGGGTCATCTGGTGTATAGATCAGGCTATTTGCGCCAGAGTCATGATTAATCTGGATAGCAACAGGCACTAGAGAACCACCATTAGAACTTTCATTACTTTGCCAGTAAAATAGAGCCTGCGGCTTGGGAAGGTACTTTTTAACATTATTGTAGACACCACCTTGAATATCAGATAGCAAAGGGTAATCTAAGAAATATAGCTTACCTTCCTTCAGTGCCTTTTCCAAAGTAAATTCTGCACCTGCAACCTTCTGAAAATGGTAATCTGTTACAGCAAAATTATCAGGTAATACATTAATTCTTCGGATAGCTAATGGGTTTGCCCCAGAGAGCCGTTGTTCAGCAAAACACGAGTCTGTTTTGTAATTCTTTATGACATCAGGTTTTGGTAGTAGTGACAAAAGGTCTTCATATTCTTCCAATTCATCCAGGGGATCTAAAAAATTTCGTGCTTTGGCAGCCAGCATATTCGGTACAAGACTTGACATACTTGCCAAGCGTTTAGCAGTATATTCTGCTGAGAAGATTTCCTTATGAGGCACTTGATCAATTACTGGTAAAGGAGCCAGGTAATTGTAATTAAAATTGTACTCTTCTCGATTTTTATCCAGCCAAGTTTTTCGCAAATTAACATCAGGATCGTTTTGCGGTAAGTATGGTTTCATAATTTTCTCCAATTAGGAAGTTTTATTTCTTGGTAGTAAATGATTAATGTCAGAAAGTTACTAAATCCTTTTCTGATTTAGCAACTAATTTAATTACTGGGTTTTCAGATACTCAATCAAGGCTTTTTTATCGTCACCAGATAAATCAGTTCCATAAACATGCCCTTGATTGGAATTAGCAGTTACGGTTGTATCGTATTTAAAACCTACAACCTTGGCTTCATCTCCCTCAGTAATAAAGCCAACTTTTTTCGGGTCGTAGACATCATATCCCCGATAGAAAACTTGAGGACGATTCTCTGGTTTTTCTAACAAATCTTGTAGAGATGGGACTGAACCATTATGTAAATATGGCGCTCTTAACCATAAACCATCTAAAGAAACAGATACATATCCATTGGTTTTGCGTAAGTTTTTAAAGTCCCAAGGGTAGCCATCACCAAAATGATTGTAAGTATCCGCTCCTTGTTGCGTCCACATATCTAACCGATGGCGGTCAGTTCCCACTTCTTCCACAGGGATAACAGTACCCGTTCTTTCCGCACCAAAAGCATGACAAGATGCACAAGTATTAGCAAAAATTTGACTTCCTTTTGCAGCCACTTGCTCATCAATAGCAAATGGATATTTAGGAGGTGGTAGTTCTTGAATAAAATCTTCTACTCGTTGTAAATCGGCTACAGGAAGTGATTTTTTGGTAGCACCGTCACCAATTGCTCCAGTTTGAACAGTTTCTGTTAGTGAAGTTTCTAACCCATCCCAATGGAGTGCAAACCCTTTGTGCATCTTTTGATTCCAAAGAGGCATCATATCAGAGTTGCCAATAGTGTTATCTTTGGGCAACTTTAAAGTATTGAATTTAACTGGATTAAAAGGGTCAATTCGACCAGGGCCCCAGTTAGGACGAGAATCTGTCCAACTATAGTCTTCTTTTTGTTGCAGCAGTGCTTTCTTAGTTTGAGGAATTAGCACACAGCGATAAAGTAAATTTTCTAACCAGGAAAGGTTGTAATTATATTTGATTTCGTCAAGGATATAATCTGCTGTAAATCTGGCATCACCAGCAGTTGCACTCAAAAATCGTAAATAGCCTTGTGAATCAAACTTATTAGCAGGAGCAGCGGCTACAATTGTAGGTTTATCTTTCTCTGTTTTTCTATAGGTAGCAGTATGGCAAACAGCGCAAGTTATACCGACGCGAGGGAAGCCAATGGTTTTTTTCGTAAATCCAACTGGCATTTCTTTACCCTCTTCCCATGTGATTCCCAAGGAAGTATAACCACCTGGCCCTGGTAACTTATCAGGGAATATTCGTGGTAGTACCAGCCAAATCCAATAGGGAACACCTTGTGCTTCTTCTGTACCAATAGAACCATATTTAAAATGTTCTTCAGGCGACTCATAATGTGTGGGAACCTCTCGAAAAAGGTTGTACCATCCCACATAGCCAACTACACCAGCTAAAAGGATCACAATTAAAACAATGCTTGTGATTACCCTACTTATTTTATCTTTGAGTATTGTCATGGCACTCTCTTGCTCCTTTGCAGAAGAATCTGTTTGTAGTGCAGGCAATATGCCCACACCAGGCTAGGCATGAGAATTAGGAGAATTGCTTCACTGGGGTTTCAGTAATGGCATTTTGATCGCGCATTGCTAGGGTCAGAAGAATTACTTCCGCTAATCCAAAAAACAGGTCTACAAAAGCAATAGATAAAAATCCTTTATCTTGACCAAAGAAAAATACTGCACAAATGAAAAATGTTGACCCAAAAGCTCTTGAAGGAAATATTGATATCCAGGCAGTTGCCTGATATCGGTACGGGTCAAGTGCCCCAGGAACATAAAATGCACTAATAATAAATAACAACATTCCCGCAGCGCGAACCCAGATAATTGGCTCTGGTATATGCATTTGAAGGAACGTCAGCATTAGTTCTGGAAAGAAGCAAGAGGGAATGACAAAAAGCATATTAACAATAATGCCAAGCCAAGTAACGCGACTAAACCATTTAGCGTAATTATTCATTTTTCTCTCCTTTTAAAGCTTTTTCATGTACTCAACTAGTGCATTTTTATCTTCTGTAGGAAGATCGGTACCATATAAATGACCACTGTTACTATTTCCAGGTTTTGTGGTATCGAACTTAAAGTATTGCTTACCGTTTTCTACACCAATATCAGATACAAAGCCAACTTTTGCTCTGTCAATGACATCGTAGCCACGATAGAATTCTTTAGGTCTATTTTCTGGTGTTTCTAATAAATCCCGTAAGGTGGGGACGGAGCCATTGTGCAGATAAGGGCCACGTAACCAAACACCATCAAGGGGCATATTTGCATAGCCATTAGTCTTACGGAAATTCTTAAAGCGCCACGGATACCCTGTATACAGAGTATTTTGGTTAGACATCGTTTTGTAGGTATATGAGTCAAGACGATGAGGGTCTGTACCAATTTCTTGAATTGGTACAACTTTGCCTGTATATGCACCACCAAAAGCGTGACAACTAGCGCAATTACTCTCAAAAAGCTGTTCTCCCTTCGCTGCTATAGTTTCGTTAACTTCGTAGGGATATTTTGGTGGTGGTAGTTCCCAAAGCCAATCAGCAACTCTCTGAATTCGAGGCAAATCAATCGTTGTGGGTGTGACTCCAGCACCTAAAGCTGCACTCTTATTTCGTTCATTAACGGAAGTGTTATTACCATCCCAATGTAACTGCAATCCCTCACGGGGTTGTTGATTCCAAACGGAGGGGAAATCAGAAGTACCAATCAGTTCATCCTCACGCAATTTATCCATTGGAAAATGGAATTGAATTGCTTTATAAGGATTAAAAGTATCTACTCTTCCTGGTCCCCAATCTGGTTGTTTTTCAACGAAATTAAGTCGAGATGCCTGATTAATTAGTGCATCTCTAGTTTGAGGAATTGCAATGAAGCGATAAAGTAATTTTTCAATGGGATTAAGACCACCACTGATTTTTTCAATTTCTGGCAACATTCGGTTAGCAGTAAAGCGCTCATCTACACCAACTGCTGATAAGAATTTGATATATCCCTGCAAATTAACCACATTAGCAGGCATTGTCGTGATGACTTGATGTTCGCTATTAGAGGTATTTCGCAGCGTTCCTGTATGACATACAGCACAATTCAACCCAACTCGATCGATAAAGACTCGCCGTTGCGAAAAACCTATAGGCAAATCTTTATCAGGTTCTTTGATAAATCCCAGAGAAGTATAACCTTTTCCAGGTAATTTATCTGGGAATAATTCTGGTAAAACTTTCCAAATCCAGTAAGGGATGCCATTGACTGGTTCGCTGCCGATTGAACCATATTTAAAGTGGTTTTCAATATCAGCATAATCCACTGGGGAGTTAGACAAAACAGGCCAAAGGAAAAATACTGCTACTGCTACAATACCTACAATCACAATCCAAATTCGCTGGAAGACTCCCTTGATTGAGGTTGGAAGTAGGGTAGGGTTTGTTTGTTCAGTCATGAAACACTCCCTATATTGTCGAGATTATTTGTAAGCGAAATTGTCGATGTTATACGCATCGCTCTTTTATCTAGATAAATTTGCAAACTGAGTTTGATGAAAGACTGACATTACTTCTTCCATCATCTCTTCATAACTATTGAAGCGATCTTCCTCGTAACAACCCAAGGGATTTTCAATTATATTCAGCAGGCATTTATTGCAATAGGTACAGGGTTTATCTGCCAAATCTTTACCTGCTTTAAAAGATTTAACTAGATCATTGTTAGCAATTAATGTACGAGCCATTGTGACGCCATCGCAATAATGCTCGTCAATTGCCTGACGAATATAAGAAGCCTGCTGCAAACCACCTGTACATAATACGGGAATATTAACGTGCTTTTTAATTTCTCTGGAATCTAGTAAGTTTCTGCCTTGGTTCTCTATCAGTAACTGCTTGATTTTGGGGTCTTTTACATCATCACCACTAAATGCCTGAGGAGGCAATTGCTTTTTCACGCGGTTCCATAAAAGATTGAAAATTGGATGCAAAAATGTTTTGCGGAATAAAATATAGTTGCGTGTAGTTTCGATGCCACTTGACAACATAGCGTCATAAGTTTTAGTAATGATATCGAAATTAAAATCACCAATGGGATTGAGTGGGTGAGGAAATAAGCTACCAGTTGACACATGCACGGCATCAGCACCAGCTTCTTCTGCCCATTTACAAACTTGGATGGAATCTTCTATGGTATTACCTGGTTTTTCCCAAAAGGTGACGGCATTGTTATAGTCAACGGCACTAATTTTGAATTGCAGGTGAAAGTCGTTCCCTACTTCTTTGCGGATTGCTCTAATGACATCTAGCAAAAACCGCGCTCGATTCTCTAATGAACCACCGTATTCATCTTGACGGTCATTAATTCCAGAACTGAGAAATTGGTTAAAAAGATATCCATTAGCACTGTGCAATTCCACTCCATCTAAACCTGCTTCACGAGCACGTCTAGCACCATCTGCAAAGTATTGGATTGTTTCTTTAATCTCTGCTAGTGTCATTGCTTGACACAAAAAGCCGTGGAATGGCTCAGTTTGGCTGGTAGAACTTAACGCTTTTTTTCCTGAGTTTTCTATACCACCAATATCCTGCTGTCGCCCAGAATGACTTAATTGCAAAATAAATTTACAATCATATTCGTGGACTTTTTCTCCTACTTTTCGCCAAAAAGGAATGCGCTCATCGGAGTCAATGGTGGCGTAATTAGGCATAATTCGTCCCCGGATGGCAACTGGGACAAAGGAACTAATAATAGCTCCTACACCACCACGAGCAAACTTTTCTTCCCAGTTGATTCGGGCTTGAGTACCTGAACCATCATAGTTATCCCACCTTCCAGAAATACTAGAGCGGAATATCCGATTTTTTACTGTGAGATTACGGAATCTCAGTGGCTCAAAGATAATATCGTTTTCCATGTGTTCCTCTGTCTTTATATATTCTTTCGGCAATAAAATTAGGTGTCAAAATTATTCGTAGCACTAACAGTCTCGCCAGAGAACTACTTTTTCTAGTGTCTCTGGAAGGACAATTTTTTATGTCTACAAATCTACAGTGGAGGTTTTCGGATGCGAGCGCTAAGTATTAAGTTTTTGTTACTTAAATTTACCTACCAAGTTTCAGCATGGATATTTATCCTTATTGGTTTTTACAGTTATATAAAGACTTTTGCAGTTTGTAAACCTACGGTATTTACAGAGCAATTCTTAAAAAAAGTGAAAATTTCCGTCTTTTATTTCTTTTAAAAGGTTAAGGCAACCTTAAAAGTAGCTGCTAACAATTTGTTACAAACCTAACCAAGTAGGTAGGAAATCGATATAACCATAGCAAATTGGTTATTGAACACCATTGTAAATTTACAATTTTTTAAATTTTTGATTTATAAATGTATAAAAGTTTATTGATGACGTTTGATAAATTTGTGTAGTAACTTCATATATAACGAACCTCAGTAAGGTACATTCTAAGTCGTCAAAATCTCCCAAGACTAAATCTGGAAAATGGGAAATTAGTGATGAAGCATTAGTGTACCTCTGCAAATGTGAGGTGCAGTGCAAAAGGTTTAGGTGTTATAACCAGAGAGTTTTATGAAAAAGACAAGTCTAATTTTTAAGGGCTGTCTGCTCCTCCTATTCGTGACTATGTTTATAGTCTGCGGCTTTTATGGAACGCCTACAGCTCTAGCTGATGAGTATAGTGAAACACCTGCGTCCATAAATACTAAGTATTCAGATACACCCGTATCTGAATACCCTGATAACTGTGAGGGTATCGGTTATCTCCCAGAGTACACAAAGGAGAATTTGACAGATGCCGAGAAACGGGGTCGTTGCACTTGGTACTTATGGACTGGCGGTAATGCTAAGTACTATCGCGATCTAGCGAAGCGAACGCGTGGCGGTGTTGACCTGCTAAAGCTAATTGACTCGCGTGTGCATGACGAGCGATTGCAACGTTATGGCGCAATTAACGATCCTGGATGTGAAAAAGCGACAGCACCAGATGAATACGGATTGCTGCTAGATAAATGTAAAGACCCGCTCTCAACTGGCGTAATTGGGTTACGTAAGTTCCCTAACCCCAACTTTGACTCGGCTAAATGGAACCCTGTTGAATATGCCAAAAACTCACAAATTGAGCCTCCCTACGTGATCGGGCAGTCCTGTGCTATCTGTCATGTAGCGTTAGATCCTCTCAACCCACCTAAAGACAAGGAACATCCAAAATGGGAAAACCTTGTAGCAGCATTGGGTAATCAGTACATTAAGGAAAATAAATTATTTGCATCTAGCGTTGGAGAAAATAGTTTTGTTAAGCAAGTACTTGATTCTCAAAGACCGGGTACATCTGATACTTCTCGGATTGCCACCGATCACATCAATAATCCGAATGCAATCAATGCGATTTTTAATTTAGGCGATCGCCCCACATATCCAGAGGTAATGAATGATGGTTCAACCAAAAATGTTAATCATATTCTCAAGGATGGTGCAGACTCTACAGGAGTGCCAATTGCCTCATTACGCGTCTACGTCAATATTGGGATGTGCGGCGATTACTGGACAAGTCTCCATGAGCCTTTATTAGGCAGAACTCCCCAAAAACCTTTTGACATCGAAAAGGCACGGAAGGAGTGCGAAGGCTGGAGACAGACAGAAACACGTATGGCTGATGCCGAAGCATTCCTGAAAAGCATCAAGCCGATGCACCTGAAAGATGCACCAGATGGTGAAAAGTTCTTGATTAAAGATGAAGAAGTTCTCAAACGTGGCAAGCTGGTTTTTGCCAGCACTTGTGCTAGTTGTCATTCCAGCAAAAAGCCACCTGCTGCGATCGCTGCTGACCCCGAACAGGCTCATAAATGGTACGAAGAGTCTGTACTCAGTAGTAATTTTCTCGACCACAACTTCTTGTCTGATGACCAGCGTTATCCAGTCACACTAATTGGTACCAATGTGGCGCGATCGCTAGGAACAAATGCCGCTAAGGGTCATATTTGGGATCAGTTCTCATCGAAGACTTACAAAGAACTGCCTTCACCAGGTACTTTGACGCTGTACAATCCCTTCGATGAGAAAAAACCGATCGAATTTAAGATACCTGACGGCGGTTTGGGATATTACCGTACACCTTCACTAGTGAGCATTTGGGCAACAGCACCACTTCTTCACAACAACACGCTAGGACTTTACAACGAAGATCCTTCAGTGAAAGGACGTGTAGAAGCCTATACGGATGCTATGGAAAAGCTGCTCTGGCCTGAAAAGCGCGAGGGAATTATCAGCAGGACATCTCAAGATACTAAATTAGAGCTTCCCCCAGGAGATCCAAATCCGAGATTGAAACTTCCTGTTCCTAAAGGTACGCCTGTGAATTTGCTAGCAAGCATCAATATGAGAGAGGCAATTACATCTCTCAATCTCAGTAACCTTTTCCAAGATTTGAAACCGGGCGGTGGAATTAAGGGTAAGTTGGCACGTGTACTTTTAAGAGCCAACAAATCTCCTGACTTTGTGGAAGATGAGGGTCATTATTTTGGCTCAAATCTGCCAGATGAAGATAAGAAAGCGCTAATTGAGTTCGTGAAAACGTTCTAAGTACAGCTTTGTGTAAAATCGTAGTGTTTTGAACGCTCTAGGGGCGCAGAGAATTCGCTACTAATTAATAAAATGTTGTACTAAGATAACTTGTCTGGATATTCTGCACTCGTTCCCAGGTTAAATCTGGGAACGAGAAAAAATATTTATTAAATAAATAGCAAGGATATATATGCAGTATTTACCAATCATCTTTGTTCGTGGATATGCAGGTACACAAAAAGACGTTGAGCAAACAGTCAACGATCCATTTTATGGATTCAATAGTGGTTCAACCCATATTCGAGTAGATGAGAAGGAAAATCCTCAGAAATTTTTTTTCGAGAGTCCATTGCTACGGCTAATGACCGATCATGGTTATCAACCGATTGTTGACAATCAGAATGTGAGCAATCAGATTAAAAGATTGTCCGATCAACTTCATAAAACTATTTGGATCTATCGATTTTATGATATATCTACACCTAGTTTTGGCTCCTCAAGTGTAGTCCGACAGGAAATGGAGGAGATAGCGAAGGGTTTAAGAAACCTGATCCAGAATGTCAAAGAAACGACGGGTGCTGATAAAATTTATCTTGTCGCCCACTCGATGGGAGGTCTTGTTTGTCGCAGCTTGATTCAAAAGATTTATCCAGAACAAGGCGAGCAAGCTGCTGATCACATTGACAAATTCTTTACCTACGCTACACCTCATGGCGGTATTTATTTTGAGGTTGGGAGTGGCTTGCTTGAAAATCTGAGAGACAGGTTTCAATTGAATAATTCTGATGACTTTGGCCCTCAGCGGATGTACCAGTATTTAACACCTGATGTCCGGCCAACGGATGAGTTACCCGATAACTTTCAGCTAGAAAAACTACAAAGCATAAAGAATGCATTTTCGCCAAACCGCGTTTTTTCTTTGATCGGCACTAATGCACATGATTATGAAGAAGCTTTTGGTCTCTCACGCAATGTTGTGGGAGTGAAAAGTGATGGTCTAGTTCAGATTGATAAAGCTTATATCATAGGATCTCATCGTGCTTATGTTCATCGCTCTCATGGCGGGCGTTATGGCATATTGAACTCCGAAGAAGGTTATCAAAACCTGCAACGATTTTTGTTTGGTGATATCCAGGTAAAACTGTCTCTTAGCAATGTCGAGTTAAAAGACCTGGACAAGAATTTTTATCAACTGGAAACTAGGGTGGCTTTGCGTGGTCTTCCTATTCCTATATATGAGCAAGTGATCGCTCATTATTGCCCAATTACACAAGAGTTAACCCGAACAGATAAACCTGTTCCCCTATTTACAGCTTTCTTAATTCCAAGAAACTCAGCCAGTGATGATAATACCTGTAGATATGCCCTGCGTTTAGCACTACATTCCTTCACAAAACAAGAGACGAATTGGTTACGCGACCATCATCTCGATCAAGTGCCTCTATGGTCTGACTATCTAATTACTGATGTTGCCGAATCAAATAGCACTTATGAGGCTAAATACAGTTGGAATTCTGATGAAAAAGAGCCAGTAACAAAGTTAAATCCGACTTCTGAATCCAGTTCCGGTATATATGTTGCGTATGTTTCGGTACCTGAACGTGGGCAAAAAGTCTTAGGAACAAATGCGGCAGTTCGCTTGGAAATTTCCCAATGGCAATAAATAAGTGCTTGTTGTTGTGTAGTCAGTGATTAGTTATGGTTACTTAGCACTTTTAATTATTATGAAGAGAGAATAATTATGCTTAAAGAACGTTAAATTAATAATGACTAATAATTAATGATTCATAAGAGAGATAAGTGAAAAAGAATGTATAGATGTTGCCTATGTCTCTATAAAGTTCCTGAATTAACACATAGTTAATTTCATCAAATGTCTATTTTTTTCAAGCTGTTAATGGAGGGAAATTTATGCAAAGTAATCGCAAACAAACGGCTCTTATTACTGGTGCATCTGGCGGCATCGGTTATGAATTTGTGAAATTATTTGCTCAGGATGGTTACAATCTTGTGTTGGTAGCTAGAAGCGTGGAAAAGCTGAATAAAATTGCCGATGAATTTAAAAATAAATTTGGCATTGACGTCAAAGTTATTTCTAAAGATTTATCTAACCCATCAGCCCCAGAAGAAATTTTCAGGGAGCTAGAACAAGCATCGATCAATGTTGATGTGTTGGTGAACAATGCTGGGTTTGCTACCTACGGATTATTTAACGAAATTGACCTGAATGCTGAAATGCAATTGCTACAAGTCAATATCTTATGTCTGACACATTTAACCAAGTTATTTCTCAAGGGTATGGTTAAACGGGGGTCTGGAAAAATATTAAACTTGGCCTCTACTGCTGCTTTTCAACCAGGGCCACTGATGGCAGTATACTACGCGAGTAAAGCCTATGTCTTATCGTTCTCAGAAGCGATCACTAATGAATTAGAAGGTACAGGTGTCTCGGTGACGGCGCTTTGTCCAGGCCCTACAGAATCTGGTTTTCAACAAAGAGCCGCAATGGAAGACTCAAAATTGGTAAGTGGTCAAAAAATTATGACTGCGGAAAGGGTAGCCCAAATTGGCTATCGTGGTCTATTTGAAAACAAAACTGTTGTCGTTCCTGGAATTAAAAATAAGCTCCTTGCTGAATCTGTAAGATTTACTCCCAGAAAGCTAGTGACTAAACTAGTCAGAAATATGCAGGAAAGCAAATAAGTTGTAACATAGCAATCCTAAATAAAACTCGCAGATCCCCGACTTATTTAAGAAGTCGGGGATCTGCGGGTTGCAATTCTCACAAGTCTTTAATTACGAATTACGTTAGCGACGCGCAAAGCCAGTCCGCGTACTCTTACAGAGAAGCAAGCTACGCTTTTAGCGTCTGTCTGCGACACGCTGCGCGAACGTAGAGAGCGTCTATTACGAATTACGAATTATTTTAATCCCCCTGTGGATGCTCATCCCACAAGGTTGTTAGTTCCCGTAAACTTTGATGATTGCCATTGCCTAAAATCAAATGATCTAGTACCGGAATGCCCAAAAGCTCTGCCCCTGCTAGCAACTGACGCGTCAATTCTATATCTTCTTGGCTGGGTTCAAGGTTCCCAGAAGGATGGTTGTGGGCAACTATTACCCGCGTTGCGCCTTGACGAATAACTTCTCGAAAAATATCACGGGGAGAGGCTAGGGTTTCGGTTGCAGTGCCAATGGTAATTACTTGCGTACCCAATAAGCGATTCTTGACATCTAACAGCACCACTGCAAAACGTTCTTGTGTCTGCCACATCAAATCTTGACTGAGGGTAGCAGCAGCAGCAAGTGGGCTATCAATTAATGTGCCATCATTTGGACGAGATTGAAAGGCGCGTTTACCCAATTCTATGGCTGCTAAGATACTTGTCGCCTTCGCCGGGCCAACACCAGAAATTTGCATCAACTCAGCAGGGCTAACTTCTCGCAGAACTACCAAAGGATCGCGTTGGTGTTTGCCTAATTCGCTCAAGATATATTGTCCCAAACCAACAGCAGATAGTTTTCCTGGGCCTTGACCAGTGCCTAGAAGAATTGCGATTAACTCCGCTGTGGCTAAAATTTTTGCACCATGCGTCATTAATCGCTCACGCGGACGCTCATTTGTAGGTAGGTCAGCAATTCTGAGGCAATAGGTCATATTAAACTAAGAAAATAGCACCACACATAGAACTATCCTTAGTTATCCCTTGTTTGCTCTCAAAATCATCTTTATTTGAGAAAATCTTTAACCTTGGTAAGTTTGTATGGGTAATTGGTGGCCCGTAATCCACTGGAGTTTAGACTAAATTCTATTTTTAAGGCTAAAACCTTTGTGTAGCAAGCATTTTAAACTTCAGAGTCCAAACAAGTCTATAAATTAGAAAAGCCTGTCTAGATAAGGGTTTGAGATGAGCTTACCCTGATACTTCACAGGTGCGATCAGCTAAGGCATCATCTAAGAGCTTAAAAAAATTTCCAGAGACCCGATTATGGTTGCGTGTACCACCGTTTCTCACCACAACTCCGCCATCCCAATACTCGTAGCGTTCCTCTTGGGTAGGTTCCCAAATGAGATATTCCTCTGCACTCATCAAAATGTTGTCGGGTAAAGCAACCATCGGCGTGATCGGGGAATGATTAACTTTTCTAGGATAGCGAAAAAAGGAGGTTTCCTTTATTGCTACCCTAACTTAGCACTAACGTCCTAGCATTTTATCTCGCAGATGCTTAATGCGATCGCGTAATTTCCCCGCCTCTTCAAATTCCAGTTTCTTTGCCGCTTCTTTCATCTGCGCTTCTAACAGCGTAATCAATTGGGGAATCTGTTCTAATGACAGTTCATCTAGATGTTCATCTACTACTTTCAAGTCAGTTGCATTCAACCGCCGAGATACATCTAAAAAAGCCAAAATCGCATTACTCGATTTTTTCACAATTGGTTGTGGTGTAATCCCATGCAGTCGATTATGTGCCGTTTGAATACCACGCCGCCTGTCTGTTTCATCAATGGCTTTAATCATGCTACCTGTTAGGTTGTCGGCATACAAAATCGCTTGTCCCTGGATGTGACGCGCAGCTCTACCAATAGTTTGAATTAAGGAACGCTCAGTTCGCAAGAAACCTTCTTTATCCGCATCCATAATTACCACTAAGGAAACTTCGGGTAAATCCAAACCTTCTCGCAGCAAATTCACACCAACCAAAACATCAAATTTACCCTCGCGCAAGTTCTGCAAAATCTCAATGCGCTCAATAGAAGTAATCTCGGAATGTAAATACCGTACCCTTATACCGTGGTCTTGCAAATATTCGGTTAAATCTTCCGCCATGCGTTTGGTTAATGTGGTAATTAACACTCGTTCATGGCGGTCGGCTCTATCTTTAATTTCTCCCAACAAATCATCAATTTGTCCTTCTGTGGGACGCACGGAGATTTCTGGATCAACCACCCCAGTTGGTCGAATCACTTGCTCAACTACATGGTCTTCAGAAATTTCTAATTCCCAATTTCCGGGAGTTGCGGAAACAAAAATACACTGATTTACCTTTTGCCAGAATTCTTCTGCTTTTAAAGGACGGTTATCAGCAGCGCTAGGAAGCCGAAATCCATGTTCAATTAAAACTTTTTTTCTAGCTTGATCGCCATTATACATTCCACGAATTTGTGGCACGGTAACGTGAGATTCATCGATAATTAATAGCCAATCTTTAGGAAAATAATCAATTAAACATTCTGGTGGATCTCCAGCTTGTCTTCCTGCTAAGTGACGGGAATAGTTCTCAACACCATTGCAATAACCGACTTCGCGCAGCATTTCTAGGTCATAGCGTGTACGTTGATCTATACGTTGCGCTTCTAATAGTTTCCCTGCTTGTTCTAAGTCTAGTTTTTGCTGTTTTAATTCGTCTGCAATGTCATGACAAGCGACTTCTAACCGTTCTTCTGGGGTGACAAAGTGACGTGCAGGATAAACATTTACCGCTTCCAAACTTTTGAGAATTTCCCCTGTCACCGGATCAATATAGCGAATCGCATCAATTTCATCACCAAAGAATTCGACACGAATAATTCGGTCTTCATAAGCTGGGCCAATTTCTAAAACATCACCACGGACGCGAAATTTTCCCCGACCCATTTCTATATCATTGCGGCTATATTGAACATTTGCCAAATCCCGTAAAATTTGGCGTTGATTTACTTCCATACCTATCTGAAGAGGGATGGCAGCTTTCAGATATTCTGATGGCATTCCTAAACCATAGATGCAGCTGATGGAAGCAACGACAATGACATCACGGCGTTCAAAAAGCGATCGCGTCGCTGAGTGCCGCAACATATCAATTTCATCATTAATCGCCGCCGTTTTTTCAATATAGGTATCGGTAACGGGAATATACGCTTCTGGCTGATAATAATCGTAGTAGCTGACAAAATACTCGACTGCGTTATTGGGGAAGAAATCCCGCAACTCGTTACAAAGCTGTGCAGCCAGGGTTTTGTTATGCGCCAGTACTAAAGTAGGCTTGCCAATTTTCTCAATAACTGCTGCTACCGAAAATGTCTTACCAGTTCCAGTGGCTCCTAGTAAAGTTTGGTAACGATTGCCTGATTGGATGCTAGCAGTTAATTGTGCGATCGCTTGTGGTTGATCGCCTGTGGGACTAAAGGGAGCTTGAAGACAAAATTCTGTCATACAGTTTTGCTGTAAATACCCTATCTCATGGTGACGATTCCGCCCTGTATCCATTGTAGCTGGCTTATCAGAGCAAATAAATAGTAATATTTATTTACAAGAATTAATAATTTAAATTTACTTATGCATCAGTTTTAAAGATTCTTATATCTATATGAGGTTTTTTAAGGTTAAACTCTAAGGTATATGGGAAAAAATTTCATCTTTCCTTAATTATTGTAAAATTCAATTAACAAACCAGAGGTCTTCGTTTATGACTATTAGCAACGCTGGCAAAGCAACCAGTTCTCGGCAAAAGTATGCCAAGTCTCAAGGGGAAACCAGAGAGGAAGTTGAAAATCAACAAGACCAGAGCTTGAATGCTGATAAAGCCGAGGAAGTTAATGAACTGCCAGTTGGAGCTTCTGGAACACTCGCCATTTCTGGAATTCGTCCCATAGGCGCTAGCGACTTAGAAGTTGCTGAACACCTCTCAATTGCTGGGGTGCGTCCCGTTAGCACCAGTAGTTTGGAAGTAGTTGAAACCTATAACTCAATGGGTATTCGTCCAATTGGTGCTAATACATTCCAAGTTGTTGAAAGTATGAATCTCTCTGGGATTCGTCCAATTGGCTCAAGTTTATTGGTAATTGATGAAAGCTATTCAACATTTGGGAACCGTCCGATAGCATCAAATGAGGTTGACAATTCTGAAAGCCTAATGGGTTTTCTAGATTAAACAAAAAACACCCCCATAACTTTATTAACCCAGTTTTATATGAAACTGGGTTTTTTTATTTAAAAAGTAGAGATTACCATCTTTACATTTGTTCTATGTCTTTTAGCATAGGTAACTAAACTCTTCTTATTTTAATTTAGATTCAGTCAACAGCCAGGATGCTTACTACAACTACCTTTCTTAATTCCGAATTACGAATTGTTTAATATGCCTTGTGGTGGAAGGCTTTAGCAAAAACTTTAAGCTACTCTGTAAAGGTAATAACAAAAGAGTTTCAAAGTTAGTTTATAGCTTTGAAAGTAATTTTTAATTGAATCAGGAGTATCAAAATGAGCATAGAAGATCGCGCAAAGGCTGCTGCTAAAAATGTTGAAGGTAAAGCCCAAGAAGCATTAGGAGATATCACTGGAGATCCAGAAGATAAAGCCAAAGGTAAAGCAAAGCAAGCTGAAAGCGAAGTACGTCACGGAATTGAAGACGTAAAAGATAATGTCAAGAAGAACATTGACTAGTAATTCATGATTTTTTTGCAGAAACTCTAGGAATAGAAATGGGGTGGATTCCATTTTTGCAGAAAAATGTGGATTGTTTGAGAACCAAGCTAAACTCTTGTGATATGTCCTGAATAAGGGTTAGACAGCAGAGTATCAGCTTGATTGGCAGAATTGTAGAGACGTAATTAATTACGTCTCTACAATTCTCAAAAAATTTTAGAATTTAGATATTATATAGCGATTAATTAGTTCGAGCAGATTTAAAACTATTCTTTTAAAATTTATAATGATAAGCATCTAGACCAATAGTTGGGACTTTCTACACATAACCCCAACCGCATAACTGTTGATGATGTTAGCAAAGTAGCGTGATGTTCAACACAGGCCTAGCTGCGTTAACTTTGCCAAATCTGAAGATTATTCCAAATATCATGAAATTGTAGTAATATAGCACGGGCATTAACTATCTTCAGCTATATCTGCTTGTTAGCGCTCTTAAATTCACAATCGATGAGAATATACCGTGAGCCTAACTCTTTATTTCCTCCGTCACGGACAGACAGAATGCAGCCGCAATAATTCCTTTTGCGGTTCAATAGACTCAGAACTTACTCCAGAAGGCTTGGAGATGGCAAAGGCTTTTGCAGATACATATAGTTCTATGGATTGGACAGCAATATTTTGTAGTCCAATGCGGCGAACTGTGGAGACAGCAAAACCTTTATCTATATCCATAGGGATGGAACCACAACTTAGAGATGGTTTGAAGGAAATTAACTATGGCTTGTGGGAAGGAAAAACCCCAGAAGTAATTAGCCGTGAATATCATGATGATTATATTCGTTGGTCAGCAGATCCGGCTTGGAATGCGCCAAATGGTGGAGAAATGGCGGTTACAATTGCTTCTCGCGCTTTGCAGGTAATTGAAGAAATCAAGCAAAATTACAGTAGTGGCAATGTTTTAGTTGTTTCCCACAAGGCAACTATCAGAATTATTCTGTGTAGTTTACTAGGGATTGATGTGGGACGCTTCCGTTTTCGTTTAGGATGCCCGGTTGCTTCGGTCAGTATTGTAGAATTTACCTCACATGGGCCGTTATTAAAAGTTTTGGCAGAGCGTAGTCATTTGGATGAGCGGTTGCGAAATTTACCGGGGACATGAGGGAGTTAGGAGTTATTATTTTTCCCTTGCTTTCCTTCACTCTCTGGCTCAGTATATTTGCATAAAACATTTATTCCAATTTTCAAAATATATAACACGACAATTGTGGCGATCGCACCATCAATCGGAATTCCATGCACTGCTGCAACCGCAACCAGGGAGCCAATGATGCTGTTGAACAAAGAAGAACTACCAGGGTTATTGGTGTATTCTTTGATTTTGCCCCGTAAACCATCATCACCACAGATTTCCGCGCGGATTTCGTCGAGGGTCAGCTGCAAAATAGATTTTTTGCCCTTACTATAATCTGTTGTGCCGACTTTCTCTTGCCAGAGTGCATCAAAACTCGCTTCTAGATTCCCGTTGTGGTGCTGTAGGGTAGTCAGTGCTTTTTGCGCTGGGGTGTCGTTTTGGAGAAGTTGCCGAAGTTCTTGGATTTCGACAGAGGTTAATTGGGCATTCATATATATTTGACTTAATTATTTATGGAGTATTTGTTAGTTCCTGAGTTAACTCATCAGGTGTGATAATTCTGGGAGTAGCAATTGGAAAATCTCTAGGATTGCGAGTAATAATAGCATCGAAGTGATTGAGTACCGCAGCGCTGTATTGAATAGCGTCTTCAAAATCTTTAAAGTTAGCAGTTAATGCCATGTTGATTGTGGTACTGTCTACTGTTGCGACTTGACAGAAGGTTACAATTCTATTTAAAAGGGATAGAGCAGATGCTCGACCTTTATCTTTCCGAATGATGTAGTAGAGGTCACTAAAAGTAGAAGCAGAAAGATAACCTTCTATTTGTTTTTGATAAATAAATGAGAATACTTGTATAGTATTGCTGTAAAAGGGATGGCGTTCAAGAGCAAAATACAAAATTATATTAGTGTCTAGCAAGACTCTCACAGATTATGTTTCTCCTTCAAATATTCCCATTTGGCTTGGTTAGGGTCAAAATCTGAAGGAGTCGGCTCTGTACTTTCCAACCACTCTTTCAAAATGGGTATAGAGCATTCCACTATTCTTTTTTGCTTTTCAGGCTGGGACTGAGTTTGATTTTCTCTAGAACTTTCCAAGGATGGAACTGGTTGCAAAATAATCACTTCTACCGTTCCTGGAGCAATATTCAGAGGTTCGTTAATAATTAAATTACCGGATTCATCAATTGTTGCGTTTAGCTTGTAGGCTTGCATATTGGTTTTCCTCATCTATATATAATTAAATAATATTTCAGGCAATTTTACAGATTATGTTTCTCCTTTAAAGCTTCCCATCTGGCTTGGTCTGGGTCAAAATCAGAAGGCGTAAGTTGTGTTTTTTCAAACCAGCCTTGCAAAGCTTTGATTTTTGTTTGTCTTTTCGGCTTCTCTGGCTGTGACTCAGTAAAAGTTTCCAAGGATGGAACTGGCTGCAAAATAGTACTTGAATCAACGATCGCAGTTATAAGTGAATGTCTTGTCGTCACCAACATTACAACATTAAGTCTTAAGGTTACGACATTAAGTCTTAAGGTTACGACATTAAGCCTTAAAGTTACGACATTAAGCCTTAAGGTTACGACATTAAGCCTTAAGGTTACAGCATTAATCACCAGCATTATAAGATTAAGGCTTAAGGTTACGACATTAAGCCTTAACATTACAACTTTTTGACAAAAGCTTATGCGATCGCTAGCAATGCTTAAATAAAACTTATGAATGATTTGACATTGGCAATAAATCTTGCACTGCACCCTACGACTCTGTTTCTAGCCTATCTCGCGCTGTCCAAATTGCCTCGCGCACCTCTCCAGCGCACTCTTCACCCGTCGCCTCGCGCCAAATGTCTTGAAACTGGTTTTCTCCTAACTGCTGGAGCATACGGGCTAAGTAGTTAATCAGCAAGTCAACCCACTCTTTGTAATGCTGCAAATCTCTAATTAAGGCTTGCACATAAAGTTTCACTGCTTCAGTCGAACCTGATTGGTCTTCTGCAATATTGCCCAAGCTCATCAATGCTAATGGAATTTTATACCAATCTTCAAATTGTTGAAAAATTTCAAATGCTTTTTTATAATAGTTAAACGCAACCTCAAAGTTTTCTTGCACCTGTGCTAGCATTCCCAACAAATAATAGTCATCCGAAGCTTTGTACCATTCCTGTCTCTCTTCTCTAATTTTCAGAGATTTTTGAGAATAATCAATTGCTTCCTTAAACAGATGTTGGCGTTGTGCTAGAATAGCTAATTGATGATAGACAGTAGCAGCTTTATCCGAGTTTTTTGCATTTTCAAAAACTATTAATGCTTTTTTGTAATAGGCAAAAGCATCATCATACTTCTGTCTGATTTGAGCTACCTGACCTAGTTGCAGATATTCATCGGCTGCGTTATACCAATCTTTTGCATCTTCGTAAATCTTCAAGGCTTTCTTGTAATAATTGCTTGCTTCCGCAAACTGTCCTTGTAAATATATAATGCTTCCCAGTTGATGATATACAGCCGCAGCCTGATGTAAATCTCCAGAATTTTCATAAATATTTAGGGCTTTTTCAGAAAAAATAATAGCTTCACGGTATGATCGCTGCTCTCGTGCTATTTCACCCATTTGATAGTATGCATCTGCTGTTTTGTATAAATCTTTAGCATCTTCGTATATTCTTAAAGCTTGTTGTGAATAATCTATTGCTTTCTGGAATTGCTTTTGCAATTGGGTAATCCTACTCAAATTTAAATAAATACCAGCCGCTTTGTAAAAATCTCCAGATTCTTCCCTAATATTCAATGCTCTTTCGTAAGCAACAGTCGCTGCAGCCAAATCTCCTAGCCCGACAGCTACACCTGCTAAATTATTATTTAAAGTTGCGATACCGTCATTTACGGAAGAATTTTTTAATGCTGTCAATTCATCTAAAATTTCTTGATATATTGCTCTTGCTCTTTCCAAGTCATTAATAGCCAAAGCTTCATTAGCTTCGTTGTTACGCAAATACATCCACAGATCAAAGGCTGCGTTACCTTTTTCCTTTACCTGTTTCAAGTTTATGCCGATCTGCTTAAATGCTCTCTGCCGCAGTGAGTTAAATTCTTGTTTACGGCCCCATCGCTTATATATCTCTCCCAAGACCGTCAAAATTAACTGAACATTACGCCAATCCTTCTGTTGTTCAGCAAAGCGTAGGTTTTTTAAAAAATTCGGTTCTTCTATTCGCAACATCACGCTAGTACTGTCAGCATTGCTAATTAGCTGTTCATCATAGTGTTCTGCCAATGCAGTATAAAAAACCAGTAAATTTTTTTCAAGTTCCAGAATGGCTGCTTGAGTGCTTTGGTCATTTAGGCGTTGGCGCAGATACCAAGGTAATGCAGGGTGAATTATATAAACTGTTGAACCTAGATGTTCTAATATGCCTGTTTCTGTTGCCTCGTCAAGAATCAATTGCCAATCCCTAGCTTGCACATTTTCGCCAAAAATATCTCTGTATATCTGTCCATAGTCACTATCTGGATTTGCTAAGAAAATACTAAGCCAATAAGCATAAACCCTCTCAGAAAACAACGCCAAAAATGGTAAATGTTGGCGTGTACGTTCCGACAACTTCGCAAAAGAATAATCCAACGACACCGTTAACGACTTATCTCTACCCTCCTCCTCTGCACCCTGAAAAGCATCCAACCCCCGCCGCAACGCCTCAATTAACTGCACAGGTGTCTGCATCTTTAAATGCGGCGATACATTCTCCCCTGACTAATTCCCCATACAACCGCCCAATAAAGTGTTCTGCACCTTTGGCGTAAACTGAATACGCCATCGCTACCACAGCCTTTGCCCCCAATTTCACCAACTGTCCCGCCACAGAAGAAAAAGCTTCTTCCCCTACTTGTCCAGACTTGCAAGCATTCAGCACAAAAATAGGCACGCGACAATCTGTTAAATATTGGGCAATTTCCCTAGCACTGACAGCTTGCTCATTTCCCTGTTCATCCTCAAAGACTAAAACTCCCTGTGTTTCGCTGTCAAAATTCCCATGTCCATCAAAATGGACGATATGATAAAAACCCTTATTCGCTTGCAGTTCTGCTTCAAATGCTTTCAAGCTAGGGGGACGCAATACCTTAAGATTGACTCGCTGTCGTATCGGTTGCAGCGCCGCCAGCAAAGGACGAGCAATGGTTTTAAACCCAACGTCTTGCTCATCGTAAGGGCGGGCAATAACTAGTAAAATATTCAGTTGGTCATTGGGCATCGCTGGCAATGGTGCTTTTACGCCCTGACTGCTGAGACTGCGATACATCCCCGCCAGTGAAGGTGCAAGAAATTGATAGTCGGGTGAATATAGCAACTCCCAAGGCAAATTCAGCACGTTGGCGTTATCGGAAATGATGCCTAGTTCACAGTTATCTAGCCCTTCCCGTGTCGCTTCCTGAAAAAACTCTCTTCCTTTCTCTGTACTGCGAAATACTAGCTCAAATAGCTGTTGTCCCCAATGCTGTAATTTTTGTTCGATTTTTACAGCGTTATCTGGAAAAATCCCGTAAGGGAACTTCAGATAATCTTCTAAATACCAGCGCAACTCAGCCGCGTTTTCTTTATCGAAGGGTTGCTGGAAGGCGACTTCTGACGCAAAACGAGGACTTTCATATCCGCGTTGCCAAGAAAGTTGGATTTTGTCGTCTTGATGCGTAATCCGCAACCAATTCTGCGCCATAGCTACCGCCAACACTAGTTAATGTGATGCTACCTTATCCTAGTCATTCACGCAGAGGTTAGCTGATTACGCAAATGAAATCAGCAAATTCTATTGGGTTAGGCTTTTAATTCAGTACACATACAGCGATAATTTACTCAAATCATCACCGAGTTATTTCATGCTGCCAGTTATTGAAAGCATTGTATTACGTCAAATGGCTTCGGGCGATCGCCTCTACTTACAACTATACAAATTCATCGGCGCTCAACCTGGTAAAAAGGTTTACATTCAATCTAATCTCCACGGTGCAGAAATCGCTGGCAATGCCGTTATTCACCGGCTAATTGAGTTTTTATTAACAATAAATGATACAGATTTAGCTGGAGAAATTTGGCTGGTTCCCGTTTGTAATCCAATGGGGACGAATGAACGCGCTCATCATTTTTCTCCTGGACGATATTGCATTTACGAAGCAAAAGACTGGAATCGCATATTTTGGGATTACGAGAAAGAAGCTGATGATTTAGTAGCTTTTACTAAATCTCAACTTCATATTGATATAAAGGTCGTTCGACAAAATTATTTAACTATAATTAAGCAACAATTTGCGAAGATTTTAGAAAAAATTAATTCTCCTAGTGCAGTGCCATACACTGAGCTTTTTGGCTATAAGCTACAAAATCTGAGTTTAGATGCAGACTACTTAATTGATTTACATAGTTCTACAAATCAAGCGTTAGACTACCTTTATTACTTCCAACATCGAGAAGACAGTGCAAAATACTTCCTACTTGATTTTGGAATCTTGCTTAATAAATATGATGGTGATGCTTTTGATGAAGCTTTTATCAAACCTTGGTTAGCACTGGAAGCTTGTTTTAAAGAGTTTGGTAGAGAAATCAAGTTTGATGTGGAAGCTTGGACACTGGAGTTGGGAACAGGAATGCAAATGAACCCTGATTCAGTTGCTAAAGGTGTACGGGGTGTGAAAAGTTATTTAGCCCGAAAAGGTGTACTGCAAATTCCTAATTTATCAGAGGACACAAAAACCCATAAAATGAGTTTTGCATCTAGTAGCAATCGGAAGAAATATTATGCGATCGCAGGTGGTATGATTCAATCCAGAATCGAATTAGGTAGTTTTGTAAAAGCTGGAGAAAAATTGTATCAAATTCTCAGTTTTAATAAAGTAGGTAAGTTACCGAGTGTAATTGATGTCTGCGCTCAACAAGATGGATTAGTTTATGATGTCGCAACTAATCAAGCTGTCAATGAAGGCGAATTTGTATTGGGAATTATTAGTTAATGCGATGTGCGACTTATTTTTGGAACCCCTCTCCAAACCTCTCCCCGAAACGGAGAGAGGCTTTGATTCTTGCTCCCCTTCCCTACAAGGGAAGGGGTTGGGGGTTAGGTTTAAGATAAAGTTGCACACGGCATTAGTTAGTCATTTGTCATTTGTCATTAGGAGTTTAGAGTTTTTTAACTTCTCACTCCTCATTCCTCACTCAGCACTCTTCACTCACTTTAGTCTCCCAAATAAATACTCATACCACGAGCAGTTTTAACTAAAGTACCACTGGGATCGACGGCGCTGTATTGAGCGATCGCTTCTGTAATTGGTACACTTAATACTTGGCGATTTTGCCATGTCACCATGCGATCGTATTTACCTTCGGCAATTAGATTAACCGCCGCTACGCCAAAGGCGGTTGCAACTAATCTATCCAGTGGTGAAGCAGTTCCACCCCGTTGAATGTGTCCTAAAACGGTGACTCGCGTTTCTACATCAATATGCTGAATAATTTCATCGGCTAAATATTCGCCAATTCCTCCGTATCGAGATTGACCTAAGCGATTTGTAATCGTCACATTTTCGCCGCCTTGGGTACGAACTGCTTCGGAAACAATTATCAAACAATAATTTTTGCCTTTATCTTGGCGTTCTTTGATTTTGTGGCAAATATGCTCAATTGTGTAAGGGATTTCGGGAATTAAAATTACATTTGCTCCCCCTGCAATTCCCGCAGCTATTGCTATGTGTCCGGCATCACGCCCCATTACTTCCAAAATCATGACTCGGCTATGACTTGCAGCAGTAAAATGTAACCGATCTAGTGCTTCCGTGGCAATATTTACTGCTGTATCAAAACCGATAGCGTGTTCGGT
Organism: Nostoc sp.; assembly: GCF_036918245.1. Taxonomy (GTDB): domain Bacteria; phylum Cyanobacteriota; class Cyanobacteriia; order Cyanobacteriales; family Nostocaceae; genus Nostoc. The sequence continues at coordinate 41,967 of NZ_JBALEF010000097.1, forward strand.
AACGCCAATATCGTTATCAATAGTTTTGGGAATACCTACTAGATTAATACCGCCTTGTTGAGCGAGGCGACGTAAAATTGCCAAGCTACCATCGCCACCAACACCAATCAAAGCGTCTAAACCTAGTTGATGATAACCTGCAATGATTTCTTCGGAGCGATCGCATAAACTTCCATCCGCCATTGGAAAGGCAAAAGGGTCGCCTTTATTGGTTGTCCCCAACATTGTGCCACCCGCAGTTAACAACGAGTCAACTCGATCAACTTCCAGCTTGGTGAATTGTGGCGGACGCGCCATTAATCCTAGAGTCGCTTGACGAATTCCTAAAACCTCCCAGCCGTAAGTATTTACAGCACAATTTACTACAGCCCTAATCACAGCATTTAAGCCAGAACAATCACCTCCACTCGTAAGAATTCCTATGCGTTTGGGTTCTCCCACATCTTTTATTGACATTTTGATCCAAATGTATATATTAAGTAGTCGATGAAACTTAAGCCCAAGTTAGCAGCAGATTAAACCTAAGCAAAAGTTCTCCCTGTCAATGCCAAAGTAATTTTATGTTTGTTTTGTATCTAAAAACAAAACTAAGTCTAAGAATTCAGCAATTTCTGAGCCAGAAGTCAGAATTTATCTAGGTTTGGGATGATTACCGATGAAATGAGGTAAACTTGGAGTTTAATTTTTTTAATATTCTAACTACTGAATTCTGACTCCTGAATTCTACAACTAAGGTTATCTCAGCTGTAAAATATAAGTGTAGAGCCAGTAGTAGATTAAACCTCGGCAAAAGCAATCCCTAAAAATGCCAGGGTAATTTTATGCTCGTTTTGTGTCTAAGAAAAAACCAAGTTATCCCAGCTATAAAATATGAGGGTGGAGCCAAAGGTGACTAGTATTGAAAATTACACTTTCTCTTTGTCAGGAGAAGTAACAATCCCCCAGGCTCCTCCTGAATTTAAATCAGGTTTTATCGGCATTGTTGGTCGTCCAAATGTCGGTAAATCTACTTTAATGAATCAATTAGTAGGACAAAAAATTGCCATTACATCACCAGTAGCACAGACTACACGCAACCGTTTACGCGGTGTATTAACTACACCAGAAGCGCAGTTAATATTTGTAGATACGCCAGGAATTCATAAGCCCCATCATCAATTGGGCGAAGTATTGGTGCAAAATGCCAAAATTGCGATTGAATCGGTAGATGTAGTGTTATTTGTGGTAGATGGATCTGTGGCTTGTGGAGCAGGCGATCGCTACATTGCCGAATTGCTTAGTCGCAGCAAAACACCAGTAATTCTGGGTGTGAACAAAACCGACCAACAACCGGCTGATTCTCAGTTTCTAGATGATAGTTACGCTCAGATGGCCCAGTCTCATGAATGGGAAATCGTGAAATTTTCTGCCAAGACTAGTACAGGATTACCGCAACTTCAAGAATTATTAATTGAACATTTAGAAATTGGGCCATTATATTATCCTCCAGACTTGGTAACTGACCAGCCAGAACGCTTTATTATGGGTGAATTAATCCGAGAACAAATTTTATTATTGACTCGTGAAGAAGTACCCCATTCAGTTGCGATCGCTATTGACCTAGTAGAAGAAACTCCCAGCATTACCCGTGTACTTGCTACCATCAACGTCGAGCGTGATTCCCAAAAAGGCATACTCATCGGCAAAGGTGGAGCAATGCTCAAAGCAATTGGTAGTGAAGCCCGCGAACAAATCCAAAAGTTAATCGCTGGTAAAGTTTACCTTGAATTGTTTGTGAAAGTTCAGCCAAAATGGCGACAGTCGCGGATTAGTTTAGCAGAGTTAGGGTATCGCGTGGAAGAATAAAATAAGTTGGTCATTGGTCAATTGGTCATTGGTCATTGGCAAGCAAAAAAAGCAAAGGACAAATGACTCTTAATTAATAAAAATGTCTTTAGATACTCACTATCCCTTAAATTTACCCGTCAATGCTCCGCCATTGCGTGTGTTAATTGTCGAAGACGATCCGATGATGCAACTGGGATTAGAGCAATCGTTAATGGCTCATCCTCAGTTGGAGATTGTTGGACAAGCTGAAGATGGTTATTTAGGAGTTCAAGCAGCACTGCAACTGAAACCTGATTTGGTGGTTATGGATATTGGATTGCCGCGATTGGATGGCATTGCCGCAACACAGCAAATTAAGGCGGCGCTGCCAGCAACTCATGTGGTGATGTTGACATCTCATCAAACGGAGACAGAAATTATTGCGGCACTATCTAGCGGTGCAGATGCGTATTGTATAAAAGGTGCAAGTGTGGAAAGATTGTTAAGTGCGATCGCAGCCGCAGTTGATGGTGCAGCCTATCTCGATCCCCAAATTGCACGGCGAGTAATTGATAATCTCAAACCGCCTTCACCCACCACCAACACTGCCAACTTATCTGGGCGCGAGTTAGAAGTGTTAAAGCTGATGGTAGACGGCTTGAGTAACCCAGAGATTGCCCAAAAACTCTATCTCAGTCCTAACACCATCAAAACTCACGTCCGCGGGATTATGAATAAATTAGCAGTGGACGATCGCGTGCAAGCAGCAGTCGTTGCATTGCGTTCTGGTTTGGTTTGATTATCTTATCTGGCGATTGCCACACCTTTTGCTTTCAAGTTAGCACGAATATTTAATCCCATTTACAAGTAGAGACGTACATATATATGTACGCCTCTATGGCTGATTAATTTGTTGCCAAGATGTTTGAAAAATAGTCTACCTCAATGCATTTCAGTTAAAAGAGTTTGAGAATTCATTAGGGTCTACATTAGCAGGAAATAACAAAATTTCTTTGCCTTCTAAATTTGCCTTATGGTGAAGCAAAATTGCCTTTTCCAAAGAACAATATTTAATTGGAACCCATCTATCGCTATAAAAGTAGACAGTTACTCGGCTCATTGCATACTCTTTCAACAGCAGTGGAAGAGACCAGGACGAGTCCACAGTTTGAACCTTACCTGTTGAGTCCATGCTTTGAACCTCAGTGATTAAGTATATTTACTTTCACTGATCACAATGATTTAAAGGAACTATCATAAGTAATAATAATCTGTCTTAACAGTACATCTTTAGATAAAAGTTAAAATAATTAAAACTGCTCTCACGCCCTTGGCACTAAATACGATCGCTACTTCTTGTGTCTCAGCAGCTTGGGTTATATCTACAGCATGACCCCCTAAAATAGTCGTTACTGAGATCGCCATTACAAAAATAAGTAGGAATTTGATAGAAGAGTGCGATCGCATAACCTAGTTTTCTTACAGCAATTTTCAGCTAAATAGCTGTAAGCTGTATGCATCTAACTCTTAACAAATGTCCACTCTAGTACCTTGATCGGGGCTTCTTGTAGTACTTGAGATAATTCAGTGCTGCTCTCAAATTTCACTTGGGAGAGGTCGCAGGCTTCGACGTTGACCGTGAATTTATCGTCCTGGAAGGGCCAGGGTTTGACAACAACCAAGTTATCACTGCGCTGCATGATGTCATAGCGCTTACCTTCAGGGCCCTTGCTAATTTCTAAAAACCGCTCATCGTCAGGTAATTCTTGCTGACAGAGAATAAGCGAAAGGCGATCGCACCATTGCATAAATGCATAGGCTGCATCAACTTCCTCCTTTTTGATGCCCAGTTCTTTACGCCAACGTTGCTGGTTTTGAAGTTGCTCGTCTAAAAGTTTGTCTAATTTTGAAGACTTACCCCGGCTTGGCTCATTTAAACGGCTGATGTGCATAGAAATTAATAGAGCCACCCATCGTCCACGGTAAAGGGCATTCTTTGCCAAATTAGCCAATTTATCGGCACCAGCATCTACATCGGGATTTGACTCAAGGGTGAAGTCCTTTGGCGCACCCGCTTCAGTCAGAATATCTTCTTCCCACTCTTTTTCTAAGTCATCATGATGGGAAATTGCAGCTACCGTTTCATATAATCTTACTGGCGCATTTTTACGTTGCCATTGTCCCGCTAGTTCAGCTGCTAATAAAGCATGGGCACGATGATAAATAACTTCCCAACCAGTTGGCGTAGCGTTGACAATCACAAGTCAATCTCCTGATTCTGAGTTTTGATTTTGAATTGAATTAATTTTTGAAGTCAGAAATGTCGAGGTAGAAATTGAAGCAGCGATCGCTCTAACTGTCTCAGTGTCGCTGAATATTTAATAGCTATAGCTATCTTCAATTAAGTGTAATACCCAAATACTTACAGCTATTTTCAGGTAAATAGACCAGGCGGTAGGGGGGCAAGGCCTTGCGCCCCTACGACAGGTGCGGTTTATATGAAAACTGCTGTAAAGAAAAATCCCGACCTCTTAGAAAAGTCGGGATTTTTTTGCTTACTAATTGGAGCTAAACAGCCCAACATTTTCTAAAGAGGTAGGCTATTTGCCCACCAGTTTATTGGGAGTTGTTCAGAATCTACCAAAAATCTCTTTGCTCAAAATCAACCTGTATTCTAACTGCAACCTATGCAATTAAGAGTGGCTTTCTAGCGGATTAGCAACGTATTTGAACGTAGGCTCAGAATTCCAAGGCCCACGCTCATCTTTACCATCTCCGTCTGTAGATAGGTTGTAGTAGAGAGCAACAGTTTCATCTGGCTTAACATTACCAAAGAATGGATCTGTCAACTTACCTAGCGAATCTAGAGCTTTCATAAACATCTGGGTATGAGAAATTTCTCGTGTTAACAGATGGACTAAAGTCTCTTGGGTTCCTTTATCGGTTGCCAACTTAATCAATTCTTCGTAAGTCTGACGAGCGCCAGCTTCGGCTGCAAGGTTAGCTCTTAAATCACGCACTACATCTCCACCTTCATTCAAGTAATTTGCAGTCCAAGCATTACCTTGACTATCTAGAAAATGAGGCCCAACCCCTCGAATTGCAAAGAGAGTACTTTTATAAGCCTCTGTTTGATCAACATTTTTGGTATGACCTTCGATAAGCTTCCCAACCATTTCTAAATGGCCGAATTCCTCGATCGCAATGTCTTGGAGCATGTCTTTAATGCCAGCATTTTCGACATGGAATGATTGTACCCAATATTGAAGTGCTGCACTAAGTTCTCCAGTAGCTCCGCCAAACTGCTCTAAAAGTAACTGAGCAAAACGAGGGTTTGGTTCACTAATGTTAACTGCATGAATAAGCTCTTTCTTGTGAAAAAACATAGATTTACACTTCCCAAAGTTATGATGTTACACAAAGGATCGGCTATTTTACTGTCTCTTAGTTTTTCCCAAAAGAGCTAGTCTAACCTTTAATAGCTTCTCAAATTGGTGAACTAAAAGACCGATAAAATAAAGTGGTTAAGTCAGTGTTGATAACTGTCAATTAGCGATTAGGCATTCCTGCTTCTTCTAATTAATCCCCATAGATAAATAGCAACAATTGCACCAAGCACAGCTACTATAATACCAGGGTAGAGTTAAACCAGCGCCAGCCGAAGTAATTTGCAGAGTTCCTGTTCGTAGCAAGGTAAACAGACTTCCACCGACGAAAGTACCAATGATACCCAAAATCATTGTGGAGAGAATTCCATCACCTTGATAGCCAGGATAAATAGCTTTAGCAATCGCACCTGCCAAAAGTCCTAAAACTATTCAAGCAATAATACTCATAACCGCCTCAACAATCTTACTTATATCTAAGCTATCAATTCTAATTCCAATTTCTTTCTACCAGATGGGGTAAATGCTAAATCCAAAAGTTATACAAAATGATTTACATCCAAATTAGATGAGAATTGCCATTTTTACATTGTAATATTAAACGCAATTATTTTGCATATTTAAGTTAAAAGTTGTTAAAAACATATTATTACACATATAATTATTTTCTGCAAAACTAAATATTAATTGATTAATTCATTTATTCTCTTTTATCTCTATCTTAAGACATAAAGTTTATCTCTAACTTTTTGGGGATACATTAAAAATTTTTATTTTAAAATTTTTGAATAATTTCGTTATAATTCATCATTACTTATCTATATCAATAATTAACCAAGCTTTTTGCACATTTTTTATTTAACAAGTTTATTTAAATTGCCTTTTGACTGCCTATCACGCTTGCGCTGCCCTTCATGCACCACACAAATAAGTTCAAAAATAAAATCGGATTGCTATGGGCTTAATAATATCCCCTCAACTTTTATTTCTAAGGTAGATTGAGGGGATAAGATGTAGTAAAGATTTACAGAAGCGATATCAAATAGCGCGGGAGAATTTTGTCTCTCGCGTTCTTGTATAAGTATCAAAGATAACAGCAATGTTTCTTACTAGTAATCTACCGATGTCGGTAATCTGGATCTGATTTTTTGATAAACTGACTAGACCATCGGCTTCTAGTGGTTTTAATGCCTCTAGTTCCTCAAAGAAATATTCATCAAAACTGATATGATATTTGTTTTCAACATCTTGCTTGTAAAGCTGAAAATGAGACATAATACCCATAATCACATCCCGTCTGATGATATCATTCTGAGTGAGTTTGATACCTTTACTAATAGGTAAAGTACCTGCTGCAAATGTCTGATAATAATCCTTTAACTCCTTGTGGTTTTGGGCATAAGCATCTTCTAACATACTGATGGATGTTGCACCAAAACCAAATAATTCTGTCTCAGCGTGGGTAGTGTAGCCCTGAAAATTGCGTTTGAGAGTGCCATTACGTTGAGCGATCGCTAATTCGTCATTAGTTTTAGCAAAATGATCCATCCCAATAAATAGATATTGGTTATTCGTCAATTCTTCAATGGTCATTTTCAGAATCTCTAACTTTTCCTCTGCTGGAGGTAGCGCCTCTTGAGGAATATTTTTTTGCGTCGGTTTTAGCCACGGGACATAAGCAAAGTTAAAGACGACAATTCGGTCAGGATCTAATTCAATCGTCTTTTTCAGCGTCTCTTGAAATGTCTCACGTGTTTGATAAGGTAAACCATAAATTAAGTCTACATTCACACTTTCAAACTTAGCTTCTTTGATCCAATTCATGACATCAAAAAGCATTTCTTCTGGCTGGACACGATTGACAGCTACTTGAACTTGGCGATTAAAATCCTGAATGCCAAAACTAATACGGTTAAATCCAATCTGTTTCAGAAAGAAAATGTAGTTTTTATCGATATAGCGGGGATTAATCTCAATTGAGATTTCTGCTTGGGGATCGATGTTGAAATAGCGATTGATGTTTTTCCATAAAAATTCTACTTGGTGAGGCTCCAAGTAATTAGGAGTACCACCTCCCCAGTGGATTTGCAGCACTTTTCTATCTGGGTCGATTAAAGCTGCGGTGTTTTTAATGTCTTGAACCAAAGACTCCACGTAAGGTTTAGCAATATTCTTGTTGTTGGAAATTACTGTATTACAGCCGCAGAAGTAGCAAGCACTTTGGCAAAAAGGGATATGGAAATATAAAGAAAGAGGGGTTTTGCGTTGATTCGATGCTGCGATCGCGGCCTTAAAATCAGTTTCAGTGAATGTTTCGCTTAACTCTGTAGCGGGCGGGTAACTGGTATATCTAGGTGCGCGAGTGTCGTACTTTTGAATCAAATCCAGATCAAACTTGACATCAGGTAATAGAAAAACCATTAAGTTGCTTTCCAATGAATGAAGGGAGTAGCTAGAGACGCGATGATTAATCACGTCTCTAGGGAGTAGGGCGATGAGTGGGAAATAACCAATGACAAATGACAAATGACAAAATTAATTAGCCGCAGCTATTTCAGTGCTACCTGAATTCTGAGAACGAGTGAGGCTATTAAAGAGAACTTGACCAAGTGCTTTAATTAAGCTTCCCTCTAACTCTTGAGCCATGTTTAAATTGAACCCAAAGGCATTATTAGCTTCTGCAACAATCCGTTCTGCTGTTATATCATCAACTGGTAATGCATTTAATGCCTGACGATACTTATCCTTAAATGCCTTTTTGTCAGGAATTTGCTCAAAGTTGTAAAAGGATGTGCCTTCATAGCCAGAAAGCTTCAGGGCTGACTGAGCAACTTTTTGTAGCATTTGACCCCCAGAAAGATCGCCCATGTAGCGAGTGTAGGCATGACCTAGCAGTAAGGCTGGTTCACTAGCAGAAATTTCCTGAATGCGGTTAATATAGCTTTGGGCAGCAGGTGAGACCATAACTTGCTCTCTCCAATTATCCCCATAATAGAACACCATGTCTTTTTCGAGTGAGGATTGGCGATTAAGTTCAGGAAAGTAAACTGCACTAATCACAGGATGCTCTACATGGCTCTCTAATGCCGCTTCTAGTTCGCTGTAGACGTAATACAAGTTGCTTAAGAACTTGGCGAAGCAGCCTCTATCCACAACTCCTTGCAAAAAACATTTCATGAATGCCACATTTTCCGCTGATGTGTGGGCTTGTTGAGTTCCAGAGCGGAGTTTGATGGCTAGATTGCTACTCATTGTTGCTTCCTTCATGTTCAAGCGCAAGGTTTCTCAGCAGTCACCGACTCACGATGCCTGCCACGACCAGCTAAAAAATTGTTATTCTAGGTTTAGAAAGTATCTGCATCACTCTATCCAACAAGTACAACTGCCGATGCAAATCCCAGCTATTTTTATTTATCCTAAGATTATTTAACTATTCATTTATATATAGCTATTAAGATATTAATCTTTATTTATGTTTTTCTGATGCTCATATTCAGATACATCCCAGTTGAGTAGTAATAAAAATGGTTGTGGGATAGGTATTTAAACTCGGCAAAAATGATCGGCGATAAGTTTATTTGTCACCATTTAATTTCAAAAAAGTAACTAAAATAGTCTATTTATGGTTATTAACTTATGACCTTAATCTGAATCCCCAGTGACTAGTCACTGTGAACAGTGCCTTGATTGGGATCAACCATGCCTTAATTTCAACGATCTGCTGATGAAGTTGGTCTAGGCTGCCTTCAATATCTTTAAAGCCAGCAGCAATGCCCTGTGAAATTTGGAGTTGGTTATTGCGAAGATGGTTGAAGTCGCGTTTCTCGGTTGCAATTTTTACAGCAGCAGCGTTCCTACAATAAATCTCAAATATTAAGCTGAGATCCATCCACGAGGTAGAAGAAACTACTTACAAAATTCAGTATTGTAAAATTGCTGTCTTAAAATCAGGAAAAAACGCTCGTGGTTCCCATTAGAGATAATAATCCAACAACAATCACGCCTTATGTAACTTATGGGCTGATTGCTGTCAATGTCCTCGCTTTTCTTTATGAAGCAAGTCTTCCTCCACAAGCATTAAATGGATTTTTACACCTTGCGGCTGTAGTTCCACGAGAACTGACTTTAAGCTTTGGAGGCATCTCTGTACATCAACCAGTGCCAGAATGGGCAACTTTGATTACTTCACAATTTTTGCACGGTGGTTTCTTGCACTTAGCCGGGAATATGTTGTTTCTCTGGATTTTTGGTAACAACGTTGAAGATAAGTTAGGTCATGCTAAATATTTACTGTTTTATTTATCTTGCGGTATTTTGGCATCCTTGACACAGTGGTTCTTCGCTCAAGATTCTAGCATTCCTTCTTTGGGTGCGAGTGGTGCGATCGCAGGTGTCATGGGTGCATACATTCTCCGCTTTCCCAACGCTGAAGTTCTCGGCGTCGTACCTTTAGGATTTTTCTTCCCAACTTTCCGTGTCCCCGCATATTTCTTTTTAGGATTCTGGTTTCTCGAACAAGCTTTCTACGGACTTGCCGGCCTCGAAGCACGTACCAACATCGGTATGGAAAATGGTGGTATTGCCTACTGGGCCCATGCAGGCGGGTTTATCTTTGGGGCAATTCTTGGCCCACTGTTGGGTTTATTTAGCGATAAATCCCAGGAAGAATCTTGGTACAAGTAATTTTTTATAATATCGTGTTACCCTCAATTATGCTAATTGATTTAATAGGTGAAATTGCCTAACCTTCGCAACTGCTAGCCTTACAAGCTATATTGCAGTTAGTCAATAATTTAGGAAAAACACCTGTGTTTCCCCTCTACGATGAAAATCCGACGCGAATCACCCCGTATTTCACCTACGGGTTAATTGGCATGAATATTTTAGTTTTTATTCACGAGGTGAGCCTATCACATCCACAATTGAGTCAGTTTTTAGGTGAGTATGCGGTAGTGCCTCAACAGTTAACCACCAATTTGAGTGCAGAGTGGATAACGTTATTTACGTCACAATTCTTACATGGCGGTTGGTGGCACTTAATATCGAATATGGTGTTTCTCTGGGTTTTTGGCAACAATATTGAAGATCGATTGGGTCATGCGAAATATCTGATTTTTTATTTGGCGTGTGGTGCTTTAGCTGCCTTGTGCCAATGGTTTATTGGGATGAATTCTGACATTCCTTCATTGGGGGCAAGTGGTGCAATTTCTGGGGTTTTGGGTGCGTACATTATCCGCTTTCCCCATGCTCAAGTCATGACTTTAATATTTTTGGGGATTTTCATCACTACAATCAGAGTTCCAGCACTAGTAATAATTGGACTTTTCGTTGTGCAAAATGTGATATCCGGTCTTGCTACTCTACAAACAGCCGCTAATATGACCGTGCAAACTGGTGGAGTTGCCTACTGGGCGCACATCGGTGGTTTTGTGTTTGGGGTAATTCTTGCTCCCCTATTTGGCTTGTTTCGGCGCGACTAAATACAGCATTTCCTGAAACTCGTAGCAAAAAAAATAGCTACCTTTCAATTCTCTGCATATCCTCTGGGTTAGAATTTCCACATTTGAAAACTATTAGTTTTTGTTAGCACTCGCTGAAACTTCTTCAGATGAAAATGTTGATGATTTTGCAACTTCTTCAGGTACAGAAACGATAATATCAGCACCATTAATAATTGCTCCCAATAACCCCAGTTCAGATTCAACCAATTGATCGATAGCTTCAGCTAGCATATTCTCTTGCGTATAGTTTGGTCGCGCCACTAATATGATCCCATCGCTGTAGGGTTGAATTAATAAAGGGTCATTGGATATGCTGAGAGGGCTAGTATCTAAAATGACTAAATCAAATCGTTCGCGGACATCTTCTATCAGCCGCCGCATTTCGCTGGATTCAAGAATAGCAGCGGATTGCCGCACTGGGCCAGGACTGGGAAGAATGTATAAATTTGCTACATCAGGAACTAAACGAATACATTCACTCAAATTAGCGTAATAACGCAGGGGTTCAATAGTGGCCTCAGGATCAGGAATTACTTTCAAGGATGCACAACGGGAAGGCGATCGCAAATCTGTTTCGATAATCAAGGTTCTTTTACCAGCACGGGCTGAAGCAATACCCAAATTATAAGCACTTGCCGTTTTACCCTCTAGGCTACTGGTGCTAGTAATCAATACTACCTTTAAGTTTTTACCACCAATCCGGCGCATATTACTACGGAATTTCTCATAAAATTCTAAATAAGGAGAATCTTGGGAAAATACTACCGGTACAGCATCTGGCTCCAAATCATCAACTGGCATTAAAGGCAATTCTCCCAACAGTGCCACTTCTCGTTGCTTGAGGCTCTCGCGAATATCCTCCCTGGTTTTGAAAGTCCCTTCCAATGCTCCCAACAAAAATATCACTCCGCCACCAACCAATACACCTAAGAAACCGCCCACAGCAAGGGTAATAGGCACACTCTTCGGAGGTTTGGGATCGACAATGACTGCGGGGCGTCTGGCAATGCTGAGGCTGCTAGTAGTTTCTGCCTCTGCGGTTTTCGCATCGGTCAGTTTCGCCTGCATTTGGTCATAGATGCCTTTTTTGAGTCCAACCTCCTGTTCTAAACGCGATCGCTCTAATTGCTTATTGGGTATCAGAGAATACTCTCGCCGTAGTCGCGCTTCTTGTTGGATTTCTTGAGCTAGTTGTTGTTGCAGTGTCTCCCATTGGGTTTGTAAAGACACCATTTGGTTTGCCAATTGCTGGCGTGTTGGATCTAAGCTGCTTTGAGTACGAATACCTGCAACGCTACCCTGAAGCGGAGACGCCGTCCCACCACCACCTAAAACCTCAGCAGCACGTTGTTGTAGTAATTCCTCAGCAGCTTGTTTCTGACGCATTAACTGCACCATCGTTGGGTGTTCCGGCCGTAAATCTTTTCTGAGTACAGCGATTTGCGATTCACTTTGATAAATTTGCGCTCGTAAGTTACCAATAATTGGATCGGCACTCAAAGCAGAAGAAACATAAGCCTGTCCGACTGTTAAGCCTAACTTATTTTGTAAACTGCGAACTTGACCATCAACCCCAGAAATAGTTAATTGAATTTGCCGTTGTAGATTTTGGCTGGCAGTAATGGCGCTTAACAAGCTGCCATTCTCTGCTGCTAATATTGCTGTTCGCTCTACGCGATCGTACTGTTCCAGCTTCTTTTCAGCAATTTGCAATTCCCGTTTAGCTTGTGGTGTGCGATCGTTAATCTTTTGAATAATTGCTTGTAATCGCCCAGTATTGATGTCACTACTCAACTTGATCATTGCTTGCATCAATTCTGTCAAGACCTGTATAGCTCGTTTGGCGTCACTATCTACATATTTCAATTCAAAGGTAGAAGATTCTAATTCTCCACTCTTAACATTTTTTTTAGGTAGAGAAAGGGCAAGACTTGTACCGAGTTGTTTCGGTTTGACACCAACTTTCTCTGCCACACCTGCAATTATCTGGTTTGATAGTAAAACTTCCTCATTTAGTTCCTTTCCTTGCTGTTGGATTTCATTACCAGTTGCAGAGAAAGAAACTGGCGGGCCACTATAAGTAAGTGCCCCAGATGCTATATAGTTAGTAGGTGGCTCTGGTTGCATAGCTACCACAGTTGACCCGGCGACAACTAAAGCAAAACTAGCTAGTCCAATCCACTTATATTTATCAAAAGCAATCAGATAGCGTTTAACAATTGGTGGGGTCATGGTCGCTTCGCTCCAATTCAAAATTTAAAATTCAAAATTCAAAATTTAGGAAGCACCAAACTAAAGATAGTGGCTTTGATAAAAGGATGCTATCAACTTCCTACTGTATATATCAGTTTATATCTTTAAGATTTTTCCATTAATGAATTCAAAGATAAGTTAGAGATGTGGCTTCCTACAGTCCAAACTATTTTCAGCTTGCATCCTTCTTTTAATGTTACTAATTTATCTACCACCGACGTTGTCAAAAAACCGGAGAAAGGATTGAACATTGAAGAAAGGTTGGGTAATCGTGGTCAGGAAATTAGTAATTCTACCAATGAGGTTCCGACCAACAACAATAACATCATTATCCTGAAGTGCTACATTTTGCGACGCATCACCGCCTAGAGCTTTTTTAGCATCAAGTTTTTGGGTAACAGCTTTGCCTCGTTCCGAATCAAAGCGAACCAGAGCGATATCTCTCAGATTAGCAGTGTCTAGATTTACACCTCCCAAAGCATCTACAAATGTACTGCCGTTAGGCAGTGCTTGAATGGAAAGACCACCCGCAGCGTAGTTTAAAACTCGGACTCTAATCTGTGGTGTGGCCAAGGATGAACGTGCTACTAAATTGCGGTCATAACCATCCTCATTACCAACTTCACGACGGGGCACGAGTATCGCATCTCCGTCTTGCAAGCGTAAATTCGGGATTGAACCGCCATTTTGCAGTGCTGCATATAAGTCAATAGTTTGTGAAATCACAGAACCATCGATTAACTTCCGGCGTACTTGCACCTGTCGCAGGTCTGCATTCAACGTTGAACCACCAGATATTAGCAAAGCATCGGCAACGCGGGGTGTTGGTGAATTAATCGGATAAATTCCTGGTCGAAATATTTCCCCACTAATAGTAACTTGAACCGGTCGCGTTCCTGCCAAGGATACTACCACGATTGGATCTGGGAAAAAGCGACTCAAGCCCAGGCGAATTTTTTCTTGAGCTTCTTCCAAGGTTAAACCTTTTAATGACACCGTTCCCACTTGCGGCACGATGATGTTGCCTTCTGGACTAATTACAGCTTGAAAACTGAGGTCTTGACGCTGCGTTGCTAAGGCTAAAACTATTACTGGATCAACTACATAACGATTTAAACCCAAGCGAATTTTTTCTTGAGCTTCTTCCAAAGTTAAACCTTGTAAAGAAACTGTTCCCAATAACGGCACCGCAATATTACCTTCTGGATTGATTAAAGCTTGAAAGCTCAAATCTGGAAAGCGCTGAACCGAAACGCTAATTCCATCTCCTATGCCTAAACGGTATGGACCAGGAGGACGCTGAAGCACAACACCAATTGCATCTCCTGGCCCCAAGAGGTAGCGGCTGAGTTGCGGGGAAATTTCTTCATTTGCACCTGGAGGTACAACTTCATTACCTGGTATAGGTGAGGGGAATTGCCCTGGTGATTGTCCTTGAGATGGAAAAGGCTGGGCAACAACAAGTTGGATAGGTGTTGTTAAGAAAACTCCTACTTGAAGACTGACAAAACACAGGGCGCTGAATCCACGCATATAATAACTGGGATCTATGAACATCGGTGCAGAAAATATTGATATATAAATTAGTAGCGCCGAGTGGTTATTTTACTCTAAAAATGCCTTAGATATCTTTTTTATCTACAAGTATTTACCAAGAGAAAGAGAATAATTTTGCTAAATTTAATTTCTAACTTCATATTGTTAACATCATTTTAGGTGAGTTTCAGCCTGACACAATTTATAGAGATACTCTTGATAAATCTCTGCACAAGTGCATCTATAACAGACTCTACAGAGGGCCTGCCATTAATGCAGCTTGCACTGTTTCCCCAATAGACTGGGCTAAAGACCAAGATGTTTCTACTTGCCCTAAAGGTTCCATTGGAATCAGAATGCTGACGCCAACCCAAGGAGTTCGTTGCTTGCGCCACTGTGCGAGTTGATCTGCCAAGAACCAGTGAAAAGGTGATGGATTTCCGCCGTCTGGCATCGCATACCATTGCAAAACAGCGAAGGTTTGCTGTGGTGTGGAGGCGCGAAAAAACCTAGCTTCTACTTTAGTTTCGACATTAGAAGCCAACTTTGCAGATGGTTTCACAGTAAATTCCGCAGAACGAGATTGAGCTACATCCCACTTTCCCCAGCGTGACCTTCCCCAGCCGTTAACGTCTGTCCACTCTACCTCTGGTTGATCCATAGGCCCATTTTGCGGCAACAAAAGCAGGATTGCTTGGGATTCGGAACCTTCTTTTTTAATTACCTGCAAAGACCAATTATGTTCGCCAATTTGCTGTTCTGCTTGTTCAATCGTTTGCCAACCAGGAAGGGTTAACCCAGTTTTGCGGATCTGTTTTAATTCGTGCAGGGTAGGAACAGGGGGCGGCTGTTTCCATTGCCAGTGTCCTGTCAGATATCCGGGAACCCCTGCCATTGCTAGCAGCAGTAGCAATAACAAAAGTGCTGCTACCTGAGTCAATTGGTTTTCCTTGAAAAATTTAGAGAAGGAAATCATCAGTAAAATTTGCAATACTTAGGCAAAATTTTACTTTATAAAATCACATTGTGAGTTCAGTAATATTTAGGACTTACGTATAAGTGATGAAAAATTAAGGGAGTTGGAGAGACGCGATTAATCGCGTCTGTACTAGGGAGATGAGAGAGAAATCAATTCAAAATTACAGAACTTCTGCCTCCTCCTGCCTCCTCTTTCCCAATGCCCAATGGCCAATGGTTCTAACTTTCTGCTTCTTGCTCAGTTTCTAGAGATGCTGAAAAATAGGTATTAATCCAATTTAGTAAGGGCACTAGTGACACCAGCATACAAGCAGAGTAGAGATCGCCACCCCAACCCTCATGCAGCCATTTAAAAGCCGCTTCTTGACCCGTGCCGTGAAAGAAAGTCAGTAAAGTATTACGAATGATATTGGCAGTAATACTAACGATCGCAGCAAGAGATAAAAACGATATAGTTGTCCGCCGTGAAGACAAAGCATCTGTCCAATAAAGCAGCATCAAGCCCACGTAGACAGTAGTAAACAACATTTTCAACCCTGCACAATAGGGAGCAACTTCTACAATCCGTCCTCCCACGTAAAGATTGATCTCATCTACGGTTACTTCCATACCAAATTGATTCAGTATGAAACCTGCTGTGCCAGCGATGAAGCTTTGCAGAGGCATGGTATAGGGAGCAATGAGATATGGTAATGCTGTTGGGGTTGCTAAAAATACTAGTAGTAAGGGGAATCCTTGTAATCGCAAACCTGCTATTCCCTTAAACCACAAGCATAATCCTATCAATATAACGGGCAAGGAAAGGTTAACCCACTCTGTAACACCGCTAAGATAAAAAACTGCCCCTAATAACAATAAAACAGCGCCTAAAGGATTGATGGTATTTGGCAAACGTCTCCACTTTTTCCGGTTCATCCAGCCCAGATAAGCCGCAAATGGTAGACCAATAATTCCGTGGCTGAAATATTCGTGTTCTGTACTGATATTTTTGTGCAGCCAACCATCCAACCAGTGTAGCAATATCGGAGCATAAAGCAGCAGCAAAACGCCTAAAATAGCTATATTTAACAAGCCTGATGCGTTTATATTTTTAACCTGTTGCTGGAGTGCCATGATTTTAAGTAATTCAAAAACTTTGGTTATTAGTCATTGGTCATTGGTCACTTGTACTAAGCGTAGTCGTTGGCGCAGCCTCTCCAAGAGTTGTATTGGTCATTAGTTTTAGATAAAGCACAAATGACAAATATCTAATTGTTAGATGCACATTAAGTATGAATTAACTTTAGGCTACCACGCTGCCAAGGTCAGCAGGAGATAGATTATCTGCCTGATAATTTGTTGAGACTGCATTGGCGATCGCTGCTACAACTTCTTTAACTTGGCTACTACTCAAACCAGGATACATCGGTAATGATAATATTTGCTTTGACAACTTTTCTGCTTGGGGAAAATCTCCCGGTTGATAGCCTAAGTTGGTGAATGCTGGCTGGAGATGACAAGGAATTGGATAGTGAATGCCAGTTTGTATTCCCGCCGTTGTGAGTTTTTCCTGGAGTTGCTGGCGTTCTATTGGGCAAGAATCATCTACTTTAATCACATAAAGATGATAAACATGTCCTGTATCACTTTGATTTTCTATAGGGATAATTCCAGCAGTTGCCAAGGGTGCTAGTTCATTATCATACTGCTGGGCAATAGTCAGGCGATCGCGATTCCACTGTGGCAAATATGGGAGTTTTTTGTGCAAAATTGCTGCTTGTAAAGTATCCAAGCGGCTATTCGTACCTGGTTCAGTATGAAAATACTTTTGCGATGCACCATAATTTCGCAAGCGCACCATTTTCTGGGCTACATCTGAATCTGGTGTCAGCAGCATTCCCCCATCCCCAAATGCTCCCAAATTTTTGCTGGGATAGAAACTAAAAGCTGCTGCTATTCCTATTGAACCAGCGTAATATCCGTCTCTTTGGGCGAGATGTGCTTGGGCGGCATCTTCAAAAATGAGTAGTTTGTAGGTATCGGCAAAGTTCACTAAATCGCGTGGTGATACCATCTGACCATAGAGATGCACAGGGATGATTGCTTTGGTTTGAGGCGTAATTGCCTTTGCTGCTTCTCTTAAATCAATTAAAGCAGTTTGGCGATCGCAATCTACCAAAATTGGTTTAGCGCCAGCACGTAGTACCCCAATTAAGGTGGCGATAAAAGTATTTGCTGGTAAAATCACTTCATCACCAGCACCAATATTACACGCTTGTAATCCCAGAGCGATCGCATCTGTTCCTGATGCCACACCAACTCCATAAGCTGTACCAGATACTGCCGCAAATGCTGCTTCAAAATCTGAAAGTGCTTGCCCTAAAATAAAATCTCCCCGTTCCAATACAGATTGGATTGCATCTTGCAATTGCGTTTGAATTGGTTCATGTTGTAACTTTAGGTCTACAAAAGGAACTCTAATAGTCATTTTATTCATTACCAATCGTCCTCAAAAAATGTTCCTCATATGGAAAAAATAGAAAACCTTGTACAATTTTCGGCATGAAATTGTAATAGATTTAATCTATTGGATAAAGGCTTAGATCAACTATTTAGTCGGTTATGGTTAATTCAAAATCACGCTCTCTTAATTTGAGCGCCCGAAGTTGCCATCAGACTTCTCTGAAGCCGCCACTCCAACTTCTCTCAAAATTCAAAAAGTTCAGAAACTGGGCTTTTCAATAATTTGGTAGCTTGCTAATCCGTAGAGATATGGTTGGACTATTTAGGTCATCCTGCACTAGGATTATCATCTCTGGGTGGTAGCTGTTATCAGTAAAATGTCTATATTTAATTACACTAACATCTATTTTTTTAAGTAAATTTACTTTGAATGTTCCAATAAAAATTTTCCCTTGTATACATAAAGAATCACAGCCCCTTTGTATTGTATCCTTAGCATTAGCTTACCCTGGCTGAATCCAAATCTAACGCAGTCTGATTGCAAAATCTCAACCAATAAAGACTACACCAGTGCTAAATAAAGAACATTCAGCACCAGTAACTAGTAACTAGCGGACACCACATCTTGGCTTAATGGAAGGGAGAAAAAATTTTTGCCCTAAATTTGTTTGTCAGAGGCAAAATTAGGGAATGCTTAAAAATAGCAATTGATAACCTAGAAATAGGACTTGGATCAATTACAGAATCGAGAAATTATTAAGGTAACAGTGGCAATGATAGAGCCTGAAAACAAATTATTTGCCCTAAAGGATGGTTGGGATTCTCATGAATCAAGAGAACAGCAACGCCTCAAAGCTTTATCCGATTTAGGTTTGCGGCAACCAGAAACGATTCCGGTTTTTGAAGAAGCCACACAGACTGCCGCCCGCTTTTTGGAAGCACCAATTTCCATATTGGGATTTGTAGATCAAGAACGCCATTGGTTCAAGTCGGCGGTAGGCTTATCTAGGCTGGGATTAATGAATCATTTGGCACAAAGCCGCCAACTACTACGCCGGGAATCCTTTTGCACTCAGGTAGTAGAGAGTTTTCAAATATTTGAAATTAATGATACACATAAACTTACCGACCCAATACTTGTTAGCAGCAAGTTGGTGCAAGATTATGGTATTCGTGCTTACTTAGGAGCGCCACTGATTGATGCTGAGGGAAATTGTTTGGGTGCATTAGCGGTGATGGATTTAGTCCCACGCAATTTTACACCCCGAGACATTGAGTTTTTACAAATCATCGCTCGTTGGAGCATGAGTGAATTTGAACGTAACCGACTCCTGCAAGGGAAACTCGAATCAAGCGCTCCCAAGAACGTTCCGATATTTTCACTCAATGAGGAACGAAACACTGAGATTAAAATCACTGCATCCACTCAAGATAGCGACTCTGTTTCTACTAAGCAACTGAAGCTAGAACTTTTGAGTCAGCTAACTCAGGAGTTACGCACGCCGTTAACATCTGTACTCGGTATGGCTAGTGTTTTAGGACGTGAGATTTATGGGCCTTTGACGACTAAGCAGAGAGAATATTTGGAAATTATCCAACACAGTGGTAGGTACTTACTTTCCCTAGTAAACGAAATTACCGAACTAGGAGCTATGGATGAAAACTCAACTGTGCTAAATCTAGCTCCCGTGGATATTGAAATGCTATGCCAACAAGCTATCAATACCCTAGAAGAAGTAGCTAATCGCCGCGAACAAGATATTCGCCTGTCTATAGAACCGGGACGCAGTCGCATTTGGCCTTTAGATAAAGACAAGGTGCGGCAAATGCTTTATCATCTGGTTTTCAGTGTGATTCAACTTTCGGCTACAGGTAGCATTGTTCGTATTCATGTTTCTTACAAAGAAGATACGCTCAACATTACTATTTGGGTTTCCCATCCCTGGTTAGGGGATGGCATAACAGAGGTAGATCCTTACTTCCGTCTCAATTCTTTGTCACTGCTGGAGCTTACAGGTGAGCTAGCAACTTACAATACTCATACAGAAAGACAAGAGCAACTAGATACTTCATCAATAGCAGTGGAAAATTCCAAAAACTTGAGTGATTCCCACTTAAATTTCTTTGCTACTAGTTCAGGCATAAATTTAGCTAAATCACATGAAAGTCTTTCTCGTGAAAGCTTAGGTCTATTACTAAGTTGTCAACTGGCAGAATTGCATGGTGGACATATTTTGATTCAAGGTTCACCAGAATCAGGATATCGTTATGTGCTTTCTTTGCCATTGCAACTAGCGACTTCCTCACAAGCAATTAGCGATGTCTAATCGTGGGGATTGGGGAAGGTGGGGTTCCCTCTGGGGATAAGGGGTAATGGAGATTGGGAAAGACGTATTTTCTATCTAGATTTCATTAGTTCGTAGCGAATTCTCTATGTGCTTCTGCGCTTACCTATGCCTTTAAATTTCAACCCTCAATTCGCCACCATTTTACGTCAAGCTTTACTAAGTATATGAAGAACTATCTTAACTTCCTATTGTCTGATGGCTAGGAATAAGAGCGCCATTACGCGATGTGCAATTTCTGTTATTACCTTTTTATAGCTATAGGCATTATGATCAATTCCAAGTTCTGCGTCGGCAGGCTAATTGATCGCAATGTTTTTTATGAATTTAGTCTGGCAACGATTTACTCTATCATCTTTACCGCTCAAAGAATATCTTGCCACCAGTTATGTACACCGCTCTCTGGTGGGGCTGCTAAGTTCTTGGCGGCAAACTAGCGTCTTGCTCCAGTGGGGAGATGCGATCGCAGCGGCTTTACTCAGCTTAATATATGCTCTAGCACCTTTTGCTTCGAGTACATTGGTGGGTTTTTTGCTGGTGGCTTGTGTCGGATTTTGGCTGTTGTTGACTTTATCTGATGAAGTAACATCAGCAAATGTCTCGTCAGTCACTCCGATTCATTTGCTGGTATTGCTCTACTGGGGAGTTGCCGCAGTCGCAACAGCATTATCACCAGTGAAAAAAGCGGCACTTAACGACTTGGGAACGTTGACCTTGTATTTGCTACTATTTACCCTTTGTGCCAGGGTATTAAGGTCGCCTCGCCTGCGTTCTTGGATTATCATCCTTTATCTGCACGTATCGTTAATTGTTAGTGTATACGGGTTGCGGCAATGGTTTTTTGGAGCTACAGCACTGGCAACTTGGGTTGATCCAGAATCTCCTATGTCTAAGACTACAAGAGTCTACAGTTATTTAGGCAATCCCAACTTATTGGCTGGATACCTCTTACCAGCAGTAATTTTTAGCTTAGTGGCAATTTTTGCTTGGCAAAGCTGGCCTAAGAAAGCCCTTGCATTAACGATGCTAATTGTCAATAGTTCTTGTCTGATTCTGACTTTTAGTCGTGGTGGTTGGATTGGACTAGTGGTGGCAGTTTTAGCTGTGATGGCATTATTAGTTTATTGGAAAAGCGTGGAAATGCCTCGTTTTTGGCGTACTTGGTCAATACCGATTGTTTTAGGAGGTTTGATCGGCGTATTGGTGCTAGCAGTGATATTTGTAGAGCCAGTGCGGTTGCGAGTATTCAGTATTTTTGCCGACCGTAAGGATAGCAGTAATAATTTTCGCCGCAATGTGTGGGATGCTGTTTTTGAAATGATTCGCGATCGCCCGATTTTCGGCATTGGGGCTGGTCACAACTCTTTTAATAAAGTTTATCCCCTCTATCAACGCCCTCGTTACACTGCTTTGAGCGCCTATTCAATATTGTTTGAAGTGACTGTAGAAACTGGCTTTGTTGGTTTAGCCTGCTTTCTCTGGCTAATAATTGTCACATTTAATACGGCACTTTTGCAAGTGCGACGGTTGCGACAAATCAGAAGTGTAGAGGGATTTTGGTTAATAGGAGCGATCGCTATTTTGTTGGGTATGCTAGCTCACGGCACTGTAGATACTGTCTGGTATCGTCCTGAAGTCAATACCCTCTGGTGGCTGATCGTTGCCTTAATTGCCAGCTATTGGACACCTTTAGCTCAAAACCAGACAAGTTCAACTAATTCAGAACCAGCAATAAACTAACATCAATAAGTTGTCAGTTGTTGTCTTACTGAACAACTGACAACTTTTAAATTTTGAATTGTTTAATCTCTGTAGGTAGTGCCACTTGGGGCATTAGGGTCGCGATAAGCTACAGGTTCGTTAGCGCGCTTTTTACCAGCCAACCCAGCTAGACCGAATAGACCAATTAATCCTAGCCAACCCCAATTAAAATCGTTGCGCTCATTAGTGGTCGTTGTTGGAGCAGTAGTGGCCCCGGAGTCATTAGTTGTCTGAGCTTGTGCAGATAGAGTTAAGGGTAAAATTCCCATACTCAAGCTGAGAACGCCAGCCCCAACAAATGTAATGAAATTACTTTTCATAAATCTGAAAATTCCTGATGCCATCCGAAGTTACTCACCACTGTATCGAGTTTCAACCTTAACAAAATCAATCTGCGGCTATAAACTAGGCATTTTCAGAACTCACGCTGTAGACATACAACATAATTTTCACAGCAATCAGTTTCTCACTCTTACTGTGGTAGTTTAGCAAACCGATCCTCAATAGCTTTTCATAGCCCGTTGAATGTCACGCTGATCTTGGCGTCGTTTCAGGTCTTCTCGTTTATCGTGGAGCTTTTTACCTTTGCCAAGGGCTATACTCACTTTTAGCCAGCCTCGTTTAAGATACATTTTCAAAGGGATTAAAGTTAAACCCTGCTGTTCGACTTTGCCAATTAGCTTACGGAGTTCTTGGCGATGCAATAGTAGCTTGCGTGTACGCCGTGGTTCATGATTAAAATATTGTCCACTAGCGTTGTAAGGCGAGATATGCACATTAATCAACCATGCTTCGCCATTGCGAAGCAAAGCATAGCCATCTTGGAGATTGACTTTACCCGCACGAATCGACTTCACCTCTGTTCCTGTCAACTCAATTCCAGCTTCGTAAGTTTCTAGAATTTCATACAAATAACGGGCTTGACGGTTGTCGCAAATAACTTTGTAACCTTCGTTCTTGTCGCTCATTGATAATTTTGTGTGCTTTAAATGTAACTAAAAAATTATTTGGATTGGCTTGTGAATTATAGGGTGTATCTTAGAACCGCTATAAATGGTGAACTGTATATCACTAATTTAGCTTTTCTAAGTTCACAATTAAGGTTTTCTGGCAATTTTAAGTTAGCTGATAGCGATTACCTCTGAGGTTTCATAGAACAAGTTGCTTGAGCAACTTGTCTCACCAAGCCTGATTTTGTGCAGTTTCACAAATAGGACTTACACATCAAGTAGAGGCAATACCCTGTGGGAAGCCGCTTCTCTCCGAAAGACTCCGCGTAACTTGCTTCTTTGCGTTTACATAAATTCCCCCTACAGAAAATCAAGATTTTCACTCCCTTTTTGCATAAGTCCTGACAAAGAATTGGTATGACGCTAATGATGATGAGTTGTTACAAAATTACAAAGCTCTCTATCCCTCATAAGCACAGGGAGTCTAAGGTGGTTACACTTCGTTAACCTTCCTAATGATTTAAGATTTTCTTTATAAATAAACCCTGAGAGCAGTCATTAGCTGGTAATCCTGTCATAGTATGAGACATAAGAACACTATTATTGTCTGTGTTCACTAACGGAGTACATAGAAGCAAATTTCTAAGTAAAAAAATGCTAGGGATGTATTATCCATGCCCTTGACGATCCTTGTAGTGGATGATGATTTGGGCACTCGTCTGTCTGTTAGCGACTATCTTGAACTGTCTGGCTACTCAGTGATCACGGCTAATGACGGTCAAGAGGCTTTGTTTATGGTGGATGAGTATCATCCTGATTTGAT
Organism: Nostoc sp.; assembly: GCF_036918245.1. GTDB lineage: Bacteria > Cyanobacteriota > Cyanobacteriia > Cyanobacteriales > Nostocaceae > Nostoc. Next base: position 65,748 of record NZ_JBALEF010000097.1, read on the forward strand.
TGTCACGGATATTGTTATGCCACGGATGAATGGCTATGAACTGGTGCGCCGGGTGCGTCAACAACCAGTGTTTCGTTTATTGCCTGTAATTTTATTAACGGCACGCATTAAGACCCAAGAAAGAATTCTGGGCTACCAGTCAGGGTGCGATTTATATTTACCCAAGCCTTTTGAACTGGAAGAGTTAGCAGCAGCAATCCGCAATCTTTTGGAGCGATCGCAAATTATCCAATCAGAATATCGTTTTTCTCATAAAGACAGTTTGGGCATTTCCGGCTTGACAAAAGCGGAGGATGCCCATAACTCTCTGTCCACTCAAATTCAGAAATCCCATCTGCACTCAACCCTAACTCATAGAGAACAGGAAGTCTTAGAGTTATTGACTCATGGTCTTTCTAATGCCGAAATGGGTCATCAGCTACACCTAAGTCCTCGAACCGTGGAAAAGTACGTTAGCAGTTTATTGAGAAAAACCTCAACCAGCAACCGCGCGGAATTAGTCCGTTTTGCGATGAAGCATGGTTTAGTGGAATAAAAGTTAGGAGGAGAGACGCGATTAATCGCGTCTGTACAGGAGTGAGGAATTAAAACTCCTAACTCATAACTCTTCACTTTTAACTTTTGTGAGCAGACCTTCACAAGCATCGATCAGTAAATCAATAACCTGATTAAATCCCTCTTGACCACCGTAATAGGGATCTGGAACTTCCTTTAGAGTGTGTCGAGAACAAAACTCGCACATCAAACGCACTTTATGCTGATATTGCTTAGTTTGATCAAGAGTGAGGATGTTCTCATAATTTTCTCGATCCATAGCTAAAATCAAATCAAAGTCTTGAAAGTCTGACTTTTGGAACTGGCGTGCTCGACCACGCAGTTTAATTCCCAACTTAGTAGCAGCCGCTGCACTCATGCGTCTGTCAGGTGGGCTACCAATGTGATAACTAGATGTACCAGCAGAGTCACAAAGGATGTGTTCGCTCAAGCCAGCCTGCTCAATTAGATGATTCATGATGTTTTCTGCCGAGGGCGATCGGCAGATGTTACCTAAGCAGACAAACAGCAACTTGTAAGGCATAGATATACTTTGTCCTTTGTCAATAGTCATTTGTCCTTTGTCCAGTGACTAATGACCAATGACTAATGACCAATGACTAAAATCCAGGTAACTCCAACCCACTGGTTAATTCTTCCATACGTTCCCGCATTGTTGCTGTGGACTTGTTGTAGGCTTCTTTCATTGCCACTGTTACAAGATCAGAAAGTACTTCTGCACCTTCTGCTAAAGCATCTGGAGAAATTTCTACCCGCTTGGGTTCTTGGTTCCCACTGACAATCACCCTCACAAGACCACCGCCAGATTCTCCTTGAATCTCCATTTGCTCCAATTCTTCTTGGAGTCGCTTTGCACCTTCTTGAACTTGCTGTGCTTTCTTAAAAGCTTCGGCTAATTCTTTCATTTTTCCTAAGCCAAAGCCGAATCCCTGTCCTTTTCCTGTCATAATTATTTGTACGCGTGTGCGTTGAATAACAAATCAAATTCAATTATAGATGCGGTAAGTAATTTGCCTCTTTTTTTACCAATAATTAATGCTTCATAGAATGGGGCATGGGGGAGGGAGTGCGGTCTTGGGGTTTCCCCAAGTGGAGCAGCTGCCGTCATGGGGCACTTGTACTGAGCGTTTAGCGTCTCGTAGAGAAGCTGTTGGCGCAGCCTCTCCAATAATTGTATTGGGCATTGGGCACAGGAGGCAGAGGTGCGGAGGGGAAAAACTTACTGCAATTGCTCCTCTGCTCCCCCTACTTCTTGAATTGAAAGTTTCAACAAGCACCTTGAAACTCTCCGAGCATTTTGACTTCTGGCTCTAAATTAATAGACCAACGTTCTTGTACTTGATGTTGGATATGGCGAATGAGACAGAAGATATCACTAGCTTTTGCCCCACCACGGTTAACGATAAAATTAGCATGGAGTAGTGCTACTTGCGCGCCACCGATTTGGTAGCCTTTCAGACCCGTTTGTTCAATTAACCAGCCAGCACTGTAAGGTTTGGGATTGCGAAACACACTGCCACAACTGGGAAAGTTGTATGGTTGAGTGCTTAAGCGATGCTTTTTATGTTCTTTGGTGATTGCCACAATTTTTGCTGGGTCTGCACCTGGCGCGAGCTGTAAGGTGGCTTGGGTGACTATGCGATCGCCACCTTGCAATAATGAAGTCCGATAGCTATAACCTAACTGTTCCGGGGTAAGAGTTTCCAGCGTACCATCGGGTGAAAGTACCTGGGCACTAACTAACATATCTGCGATACAACTATTATGTGCCCCTGCATTCATCACCACGGCCCCTCCGGCTGTTCCGGGGATACCAACAGCCCACTCCAATCCTTGCCACCCTAATTCTGCTGCCGTCCATGCCAAGCTGGGAATTGATTCTCCGGCAGCAACGGTTAATTGACCGGTTTGGGGGTCAAAGTGGTTGAAGCGGAGATGACGAGTAGCAATGACTAAGCCTGATATACCCCCATCACTCACCAGCAAGTTAGAACCTGCTCCCAGTGTTGTCACCTTTAAATTACGTTCTTTTGCGTATTTAAGACTTGCTTGCAGTGCTTCTAAGTTTCGCGGGGCAACGTATAAATCAGCTGCTCCCCCAACTCTATAGGAAGTAAACGCTGACAAAGAAGCCTGGGACTTGATCGCACAATCAGTACTGGGTAAGAAAATTACTTCGCTTTCCACTGAATTAGCTGTTTGCTGTTTCTTTGTATTCAAAGCAGAAACTGTGCAGACGTTTCCAGCTGCCTGGGAAATGGTCATCTTTACTTTGTTTTGGTAAAATTTTTACATTAATTTACCGCAAAGATACGGTAATAGAATTCACAGATGAAACCGTTGCTATAGGGGCGCTTTGCTCAGAAATAAAACTTCGCAAAGTCTCCACTTAGGATGTGGCTTTAGCCGGCTCACAAAGTGTCGTAATTATTTCAGGAATCACCTGGTTTAAGTTTCCAGCCCCTAAAAACAGCGCCAAGTCTCCTGGGCGTAGTATTTGTAGCAAGTACTCACACACTGCGGGTAAAGTTGGTTCATAAACTACCTGCGAATGCTGTTTAGCAATTTCCGCCGTTAGACGTTCACCACTAATTTGCCCTAAATTAGGTTCGCCTGCACTGTAAATATCAGTCAGCACAACCAAATCAGCATGGGTAAAAGACTCGGCAAATTCTTCTAAAAAGGTCAGTGTACGACTATAGCGATGGGGTTGGAAGATGGCAACCACTCTTTGCCCTGGTCTTGCCTGTAAACGTGCTGCGGCGAGAGTAACGCGAATCTCGCTAGGGTGATGAGCATAGTCATCAATGAAGGTAATGCCATTGACTTCACCTCGGAACTCAAAGCGTCGTCTTGCTCCTTCAAAGGTGGCGATACCTTTGGCAATTGCTCCAAATTCTAAGCCCAAAGCCCGACCAACAGCTACTGCGGCTAGGGCATTGCTGAGATTGTGCCGACTGAGCAAACGCAACGTCAACACGCCCAAAGCTTTGCCTCTTTCCCAAACCAAAGCTGTAGTACCATCAGCACGATAATCAATATTAGTGACGGTGTAATCAGCGTCGGTATCTGAGTGTAAGCTGTAGCTGATTGTGGGTTGCAAGCGATCGCGCACTGTCGCACAGTCAATGCTACCTATTAACGTTTTACAACCCTTAGCAAATGTCTGGAAGGTGTCAATGACTTCTTCTAATGTATCGTAGTGGTCAGGGTGATCGAGTTCAATATTGGTGATGATACCAATTTCGGGAGCGTGTTTTACCAGAGAACCATCTGATTCATCTGCTTCGGCTACCAAATATTGGCTTTGTCCCAATCGAGCATTACCTTCCCAAGCATTGACTTCGCCACCGACTAAAATCGTTGGGTCTAGACCTGCTTCCAGAAGCATATAGCCAATCATACTACTGGTTGTAGTTTTGCCGTGTGTTCCTGCCACTGCAATACTGTAGTAATCGGCAATTAAAGCTGCTAGTACATCTGAACGATGTAAAACTGGACAACCTAATTCCAGCGCTGCTTTGTATTCTAAATTATTAGTGTTAATTGCTGTTGAACAAATGACTTGAGGCAATTTTGACTTAGTATCAGCAGGTAATTGTTCTTGTGAATTTAATACTACTGGATTAGCTAATACCTGAGGGTGAAAGAATTCGAGATTGCTTGCCTCTTGTTTACCAAAAATATGAGCACCGATAGATTCCAACTTGTGCGTAATGTGGTTAGGACGAAGATCCGAACCTGACACTGGAAATTGACGCTTTGCGAGAACGTATGCCAGAGCAGACATACCTATGCCACCGATGCCAATGAAATGAAATGGTCTACCACTAAAATCTACAGAATTAGTCATTTATTGCTCCTCTTACACCACACCACACCATAATCACAAATGACACGCGTATCATAACAGGAATTTGATTTTTACCGTAACTACTCCTGTATCATGTTCATGTTTGATGCCCAAATGATGTTTCTGCTCTGGCTTTCCTGGTTCAGAATGATTTTACCTTTGTTGGAGGTTTTTGCTATTTCTGAACTGTTCTTAAGATTATTCTGAAAATTTTGGCCGCATCGGGAAAGAAATTCTTGTAATGTCAAATACATATTTTTGGCTAGCTTACTGGAGTTGGCTACATAATACATTGTTTAGTGAAACTAATTTGAAATTGCATCAAGTCTAGGCGTGAATTGAGTACAATAGTACATTGGTAATGAAACTATTTTTCAATTGCATAAAACCCAGGCTTATCTGGATGCAGCAATTAGCAATTTTTGGTGGCACATTCGATCCAATTCATTGGGGACACCTGCTCGTAGCCGAGACAGCTTTGCATCAAGTATCGCTTGAAAAGGTAATTTGGGTGCCATCCCTAAATCCTCCTCACAAAGAAGCAGCTTTGTTTGAGCATCGTCGGCAAATGCTGCAATTGGCCATCAAAGATAACCCAGCATTTACTGTCTCACTAGTGGAGACTAATCGCTCTGGGACTTCTTATGCCATTAACACCCTGATTGACTTATCTGCTTGTTACCCAAATACTCACTGGTACTGGATTGTGGGCTTGGATACTTTCCAAACCTTACCCGGTTGGTACCGGGGACACGAATTAGCACAAATGTGTGATTGGTTAATCGCACCCCGACAGCTAGGTGGTGAGACTATAACTCAAAGCAAATTAATCTGCAAGCAAGTGGAGGAACAACTCAAGGAGGAGTCTGTGATCATTCACTGGCAACTCTTGAATATACCTTTAGTAGGAGTTTCGTCAAGTCTAATTCGCAAATTTTGCCGCGAACGCCAGTCAATTCGTTATTTAGTCCCGGAATCGGTCAGATCATATATCACTAACAACAATCTCTACTCTTACAAATCTGAATAAATTATGTGTTTTTTTATTGATCTAACACTTTATGGTTAAAAGTGCCCCCCCCCTTTGCGATATGATTGGGGTCAACGATATCAACATATAAGCATAAATACAGAGGGCAAGACACTGTGATTAGAGTTGCAATCAACGGTTTCGGGCGGATTGGACGTAACTTTGCGCGTTGCTGGGTGGGTAGAGAGAATAGTCGGATCGATCTTGTCGCTATTAATGACACTTCAGACCCTAGAACCAATGCTCACCTGCTGAAGTATGACTCAATGCTAGGCAAGATCAAAGGTGCTGAGATTAGTGCTGACGATAACTCTATCATCGTCAACGGTAAGACCATTAAGTGCGTATCCGATCGCAACCCCGAAAACTTGCCCTGGAAAGATTGGGGAATTGACCTAATTATCGAAGCAACTGGGGTATTTACTAGTAAAGAAGGAGCGCTCAGGCACGTAAATGCCGGAGCCAAGAAAGTTCTGATTACCGCTCCTGGTAAAAACGAGGATGGTACTTTTGTAGTTGGTGTGAATCATCATGACTATGACCACAACAAACACCACATTATCAGTAATGCTAGCTGTACTACCAACTGCTTGGCACCAATTGCCAAGGTATTGAACGATAAGTTTGGCATCATCAAAGGTACGATGACCACCACCCACAGCTATACAGGCGATCAGCGCTTGCTAGACGCTTCTCACCGGGATTTGCGACGGGCGAGGGCAGCAGCAATAAACATTGTACCCACCTCTACTGGTGCAGCAAAAGCAGTGGCGCTGGTTATCCCAGACCTTAAAGGCAAGCTAAATGGCGTTGCCTTGCGCGTACCAACCCCGAACGTCTCAATGGTAGATTTCGTAGTTCAGGTTGAGAAGCGTACTATTACTGAAGAAGTTAACCAAGCTCTCAAAGATGCTGCCGAAGGTTCACTTAAAGGTATTTTAGACTACAGCGAACTAGAACTAGTATCTTCTGATTATCAAGGTAGTGATGCTTCTTCGATTGTTGATGCAAACTTGACTTTGGTCTTGGGTAATGACTTAGTAAAAGTTATGGCGTGGTATGACAACGAGTGGGGTTACAGCCAACGAGTCTTGGATTTGGCAGAATTAGTCGCTGAAAAGTGGCAATAAAATAATTAGTCATTGGTCATTGGTCATTGGTCATTGGTCATTAGAAAAATGACATAGACGCGCTAGCGGCTACTTTACGAGTTCTCCAACGGAGTACCCGCAGGGTAGGACTATTGACCAAAATGTTGAAATCCCTGGCTAAGATTCAGAACTTGGTCAGGGAATTTTTTTTGCTCGTCGTGCAATAGTACTGTTGAGCCAGGTGTAATCCTGCCTGCGATCGCAGCACCTTCTCCAAGATGTTGCACTAAGGCTGATGCTAATTCTTGTGGTAAGCACAGTACTAATTCAAAGTCTTCGCCACCATATAGAGCATATTTTAGCGCTTGGTCTGGTGTCAGCCAATGGTTAAAAGTTTTTGGTACAGGAATTTGTCTGTGTTCTAAGACAGCGCCAACGTCACTGGCGCGGCAAATTTGAATAATCGCATCTGCTAAACCATCGCTGCTATCCATACCAGCAATGGAGAGTTGGAAGTTAGGAGTTAAGATTTTCCAGAGGATTGGTAAGACATCTAATCGTGGCTGTGGGCGTTGGTGTGCGCGGATTAGAGCCGTCTTTTCTTCGTTGTTGAGGTTTTGGTTTTGTCCTAGTTGGGGATGCAATAGCAGTTCTAAGCCTGCGTGGGAGGCTCCATGAACGCCTGTAACGACGATCGCGTCCCCAACAACAGCAGCAGAACGGCGGATAATTTGACTAGGGTTAACTTGACCAAAAGCGGTAATTGCCAGAGTAGTAACAGGCGATCGCACAATATCACCCCCGACAATTGAGGTATTGTATTTTTGCAGGCATTCTGTGATTCCCTGGTACAATCGCTCAACCCAACTCACCCTAAGTTCACCGGGTAGTCCCAACCCGACAGTGATTCCCAATGGAGAAGCACCCATTGCTGCTAAATCTGATAAATTGGCAGCAGCAGCTCGCCAACCAGCATCTTCTGGGGAAGTGGTGAGGTTGCTAAAATGCACGCCATCAACCAGTACATCTGTAGTCACTACCAAAGATTGCCCTGGTGCAGTCACAAGTACTGCGGCATCATCACCGATAATTTCTGGAGGACAGAAGCGCTGTAATCTTTCTAAAAGACCTTGTTCGCCAATGTCTTTTACCTGTTGAGAAGATAAATCACTGTTCACAATCGGTTTTCCGTGTTGCAAAATTACGAAGAAAACTGATGATTTACTTTACTGTTTAAGATAAGGGTATTGTCTAGGAGTCAGTTGGAATGGTAACAACACCAGTAACCAGCATTACGTTTGAGGAGTACTTAACCTATGATGATGGTAGCGATTTCCATTATGAACTGGTGGATGGGAAGCTAGAGTTAATGAATCCACCTACTATTGAACATTTCCTGATTGTCGATTTTTTGGATACTGCCTTGAAAGCAGAAATCAAACGTTGTAACTATACTTGGCTGTGTTTTCGGGAAAGTGGGCTGAGAACGGGTAGAAATAGATATAAGTTGACCGATCTGTGTGTAGTGACACTGGAGCAAGCTAGAGAATTGTTGAATGCTTCAGCAGTATTTGAGTCACCCCCGTTATTAATTGTTGAGGTGGTTAGTCCAGAATCGCTTAAACGGGACTATCGCTATAAGCGATCAGAATATGCGGCGTTAGAGGTTCCTGAATATTGGATTGTAGACCCACTGGAAACAAAAGTTTCCGTGTTACTACTGGAACATGGATTGTACGAAGAAACAGTTTTTACAACAACTCAACAAATTGTATCACGGACTTTTCCAGAATTAGCGATACCTGCGGCACACTTCGTGAACGCAGTTGATCAGATATTCACCGCCGGAAATCTGAATCAGGGGAGACGCGATTAATCGCGTCTGTACAGGAATTATTCTCCCCCTGCTCCTTTTTATGCAGCTTGCGGCTGAACCAGATTTTCTATTCCCTGAACCACAGTTGCCGATTCAATTTTGTCGCCAGCCTTCAGTTTATCCAAAACTTCTTTTCCTTCGGTGAGATAGCCAAAAACGGCATAGCGACCATCCAATAGGTTGCGTCCGGCGGGGGTGAGTTCTGGTTCAAACAAAAAGAAGAAAAATTGTGATGAACCACCATTTACTTCACTTTCAGGACGAGCCATTACTACTGCACCAAAGGCAGAAAAAGGTAGAACTGGCATATCAACGTAACGACCAGCTTCTTCTAGAGTAATGCCATAAGTAGGTGCTTTATCTCCTTGAACTAAGATTTCTAAGGGAATAGCACGATATTTGCCAGTTTTTGGGTCAATGAAACCCACATCTTTCCCAGCAGGATCTCCAGTTTGGAGAAAGTAAGATTCTTCAGAACGGGTAAATTCTAAGCCATTATAAAAACCCCTCTGTACCAAATCTACAAAATTACCAGCAGTTACAGGAGCGCTGTAACCGTCTACGACAAGAGCTAAATCGCCTTTGTTGGTTTTAATTTCTACAGTGGCACGACCTTTAAGTTGCGGCAGGTTACTGTACTGGGCAGGCACTTCAAAGGGGAATTGTTTCACCATTGAATCTTCTAGCCCAGTAACAAGATTTAGTAGTTTACTTCTCTCTTGCAGTATTTGTTCTTTATCTTTACTGTTCGCCAATTCTTGCAATTTACCCACCCCAGCTTTCAACTCTGTAATCCAAGCTTCAGCTTGGGGTTGGCGTTCTGCGGGAACGCTTGTTAAGATTTGGGAAGGTTTATCGAGAATGCGGGATGCTTGGCTGATGTCTTTGGAAATAGCACCCCAACGTCGATTTGCCCGCAGTTGGGCAGAGATGTCCTCTAAGCTGCCTTGTAGTTGCCGCACAGGTTTGTTATCTATCGGGAGTGCATACCGCAACAAAGCCTTACCGTCGGTAATTGCATTACCTGCTGGGAGTGCGGCGCTACTGGAGGGAGTCCACCCAGCTGTAGTTATGCCTAAAAATATTGTTATCAGCAGTATTGCCATTAGGCTGTTCTTCAGCCAGGATTTTAATAAGTTAAGCATGGGATAACTCAAATGCAGCAGTGAATTGTTGACTGGACGTAACCCATAAATAATCTTCCCACGTTAGGTGATGAGTGGAGCAGAGGTCTAGGGCAGAGGAAAAATAACTAATGACAATGACACTAAACTAATGACAAATGCCCAATGACGACCCTAGAAGGGTACAATAAATGCCGATTGTCTTCCAAAATTTGAAAGTTTCATGATCTCCAGTAACGACTTTCGACCCGGTGTTTCAATTGTATTGGATGGGTCTGTATGGCGAGTGCTTGAATTCTTGCACGTCAAACCAGGCAAAGGTTCTGCCTTTGTACGAACTAAGCTAAAAAATGTCCAGAGTGGGAGCGTTATGGAAAAAACGTTCCGCGCAGGGGAAACAGTGCCACAAGCCACCTTAGAAAAAAGCACGATGCAGCATACCTATAAAGAAGGCGATGAGTTTGTCTTTATGGATATGGAAACCTATGAAGAAGGCAGATTGACTCGCCAGCAAATTGGCGATCGCGTCAAGTATCTTAAGGAAGGTATGGAAGCCGAAGTGATTCGGTGGGGCGAACAGGTATTGGGAGTAGAATTACCTAAGTCTGTGGTTCTAGAAATTGTCCAAACAGATCCAGGTTTAAAAGGTGACACCGCCACAGGTGGCTCAAAACCAGCAACTCTGGAAACTGGTGCAGTTGTGATGGTTCCTTTATTTATTTCCCAAGGAGAACGTATCAAAGTTGATACTCAGGAAGATAAATATATCAGCAGGGAATAACTTTCATCTCTACGGGGATGCTTGCTCCCGATTGAAATCCCTACATAGGGATTAATTCCCTGCCACACTTAAAATGCTAATTTACGGATAGGTCGAGGTAATAAAAACTGTGCCATTGGACTTTAATGAAATCCGCCAACTATTGGCAACTATCGCACAAACAGATATTGCAGAAGTCATACTCAAAAGCGATGATTTTGAGCTAACAGTCCGTAAGGCTGTGAGCATTAGCAATCCGATGTTGTCGGTAGGTCAAGGGACTTTAGGCGGTGTGGTAGGTTCAGGCTTGACATCGGGTTCATCTGGGGGAAACCAGGTAAGCGGAAGTCAGCTAACAGAGGTGTCCACATCTCGTGTATTTGAGAATACTGGAACTAGCACACAAATGCAGTTGTCAGTAAATCCTCCCTCAACCATTGACCAGAGATTAGTAGAAGTGCCTTCCCCAATGGTAGGAACGTTTTATCGCGCTCCTGCACCTGGGGAAGTGGCATTTGTGGAAGTGGGCGATCGCGTCCGTAAGGGTCAAACAGTCTGTATCATTGAAGCCATGAAGCTGATGAATGAAATCGAAGCCGAAGTCTCTGGACAGGTGATGGAAATTCTTCTCGAAAATGGCGACGCTGTAGAATATGGTCAACCTTTGATGCGAATTAACCCTGATTAAGTATTAATGTATATATGATGTGAGTCATTGTTAAAACTTTCAGTCCTTGCGGGTCAACCCTGATGAAACAAACGTTGCCTTTACCACCAGAAGTGGTGCAACAAGTAGCTGAATACTTCAGCCTGTTAAGTGAGCCAATGCGCCTACGGCTGCTACACTTATTAAGGGATGAAGAAAAATGCGTGCAAGAGTTGGTAGAGGCAACACAGACTTCTCAGGCAAATGTGTCAAAACACCTGAAGGTAATGTGGCAAGCAGGTATTCTTAGCCGCCGCAGTGAAGGAACTTGCGCCTATTACCGGGTGGAAGATCAAATGATTTTTGATTTGTGTAATCGGGTTTGCGATCGCCTCGCTACAAGGTTAGAGCAGCAAGCCCGTAATTTTCGTGTGTTAAATAGCAAACGTTAGGTCATTTGTCATTTGTCCAAAACTAATGACTAATGACCAATGACTAAAGCGGATAATCTTTCTGAAACTGTTCACGAGTTAGCGGTTGTTGTAACTCTACACCCTCGCCACCTAAAACATCCAACGGTTTGCTGTTCACGTCAATGTACACTTTGGCTTTGGGATTTAAAGTTGTTGCAGTGTAAACAACTTGTCCCACACGGCCCATCATTGAGGTGCTACCACCACCGCTGGTAAAATCTTCAGATAAATTAACGTGAACCTCATCATTTTCAGCTTTCAACCCCAATAGCTTGGTTCCTTTAGGGATGGTTGTTGTATCTGTCCCTTCTGTTGGACCTGCTAACAAACTCTGGAAAGCTGCTTCTAAAGGCTGGTTGGGTCGAATAGAAGCTACTCTAACAGGCTGGGGAACCAAAGTAACATTTTTGTTGTTTGATCTTAGCCAATAAACGTTGGGGGTTTGCTCATTAGCTGGCTGCCTAGTTGATGGCTGTGCTGGCTGATCAATGCGGCCAGAAGGGTTTGATGGTATGGGAGTATTGCTGGACTGTGTGGTAAACCAAGCTACACCGCCACCCACCGCTACAACCGCTGCTGACACCGCTGCAATTATGCCTGAAGAAATACGATTAGATCCTTGTTGGTCTTTCATGTTCAAAACCTTCCTAACTGAGGGCTGATATGGTAGTTATGTGAGGAGCAGCCTGGTTAAAGACGATACTTATAAGTGGAGAGTTTCCCACAATCTAGAGGAGACTTAATACCTCTTAATTATGTAAGTTACCAATTCAATTTTAGAATTTTTATTTCTAATCCGTCACCTACCAAATTATGTAAATTTTGGAAAGACGCGATTAATCGCGTCTCTGGGGAATCTGACTTTTCATCGAGTCTGGAAAACCTCTCTCTAAATCTCTCTCCTTCGAGGAGAGAGACTTTGAATTTTCCCTCTTCCCGTCGCGGGAAGGGGGTTAGGTTTTTCGTGAGTCTTTGTTGGAAATGGGAAATTTTCTAATCCCTACTCCCCTCTATAGCTTCCGTAATCCACTTATGAAGTGTTGTTGTCACTTCATCAATGACTATTTCTTGAGATTTACGGGTGGCTCTTTCTACAACTTCAACTTTGCCATTAGCGATCGCCCGCCCGGTTACAATTCTATAAGGGATGCCAATCAAATCCGCATCTTTAAATTTCACTCCCGCCCGTTCGTCGCGGTCATCTAGTAGGGTTTCAATTCCCCTAGAGTTGAGTTCTGTGTAAAGTTTTTGGGCGATTTCGATTTGTTGAGCATCCTTAATGTTGGGGATTGTGACGATCGCGTGATAAGGAGCGATCGCAACTGGCCAAATAATCCCATCTTTATCGTAAGATTGCTCTACGGCAGCTTGCGCTAATCGTGATACACCTACGCCAAAACAACCCATAAATAGCGGCTTTTCTTCACCCTGTTGATTGGTATAAGTTGCACCCATCGCTTGGGAATATTTAGTGCCTAATTGGAAGATGTGACCTGCTTCGATTCCACGAGCGCTGAAGAGAGTTTGTCCTGGGTTGTGGATGGCGCGATCGCCTGATCTTGCCTTACGTATATCTACTACTGTACTTGGCAATGTAAATTGCTCACCCCAATTAGCACCAACGACGTGATAGCCAGCTTCATTCGCACCTGTGACAAAGTTTTTTAAATCAACGGCTGTTTGATCTACCAAGCGCAAAAACTTGGGATGGATCTGCTTGTTGGCGGTAATATACTCATCTGTGATGTCTGGCGCAATGTAGCCTAAAGGTAGAGATTTAGCTGTCCATGTTTGCTGGGCTTCTACATTTGGTACATTCAAACTAATAATAGTTTTAGCGCCATATTCAGAAGCTAGTTTGGTCAATTCATTTTGCAACTTGACTTCATTAACTTCCTGATCGCCTCGGATGCTTACCAGAAGCAACACCGTTAAACCATTATCATAAACTGTTTGATAAAGGACATTTTTCACTAATTGAGTGGGAGAAGAGTTGAGGAGTTGACAGACCTTTTCAATGGTTTCTGTTCCAGGTGTATCGCGTTTTTCATAGGTTGTAAACCGTGAAGTTTCGACGTCAATTGGTAAAGAAACAGCCTTTTCTACGTTAGCGGCGTATTTACCATCCTCAGTGTAGAGAACTTCGTCTTCACCAGCTTCCGCCAAAATCATAAATTCTGTGGAACCAGAACCACCAATTGCACCAGAATCAGCTTCCACTGCCCGAAAAGCTAAACCAGAACGCCGCAGGATATTGCTGTAGGCTTTATACATATCCTGGTAAGTTTCTTTGAGGCTGGCTTCATCGGCGTGGAAAGAGTAGCCATCCTTCATGATAAATTCCCGTCCGCGCATTAAACCAAAGCGGGGACGAATTTCATCGCGGAATTTAGTTTGAATTTGGTAGAGATGTAGTGGTAGCTGGCGATAAGAGCGAATCATATCACGAGCGATCGCTGTGATTACTTCTTCATGAGTTGGGCCTAATCCTAATTGTTGCTCCCGGCGGTCAATTAGGGAAAACATGATCCCCTCAGCTTTCGTGTAAGTGTCCCAGCGTCCCGATTCCTTCCAGAAGTCCGCAGGTTGTAATTGTGGTAGGAGACATTCTTGTGCGCCTGTAGCGTTCATTTCTTCCCGCACAATCAGGGAAACTTTTTGCAGTACCCGCCACATTAACGGGAGATAAGCATAGATACCACTACCGATGCGACGAATGTAACCTGCACGGAGTAATAATTTATGGCTGGGAATCTCAGCATCAGCTGGATCGTCACGCAGTGTAACAAATAACATTTGTGAAAGTCGCATCGTTTAATTCCTTTCCAGAATCACTAATTTCTATGTCAACTAAAGTATGAAGTATTAAGGATGAAGTACAAAGTACACAGTGTTATTTCTTTTTCATTTTTACTTACAGGTTAGGGGCTAGGGGCTAAACAAGAGAGATTTTCATCCTTCTTTATGTAAGAAGTACATGGAGATTTACTTGAAAAAGTCCTGAGTAAAAAATACTAGTCCCCAATCCACAGTCCCCAATCACTTTAGGAGAAAACTACCTTGGCAGATGTAATTTATCAAGCACAGGCACCCTTAGAATTTATTCCGCCGGCGTTTAACCCCTTATTTCTACGAGTCGTCCATCTGTTGCTACCCAGTTGGATAAACTGGCAAACATCTATTACCCAAATTGAAGCAGACAACGTAGAAGTTCTGGTGGATCTCTATCGCCAGTTTCAGGAGGGTAAGATCCGTTTTATGCTGGCATTTCGCCATCCGAAAACAGACGATCCGTTTTGTTTGGGTTACTTGCTGTCTCAACTCGTGCCAAAGGTAGCACGATCGCAGGGTATAACACTACAACTTCCCATTCACGCTCATTTTATCTACGATCGCGGCATTCCTCTCTGGGCAGGTTCTCACGTTGGTTGGATTGCTTCTCATTTAGGTGGTACTCCAATTCAGCGAGGTAAGGCTGACTGGACGGGGTTACGTTCGGCACGTGACTTGTTTGCTAATGGAAAATTTCCGATGGCGGCTGCGCCTGAAGGTGCTACCAATGGTTTATCGGAGAATATTAGCCCCCTAGAACCTGGTATTGCCCAATTAGGCTTTTGGTGTGCTGAAGATTTGCACAAAGCTGGAAGCGACCAACAGGTTCTAATTGTACCAGTTGGGATTAAATATAGTTACGTTGATGCTCCTTGGGAGGCGATCGCTAATCTTTTAACTGAATTAGAAGCGGCTAGTGGTTTACCTGTGAATCCAGCAGAAAATGCTTCTGTGGAGTCGCTTTATCCCCGGTTGTTGACTTTGGCAGAACATTTACTTTTGCTAATGGAGGAATTTTACACCCGGTTTTATCATCAAAAACTGCCAGATCCTAAGATTGTCAATGGGCAAATTCCAGATAGAAATGAAGCCTTAGCAGCTCGTTTACAAGCTTTATTGAATGCAGCCCTGTTAATCTCAGAACAGTATTTTAATTTACAGTCAAAAGGTAGTTTGAGTGATCGTTGTCGGCGAGTAGAGCAAGCAGGTTGGAATTATATATTTAGAGAAGAATTTAAGGATGTAAAAGGGGTATCTGCTGTAGAAAGAGCTTTAGGCGATCGCATTGCAGAAGAAGCGAATGCGCGGATGTGGCACATGCGTTTAGTAGAAAGTTTTGTGGCAGTTTCTGGTAATTATATTCGTGAAAATCCCACAGCAGAAAGGTTTGCTGAGACAACTTTAATTTTATGGCAAATGATTGATAAAATAAAAGGCGATAAAGGTGTGCAGCGTCCGCAATTGGGCAAGCAAAAAGTAAAAATTACTGTGGGTAAACCGATATCTATTTCTGAACATTACTCGGCGTACAAGGAAAATCGGTTGGGTGCTAGACAAGCTGTTGCTGATGTGACGAATGATTTACAACACGCGTTGGAAAGTTTGATTTCAAAAGAAGGATGATGGCAATCACTCCTGACAACTCAATAAATATGATTATATATATACAATGAGCATGGAGGTATTAGACCAAACTTACTGTAAAGTCTAAACATAATCTACATGGCTAAAAAAGTTTCTATCATCAATATGAAGGGTGGGGTTGGCAAATCAACCCTCACTGTAAATCTTGCTTGGCACTTTGCTGCATATACCCATTGGGCAAAGAATACCTTAGTTGTTGATCTTGACGCTCAATTCAATGCAAGTCAATATTTACTAGGAGTTAGTAAATATAAGACAATACTCAATCAAGGTAAACCAACTACGTGGGACATTCTGGAACAGAACACACGCACACCAACAGGACTGAGTAGAATTATTGATCCACACAAACTCATCCATAATGTTGTTACTTTTGTCACTGACAGTAGGATAGACCTAGTTCCATCAAGGGTTGAACTCGCTTTTTCTCTGAAAAACCCAGCACAGAAGGAGAAGCAACTTTCCAAAATACTTGCCAAAATTGAAAATGATTATGATTTAATACTGATTGACTGTGCTCCAACTGAGTCAGTCCTAACGACAGCTGCATATCTTGCAAGTGACTATTTGCGGGTTCCAGTAAAACCAGAATATCTTGCTGCTATCGGATTACCCCTTCTGGTAAATTCAATGAATGATTTCAAAAACGAAAATGAGGAGCATAATTTGAGCCTTGCGGGAGTGGTTTTTAATGCCGCAGAGAATTATTATCCAGAAGAACAACTATCAAAAAACATGGTGCGAGATTTAGCTTCTAAACTGGGTTGGTATGTATTTTAAGCAGAGGTTCCTTACTCCAAATCATTTCCCAAAGGTGCAAGGGAGGGTAAGCCTATTATTAACACTTCATATGCTCGTACAGTTCAAAAAGCGCGTTTTATGAACTTTGCAGAAGAATTTGCTAAGAGGATTAGTCTGTGACGGATCAACCAGAATTTGAACTATTAATAGAAATTCCTAAACTGCTCAAAAAGCACAGTCCAGAGTTTTCTAAGAGTCTTGCTGAACTTCTGTCCTCGCCAAAATTTATAGAACACTTAGTTTCGGTTCTCTCAAGTAGGAACACAATAAGTTCAACAGGCATAACTCAGCAAATAAAGCCAACAGCAAGTAATCAAAGGTTGAAAAGACCTCGCTCATCATTAACTAAAAAAGCTAAAACATCTCAAAAAAAAGAGAGTCAGTCAGCAAAAGACAGTTTACCTGCAAGTGTCTCTTATCCGTTATTCTTAAAGGAGCTAGAGAAAACAGATCCTGAGAAATCAGCATTGCTTGTCAAACTTTATTATAGCCTGATAAACAAAACTCTCTTACCAACTCTGCAAGATATTCGGAATTTTGCATCAGATACAGGCTTATCAACAATAAAAGCAACCTCTCGCAACAAGGCAATCATTCCTCTTGTCAGAGATTTATTATCTTTGAATATTGAGCAATTAAAGACAAAACTTGATGGGCTGATGCCAGTTTTACCCGAAGACGATCGCAGTCTTGAAGCTTGGGCAAATATAATTTTAGATAAAGAGCGGCAAACAAAACAAGAAGACTGAATTTAGTGAGTTATCTATTCGGGCAATTCACCAAAGCGTTCCCGGTAACGCTGTAAGAGTTGTTCTGCTAATTCTCACTGCTGTCGTTCCTGTTCAGCACGAATGCTTGCTTGTTCTGCAAGTTATTCTGAGGTGGTAAATCTATTACCTATAATAAGCTTGACAGAAAAATGCTATCAATTGATTATGAACAATATCACTATATCTAATCTTGATGATGACATCAAATATCGACTACAAAAACGAGCCGAAAAACATGGTCGTTCCCTTGAAGAAGAAGCCAGAGAAATTCTTCGTATGGCTCTAACAGAAAATCACGACCATCGCTTAAACTTAGCTAATATACTTGAGGAACGTTTTGCGAATTTGGGGGACTTTGAATTACCGTAAATTCCTAGAGAACCTATTCGCACCGTATCAACATTTGAAGAATGATTATTCTTGATACAAACGTTTTGTCAGAATTAATGAAGCCTAAAAAGTCTGAACTAGTTCGTAGTTGAGCTGCTCAACAATCGTTAATAAATCTGTTTACCACAACAATTACACAAGCAGAAATTCTCTATGGTATCGCCTTACTCCCTGTGGGAAAAAGACGAGAAGAACTTAGTCAAGCAGCACAACTGATGTTCTCAGAAGATTTTGCTGGGCGTGTTCTTCCTTTTGATCAAGCTGCTGCTGTAGCTTTTGCTAATATTGCGTCTCAAAGAAGACACAATGGGACTCCTATTTCCCAAGCTGATGCTCAGATTGCAGCTATTTGTTACACTCATGCAGCAACTATAGCAACACGCAATTTCTCTGACTTTCAACGGTGTGGTATTTCTATTATTAATCCTTGGGAAGTCTCCAGCAGATAGAAGATATACCCTATAATTGAGGTGGACGATAGACACACAGTAGCTTGTCGTTAGACATAGCCTTTTATAAATTAACTGGGAATACCTTAGATAAATCCAAAACTAAATCAATAAAACAGGGCAGCTTAACTGATTCATTTGGCAGATAAATTAACTTGCGACGATAACCAAATTTAACTTGCATTTGATAAGGTTCGCTGTCGCACTCCAGATAATTATCTACTAAATTAAATATCCAATAATCAGAGATATTTGCTTCTGCATAAATAAGTAGCTTTTCATCTTGGTGATATTTTAAGGATGAATCAGCAATTTCAATTAAGAATAAAATATCAGATGGGCTGGGATGATTCGCTAGATAATCATCATCTCTATTTTTTGCAATTACTCTATCTGGTTCAGGCTCACTGTTGTCAGACAAAGTAATTGGCTGTTGTCCTCGCAGGGTTGCGCGATCGCCTACTAGTTTATATAATTCTCGTTCTAGGCGTGTTTCACAAACAGAGTGCGGTGTACCTTTTGCTGCCATCTGGATTATTTCACCCTTAATTAGCTCAACTCGGTCATTCTCCTCAAAGAAGCCGAGTTCAGCTAGACGGTGATATTCAGCTATAGTAAAGCGTTTAGCAGTGGTAAGGCTCATAACAACTACGAAAATGCAGAGTTGCTTTTATCTTAATATAGCTATAGCTGATTAAACTTCTGCGATGGAAGATGGTGAAGTGTCTAAGTCTTCTTCTTTATCAGTTTCTGTAACTGTTTCTATACTTACACCCTTCCAAGGAAAATCAAAATATTGTTCTTGAACCATTTTTAATTCCTTTATTGACTCTTGGAAAAATAATTTAATAGCAGATACGTGGTTTTCTTCAGATAAAAAGTCTTGTAAGCTTTTTCGATAAAATATACCTGACCATGCTGGCAAAACTTTTAAATTACTAGGAGTCCATAGATTGGGTTTATCGTTAATTATTTTTTGCATAGATTCAATAATTTTTGGGCGTTGTCCAAACTTAGAAGAAACCTGCAAAAATATACCTAAATATGGATAATCAGTTAAATTACTTGGATTTAAACCGAAGTATCCAAGACCACACCATAAGTCCCATGTGGAGGGAGAAAAGTGGGTGTAGATAATATATCTCTCGTCCCATTTCCATTGAGTCCTACTTGCTGCACCTTTGATAACACCTCCAAAAGCTACCCTGAATTCGTGCTGTATTTCATCACTGAGAGTTGATTCCATGAGATTGAGAGTTTTGTTAAAATTCACCATTGTCAATAAGTCAACTGATGAAAATTGATTAGTATGAGACATTCTGTTATTCCTCATAAAAATTAATATTTCTTGAGCTAAGATATCAGATGCGTGTTCTTTCAAGAAGCTATAAAACTGATACCATCTCAGTTGAAAAAAATTTATCTTGGGTGATAAATTAAAGCAATATTGTTTTCTTTCATCTTTTGGGTCATAATCACGGGTGATATAAATTAGAATTTGATGTCTAATATTTGGTAATTTACTCAAAATATCAGCATATTTTTCTAATTGCCGCCATCCTTCTGTAGATCCAATTTTTGATTCAATAAATATTATATCTGTACTTAAACTAGTTGAAAATTCAATCACAATATCAAGTCTACTGTCTTCAGGATGACTCGCCAGTGCTTGATGTTCTTGTTGAGTTGAAATCTTGATGTTGGAATAATTATCATCACCGATAATTGAGTGATGTCTTAGCCAAGCAAGTAAAATATCATTATTTAGGGACAAAAAATAAGCAACAATCTCAGTAAAAAAATCTTCACGCGGTTTGTTTCCTGGATGCAGGTTGAGTAAATTGGTAAACAAAGACATTTATTTTTAAGTATTTAAGGTAATTCCAAAAAAGTTATACACACTAAGCTTGTAGTCGTGCTTGAACAAGGCTACACAAAAGTTTTATAAGTTATGTTTGTATTTAATATTGCTAGCTAGCGTTGCAGCAGTTATAACTTAGCCGATCGCAGTTTGACAAGAGTGCTATACAGACGCTACTTACAACAAATAGGGGTAAAAATTTTACCCCTACAAAGTTGTGTATTATTTTAAGAATAGCTAGAGAAGTTTATTGCTCTGGAGTTAAGTGACCTTCTAGCAAAGATGCGATCGCATCAGGATGAATATTCTTGTATTTCTTGTTACCAAGCTGTAAAACACAGTTGGGAGCGCTGCCACAGCATTTTTGGCAACTAGTATGTTCAATGTTAACTTTGTCTAACAAACCGCGATCGCTCAAAGTTTTTTCTAATTCTGATAATAAACCTTTACCACCACGTTTGAGGCAACCGCCCTTTTGACATACCATAATCCTCGCTTTGGGTTGAGGTGGTAAATCTTGCTTTGGACACGCATCAATTGGTGTGACTCGATAGGCTTTAATTTTTATTTTACTTGTGCGCGAATCTACCTTACTATGACCACAAATGCGAATTTGCTGACCGGGAACTAAGGATGAACTTAGAGAACGGCGCAACTCTTTAGGCAGTTTTATTTCCAAATTTCCAGATGGAACTGCCAATTGCAAGTATTTATATTTTCCTGGTTCACCACCAACAAAGCCTAGTAACTGTCCTTCAAGGTTCAATTCTGATAACGTCAAATACTTGTTACCCATGATTGATAAAAAGTTAGGAGTGGGGAGTTAAAAGCGAGGAGTTAGGAGTGAGGAGTTAAGAGTTAAAATTTATAACTCATAACTCTTAACTCCTAACTATTTTTAAGCTAGGCGTTTAGCTTCTACTGTTTGGGGTAAATTTGCTGCATCTGGCAAATCACGAAATTCCAATTCCCAACCATTTGCTAGGGTGAGAATCTTGCCATCATTTCCATCGGTTTGTTTGACGACTTCTTCTTCCAGGTCTTTTTTAGCAACGTAAACTACTAAAGTACCGGCATCATTCATCCGTAGCATTACTTTCATGAGATTCCTCAACAGATTCTAGTTCTTTTTTCATACAGCCAACGACGAATCCTGTTTCCAAGAAATGCACAGCATAAATATAGGAAGTCTGCAAATATGTCCCTATACTTGCTATGTAGCCGATATCTCCTTTGTTCACTAAAACTTGCCCAACTTCCTTACCAGGAAAGGTACCATCGTTTTTTAGCAGTTTACGAACTCTGACTTTTTCACCAATTTCAAAAGCAGGTGGCAAGTTTAGTTCTAATTCATCGCGTTGCATGAGAGTACCTCTGTTCTCTGACCAAATTCAATAATTCTTCTGTCGTCAAACTGCGTTTTTTCTGTACCGATTGATGACGCACTGCATCTAAAACAGATTGGGTTTCTTGGGAGTTCAAGAAAATTCCATGCTGTTCTAGTAAGTTAGCAACCAAATGCCGTCCAGAATGTTTACCTACTACTAAACGCCGTTCCCAACCTACTTCTTCGGGTGCAAATGGTTCGTAGGTAATGGGGTTTTGCAATACCGCATGAGCATGGATGCCAGATTCGTGAGCAAAAGTATTTTCGCCAACGATCGCTTTCCAGGGTGGTACATCGGCTCCTGATGCGGCTGCAACTAGTTGAGACAGTTCCAGCAAACTGGGAGTGTCAATTCCCAAATCAACGTTGTAGATGCGTTTGATTGCCATGACAACTTCTTCTAATGCTGCATTTCCTGCCCTTTCACCTAATCCATTGACTGTGGTATTCACTGATGATGCTCCAGCCTTAATACCTGCAAGGGCGTTGGCAGTTGCCAGACCAAAATCATTATGCGTGTGGATTTCTAGGGGAATCGTCAACGCGGAAACCAGCCGTTGGACTTTGGTGTAGGTGGTGAAGGGGTCGAGAACTCCTACAGTGTCGCAGAAGCGGAAGCGGGATGCACCCCATTCTTGGGCATAAAGTGCTACATCTAAGAGGAAGTTTTCATCAGCCCTGGAAGAATCTTCTCCGCCAACTGCTACCCAAAGGCCTTGATCGAGAGCGAAGTTGATTGAGTCTTTGAGTTTTTGTAAACTTACTCGCCACTGACCATGAAATTTAGTGGCAATTTGGATACCAGAGACGGGAATGGCAATATGCACCCGGTTCAAACCACAGGCGATGGAAGCCTTGATATCTGAGATGACAGCACGGTTCCAGCCCAAGAGTTTTGCTTGTAAACCTAAGTTAGAGATTGCGGCGATCGCACGTGTTTCTTCGTCACCCATTGCCGGTATACCAACTTCTAATTCCGGTATACCAATGGCATCGAGAAACTTAGCGATCGCTACTTTTTCTTGTAGAGTAAAGGCAACACCTGCGGCTTGTTCGCCATCACGTAATGTAGTGTCATTAATTATGATTTGATTCATTGCAAATATCCCTCTCTTGGAAGTATTCTTAATATCCTTTCCCTCTACAATCCCTCGTGATGGTAAATGCTAAAAATATCACAATTCATAATGTAGGATACATGATCCTTAATTATTGCCCCATTATTAGCATCACATCTGTATGGCAGGGAACTAAAATAATGTATAAATTACTAATCGTTTTCACCGATGTCAGTTGAAATGTCTTCGAGTAGCAATGAGCTAATATAACTATTAGCAAATCCCGAACAAAGTAATACACAGAATCCAGCAATTAAGGATGTAATCATCTTCGTAACCTCATCTTTTCTAGTACATTTTGGTGTAATTTAGGCAGGTAATGGTACTCAACGCTAAGGGGTACAAACTAGCTAACTGTGGTCTGCTAGCCAATCAAAAATTTTTCCTAGCTGCTCCAAGTCAACGAAACCATACTGCCAGAGGAGCATCGGTAGTGGGCCATTGTCTAATTCACGGTGTCGCAGAGCTACAGCAATATCAGCATTTGAAAGTTCAAGTTCATTGTGCAAAAAATTGAGGAGTTTTATATCTCTGTTCCGAGTCGCCATAATTGATTGAACTTTCAATTTCTTCATTTGAGAAAAGATTAAAAATCAGAAACTCCAATTTATATTTAGGAATTTCGCCTTTCTAATTGTTGCTATATGTCAGGGAAATTTCAAATTCACTAGAAGAAATAAAATCTAAACCCCGTCTAATCCATCTCAGTCTGCAACAAATTCTGCTAGCGGACAGTAGCTTCAAACTCTAAACCTATTTGAGCTTTGTGCATCTATGAACAAAAAGGATAAAGTCCAGTACTTGCGTCATGAATTCAAGATTAATCGTCTCTGAATCCTTACCTTTTTTAAATAATCATGACTCATCACTGTAATGCCAGCAACGCTCTAGCCACTCTAATAATTCGTGACGAGAAGCAAGAAATTGCATAACTGTACTGCGAATTAGAATTACTTCGAGCAAATTGTCCACTTGCACTCGTAAAGAACCATCAGGGGGACAGTAGCTCTTAATTTTTAACTCTTGCAATCGGTGATAGATTCGCCAGCGATCGCTCAAAGGAATCTGCAAAACTTGATCGCCTAAAGTGTGATTTGTCATTTGTCCTTTGTCCTTTGCTAATGCTCAATACTTCGACTTCGCTCAGTACAAGTGCCCAATGCCCCATGCCCAATGACTAATGACTCTTAACGCCTAAAGTTTGCAGTTGTTTTTCGAGTTGTTCAATGCGCGAGAGCAAAGAACGAATCACGGTTGCTTCCACATCGGGTAGCTTTCTATGTTCTAAAGGAGAAAGGCTGGCGCTTTCGTTCCGAGAAATAATTCTGCCGGGAACTCCCACAACTGTGCAGTCGTTGGGGATATTCTGCAAGACAATGGAACCAGCACCAATACGGACGCGATCGCCAATTTGCAAATTACCTAAAACTTTCGCACCCGCCCCAATTACTGCATTTTTGCCGACTGTGGGATGACGCTTACCGATTTCTTTACCAGTTCCGCCAAGGGTGACGTCCTGATAAATTAATGTATAGTCGCCGACGATCGCAGTTTCGCCAATGACAACACCCATTCCGTGGTCGATAAACACACCCTGACCAATCTCTGCACCTGGGTGAATTTCAATTCCGGTCAAAAATCGCCCCAAATGAGAAATTAAGCGGGGGATAAAACCGACTCCTCGACCATGTAACCAGTGAGCAAGACGATGCAAACATAGCGCGTGCAATCCAGGGTAGCAAAACACCACTTCTAGCCAATTACGTGCTGCTGGATCGCGCTCAAAAATAATGCGAAAATCACTCAATAATGGCTCAAAAAAAACGCCAGAGAGGAGATTTTTCAGCATGGATGTATGGGCAGAATCCTGCGTTTTGGTGGTCTGGCGTAGGCGCAGCCCGTCGTAGACATCGCTAATACTGTCTAAAGACTGTTGCATCGGTAATGTCTATCTGGTAGAAAAAGTCATCTGCTATTTTTATGCTTATATCAGGTGACTTCCAACTCGATAGAAAACCCAATGCTGATTGGATTTATTGGATTGATTAAGGTTGTACTCAAATACCAAAACCCCGACTTAACATAAAGTTAAAATCTATCTGGGGGTAGGGGCGCTAGTATTTAACGATGGGGGTACTAGTATTTTTGGGGCAGGGGTTAAGAATTTCTGTTCTCGCTACAAGAAACTTTACCCGTAAGCCTTTGCTAAGATTTCGTCAAGATATTTTGCAATATATCAAGCTGTACTCAGATGCACTCAAGCATGAATTTGATAAGGCTACAAATCAATATTCTGTATATCCTATTACTATTAGTATCTTATTATTTGGATAGGCAAACAACAGGTTTCTTTATTTTCTTTTAGGATTTGCTGTCTGTATATATGTATACGTTTCAAAATATAGTTATCGCTCATCGTGACTGTTTTCTTATTATATAGATGTCTGGGAATAGCGATCGCAAAATCTTAGAACAGCAGAATAGGTAAATATTCTCATAGTGCCCCTACTCAAGAAACCTGTAGAAGTGGATTCATCCGGTTCAAATACTCGTCAACGGAGTTCAGAGGTGGATTCATCCAGTTCAAATACTCGTCGACGGAGATAAAAGGTGGATTCATCCAGTTCAAATACTCGTTGACGGAGATAAAAGGTGGATTCATCCAGTTCAAATGCTCGTTGACGGAGATAAAAGGTGGATTCATCCAGTTTAAATACTCGTTGACGGAGATAAAAGGTGGATTCATCCAGTTCAAATACTCGTTGACGGAGATAAAAGGTGGATGAACAAAATAGGGGCGTACATTTGTACACCCCTACAGCGAATTTATTTATAGCGCTTTTGTGTTAAGTCTAATAAAGACCTAACCCCCAACCCCTTCCCTACTAGCGTTGGGGAGTAACATTCAAAGCCTCTCTCCTTTTAGGAGAGAGGTTTGGAGAGAGGTCAAAGTGTATTGCATACAAGCGAGAAGCGCTATATTACAAAGATTTTTGAAATGATATCAGGCTCGCCGAAGAGTATTAATTTATCAAGAGACGGGAGTTTTTGCAGATTTACCTTTACCAATAGCCTTAAAGCGTTCGCCCAACTGTTCAGCGACGGTTTTTAAGCCTGGAGTCTTTTTTGATGCAGTCTTCACGTAATCATAAACAGTCAAACTGCTAGTCATCGCTTCACTACCGACAGCCATTAGGGTATCATCTACCTGTTGGGTGAGTTGCTGCATGGAGATTAAAAGTTCGGTAAGTGCAGCCGCTAATTGATAATCCTGAACTAGTTCCTCAACGTCAAAAGTGGCTGGAAGAATTTCGCGGTTAGACTGAGCAGCAGTAATGCTATTGTTCACAAAGGCTAGACTTTTATCGCCCATTTTTACTAACTTACGCCGTTCTTCAGTGCTGAGAGTAATCAGAAAGGGCAGCTTTTTTTGGACAGTCTGTAGCGCGGCTTTAATTTCTTGGATATCTTGTGGCGAAAGGGTGGCTGCAATATTTTGATAGGACATTATATATTTACCTTGGGAGTTCTAATGGTGAAGTAGCAATAGTTGCTAAGTATAGAATTCCCATTGGTGGATGCGATCGCACATCATAACCTATTTATTTATCTGTTTTAGCGCCGATGCTGAGGGATACTGACCAGATGCAATCAAAGCTTCTCGTTCTAGAAGCCTTTCATCGCTGTTAAAATCTAGAATGCGTGCGGTCACTTCACCGATGTCTGTTTGATGCTGAATCACAGCCTCATCTAGTCGAAAATGCTCACCCCAAAAGTCTCTGCGGGGGTTAAAAAATCGCACCAGTTCGCCAGTTTGCCAATTAATTGACCCTAAATCCGTCCCTTTTTGTAGGTTACAGAAAATACAGGCATAGCAGAGATTATCTGCTGTTGTAGTGCCGCCGTGTTTGATGTCGATTATATGGTTAACTTGACAACCCGATGATCTATCTACTTCAGAGACGAGACAGTACTCGCAAATATGCTCGGCGCGAGATGCAACTAAACGGCGCAGTTCTACATTAATATATGGACGAGACACTTTGAATACTTACTCCGCGCTGATATACTGACGAGCTTTTGCTTTTGCTAGTAGCATAATATGCTCTAGCGTGAGGAAATGATCTAACTCTCGCTTATCGCTTCCTGTAAGACCTTCAGTTTTTGCGCGGTAAACGAGATCCTCTAAACGGTCTTTGGCTGCATCTGAGAGTTTGAAGTCGATAACACTTTGGGGAGTGGTTCCAGCAGCAATAAACTCTATAATTTCGTCGTAGACTTTGATAGTATTTACAGATGTAGTCATGAGATTACCTATTTTTATTTAATTTTACTGATTTACAACGTTACTTTTAATGACTTTACTAGTGTTTTTGGCTCTGCTAGAGTTTCACTCTCAGCCAAAGATGATTCAATCAGCATTTCTAAAACTTCCTGAGCATTTTTCAAAGCGTCTTCGTAAGTCTCTCCGTGAGTGCAAGGCTGCATTATATGCGTAAACTCCGGTAGCAAAAGCACATAACATTGGTCTTCTTCTGACCATTGAATCACAATTGTATATTTCATATTTATTCATAAGCTTCTCGTCGATGAGCAATAGTAGTTACCATAACTTGATTTGTTCCATCATCAACTTGATAGATTACTCGATAGTCACCAATGCGATAGCGATAATAACCTGCGAAGTCACCTTTGAGAGGTTTAACATTAGGATGAAACTGAGGATTTTGTTCTAGTTGCTCAGAGGATGTTTGAAAAGTCATGATTGATATATCAAATATTTTTTTACCCCACCCTAACCCTCCCCTTGTAAAGGGGAGGGAACTAGATTTTCCGGTTTCCCCCCTTTATAAGGGGGGATTAAGGGGGGTAATAATTCAATTAAAATCACAACCAATCACTTTTCAAACAACCTCTCAAAGCACCTAGCAACCTTTTTGGCTAAAGCGTGGTCTGCTGTAGCATAAATCTCCTCGGCTTTAGCGGATAACACAACGTCATACATCAGACCGAATTGTTCTCCAGCTTTTTACCCGACCTTCAGCAATATCTTTTTTACCTCTTTCAAAGGATTCAGCAAATCCAGGGATATCAAGCAACTCTTGGGTAGCGTCTTCACTCTCCTTATCTGCTAGATATGCTAAAAAGTCAGCAACCAGTTGTAAGCGTTCTGAAGATAATCCATCTAAATATTGGTTGATTTGCTGACGAACTTCTGTGTTATTCATATTTTTGCAACTCTTTTACTTCTCTAATTGTGCCAACTTCTTCTGAGCAAATTGCCGCACTTGCTCATCTGGGTCATTCTCTGTGCGATCGCGCAACAGTGGTAAAGTCTGGGGATACTGAGGATATTGCTCAATGATTGCCTTAAGTGCTATTTGCCGGGAAGGAACATTTCTGATATTAGAGAAATCCAAAGATATCCAATCAAAGGAATCATCAACAGCACACTCATAAAGAAAATCATAAATTATAGGACTAGTTTGCCAACTCTTAATCAGTTCTTCCATAACTTCGTGTTTGAGATAGTCGAAATTATCAAGTTGAGCAGATTCTTTGAGGAAAGATAAGACGAAAGATAAAATATTAAGTTGATTTTTCCATCCCTGTGCTAATTCTTGCAGTACTGTACTTTGTACTACCCAATCATTACTAAACTGAACAAGAGATTTGAGTATTGGTAAAGTATCTGAGTCATCTTTCCAACCTCGCGCTAACTCTTGCACTGCCATAGTTTGTATGCTCTTATCCTCACCAGACTGAGCAAGGGATTTGAGCATTGGCAAAGTATCTGGGTCATCTTTCCAACCTCGCGCTAACTCTTGCACTGCCATAGTTTGTATGCTCTTATCCTCACCAGACTGAGCAAGGGATTTGAGCATTGGCAAAG
>NZ_JBALEF010000098.1:0-54867 GCF_036918245.1 Nostoc sp.
GGTCTATATCTTGAGGCAGGTTTTGGTTCATATTTGTGATACTCCCCCTCAAGTGTCCCCCTTGTCAATACTCTGCCACCTGAATCCTTACAAAAAAACTTTAATGCTGAATTGGAATTGTAATTACAAACTCTGTTTCTGCTGCTGGTATTGAATGACATTCCAGTTTGCCACCATGTGTTTCTGTAATGATTTGATAACTGATAAACATTCCCATACCTGTTCCCTTACCCACAGGCTTGTTGGTAAAAAACGGGTTAAAAACTTGTTTTTAAATCTGTTCTGACATACCTATTCCATTATCAGCGATGCCTTCTCTACGAGAGGCTTGTCTGCGACAGGCTACGCGAACGCCAACGGCGGGCTTCGCCAACGCAATTTTTACCCAACCTGAATCTATCACTGAGGTACGAATGGCGATCGTAGGAGTTAACAAACCAGATGTTAAATTGTCTATTCTTAATTGCGCATTCTCAATTCTCCATTCTTCTAACCCACATTCCGCACTTTAATTTGAAGCACAAATAAATTACAATTAATGACAACGCAAAAAATTAGGATAAATAAGAAAAGAATACTCAATAAATCCGATTTTAAAGAGAAATAATCAAAAATATAACTATTCAACTGCATCTAGCTTAAAATCTAGTTCAGCTAACTCAAAAGCTCTTTAGATTTTCTTTACGAATCACCTCTAAACCCTTCTACTAAATTTTTATTTTACCCCTGACTGCACGTTCCATAAACCAGCATAAATCCCATTTTTCTCCAACAATTTTTCATGTGTTCCCGACTCAATAAATTCTCCATACTCCATTACATAAATACAATCAGCATTGCGGATAGTCGAAAGACGATGGGCTATGGCTATTGTCGTTCGATTAACAGTAATCCGTTCCAAAGAACGTTGAATAGCAGCTTCAGTTTCATTATCTACTGCTGAAGTGGCTTCATCTAAAATCAAAATTGGTGGATTCTTTAAAACAGCTCTAGCGATCGCGATTCTTTGGCGTTGTCCACCAGATAATTTTTGACCCCGTTCTCCGACTATTGTCTCATAACCTTGGGGTAGCCGCATAATAAAATCATCAGCTTCGGCAATTTTCGCAGCTGCAATTATTTGTTCATCGGTAGCATTAAAAGTACCATAGGAGATATTTTCAGCAACCGTACCATGAAATAAGAATACGTCTTGGCTGACCAAGCCGATACTGCGACGTAAATCACGTAAATTTAATTTTTGGATATTAATATCATCAATAGTAATTGTGCCAGAATAAATATCATACAATCGTAATAATAATTTAACTAAAGTACTTTTACCAGAACCTGTAGAACCAACAATAGCGATAGTTTTACCTGCTGGGATATGTAAGGACAGTTTTTTAATTACTAGTTCTCTATCGTGATAAGCAAAAGTAACTTGTTTGAAGTTAATTTCACCATGTACTTGATCAATCGGTAAAAATCTGTCTCCCGCAGTAATGTTGATGGGAGCATCTAATAAATTCATCACACGACTGGTAGAAGCCATTGACCTTTGATATTTGTCAAATATTTCTCCTAATGTTACTAAAGGCCACAATAATCTCTGTACTAAAACAAGTAAAACACTATAATTACCAATAGATATTTGACCAGCATATGCCGCCATACCTCCCCAAAATAATAAAGCTGTAAACCCTACTAAAACTAGTATTCTGATTAAGGGTATAAATGCAGCAGAAAGTTTAATTGCTCTGATGTTACTTTTTCTATATGCTTCGCTGTCTCCTGCCAATCTAGCGCTTTCATAATCTTCAGCAGTGAAACTTTTAATTGTGGTAATACCACTAATATTATTTGCTAGTCGTGAGTTCAGAAAGCTTACCCTTTCACGCACATCAGCGTAACGAGCTTCCAGGCGCTTTTGATAACTAAAGGAACCCCAAACAATAAAGGGCATTGGTAACATTGCTGCAAAGGTGATAAAGGGAGGTAAAATGAAGAATGTACCACTAGTTAATATGATCAGTGAGGTAATAATATTGATAATTTCATGGACTCCAAAATTTAAAAAATCTTCTAACTGGTTGATATCATCATTCAAAATTGACATCAAACCGCCAGTACTGCTTTCTTCAAAGTAAGCTGAATCTAATGCTTGTACATGATTGTAGGCATCCAAACGTAAATTATGCTGGATATTTTGGGCTAAATTACGCCAAATTCTATTATATGCATACTCAGAAGCAGATTCTAGTATCCAGACAATGATAGTGATTAATGAAAGAAGTAAAAATTGCCAAAATACATCTTTTACACCCAACTTAGCAAATACAGAATTTTGCCGTTCTACGAGAATATCTACGGCAGTACCAATTAACCACGGTGGTGCTAAGTCTAAAATTGTATTAATGATGGTAAATAATGCTGCCCACCACATTTGTTGGCGATATTGGCTGCCATAGTTGAGCAAGCGTTGTAAAGGATGGGCTGAATTATTACGATTTTTAGATACTCTAGAAGATTTTGATGTGATTGTCACGACTGTTTATTGTTTATAGTTAGATGATTGATGTTAGCGATATATCTCGTAGAAATAAAATTAAGGATTTAAGTAAATTTGTTTGTTATTTACTTTTCCTTTGCGTCCTATCGGTACACACATCGGCGTCTCTACCACTGGGTCAGGAATAATCCGACACTCCAACCCAAAAACCTCCTGAACCATTTCTTGCGCCACGGGGTTTAAGCAATCTTGCCAAACCTCGTAATAACATTGATTTACCACAACCATTAGCACCAACTAAACCACTAATTTGTCCGGCAGGGATTACCAAATTTAGGTCACGAATAATCAGCGCACCATCGTAAGCTAAAGACAGACTTTTGGTTGAGAGTCCTTTCATAGATTATATTTCCCAGCTTTATTTTTTGCGGTTAC
Organism: Nostoc sp.; assembly: GCF_036918245.1. GTDB lineage: Bacteria > Cyanobacteriota > Cyanobacteriia > Cyanobacteriales > Nostocaceae > Nostoc. The sequence continues at coordinate 2,927 of NZ_JBALEF010000098.1, forward strand.
GAATTAATAAATAAAGAAAATAAGGAGCGCCAATAACAGCAGTTACGACTCCACAAGGAAGTTCGATAGGTGCAAACAGCGTTCTTCCTAGCAAATCTGCGATCACAACAATCACTCCCCCCAAGAGTGCAGAAGTAGGAATCAAACCTTCATGGGTTACACCTACCAACTGTCGTCCTAAATGGGGTGCGATTAACCCAATAAAACCAATATTTCCGGCGGTGGCGACTCCTGCACCTGCTAAGGCTACACCCACCAGCACGAGTAAACCACGTTGCCACTCCACTTGACTACCTAAACTTTTGGCGACATCATCTCCTAAATTTAAAGCGTTCAAATGTCTTGCTAGTGTTAAAGCCATTGGGACAAAAACAATTAACCAAGGTAACAAGGAAAAGACTTGCTTCCAAGTCCGACCGTAAACGCTCCCAGCCAACCAAACCAAAGCATTACTAACGTCAGAAATTTCGCCAAAGGTAATCATCAAGCTGGTTATGGCACTGGCGATCGCAGATAAACCAACACCCATTAAAATTAATAAAATCGGAGAACTACCGTTATTCCACGCCAGCGAGTAAATTAAAATCGCCATTAGTAAAGCACCAGCAAAAGCCGACAAAGGCAAGGTGTAAATTGGTGCTGATGGAAATAGCACAATTACTATAACTGCCGCCAGACTCGCCCCAGCATTGATGCCGATAATACCTGGGTCAGCCAATGGATTACGTGTCAATCCTTGGAAGATAGTGCCAGAAATTGCCAGCGCCACTCCCACCATAAAAGCTACAAGGGTGCGGGGTAAACGCAGATTTTGAATCACAAATTGATGGTCCGGGTTTCCTGTATCTAAACCCAATATAGTTTTTACGATATCTAAAGGCGAGATTGGATATTCCCCCCGCCCGACATTCATCACCATCGCCACTACAATCGCGACTGCCAAACATAGCAGTATGACTGGTACACGTCGGTCAATTCGGAAAGATATCGCCTGCGAACGAATGACTAGCCAATCAAAACTCATTTTTTCACCTTTGACTTAACCAGGTAGACAAAAAAAGGAGCGCCAACTATTGCTGTCATTACACCTACAGGTAACTCCTGTGGTTTGAGCAATACACGGGCGGCAATATCTGCAACCAAGAGTAAAATAGCACCCAAAACTGCACAATAAGGTAATATCCAACGATAATCGGTTTTAATATAAAATCTCACTATATGGGGAACGACTAAACCAATGAAGCCGATTGGCCCTGCAAGAGCTACAGAACTTCCTGCTAGTAAGACTACGCTGATAGCGGTAAATATTTTGATCCAAGCTGTCTGTTGACCCAAGCCTTTAGCGACATCTTCACCTAAACTCATAGTGGTAATTTGTCTGCCGAGGGCAAAAGCTACTACTAATCCGATGCCGACGAAAGGCAGTAGTTGTAAGAATAAATTAAAATCTCGACCAGATAATGAACCAGCTAACCAAAATCTCACTTCTCCAAGTGTTTGTTGACTGACAATGAGGATACCAGTAGTGATGGAAGAAATCAGAGCAGTTAACGCCGCTCCTGCGACTGTCAGATTCAGTGGGGTGGCTCCTCCCCGTCCCAGAGAACCAAGAGTGTAAACTAACACTGCTGTTACTGCCGCACCCAGAAATGCTACAAGAGCGTAAACACTTAGGGATGAGCTGCCAAAAACAAAAATTACAACAACGACAAAGAGGGCAGCTCCCGACTCAATACCCAAAATACCTGGATCTGCTAAGGGGTTTCGCGTCAAACCCTGCATCAATGCTCCCGAAACAGCCAGGGCTGAACCTACAAGGATAGCAATTAGCGATCGCGGTAATCTCACGGTCTGAATAACTAAGTGATCGTAGGAACCATCAAAGGCTATAAAAGATGTCAAAATCTTACCTAGAGGTATTTCTGCTGCACCTAGCGTCACACTGTACACCAAGCAAATTAGCAGCATACATAGTCCCAAAATCAGACCAAATAAGGCTGACATTTGTGGCTTTTTCAATGCTCTCAGTGACACTGTAGTCGCTTTTATCATGATCCTGCTGTCACTTGAAAATATTACGCTCTACTGGTTGGTTGTTTTTTCAATGGGCACTCTCAATACTTCACAGCTTTTTAATCATGAGAATTGATAATCTTTCTTGATAAATATATAGATTACACGATCGTGTTGCCTTTTCTCCATTTTTAAACGCAATAAAGGATACTGTTACAGTTTTGATATAATTTCTCAACAAAGTGGTATTGTTAGATCAACTTAAATCTGCTTTGTCAAAGTCACTTACGTGCATCTTTGTCTTGTTACCAAGAGGCTGCTCTTAGGGATTACCAAGAAATAATTTACTACTTCTTGTGGGCTGGACATCTTGTCCGCCTTTAATTACGGGCGGGCTTTTTGGCTTACCCCACAAAAAGAGTTGGATGTTTTTTAATTTGGAAGTTCCTTAGCAGATGTGCAGAAGGGCAAAGGGAAAACTCTTCTCCCCTGCTTGTTCTTTGAGCAATAGCAGTTTCAGTTACCAGGCGTTACATCTGTAAATGGTGGTGTTCATGAGGATTGATCATTTAATTAGGGTTTACAAAAGAAAATCAATACGCGTTTTACCCTTAATACTCAGCTTCATACTGGTTTTGTTTGTCGGAAGCCGCACTATAGCTGTACCAACAAAATCCACAGAGATATTATGGGATACCTATGGTGTGCCGCACATCTACGGAAAAGATGACCGGAGTGCATTTTATACCTTTGGTTGGGCACAAATGCAAAGTCATGGAGATTTACTTTTACGTCTCTATGGTCAAGCACGGGGACGCGCGGCCGAATATTGGGGAGAGAAATACCTGGAGTCAGATCGTTGGGTACAGACTGCGGGAGTACCAGAACGCGCTCGTTCTTGGTACAAAGCACAGAGTCCAACTTTTCGTAGTTATCTCGATGCTTTTGCTACTGGGATCAATGCTTATGCAAAACAAAATCCTAACTTGATTGACGATCAAGTTGAAGCGGTGCTACCAGTCAAGGCAGAAGATGTCATGGCTCACTTACATCGGGTACTCAATTTCACCTTTGTGGTCAATCCAGAGCAAGTATTAGGTCTGAGCAAAGAAAAGTTGCAAGCAGGATCTAATGGTTGGGCGATCGCACCAACTCATTCTGCTGATGGGAACGCCATGTTGTTAGCAAACCCACACCTACCTTGGTCAGATTTATTTTTGTGGTATGAAGCCCAAATCTCCGCACCAGGAATTGATGCTTATGGGGCAACACTTGTAGGTATTCCCGTATTAGCGATCGCATTTAACAACAACTTAGGTTGGACTCACACGGTTAACACCTATGATGGTTGGGATGTTTATGAACTCACACTGGCAGGTAATGGGTATCGCTTTGATGACAAAGTTCGTAACTTTCAGACAAAAACCCTCTCCTTGAAGGTGAAGCAGAAAGATGGCTCCTTGCAAGAGCAACCATTAGTAGTGAAAAGTTCTGTCCACGGGCCTGTGATAGTCGAGAAAAATGGTAAAGCCGTGGCGCTGAGAGTTGCAGGTCTTGACCGACCAAGTGTACTCCAAGAGTGGTGGGATATGGCACGAGCAAAAAACCTTGCCCAGTTTGAAAAGACACTCCAGCGCTTACAATTGCCAATGTTTACGGTGATGTATGCAGATAGAGAAGGGCATATTATGCACCTCTTCAACGGCCAAGTTCCGGTGCGCTCCTTTGGTGATTTTAAATACTGGGAAGGCTTAATTCCAGGGAATACATCTAAAACCTTGTGGACAAAAATTCATCCTTACAAAGATTTACCGCGCATAGTTGACCCGAAGAGTGGCTGGTTACAAAATACAAATGACCCACCTTGGACAACTACATTTCCAGCCGCCATTAAAGCAGATAATTACCCACCTTACATGGCTCCTCGTTTCATGGATTTCCGCTCTCAACGTTCTGTAAGGATGTTGGCTGAGGATGACAAAATCTCTTTTGATGAAATGGTTGCAGACAAGCACTCTACCCGTATGGAACTGGCCGATCGGATTTTGGATGATTTAATTACAGCTGCACGCAAATATGGTCAGGACTTAGGACAAAAAGCAGCTAATGTCCTAGAAGCGTGGGATCGGCAAGCCAATGCAGATAGTCGCGGGGCTGTATTATTTGCCTTTTGGGTAAAACAGATAGACTTAGATAAGACGTTTAATAAACCCTGGAATGAAAATTCTCCACGCACCACACCCAATGGTTTAGCTAATCCTGAAAGTGCAGTTGCAACTCTGCAAGCAGTAGCAGCACAGGTAGAAAAGACTTATGGGGCGCTTGATGTACCGTGGGGCAAGGTTTTTCGGCTAAGGTTGGGTGATGTGGATTTATCTGCCAATGGTGGGGATGTCAACCTGGGAATTTTTCGTGCACTCGATTTTGCTCCGGCAGAAAATGGGCAGTTCCAAGCTGTTGGAGGTGATTCTTATGTAGCTGCAATTGAATTTTCTAACCCTGTACGAGCAATGGCACTCACCAGCTACGGTAACGCAACTCAACCCGGATCGCCCCACATTAGCGATCAGTTACAGATGTTCGCTAACAAAAAGTTGCGGACTGTGTGGCGAGATCGCTCAGATATTCTTGCTCATCTAGAAGAACGTAAAATATTCTGAGGTCAATAGTTTACTTTTAGCGTTTGCGATGTCTGCGACGGGCTATTCGGCGTCGCCCACAAACTTCTCAGGGACAATAATTAGTCTACAAGCCTGATGCTGTCTAGACTTAAGCTTAATTTCTGGAAATGTCTGGAGCGATCGCATGAAGACATTTTGTTTTGAACAGCGATCGCAGTTTGCGGTGAGTAATCTATCTACAGTAAACCAAAAAGTTTTTAAGAGAAGAGCGATCGCTAGAAAGTTTGTAGCTTATGATACTTACAAATACAGGATATTCTAATCCCTCTTTTGTTACTTTAGGAAGAGAAAAATCAGAGGTGATTCGTAAAGAAAATCTAAAGAGCTTTTGAGTTAGCTAAACTAGATTTTAAGCTAGATGCAGTTGAATAGTTATATTAAAGATGAGTAGTCTTCCTGAGATTGCCAATCCCAAAAGGAAACCTTATGCTAGCGATCTTAGTGATGCTGAGTGGGAGGTATTGAAACCACTTGTGCCTGCGCCCAAAGGGTTTGGTCATCCTGTCGAAGTCGATTTTCGTGAGATTCTCAATGCCATATTTTATCTGCAACGTACAGGATGCCAATGGGAAATCCTACCTCATGACCTCCCACCCCATACCACTGTGTATGGCTATTTTCAGAAATGGCAACGCAAGAGTATTTTTACTTAGTTCTGTCAACACTCAATATGTAACATTTTATGCTTCATTTTGAAGTGCGGAAAGTGGGTTAGTACACATATTCACCTCCCATTTAGTTTACTTAGTGCTGTTAGCAGATAGCTAGGGTTGAACCAGTCCTAAGTCAGACAGGACTGACGCAAAAATTGCTAAAAAGCACTCTTTATTGCCGTACTGGAATTGTAATCACAAACTCTGTACCTTTTCCTGGGGAAGAGTTGCAGTGTATCGAACCCCCGTGTTTTTCCACAACAATTTGACGGGCGATCGCTAATCCTAAACCCGTTCCTTTTCCCACAGATTTCGTCGTAAACAAATGGTCAAATATCTTTCGCTTGACTGCTTCATTCATACCATTAGCATTATCAGCAATCGTTATTTTAACCTGATTATCTTTCAATGAGGTTTGAATTACGATCTTGTGAGGATTTTCTTGGATTTCTTCAAAATTCCGCCCAGTATTCGACTCATCCAAGGCATCAATGGCATTAGCTAGGATATTCATAAATACCTGGTTTAATTGTCCCGGAAAACATTCAACAGGAGGTAAACTGCCATAATCAGTTATTACTTCAATTACTGGACGTTGCTCATTAGCTTTGAGGCGATGTTTGAGAATTAAAATTGTACTTTCAATCCCTTCATGAATTTTAAATGGCACTTTGTAATCTTTATCAGCACGGGAGAAAGTTCTTAAACTAGTGCTGATATTTTTGAGGCGATCGCACGCCATTACCATTGAATCTATTGCTTTGGGTAAATCTTCTAAGCTATAATCTAAGTCAATTTCTTCTGCATGGTCAATAATTTCAGTACCCGGATTAGGTAAACTTTCTTGATAAAGTTTCAAGTGTTGCACAACATCAGCAATAGTGGGTTTAGCTTGTTTGAGACTTGCAGCAATAAAGCCCAAAGGATTATTCATTTCATGAGCTACCCCAGCAACTAAATTACCCAGTGCAGACATTTTCTCACTTTGAACAATTTGTAATTGGGCTTGTTGTAAATCTTCTAAGGCTGTTCCAAGTGCTTGAGATTTTTCTGTAACTGCTGATTCAGCATGTTTGCGATCGCTAATATTAATAGTTGTCCCAACTAGGCGATAAACTTTGCCCGTCTCATCTTTTAATGGACTGAGTGTGGTTAACCACCAAGTTTTCTGATCGTTAAATGTTAGACATTCTTCATAGGTGATGGGTATTCCGCTTTGGAAACAACGCAGATAATTTTGATATATTAATGCACCTTCATCACCATGTAATTCTTGCGGAGTTTTACCCAGCACTTGGGAAGCAGGTATACCAACCGCTAGTTCGCACGATTTACTCCATCCTGTATACTCAAACTTATCATTATCCCGGACATCAATCACAAAGATCAGACAGCCAACACCTTCGTAAATACTACTGAGGAACTTTTCTCGCTCCTGGAGATGATTATATAACTGGGCATTTTCCAAAGAAATTGCGGCTTGAGTGCAGAGGAAATTTACAACACAAAGGCGATCGCTAGTAAATACCCCTTGCGTCAGTTTATTTTCTAGGTAAAGAATCCCCACTAAATGCCCATGATTAATAATCGGGGTACATAATACACTCTGGGGTTGTGTTCGGTACATATATTCCCCAATCAACCCAATAATATCTGTTTTGCAATTGTCTATAACAACTGTTTGTTGAGTATTTTTAACGTAATTGATAATTTTTAGGGGAATATCTTGACAATTGTCGATTGATTGTGGTTTAAGAATAGTTTGGATATCAATCTGGGAATTTGCTCCATGATTGATAAAGGTAATTGCCCTAACTTGCCAAGTATCATTTTGGGGAAGAATTAGTACAGCTTTTTTCGCACCAGAGTTTTCTAGAATAATGTGGGTCAAGCTGACAATGAGTTGATCTAATTCTAGAGAACTGGAGATAGCTTGAGCGGCTTTGAGGACAGAGGTAAAATCTAGTGTATCGGAAATACTAGTGCTGCCAGTGGTAGAAGTGCAAGTAGATGAAGTGCTACGAAAGCTAATAGTTTCTAGGGGGTTAAAGTTGATTCGTTGCTGTTGCAGAATGGATTGGAGTAATTGGGGATAGAGTTTTTCTAGGTTTTCTATTTTGGCTTTTGCGCCCCAACGAGCGTAGCAGTAGTATGCTTCTTGCATATATGCTTGGGCAACTTTTTCTTTACCCCAATCGAGATAAAATTTGGCTACTAGTTCATTGCCAAGTGCTTCTTCTTGAATGTAGCCGTTGGCTTTGGCTAGAGTTATGGCGCGATCGTAATTTTCAAGCGCTTCTGCTTTATTGCCCAACACTCGTTGTTTTTCAGCCTCAACTAAATGCCATTTATGCAGATGATTTGTGGGAGCATTTTGCGCCCATTGGTGCAGAGTGGTTTGATAGTTTTCTACCTGGGCAAGAATTACGGAAAGTTCAATTTCTGACTGGGTGGAAAATACGGCCAGGTACGTCAAGGCTGCATAGAAATGGGAAATCGGAATAAAAATTAATCCTGATACCGCAAGTAAATACTTCTCCCCTTCGTCAATATAGGCGATCGCAGCTTTGTAATCACCAAAAGAATAGGCAAGCAACATTTTGTAGATATACAACTCGGCCATCACCGTGAGTTCATTAGCCTGACGATGTTTGGGAATCATCACCGTTTCATCGTAGATACTACTGCTCAAACAATCCGGCTGAATGCAGGTTTCCCTGAAGTTCTGTGCCGCCTGCCGCATAATACTCACATAAGTCTGGGCAGAATGTTGCTTCGCCTGAGTTAAAGCGGCGTTGTAACTTGCTATATCTAATTCCAAATTGCTGAGTTCAGAGCCACTCCAAAAGACTGCATAGCTGTAACAACATACGTTATAGCCAGCGTGTAAAAAATCGCCAGTTTCCATACCAGAGTTAAAACCAGCTTTCAGCAAGGGTATCGTTGCCAAGAGTGCTTCTCGGTGATGCTGAATAAAGCCACCAAACAACATGGAAATTGTGGATTTGAATTCCCGCGCATTAAACCGATCTAGCAAATTCAATGCCAATTGCCCAAAACCGTAGCCCCCTTCGACTTCTCCCAAAAATGCACACAGCACCATTCCGTGCAGCCCATATCCCACCGTGGAGGCAGGCGTATTCCCAAACTGAAGCGATAGGCTGACCATTGTGGAGCTAATTAGGGGCAATAAACCCGGCATTCCCTGAAAAACGGGTGCAAACAACATTCCTAACAGTTGCATGGCTGCCTGTGCTTGGGGATCGGTCATCACTGGTAAGTCAGCTAATTCCTCAATCCGCTTGCCTTCAAGTTGACTGGCAAGGACTTGTAAAGCTTTACCAATCTCAGCATTGTTTGGCTCGATCGGTAGCTCAACCCCCAATTGTTTTAAAGCATCTCTGCCGACTGCGATCGCTTCTAATAGTCTGCTCTGGGCTGTCTGGGCAGCAATTTTAATTTCGTAAATTTTAACTTTGTCTAAAATCGTCTGGGCTGATTGCAACACCTGTACCGCTATCTGTTCCATGCCATCAAAGTCAGCATTTAAGTAGGCGGCTTCGGTAGCGGCAACATAGAGACTTAGGGTCAATTCATATTGATCTTGCCAGCAATTCACTGTGAGTAGCTCAATCCCAGTCTGTAAATAGACTCTGGCCGCAGTGTATGCGGTAGAATTTTTGGCTTTACCTCCTGCTGCTAAGTTAAGTCGAGCCAAGGCTTCTCGCTCGTTTGATTGGACGATCAACTCTTGCCCTAAATTCAAATGCAGGGCAATATCAAACAGTTTTTCTTCTTGTTCTATTTGAGAGGAATTTTGTAGAAGTAATTGACCAATTTTGAGATGAGTAGCTTGTTTCTGGTTATCAGGAATTAGAGAATAGGCAGCTTGTTGTACTCTGTCATGTAAAAATCTATATTTAGCTAATTGTTTATTGGTATTCCCAGTTGACAGCGCCAATTGCTCGTGATTTTCTCCCTGATAAAATTTATAAACATCACTAATTGGTAAAATCAACCCTTCTTGTAAAGCTTTCCATAAACTAGCAGCTGTTTCAATTTCTGATGACTCCCAAACAATCGCCAAAGTTGCTAAATCAAATTGATTGCCAATGCAAGCGGCTAACTGCAATACATTTTGAGTTGATTCAGGTAGTCTTCGTAATTGAAATACCATGAATTTAACAACATCATCTGTAACCGCTCGCTGATTTATTTGGGTGATATCACATTGCCAATACCCTGATTTAAAGTTAAATTCAATTAATCCATCTTGGTGTAATGCCTTGAGAAACTGTATGGCAAAAAACGGATTACCTTGAGTTTTCTGAAATACCAATTTAGAAACAGGTAATGCTGAATCTTTTGTACATTTAAGTGTATCAGTAACTAATTGATTCACTTGCGATTGACTCAGAGGTGCTAAAGTAATCGTATTAATTGTGGCTGCTGTTTTTTGGATATCATTCAAAGTCAGCATTAATGGATGTGCTAAATTGACTTCGTTATCACGATAAGCACCAATTAAGAAAAGATGTTTTGTATCAGCCATTAATAACTGTATTAACATCAACGATGCTGAATCTGCCCATTGCAAATCATCTAAAAACATCACTAATGGATGTTTTTCACTGGTAAAGACTTGGGTAAATTTCTGAAATAATAAATTAAACCGATTTTGGGCGGCAGTTCCTGATAATTCTATAGCAGGTGGTTGTTGACCAATAATTCTTTCTAATTCGGGGATGACTTCAATAATTACCTGTCCATTATCACCTACAGCCGCTAAAATCTTGGTTTTAAATTGCTGGATTTGAGCATCGCTTTCTGTTAATAATTGCCCCATTAAATCGCGGAAGGCTTGCACAAAAGCACTCAAGGGAATATTTCGTTGAAATTGATCATATTTCCCTTTGATAAAATAACCGCGTTTTTTGACGATTGGTTTATGAACTTCGTTAATTACAACGGTTTTACCAATACCCGAAAAACCAGCTACCAACATCATTTCTGTCGCACCTGTACTAACGCGCTCAAATGCTTGCAGTAGAGTTTCTACTTCTGTTTCTCGTCCATAAAGTTTATCAGGAATAATAAAGCGATCGCACACATCCCGTTGAGCAATTGGGAAATGCTTAATTTCACCAGTTTCTTGGAGTTGAGATAAACAAGTTTCTAAATCAAATTTCAGTCCCAATGCACTCTGATAGCGGTCTTCAGCATTTTTTGCCATCAATTTCATTACGATATCACAGAGAACTTGGGGAATCTCTTCTCTATCACCTAACATTGGTGGAAGTTTTGCTAGATGACAATGTACCAATTCCATCGGATCGTTTGAATGGAACGGTAACTCACCCGTAAGTAGTTCATAAAAAGTGACACCTAAAGAATAGAAATCAGTACGGTAGTCAATCCCCCGATTCATTCTTCCTGTTTGTTCAGGAGAAATATAACCAAGTGTCCCTTCCAAGACATTGGGATTCATCAGTGTTTGAGTTTCCCGTGGTAGTAGGGATGCAATACTAAAGTCAATTAATTTAACTTGTTTGGTTTCTGGATTAATTAAAATATTGGCGGGTTTGATATCTTTATGAATAATCCGTAGGCGTAGCCCGCCGCAGGCATCGTGATACAATATATCTAAGGTGTTGCACAGTGCGATCGCTATTTCTAAAAACTCCATCAAAGATTCTAGGTTTCGCCCAACTTTCCACTGCCCACTCCTTAATCTCCAATCCTTGAGAGAAATCCCCCCAAAATCTTCCATTACCAACGCATAACCATTTTGATACGGTTCTAGGCTATAGGTTTGGATGATCAGAGGTGAGTTGAGATTTTTAGCGATGGTGTACTGATTACGAAACGACAAGAGTTCACTGAAACTCGGATAAGGATTTTTCAGCAACTTAATCACTACAGGTAATGAGTCAGTCTCTCGATACCCTCGATAAACGATGGTTCTAGAACCATTGTAGAGTTCTTCGCTAACCTTGTATCCGGGAATATTGACTCTCGTACTAACCATACTGCTAAATCTTTAAGACTTCCAGATATAGTGTTCCCAGATATAAAGCGAACCCGTCGCTCCACGACTTAAAATTTTGAAGATTTAGGTGAATTCTAGTAATAAATTTACCATAGCCGTTGGTTTCGACACTTCGATTACGCTCAGTGCATCGCTTCGCTTAACCAACTGAGTGGTCGAGAGTTGAGCGACTCGTGCCGAGCATCTCGACTTCGCTCGATGGAGCCGAGGTAAGTCGGGAATTCATCCCGGAATTTCAATCGTAAATTCTGTACCCTGACCCAGAACCGAGTTAAAACTCAATTTTCCACCGTGGGTTTCTTCAACGATTTGACGAGCGATCGCCAACCCTAAACCTGTGCCTTTACCAACAGCTTTTGTCGTAAATAAATGGTCAAATATTTTTGAATGGACTTGTTCGTTCATCCCTTTGCCATTATCAGCAATGGCAATTTTAACTAGATTATTTTCGACTGAGGTTGTAATTTTAATGCAGTTAAAATTGGCTTTAATTTCTTCAAAACTGCGTCCCTAATTAGATTCATCCAAGGCATCAATAGCATTCGCCAAAAAATTCATGAATACCTGATTTAATTGACCGGAAAAGCATTCAACTGGAGGGATATTGCTGTATTTGTGACAACTTCAATTAATGGACGTTGTTCATTTGCCTTGAGACGATGTTTCAAAATTTAAATCGTGCTATCGATCCCTTGGTGAATATTAAATGGTACTTTGTAATCTTGATCGGCACGAGAGAAAGTACGTAAACTGGTGCTGATATTTTTGAGGTGATCGCACGCCATAGACATAGAATCAATCATCTTGGGCAAGTCTTCTAATATCAAGTTCGGATAATTAGTTATGATTCCTACAGTCATTGCACCCCACCCCACCAAAGCTACGCTTTGTCTCCCCTCCCCTTAGCAAGGGGAGGGGATTAAGGGGTGGGGTTCTGCGGGTTTAATAAGTAATCAAGCGAACATGATATAACGCTGTTCCATCACTCTAAGCAGAGGAAAATAAGAAATCCTCAGAATATAAGGTGTCTGGAATAGGGCCTCGCATTCGATTTATCAATGCAATTAGTGTGAGAAACCCAATCGATAAATACAAAATTGGAAAGACCCTGAGCCAAGGTTTTAATAGATTAAAGAATATGAAAGGTTGAATGACTAAGCGTAAATTGTTGAGTAAATTCTTCCACCCCAAACCCTCCTCCCATCAATCATGTTCACTGAACTTTGCCACAACTGGATCTGTGGATTTATTTACTCCAAGTTGGGGTTTATTATTCAAAAGTTGAGAGTGAAGACTTACCAGAAGATAAGCACTCATGATTTTTTCCCATTGGTGATGTAGTCAATAGCTCCTAATTCAAAGCCTGTAACTTTATTCACCGCTTCAGACAGGGCAGTAATAAAGATAATCGGAATATTTTGGGTTTTCAGATTGGCTTTGATGTGCTGACAGGTTTCAAAGCCATTCATCCCCGGCATCATTACATCCAGTAAAATCAAAGACACTGGAGTATGTTCTAATTGTTGTAGCGCACTTTCACCACTCGTGGCGATCGCAACTTCAAAACCAGTATTGGCTAAGGTCTCTGAAAGCACCTTCAAGTTATTTGGCACATCATCGACAATGAGGATAATGCCATTGTCAAAGACGTTAGTAACGGGATTGTTAAATGTAATGGAATTACTAGAGAATGCTGTCATAGCAAAAATGGGGATTGGGATTACAAGAATTCTTTTCTAGCGTCTAGTCGCCAGTACCTTTGATTAGGGAAGATACTGTTCAATGAATGCTCGGATTTTTTCAGTCTGGAAATTATCTGCATACTCACGTATCGCTTTAACAAATGGTTGGTATCGCTCATCTGTTTTTTCCAAAGTTTTTAGCTGTTGCTCGATCGCCATCAAGCGTCCCTGCAACGTCAATGTGTGCAACTGCGACAAAACCTCCTCGGTTGGGGGAACAATCTCATCTGGGGTGGATGAAGATATTGCCTCTAAATTGGCTGTTATTGGCTCTACAGCAATAGAGTTTTGCTGATAAATCCATTTCAGATTCAGAAATTTTTCCAACAACTTCAGCAGCGCTGGGGCTTCTACAGGCTTGGGTAAAAACGCATCGGCTCCGGCTGTGATACTCTAATTTTGGTTACTTTCAAATACACTAGCTGAAGAGGCGATCGCTGGAACATTCTGCAACTCAGGAATCTGTCGCAACTGTCGCAGCATCTCGTAGCCATCCATCTCTGGCATCATCAGGTCTGTAATAATCAGGTCAGGATGAATCTCTTTCGCCTTGTCCAATCCTTCTTTAGCGTTGCTGACGGTAATCACTGCAAAACCCAAAGGTTCCAGTAAACTCACTAAAACTGACCGATTTTCCCAACGATCGTCGACTACCAGCACTTGGCGCTTACTACGTTCAAATCCGACAATCTTCCCTTGATTAGTTGTTCCCAGACTTGCTGCCCATTCTTGAGCTTCGGGAAGTTCAACCTCAAACCAGAAGGTGCTACCTTGTCCAAGTTGGCTGTCCACATTTAGGGTGCTACCCATCAGAGAAACGATTTGCAGACTGATTGCTAGTCCTACTCCAGTACCTTCTCCTTGTTTCTTTACATCACCCACTTATTCAAAGGGTTGGAAGATTTTTGTGAGTCAAATTGGCGATATCCCAACACCTGTATCTTGCACCTCAAAGCGAATTTGATAAGTTGCAGTTTCCAGTTTGTGAGTTTTAACGCGAAATGTAACTTCGCCTTCGTCAGTAAACTTATAGACTTTTTATAATTCCGCAAAATCTTAAGAATTTACAGATTTATTGTTCCCAAATATCTTAATTTTTTTATTACGCTTGGATTAAGCTTTTTTCTCTACCGTGCTTGTCTTAACAGATAAATTTCCACAAAATCAAGCGATTGCCTTATGGGGTTAGCCCAAGGCTGGCGCGGTAAGCAGCGCGTTGAGACTCACGGCTTACTTGGTTGGTAATTTGCTCCCATTTCTGTTCAATCTGTTGGATTGCTTGCTCTTTGGTAATTTTTATAACTCAAGCTTGATTAAAAACTGTGCCTAAAACTAGCTGACAGCAGTAACTTATTAATAGTTGCAGAGGTAGATACACTTAAGTTAATCTTTAAACTACCTATGGGCACTCTAATTAAAGGCATATTTAGAATCAATCGGCAACAATACAAAAAATGATTAACTATTAACTTAATGACTAACAGACGCCAATTTTTAAAAGGGGTGGCAGCACTTTCTAGCTTATCTTTAGGTGGTTGTGGCTGGAAGCTAGCTGAAGTACGTGCTAATTCTAATACCAATAGTCAGCGTGACCAACTTTATATCTTTACCTGGACGCAATATACTGACAACCAATTATTGAAAACTTTTAGCGGCCAAACTGGCATGAAAGTGCTGGCAGATGTGTATGATTCCAATGATGTCATGCTGGCTAAATTGCAAGCTGGAGGCGGTGGCACTTACAGCATCATCAACCCATCTGATTATATGGTGCACAAGATGGTAGACAAAGGCTTGTTAACAGAAATAAATCACGATCGCTTAATCGGTCTAGAGAATTTATTTCCCCGGTTTCAGAATCCTAGTTATGACCCCAATAACCGCTACAGTATCCCTTTTAACTGGGGGACAACAGGTTTACTTTACAATTCCGAAAAAATCAAAGATGTACCACAAGACTGGGATTATCTTTGGCAAAATCAAGAGCAACTTAATCAGCGGATGACCTTGCTCAATGATGTTCGAGAAGTTATGGGTGCAACCTTACGAATGCTCGGTTATTCTTACAACTCAAAAAATGAACCAGAAATCAAACAAGCTTATGAAAAATTAAAGGTGCTAAAACCTGCGATCGCCCGTTTTGACACTGACGCTTGGCAAAATCAAATTCTCGCAGGAGATTTACTACTGGCAATGTGTTATTCAGCAGATGCAGTAAAAATTTCTCAAGAAAACCCTAAACTCAAATATGTGATTCCTCGCAGTGGTTCTTCATTATGGACAGACACTATTGTAATTCCCAAAACAGCCCCCAACCAAGCTGGAGCCTATGCTTGGATTAACATGGTTTTGCAACCAGAAATCGCAGCCCAAATCACTCAACGCCTGAATATTTCTACGCCTAATAGCGCCGGATTTGAGCAATTGCCAAAAACAATCCAAAACAACGCTAATTTGTTTCCGCCAGAGTCCCTGTTACAAAATTGTGAACGTGTTACACCTGTAGGAGAATTTGAAGAGGTTTACGATCGTTATTGGACTCAATTAACTAGCAGCTAAATAAATTTTGGATTTGAGATTTTTAATTCAATCCAAAATCCAAAATTAAAAATCTAAAATTTGTAGAGTTATAAGTGATGAATTTTGAAAAAAATCAGATTTCCAAAATAGAACAATTGCAGCATCCCGTCAGAAATTGGCTCCAACCCTTGGTATTGCTTGCACCATCTGGGATTTGGTTATTACTTTTGTTGGTGCTGCCAACTTTGATAATTTTTGAGTTAAGTTTAGTTGCAGACATCCGACCAGGAGATTTGGTCAATCCCAACGGATTCAAAAACTACATCCGAATATTTGACTCCCTTTACGTGCAAGTAATTGGGCGATCGCTATTTTTTGCATTTGGCACAACGATAATTTGTTTAATTTTGGGCTTCCCCGTCGCCTATTGGATTGCTCAAATAGCGCCGCTGCGTTGGCGAAATTTGCTGTTATTAGGTTTTGTTCTACCTTTGTGGACTTCTTCGTTACTCCGTTCTTATGCTTGGATTACAATTCTTCGTCCTACTGGTTTATTGAACAGTTTATTCAGCAATTTAGGCTTGCCTACTTGGGAATTACTCAATAATAGTCAAGCTGTATTGATTGGCATGAGTTACAGCTTATTACCCTATATGGTTTTGATTTTATATGCTTCTCTCGAAAAGCTAGACAAGCGGTTGCTAGAAGCCGCGGCTGATTTAGGTGCAAATCCGGTGGAAACTTTTTTCCAAGTAACCGTACCGCAAATTTTTCCAGGAATTGCAGCTGCTTCCATGCTTGTATTCATCACAGGCTTAGGGGATTTTGTCGATCCAGAATTACTTGGTGGTGCCTCTAGTATGACGGCGGCGCGGTTAGTTTATAATCAGTTTCTTGGAGCAACGCAAAATTGGGGATTTGGTTCAGCCTTGAGTATGACGTTAATTTTGCTTGTTAGTATTGCGATCGCACTTTTAATTAAGTTTGGTGAAGCTACACCCAAACGTTAAACTTTTAGTCACTCATTTATAATAAAAGCATCAAACGCCAGCGAGACAACGGTTATGCTCTCACCCGATCTCAAAAATGCGTTACCAACTACCGATGAACTTCCCTGTTCAGACGATACGCCGGTGGATAACGAAGACCAAAACTTTTTGCCTAACATTTTACTTTTCTTACTCAACTCCATTTGGGCAAATCGTATGGATTGGTACTTTGGAGTAGATATGGGATTATATCATACCACAGGAGTAAATCCTAGAGTACCTGTAGTGCCAGATGCTTTTTTAAGTGTGGGAGTAGAACGGAAAAAGGGTGGCAAATCACGCAAAAGTTATGCGGTTTGGGAAGAAAATGGGATAGTTCCAATATTCACAATGGTATCCCACACCCCAGGAGGTGAATACGACGAGAAGCTAGATATATACAAAAAACTCGGTGTATTGTACTACGTAATTTATAACCCTGAGTTTTGGCGACGCGACCAACATCAACCCTTTGAAGTGTATAAGTTGATCGATGGAAACTACCAGCTACAAATAGGTGAACCCTATTTGATGCCAGAGGTGGGTTTAGGTATAGGGCGACACCAAGCTGTAATTGGCGGGATACAACAGGAGTTTTTATGTTGGTATGACGAGCAAGGAAAGCGCTATTTGACAGATGCAGAACAGGCACAACAAGAACGGCAAAGGGCTGAACAATTAGCCGAATATTTACGTTCTCTAGGTGTAGATCCAAATAATCTACCTGATAATTCATAATTACGAATTACGAATTGTTAATTATTCTTCACTATGAGTAAATGATCTAAATCATCTGCATTACTGTTCATTAACTCTTTAATTTTAGAGATAAACTCATGTTCTAAAAAAGGCTTAGTTAAGTAAGCTTTTGCACCCAATTCTTTAGCAAGCTGACGATGTTTTTCAGCGCTGCGAGAAGTAAGAATCACTACAGGTATTTTTGCTAAATTGGTGTATTGGCGGAAATTGCTCAACAACTCAAAACCATTCATTCGTGGCATCTCTAAATCGGATACAACAACTTTAATTTCAGGATGTAACTGCAATTTTTCTAGAGCTTCTACACCATTTTGAGCTTGTATTACTTGATAGCCAGATTTTTGTAAAGTCAGAGAGAGAGTTTGCCGGAGACTAATTGCATCATCTACTATTAAAACAACTTTTGGTGATTTATGATCTGGCTCTTGAGAATAACTGGGTTGGGTTTCTATAGTTGTTGTGGAAGTCGATGCCGCAAGTAATGGTGTAGATGAAAAAGTATGCCCTGATATCGGCAAGGCTTTTTTATTTGATGAAGAAGCTACTGGTAGCGCCCTGATATCAAGTGTTGTTTGTTGGATTTCGCTAGATTTTACTAGCAACAAAGCATCAATTACTAAGATGAGATTACCATTGGCTAAACTACTACAACCATAAATGTATTTTGGCGGTGCGATCGCATTTCCTAAAGGTCTGATTACCAGTTCTTGTTCACCAATTATTTGGTCAACTTCTAAAGCAACCTTTCCCTGATTTCGCTGTAGCAAAAGCACCGGATTTTTCGCTATGCTTTGGTCGTGAGTATTTGATATGTTGTATGGAGTAGCATTATTAAAGAATGAATCATTATAATTAATTAACTTTGAAAGTTGACGAAGATTGACTATAGTCTCATCATTGTCTATATTCCAATGTAAGACTTTTTTCCCTTCAATTTCTTTTATCTGTTGTTCAGAGGGAATCAATATTTTTTCGATACTGTCCAACATAAGACCATAAACAACACCTTTGGCTTGAACTAGCATTAACTTTTCTGTAGTCATAGAAAAAGGAATTTTAAGTATGAATATTGTTCCTTGGTTGGGTAAGGATTGAACTGAAATCGAGCCGTTGAGTGCGTGCATCTGAGTACGCACAATATCTAAACCCATACCGCGCCCAGAAATTTCGCTTACTTTATTCGCAGTAGAAAATCCAGGCGAAAATATCAAATCTAAAAGTTCAGGTTCAGCCAGATTGAAACCAGAGCTTCTAGTTAGTTCTTCAATTTGCATGGGATAAAGTTCAGCAGCTTTTGTGCGAATTCTATCTAAATTCAATCCCTGACCATCATCTCGAACTTCGATAACAGTTTGGCTACCCTGATGATAAGCGCAGATTTCGATTAAACCTTGTTCTGGTTTACCAAGCTCTCGGCGAACTTGCGGAGCTTCAATACCGTGGTCAAAAGCATTACGCACTAAGTGTAACAAGGGATCGTAGAGCTTTTCTGCGATCCCTTTATCTACCAGTACTTCACTACCAGTAAGTTTCAATTCTACAAGTTTGGCATGAACATTCCCCAACTTATTTACCATGTGGGGGAAACGATTTAGGATATTACCCAAAGGCGACATTCGTGCTTCGACTAAGCTATCTATAATATTAAGAGTTAAATTCTCTTGTTTATCACTAATTTGAGTAGCTTGTGTCAGAAGCAAATCAAGAGACTCTGTGGTTTCTTGTAGTTGCAGTGTCTCTTCTATTGCTTCATGCAATGTCATGTGAAATTCTGTATATACATCCATTTCTAGAGAGTCAAAATCCACTGCAAAACTTTGCGTTTGTTGTGAGGTAATATTTTGTATTTGTAAAGGTAGATCGCGTAACTCATTTAATGTTGTTTGGTGTCTAGTAATTTGCTGTACTAGTTGCTCAATTATTTCTTTGACTTGTTCATCTTGTAAACTACGCTGTTTTTGGTAAATCAGCAATTCTCCAGCTAGATAATTGAGGTGTTGCAGTCTCTCTGTATCTACCCGAATAAATGAAGGTTGGCGAAAGTTTTTAGTTTGAACATACTGTGATTTATCTTCTATTTCTTTATTGATTTGTGTAGCTATATCAGGCATGACTTCAATAGCTGTTTCTGGAACGTTTACAACTTCCTGCTCACTGACAGTTAATGAATCAAGATTTACTGAATAATCATCAGTCTGGGTTGTCACAACTTCAACAGCAAAGTTTTGCCTAGCTTCTTCTCCCCATATTGCTTCTAGCAAGTTATCAGTTGATTGAGAAGATACAATTTCTTTAATCACTAATAGTTTTTGTAACTTGGGACTATCAAGCCAATTTTTCTCTTCGCTAGTTACAGGAGGATAACTTTTATATTCTTTTGCTAATTTATAAATTTCGTTTTGTAATATTTTAATTCCTGAGAGGTAGCTATCAGATGCTTTCAAATAATATTGAAACTTTGCAACTGCAAATAGGATGATTAAAATGATGCCACGTCGATAAATACAAAGACTTTGACTATCTTCTTCATCTTGGACAAAATTAAGAAAGTCTTTCAGCCAGTTGTCGATATAATTAAGCAGACTTTTTCTTTCTAATCTGGGAACTAGTAAAGTCAAACTCAGTTCTGCCTCTGGTATTTGCATCTGGTGATTAAACCAGCCAAAAATGTAGCGAATTACTTTTAAATAAAACTTGGCAGTTGTTGGCTTTACTGATTCGTTTTTATTGTTGTCAGATGTAGTGAGGAACTGATAAAATTCTTCTTCATTGATAATAAATATACTAGCAGATGAATCATTTTTTAATTCTTCAGATAACTCATCATTTGCCACTACTGCAAGTTTTCGCAAACCTGAAGAAGGTTCTCCACCAGATGTGCGATCGCCTGCTAATACTAATTTTTGTGCTTGTTGTAAATCTGCAAGGGCAATTTCTGCAATTTGCTTCACCTGGCTGGGATTTACTTGCAGCGCTGAGAGAATCGTTTGGGAAATTTCTCCCAATCCAGGTAAATTTAGAGATTCTGCCAAACCAAGAAATACTTCAGCTTGAGAGTGTAAAAACTCGATAAATTCGTCACTATTTGGTGGATTGTTAACAATGCTAGCAATACTATTTAGACGTTGTTCTACTCCTACTTCAAAAACGGACTGTACAATATCAAATCCTAATTCTTCAGAAGTTGGAATATGAGATTCAGCACCAAATGCATCACCCAGTTTTTCTTGCAACTGTGCGAACACTGAAGTCGCTCGATGAAGCAGCTCTTCATCATTAACAGTACTGCCTATTAGCTCAGTATTTAATGCTATGTTCAGACATTCATAAGCTTGTAATAAAAGTGTTTGTAGCTCCGTATCAACTACTACTTTGGGATTATATAAAGCCTTAAATATATCTTCTAAAAAATGAGCTATCATCTTAATTAATTCTAGTCCAACGTTAGCAGCACCACCTTTAAGTGTATGGGTAGCCCGCATTAAGTTGTGAATTTTGGCAATGCTATTATTTTCTGATAAGCTAAATAATTCTTGTTCAATAATTTGCACTAATTCTGGGGCTTCAGCTAGAAAGTAGATGTATCCTTGTTCGCGAATTTCGTTATCTGTGATCATAATTGGGGAGTGGGGAGTGGGGAGTTAGGAGTTTATCAACCAATTGATTTTTCAGTTGTCTTGACTATTGAACTCAAAATGCGAATGATTTTGTCTGCATAGATTAGTTCATTAGTTAAATCAATATTTACTAGTTTTGACTGTTGTAGTAGACGTAGCCAGTATTTGGTTTCACTAGCTTCTTTGTATGCAATATAAATTTTTGCCAAGAAATCCTTTCTACTCTGATCACCGCTAGCCTCTTCAACATTCGCGTCAATACTTGTCCCACTTCGTAGTAATTGCTTAGAAAGCGCATATTCGCGTTGTTCTTGCAGTTTAATATATAGGTGAATAATTTCTAGAGCAAATTTAAAACTCTTCTGTTGAATAATACTGTCTGCCAATTACTCTTCTCCTATCTTTAACTTAAAAATTATAAGTAATTAAGGTCAAAGCATTTTTATATTTTTGAATAAGATGGTGATTTATATAATTAATGCTTTGACAAAATAACTCCTAACTCCTAACTCCTAACTATTTTTCATTTGACTTTAAACTTACTAGCAGTTATTAATAGCTCTTGCGCCATTCCTGATAAATCTTGGAACACAGTCGCAATTTCTTGAGATTCAGCAAAAGTTTTATCAGCAATTTCTGCGACATCTTGCATTGATTTAGTTACTGTTACAGATTGCGCCATTTGTTTTTGAGTTGCTGCGGTAATTCGCTCGATTAACTGACTAATTTCGGCAGTTGCAGAAACGATCGCATTTAAGTTTTGGCGAGTGTCGCTAACAAGATTTGTACCTTCTACTACCTGCTGAATACCAGTTTCCATTGCTACTGCAACTTCTCCAGTTTCTGCTTGAATTTCCTGAACTAATTTTTCAATTTCGATGGTTGCTGCTGCTGACTGGCGAGATAAAGAACGGACTTCATCAGCTACAACTGCAAAGCCTTTGCCATATTCACCGGCACGAGTAGCTTCAATGGCTGCATTTAGAGCGAGTACGTTTGTCTGTGTGGCAAAATTACCAATCAAATTCACCACTTTGGAGATCTTTTGCGAG
The DNA here is from genome assembly GCF_036918245.1 of Nostoc sp. Classification (GTDB taxonomy): domain Bacteria; phylum Cyanobacteriota; class Cyanobacteriia; order Cyanobacteriales; family Nostocaceae; genus Nostoc. The sequence continues at coordinate 25,041 of NZ_JBALEF010000098.1, forward strand.
GATTCGCTGAGGCGTTTAATCTTTTTGCTGGTTTGAGCGACGGTTTCACGAATTCCTTGGATTGCTTTTACAGTCAGGTTCATGGCAGTATCGCCAGACTCTACAGTTTGATTGGCTTTTTGCACTGCTAGTTGTACTAACTCAGCATTGGCTACTACAGCTTGAGTAGAGTCCACCATCTGTTGAATGTCATCTAAAGCTGCGGTAATGTCCTCAGACTGTTGTTGTGCCAGATTAGTCAGTCCCGCTAGGGAAGCCTCACTATTGCTAGAAGTTTGGGCAACTTGTTGAGCAGCCCCTTGTACCTGAACAACAATTTGCCGTAATGCTTGCAGGGTATTATTGTAGGCATCTGCGATCGTGCCTAGCTCGTCTTCTGTAATCGGTGCGCGTACTGTTAAGTCGCCGTTAAGAGCCGGTCTAAGAGCTTTTAAGAGTTGAATGGATCGTTGTTGCAGTAACTCCTTAGCTGCCTTTTCCCGTGTTGCTGCTTCTGCTAACTTTGCTGACTGCGCTTGTACTTGTTGCAAATATTCGGTGTGTTGTAATGCCAGTCCTAACTGGCTGCCAATGCGTGCTAACAAAGTTACTTCCGATTCTTCCCAATCACGAGTTCCCGAATTTTGATAAGCTGCCAGCAATCCCCACAATTGTTCCCCAGCAAATACAGGAACAATTACATAAGCTTTGGCTTCAAATTGCTCTAAAACTTCAATGTGACAAGGAGAATGACCTACCTGATAGATATCATTTACAACAAAATTTTCACCCTGGGCATATCGACCTCCTTGAGTTTCTTGTAAGTGGGTATCTTCCCAGACAGTTTTGATATCGGGGCCTACCAGTTTTACCCAAAGATGACCTGCTGACTCTGCGATAAATTCCCCACTCCAGTTAGGATTGAAACGATACACAGCGACGCGATCGCATCGCAGTAATTGTCTTACTTCTTGAGTAGTTGTTTTGAAGATTTCTTCTACATCTAAAGATTGCCGGATGCGGTTACTGATCTTGGTGACAGCTTTCTCTTGTTCTGCTATTTGAGCTAGTTTCTCAGATTTTACCCGCACTAATTCCAAATAGTCTATCTGTGATTTAGCTAGGCTAAATTGCAAGCTAGTCTGAACTAAAAAGTTCACTTCCCAGCTTTGCCATTCACGAGAGCTAGAATTTTGATAAGCTGCCAGCAATCCCCACAATTTATCCCCGAAAAATATCGGCACAATTATGTAAGCTTTGGCTTCAAACTGCTCTAAAATCTCAATATGACAGGGAGCTAACCCTATTTCATAGATGTCATTTACAACAAAGTTTTCACCTTTGACATATCTACCTCCCTTAGTTTCTTGCAAGTAGGTATCGTCCAAAACGGTTTTAATATCAGGGCCTACGAGTTTTGTCCAACCAGTACCTACAGACTCAGCTACAAATTCGCCACCCCAGTCAGGGTTAAAGCGATAGACAGCGACGCGATCGCATTGTAGTGATTGACGCACTTCTTGAGTGGTTGTTTTGAAGACACTTTCTACATCTGAAGATTGTCGGATGCGGTTGACTATTTTAGTGAAAACTTTCTCTTGTTCTACTATTTGAGCTAGTTGGTCAGATTTCGTCTGCACTTGTTCGAGATATTCTCCTTGTGAGATAGCCACACCAAATTGCAATCCAATTTGAGTTACAAAGGTTTCTTCCCAAGGTTGCCAATCACGAGGCCCAGAATTTTGATAAGCTGCCAGCAAACCCCATAATTTTTCTCCAGAAAAGATGGGTGCAATGATGTAAGCCTTCATTTCATACTGCTCTAAAATGTCAATGTGACATTGAGCATGGCCCATTTGATAAATGTCATTGACTATAAAGCTTTCACCCTTGGCATAACGTCCTCCTTGAGTGTCTTGTAAGTGACTATCTTCCCAGACCATGTAAAAATCAGGGCCGACCATTTTTATCCAGCCATTACCCACTGACTCAGCGACAAACTCGCCACTCCAGTCAGGTTTGAAGCGATAGACACCGACGCGATCGCATTTTAGTAATTGACGTACTTCTTGAGTGGTTGTTTGAAAAAGTTTATCGACATTTGATACTCGCAGAATTTTGTCGATGACTTTAGCTACCGATTTTTTTGCTAGTATCCGCTGTTGCTGTTCTTTTTGGAATTCAAAGCTCTGTAACTTGTAAATCAGTTCTGTTGTAATTTGAGATAGTAAGCTAATTTCTCCTTCTTGCCACTGCCGCGTTGAGTAGCAATTATTGACTGCTAGTAAGCCCCACACTTTACCTTCTACTACAATCGGTAAACTCAAACTAGCTTTAATTTGAAATTTATCTAGCAGTTGCTTTTGATAAGGGGTAAGTTGAATCTGATTGATATCGTCAATAACTACAGCTTCTACATAGTCTTGATTGGTATATAAACCAAAAATAATTCCGGGAATATTTTCGCCTAAAGTTGGAGTCCAACCTAATGTTCTCGACTCTGCTAAAACATTACCTGATTCTCGCGAACTAAACTTATAAATTAAGGCGCGCTCGCAGCCAATCTTTTCTCTAATTTGTGCTACAGTAATTTTGAGTAATGTATCAAGGTCTGGGGCTTGGCGCATGTGAGTTGCGATGTCTTTCAACTGTCGCCGCCAAGTTTTAAATTCTAGAGCGATCGCACTTAATAAAGAAATTTCACTACTAGCAATATTTGCTATATGAGCGTTACCATTCTGATTTTCTAATTCAGAGATTAGATGCTCGTTATCATGGCTATTGTTATACAAAAATGTCATTTAATTAACCTCAAAAACTGTGATGGGTAATAACTTGATATGTGGCAAGCAAAAGTTATCTGGTATTTACTCATTAAGGATTAGGAATTTTCAAAACAATAACCTAATCACACTTTACTAAATATTCAATTATGAATTCCCCATGTCGGAGCTTGAATAATAGTTGTGGCATCCAAATTAAAAATTATTTCCTCCGAATCATTAATAAAATATCCTTGTAAAAAAGGTGATAATTTCGGATAAAATAATTCAGCAGTTGCGGGTTTCATTTCTTTAGTATCTAGCCATTCAATATCTATAAGTTGTCGCACCAATAGTCCCAAATACTTACCTTTATTTTCCAGAACAATTGCCATCATTCTTGAAAGTAAATTTGGCCCTTGCGAAATAGGAGGATAACCTAACATTGCCTCTAAATCAACTAACCAAAGCATCTCACCGCGCCAATTATAAATACCCAAGACGCTACTTGGCATCTGAGGAACGCCACATATTTCTGGTAATGATACTTGCAAAACTTCTGTGATGTGTTGTAAAGAAATGACGGCTGTATCACTTACTCCCAAATTAAAACTTAAAAACTTTTCCTGGGTTTCCAAAGCTATTGATCCTTTGTCCTTGATTATTTATCTTTAGCCACTATTTGCAGTTATTGTTTATTCTTGGAGAGATTATATCTAAAAAATAGTGATTTCTAGGTTTTATTGATTTATGACATTTTTACTAATTAAGTAATCGCTTTAAAATTACCACTAGTTCGTCTCGAATGATCGGTTTTGATAGATAACCATCAGCGCCTAACATATTACCCCAAATTTTATCTACATCACTATTTTTTGTAGAGCAAAAAACCACAGGTATATTGCTAGTGTCAGGATTATTTTTCAGTTCTCGGCAAATTTCAAAGCCACTTTTACCCGGTAAAATTACGTCGAGAAATATTAAGTCGGGCTTATTTTTATCTATTTTGTCTTGGGCTTCTTCACTACTAGTGGCGCTAATCACAGAATAACCTGCCTGTTGCAAGTAACGGCTGATTATTTCCATATCTGTTAAGCCATCTTCAACAACTAAAACAGTATTCATGGCAATTACTCGTTAACTTTTTATCAAAATGTAAACAAAATATACAAATCCTAAATGATTCCTCAAAAAGACATGGAAGGGACTAGAGACTAGCCCTAACCCTCTTTGCCCTAACCAATATTTCACAAATCAAATAGGACTGCTATAAATACAAAAATTTGTATTTGTCTAATTTTGATTCAATCTTTATTTATCAACCTCAGAAAAAGTACGTAATAAATATAACTTAATATAAGATGTTTTAATAAAAAATAGTTTGATAATCGAATTTTAGATTTTAATTTTCGGATTGAAGATTCAAAATTTTAAAATTACTGATAGCAAAATAATTTAAAGGTGAGAATATATCTAAAATTCCAAATCAATTGACAAATCACTGATTTGAGGAATAGAGTTAATTTAAAATTGTTTAACCTCAATAATTTACTTTTTACTGAGGTAGAAAAGTCTATTAGTTTTGAGGAATAATTCATAACCAAAAATTGCCTCTAATTCTCCCTAATTACAAACCTCTAAATTAGATTTACTTTTATCGTTGGATACGCTCTGTGTAGGTAAATATTTACGTATTATACTCATTACCTTATCAGGCACTACAGGTTTAGTGAGAAAATCTGTAGAACCAACTATTTTGGCACGAACTCTATCTAAAAGACCATCACTGCCTGTTAATATAATTATTGGTGTGTTGGAAAAGGTAGATATTCGTCGTAACTGAGTACAAATTTCGTAACCACTAGCAACTGGCATAATCAAATCCAAGAAAATTAAGTCTGGTTTATCCTGAATGAGGGTTGGTAGAGCTTGTACAGCATCTTGAATTTTGACAAACCTAAAGCCATTGGAAGTGACAATATCCTCTACCATTTTACATACTTGAGGGCTATCATCGACGCAAGCCACTAGTGGAGCAATCCGCTTTTTTGCTTGTGTGGTGGTAGAGTTATTGTTGACTTCAGTAATTCCTAAAGGCAAGTCAGGTACTTCTACCAATTCAATGATTCCTTTAAGGATATAGGGAAGCAACGAACGGGTGAGTGGTAGTACACTCTGCTTCATTTTCATAGCTAAATCTCGCAGAGTGAATTTGCCATTGATTAAATTTACAAAGTTTTTGTAGACAGATGGACTTACCATCTGCTCAAGTTGTTCTGGTCGCCGTAGAATTGGTGCCAAGTCAGGAGAAAAATTTGCTAAACCAGCTTCTGACCAAATTTTCCATGAGTCTTGCATGTGCTTTACAGACATTTCTGCACTCGTGAAGTTCATTGGGGCTTCTAAGATAACTTCTTGACTGCGATTGCAACTTAGAGAAGTAAAGTTTCCTTCCAAAGCTAGATCAAACAATAGTTCTGCTATCGTATTTTCCGCAATAAATTGAATCTGTTCTCTCTGAATTTTCTGTTTTTTATAAAATACTTCTATCAGTTGATAGTCCCAGTAATCAATTGATAGGTCTTGCCTACGTAACTGCAACTTATCAACATCAATCTGGGGACAATTTTGAGCTATATGTCTACGCCAACGCCGGAAGGGATGAGTTCCTCCTGTTGCCCAAACTATCCGTCCTAGCCGATAGTAAAAAGTCCATTGGCTGCCTTTTGAACTCTTAATATTTAATTTGCCATTGTATTGCAACTGAGTACAAGTTTTAAATTCCTTTACTAAATTATTTGAAATAAGTTCTTGAGGGGGCATAGTTTATTCCTTTTATTAAAAAGTTAGCCATTAAAAACCGATACTAGCAGAGCACGGCGTAAATTCAGCTACCATCTCAATTAACTAGACAAATTTCTTAAGTCACTTGTTAAAGGTAGGCAACACTTCCGTTACAGTGTTCTAGCTATATAGCGATCGGTAGATATGTGAATAAGTGCAAATACATTTGGTATATAGCAGTCTAAATCAAGATTATTAAAAGCAAGGCAGATGTTAAGATGGCAAAACTATTGCTAGGAAATAATTTATCTAGCATAGAGTCTTTATTAACAGACTTTACTTTTCTGTTAATATTTTTGACTAAAGTAGGTTGCCATAGTCGACATCATGATGTACTAAGATATCATTTTAGGAATTTTCATACTGAATCATATCCGTATAAGTTCTGAATTTTTGTTTAAAAAACATTAGCTGTCTTTAGAGAATCCTGTTTTAGTTATTCACATTGACAATATATATTATTAAAAATATTTATTTAAGTTTACTATTCTTAATTATGTTAATTAATGTCAGCTTTTCTAGGGAATATTATTCTTAAAAAAAGGCGTGCTACTAAAATAAGTAGCAGCCATATTATAAAGTATTTATTTAGAAAATTTCTTCAAGATTGCTTGGGGTTTTGATAGCTGACAACAGCTGCCCTGAGATTACTTTGATGTTCTGAAAGCAGCCGATCGCCTTCGTCTTTTTCCAAACCAGTCCAGTGCATCAATAGCGCCAGCTTAACCCATTTACCACTACGTTCTAGTAAAAAACCAGCAGTTTCTCGACTTAAACCTGTGAGGTCTTGCAAAATTCGCAAAGCGCGATCGCGTAATTTTTGATTTGTTACTGCTACATCCACCATGCGATTGCCATAAACTTTGCCTAGCTTAACCATCACGCCGCTAGAAAGGATATTTAAAGCTAATTTAGTGGCTGTAGCAGCTTTCAGGCGAGTTGAACCGGCGATTATTTCTGGCCCTGTCAATAGACGAATGTCAATATCGGCATCAAAGCTAACTTGTTCAGCAGGAACACAGGCGATAAAAATAGTTGTGGCTCCTCGCTGACGAGCAGCATGAAGCGCACCGTGGACATAAGGCGTTGTCCCACCAGCGGTAATTCCAACTACTATATCTAATTGGGTAATCTGTCGTTGAGCGATCGCAGCCTCACCATCTTCAACGCTGTCTTCTAAATCCTCAGAACTGCGTACTAATGCGCCAGCACCACCAGCAATAATCCCCTGTACCAACTCTGGGGGTGTACAAAAAGTAGGTGGACACTCAGCAGCATCTAACACCCCTAACCTGCCACTTGTACCCGCACCGATATAAAATAGGCGTCCTCCGTGGCGCAAACGCTCTGCGGTGCGCTCAATTGCCTCTGCTAACTGAATTTTTGCCGCTGCAACTGCTGCGACGGCCTTTTGGTCTTCGTCATTAAACAATTCCACCAATTCCAGAGAACTGAGCTGGTCTAAGTTCAGACTGTTAGGATTTACCAGCTCAGTTAAAAGATGCCCGCGTTCCTGCAAATTTGTCATTTGTCATTTGTCCTTTGTTCATTTGTCTGTTGTCATTTGTCCGTTGTCCGTTGTCATTTGTCAGTTAGGGACCAGTGACTAATGACCAATGACTAATGACCAATGACTAATGACTAATGACTACTTACAACAATCCTTCCAATTTGCGACGAATTTTCTCTAGTTCAGAATCAGACAATTCTGGTTCTTCTAGTGGCTGTTCATTGAGAGGGAAGGTGTCTTCAACAGTATCCTCCTTCTGGGCATCTTCTTGCCAGTCAGTTTTTTCGACGTTAAGTTCTGGGGGAGTGACAACTAAATTGCTGTTTTCTGGGATGATTTCCCATTCATACCCAGCACTTTCGCAAAATTCCTTGATTTCTTCAGCATCGATTGGCTCCGGTGTGGGTGCGGGGAAATCCTGAGCTTCTAACATCAGGGCAAAGCGCGTGGCATCGTCTTCTGACTCGAACATCAGAATTTTATTGCGATCGCCTTCCCGAATCGTGTGAATCCCCTCATTTTCCGTTCGAGCATTAAAAATTAACACAAAGACACGCATTGGTGTAATCATCTGTCCTTTTTAAGGTTTATTCATATTAAAGTTCGAGATTGTGTCTCAAGGAAAGTCACAGGAATAATTTTCACTCTATTCAGATTTTCCTGAAAACGCCAATATTATTAAGCATAAGTATTGGATCGAGTAAATACCGTAACTCAATCAATGGGGTCTTGGGTTTAGTTGGCGTATCCTGGAAGTGGCATACTGAATCAATGTGCCAGTTAATGCTTGTGTGTGCCAGCGATATCCGGCAATTAATACAGTGAAAGCAAATGACAAAATATCCCGATCGAGATCCTTACTACCTTTCCCCTAATCGCAAGCGTATGTGGTTGCTGGTGTTGAGTCGGGGTAGCATTGCTTTGAGCGGACTTTTACTGTTAGGAGTTATTGTCGGGATTTGGCGGTTGTGGACTTTTGTTCAAACAGAATTAACACCCTTAGCACAACAAAGTCTCACAACTACACTCAACCGTCCGGTAAACCTGGGAAGAGTTACACAATTTTCGTTGACGGGAGTGCAATTTGGGGCTTCAGCTATCCCAGCCACATCCACAGATCCAGACCGGGCCACAGTCGAATCTGTAGAGGTGGGTTTTGATCTGTTGCAACTAATCTTTAACCACCATTTAAAGCTAGATGTTACCTTAGTCAACCCAGATATTTACATTGAACAAGATGACCAAGGACGCTGGGTTTCCACTACTATAGCGTCGTCAGGTGAAGGGGCCGCCATTAAAACCGATTTGGAAAATCTGCGGTTTCGCAATGCCAAGCTGGCATTGATGCCGCGGGAGAGAGTAGGGGTAAATGAGGGGGCAGAGGGGCAGGCGGGCAAAGGAGAATACCCAATTTCTAACTCAGCACTGCCTAAACGCCCCGTTACCACTAACAACACTCAGCACTTGCCCGTGCTATTTTCTCAACTCAACGGCTCTGCTCAACTTTTAGCAAATAATCAGTTGATACGGTTTGAAGTCGGGGGTCAAGCAGACAGTGGTGGCAATATTTCCATTCAGGGAGAGACACGTTCCAAGGTGCTAGCAGGGAACTTCCAGGTGCAAGCACAAGATTTGCTGGCTGAGAATATTACTCGGTTGATTAAGTTACCAGTGAATTTACAGGCGGGTCGAGCCAATGGCGACTTGTTAATTCGATTGACACCAGGACAGCAGACTTTATTGTTTGGCAACGCTACTGTGCAAGGGGTAACGCTTCAAATACCCAAAGTCCCACAACTATTGAACAATAGCCAAGGAAACCTCCACTTCCAAGGAACGGAGTTGCAGTTAAATAATGTTACTAGCAACTACGGCAAAATTCCTTTAGTGGCTACGGGAATCATCGACTCTAAAGCAGGCTTTAAGTTGGCAGCGCGTGTAAATGCAGTGAGTTTGGCGAATGCCCAGGAAACTCTCAAGGTAAAACTACCTGTGCCGATCGCTGGACAAGTACAAGCTTCTTTGCAGATTACTGGATCGACAAAAGAGCCAATTCTCTCCGGTTCAGTTGCCACGATTCAAACTGCTCGGATTGATAAAGTTGATTTTAATAGCATCAGTAGTAAATTTGAGCTTGTTACTAATTCTTCTTTAATTACCCTAAAAGATATTCAAGGTAAAGCCAAAATTGGTGGTGAGATTACGGGCGCTGGCACAATTAAACTCGGTAAAAACCCGCGACTGGATTTAAATTTCGCTGCCAAGAATGTTCCAGGAGATGCGATCGCAAAAGTTTATAAAACAACACCTACCTTTCAAATCGGCAATGTCTCAGGTACAGCCGAACTAACTGGCGCTCCTACCAATGTCCAAACTGTGGTACAGTTCCAAGCTCCTAATGGAACTTATCCTGGAACAGGCGAAGTTGCAATCGCTCCAAATCGCACCGTCTCTTTCCGTAATGTGGCTCTGAATGTAAGTGGTGGTACAGTTCGGGCGACTGGTAGTTATGCTAATGAGCGTTGGCAAGCTGTGGCTGTTGCCTCTGGGGTAAAGTTGGAACCCTTTGTAGACAAGAGTCAACTGCCAAATGTCTCTTTGGCTGGGGCACAATTCAATGGTCGTCTCCTGCTCTCAGGAAGCACAGCACCATTTAAAATTGCCACAATTCGCAGTGATGGTGCAGGAGTTCAAATTGGTGGCGGTACAGTTGCAGTTTCTAATATCCAACTGCAAGACCAAAGTTTCTCGGCTCAACTTGTAGCTGATGGTGTGCGGTTGGGACAAATATTGAAACAGTCTCCTCCAGCTTTAGATAATCCTTTAGCAGGAACATTCCAAATTGCAGGTAGCAGAGATGATTTCAGCCTGAAAACCATGCGTGGGAGTGGTGAGGGTCGCCTTACTATTGGTGATGGTACGGTTACAGCCTCTAATATCGAAGTGGCTGATGGTGTGTATCAGGCGCAAGTTCAGGCAACTAATGTACCTGTGCGGCAGTTGGCAGCAGTACCAAAGCAGTTTGGAGGGAAGTTAACTGGTCAAGTAAATTTGGCAGGTTCTGTTGAATCCTTCCAACCGCAAACTATTCAAGCTAGCGGTCAGGGACGACTGGATGTTGCGGGTGGAACTATTACAGCCTCTAATATCCAAGTGGGTAATGGTGTATATCAGGCGCAAGTTCAAGCAAATAATCTACCGTTGCAGCAGTTAGTAGCAGTACCACCGCAGTTACGAGGGACGTTAACTGGTCAAGCAAACGTGGCAGGTTCTGTAGAGTCCTTCCAACCACAAACTATCCAAGCCACTGGTCAGGGACGGCTGGATGTTGCAGGTGGAAATATTACAGCTTCTAATATCCAAGTAGCTAATGGTCGCTATCAAGCTGTAGTTGATGCTGGCGGTGTGGAATTAAATCGGTTAAATCAGCAATTGCGGGGTCAGTTTGGCGGTCAGTTGCAATTAGCCGGTACGCTTGGATCGTCCAAATTAGCTGATGTGCGTGCTGCTGGACAGGTGCAATTGTCCCAAGGTATTCCTGGTCTTGAGCAACCTTTGAGTGCTGCGATCGCTTGGAGTGGTGAAAGGCTGACCATTGAGCGAGCAACTGCTCCCGGTTTAAGTGTTACTGGTAACATATTAGCCAATGCGAAAAAGACAGGTATACCGGAAATTACTGCCCTAAATCTCAACGTCCAGGCGCAGAATTACAACTTAAAACAGTTACCGATTAATCTTCCTAATCAGGTTGCTGTAGCGGGAAGAGTAGATTTTAATGGACAAATCACTGGTAAACTGCCCTTGCTAAATGTAGTAGGACAAATCAACTTACGAGACTTGGTTGTTCAAGATATTGCTTTTGAGCCGTTGTTAACTGGAAACATCGATTCAGTACAGGGACGCGGTTTGAGTTTGAACTTGGCGGGTAATAGCGTAGACCCGAAGGGGCTTCTCGGCAGAGATCGCCTATCTTTCAATTTAGATGCTAATAATCGCCCGAAATCTTTCTTAGTCAAATGGCAGCAAGCATCAGCCACAGGTAATGTTCAAGGGAATGATTGGGCACTGAAACTTGCAAATTTCCCCTTACAAATATTGAATTTGACTCCGCCACCAATTACTCGATTGGGTGCTGGTAAGATAGCTGGGTTGTTAACTGGGGATTTGCTGTTTAATCAGCAGACATTGGCAACAACGGGGAATTTAGCGATCGCAAATCCGCAAATTGGCCGGGTTAAAGGCGATCGTTTAGCCGCTCAATTCCGCTACGGTGACGGTAAAGCGACACTCGCAAGTAGCGAATTTGTCAAGGGGAAAAGTCGCTACGCCCTTGTTGGTACTTTTGCTCAAAGCGTTAAAGGCCCTCAACTACAAGGTAAACTGAACGTCAACCAGGGTGAGATCCAAGATCTTCTAGCTGTAGCACAGGTATTTGATTTACAAAATTTGCCAGGTGGTTCAGCAGAAATCTACGGCACAGCAGCGGATCTGACTACCAACCCCCAAGGAACGCCAAACGAACCCTTATTCACCCAAATCCAACGGTTTTCTGAAATTGAAGCTTTGGTGGCAGAACAGGAAGAACAGCGACTTAATTCCACTCCCATACCAGATTTGGCAGACTTAAAGGGGACTTTCAATGGGGAAGTGGCTGTAAATACAGCTACAGCCGGATTATCAGTGGATTTTAATTTGAATGGACAAAACTTTGCCTGGGGTAAAAAGGAAGAACGAAATCGTTTTTATACTGCCGAAAAAGTGATTGCCGAAGGCAACTTTGAAAACGGTGTTTTGAGTTTGCGACCATTACGAATCCAGTCTCAAAACAGACTGATTGCGTTCACAGGTAACGTTGGCGGTGATGAACAATCTGGTCAGCTGCGGGTGAATAATTTTCCAGTACAACTATTGAATAATGTTGTCAAACTACCAGTTGGAATTACGGGTAATCTTAACGCTACAGCAGCTTTAGCAGGTAGTATTACTAATCCCCAAGCTAGAGGGGAATTGCAAATCACAGAAGGAATACTAAATCAGAACAAAATAGAGTCAGCAATAGCAAGTTTCAGCTATGCCAACGGACGCTTAAACTTTGGTAGTACTGTAGCAGTTGCTGGGCCAAAACCTGTTGATATTACTGGCAGTATCCCTTATAAATTGCCTTTTGCCTCCGTCGCACCAGACAGCGATCAAATCAGTTTAGATATGAAGTTGGAAAACGAGGGATTAGCACTGTTAAACGCATTGACTAATCAAGTGGTATTTGAGAAAGGTGAAGGAGAAGTAGACCTGAAAGTGCGGGGAACATTACAAAAACCCGAAGTAAATGGAATTGCTATTGTCAATGATGCTACTTTTTCAGCCCAGGCTTTGCCACGTAAGCTGAGAGGTGTCACAGGTAGAGTACTGTTTAATTTTGACAGTATCTTAGTAGAAAATCTTCAAGGTAGATTTAGCCGTGGGACGGTAGAAGCTGCTGGTGAAATTCCCATTTTCAACAATGAGAACGTAACTATCAAAAATCCTCTAACTGTTAATCTCGATCAGCTAGCATTGAATCTCAAGGGACTTTATCAGGGAGGCGCTAGTGGCAATTTGCAGATTACTGGTTCTGCCCTTAATCCGATAATTGGCGGTAGAGTAAATTTATTTGATGGTAAAGTATTGCTAGCAGAATCTACCAATGCCACGACATCTGAAAATGGTAGTATTGGCATATCACCTATAAAAGCCAATAAGCAGAGCAAATCTAAAATTGGAAATGGCACGGGAAATACTAACGCCAGATTTAATAATTTAGATTTGGAACTAGGTAAAAACGTCCAAATTACCCGTGACCCTATTCTCAACTTCCGCGCCACTGGTAATCTCATAGTTAACGGCTTAATCAATCAGCCTATACCCGATGGCACCATCCAGTTAGAAAAAGGAGGGGTAAATTTATTTACTACCCAATTTAACCTTGCTCGTGGCTATAAACACACCGCAACTTTTAGTCCTTCTCAACCCCGCGACCCCAACTTAGATATTCGGCTATTTGCCAAAGTACTGGATGTAACTCAAAGTAATGACTTTGGGCGGGTAAATTCCACAGGTTTATCAGCGTTAGAGAGTGTTCGAGTCGAAGCCACTATCAACGGTTTAGCTAGCAAACTAAATGAAAATCTAGAATTAACAAGTAGTCCGTCACGTAGTCAAACTGAAATTGTTGCTCTTTTAGGAGGTGGATTTGTAGACACCCAAGGACGTGCAGACAGTACTTTAGGTCTGATTAACATCGCAGGTTCGGCTGTGTTTAACAATTTTCAGTCAGCTTTTAACCAGATTGGAAGTACTTTTGGCTTAAGTGAACTGCGGATATTTCCTACCGTTATTTCTGAGAATCCTGAAGCAGGAAAAAGCAATTCAACTTTGGAATTAGCAGCAGAAGCTGGGGTTGATATTTCTTCCAAAATATCCGTTTCCAGCATCAAAATTTTGACAACAAACGATCCCTTCCAATGGGGTATTAATTATCGGATAAACAATGAATTTCGTGTGCGTGCTTCCACTAATTTAACTGATGATAGTCGTGCAGTAGTAGAATATCAAACACGGTTTTAAAGAAATCTCTTCAATTACGAATTACTTCCTCTTCCCTCTTCTCCTTGCTTCTCAATAGCTTGTCGTACCTGTTTAACATCCAATTCTAATGCTTCAGCAATTTGCTCTATACTTAAACCAAACTTAAGTAAACGTGGTATCGTATCCAGCTTTGTTTCTTCCTTTACTTCCTGGTAAAATTTAGTTTGTCTCCAATCGGTTAATCCAAACATCGCTTCTAACTCCTGCTGACTTTTGTTTACAAATTTGTAGATAAGCATTCTCTCTACTAATTCTAAAAGATTGCTACGGTTAGCTTCATCCGTTTTTTGTACTTGTTTTATCAAGTTTTTCGCTTGCTGTACGGCTTGATCTTCTGCTGCAACTACTAACTTAATTACGCCTAGCCCAATCGAAGGTGATGGTACATTATCTAACTCGTCTAAATAAATTATACGAATTTGCTGTGGAGCTAATGATGTTTGATAAATCAATGGTATACCTGGGTCGAGACTACGTTGAGCAAAAAGTAATACTGCTTGCCAGCGACGTTGAGGTTTATATTGATTGATATAGAGGAAAACTTCTGTGATTATTCGCCAGTAAATATCATCATTGCGCTGAAACTGTACCTCAACAAAATAGATTGTGTCTTCTGGGTAGTCAGGTTTGGGTAAGAATAAGCCATCGATGCGACGTGCTAATTCTTTGATTTCTACTGAGGTAAATTGGTAGTGTAACGCTAAAGTTTGGGATTGTTCCAAAAGTTCAAATAACACACCTGGAAGAGTTTGGAATAAGGTGTAAAAAATCGTGTCTGTTTTCATGCACTCTCGATATTTGAATATTTTCAGATTATCGGGGCTGAGAGAAGATAATTTTTCTAAATTTAATATATTTAAATTAAGGCAATATTAAATTGTGATATTATCATCACCTTGCTGATTAATAGTTAATCGCAAAATTGACAATCCTAAAATTATCAAAAACAGCACTAGTCCAATCGTGCAAGCATAGCTAATTTCCAAGTTGTTGAAGGCTTGCTCATATAAATAATAAACAATCGTTTTCGAGCTACTGAGTGGGCCTCCTTGAGTCATAATGTAGACTTCTTCAAACACTTTGGTCGCAGAAATAGCCGAAATTACCGCCACTAGTGCTAGATATGGCTTCATTAAAGGTATGGTAATATCCCAATGTTTGCTGATACCATCAGAGCCATCGATGGCTGCGGCTTCGTACACATCAGCGGGAATTGATTGCAACCCTGCTAAATAAATCACCATGTAGTAGCCTAATCCTTTCCACACGGTGACAGCCATGACACTGGCAAGAGAAATTGGTACAATGCCAAAAATTTTTGCTGGGCTAGTTAGCCAAGGAATACCTTCTGGAAAAAGACCTAAAGCTTTAAATAACTGATTCAGTAATCCGTTTTCTGCATAGAGCCATTTCCAAGCTATTCCCGCAACTACCATTGAAATTACCACTGGAGTGTAGTACGCTGCTCTAAACCAATTCATCCCCCGCAGTTTCTGATTTACCAAAATTGCCAGTACTAAGGGAGCGATTACTAAAATTGGTACTACACCCACAAGATACAAAAAAGTGTTTTCCAAGGTTTTCCAAAAAACTGCATCCTTCCAAAGCTTGAGAAAGTTGGCGAAACCTATCCATTGTGGCGGCTGGGCAATGTCTTCATAGCTGGTAAAGCTGAGGTAAAAGGCTTGCAGTGCAGGCCAAAAGACAGTTAAGCCTAAAAGAACTAAGGCGGGTAGTAAAAATAAATAAGGGGTAAGCCGCTGTTTGATGAACATCCAATTTTTAGGTATCAATTGATTCATAAGAAGTTTAATAGTTGTTTTTGCTTTGTCAGAACAAGGATTTGGAGATGTGAGTAGATTTAAGCTTCAATATTTTAAGGGCATATATTTGCTTGTGTAAGTATTGGCGTAGCCTCTCGTAGAGAAGCTCGTCGTAAACATCATTAATTAATAACTTGGAGAGCAACTGCAATGGAAACTCAGCACAATCCGCCAATTGAACATCAAAATGTCCCCATAAACCACCGTGGACTGCATGATTTTTTGTATAGTTCTGACAACGAACACACCGCCATTGAGGTGAGTATAACTCCTGAACTGGCAAACAATGGTACTGAAATCATTGACTTTGAGGCTTGGAGTGTAGCTGCTCAGAACGCTAAAATTGCAGGAGTTTACGCAGTATTAGATGCAGAACGTTACACGCAGTACATTGGCTATTCTCGGAATGTGTTGCTTTCCTTAAACAGCCATCTTCGCCAAAATGGTGAGCAAAAGTGTGCTTTTGTACGTGTGCAAGCATTCAAGTTCCCCAAACGTCAAGAAATGGAAGATTTGCGAGATGCGTGGATAGCAGAACTCGAAAGTACGCCACCTGGTAATGCAACTGATTGCGAAATGTGGGCTAGTACGGTAGGTGAAGCGACTAAGGCGGTAATGTCAGAAGCTCAACTTCAAGCCTACGAGGAGAAAAAGCTAAAACTACGGAAAGCAATGGCTGATACAACCCTTTCTAAAGAGTTAGAAACAATAGATGCGAGTGAAGCCGAACGTCAGCGTCAACTTGAAGCTGCTGTGAAAAACGATGACTGGAGTGTAATTATTGACGCACAGACACAGGAAACTAAGTATTGATTTTTGTCTGCTTGAGTGCGCTATCTGACTTTTTGAGTAAGTGGCATGAAAGTTCTGTGAAACATGAGAGTTAAGATTTTAAAACGCAGAGGGGCGCTGAGGGAAGCGCAAAGGTTCGCAGAGGAGTTAATTCTCTGCGTTCCTTTGCGTAAACCTTTGCGTTTCTCTGCGTTAAAAAAAAGGATATAAGCTATGACGACAAAATTAGATGCTCTGATTAATTCTCTAGAAGGCATAGAAACTATTACCGACTCTACCCAAGTCGCAAAATTATCCCAGGATTATCACACTTTTAGCCCCGTGTTAGTGTCGAAACTAGAGGGAAAAGTTGGGGATATCGTAGTGCGTCCCGTTAATGAAGCAGAGGTTTTAAAAGTTGCAGCCGC
The DNA here is from genome assembly GCF_036918245.1 of Nostoc sp. GTDB lineage: Bacteria > Cyanobacteriota > Cyanobacteriia > Cyanobacteriales > Nostocaceae > Nostoc. The sequence continues at coordinate 41,782 of NZ_JBALEF010000098.1, forward strand.
CTGTGCAAAATATCGTATACCTGTAACTATGCGAGGTGCAGGAACTGGGAATTATGGGCAATGTGTACCGTTGCACGGTGGCGTAATTTTAGACATGACGCGGCTGCAAGAGATTCTTTGGGTAAAACCGGGAGTGGCGCGGGTGGAAGCTGGGGTGAAGTTGGCAGCTTTGGATACAAAAACACGAGAAATCGGCTGGGAAATCCGTATGACACCCTCTACGTACCGTACAGCCACAATTGGCGGATTTATTGCTGGGGGAAGTGGGGGCATTGGCTCGATCCAATATGGGTTATTAGCCGATCGCGGTAATATCTTAGCACTGCGAGTGGTAACTGTAGAAGATGAACCCCGTGCGATCGCATTACGCGGCGATGATGTCCAAAAGGTAAATCATGCTTGGGGAATTAATGGCATCATCACTGAAGTCGAAATTCCTTTAGGCCCAGCTTATCCTTGGGCAAAAGTCATTGTCACCTTTGACGACTTTATCACAGCAGCAAAGTTTGGTCAGGCAATTGGCAATGCTGATGGCATGATTAAGAAGTTGATTTCTGTCTTTGCATCCCCAATTTCGCAATACTTTCATGCAGTACAAGAGTATATTCCTAAAGGAACTCACTCAGTATTTTTGATAATTTCTGAACCGAGTTTGGAATTCTTACCGGCTTTGGTGCAGCAATACGGCGGTCAGATTACATATAAAAAATCAGCTGAGGAAGCAGGCAAAGGTACACATTTAGCAGAATTTAGCTGGAACCACACTACCTTACTTGCCCGGAGTGTAGATACTGGTATTACATACTTACAAAGTCTCTTTCCTAGCGATTGCAGTTTGCAACTAGTAGAGAAGATGTATAATTACTTTGGCGATGAGGTAATGATGCATTTAGAATTTTTTCGGGTGAATGGTGTCGTAGTTCCTGGCGCTTTGCAACTTGTGCGCTACACCACAGAAGAACGCCTCAATGAAATTATCCGCTATCATGAAGAACAGGGTGTGAGTATTGCCAATCCTCATACGTATATTATTGAAGACGGCGGCAGAAAAGTTATTGATCCTGAGCAGTTGAAATTTAAAGAAATAGTCGATCCTTATGGGTTGATGAATCCCGGTAAAAGCAAGGTTATTCAATTCCAAATTCAAAATTAGCAAACTACAGAAACACATATCAGAAATTTTTCTGTATATTTGTGTAACCTACCTCCAAAAAGCTAGTTGCTGGGCGTTTATAATTTGTGGTTTGATTTTAACAACCGTGGGGATAACCCAAAATCCAACATTCCAATAATCGCCCATGATTGAAATTGACGGTTCCTACGGAGAGGGAGGCGGACAAGTTCTTCGTACTTCCTTAAGTCTAGCCGCCATCACCGGTGAACCCATACGAATTACAGGCATTCGCGCTGGACGCAAAAAGCCAGGATTAGCAGCACAACACTTAACAGCAGTTCGGGCTGCGGCGAGAATTTGTAATGCCCAACTACGGGGTGATGCTTTGGGTTCAATGCTGCTGGAATTCATCCCAGGTAGTGCTGTGCAAGCTGGAATTTATACCTTTGATGTTAGTAAAGCACAACAAGGTGGTTCTGCGGGTGCGATCGCTCTGGTTTTACAGACAATTCTCTTACCTTTGGCACTAGCATCTGGCAATTCTCAAGTAACACTAAAGGGTGGAACTCATGTGAACTTTAGCCCGACAGCGACGTACATTGAGCAAGTTTATCTGCCGATACTGCAACGCATGGGTGTAGAGGCCCAAGTCAAGTTAGGCGCTTGGGGGTGGTATCCCCAAGGTGGGGGAGAGGTAGAGTTACAGGTAGATGGCGGTGGTAAACTCGGTGGGATCAACTTGTTGGAACGGGGCGATTTACAACAGGTGCGTGGACTAGCAGTGGTGACGGAATTGCCTTCCCATATTCCGCAACGGATGGCGAATCGTGCCGAGAATTTGTTACGGTCAGCCCATTTAAAAGTTACTGTACAGACCTTGCGAGAAAAAGGTGTGGCACCTGGGGCGGGTATTTTCCTAACTGCTGAGTATCAGAATAGTTTAACTGGATTTGGTGGATTTGGGCGTTTGCGGTTGTCGGCGGAAACAGTTGCAGAGATTGCTTGTCAGCAACTGCTTGAGTTTCATTACACCGGCGCACCAGTAGATGAACATTTAGCAGATCAGTTATTATTGCCAGCTGCTTTAGCTTCACAAGAAAGTCAGTATCGAGTAGCTGAAGTGAGTAGGCATTTGACGACAAATGCAGCAGTTATTGAACAGTTTGGGCTGGCGCAAATAACAGTAGATGAAGCTGATAAAATAGTGTCGGTAAAGAGTTTGAATAGATGAACAAGTGCTATTACTTTAGTAGTGCTATATGGTAGAGTCTTATAAAGAACTATTCTGTAAATTCAAATCAATCTTGTGATCCCTTCTACCTTCAAATAAAAGCTGCAAGTTTTAGCAGACAACTTTGATAAAGATTTAAACCTACTTTCAGAGATTCGAGTCATAAAGCAACTTATGTCATTGCAACCTGATCAAGCTATTGAAGTGTTTTATTCTTATGCTCATGAAGATGAAAAACTTCGCGACAAACTAGAAAAGCACCTCACTCTTTTAAGGCGGGAAGGAGTGATTACAGAATGGCACGATCGCAAAATTGGAGCAGGAAAAGAATGGCACAATGAGATAGACACTCACTTAGATTCATCTCAAATAATTTTGCTGCTTGTAAGTGCAAATTTTATCGCTTCAGATTATTGCTGGGATGTTGAAGTCAAACGGGCAATGGAAAGGCATGAAACCAAAGAATCCAGAGTTATCCCTATAATTCTCGACTCTGTTGATTGGAAGAGCGCACCGTTTGGAAAGCTTCAAGCCCTGCCCAAAGACGCTAAACCTATTAAGAAGTGGGGAAATCGTAGTGATGCATTTTTAAGTGTTGCTGAAGGTATCCGGTTAGTAGCAAAAGAATTGGCAGTAAGTTCATAGAAATTCACTGTTGAAAATTCATAATTAAGACTGAGTAAATTATCAAAAATTTAAATAAAAAATGCTATGAAAAGAAAGTAATAATTTTTTCAGATTAATAGGTGCTAAGGTCAATGCCTGCTACTAAGATTGTCAAAGTTTTTTATTGCTGCTCTGACTCTGCTCAAGATGAAGAAATGCGGCAAAAACTAGAGAATCACCTCAGCATTTTGAAGCGGCAAGGTGCGATCACCAATTGGCACAAAGGCATGATCAGCCCAGGTAAGGAATGGGAAAGTGAGATTGATATAAATTTAAAGACAGCCGAGATAATTTTAGTGCTAATTAGTTCAGAATTTACTGCTTCAGATTACCACTGGAATGTTTTGGCGAAACAAGCTATGAAACAGCATAAAGCTAAAACATCTCGTGTTATTACTATTCTGCTTCGTCCAGTCGATAATTATTGGAAGGTCGCATTCCCCAATGTCAAAGTTTTACCCAAGGATGGAAGACCTGTCACTAAATGGAGACCCTATGATAATGCTTTTGAAAATATTGCTATAGGTATTCGAGAAGTAGCCGAGGAACTTACCGATTCTACCTTCCTTATTAAAAAAATTCTGCGTTGGATTAGGGGAATTGTGATACTTATTACAAAAGCTGCTGGAAACACTTTTATGTATGTGGCAAGAGCAACCTTTTCATATTTGTTTAGACCATCAAGGTCTCGTCGCCGGAATAGAGTCAGCAACATCGCTGTGAAACTAGTTATTTTCCTTGTATTAGGTAACATACTTCTACGCTTCATTTCTCAACCACCTGATATATTAGAGATCCCTTCATCAGCACCTAAACCAACTTTAAATTCAACAAAAATAGTAAATCCTACTGGCTGGATATGGATAGGTATGGTTAATAAAACCTCAGGTAGTTTATCTGTTGGACAAAAACTAGTTCTTCAACCATCAAATCCTAAACAATTTCCTCGTATTGAGCCTCCTGTCATTCCATCACCAGGAACAATCGTAACTGTTAAATATGAAGTCAATTTAATAAAGGAAAAATCTTTATCTGGAAAAACAATCGTTAAACTTAAAAAAGGAGAAAAGCTAGTTATCTTGAAAGTAGAGCCTTTCTCAAAGGTTGCAAAAAATTCGCCTTACATTAAATTGAAAGCGCAAGTTCGCAAATGTAACTCAATTTGTAATAAATAGTACTAAGATAGGCTAAATATATTTCAGCACTAACACTTTGCCTCTATTCCCGATGACAAATTATGCGTGGGTGTATGGCAACATAGAAAATTGCCTCATTTCTAAGAGTTGAAATGAGGCAAAGGCAAAGGAGCTTTTATAAGCGGAGACAGAAAACTTTTGATACTTTCTCTAGGGGCATTTGCAATCAATCCCCTAAAACCAGATTTGTTGTAAGAATAAGCAAATGACAAATTTACAAGGCGATCGCAAATAGGGTTACAACTGAGTTCCGTTGTTCCTGATACTTACTATTTACTTAAATATCGAACATAGCCTTTGAATTTACCTCTGCTAAAGGCATATATTTAGGTTAAGTTAGTTTGCGATCGCAAATACAAGGGATTGGGAATTGGGCATGGGGCATCGGGCATTAGACACAGAGATATTTGTTGTTGGCTGTGGTTATGCCCAATCGGGTATAGGACTCTTGCATCTAGTAAATTATGCTCTTGGATGAACGTTTGAGCTTTGTGGATGAACCTTTGAACTTTGTGGATGAACGTTTAAGCTTCGTCAACGATATGTGGCATCATCTTCACGACTAACATCTGCCAAGCGCTGAACACCCACGTATCGTTTGAAGAAAGCGCCTAGATAGTTTTCGAGCACGCTTATATTTCATCGCCCGATGACATTTACAGTAGGTAGATATTTTAAGATACTACAAAATATTTTTTGCAAAAGACCTAATTTTTGCAATATCGTGCATGGAGTGTTCAGCAAAATAGAAATTTACCCTATTCCCAACACTAGAAATAAGGCAAAGGCGTTTTTATAAGGGAAGATAGAAAATTTTTGAGTATAGCAGCGTAAATAATTAAAGGTTTGTAGTGATGATTTTAGTCCTCTCTGCGAGAGGCTACGCGAACAAATCAGGGCTGAAACACTTACCATAAAATAATCTTCAGATTTTTGATATTACTTAATATAGTTTGATTTATTCTCGCTGACTTAGTTAGTTTATCTAGGAGCATTTGCAATTAAACTCGTAAAACTGCATTTATTGCAACAATAAGCAACTGAAAAATTTACTAAGCGACTGCAAGTAAGGTTGAGACTAAGTTCAGTCGTTCCTAATACTTGGTATTTACCTAACATAACTAGACAGCATTGAAGTAGCTGTTAGAAAACATGGTAATAAATTTATTAGTGACAAATATAGAATTGGAACAAAACCATGATTGATGAACAAGAAATAGAAAAATTGTGGCAAGCTTTCAAAGTATTAGACGTAGACGGCAACGGAGCGATCTCAACCGAGGAACTAGGGGAGGTAATGCGATCGCTAGGGCAAAATCCCACGGAAGCGGGGCTGCGTGACTTGATTAAGGAGATTGACGTTGACTTGTCAGGCACTATCGATTTTGAAGAATTTAAAACGCTGATGATCGCGAAGGTAGGCGATCGCCAAAGCCGCCTGAAGTTAGCCTTCAGCGCCTTTGATGAAGACGGTAGCGGTGAAATTACTGCCGTTGAACTGCGGACAGTTATGACTCAGTTTGGGCTGACAGACGCTGAGTTGAAAGAGATGTTGCAGGAAGTAGATCATGATGGCGATGGCTCAATTGACTTTGAGGAATTCTGTCAGCTAGTACCGGAGGAGTCAGAGAGCAAAACTGGTTATCAAGACTCACCGATTTCTCTTAACAGTTCGCTCAAGACAGTTGCTACTTCCAATGAGGCCGCAGCAGCCAGCACCCAGCCGACGCCAGAAGCAACGGCTCCAGAGTTGGCACAGCTAAGAGAACAGTTAGTACAACACCCAAACTCACCGAATCAGAAAAAAAGCGGTACGTCTCCCTTACAAATGCAGATTGGTCTGTTTCGTTTGATTCAAGGAGCAGCCTACCGCAGTTTTCGTGAGAGTTTCTCCGCAAATCACGAAACTCACTTGCGGGTGAAAAACTTGCCATACAAAATTACTGATTTTGTGGAGTTTGTCAAACAAGCGATCGCACTATACAAAGCATTAGGTATAGTATCCGAAGATTGCTACCCCGTCTTAGATGCAGTGGTTGAATCAATTGCCGATGAATATGCCCGATTGCAGGAGCGGATCAAAAACTGGCAAACAGTGGCAAAGACACCAGAAATGTTGGCAGAACAGCAAGCGATTTTAGAAGCACGGAGTAAATTTGCCAATGTCAAAGAAAAGTTTGCAGCTGGAGTCGAGTTTGCAATTACGATCAAAAAGAAAAGTCTCAGCTTGGGTGACATCGTAGAAGGTGTGCTGGCCATTAACGAACTTAATCGTCTCAGGGGAATAGAACTGAACGAAGAAATGGCTCCACCACCAACTAAATCTGCGGGAAATCCAAAAGACTACTTGAACAAGTGGAACCGCGTCATTCTCGGACAGGCAACTGAGGAAATAGATGGTGCAATCATGCCAGTAGTATACTGGTATGAAGACTTTATGCCAAAATTGTTGGCAGCGTTTAGTGTTTATACCACAGCAGATATCCAAAGTAACACCGTACCCGACGAGGCGGCTTTGGATGAGTGGTATCAGTGTACAAAAAACTCAGGAGAATTTAACCGCTACGGGGCGGATGTTGCCGAAAATTTTCCCCATTGCACTCCCAAACAGAAATTGATACTCAAACAAGCATGGCGGTTAACGCATCACTACCTGAATGGAGTGCAGAAACGCCGCGAACGCCTAGAGTTTGGGCGAGAATCAGGTGCGCTATCACAGTATGTAGCATTCATTGATGTTTATCTAGATCGGACTGAGGTGAAGGATTCCCAAATGCGAGTCAGCTTCCCCTACTACATTGGCCCGGCAGTCTGGCGCTTCTTCCATACCACAGCTGAGATTGTGTGTACCAAGACACCAGAACAGCAAAAAGCCGCAGTAGCAATCTTCAAAGATTTCTTCCAACTGTTTGCCACAATGTACCCCTGTCCTTACTGCCGCCACCACCTGAATATGTACGTTGTCCAAAATAAAGAAGTGGATATGTATCCTGTAGAGTACCTGGTGCTTGGGCGTGATCCCAACCTGACTGACTTTGAGGTATCATTGCAGGCGAAATTATCCACCGTGGTAGATGGTTCCTCCCTGCGGTTATTCTTCTGGAAACTGCATAACACCGTTTCTTCTTCCATTGCGCGATCGGAAGAATGGTATCACAAGGATGAGAAAGCGTTCTACACCACCCGTTTTTGGCCCAGCCTTGACTCGGAGTTAGCAAGAGCCAATGCACTCAAATACACCAGCATAGAAACTGCTCGCATCTACAACATCTATGGAACTCTTAAGCCATTGGCACGGCTGACAGGGGTAAAAACAGAATTGCCAAAGCTGCTAGAGAAGGGCGATGCGAATAATCTCAAGGAAGCGTGTATAGTTGCACAGAATCACATCAAGGATTTAGAAGAAGCTGTCTTTAGCGGAAAGTTTCTCCAAGAAACATACTACTTTGAACCTAGCCTTGTGGATAAACCTCCACTCTTCACCCCTGAAGAAGAAGAGTTTGCCCGAACCGGTATGTTTACAGAAACGATTTAAATACTTATAGGACTTAGGCACTGTACAAATTAATCATGGTATGTATTCACGAAAATAGGTCGTTTCAGGTCTTTATTAATTGTTCTTTGACGATCGGTAAACCCGCGCTGTAGGGGCACAGCATTGCTCATTGGTGTCAACTTAAGCTGAAACTCCTTTAAAACCTCGTTTCCAGCTTCTGGCTGGAAATGCTGCTCCTGGTGGCTCTGCCGCCAGCAAGGGAGGCAGGCAGAGCCTCTAGGACAGCATTCCCAGTCTCTGACTGGGAACGAGACAATATCTAAAAGCTGGTTCTAGGCTGGCTTTCACGTTAAGTTGACACCAATGAAAACCTCTCAACCCAAAGCCAGTACGTCAGATTTCTTGTTTTCTTTTAGGTTTTATCGCCCTCATTGCTGATTTGCTCCACGGTTTCTCGATTCATCTTCATCGCAGGAGTTCCTTCCCTCAAACCCCTGTTAATGGCTTTTACTATTCCAACTCTTTCTAGTTGTAAAATACCTACACCTGTCAGCCCCCTCGCTCTGACTTGAAAGTGCTGAGTGCTGTTAGCGGATAGCTAAGGTTGAGCCAGTGCTGAGTCAAAATACCAGTCCCCAGTCATTCTTTCATCCAAGGCTTTTGAAACTTGTTTTATAGGCACTGCCTCCTGCCTTTCTTCGGAGATGTCTAATGAGAATCACCCTTGGTAGCTTGAAATATCGATGATATAAAGGAGACAATAAAAATAGAAACTTGCCCCGAAAAGGCAATTTCAATGCTTTGAAAAGTCACAGCAGAGTTGGCATCTCACGCTGTATATGCCTTTGAATATCCTCTAAAATAACTGTTTAGAAACGTAAAAGTCTAATTTATAGAGGATTTTTCCTAACAGACAACCACTGATGTAGCCTGTAACCAACACATGACCAATCGAGAGGAATTAATGAAAAACAAGTCAACGTTAGCAAGCAACGCCGACGTAAATTTCCTTATCGGTGGGGGTGAAATGGGTGCTAGGATGCGAGAACAGGATTGGTCAAAAACTTCCCTTGGTCCAACACAGCACTGGCCACAGAGTTTGAAGACTGCCGTGCGAATTATGCTAACTTCCCGTCAACCCATGTTTGTTTGGTGGGGTGAGGAACTGATTAACCTTTACAATGACGCTTACAAGGCGATTATTGGCGGCAAACATCCAGAAGCACTTGGCCAGCCAGCTTCATACGTGTGGCGGGAAATATGGGATCAGGTTGCGCCTCGAGCCGAATCAGCGATGCTGAAGAATGAGGGTACTTACGACGAAGCGCTGCTGCTAATTATGGAGCGCAATGGCTACCCAGAAGAAACCTATTATACTTTTTCATATAGCCCGGTTCCTAATGACCAGGGCGACACAGGCGGGATCATCTGCGCTAACACAGACGACACGCAGCGGATTATCAGTGAGCGTCAGTTGGCACTTTTGCGCGAACTAGCGGCGAGGACGGCAGACGCGCGGACATTCGATGAAGCCTGTACGCTAAGTGCGAGTTGTCTGGAGAGCAACCCTTACGATCTCCCTTTCGCAATGATTTATCTGGTCGATCCCGATAAGCAGGAAGTTTTTCTGGCTGGAACGTGTCGCATTGGGCAAAACCACATAGTAGTTCCAGAAACAGTGGCTCTCAATGCTGATGGGGTTTGGCCCTTTGCGGAAGTGATCGGAACGCATCAAGCCAAACTGATTTCCGATTTGGAAGTGTCTTTTAGTAGTCTACCCTATGGTGTTTGGCAGCGATCGCCCCATCAAGCGATCGCAGTGCCCATTGCCGCATCCGGTCAAACCGGAAAAGCTGGTATATTAATCGCTGGTTTGAACCCCTTCAGGCTATTCGACGACAATTATCAAGGATTCATTGATTTAGTTGCGGCTCAAATTGCAGCCAGCATCGCTAACGCCCAAGCTTACGAGGAAGAACGCAAACGCGCTGAAGTCTTGGCAGAAATTGATCGCGCGAAAACCGTCTTCTTCAGCAACGTCAGCCACGAGTTCCGTACCCCACTTACTCTGATGTTGGGGCCATTAGAGGACACCTTAACCACTTGTGCTACTCTGCTTCCAGCCAAAGAACGAGAGCAGCTAGAAATGGTGCAACGCAACGGACTTCGGCTGCTGAAACTGGTCAACAGCTTGCTAGATTTTTCACGCATTGAAGCCGGAAGGGTTCAAGCATCTTATGAACCCACCAACCTTGCCACCTTCACCGCAGAACTAGCTAGTGTATTTCGTTCAGCGATAGAACGGGCAGAGATGCAGTTATCAGTTAATTGTCCTTCCCTGCCAGAACCAGTATATGTAGATCGAGAGATGTGGGAAAAGATTGTTCTTAATCTGCTCTCGAATGCCTTCAAGTTCACGATGGCTGGAGAAATTGCAGTCAGTTTACAGTGGTCAAATGACCATATTGAGTTTGCAGTCAAAGACACAGGAATCGGTATTTCAGCCGCAGAAATCCCCCACCTTTTTAAACGATTTCACCGCGTCAAAGGGGCGCAAGGACGAACTTTTGAAGGGTCAGGAATTGGATTGTCACTGGTGCAAGAATTGGTGCAAATGCATGGTGGAACAGTTGATGTTACCAGTCTTCTCGGAGCAGGCAGTTGCTTTACTGTGTCAATTCCAACAGGATATGCTCATTTGCCTCCAGACCGGATTAGTGCCCCGCGAACTTTAGCTTCAACTGCATTAGGAGCGACACCCTATCTAGAAGAAGCCCTGCGGTGGCTACCGGAAGATGCAGGGGAGCAGGGGAGCATACTTCGACTGCGCTCAGTAACCGGGGGAGCAGGGGAGAAGGAAGTATTTTCCCCTCTGCCTCTGTGCCCCTCTGCACCCTCTGCTAGAATTCTCCTGGCTGACGACAATTCAGATATGCGCGATTATGTTAAGCGGCTATTAAGTCAGCAGTATGAGGTGGAATCAGTGCCGGACGGTTTAGCTGCTTTGGATTCTGCTCGTGGGCATGTTCCAGACTTGGTAATCACAGATGTCATGATGCCTGGATTAGATGGCTTTGGGCTACTGCAAGCATTACGAGCCGATCCGCAGACGCAAAAAGTTCCAATCATTCTGTTGTCGGCACGGGCGGGAGAAGAGGCGCGGGTGGAAGGGTTAGAAGCGGGAGCCGATGATTATCTGATTAAACCTTTCTCTGCCCGTGAATTGTTGGCGCGAGTAGAGGCAGCCCTAAAAATGGCTCGTCTCCGCCAAGAGGCAATGGAACGCGAACAAGGGTTGCGAATTGAAGCTGAGGTAGCCAAAGCACACCTAGAGACTGTCATCGCTGGCATCCAAGACCAGTTCTTCGTATTGGATCGAGAGTGGCGTTATACCTTTGTCAATCAACGGGTAGTAGAAATTGTTGGCATCCCAAAGGAAGAGTTGCTAGGTAAGATCGTTTGGGAAGTGTTTCCCGATGTGGTTAAAAGCGAGTTTGATACCCAGGTTCATCGAGCGATTGCACAACACACCGTTGTTCAGTTTGAATACTTTTATCCAGCTTGGCAGCGCTGGTTTGAAAATCGCATCTACCCCTTTGCAGAAGGAGTCAGCATTTTTGTTACAGACATTAGCGATCGCAAACAGGCAGAAAAAGCACTTCGTGAAAGCGAAGAAAAGTTCCGCAACATGGCTGATAATGCCCCCTTCATGGTTTGGGTAACAGACACCAATAGCTACTGTACCTACCTCAGTCAAAGCTGGTACGATTTTACAGGTCAAAGCGAGGAAATGGGTTTGGGATTTGGGCGGTTAAATGCTGTGCATCCAGAGGACTACAATGACGCCAGGAATGTTTTTCTGGAAGCTAATAGGAGTTACTCGGCTTTCCGTTTGGAGTACCGCTTGCGGCGCAAAGACGGCAAATATCGCTCTTGCATGGATGCGGCTAATCCGTGGTTTGGAGTGGACGGTCAGTTTAAAGGTTACATCGGCTCAGTGATTGACATTACCGAACGCAAAGTTGCAGAAGCCGAACGCGATCGCCTCTTGGAACTTGAGCAAGCTGCCAGAACTGAAGCTGAAAGAGCCAACCGGATTAAAGATGAGTTTCTGGCGGTGCTTTCCCATGAATTGCGATCGCCTCTCAATCCGATTCTTGGTTGGGCGAGACTCTTGCAGACTCGTGAGTTTGACGCAGCAGGATTGAAGAAAGCGATCGCAACTATCGAGCGGAATGCTCAATTACAAGCTCAACTAATTGAAGATTTGCTCGATGTCTCTCGGATTTTACAAGGCAAGCTCAACCTGAAGATGTTGCCTGTCAACCTAGTATTTGTGATTGAGGGGGGATTGGAAACAGTGCGTTTGGCAGCAGAAGCTAAAAATATTCAAATTCAAACGATGCTGGATACTTCTTTTGGGGAAGTTTTGGGTGATTCCGGTCGTTTACAACAAGTTATCTGGAATCTCTTATCGAATGCCGTTAAATTCACTCCTGAAGGAGGAAAGATTGATATTCAACTGGAGCGCGTTGACACTCAAGCTCAAATTACCGTTAGTGACACAGGTAAGGGAATCAGCCCTGACTTTCTGCCTTATGTGTTTGAATATTTTCGTCAGGCTGATAGTACAATAACCCGAAAATTTGGTGGCTTGGGGTTAGGGTTAGCAATTGTTCATCATTTGGTAGAATTACATGGCGGCACGATTTGGGCAGAAAGTTTAGGTGAAGGGCAAGGAGCTACTTTTAGAGTCATGATACCACTAATTAAAAAAGATTTAACTCCAAAACAACACATAGATATTGCGGCATTAAATCCTTCTTCTTTGACTGAAATCCTTGCAGGTACCCAAATCTTAGTTGTAGATGATGACGATGATACCCGTGACTTCCACACATTTGTGCTAGAACAGGCTGGAGCAATGGTGACAGCAGTGACATCAGCAAAAGAAGCATTGCAAATTTTGGCAGAGTCAGAACCAGATATGCTGCTCAGTGATATTGGGATGCCAGAGATGGATGGCTATATGTTGATGCGCCAAGTTAAAGCATTGCAGGCAAACCAAGCCAAACAAATTCCGGCGATCGCTTTAACTGCTTATGCCGGAGAAATCAATCAGCAACAAGCGCTTGAATCAGGGTTTCAAAAGCATCTGTCCAAACCTGTCGAACCAGATGAGTTAGTCAAGGCAATTGCAACTCTGATTGGTCGAAGTGGGAATGTCTAAGTATTCAGTTGCGGTGCATAGACCGCGTAAATGTCTGCACACGAGAAATTGATAAATTTGGCGTTGCTGAGTGCGGTATGAATCAATTGAACACCAGGATAAAACGATACTTCAAGTAGTGAAGTAATAATCGAATAGAGTATTTCAGTATTT
>NZ_JBALEF010000099.1:0-17763 GCF_036918245.1 Nostoc sp.
GTTGAGGTACTTCAAACTCCTGTTGAGGTACTTCAAACTCCTGTTGAGGTACTTCAAACTCCTGTTGAGGTACTTCAAACTCCTGTTGAGGTACTCCAAACTCGTGTTGAGGTACTTCAAACTCGTGTTGAGGTACTCCGAAGTCGTGTTGAAGTACTTCAAACTTTGTCGTACCGCGATCAACTACACAGGTGCGTAGGCGTAGCCCCCGTAGGCATCGCTTTCATAAATCTCCACAAACAAAGCGATGTCTACGACGGGCTACGCCTACGCTTGACTTTTAAAACAGTCGCTACACATTTCTATTTTTTAGGCAAAACCTACGCAGTATTGACACCACTCGCTATTCTCTGTCTAAGTTATGGCCTAATACCAATTCTGTATGAAGATGCGCTAAACCATGTTTAAGGATAAGAAAGAAAAACGAACCACAAAGGACGCAAAAGACACAAAGAAAGAAGAAGTTAAAAGAGTTTGGCGCAGCCTCACAAAGAAATGGTCTAAATACCTAAAAAATGCCATAAAGTCCATCAGCTTAATTAAGGAGTTAAAAAGTCTAAATGGTTTCCTGGTTGGACACGCAAATCTTCCACAGTCCCCTGAATTTGTAATTTGCCTTGATTTAGTAGCACAATCCAATCAGCACGGGCAATTACTCTAGGACGGTGGCTAATCAGAATCGTAGTTTTGCCTTGGCGATGCAACAACAGCTGATTCAAAACTTGAGCTTCACTAACTGGATCGAGTCCAGCTGTTGATTCATCCAAAATCAGGACTGGTGGATCGTTGATGATGGCTCTTGCTATAGCTAATCTTTGCCGTTGTCCACCAGAAATATTTGAGCCAAATTCACCTAATACAGTTTGATATTTTTCAGGTAGTTTACTAATGAAATCGTCTGCCTCTGCAATTTGGCAAGCGTTGACAATTTGCTCAAAGGTGACGTGAGGAGAACCTAACCGAAAGTTTTCAATAATTGAGCGACTCCAAAAATGAGCATCTTGCGGAACGAGGACGACTTGTTGCCGTAAACAATCAAGGGCTAAATCTTGCAGATTATAAATACCAATGCGAATATTACCAGAATTAGGCAAATATAAACCTGCAATCAGTTTAACTAGAGAACTTTTACCACAGCCAGATGTACCAATTAGAGCAATAACTTTACCGCCAGGAATAGTTAGGGAGAAATCTTCCAGTAATTCTAGCCTCCCAGGGTAGTGAAAGTTGAGATTTGTGCAAATAATATCAGCATTGCTAGGAATTTTAGCAAAGGGTTTGTTACTATCGCCTTGAGTTTCAAGTGTAGAGTCGATAACTTCTGTTAAACGCTGCGTAGCAGTTTTTGCACGAGTGAATTCATCTATAAATCTGATGATAGTACCAATGAATGCTAAAAAATTACCATTCATCGCGTTAAATGCCAGCAATTGACCAATAGTTAGTTCCTTACTAATAACTAGAACACTGCCGAAACCAATCAAGCTAATGCTGCCAATACCAGAAACTAACCCAGAAAAAACATTATTAATAATTCCAATCTGAACTGTGCGGAATATTTGGTTTGATAATCGTCCAAATCGGTTCTGAAATTCTTCCCAAAACTGAGGAGCAGCAGCAGTGGTTTTGAGTGTTAGCGCCCCTTTAAAACTTTCAACAAGAACGCCCTGGTTTTCTGCTTCTAAAACCAATAGACTTCTAACTTTTTGTTGAAGTGTAGGCAGGAACACAACCGTAGATAAAGACATCACAATAGCAATAATGAAGGCAACAAAGGTGAGTTTCCAGCTATAGAACAGCATGAAACCTAAAGAAACCACTGCAATAAACAATTGGCTAGGCAGACTGACAACTGCTTGAGAAACTAGCTGATTAATTTGTTGAATATCTTGCAATCTGCTAACAATCTCTCCACTACGACGCGATTCATAGTAAGTCAGGGGTAATCTCAAGATTGTCCTGGCAAATTCTAGAACTAACCCTAACTCAAGCCGTTGGGCAAAATGGGCAATGAGATTATATTGAATTAGTTGCAGACTACTTCCCACAAAATTCATCACTATAACGGCAATAATCACAGCAGCAAGAAGCCTTGTATCACCTCGAACTAGTACATCATCTGTAAGAATTTGGATTAGGAATGGAGAAGTTAATGAAATCAGACCTAGAACTAAAGCGCAGAAAAAAGCCTCGAATAATATGCCTTGATAAGGCAATACACGCCGCACAAAGCGCCCAAAGCCGCCTATCTTATCATCCGGTTGGGCATAAAAGCGAACCGAATCTGGCTCTAGTAAAAGCATTACCATATCTGGCCAAGCCTCTATTAATTCTTTTCTAGAGAGATAACGGATGTTAGCTGCGGGATCGGCAACTATATATTTCTTGCCTTTTTGACCATACAAAACAACCCAGTGGTAGCCTTTCCAGTGAATGATTGCTGGTAGTGGCGCTTGGTTCATCCGGTCTAATATTTCATTTGACGCCCTGACCGATCGCGCATTGAAACCAAGTGCCTCCGCTCCCCGCCTCAGTCCCAATAATGTTGTTCCTAGTTGCCCAGTGCCTACAACTTCCCGGATGCGATTTAATGTAAAGTTACGCCGATAGTGTTTGGCAATGGAAGCAAGACAAGCAGCTCCACAATCTTCTTCACTATGTTGTGTAACAACTTGGTATTTCATTTCGCACTCCAGTATCCAATAACATCGTGACAAAACTCAAAAAAATAGCAGGGTTTTATCCCTGCATGGCTAAAAATGTGACCAACAGTCTAGTTGTATTATCTTTTTCTTAGAATTCTTAGTCGAGACGATAGCCTTTCTAAAAGTTCTTTTCTTCTATTAATTAGAATTAGTCCGGAACTCTGTAAATTTAGTACACCTCCTTGCACAACAGATGCTCCATCTTGTCCAGGTGCTCCATCTTGTCCAGGCGCTCCATCTTGTCCAGGCGCTCCGTTTGTTACAACCGCAGTGCTACTAGCTGTAGCCTCACCACCAGACAAGTTTGCTTCTTCGGTTTGAGTTAGTGAGATAAACATGGGGGATGTTTGAGTGCATTCCATAGTTAACCTTAAGTTGCTAATTATTCAGTTGTGAACTTTATGATCAAGCTGTTTTCACTTAAGATAACGAGAGCAAGCGCGTACCAAAATGGTTATGTTTGATGTCTCAACAGAAAAAACATCGGGAATTTTAGGTATATTTACATTACTTACTCCAAACTAATAGACAGGCTTGCTTATTCGTTTGGAGTAAGTTTTGTAAAAAGAGTTTCGCTATCCACAAGTTATTAGATTGTGATGAATATGGTCGATTTAAGAAGTAGCAGCGCTTGTTTGCCTACTGGACTACTCAAAGGTGAACAGTATGTTTAGGGAAAAGCGCTGCTGAAGCTTATCAACGGTTGCTGGTAGGCAACATCAATGTTAAGTTTGTTTAAGAAAACGTAGATAGGTAACAAAAAACCATGTACGATTATTGCGTTCAAAAACTAGCTAATGGCTGGTAGGTCAATTAGCAATTGAGGTACGTGCAAAAGTAACTTCACCTGTGGCAACAGGGGAAATTATTTAAAACGTGACGCTTTATTTCTCTAAAGACGCGGTTAATCGTCTCTTGACGTTTATTGTTTCCCTTCTACTAAACCTCATAGTTTTGCCTATGGCGATGAATTATCTATCCTATGCCATCTCCACCAGCTCCACCAGCTCCACCATTTCCACCATTTCCACCATTTCCAGCAGTTGTAGTTCCTCCACTAGTATTGCCAACAATAGTAGACGTACCCTCGATAAAAACCCCACCAGTAGCATCGCCGCCTCTGCCGCCTCTGCCGCCTCTGCCGCCTCTGCCGCCATTAGCGTTACCACCACCAGAGAGATTGGCTTCTTCGTTGCTGCTTAATGCACTAAACAATGTGCTTTCCATAATTTTAGTTCTCATTTGATTGTTGGGATTAAAGTCATGTCAGTTCAAATTACTAGATATAAACGTCAAGAGTATATTTAGTAATTTTAGGAAAAGTAAGTAGGTAACAATGAACATGTTAGAATTAAAGCCACCAAAAGAACAGCTAATTGCTGGTTACTATTAAGCTGATTAGCAATTGAGTCACGTGTAAAAGTAACTTAACCTGAGGCAACAGGGTAAATTATTTAAAACGCGACGCTTTATTTCTCTAAGGGGGCTGTTAATCGCGTCTTGACGTTTATTGTTTTCCTTCTACTAAACCTCAGATGTTTGTCTATGGCGATGAATTGTCTATCCTATGCCCAATCCACCATTTCCACCATTTCCACCAGCTCCACCAGCTCCACCATTTCCAGCAGTTGTAGTTCCTCCATCAATATTGCCAACAATAGTGCCACCACCGATAGTAACGCCACCAAAGGCATCGCCGCCTCTGCCGCCATTGCCGCCTCTGCCGCCTCTGCCGCCATTGGCTTTACCACCACCAGATAGGTTAGCTTCTTCGTTGCTGCTTAATGCAGTAAATAATGTGCTTTCCATGATTTTAGTTCTCGTTTGATTGTTGGGATTAAAGTCACGTCACTCCAAAGTAATAGATATAAACGGTAAAAAAGTATATTTACTAACTTTTTGGTGTCGCTAGATGTATTATACGACTGTTGTTAAATAGGTCAAGCTACTATTTGTTTAAGAGCAAATATGTTACATGGGTAGTATTTATACAAATTTAATTAAAAATAAGTTCTTATTCATCAAAAAATTGCAGGTATCAATATATATCTATTGATAGATTGATATATTGATAAATATATGAAATTACGCTCTAAAAGCTTAATTTGGTTAAAAAAAAATGTATAAATTAAGCTACTTAGCTATTAATAGTGGTAAATAAAGAAAATTTTCAGAATTAAATATCTAGTCAAACAAACCAAATAACATTTTTTATACGAAATGTACTTAAATAGATTTATAAAACTTAAAACTGGGATTCGGCATTTTTGAATAAGTATTTTTAGGTAAACAACTCGTTATTTAGCTTATTTTATACAACATTATTGGGAGTAAATATAATTTATTTTGATATATAAACGTTCAAATTCGCTTAAAGATTTATTAATTGGAAAAAGCTTCATAATACAAATTTTTTGCAAATAAATTAAAAAAGGATAAAAAAAATTTTAGATAAAAATTATAAATATTTAGCGTTCATACTAAAATGCACAAATTGTTATTTAACCTGAGTTCGGGATAAGCTGAAACCTTGATTTTGTCATTAGTTTTGAGAGTGTGAAAGCGTTATTCTTTCGTCCAAGTAATCAAATTTGAGTTTTTAACCCGAACTGACGTTATTTATATTTAGCTGTATATAAGCTTTATATTAACATACTAAATAGATACAGGCAAGGCACTTATCTAATAATAAAAGCCAAATACTCGGAAATATAGCAGTTTTCAATGGCGTGAAGTACAGTAATTCGTAGGGGCGCACAGCAAGCTTGCTGTGCGCCCCTACCTTCTATTCATTCAAACGAAAAGCGCTATTATATCCGGCAGAATCAGTTACAACAAGCGCAAATCGATGCACAATTCAAAGCGCTAAAAATTCAAATCACTTTTGAGTCCAATGCAATGCCACAGGCTTCTAGCATCCGCAAAAGCAGACTTAAGTTAACCTAAATTGCCAATTATCAGTTTTGAACTTTTGACAAGGCTGTTTTCACTTAAGATAACGAGAGCAAGGGCGTACCAAAATGGTTATATTCCATATCTCAACAGAGAAAATATCGGGAATTTTGGTATGTTTACCTTACTTGCTCCAAACTAATAGACAGACTTGCTTATTCGTTTGGAGTAAGTTCTGTAAAAAGAGTTTCGCTATCCACAAGTTATTAGATTGTGATGAATATGGTCGATTTAAGAAGTAGCAGCGCTTGTTTCCCTACTAGACTACTCAAAGGTGAACAGTATGTTTAGGGAAAAGCGCTGCTGAAACTTATCGACGGTTGCTGGTGGGCAACGTCAATGTTAAGTTTGGTTAAGAAAAGTAGATGGGTAACAAAAAACTATGTAATATGAGTGCGTCCAAGAACTAGCTAATGGCTGGTAGGTCAATTAGCAATTGAGGCACGTGCAAAAGTAATTTCACCTGTGGCAACAGGGTAAATTATTTCAAACGCGACGCTTTATTTATCTAAAGCACGGTTAATCGTGTCTTAAAAGGCGCGGTTAATCGTCTCTTTGACGTTTATTGTTTCCCTTCTACTAAACTTCATAGTTTTGCCTATGGCGATGAATTTTCTATCCTATGCCACTTCCACCAACTCCACCAGCTCCACCAACTCCACCAACTGCACCAGCTCCACCAGTAGTACCTCCTCCAGTAGTATTGCCAACAACAGTAGAATCACCATTGAGAACAACGCCACCAACGGCATCGCCGCCTCTGCCGCCGTTGCCGCCTCTGCCGCCTCTGCCGCCATTGGCGTTACCACCACCAGAGAGATTGGCTTCTTCGTTGCTGCTTAATGCAGTAAACAATGTGCTTTCCATAATTTTAGTTCTCACTTGATTGTTGGGATTAAAGTCACGTCACTCAAAATTACTAGATATAAACGTCAAGAGTATATTTAGTAACTTTAGGAAAAGTAAGTAGGTAACAATCAACTCTGTTACAATTAACGCCATAAAGAAATAGCTATTGCTGTTTACGATTAAGTCGATTAGCAATTGAGTCACGTGTAAAAGTAACTTAACCTGAGGCAACAGGGTAAATTATTTCAAACGCGAAGCTTGATTTCTCTAAGGGAGCGTTTAATCGCCTCTTGACGTTTATTGTTTCCCTTCTACTAAACCTCAGATGTTTGCCTATGGCGATGAATTTTCTATCCTGCGCCCAATCCACCAGCTGCACCAACTCCACCAGCTCCACCAGCTGCACCAACTCCACCACTTGTAGTTCCTCCAGCAGTATCGCCAGCAACAGTGCCACCACCGATAAAAACGCCACCAGTGGCATCGCCGCCTCTGCCGCCGTTGCCGCCTCTGCCGCCTCTGCCGCCATTGGCGTTACCACCACCAGAGAGATTGGCTTCTTCGTTGCTGCTTAATGCAGTAAACAATATGCTTTCCATGATTTTAGTTCTAGCTTGATTGTTGGGGTTAAATTCACGTCACTTGAAAGTAATAGATATAAACGTAAAAGAGTATATTTAGTAACTTTCTCGTGTCGTTAGATGTATTATACGGCTCTTACAAAATAGGTCAAGCAACTAGTTGTTAAAGAAATGTGTATTATGCCTGTTTTGCAAACATATTACATAGATGGTATTTATACAAATTTAATTAAAAATAATTTTCAATATATGTATATCAATATATATATAGATTGATATACATATAACTTACATACAAGAGAACCCCTAACCCGCTTAAGAAGAGAACTTCTAGGGTTTCCCCTTTTTAAGCGAGGTTAGGCATATCTAAGTTTCAGGTTTTTTATGCGTAAGTCTTGATAAATATGGCGAACTCATAACTTAACTTTGTTGTAAAAAATGTAGAAGTTCAGTTAATTACGTATTAATACTGACGAAATAATTAAAAAGCCTAGAATTAAAGATATAGTCAAGCAAACTAAATAACATTTTGTGTATGAGTTATACCTAAAAAGGTATCAAACTCAAAACAATGATTATGCATTTTTGAAAGCGTGTTATTACGCAAAATCTATCTAATATGAGTAATTTGATACAAAAATGAGCTTAATGTAGATAATTTCTTCTAATAGAAAAACGTCTAACTTTGCTTAATTATTGATTAATGGGAAAAAAGTTTTATCGACTGTACAAATTGTTTGCAAATAAATGAAGAAAGAGTAAAATTTTAGAGGAGAATTATAAAGATTTGGTATTGATACTAAAATGCGCTGGTTGTTGTCTAAACTAAGATGTATATAAATTTTGTTGTTAGATAACCAATACATCCAGGCTAAGTCTTGGTTATCAAGCGAAAGCTAACAATATTTTTTGGCGAGATTATTTGCACAACCAAAATATTTTTTAGCGCTCATGCTTATTGATCCCCAACCAGACTTTCTCCGCCCAGTTGAAAGCGACGAATATCTTCCACCAATCAGCATCTGGACAAGGCTTGGAGGACTATTTTTAATTGGAAGTGTTGGCGCTGCGTTCGGACTTGCAAGTTTTATTCAATACAACATAGTAGTGAAAGCAGATGGTACTGTCCGTCCAACCGGAGAAATACGGTTAGTGCAAGCAGCAGCAGAGGGGACGGTTAGAAGCATTAGGGTGAAAGAAAATCAAGTTGTGAAAAGGGGAGATGAGATTGCACTGCTCTACGACACCCAATTACAAAGTAAAAAAAGCCAAATTGCTGGAAATATCCGGCAGAATCATTTACAAAGAAAGCAAATCGATGCACAACTAAGAGCGCTACAGACTCAAATCATAGCTGAATCCAATTCGATGGGACAGGCGATTATCTCTGCACAAGCCGATCTGAGTCGTAATCAACGGGATTATGGAGACAAGCGAATTACCACTAAGGCAGAAGTGGATGAAGTAGAAGCCTCTGTGGAGTTAGCGAGGGAGGAACTGAAGCGATATCAGCAGCTAGCAGATACTGGAGCGATCGCAGCTTTACAAATTAAAGAAAAAGAACAAGCTTTCAAAGCAGCACTTGCTAGATTAGAACGGATCAAAACTGGACTCAATCCCAGTAGTGCAAATGTGCAGATTGCCCAAGAACGCATTGCCCAAGAACGGGCAAAGGGTGAGTCTACCCTAGCTGCATTGAATAAAGAAAGACAAGAACTTATTGGGCGTCAAGTAGAAATTCAAAATCAAATCAGCAGCGCTCAAGAAGAGCTAAAACAACTCTCAACAGAACTGCAAAAAACTGTAATTCAGGCTTCAGAGGCAGGTACTATCCTGAAACTAGAATTAAGAAATCCTGGGCAAGTTGTACGGATTGGGGATGCGATCGCTCAAATTGCTCCTAGTAAAGCACCTCTGGTGATCAAAGGCCGTGTTGCCGCTTCTGATATTAGCAAAGTACAGGTGTGTAAAGCCGGACAAGTAACAAAATGTTCAGAGGGGGAAGTACAAATGCGGCTTTCTGCCTATCCGTACCCAGATTACGGCATCCTCAAAGGAGCTGTTAGAGCCATAACCGCCGACGCTATTACATCTCAAGTTAACGGCAATCCAATTGCGCCTTACTATGAGGTGACAATAGAGGCAGAGAGACTTTATTTAAAAAAGGGCGATAAATCCTATCCCATTCAATCAGGGATGGAAGTTACAGCTGATATCATTTCCAAAAAAGAAACTGTAATGACATTTATTCTGAGAAAAGCAAGGCTGCTAACAGATTTGTAGGCTTCTTCCTGTATTCCACGCCATTGAGAACCACTCAGGATTTACGCATTAGACCTCTTGCACGAATGTAAAACTAGCCCTCATCCCCCAACCCCTTCTCCCAAGTGTGGGAGAAGGGGAGCCAATTTTAAAGTCTATTTCAAAGTCCCTCTCCTTTGGGAGAGGGATTTAGGGTGAGGGCTTTTGATTTATGCAAGAAGTCTATTGAAAACCGGAAACCTCGATCCTCCCTAATTCTCCTCAAATACTTGTGTCTACACACAAGTATTTGAAAGTTGCACCACAGGTTTTTGATCCCTCCAACCCCCTGCAAAAGCAACAGGGCTGTTTCATTGCCTCAAAGGTTGATAAGGGGTAGGAGTAGGTTGAGGATTTGATGGTTTGCTAGACTGGGGAGTTGATCCACTCCAAACTTGATTGAACTGAGCTACCGACAACGACTGTAAAATACTGAGATTAAGCGGCTCTTTGCTGATAAAAGTGGCGTAGGAAGGCTGCAAATAGGAACGATATTCAGGGCGGTTGAGGAGATGGGTTTCTAAAAAAGCGACGCTGAGGGCGTTGAGATAGGAATAAACAGCAGCACGATCGGGGGGACCCAGCAAGGCAGGTGGCACAGGTAAGACATCGTTTTGAGGAGTAGGTTCGGCGATCGCTGAAAAGTGGGTGGCATTTTCAATCAAAGCCAGGTACTTATTGGAGTCAGAAAGCCAGGTAAAGGGGCGAATTTGCTCAGATACGGGTGGTGCGAAAACATCTTGACTACCTGCTACCAGCATGACGGGAATTTTAATTTGACTGATTCCTCCCTGACCCAAAACTGAACTGTCAATGGGATTAATCGCAATGATCGCCTTGATGCGATCGTCTTTGAGTTCGTAATTTATTGGTGGTAAATCGTTTGCTTGACACTGCAAAAACAGCGACAAATTTAAGGAAGAATTATCGGGATTACAATCTCGCTTCAGTTGGCTAAAGTTAATATTCGCTCCTGCTAAAGTCAAAACAGTATAACCACCAAAGGACTGACCAATCGCCCCAACTTGCTGAAAATTGAGTTTTCCCTGGAGGCTGGGATCGGATTTATCTAGACGCTGGAGTTCATTGAGTAGATATTTGATATCCAAAGGTCGGTTGATAAATTCTGCTGCATCTGGCGGCCCTGCCAAACCCGCAAAGTATAGCTGAAAGCGTTCGGCATTACTACCAGGGTGTTCCAGTACAGCAACGGCAAAACCATAGGATGCTAGATGTTCAGCTAGGTAGACAAAGGTAGAGCGGTCTGAGGCTAGTCCGTGAGAAATTACAATCAGGGGAAAGGGAGGCGAGAGTAATTCTCCAGCGTTTTTTGAACCTGCTGACGGCAGATAGATATCCACAGGTAGACGGCGTGAGCGAGAAATGTCATTTAACTCCAGGCTTTTTTTCTGCCAGGTGAATTTTCCTGGCGATCGCAAATCTGGTTTTTGGGAGAAATCAATTTTGGAAGTGGCTGCTTGAGCGATCGCTTCTTTTTGCAGAGAGGCAAAAACTTCATCCTTTCTTTTGATCAATTGCGACAAGTCATCGACTATCCTTAACCCTTCTGTGAAATTCACTCGGATAGTATCGCTAGGAAATTTCCGCAGTAAATTGACAACCGTTAAACCCTCTTTTTGATCGGCAGCAGACAAAATTAAAGAGGCACGTATGGCATAGAAGCCATTTATTCGAGACTCAGTGAGGAGTAATTTTCCCAGTTGTTGCACCAGCTGCTCGCCTATCGGTGAGTAGGTAACTTGAGATACTAGTGTAGGAGTGACATTAAAGCGCTGCTGGAGTAGATCCCGGAGTTGAGCGAGTTGTTCGGGAGTCGCACGACTAGCATAAAATGAAAAATCTTGATCGATTTTGCCTTCTTTAGCAAAGGTTTCCAGCGAGTCCACGGATAAGGAAAATTCGCCGAAGGGAGGATAATAAAAGCTAATGCGTTCAGCCCCCAATCCGGGAGTAGCAGTCAAGAACGTAGATAGCAAACCTAAACCCAGATATCTCAAAAATTTTTTCATTAGAAAAACCCACTATCTAACCCTGGCAAACAAGTTTGGGCAGGGAGGAAAGCGGGGCGGGATATATAACCGCTTTCCTGTTTAATTGGTTTAGATATATCAAACAGGCTACAAGCACAATAAAGCAAGTACTTACCATAAATTTGACAAGAGCTTTGAAGGATCAAAAGACATGAGTAGCAAATTTTTCAGCCAAACAGCATCAGTAGCGCGATAATAGATATAGAGATCCAAATTAAGTTATATGTCCTTTGCTTCCTGCGCCTGCTCTGTTGTCGTCCTCAACCAACAACAAGAGCAAAATATCTCCTACCAAAAGCAGTGCCAGGATGTGCCAGTTAACCACAGTAAGAGCATGGTTAAAAGTTGCACTGTAATTGAAAATGGTCGAGTGGTCGTTAAACCCTTACAACCAGCACTGAATCAGACTTCTGAGTAACTTTCAGAAATTTAACCTCTTCATTCTAAAGGTAAAACATCGTGGAAGCGGTTGTAATCAATGTAGCGATCTCCATCGGGTGTGTGGTGAAAGATATCGACAAATTGATTGTTCCACAAAATCTCATTAGCACTATAGCTATGACGGGCATTGACGACCTGGACAACCGTTTCATCAATGCCACTCAAAGAGACAATCAGCATAGTATTTGTCTGGGTTAACGATTCTGGTGTCATCCCATATAAAGGACTAAACTCATCAATGACATGCATCACTGACCAGCTTAACGTGAAGCTAGGTGTTTGGTTCCTTAGCAGTTTGAGATCGTAAAACCGACGCATGAACTGCCCTTCTAAAGTTACCTCGTCGCGCATCAAGTAGACTCGCATCTGCGCCTCCAGAATCGTATTGCGACGCTTATTAGCGCTGCGAAATATCAGAGTCGGCATCGCATCATGAACTGTAATCACAGCAACACGGCTAAAGAGTACACGGGCTGTAGGCCGAGAGAATCGAGCAAACGCTAGTCCTGTCATCACAGCAATTCCCACCAAACCGATCATTGCTTCAATCGTGACAATAATGTTGGCGTAAGTTGTTTTCGGATACATTGCCCCATAGCCGATGGATGCTAGGGTTTGCACGCTAAAAAAAAAGACATCAAAAAAAGAGCCAGGTCGGGCGTTGGCAATACAATCTCCTCCGCTCAAGTAAGCTAGGGCAAATAGAGCATTAATAGTTGCATAGAAAGTACAAATCAGGAGCAGAAAGCCAGTCCAGGGAATCGTTAGCAGCAGATGATAAGGATCGCGCCAGTAGGAATGCCATGCACCCATACCTATAATCTCAAATTTTCCATCTTGAACTTTAATCTGAATCGGTGAGATCAGATGCTGTCGTTTCTTGAGTGAAAGTCTCTTCAGTCGAAATTTCATTGCAAGTAGCCAAAAGAACGGCAACTACTTAGTATTGTAAATTAAGTTGCTTTAGAGACATTCACTCTAGACAATTAGGGAGTAAAGAGTGAAAATTTAAACTTTCTTTTCTTAAATCAGCAAAAAAATAGGGTGTGCAATGCTCACCCTAATAATTTATCTGCTAGAAACTTATTGTTATCGCTTTAGTGATTGACCTTTAGAACAGCGGTCAAACCACTCTTGGTATTTTTTCTGGTGTGACTCATCTTCAACAGTAATGGTAACACGCACCTGCTTACAGCCGTGATTTCGCTCTAGTGCGATCGCATTCAATAATAAATTAGCAATTTTAGGTGAGCTAAATTCGCCACTTACCGTTAAACCTTTGTCATGTGTAACTTCAAGTCTTTCTACTTCGGTCAAATCAACGCCAGGAATTTCTCCTTGTCCTAAATCAATCTCTGCAAGTTGTTTGCGTTCTGGGCTAATTTGTTCCACAATCAGCTTTTCGCGCCGGACAGGAACTTGTACCATCTGGGTTTCGATTACTTTGCGAACAATTACCTCACCAACTTTACGCTTACTGCTTTCAACAACTAGTCGTTCTTCTAGTAGACGAATAATCTGTTCTTCAGGAACCTGTTCTAAATTATTTAATGACTCAACTGGGCTATTTGTCATTTGATTGTTGGCTACTTGCTCAGTTGAGTTAAAATCGCCTGGTGTTTCTGATTCTAAATATTCAGGCATATATTCAATTTCTGATTTGTTTAAGTCTATGAAAACAGATTGAGTCGGCTTGTCTATTTTTTTTACTCTCTGGCTCTGCAACCGAAATAAAGAAGGATATTTATCAGCTAACTGCTGGCTATATTCAGCAGTTTTTTGATTAGCCTGGTTAGATATAATCAGGTTTAGCCGACGATTACCATCTACAATTAAATCATGAACTACTCCTACTAGCTGACCTTGATTATCAAACACAGCAAAATTGTTCACCTTCTTTCTTAAATCTGCCAGTGAGGAGATAGTGCGAGAATTACCCTTTGCCTGTAAAGTGTTTTTTGCCATAGTTTGGCTATTCATCTGGAAGGTTTACTAACTGCTTTCTACTTAGCTAAATTAAATGTATTAATCATCTGGATACCATTTAGAAAATATTTGCGATCGATGCATTTATCCAACTCATATCCAGAGTAATATTTGCAATCAAAAATCCCAAGTGGTGTCAGTTATTGCAAGCACAGGTAAAGCTAATTCAACAGCCTCACCTGCACTTTATAGAATTAATTATTAGTCATTAGCTAATAACTAATGACTATATTTAGTTAGCGTTCTTCAACCGGAAGATTACCAGAATTCACATCTAACTCTTCACGACGTACGGTTTCTTGAGTTTCAACTGTGTCTTGATCGACTACTTTTCTAACTCTGACTTCTTCACGCAAAAATGCTTCTTTGCGAACATCAGCAGTTTCTTCATGGATTTCTATACGAGCAACTTCACCTTCACGGAAGTCTGCTTCGCGTCCAGAAACAGCCTTACCTGCATCTGCTGGAGTTACACGCTCAATCACAACTCGTTCTCTTTCTACTGGCACTGCAACCCGTGCAGTATCAGTTTCAACATGCTTGCCAATCGTTACTTCTCCAGTTTTTTGGCGTCGTTTGCTAGCAATCAGCCGTTCTTCATACAATCTCAGAGTTTGATGATCTTGCTCATTTAACCCGTATAAAGCAGGCTCATTTTCGTAAGTATAGCTATCACGGGCGTAACTAGGAGTTGTAGGAGTTGTACCTAATGGAGGCTCATTTTCGGAAGTATAGCTATCACGGGCGTAAGTAGGAGTTGTACCTAATGGTGTTACAGGCGATCCTAAAGGATCTAATCCTGCTAAAGGGTCTAATGGTGTTGCAGCTTCTACAGGAAGGTTGTAGTCTGTGGGTTGGCGATATACACCACGCACCCGTTCTTCATAGTCGTAATCAAGGGTTTGACGTTCATTGAACTCAGGCAAATCTTCAGCTTGCTCTCTAGTCAAGCCAATTGTGTAAACGCGATCAACGTTATAATCAATACGGGCGCGGCCAATTGGCAGTAATACTTTTTTACCAAAAATCCAGAAGCCTAAGTCAACAACTAGATAGCGAAAATGACCTTCTTCATCAACTAAAACATCGCTAACAGTACCAACTTTTTCATCAGTTCCCTGTGTATATACACCCAGCCCTTTAATGTCATGACCATCAAAGCTCTCTTGATAGCTAGGCTCAAAATCTTCTAATTTGTAAAGAACCATTATGTTTAACCTCAAATATTTTTTTTGTCATCTCCTACCAACTAAACTAGACATTTATTTATTTTTGTACATCCTTCTGCCGAATGAATTATTTTCAGGGTTAAATAACCGAAAGTTATAGAGAATTTTGATTGATATGGCTAACTAGAGACATGAAATTGGGAGCATCTAACTTTACTTTTGTAAAGATATGTCTAGCTTTAGTACACGGGATTGACCAGATATATTAATATTTTCACTGCAAAGTTTTGTATTTTTGGATCTGTGCATGGTTTCTCAAAATATAATTTTTTTGAATGTTAAGATCCCCGACTCTTTAGAAAGTCGAGAATCTTGTTATTGAATAAAAAACACAGGCAGAGATAAAAATTAACTTTGCCTGCATGATTATTTTTAGATAAATCTATCAAACAAATTTATAAACCAGCTAATTAAATAGCTTCATGTGCAGTAACACCATATTATTGCACATGTACATTCCCCGCAGTATCAACATCTAACTCTTCTCGACGAATAGTGTCTTGTGCTTCCACAGTGTCCCGTTCTACTACTTTCTTCACCCGGACTTCTTCACGCAAAAATGCTTCTTTATGTATCTCAGGAGTTTCTTCGTACACTTCTATGCGTGCTATTTCCCCTTCTTGAAACTGAAGTTCATTAGAATTTACAACCTTTCCTGCTTCTGTTGGCATAACTCGCTCAATCAGAACTCGTTCTTTTTGAACGGGTACTGTAACGTGTACAGTTTCTGTTTCAATATGCTTACCAACCGTTACTTCTCCGGTTTTGATGCGGTGTTTGTTGGCAATTAATCGTTCTTCATAGAGTTTAAAAGTTTGATGAGATTGCTCATTCAACCCATACAAATCTGGATCTTCTTGGTAATTGTATGTATCGCGATCGGAAGTCACACCGCTAGTTGAAGAACGAAAGACACTACGTACCTTTTCTTCGTAATCATTATTAACGATCGCATCTTCTGTATGATCGGGTAAACCTTCTATCCGCTGTCTGCTTAACCCATCAATATAGACGCGTCTTTCTGGATAACTGATCC
Organism: Nostoc sp.; assembly: GCF_036918245.1. GTDB lineage: Bacteria > Cyanobacteriota > Cyanobacteriia > Cyanobacteriales > Nostocaceae > Nostoc. Next base: position 16,132 of record NZ_JBALEF010000099.1, read on the forward strand.
GGCAAAGACCAATTGGTAGTAAGATTTTCTTGCTAACAAAATCTAAGCTGATATCAATAATTAAATACCGAAAATGACCATTATCATCAACTAGAACGTCAGCAACTGAGCCAACTCTGTCTCCTCCCTCAGTATAAAGATCCAGCGCTTTGAGATCGTCTCCGCCAAAAGTATCTCGATAATTTTGGTCAAAATGTTCAAGTTTATGAAGAGGCATAGGGTGTTCCGAAGTTTTTTATAAGGTTTATTTACTAGTCTAAAAAATATTGTCCTAAGTATCCTCTTGCTGGCGACTGAGTTCAATGGAGATATTTGAGGATTTATATTATTAGGGGAATATTTAAGTGAAACAGCCCTGGGTTTTAAGGGGATTGGGTGATCTCGTCTGCGTAAGTCATAATTAAGAGCCAATACTGAAACAATGGGAGTAGACACTACAGAACCATACAGATTATGAGTGAACTTCCAAATAGTCTTGAAGATGCGATCGCCCAATCTCGTGTAGCCGTCCAAGCTGCCCTTGCAGATGGCTGTACTCGCTTACAAGTTGAATTCCTGTTCCCAGAACTGAAGTTTATGCCGGTGGCGGAACAATTTCTGCCGGCGTTTACAGATTATGATTCCCGTTTGAAGATTTTCTTTGCTGACGCTGGGGCTGCGGCTCTAGCCCGCCGTGATTGGGCAGATGCACCATTTCAAATTTTGGATATTGGTACGGGTAGGGCTGCTTCCTTGCAGACAAAAATTCAGCCAGAGGATGAAATTTTCTTATTCATTGCCCCCACATCTGTAGAAGTGCCGCAGTTGGAAAAGCTGTGTGAAGTAATAGGCGATCGCCCTTTAGTCTTGTTAAATCCCCGCTTAGAAGATTCTGGGGTTGTGGGCATTGGTTATACAGCGAGAAAAATCCGCGATCGTTTTATCAGTACTATTGAATCCGCCTATTACGTGCGCCCCATAGACGATGAAAGTGCCCTATATCGCTGCTATCCAGGACAGTGGGAAGTTTGGCTGGAAACCGACGGCAAATATCAAAGAATTGCCGAATTACCCACAAAACCATCTGGTGATGATTTGGATCTCATTGTTTTAAAAGGACAACCGCAAACAATAGACACGACACCTGCGAGAAAGCCCAGTGTATTTAAGAGTTTGCAACGGTTCTTAAAAGCATTGAGTAGTTAAGATAATGCAGAGGTAGCAGGAGGAAACTTGATCATCTGCTGCCTCATTTTGAGTTTTTTATTTATCCTTTGATAGTAAATCGTCACGAGGAAGACCGCTCCCGTCGCGAGGAAGACTGCTTCCGTTGCCAGGAAGACCGCTCCCGTCACGAGGAAGACCGCTCCCATCACGAGGAAGACCGCTCCCATCACGAGAGAAACCGCTCCCGTCACGAGGAAGACCGCTCCCGTTGCGAGGAAGACCGCTCCCGTCACGAAGAAGACCGCTTCAGTTTGTTGGGGAGTGCGTGACGCAAAGCGATTTGTTGCTAGATATCGCTGCTTCGGCAGAGCAACAACTTAGGCGATCGCACTATAGGAATCATATTTGATTTCTGAAAAAGGCTACGAGATAATATGGAGGAATATAGGCGTCAAACAAGGAACAATGATAAACCAGTATCAGCAA
>NZ_JBALEF010000100.1:0-60306 GCF_036918245.1 Nostoc sp.
GAAATACTGAAATACTCTATTCGATTATTACTTCACTACTTGAAGTATCGTTTTATCCTGGTGTTCAATTGATTCATACCGCACTCAGCAACGCCTATATAAAAATTTAATGCACTTGTAGCGTTTGCACTCTGTTGACCATTGTTACAAATGTGCTGATTTAGTTTAGTGATTGCGTCAACAGGCAATTTAATAGAATATTGAAGGTAAAAATGCGCCTACTGGCTCGTTGTGTTCCAGATCCCGTGAAACAATGGCATTGTCAATCAAAACAATGCCATTGTCAGCTGGAACAATCGCATTGTCAGCTGGAACAATCGCATTGTCAGCTGGAACAATCGCATTGTCAGTCGAAACAATCGCATTGTCAGTCGAAACAATCGCATTGTCAGCTGAAACAATCGCATTGTTAGCCGGAACAATCCCATTGTCAGTCAAAACAATCGCATTGTCAGTCGAAACAATCGCATTGCAACTCTAAAAGACTTGTGTGTACCTGACTAGGAAAAACCTAACCCCCTAACCCCCTTCCCGACGCGGGAAGGGGGAAAATTCAAAGTCTCTCTCCTTTTAGGAGAGAGATTTAGAGAGAGGTTTTTGAAATACCGTGAAAAGTCAGGTTAATAATAGCTGCCAGATTTCCGATGCTCCAAAGCAGTGACACCATCATTTTCCAACACTTCACCGCCATCGATGACGGCATAAATTAACCATCTATCACCACATTCAAGTTGATTTTGCACCGTACATTCTAAATAGGCTAATGCCTCATTCAAAATCAAACAATCATTAAGAGCAGTTTTTGTGTCAAGATTTGCAAAGGGATTATCTCCTAAAGTGCTATGACGAGAAAAATAGCGTCGCACATTTCTTCCTTCTTTGAGGATATTCAGCACAAATTTATCACCAGGATGATGCATTAAATCTGCATTCTGCTCATTAGCGATCGCAATCATAATTCCTGGTGGGTTAAAAGTTGCCTGAGATACCCAAGAAGTTAACACCCCTTTGTGGGTTTCTTCATCACGAGTTGTCACAACACACAGAGAACCAATGATCCGCCCCACAGCTTGTTCAGTACGATCTACATGGGTTTCTGTCACAACCTGGCGGGAAGTCCGCAGTTTTTTGGTTTTCTTCAAGTTTTGGGCAAAGAAAGCACCTGCTTCTTGACACTGCTGAAGAATCTCAGGAGTCGGACTAAAACGTACCCGAATTGTTTCAAACCCTAGTTGATAATTAGCATCTTTGAGCTTGCTTTCGATTAAATCTATTGCCTCGCCACTCCAGCCGTAGGAACCAAACACCCCTGCTAACTTAGTTTTAGCCGTCGCCGAGAGTACTATTCCTAAAGCAGTTTGAATTTGAGTCGGTGCATGGCCGCCTAAAGTGGGTGAACCGATAATAAAGCCATCGCAAGTTTCTACAATGCGGTTAATCTCTGCTGAGTCTGCTAGTTCACAGTTGATTGATTCTACATTAACTCCATTTTGGATTAAACCTTGAGCGATCGCATTCGCCAGAGTTGCTGTATTTCCATAAGCAGAAGCATAGAGCAAAGCAACGCTCAATTCTTGAGATTTTTGTCCTTGACACCATTGACGGTAATCATAAGTAAAACGACTAAGGCTGTAACGAACAACCGGGCCATGTGCTGGGGCGTAACATCTGGCTCCCAAAAGCGATATTTTATCTAATGCTACTTCGACTTGTTTAGTTTGGGGCGCATGGAGACATTCAAAATAGTAACGACGTTCTGCATCTAATCCCTTCCAATCTTCATCAAACAAAATATCTTCACAAATATGAGCGCCGAAAAGTTTGTCTGTGTAGAGAATTTTTGTGGCGGGATCGTAGGTACAAAGTCCATCCGCCCAGCGGGGAGTTGGTACGGTGATAAATGATAGAAGATGTCCTTGTCCTAAATCTAGAGTATCCTGCGATCGCACCGCTTGAATACGTGACTCCAATTCTGGAAAGGCGGTTTTGAGAGCATTAGCGGCGGGGCGAGAACAAATTAGAGTAGCTTGAGGAACTTGAGAGAGCAATGCTTGCAGAGTTGCGCTGCGGTTTGGGTTGACATGACCGAGAACAATGTAATCTAGCGTGGTGAAGTCTAAATGTTGTGCAAGTTGCTGAAGGTAAATTTCGGTAAAAGATTCGCCAGGAGGGTCAATTAAAGCCTTTTTATCAGCTTGAATCAGATAAGAATTTGCTGTAGTTCCCCGTTGGCGGGAATATTCCACCTCAAATTTTAGTCTGTCCCAAGTCCGCGATCGTAGAATCAGAGTATTTTTACCAATTTCAGCAACTTGTACATCTCTGCTATGGTTGGACGTTAATGTGGCAGTAGACATAATAACCTCTCTTAATTTGGGCATCCCTTCGGCTTCGCTCAGGGCAAGTGGGCACTTGTACTGAGCGAAGTCGAAGTATTGGGGATTGGAGATTGGACATTGGACATTGGGCATTGGGCATTGGGGATGGATAAATAATTAATAGTTCTTTCTCTATGCCTCCGCTACTCCCCCTACTTGTTCCTAATGACCATTGGTTTGTGTTAATTCAGACTTGGCTCGGTTTCTATAGCGTTTAGATGCTTCTTGTTCCGGGTCTATACCTTCAAAGGTCGGGGGTAGCCAAACTCTGAGAAACAGTAATATTCCCAGCACTAATAAAAAGGCACAAGTTGCTAAAACTTGACTCCAACTTGTTTCTAAAACACCTTTAACAATGACTTCTCGCAAAGCAGAAACAATGGAAACTTCAACAGCTACCCCAATAGATACTCGATGTTCCTGTAGGTAAATAATCAGCAGTCGGAATAACTCAACTAAGATAAGTAAAAAGAGAATATCGGCAGTAACAGCATGAAAATCTAGAGGCGGAAGTAAGGAGAGAAACATATCTCTCACCTGAAGCACCATGAAGCTAAATAAACCGATACACAAAGAAATTACAATTATATCTTGGATAAATTCCAAGGTTCGCACAACGCGTCCCCGATTGATTTCGTACATGGTAATCGGGGTATTTTCAACAGATTTATACATAGTTTTCTATGATTGGGGAGTTAGGAGTGAGGGGGAAGAATTAATAACCAATGACTAATGACCAATGACTCATTAGTAATGATTGCCAATTTTGCGGTGATGGGCGGCGGTAAGTGCATCTAGTTTGGCAACTCTTCCAGTTTGGACTGTGCTATAAATTACCCAATGATCTCCACAATCCATGCGGCTAGTAATTTCACATTCCATATAAGCTAGAGCTTCAGCTAAAACGGGCGATTCATTTTTAGCTGGATATGTTTTCACTCCAGCAAATCTATCTGCACCAGGAGCAAAACGCTTAATAAAGTGTTTCATTAATCCTTGATATTTGCCTTCTTCTAAAACATTTAAAACAAAGCGATCGCCAACGTGCATCAAGGATTCAATTGCCCGATCTTTGGAGACTGCGATCGCTACTCCTAAAGGCTCAAGACTCGCTTGTGTTACCCAAGAAGCCAACATCGCACTCTGAATTTCTCCTTTTTTGGCGGTGATAATATACAATCCTGTGCTAATCCGCCCTAAAGCTTTTTCTAGCTCAGTATTGATAGATTTAATTTGTTTTATGGTGCGATCGCGGGTCAGCCATTGACCCATATCTATCCCCGCTTCATCACAAAGTTGTTCCGTTGCTTGGGTAGGAATTTCCTTAACTAAGATAGGAGGAAAAGCTTCAGTTAATCCCAGTTCTTGAAACTTATTACGTAATGGGTAAATTGGTTCATCTTCTCCACCTCCCGACTCTAATAAACCAATTGCCTGCTTCTTGTGAACAGCAGCTAAAATTGTACTTAAAGCAGCTTGAATCATCACCGAAGATTGGGGTGGCATTGCAATTATTAAACCAGAAGCTTGTGCAACTAATTCTCGAACTTCTTGAGGCTCGGCACTATTGAGGTCTACTAATTCTACTGCTACGCCTGTTTTCGCGCATCCATGCGCTATGGTACGGACTAAATGTTCGCTATGCCCGTAATCTTCAACATAAAATAGACCCACTAATGTCTCTGTTTTTGCTTGTTCTGAACTCCAGTTTTGATAGCGTCCGAGCCATTCCGAGATATAGTGTTGTAATAAAGGCCCATGTCCCGTAGCAACTGTGACTATTTCTAACTTTTCAATCCGCTTTAAAGCTGCTAAGACAGATCGGGCATTGGGGCCCATGAGACAATCATAGTAATAGTGAAAATCTTCTTCTATTGAAGTAATATTTTCATCATAAGTGTGGTCATCACAGTAGTGCATCCCAAACACATCGCAAGTGTAGAGAGTGCAAGTTTTGTGGTCATAAGTCAAGATTGTGTCAGGCCAGTGTAAGTTAGGTGCAGAGATAAATTCTAATTCGTGTCCGTTGCCTAAATCTAATCGCTGCCCACTTTTTACCTGCATTGATTTAAAAGGCTGGTGAACCATATTTTCTAAAAATTGAATAGCTACCTTTGCACCAACAACAGTAATGGAGGGAGCTAATTGCAAAATATTTTTTACTAATCCACTGTGGTCTGGTTCTGTGTGGCTGATAATTAAGTAATCTATTTTAGCCGGATCAATTAATCCCGCCACTACCTCAAGATATAATTCCTCAAACTTGCGGTGAGATGTATCAACTAAAGCTACTTTTTCTCCTTGGATTAAAAAAGAATTATAAGTTGTACCATTCCGTAAACCAAACTCGATATCAAAACGTTCTCTATCCCAGTCGAGACAACGTATAGCAATCGTTTGAGGAGCAATTTCAACAGTTTCAATTGTCAAACGTCCAGGATTGGAAATAACTTGAGTAAGCTGTGTGAGTGCAACCATTTCTTTTCTCCAAAAAGAATATTATCTGGAGCGAGTGTTATGTTTCTTATATTTACTTAAAATAGTCAATTAGTAAAATGTCAATTTCTAAAGGTAATCATCAGAAAGTTTTATTCGTCATTTAGCTTGATTTATCATTGAATTACTCAATGTTTATCATTACTTTTATCTTCAATAATGAACTTGAGAGAATGTAAATTCTAAGTTAGAATGTTTACGCATGTCGTTAATATTTTTTCCTCCTCCTATACAACAAATCAACAGCGAAATCGCCCATCACGCAGGTGTTGATTTGTATGTGCTGCGCCTCGATCTCATGCACCCTTTAGTTAACGGCAACAAGTGGTTTAAGCTGAAATACAATCTTTTGGAAGCTAAGGAGAAAAATTTCACGACGCTGCTAACCTTTGGCGGCGCTTATTCCAATCACATCTATGCAACTGCGGCGGCTGGTAATCTTTTCGGTTTTCGCACCATCGGGGTAATTCGTGGGGAGGAGAGGCTACCACTCAACCCGACGCTGAATTTTGCTGTACAACAGCGTATGCAGCTTGTGTATCTGAACCGCGAGATGTATCGACAGCGCAACACACCAGCGTTAGAGGAATATCTGCGACAACGTTTCGGTGAGGTGTTTATCATTCCCGAAGGTGGGAGTAATTTAAATGGTGTGCGCGGCTGCACAGAGATAATTGATCGTGCGATGCCTACGGCTGGCTACGCCTACGCATTTAATCATATATGCGTAGCCTGCGGTACAGCCACTACACTGGCGGGGATTGCGCTTTCGTTAGATGAAGGACAAAGAGCGATCGCTTTTCCCGTATTGAAAAATGGCGCATTTCTTGCACAAGAAATCGAAAGTTTGTTGACAAATTACCTCGCCTCTGATTTACCCGCACCATATAGTTCTCCCGCTTCCTGGGAATTGGTATGTGATTACCACTTCGGCGGCTATGCAAAGGTGAATGACGAGTTGCTACTGTTCAGCCAGCAGTTCACACAGGAACATGGCGTACCCCTCGATTACGTATATACCGCCAAAATGTTTTACGGAGTGATGGATTTACTAAAGCAGGGATTTTTTTGTAAAGGCGATTCCTTGTTGCTGGTACACACAGGAGGCTTACAGGGCAATGCTGGTATTGAGGAGTGTTTTCAGAGGTTTGCTAAAATCTCAAAGACGTAGTATTGCTACATCTCTACAAGGGTTCTTACCGTTTATTTTGTAAACTCTGAATGGTAGCGATCGCATGTTTCGCCACAATATCAATCTCCTCTTGTGTGTTAAACCTGCCAATACCAAACCGCACTGAGGCATAAGCTAGCTTTTCTGAATGTCCCAATGCTGTGAGAACATGGGAAGGTGCAGTAGTTGCCGACGAGCAAGCAGATCCAGAAGAAACTGCCATTACTGGCTGCAATCCTAGCAAAAGTGCGGCTCCATCCACTCCCTCAACACTGATATTCAAGTTTCCCGCCAATCGCTGTTGAGGATGTCCGTTGAGATGAATTCCTTCAACTTGCGAAAGCTGTTCCCACAATCTTTGTCTTAATTGGGAGAGGCGTTGGGTTTCTGTCTCTTGTTCAGCCAAAGCGATTTCTACAGCTTTCCCAAAGCCGACAATTTGCGGTGTATACAATGTACCAGAGCGCATTCCCCGTTCATGTCCGCCACCATGCTGCTGGGGAGCCAGTTGCACTCTGGGGTTGCGTCTGCGGACGTACAGCGCTCCAATGCCTTTGGGACCATATACTTTATGTGCTGTTAGCGACATCAAGTCAATTTTCATCGCTTGCACATCCAAGGGAATTTTACCAATAGCTTGCGCCGCATCGGTGTAGAATAGGATTTGGTGTTCATGGCATATTTCCCCAATTTCTGCCAAAGGCTGTAACACGCCAATTTCGTTATTTGCAGCCATCACCGATACTAAAATCGTCTCAGGACGGAAAGCATTTTTTAACTCAGTTAAATCAATCAATCCATCTTTTTGGACAGGGAGAATAGTAATTTCAAAACCAAGACTTTTTAAATAATTACAAGGATCAATTACTGCACTATGTTCAGTGCCAACAGTAATAATATGCTGACCTTTTTTAAAATAAGCTTCGGCAACACCTTTTATAGCCAAATTATTTGCTTCTGTTGCACCACTCGTAAACACAATTTCTTCTGGTGTGGCGTTGATTGCTGTTGCTAAAATTTCTCGCGTTTGCTTCACAGCAGCTTCTGCTTCCCAACCATAAACATGACTAATACTTGCTGGGTTGCCAAAGTGTTCTGTGAAGTAGGGAAGCATTGCTGCTAGTACCCGTTCATCTACGGGTGTAGTAGCGTGGCAATCAAGGTAGATAGGGCGAATAGACATAATTATTAACTCAAAATTTGAGTCAAATTTTTTAATACACTTAGAACCTGATACAGTTCACTTTCTCGCTTTAAAAATGTAAATTGATCTGACATAGCATACTTTGGCTGATTTACTTTGGTAAGTTTCACTCTGTAACAAATTGCTCATCTTCAGATTTGTATAGAGCAAATTTTTTCTTTAAGTAGGCAAGAGTGACATTTTGGGCTTGGATGACTTGAATCATGTTTATTTAAACTTGCAAAAAGTTTAATTTTTGATTTCATTTATCACGCTAGCAGTTTTTAGCATCCAGTTGCGTTAAGTGGTTGCTAATTCCTGCAATTTAGTTAAAACTGCCTGAGCATGACCTTTTGTTTTTACATTAGACCAAGCATAGACAATAATTTTATCAGGTGAAATTAAAAAAGTTGAGCGAACAACACCCATATATTCTTTGCCCATAAATTTTTTCAATCGCCAAGCGCCGTAGGCTTCGATTAAAAGATGTTCTGGGTCACTTAAAAGGGTGATTGACAAGTTATGTTTGCTGATAAATTTACAATGGGACTTACCCAAATCTGGACTTACGCCTAAGATTTTTGCTCCCAGTGTGCTAAAGTCTTGATACAATTCGGTGAAATCTTTCGCTTCGGTGGTACAGCCGGGAGTGTCATCTTTGGGGTAGAAGTAGAGGACAACCCACTGACTGCTGAAGTCGTCGAGAGTGACTGGATTGCCATTTTGGTCAGGTGTGGAGAAATCTGGTGCTGGTTGTCCGGCTTGGGGAATGTTGCTCATGATGATCTGTGAGAGATTGTGTAGGTGTAGCCTGTCGTAGATATCGTTTTAGAATTGTACAGTACATATATTGAGCGATGCCTGCGGCGAGCTATGCCTACGCACGTAACCATTCATATTTGCTAATAATGCCTAAAGATATGCAACGCGAATTTACCAACCGCGATGAGTTGGTAGCCTACCTGCGCGAACAATTCCCAGGTGCAGCAGAACGCGATGACCACATCAGCGAAACTCTGGGGGGACACAAAGCGGCACAAACAGCGCTGCAAAAAATCGATCCCCTTCGCTACGCCCAAACACGTAATTTCTTCACAGGTGCAGTCACGCGACTTTCACCTTACATCCGCTATGGCGTTTTGAGTTTGCGAGAAATTCGAGATTACGTCCTTGACCAGATACAGCACCAAGATGATGCGACAAAACTAATTAACGAGTTAGGTTGGCGTGACTATTGGCAACGGTTATATATGAAGTTAGGGGATGAAATTTGGAAAGACCAGGAAGAGTACAAAACTGGTTACACTGTGAGCGAATATGCACCCGAATTGCCGCAAGATATTAGAGAAGGAACTACAGGCAGAGTTTGTATTGACAGTTTCAGTGGTGATTTGAGAGAAACTGGCTATCTACATAACCACGCCCGAATGTGGCTAGCGGCTTATATTGTCCATTGGCGGCGTATTCGTTGGCAAGCAGGAGCCAAATGGTTTCTTGAACATCTTTTAGATGGAGATCCTGCTAGTAATAATATGTCATGGCAGTGGGTTACTAGCACTTTTAGTCAGAAACCATATTTTTTCAACCGTGAAAACTTAGAACGCTACACCAAAAGCATTTATTGTCAGAAATGCTCCCTTTATGGTCATTGTGATTTTGAAGGCAGTTATGAAGAATTAGAACAGCGACTTTTTCCCAAAGGCGAATTTAGCAAACAACCTAATAGCCAAAGTTGGCAACGTGGAAAGAAAGGTAAAAAATGAATAAACCAATTGTTTGGGTACATGGAGATTGCCTCAGTCCAAATAATCCCACATTGCAAAAATACCCCGATGCCCCAGCTATCTGGGTTTGGGACGAGGCTTTGATAGAGGAATGGCAATTGAGTCTTAAACGTCTGACTTTTATCTACGAATGTTTGCTAGAGTTACCTGTTGTTATTTGTCGTGGCCATGTAGCACAAGAAATTTTAGCTTTTGCTCAAGAACATGATGCCAATTTAGTTGTCACAGCCGATAGTCCCAGCCCCCGGTTTGATGATATCTGTAATCAAATTGAGCGTTCTATAGCAGTGGAAGTGTTACAGGTAGAACCATTTTTTGACTATGACGGCTATATTGACTTGAAACGCTTCTCGCGCTATTGGAAAGTGGCTCAAAATTATGTTTATCAAAAGCCCTCACCCTAAATCCCTCTCCCAAGTTGGGCTACGGTGTAGACACATCTTGGTAATGAAGCCCAAACCCTGGATTTACCCCCCTTAATCCCCCCGATGCCTTGGGCTACGGTGTACACACAAGTCTGAAATAGCTGATTAACCAGGGTTTTACCCCACCCTAACCCTCCCCGTATGTATTGGGGAGGGAAATAGATTTCTTTTTTCCCTCCTTTCCAAGGGGGGGTAATTCGACTTGTGTGTAACATCGTAGGATGCATTGGGGGAGTTAGAGGGGGTGTAGCCCAATTTGGGAGAGGGGTTGGGGGATGAGGGCAGTTAATTTTACTTAAAAGATTTTGATTTTTTAAGTAAGATTAACTCATAAGTTAATTACAACAATTGCTGCAATCATTTAAAGGTTTCTTATACATGAAGAAGCAATTGTTGCAAAGTATTAAGGCTTTGCAGCAATTGGTTATATATTTCTGGGAAATACTTAAAGGTTTCTTATACATGAAGGAGCAATTGTTGCAAAGTATTAAGCCTTTGCAGCAATTGATTATACATTTCTGGGAAATACTTAAAGGTTTCTTATACATGAAGGAGCAATTGTTGCAAACGCTTCAATTTTGGCAACTAGTCTTGCAGGTTAATGGAGTTACGAGTGCTGAGTTGCAAGTGAGATTTTTCACTCAGCAGTATTGAATCTATTGAGGTTTGTAAATAATTTGTATCTCTGCAAGGAATATTCCTTTAGACTGAGTTTCAACTGAAAAAATGTGGGGATAAACACAAATGCATTCGTTAAATATATTTTGTCACGAATTTGTAGTTGCTGTTTCCTTTGTAGCTTGCATTATTGGGCTGTTGTTACTGTGGAACAGTAAGGAGCAAACAAATGAGATGGAAGAAACAGAACGGATTCTGTTTAGAATGAGCTTTAGTTACTGGCTAGTTTACTGTGTAGCTTTTGGCATAGAAAAAATAGTCTTACCCGACTGGGAATCTGTAGTCATGAGTTTGAAAATAACTACGGCCCTGTCATATTTCTTAACTTTTTCTTGTATTGTTAGTTTGCCGCTACACAAATTTGCAGTACATCGGGTTGAGGAATAGTTATTGGGCATGGGGCATGGGGCATTGGGCATGATTAACATCTCATGGCGATCGCTAATGCAGCTTCTAGTTGATCCTGGGGTAAAGTTGTCAAAATAAATACTTCTTGTACCGTTTTCCCCTGCCGGGCAATGACTTTATAGCCGCCGCGAATGGGTACTGAGACGCGTAGTTGCATTTTTGGACAGTGACCCTTTGACCGCCCAATCACTCCCGGCGTCACAGTTTGGATACCATCTTGCTGACAAAGACGTTCTAAAATAGGGATAAGACCAGAAAGGTGTGTTGAGTGATTCCAAACCAGTCTGGCGGCTTTTTGTGAAGCCGTGCGGAGGGGATCTACGGTGGGTTTGCCCATAATAATTAAGCTGCTTCTAGAGGTGCCATTGTCAAACCTGCTCGGCGCAGCTGCTGGTGATAGAGTTCCGCAGGTTCTTGGGGGCCAACCCAGACGATCGCTTGACCTTCATAGTGTACCTGATTAGTCAAATCCCACGCGCGATCGCCACTCATCCCCGGAATATATTTCATCAAACATTCAGACACGTGTTGGAATGTATTAAAATCATCGTTTAATACAATCACTTTGTAATTCGGATAAGTCTTACGGATAACTTGATTAGACCGTTCAGGAGCTATAGTTGGTGCTGTGGACATCCCGTAAACGTCTGCTGAAAGTGTCATAACCATAAAACAATTAGTCAAGATAATTTTACAAAACTACACTATAAGTAATTAGTTTAGTTCATTGTCTGGAGATTGGGGACTGGGAAGTTAGGAGTTAAGAGTTAGGAATTAGGAGTTATATCAGGTTTGATTAAACACTTGTAATATTTGTAGGTTGGGTTAAGGAACAAAACTCAACATTTAATCCTTGTTGATTTTGGGTTTTACTGCCATTCAACCTAACCTACATTGATAAATTTTATTACAAGTAATCACTCAAACTTGATATTAGAAGTTAGGAGTTAGGTATTTGTATTGGGAAGAATTCAATGCCCAATGCCCTATGCCCTATGTGCTATTTCCAATTATCCCAGTTTTCGTTAAAAATAGATGTATCTGGGAAGGCGGTAGGGTTGCCATTTTGTTGCAAAAGCCGTTTGAGTGCTTCTAGTTGTAGCTCTTGTTTAGGTAAGTCATCGACTAGTTGGTAAGGTGCGATCGCATTTTTGAGTGCAAAACTAGCAACTGTTCCCGCAGCTGCGCCAGCCGACCATTCAAAGGAGTGTACTCGATAGGCAGCAGCAGCAATGTGACTAGTCGCAATACTTTTGCCACCTACGAGCAAATTATCAATTTTCTGGGGAATCATCGCCCTCAAAGCAATTTGGAAGGGATAAGCTTGACCAGCACCACGTCTTTCGCCTGGACGTTCTGTGTTCCCAGGTGCTTCTGGGGGACTATTCACCATGCAAGGATGGAAATCTATGGCGTAGTGACCAATACCCACAGCATCGGGAAAGATGGTAGAACGAGTCCGTCGCATTGCTTTATCTGGTGGAACTTTACCGTCAATTACTGATATTGCTTCTAAACCTGCAACTGCTGCTCGTAGACGACGATACATATCTGCTGGCAGAGTCTTTGAGTAATACTCATCATTATAATCTCGGCGGGAAATATCAATTTCCCCAATACTAAAGCCTTCAGCTTGTCCCCAACTGGGGCGGCCAATGATCCGCCGTCCTTCTCGCATATAGGGATATTTCGATAAGCCGTGTATTGTTCCCATTGGGGAATTTAAACCGGAAACAAAGCGGTTATTGGGTTGCTGCTGCTTTACACCGTCCCCTAGTTGAGAATCTGTAGTCCCAGCTACCAACCAGTAATAGAAAGATAAAGCATTTTCCTCAGCCTTGCGGAGGGCTTCTGTCCGCAGTCCTCCCATCCACCCTCCTGGCTCTAACTGTCCAGTCGCTTGTAACTGTTGGCGGTTATAAATTAGATTATCCTGACCAGTTCCGGGGCGGTAGTCGTTACCCCAAGTCCAGTTTTGCATCGAGATATCCCCTGGTGTAGGCGCAGTAAAACTGACACCGCCGAATTTTTCTGATTTCCCTTTGTTTGGACTCCAAATGCGGCGATAGGTAAAAACTAAATCAAAGTTAGCTAGTCGCTTCAATTCATAGCTGAAATATGGTGCATATTGTGGATAAAATGCAGGCATTGTCTGCGGTTGCGGTTCCTTAGTAGCCTCCATTGCAAAGGTATAGGTAAAACCTTGAGGGCAATAAGAATCGTTGTTGGCGCTAGAAGCAGAAGGTTCTAAGTAGGAACGGGCATCAATACCTAATCGGTAAGGAACATCAGCAAGGGCGATAATTTCTCCAGTTTCACTAGCGTCTACGACATACCATTTAGGAGCATCCTCTTTCGTTGCTTTGGGGATGAAACGGAGAATAGTTTTAGTAAACCGAGATGAGTTTTCGTAGCTATAAGCATCTTCAATGCTTTGAGATAACGTAAAAGTATTGAGAGGTGGTGCGCCTTTTGGTGGTTGATGTTGAATTGCGATCGCACTATTAATTATTTTGCCATCAGCAGCGATTTCCAAATCCTTAATTACCGTGTTGGGAAACCATTGCAACTTCCCTTTGCCCTGCTTTTCGGCATCTTTAAGCATCTGGGTCAAAATTGTGTGAGCATCGTGGGGAAGAAAACACGATTCACTTACCCAGCAATCACCGGGGTTAAGCTTACCGTATTTACGCCCAATGCGGTTTCGCAATTCTAGGTAGCCGCGAGAATAGAATTTCAGAGCTCGCTGAGTTGGGCGTTCATCTAACGCAGATGTCCCTTGAGCAGAAATTTGTCCTCCCAGCCAGTCAGTAATTTCTGTGAGACAAACTGTTCGCCCTGCTAGCAAGCCCTCGTAAGCTGTGGCTACACCAGAAAGTCCACCACCCACAACTAAAATCTCGCAATTTACACTTTTGTCTGGGGTTCTCGGTGGCGCGGCGTTCGCCTCATTAAATATAACTAAGCTAGATATGAAATTGAGACCGATCAACGATATCAAGCTAAAAGCTACCTTGTGTCTATGCTTCATAGTTAAAAAAACCACTCCAAATCCTGTGTCACCTTGTAGACGTTAGCATTTAGGAAATGTCTAACTCAAGCAATTTTCCCAGAGCAACAGATACCCAATGCCAAGTTTTTGTTAAAACCTTAACAATTTTAAGTAATATATTTTACTTTTAGGAAGTGTGTTGAAGCTCATCGACGCATCTCGCCCGAACCTTGAAAACCGCATAACTTCGTTGAGGTGCGTCGATGCCTTATGCAGTAAGGTTTTCAGGCTGCAAAATGGAGAGATTTGGAAAAATTTTTTCCGGTTTTCCAGAGATGCGTCGATTTGGCGCAAATTGGTGAAAACCATAGACATCTGGTGAAATTAAATATGCGTTATCCAGAACCATTGTGGAAACGTAGCAGTGCTACGTCTCTATTGAAAAATATAATGGGAGGTGCTTAAAATATAACCTCCCATTCCGTACCTAAAGTTATACAAGAGCGCTAATTACGATTAAACAACCACAAAATTCTTTTCTGTTAGTGACAATCCAGCAGACATTTGTGCAAATTTTACCTGGGTAAACCCAGACGCACTGCCATCTCCATCAAAGAACAATGCACCTGTAATATTGTCATAGATAAATCGTTGATTGCTTGTGGTTGCAGATGTTCCGAGGGTAAACTGACTTGTCTTAAGTGAAGGTGTTGATAATCCGCCACCAAAACCAACAGCCGATATCTGAATCAGTTCATTCGTGGCGTTGAAGTCATAAATATTATCAACGCCTTGATTGTAACTATTGAAAGCAAAGGTATCAGTACCAGCACCTCCAATTAGGCTATCATTACCATTGCCACCTGTGAGGTAGTCATTGCCATTACCACCTTTGAGGGTGTTTTTACCAGTAGCGCTAGAGGCTGTGAGGTAGTCATTGCCATCGCCTCCATCCAGTAGATTATCCCCTGATGAATAATCAACAATCAAGCGATCGTTACCAGCACCACCGTTGAGCGTGTTATTGCCAGAGACAGTATAAACTCCATATAGGGAGTATAAGGAGGCTGAACCAGCGGCTGTAAGAGTATCATTGCCATCGCCCCCAGAGAGTAAGTTATTGCCTGATGAATAATTAGTAACTAAGTTATCGTCTCCCGCACCACCATTGAGGGTGTTTTTGCCCAAAATAGCAATCAGAGAGAAATCGCCGCGATAGTCGTCGTAAAAACCAGATACGTCAAGAGAATCATTACCATCGCCTCCAGAGAGCAGATTATTAACATTTAAATTCAAATCATTTGAAGCGTTAGCACTCAAATAATCCTTACCTGCACCGCCGAGAATCGTGTTATTTCCACCTGCCCCATTTATCGTATCGTTACCATTGCTCCCCACAATCAAGTCATCGTAATCTGTACCAAAAATATTTAAGCGTTCGATATTCTTGTAGTTAACTTGATTCGTGCCCGATGTAATCGAGCCAGTATTAGTAGTGGCATTGAATGTCGAAGTGATTACCTCAGTAGCATAATAGCTACCAAACGACAACAAGTCGTCACCACTGCCCCCGTCTATTGTATCATTGCCACCATCGACCCCATTGACCCCATTGACCCCACCTATCGTATCGTTGCCATTGCTCCCCACAATCAAGTCATTGTAAGCCGTATCAAAAATATTTAATCGTTCGATATTCTTGTAGCTAACGCTATTCGTGCCTGATGTAATCGAGCCGATATTAGTAGTGGCATTGAATGTCGTTGTGATTCCTTGGGTAGCACCATTACCGAGCGACAAGTAATCGTCACCACTGCCCCCATCTATTATATCATTGCCACCATCGTCACCATCTATTGTATCATTGCCACTAGTCCCGACAATATTGTCATCATAGGCTGTAGTTCTGATATATAGTTGTTCGATACTTTTGTAGCTAACCAGATTTGTGCCTGATGTAATCGAGCCGATATTAGTAGTGGCATTGAATGTTGAAGTGATTCCCATCGTAGTATTGTAGTAATTGATGGACAAGGAATCTTTACCTATCCCTCCATCTACCGTTTGAGTTACTAAGGAAGAGGAGGCTGTAGATGGGGCTGTAAAAGAAAAGCTGTCATTGCCATCCCCTCCAGAGAGCAGGTTATTACCTGTTGAATTGGAAACATCCAAGGTATCGTTACCAGTGCCACCATTGAGGGTGTTATTACCAGAGGCGGCATAGGCATTAAGAGAATCATTGCCATCGCCACCAGCGAGTAGGTTATAGCCTGTTGAACCGTTAGCACTCAAGGAATCGTCACCAGCGCCACCGTTGAGGGTGTTATTGCCAGAGGTGGGATTGGTATATCTGCCCTCCAAGAAGTCTAAATCCGCAGAGATGTCAAGAGAATCATTGCCATCGCCACCAGAGAGCAGGTTATTACCTTTTGAAGAGCTAGCACTCAAGCGATCGCTACCAGCGCCACCGTTAAGGATATTATCGCTTGTTGAATAATCAACACTCAACTCATCGTTACCTTCACCGCCAAAAATCGTATCATTGCCATAGGTCGGATCATTTCCACTACTACCCCCAAAGAGTAAATCGTTGCCATTAGTCCCCACAATCAAGTCATTTTTGAGTGTACCTCTGATCTCTAATCGTTCGATATTCTTGTAGTTAACCCGATCCGTGCCCGCTGTAATCGAGCCAATGTTAGTAGCAGCATTGAAAGTTGTTGTGATCCCCGCCGTAGCAAAGTAGTAATTGCCGGACAAGAAATCTTCACCTATACCTCCATCTACCGTTTGAGTTGCTAAGGAAGAGGAGATAGTAGATGGGGCCGCCAAAGAGAAGCTGTCATTGCCATCCCCTCCAGAGAGCAGGTTATCGCCTGTTGAACTATCAGCAATCAAGTAATCGTTACCAGCACCACCATTAAGGGTATTATTGCCTGTTGATGAATCAGCATTCAATTCATCGTTACCAGCACCACCAACGAGAGAGTTATTGCCCGTATCACCAATAAGAGTGTCATTCCCCGCGCCACCAATGAGAGTATCATTGCCCGTACCACCCCGCAGCAAGTCGTTGCCACTCTTGCCGTCGATTTTGTCATTACCCGCCTGACCATTGACGACATCATCTGAGTCGTCTAAACCCGTAATGTTATTGTCGAGGTCATTAAGAAAAGTCACCGTGTTCTTGATGCCCAGGTTGGTATCAGTGGAGTTGGCATCCAGGACATTAAAGCTGTCGGTGATACTAGTTTGCCCTCCAAACAAGATATTGCCAATCGCTGGTGTTGCCCCAGAAGCTTTCAGATTCTTGAAGTTTTCTAATTTGAAGTTTTGCAGGATGACTATGGTCTGACCTGCCTCTTCAAAGCCGATTTCCAAATTGCTGCCATTCTGAGTAAGGAGCAAGTTTTTGGCACTGAAGAAGTCAAAGTCGGGGAATTTTAGGGTGTCCACTTCGGTAATGACTGCTGCCGAGGTATTTACGCCTTTACCTATGCCACCGAAATCAGTGATTGTATCAATGCCGTTACTGAGGTTGTAAACAAATTGATCCTTACCGCCACCACCAATTAAGGTGTCGTTACCATCGTTACCTGTGATGGTATCGTTACCTGCAAGACCCTTAATCGTGTCCGCGTCATCACTACCCACTAGGGTATCGTTACCGTTGGTTCCAATAATATTTGCCATAATTTTTACCTGACTAAATCGATTTTTTCAGTAACTTCAGTTCTCAATCTTGAGTTTATTGCTGTTTTCGGGGACTAAAATCTACCGAAATTTGATGTTTCCGGGATACTTTATACTTCACCATTGAAGCTCATCAAGTAAATTTATTGAAGATTCACCAGATAAAAAGGCTTGTACATATCACTTATCTAACTATCTCAGACTATCTAAGTCTTAAGCTCTCTACAAATTAATGAAGGTGTGCATTCAGGATAATCGGTCATTTCAGGCTTTTTTAATCATCTTTGTTCAATACAAATCACTGAATAAGCATTGAAAAATTCAGCTTTAATGCCTAAAATCCACCCTTCATATTTGGTTTTTGCCAGCGCCTAAGTCTTACTACCTTGAAAATAATCAACAGTTGACTCTTACCCGGTAAAAATATTTTGATACACTCCTTGTGGGCTATTCTATGTGGGTGTTTAGCTTGAAAATAGAGAACATCTTAATAACCTTACAATAACATTACAGTAAATTACAGTCAATATTTTACTTACATATTTATACTGAAATGCTTATCTTGGCATACTCTTTACATTATTTGCCGATAAATGTATATACAACTACTGAGCTTTGTGTATTCTTCATATCATTCTAGTTTCTAGGCAATAAACCCGGATTTCTCACAAGTGAAAAATCCGGGAGTGCTACTTCAGAAATTATTTCATCTTTCCCAATTGCCTTTACAAGACTTACCCACTCAGAAAGAACGCGTACTTAAGGATTGGAGTAGTGTATTTTATCCATCTTATGACTTACGCATTGAAAAAAAATACAAAATATGAATGATTTGAAAAACCACATCTGTCGTCAGGGCACAGCATTGCTGTGCCCCTACAGTGCAGGTCTATTTACTATCAAAGAATAGACCTCTTGCATAAATCCAAAATAAGAACCCCAAAGAGCCAAAGCTACGCTTTGTCTCCCCTCCCCGCTTGCGGGGAGGGGTTGGGGGTGGGGTGTTAGGGACTTTTGCAAGAGGTCTAATGATTAATTAAAGCCTGAAACGACCTATGCATGGTAAATGCATACCATGATTAATTTGTACACTGCGTAAGTCCTACATCTGAAAACTGGTATATAATAAAATCCCCCCTTCCTACATTCCCTAAAAAGGGAGAATCGGGTAAGAGGGGATAACTCAGGTTAATTGTTAGCTTTCGGAAGTTTCCTGAGAGAACTTCTTATGAATAGTTCTTGGGGATTCCCCATCAGCAGCTACCGTTATCAGATAGTCCATTAAACCATCTGAAAAGGGAAGACGTAGGTGGAAAGTACCATCGGGTTTGATTTTGATGGCATGGCCACCAATGTTTACGTTTGTATTTGGTTGAGTTGCTCCGTGAATAATTAACTCAGCATCAGCCACAAACCAGAAATCTCCGTAGGGACGACTGAATACCCGAACGTTAGCAGAACGGGCGATGAGTAACCAACGATCGCCATCAGCAATATAGCCAATTTCAACCATATAATCGCGATCGCTCACAGGAATAGCCACAAAGCGATCGCGTGCTACTTGTTCAGATTCATACTGCTGGACAAGCTGGGGACTTTGATAACTCAAGTCAATCCCGGTGACATCATAGAGCCGCACTACTAATTGAGAGCCGCCCTGTTGTTGCAGCGCTTCAGATTGAGCCTTGGAAATGTGCCAAGAGACATAAGCCCACTTGGGAGTGCGAGGTGTGAGGACAATACTGCTCTCTTCTGAGGCAGTTTCTTCTTCTACATCTGCCAAACCAATAGCGGTTTCGCTTGCTAAAGCTACATTTTCAACGGTAGAATCTGTTGTCGAATCTGTAGGCGCTGGAGTGAAGACACGAACGATCGCAGAACGGGCAATGAATAACCAGCGATCGCCATCAGCGACATAGCCAATTTCAGCTATGTAATCGCGATCGCTGATGGGAATTTCCACAAAGCGATCATGTGCAGTCTCTTCACATTCATACTGCTGTACCAGCTGCGGAGTTTGATAACTCAAATCAATGCCAGTCACATCATATAACCGCACTACCAATTGAGAGCCGCCCTGTTGTTGCAGTGCTGCTTTCTTAGCTTCGGAAATCTCCCAAGAGACTTCAGCCCATTGGAAAGTGCGGGGTGTGAGGACAATACTGCTTTCTTCTTGGATATCTACCAAATCAACATCTGTTTTATCGGCGATTGCGACATCATCAACTACGGGATCTGGATTTACAGGACTGAAGACACGAACAATTGCAGAACGGGCGATGAATAACCAGCGTAGTTTACCGCCGTAGGCATCGCCATCAGCGATATAGCCAATTTCAGCCATGTAGTCGCGATCATTGACGGGAATTTCCACAAAGCGATCGTGTGCTGTTTCCTCAGATTCATACTGCTGTACCAGCTGCGGACTTTGATAACTCAAGTCAATGCCAGTCACATCATACAGCCGCACTACCAATTGAGACCCGCCTTGTTGCCGCAGTGCTGCTTTCTTGGCTGCGGAAATCTCCCAAGAGACATGAGCTGATGTATAAGTATCTGGTGTGAGCACAATACTGCTTTCTTCATCTGCATCTACCAAACCAATAGCTGTTTGATTCGCGATTGCGACATCATCAACTACGGGATCTGGATTCACAGGACTGAAGACACGAACAATTGGGGAACGGGCGATGAATAACCAGTGTTCGCCATAAGCGATATAGCCAATTTCAGCTATGTAGTCGCGATCGCCCTGGGGAATTTCTACAAAGCGATTGTGTGCTGTCTCTGCACATTCATACTGCTGTACCAGCTGTGGACTTTGATAGCTCAAATCAATACCAGTCGCATCATACAGCCGCACTACCAATAGAGTACCGCCTTGTTGCCACAGCTCTGCTTTCTTGGCTGCGGAAATCTCCCAAGAGACATGAGCCGATGTATAAGTATGTGGTGTGAGCACAATACTGCTTTCTTCATCTGTATCTACCAAACCACTAGCTGTTTCGGCTGCAATTGCCTCATTTTGAGCATCCGATCCGAAAGTGCTAGCCCAAGCACCAACTCCCGCACCTGCTGCTAAAGCCGCCGCAGCGGCCAAATCTGTGGAGTTAGCTTCAACAACACCTTCCCCAACAGTCGGCTCGGCTGGAAGTTCTGACTCTGGCAAATTTAAAGTGGGTTCGGCTGCATCCGCTACCACATTTAATGCATCTTTACTCAATAAATCTTCGGGAAATTCAGGTAAATCGAGCAGTGAGGATGTTTCTTCTGTCGCTGATGCTTCCACATCGGCTGTGACTTCCTCAGACTCTGCTAAGGGCAATTCATCTATTGAGGCTGTATCTTCAGTTGAGGTGATACTCTCTAGCCAGTTCAATTCTGCCTGAAGTTCCTCATCTACCTCATCTTCACTAATTGCTGTGTCCCAATATCCAAAATCAGATGTTACTTCTGGCACATCTGGTAATTCCGGAAGTGGGGTTGTTACTTCAGATGAAGACAGTTCCACATCAGATACCTCTTCTGGAATATTACCCAGGTGAGGATATGAAGTATTGACTACAGCCGCCGGAGCTTCTATATCCCATGCAATTTCATCAGAATCAGGAATGTTTGTCTCCGTATAATTATTTAGCTCGACTGTCTCATCAATTGCGTTTGTTTCTGTTTCTTTGTTGCTAAAGGTAGACCAGGTAGCCGCCCCGATACCTGTTGCTATAGCTGCACCACCTAAAGCTGCGGCTCCTAAGTTGTTATTTTCCGAGCCATTAGCTACGCCTGATGTTGCGCCTTCATAGAGGTTAGAAGTACCATTACTTGTCTCTTGTACTAAATTTGCTGTCCCCTGAGTAGCATTTGGGTTCAGATCAGATTGTGTTTGAGCGTAGATGTTGAAAGAAGTGCGATCGGGGGTTTCTTGCTCTTGGAAGTGCGGTACTGCCTGCTCCTCCAGCGTCGCTCCATTAAGGGAGGAACCTGTGCTGGCCTCGACGAGCGCCGCCGTTTCTCCATTGGGTGGATGAGGA
The DNA here is from genome assembly GCF_036918245.1 of Nostoc sp. Lineage (GTDB taxonomy): Bacteria > Cyanobacteriota > Cyanobacteriia > Cyanobacteriales > Nostocaceae > Nostoc. The sequence continues at coordinate 21,237 of NZ_JBALEF010000100.1, forward strand.
TTTGATTCTGGTAAATTGTCTGTTTTCTCAGCCGGCAATGAGCGTTTTTTCAGAATCCACCATAGTACAGATCCACCTACAGTCAGAAAAAAGACAGGTAGCAGCAACCACAATGGTGTTTCTTTATTTACAATTGGAGTGCTTTGTGCAGGAGCAGCCACAAAGGGCTGTTCGCCAAATACAGAACTAGTAGCATTAGGCGCTGGTGTCGTTTGGACACCTGGAGAAGTCGCAACAGCAGGTTGTAATATGCTGGCTGCGATCGCCTCGGCTTCGGTAGTTCTACCTTTTTCTATAGCCTGCTGTCCTGGGGGTGCTAGGGTAAAGCCAAGAAAATCTACTGTGGTTAAACTCTGATCTTTTTTGTAAACGTAAACTAAAGGTTGCGAGAAGGGATATTTAGCATCATTTGGCAAGGCTTGATGTAATTGCAGAACTCGCACACCTTTCAACTTCGACACCTGATTAGCTAACACATAGCTGATGCCGTCTTTGCCCAGTTGTTTGATGATTTCTGCGGTATTATCCTCACTTAGTTGGGTAGCATTAGCCCCTGTAGCAAATTCAGCAGTTTTGAAGGCTGGATAAGTACGAAAAGTATTGCGAGTTTCACTCGTGTTCGGGTGATCGATAAACCGAATCTTCCCTGAAGGCCCTCCTAATTGTGACCAATTTGTAATTTGCCCTCGAAAAATCCGGGCGAATTGCCTACTAGTCAAGCTTCCTTTGAAAGGATTATCTGCACCAACCACGATCACAATCTTCTCACGCTGCAAACGAATTTGCTCTAGTCCTTGAGCTTTTTCTGCTGGCGTCAACCCGCGCCCCATTGCAACTATATCGATTTTGCCATCTAGCAAATCTTTCAGGGCTGTCTCAGTGCCGTTAGCAGCAACCTCAACCTTTTTACCAGTAAACTGTTTTTCAAAACTTTCTTTCAGGCTTTGGTTGATTGCACTCAAGCTACTGGAACCGTCAATCCGCACTATCGATTCATTCTGCCCTGTTTGTGGCAGTGGCGAAGAGTTAGCTTCAGGTGTAGATTGTGCCAGCATCGGTGCTGATACCACCAGAGATGCTGCCATCGGGGTTGTAGCTAAGGCAACCCATAATACCAGCCTGATTATCGAAGTATCTTTTTTTTCTTGTTGCCACATAAGCCCCTTAATTAAAGTAAAAAATAGAAAGCCTGCCAGTCCTAAATCGCGATCTTTATAAAGATTATGGAGGAGACGGGCTAATTATACATCTGAGTTATCTTTAGTTCTAATTACTTTAAAGTACTTATGCTGATTTATACTTCGCTGTAGCTTGGATAGCATGATAATTTATACTCTAATTGCCAAAGTCTGTTTACTATAAATTTTTCTAAGTTAGATTGCAACTTATACCAAGTTGGTAGTTTATGGACACAATTATGAATTATTGAATTACTAAAACTGGTAAAGTGTAGCAAATTCAATATTATTTAACAATATTATTTTCAGTAGTGCTGTTAGCGGATAGCTAGGGTTTAGCCCGTGCTGAGTAAAAATTCCAGTTCCTAGAACATTTTCATGCAAGGCTTTTGAAACTCGTTTCATTGAGACTGTCTTAAATGAATACTTATTGTTCAGCACTCATTTGAGATAACAATGACAATCTGGCTTATCAATCAGTGACTCCACCAAAGCATTTAAGGCAGTTGCAGCTAAAGCACCACCTCCCAAAGTCCCTTCAACTGTAATATAAGGTATCCCTTGTTGCATCAGTTGTCGCTTGGCTGCGGGAGCATGACTAAAGCCAATGGGCATTCCAATTACTAATGCAGGCTGGATTTTTTGGTTAGCGTTGGCGTAGCCCGTCGTAGACATCGCTTCACAAGCTTCCAGAAGTACTGAGGGAGCATAACCAACTACCAGCACACAACCCTTACTTACTTGCAGCAATTTCGTTCGCCATTCTTGATGTTGCCAAAAGGCGAGTTCTGCTTCAGTGGCGGTGGTAATATGGGGGTTATCAATTAAGGTTTCGGTGCGGCATCCCAAGTGAAGTAATCGGGTTTGATCTAAAGCAGCAGCAACCGTTTGAGTATCGACAACAATTTGACAACTTGAAGATAAAGCTTCTCGACTAGCTGCAATCGCATCTCGACTCAATTTCACAAAGGACACTAAACTGACATCGCCACAAGCCAAAACCAACTGAGAAATTAAATGCTGTTCAATTTCCGAACGGTGAGACAAATCAGGAAGTAAGCGTTGTAGCGATTCTGTAAAAGCTTCTGAGTGGGTATGAATTTCGGCATCCAAACCACTCCAGAGATTTTCCAATCCTCCCAATCCGGCTTGGGTTTCAACATCAAGTAACTTGAGTTGTGCCAAAACTTCCGCCTGGATAATTTGACAATGGCAATCGCGGCCCAATAATCCTTCTAATGCTGATGCAGTTTGCCGCAGTTGAGAAATTTGTTGCATCACCGCACGATATTGCTGCTGGAGTTGTCCCATGAGGTTAACCGTTGTATCAGCTTCTGGTTCGACTTCCAAAATATTGCGGATATGGTTTAGCTGAAACCCTTGCTGCTTAAGCGCTACAATCCGTTGCAACCGGAGAACATCTTTTTGGGTGTAGAGACGGTAATTGCTACGCGATCGCACTGGTTGCGGTAACAGTCCCAATTGATGATAATGGCGCACCATCCGCGGAGTTAAACCGCCGCCTACCAAGTGCGTTAACTGCTTAATTGTCAGTTCGCTACTTTTGATTTCCACGAATTATGGTCTTAATAAAGGTTAATTATTGTCGAGGGGGCTTTTAACCTGGCTTAGTTAAACTATCTGCTAACCAATAATTTTTTCTGTCTATTAGCTTCTTGGATAACGTTGCTGTTGCTCGTAAATACCTGAATATCTGGAACAACAGCATAATCCATATCATCTGTAATAATTTTAATTTTTCCTGCTCCTGCTCTGCTAATAGCTTCGAGAAGTAGTAAGTCATAGCCATCAACAGCTGAAGAAAGGAATCTGTTTAGTGCTGCATCGGTTGTTGCGTCATCTACTGTCAGATCAACAGGAACAGCAAGCGTCTTAACCTGACTCCAAGCTGACTGAACTTCGGCAACAACATTCATTCGTTCATTTGGGTAATTATGACGGTATTCTTTAAATGGCAAAAACCCATGTGATTTTATATAAATGTTATATTCAGTTTTCTCAATGATATGAGCCAGTTCAGCCAAAATTAGCCCAGAATATGTCAGTGTGGCTCCATTTAAAAGAGCTTGGTTGATATATTTAAGATAATTGCCGAATTTGGATGCTTTAGCACCAAACCCAGCATTTGTATAAGTTTGCCAAAACCAGACGTTGGTATCTACAAGGAAAATATCATCTTGCTGGGGATTATCAGTTTTGATATCGATGATATCAGCTTGGATGTTAAGATTGACCACCATGCTTTAAAAAGTTGCAGCTTGCTCTGCGATCGCTGCATCAACCGCATTACGAAATTGCTCATCGGAATAGTAATGCTTGGCATTGACAATCACACGCTCAAGAACATTCCACCCCTCAGAACTTATAGCGGTGAACTCAACCAGTCGATTCAGGTTATCTGCTGGAATATCTTTCAACAGATGAGCGATCGCAAAGTTGAAAAAAGGAGAAGCAAAGACCTGAACTCCAGTAAAATCTAATTCTACAGGGTTGCCAGCAAGCAGAACTGGATGAATCTGGTCATATACCTTCTGCCCATTCTCAGCGCTGATAGCGTATTTTCCGATAAAATCAAAAATTTTGTATGCCATTCCTCTATCTCCCTGTTTAAAATAACCGCTTCTTAAGTTGATGAGCTTCAGTTGCTAGGCAGTAGTAAGATTCATCACAGCGAAGTGCAATATTAATTAAGGTTCCCCTGAAATTAGTACCTTTGTTCTCATATATAATATTATCGCCTATATTGACATATCCGTCATTACTAAAAATTGTAAGGTTTCCATGATTTTTTACGATGAACTCCTGCAATAAATTTAAGCCTGCGCCACGAGAGATACTGTCTTGCTTAGTGCTATTTCCAGGCTCGAACGCCCACTTTAGTGCCTCATTAGCAGTCTTGTCTGAGTTCTGAGATAGAGAGCGAACACTAGTAGGAATACCAATACCAAAGTCGATGACCGTCAGATGAAGAAAACCAAGCTTGGGATAATGCTGACCGCAGCTGAACACCCCCATAGCAGATTGACTATGATCAAATGCATTAAAATATATCTCTAAGACTCGCCCTGTAATTGCATCTTGTAGTCTTGGACTGATATTGACCCAACCTTTGCCCAGCCAATTATATTTCAGGTAATCTGCAATAGCATAAAAATCTTGATGAAGATCATTCCGGTAAGGTATGGAGTTGCCGTCCCAGGGTTTCCTGTCACAACCAAAAGCACACAGGAAGCCATTCTGAGCCAAGTTCATACTAATTTTCTCTGGAAGTGTATTCCAATCGAAAGCAAGAGAGCCGCCACGAGCTTTGATAAAACGGAATAGTCCCCCCAAAAAAGCAACGCCGTAGTGTCCCAAGAATTCACAGTAGTGAAAATCTACTTTGATATTTAAGCAATCTTGGGGTAACTGCTCAATTTCATCCCTGAGTTTGAATAACTTATTAAAATGATAGAGATTGTCATCAATTGTGGTTACATAAAGAATTAAATTTGGTTGGTTTTTAGTCTCTAAGAGCAAGGTCACTCCAACTATTACAGATATTTATTATTTATTTGTATCTTGAACTTTAACACTGCTATCAACACGATTTAGCGCTTTTTTGCGATTGCAAAGCGTGCCACAGGCAATCACTTTCATCCTCCGATCAAAAATTTGAAGATTTACAAATTAGCACACCATACTCAGAATAAAACACGCATGAACATACAAAATCACTCTGCAAACCTACCCACTCTACGTTTCAAAATCATTATAAGCCTTGACATTAACATCAATGTCAAGGTTTAGCGTAAGAGAGTCCTTGTTAATTCACTTTTCATGCTCTATCCCCAACGTTTAAGCCAATTCACCAGAGAACACGCAGATACCGTAGCCGCCCTTTTGTGTGGATTCCTATTATTTCTCGGATGGTTAGCCTTGCATCTCGGTTGGTTAGGATTGGCGTTCCTGTTGCTACCCGCTGCTTATGTAATTGGTGGTTACGAAAGTGCGCGAGAAGGATTAACTACTCTTTTCAAAGAAAAAGAACTCGATGTAGATTTACTGATGATTGTGGCGGCGATTGGTGCTGCTAGTCTCGGCTTATGGCGAAGAGAATATCATCTAATTATTGATGGGGCAATTTTGATTCTAATCTTTGCTATCAGTGGCGCATTAGAAGGCTATGCAATGCAGCGAACTGAGCGGAGTATCCGCAGTTTGATGAGCCTGACACCAGATACAGCGAGGGTTTTACTTCAGGGAAGGGAAGAGGAAATTCCTATCACTCAGCTAAAAGTCGGTGATAAAATTGTCGTCAAACCTGGAGAGTTAATTCCTACTGATGGAATAATTTTATCTGGTTACAGCACCCTCAATCAAGCTGCAATTACAGGCGAGTCTTTACCTGTAGAGAAAACGGTGGGCGCAGAAGTATTTGCCGGTACACTCAACGGCTATGGTGCATTGCAAATTAAAGTACACAAACCAGCCCAAAGCAGTTTGATTCAGCGGGTGATTCGTTTGGTAGAACAAGCGCAGACAGAAGCACCACCTTCCCAAGAGTTTATCGATCGCTTTGAAAAAGGATATGCCAAAGTCATTGTAGTAGCCGGAATATTACTGGCAACTTTACCGCCATTTCTCTGGGGTTGGGATTGGGAAACAACAATTTATCGCGCTCTTACCTTCCTTGTGGTGGCTTCTCCCTGTGCGTTGATGGCTGCAATTATGCCCACCCTGCTTTCAGGAATCGCCAATGGTGCAAGACAGGGGATTTTGTTTAAAAATGGGGCGCAGTTGGAGAAAATTGGCAAAGTCCGAGCGATCGCATTTGATAAAACTGGTACTCTAACAACAGGACAGTTGCAGGTATTTCAGGTAATTACAAGTAGTAAATACACTAACAATGATGTATTAAAAACTGCTGTTAGTGTAGAATTATCTTCCGAACATCCCATCGGTAAGGCAATTGTACAGGCGGCTGGTGATTTAAATTGGGTTGGTGCAATCGAAGTGCAAGCTATACCGGGACAGGGAATTGTCGGAATTGCTCAAGAACAACAGGTAATTGTCGGGAATGCCATTTTTGTGCAGCAGTATGTAACAAATTTACCTGAAGAATTGCAAGAAATAGTTCAATCTTGGGAGCAAGACGGTAAAACGGTGGTTTGGGTAGCACGGGGAACAGAGGTGATGGGTGTAATTGCGATCGCAGATGAGGTGAGAGTCGAAGCAGCCGCAACCATCAGCAGATTAAAGAAACTGGGAGTTGAACAAATTGTTATGTTAACCGGGGATAATCAGGAAACTGCTCACAGTGTCGCCAAAGCAGTAGGAATTGATCGGGTATATGCCCAACTTCTACCAGAAGATAAGCTGAATGTTATCCGCAGTTTACAGCAACAATATCAAACAGTTGCAATGGTAGGCGATGGAATCAATGATGCACCAGCTTTAGCGCAAGCATCTGTGGGTATAGCGATGGGAGTATCTGGTAGCGATGTGGCATTGGAAACCGCAGATATAGTACTGATGGCAGACAGGTTAGAAAAAATTGCTGTAGCGATGCATTTAGGCAGGCGATGCCTACGGCGGCAAGCTACGCAACTCATAGTAAAACAAAATATAGTTGTAGCGTTGAGTTTCATTATGTTGCTTTTAGTCGGCAACTTTCTAGGAAATATTAACTTACCCATCGGCGTCATTGGCCATGAAGGTTCCAGAGTGTTAGTTACTCTCAGTGGACTAAGATTATTGAAATAAGATAAAACGCAATACAGTTCAGAATGAGCAACAAAACCCAGATGTAGAGACGCGATAAATCGCGTCTTAAAAGACCAGAAATACCCGAAATTACTGAAATTGATGAATTAGAAACTTTCGTCGGGTCAAAAAACAAAATTTGGGTATGGAATGTAATCAATACTCAATTTGCATTAGACGTAAATTATTATTTTGAACTTTTAACTCTTAACTCTTGCTCATGCAAACCGATCCAAAACCAGGAACACTTTACGTTGTCGGCACACCAATTGGCAATCTGGAAGATATCACCTTTCGGGCGGTACGAATTTTGCAAACTGTGGATATCATTGCTGCGGAAGACACGCGTCATACTGGGAAACTGCTACAGCATTTTCAAGTTAAAACGCCCCAGGTGAGTTACCACGAACACAATCGTACCAGCCGTATTCCAGAATTATTAGAGCATTTAGTTAATAATAAAGCGATCGCTCTTGTGAGTGATGCTGGGATGCCAGGTATTTCCGATCCTGGATATGAACTGGTGAAAGCCTGTATTGAGGCGGGAATTCCAGTAGTTCCGATTCCTGGCGCTAGTGCAGCAATTACCGCTTTGAGTGCAGCTGGACTACCAACAGATCGATTTGTCTTTGAAGGCTTTCTCCCAGCTAAAACCCAACAGAGACAAGAACATTTAGAATCTCTGCAAACAGAATCTCGCACATTGATTTTCTACGAATCGCCGCACCGTTTGCGAGATACTTTGCAAGACTTAGCAGAGGTTTGGGGAAGCGATCGCCAAATTGTGCTAGGACGGGAGTTAACTAAATTGTATGAGGAATTTTGGCGGGGGACAATTGCCGAAGCGATCGCTTACTACACTCAACGAGAACCCCAAGGTGAATATACATTAGTAGTAGCCGGAATTCCAGCCAGTCAGCCCCAACTGACAGAAGAAGAATTGAAAGCCGAATTGAAACAGTTAATTAGTCAAGGAATATCGCGATCTCAAGCTAGCCGTCAGTTAGCAAAATTTACCTCCCTTCCCCGTCGCCAACTTTATCAACTAGCTCTTTCTATAGTCTTCAGTCCTGAGCCTTAAACGGCTGATATCGCTTTTTTTTAAATTAAAAATCTAGATGTAAAATGTATATATTTCTTTATTATTTCTTCCCTTTGTGTCCTTCTCTACGAGATACTATGCTTACTGATACAGGCAAGCAAGCTACACGTCGTATCTCATATAGAAGGCAATTAGCTTCTTTATCTACATCTTGTATGATGTCAAATAAGACTGCTATACAAATACTTGAATGTACAGAATGTTACTAATTTGTATATTCATCCTCAAAGACGACCTGGTGAATATTCAAATGATGTCTAAAGATTTCTGATATTAGTTCTTTAGATAGATCGGAAATTTTGGAGGCAAACTTTAGTATGAAAGAGTCAAATGCAAACAAAGCAGATTCTCAGTGAAGGAGAAATTCGATGACTAACATTATTGCTTGGTTGGTTTTGGGTTTAATTGCAGGTGCGTTAGCTAAGTTATTTTATCCTGGAACCCAAGGTGGCGGTATTATCTCTACCATTATATTAGGAATCCTTGGAGCCGTATTGGGTGGTTATTTGGGTCAAGTATTGTTAGGAAGTAGTTCGGCAGCAGCTGCATCTGTAGGAGCTTTATCTCTGGGAAGCATTTTATTTGCTGTGATTGGTGCAATGATACTAATTTTCCTTTGGGGTTTACTGACTCGTCGAGCTGTGTAATTACCTCAAATTTAGGTAACAATTTTGGGAATCACTTCTAACTGCAATAAACCGATAAAATGACATTAGAAAAAGAGCGAAGAACTATAGGAGTTTTCGCTGGGTATTCCGATGCACAATTGGTACTAAAGGAACTAAAAGCTTCTAATTTTCCAATGGACAAAGTTTCTGTTATTGCACGGAATACAGAAGAAAAAACTGATATTGCTGGTGTTGAAATTATAAAAAACACTGGCAATACATCCTCAGAAGATGCTGCTGGAGCCGTTGCTAGTGATGCTTTCAAGGGTCTTACTGAATTATCAGTCAGTGTAGCCCTCTTAGTAATTCCTGGTATAGGCTCAGTTATCTTAGCTGGATCGGAAGTAACTGCGATCGCTAGCACTTTAGCAGGTGGTTTGCCTGCTTTGTTCCTAAGTTTAGGAATTTCTGAAAAGCAAGCACAGGGTTATAGCGATCTTGTCTGTAAAGGTTACTGTTTGGTGATCGTAACCGGTATAGACATAGAAATTCGTCTTGCCAAAAGGATTTTTAATCGCCGTGATATTCAACAATGGGGGGTTTATGAGCCATACTCAACCCCAAATAATCGTTATAGACACGCACTTGGTGTTTTTTATCGGCATCAAGACGCAGAAAGAGCGCTTACTGAACTGAAAACCGCTGGCTTTCCGATGAGTCAAATATCAGTAGTTGCTAAAAACACAAGTGTAATAAGTGATATTATTGAGGCAAATATCAGCAGTTCCCAAGATAACTACACTAATTTAGGAATTTCTGATGATCTAGCCAGAGATTATGAGCATCATCTGACCCTTGGGCATTACTTGTTAGTACTAAAAGGTACTGATATCTATGTAGCAGGTGCAAGAGCTATTTTAGAGAGTAACAAGATTCAACATTTTAGTATCTATAGCCAATCTGAACTTGATGCCGCTAAAAGTGATCGCCAGGTTATTACGAACTTCTGATTAAACGTCAAGTTAATATCAAGAGGTTTTACAACACACCGTAATTATATTCCTGAAACTTATTATATAGTACAAGAGTATTGCTTGTACTATATAATAAGTTTAGTACTTCTATGGGTATAGGTTGCCTTTTGAAACCTTAACTTTCCAGTAGAATGAATACTGCTTGCGATAACTAAGGTTACGGTTGCTGTGTAGAGTGATGTACAATGGTATAGATATTATCATATCCAACAGTAAAAGCCACTGTATTTAGCGTTCATATAAATTGTGTTTTAATAAGTTTAATTTTAACTATCCGGCTGCTTAATTTTACTATCCAGCCGTTTTTTCAAACCCAAAGTTATTTAACCATCACAAGAGAATATTAAATGAGTATTGAATTATTTAATATTCCTCAAGGTTTTTTGAGAAAAAGGTGATGTCAATATTAAACCTAACCAAGAAGAGGGTAGTCTTCAAGTAAAATAGTAGTTTCGTAACCAATCCTCCCATATCCGGTTCTAAACCCATTTCCATTTCTACAAGATAAGACCAGTGACCAGAGTTACGATAGCATTGTATTATGGTTCCCAATCCACCGATAAATTCTACATTTTGACCTTTGCAAAATTTAGGTCTTGCTAGGTTAATTACTGTACTCATAAGAGCCACCATTCTTTAGTAAAATCTAATGTTAAATTTATAATCTAAAAATAAGTGTTTAATTATCCACTGCAAGATTCAATTACAAAATAAGGTAAATGCTTCTTTGGAAATAAGTTATACTATCTAATGATTTATTTTTAATAAAAGAAGCAAAATATTGATAAAATATTATTTATATAAATATAATTAAATAATTATTTAAAATAAAGTTAAATATATAAAAATCTGAGGATAAAAATGATAGTAGTTAGTGCGCAAACAACTAGCCATATCCCAGATGAACGAAATATTATACATTTATTTTGGATAGCAAAACACAATCATAATAGTCTCAAAAACAAAAATAATTTGAATACCTGCCTGGAATAATGTTGAACCGTTTGAAGATTGGAACCAAGATTGGAGTAAGTTTTGCCCTGAGTTTGGCAACTCTGACCACCATTGGTCTAATCTCCTACCAAAGCACGAATCAGCTAGTTGAAACTTCGCGCCAAGAAAGCCATACTTACCAGGTGTTAAGTCAGCTTGAAGACCTCAACTTGCAACTGACAAATGCTGAAACTGGGCAACGTGGTTACGTTCTGACTGGAGAACAGCGCTATTTAGAACCGTATAATGCAGCCATTCAAGTACTGGATCAAAAATTTAAGGATCTTCAGAATTTAACAACAGATAATCCCAAGCAGCAACAGCAGCTGGATATTTTACAGCCATTAATCACTCAGAAGCTGGACGAACTTAAAGAAACTATCGATTTGCGCCAAAACCAAGGTTTTGAAGCTTCTCAGAAGGTGGTTCTGACAGACCGAGGCAAGCAGCTAATGAGTGAAATCCGCAAAGTTATCCAGACGATGGAACATGAGGAGAATACACTGCTAAAACAGCGCTCTGAGAAGGCACAAGCAGCTGCTCGGCAAACACTCGCCACTATTATTTATAGTATTCCCTTATTTTCTTTGCTCTTAGCTTTGATCGGATTCGCCCTGACCAGACATATCTCAGCACCGCTAAAGCGAGTTTCTGATTTGGCTCAAAAGTTGGCAGATGGGGATTTATCTGTAAGTTTACCAGATAGCGATCGCCAAGATGAAATTGGTGTGTTGACGCGCACCTTTAACCAGATGATCGTTAATCTCCGAAACACAACTCAAAAAAATGACGAGCAAAACTGGCTAAAATCTAACTTAGCTGAATTTACCCAGATGCTCCAAGGGCAGCGAAATCTGGAAAGTGTGTCTAGTCTGATCTTGTCGAATTTAGCACCACTGGTTGGAGCATCGCAGGGCGTTTTTTATGTAATGGACTCTATAGACGACCAGCCTGTGCTGAAGTTGTTGAGTGGTTATGCTTACAAAGAGCGGAAAAACCTAGCAAATCAGTTTCGCTTGGGTGAGGGATTGGTGGGACAATGCGCCCTAGAAAAACAAAGAATCCTCCTCACGGAAGTTCCCAGTGACTATATCCGTATCAGTTCCGGCTTGGGAGAAGCACCACCGCTAAATATTATTGTCTTGCCCATACTATTTGAAGCGCAGGTAAATGCTGTAATTGAACTTGCCTCTTTTGGATCTTTTAACCCATTGCATCTAACATTTTTAGAGCAATTGAGTGAAAATCTGGGTGTATTTTTAAATAACATCGCCTCACAATTGCAAACACAGCAACTACTTGAAGAGTCTGTTGCTTTAACAGAAGAACTGCAAACCCAGCAAGAAGAACTACAGCAAAGCAATCAACGCTTGGAAGAACAGGCACACGAGTTAGAAGAATCACAATTTCTTGTCAAGCAATCTAACGAAGAATTACAACAATTAAATGAGGAGCTAGAAGAAAAGGCAGAATTGTTAGAAGTTCAAAATCGGGAAGTGGTTCGCAAAAACCAGGAAGTTGAGCGGGCGAGGCAGTCTTTTGAAGAAAAAGCTGAACAACTGGCTTTGTCTTCCAAATATAAATCGGAATTTCTCGCGAACATGTCCCACGAGCTGCGGACACCGTTAAATAGCCTATTAATTTTAGCAAGGCTGCTAGCAGATAACTCTCTTAACAACTTGACCGACAAACAGGTAGAGTACAGCCGGACTATCTACTCGGCTGGGACTGATTTGCTGGAATTGATCAATGACATTCTAGATTTGGCAAAAATTGAGTCAGGTACTATGTCGCTCGATATTGAGCAAATTGCTCTTGCAGATTTGGAGACATCTCTAGAGCAGACTTTTTGGCAAGTTGCCCACAAGAAAGAACTCAGTTTTACTATTGAACTGGATGAGAAGTTACCACCGACAATTTATAACGACTCCAAACGTCTGCAACAAGTGCTGAAAAATCTCCTAGCTAATGCCTTTAAATTTACAGAACAGGGAGGCGTGAAGTTACAAATTAGCATGGCAGATGAGGCAGCCCAACTTGATAAGCCCATGATTGCTTTTGCTGTCAGCGACACGGGCATAGGCATTCCAGCCGAAAAGCAGAAGATTATTTTCGAGGCATTTCAACAGGCAGATGGTACCACCAGTCGCAAGTACGGCGGAACTGGCTTGGGCTTGTCCATCAGCCGTGAATTAGCTCAACTGTTGGGAGGGAGAATTGAACTACTCAGCCAACCAGGAGAGGGAAGCACCTTCACCCTTTATTTGCCCAGACGACAGGAAAAAAATGGTCAAAATATCACTACACCACCCCTTGAGCCAACCAGCTCTATCCGCACAGCATCGACCATCAAAGAACTGCCAATGGTGGAAAACAGACCGACAACTGTGGACATCTCTTCATCAGTAAAAGTACTTCCCAGCTTACCCAACGATATTCCAGATGACCGGGAAATAATTCAACCGGGCGATCGCATTTTGCTAATTATCGAGGATGACGATAAATTCGCCCGCATCTTACTAGATATGGCACGTCAGCAAGGCTTTAAAACCATCGTTGCTTTACAGAGTAAACAAGGTTTAGCACTAGCGCAACAGTTTAAACCGAATGCGATTATGCTAGATATCCACATGCCAGAGATGGATGGTTGGACGGTGCTGGATCGTCTGAAGCATAAACCAGATACCAGACATATACCAGTACACATACTTTCTGTTGATGAAAGACAACAACGGGGATTACAGCTGGGAGCGATTACCTATTTACAAAAACCCGTGTCTCCAGAAGCGCTAACTCAGGTATTGACTGAGATTAAAGGCTTTATTGAACGTCAGGTAAAAAATCTCCTGATCGTAGAAGATGACGCAGTACAAGCCCAAAGTATTATCGAACTGATTGGTAACAGCGATGTCCAGAGTACAGCAGTGGGTACGGGGGCAGAAGCCCTCTCGATTTTGCGATCGCATCACTTTGATTGTATGGTAATGGATCTCGGTCTGCCCGATATGAGCGGATTTACCCTAATTGAGCAGATAAAACTTGAACCCAGGCTTTTGAAACTGCCGATAATTGTTTACACCGGCAAAGAACTCAGCCGACAAGAAGAAACCCAGCTGCGGGGACTTGCAGAGACAATTATTATTAAAAATGTGCGATCGCCAGAGCGGTTGTTAGACGAAACTGCCCTATTTTTGCATCGAGTGCAAGCAAATTTGCCCACACCAAAGCGGCAAATGCTAGAGCAATTACATCAAACTGACCCGGTGCTGACTAATCGGAAAATTTTGATTGTAGATGATGACCTGCGAAATATTTTTGCCCTGACCAGCTTTTTAGAAAGCTATCAAATGCAAGTGCTATTTGCCGAAAACGGTAGAGATGGCATAGAGAGGCTACAAACTAATCCTGAAATTAATATAGTTTTAATGGATATCATGATGCCGGAAATGGATGGTTACGAAACCACCCGCGCCATCCGCCAGCAACAACAGTTTCGCTCACTACCAATCATTGCTTTAACTGCTAAAGCCATGCCAGGTGACAAGGAAAAGTGCATTGAAGCTGGGGCTTCTGACTACATTACCAAACCTGTAGATACTGAGCAACTGCTTTCACTACTCCGAGTTTGGCTGTATCGGTAAAAAAGAAGAGAGTAGGGCAGGGGAAACGCATCTTATTTTGACCTTTGGGGCTTTGGATAAGCAAATGTATTAGGACTTACGCACACTCTAAGAATTTTTCTGGTGCGTCCGCTCTGCGTTTGCGTTGGCGCAGCCGAAGGTAGAGAAGGCGCTCTTGGCGTTTCTCCCTTGGCGCTAGCTTCTCCTAAAGGGAGAAGCTACCATCTGCACACAAGTCTTTTATAGTTGCTGCGTAACGTAGGGTGGGCTAATCTTTACAGGTTGATGCATTGGCATTGCGGGTCGATGCATTGGCATCACAGGTCGATGCATTGGCATTGCGGGTCGATGCATTGGCATCACAGGTCGATGCATTGGCATCACAGGTCGATGCATTGGCATTGCAGGTCGATGCATTGGCATTGCAGGTCGATGCATTGGCGTGGTACGGCGCTAGCCTATGGGTAAAATAAATTGCAGCTTTACGAATAAACGGTATAACAAAAGCATTCTCCTGATCTCCCTCATTCCTAAATTGTTCACAACTCTGTATATAGCAAAAGCCTTGGTGATTAGGACATCAATAGATGATAAAACTTAGACACAAAGCGAAAAGTCGGAGCGGCGGCTTCCGCCGATCTGAACTTTTCAAGACAAAGACTTTTCACCCAGTCCCTAGTCACCAGTCCCTTGCTATAACACGAATCACAGTCTAGCGGAACATACTACTAACTGAAGTATCTTCATGAATTCGCCAGATAGTTTCTCCCAATAGATTAGCTACTGACAGCACCACTAGTTGTGAAAAACGATTGTTTTCTGGTATTGGAATGGTATTGGTGACAATGACTTCCTCAAACAAGCCACTGGACAACCGCTCCATCGCTGGTGGAGAGAATACCGCATGAGTTGCACAGGCATATACCTGACGCGCTCCTTCTTCACGCAGTAATCGCGCTCCTTCTGCGATCGTGCCCCCAGTGTCAATCATGTCATCTACTAACACTGCCGTTTTGCCTTTAACATCACCAATGACATTTAACACTTCTGCAACATTATGAGCCTGACGACGTTTGTCAATAATCGCCAGTGGAGCATCACCCAGTTTTTTCGCAAATGCCCTAGCTCGTGCTACACCACCAACATCGGGAGAAACAACCACCAGATCGGGAAGTTGTTTGCTGGCTAGATAATCTAGCAATACTGGTGAACCGTAAACATGGTCAAAGGGTATATCGAAATATCCTTGAATCTGAGCCGAGTGTAAATCCATTGCGAGAACGCGGTTGGCACCGGCTTCGGTGATCAAGTTAGCAACCAGCTTGGCGGTTATTGACTCTCGTCCTGCCGTTTTGCGATCGGCACGAGCATAGCCATAGTAGGGAATTACTGCCGTTACCTGTCGCGCAGAAGCTCGACGACAGGCGTCAACCATAATCAATAATTCCATCAAATGATCGTTGACGGGTTGACAACATGGCTGGATTAAATAGACATCACAACCCCGAATCGATTCTTGGATTTGAACGTAAAGTTCTCCATCCGCAAATCTTTTGCGAATCATTGGCCCCAAGTCCATGCCCAGATAACGAGCGACTTCTTGAGACAGTTGTAAATTGGCAGAGCCAGAAAACAGCCGCAGGCGATGATTATCGTTCAGTCCTGTTGCAGATGGTTGCACTTTGAAAGTTGCAGAACTGAGCACAGCAGATCCTCTATGTGCATTCATAGCAATATTATCATTAGAGATTTAATAGATTTAACCAAGAAATAGCCTAAACAAACATCTGTAAGTTTTATTGAAGCTTCCATACACAATTTAAACATTTTTGCATAAACTTATTATTCGCTAATTATCTAGTTTTCTTGGCAAACAAGCTATTGATAGCTTAACTAACATCAAGTCCATGCACTAGGTTTATAGTTCAATTTTTTGGTTGAGGTAAATAACCCTAATCGCTTAAACATTATTGGTGTGGTAGGTTCTTCTCATTACCTCATTGATAGCTGACAGTAAAGCATTGACAACTTTAGTAATATTAAAGAGTTTGTCCTCACACAGTATAGCACCTCTCCCTAAGTAGTAAATTGTATCTTATTGCTCTAAAAATTACGGATTGACAAAAACGACAATCATACAGGATTAGAAGAGGCTAGCAGTGGACAAAATTACTCCACGTACAAGCACGTTTTTAGATAAAGTTTGAAGAAATATTAAATAAATATTAAATAAAGATATTTTTTTGGTACTAAAACATTACTCAATAAAAATAATCCCATCTAAGTAAATACCTGTAAATATTTTTACTTCTAATTTTGTAATTAAATCTAGAAAAGTTGTTCAATATCAATAACATTGTAAATTTTGAACCTAAACCTGAGCATTTTGTCAAGTGTAAACTAGCAATTGCCGATAAATTAGTTAGCACCCGTATTGCTGGTGGGATAAAATTAGTACTGTTGGGTGTGCTGTAATCTTTGGGTGGTTGCGAGCGATCCAGTTGCGTGCAGCGATAACTGCCTCTGCCCTGCGACTCAAACGAATGATAATTTTGGATGTTGGGGCGATCGCCGCTCCAATAAATTTGGTAAATAGCCCAAATTTAGGATCAAAGAGAAACGCCATCTAGCTCAAAAAACAATTGGCAAAATCAAGATTTGTAGGTGATTTGTATAACCTGGATTCTCAAGTTAATTTTGTATATTTCAAAATTTATGGTTTTTCTAGGAAGAGAAATTGAATTGAGGATTGGGGACTCTTAAGTTATGGAGTAGGAAACAACCTTGCTCTGGTGGAGTGTAGTGGTTGAGTATAGTAGAATATTGCCGCAGGTAACTGTCCGTCGCCTCTTGGACTTAATCTTTGTGGGTGACTTCCTCCTCAGTTGCTACTACACTCAATCAATCGATCATGCAACCACCGATTACAGTTGGCACTGTCTTGCAAAACCGTTACCGCATAATTCAAATTCTCGGACAAGGAGGATTTGGTAGAACCTATTTGGCAGAAGACCAGAGGCGCTTTAACGAACTTTGCGCGATCAAGGAATTGAATTCAACAGCAAGGTCGGCTTTGGATTGGGAGAGGGCACAAGAGCTTTTTCATCGAGAAGCTGCCATTTTATATCAAATTGAACACCCACAAGTGCCGAAATTCCGGGAGAGATTTGAGCAAGACCAACGCTTATTTTTGGTGGAGGACTACGTTGCAGGTCAGACATACCGAACTCTGCTGGCTGAACGTCAAGCTGTTGGTCAAACTTTCACAGAGGCTGAAGTATTGCAGCTAATACAGATGTTATTGCCTGTTTTAGAGCATATTCACAGTCGAGGAATTATTCACCGGGATATCTCGCCAGAAAACATTATTTTGCGAGATAGTGACGCTAAACCGGTGTTAATTGACTTTGGGGTGGTAAAAGAACTAGCAACACGTTTACGATCGCCAGATAATCCGCTACCAGAAACCACCGTGGGAAAATTAGGCTACTCTCCCAGCGAACAAATGCAAACAGGGGGAGCTTATCCTAGTAGTGATTTGTATGCATTAGCGGTAAGCGCGATTGTTTTGCTGACTGGTAAAGAACCAAAGGATCTATTTGATCAAAACCAACTAACTTGGAATTGGCAACGGTGGGTAAAAGTGAACCCGCGATTTGCCCAGGTTTTGAATCGAATGTTGAATCATATACCGAGCGATCGCTATCAAAGTGCTGCTAGTGTATCTCAAGCACTACAACCTTTACAGGAAGTTACTCTTCCTAATGTAAATGTGTCTAACTTGCAGACAATGGCAGTTGGTCGCCGTCCTGACTTAGTAGCACCAGCAGCTTCGCCCAAGAAACCTGATCCAGTGATTCCACCAAGTCCCACTAGCTCAATTTTGGATAATCCGTTAGCGATCGCCGCAATTGCTATTGCTGTCGTGATCGTAGCAGGATTTGGTTCTTGGGCACTAGTCAGTTCCATCCGCAGTCAGTCAAAAACATCAGATGAGACGCTTCCACAAAATTTCCCTTCACCAGTAATTTCTGGTGGTACTACATTCACACCGACACCGACACCGACACCAACACCGACGCCCACACCCACACCTACTAACGATCGCCCTGTTGTATCTACTAAGCGCCTCAAGCTTACAGCCTCTAACCCAACCACGGTTGAAGGTACTCTCAAAGCAAATCAAATCATCCAGTACAGCTTTTTTGGGCGAGAAGGTGCTAAATTAAACACGTTTATTGACCCAGGAAGCAGCATTCTGCTAACAGTCTTAACTCCCAATGGACAAGCAATTGAGAATACTGCCCAACAAGTCACATTTTATCAAGGCACATTGTTGGTTACTGGTAGATACACTATTGAGTTAACTCTGCTTTCAGGAGTTGCCGAAAGCAATTACAATCTCAATGTTGCATTAGAAAAACCAGTCAAACCAACACCGACAGAAACACCCTTGCCAATTCCCACAGAAACACCCTTGCCAATTCCTACAGAGACACCCTTGCCAATTCCCACAGAAACACCTTTGCCAATTCCCACAGAAACACCTTTGCCAATTCCCACAGAGACACCCTTGCCAATTCCGAACACTACTGAAGCGCCAACTTTTCCGCCGCCTGATGGAACACAACCATTTTCTGGCCAAAGAAATTAATGTTAAACACACTACTGATTACTGGAACTGATACGGAAGCTGGTAAAACTGTTTTAACAACAGCGTTAGCAGCTTATTGGCAAAAATATTACCCGCAGCGTCGCTGGGGAATCATGAAACCGATTCAATCGGGGATTGGCGATCGCGAGTGGTATCAAAAATTATTTGCACTAGAACAATCTGCTGAAGAAATTACACCTTTGTATTTTCAAGCACCTCTTGCTCCTCCTATAGCAGCAGCACGGGAAAATCGCCGAGTAGATTTAGCACTTGTGTGGCAAGCTTTGTCTAAGTTGCGATCGCAGCGTGATTTTGTACTTGTAGAAGCCTTGGGAGGGTTAGGTTCGCCAATAACTGAGGAATTAACGGTAGCTGATTTGGCGGGGGAATGGCGTTTACCAACACTATTGGTAGTACCAGTGAGATTGGGTGCGATCGCTCAAGCAGTGGCGAATGTAGCATTAGCTAGACAATCGCGCGTCAATCTCAAAGGCATTGTTTTAAACTGCGTACAACCCCGAACGGATGCAGAAATAGCCGACTGGACACCATATCAATTGATTCAATCACTTACTAATACGCCAGTTTTAGGCTGCTTACCCTATCTAGATAACCTGACTGATTTAGATAAACTTGCTCAAATAGCATCAGATTTAGATTGGGAAACACTAACACTTGAGAATGATTTAAATTGACATTACTGAAGAAAGGCAGGGGGCAGGGGGCAGGAAGTAAAACTTTTTATGTCTGATTTTAAGTCCTGCACTTTGTACCTGATCTATTTGAAAACTGCTGGATATTGCACTAACTCAATTAGGATACAGCAACATTTTTGAGGATAGTCATTGGCCCTTGGGTTTTGAGAATCTCCATTTCTGCTGCGTTTCGCACCAGCAGCGCACCAGCGAATCCTAATGAATTCACAGAGATAGATTGAAAATGCTCTTGCGATCGCGGTACGATCAACATCCATTCTCGTGTCGCTAGTAGATTGTAAGCACCAGATTGCTTTGCATCTAAACCTACAGCGTGACGCAAAGTGCGATAAATTTCCAGTGTTGCTTGGGCCCCTGCCAATGGCGATCGCACCCAATTGGAATTTAGTGATGCAAAAGCGTGTACAAAAGGAAGCTTTGCTAAAGTTGCGTTCGAGTTTTGAAATTGTGATGATTTTAGTAAAGCTTCAATCGGTATTTGCAACCCTGAAGGGGCAAGTGGTAGGGGTACTAATTGTAAGTGCTTGTGTCGCTGACTAGCACCTGCGGTTTTGCTACTGTTGTAAAATGCTAAACCATCGAAATCAGCCAAACACGCCCACATAGCCGTAAAATCTTCCAGCGTGAGTAAGCTTTCTTGTTCCTCGAAACCACGGGTGATGATTAGCAGATGATAATCTACAACATTGAATTTATTTAAAATACATACATGGGTATCGGAGATATCCGCCACAAATAAATCCTCTTCGTAGGGCAAAAAAGGATTAAACTCTTCACTAGAAGTAGCAGATTGTTTTTCCTGTTTCTCCTTAGCTGCTTTTTTGCGATTCAGGTTAGACAAAATCCGCACCAAAAAGCGCACGCCATCCTGTTCAACAAATTCAAATTCTGTCGGAATCGACAGTAATGCCCCACATTGCAAAGCATATTCAGTCCGTTCTTTAACACTTGTCCATAAAGTGCCAGGTTTAAGTAAGATTTTCCCCTGTGCCATTTTTATTCCTTCAGGCATGGTAAAGAGTACGCAGCGCTGTGCGTCTCTACGAATGACTATATTCCAATACGGTTCAATAAAATACCAAAGCTTTCACAACAACGCAATACCTCCGCAACAAAACTGTCACAAATCATATCTACATTAGTAATACATCTAAATATCGTTCCAGACAGCAATGCAAAACGAATCTCGCGACAGAGAACACCCATCAAATAGCATTTCACATAACACTGCTGATGCCAAATATCATAAACCCTGGAGAAAGGCTGCCGCCTCTCTATCGCTGGTGCTGCTGGGATCAGGTATGACATTGGCAGGCGGCTATATGGCTGGACACTCTCAGCAGGTGTCTGAAAATGCATCTAATTTGGCAGTAAGTCGAGTAAATGCTGCTCCTCCATTACCAGCTGCTACAGATCCTAACTTTGTTACCCAGGTGGTGCAAAAGGTAGGCCCTGCTGTGGTGCGAATTGACTCTTCCCGAACCGTAAAAACCCAGTTACCAGATGAATTTAACGATCCACTTTTCCAACGCTTTTTTGGCTCTCAAATACCAGAACAACAAAATCGCGTAGAACGGGGTACTGGTTCAGGTTTTATTATTAGTGCTGATGGTCGTATTCTCACCAATGCCCACGTAGTTGATGGCGCTGATACCGTAACAGTAACACTCAAGGATGGGCGTAGTTTTAAAGGAAAGGTGTTAGGAAAAGACGAGTTGACCGATGTTGCTGTTGTCAAGATTCAGGCAGACAATCTCCCGTTAGTAGCCTTGGGTAACTCAGATCAACTACAACCCGGAGAATGGGCGATCGCGATCGGCAATCCCCTTGGATTAGATAATACAGTAACTACCGGAATCATCAGTGCCACTGGACGCAGTAGCAATCTAATCGGCGCTCCTGATAAGCGAGTAGAGTATATTCAAACTGACGCAGCAATTAATCCCGGTAACTCTGGTGGACCCCTGCTAAATTCTCGTGGCGAGGTAATTGCCATGAATACAGCTATTATTCAAGGGGCACAAGGATTAGGCTTTGCTATTCCTATCAACACAGCACAACGCATTTCCAGTCAACTAATAGCTACAGGTAAAGTAGAACATCCTTATCTGGGAATTCAGATGGTGGGGTTAACACCTCAGCTAAAACAAAATATCAACTCAGATCCCAATAGTGGTTTGAGTGTGAATGAAGATAAAGGTGTATTAGTTGTAAAAGTTATACCAAATTCACCAGCTGCTAAAGCCGGGATACGTGCTGGTGATGTAATTCAAAAGCTTGGCAATCAACCAGTCACAGATGCCAGCAGTGTCCAAAAGGCAGTAGAAAATAGCCAAGTCGGGAGCGACTTACGTATGGAATTACGTCGCAATGGGCAGAATCTTAACATAGCTGTGCAACCTGGTGCTTTCCCCACACAGGTACAGTAATCGCTGTGGTGAGCCATTTTAAGCGATTTTTGAGTAGTAAATGAGTAGTCTCAAAAATCTGGGACTTCTGACCAAATTCAAGAAAACAAAGAAAGCTCACAAGAAAGCCGTCCTGTCATTAGTAGGATGGCTTTATTTATCGATATACATTCACCACGGACGATCGCGGGATCTACGTGCATCATCGATAAGTGTGAAACAAATGCGGGAATTTTTCTGATGTCTTCACCTAGAGATTCCCCGTATTTGTAGAGTTGTACCACCAACTCAAAATTCATTATGCAGCTTACGCTCATTCTTCAGCTACAGATTGCTTTATTTGTTGTATTCCTCTTGCTGGTTATATGCATTATCAAGATTTTGCTTCAGAGGAAATCTTTGTATCTGCACCAACAATCTACAGAATTGTTTAAGCAGTCTGTAGATCAATACCAAGAATCTGTAGACCTTTTCAGACAAGCTATAGATGAGTACGAATTCCTACTTAAGGAACATGGGATAGATACATCAAAACCAAAAGCTAAAGTTCCTCAGCAACCAATATCCCCAAGAACGTTCCAATTCAAAGTAACTCAGGAAGAAATAGACATTAACAACAAGTATCTGCACAGTGAATTAATTGCTCTAACCAATAACGTAAACACAGCTAATCAATTACTGGCAAAAGAGCGGCAGTTGTACCCCGGTAAATCTGAGAACTGGGTTTTGAAACAAGTTATCAGTAACTTGAAGCTCAAAAAACCACAGGAACAACTACGTTCAAAACAACACAAATACAAACCGAAGTTTCTCTGTCTCCAACGTTAGATACGCCATTACCAGACCTTAAAAAAATGAAGAGGCAACCTAGTAAACCAAAAAGAGTGCCCAAGAATAATCCATTGTACAAAGAACTTCTGAATTTACTCAGTGGTAATGAAGAAATTGCCAATCGATTGATTACACGTGAGCAACAATTAAATCCAGATAAATTAGAGAACTGGATTTTGGAAAAAGTTGTTGGTGATATAAAACGTGATCGGCGTGTTTGAGGAATGAAGGTAAGCGATATTTGTAGTAGGCGATTCATCGCTCATAGTAAAGTCTATCAGGACTAAAGTCCTTACTACAAACTCGGAGTTATACTGAGATACCCGATCGCAAAGTTGCAACTGAATTTTAAGCTAGAGCCACAGCTGGTTGCTGCCAGCGTCCCACCGCCTTACCAATTACTGCCAATTCTTGCATCAAATTATCGAAACGGTCTGGTGTCAGAGATTGGGGTCCGTCAGATAAAGCTTTGGCAGGATTGGGGTGAACCTCTATCATCAGGGAATCTGTGCCAGCTGCGATCGCAGCCATTGCCATTGAAGGCACAAACTCAGACCAACCTACGCCGTGGCTGGGGTCAATCATAATTGGCAGGTGAGTTAGCTTTCGCAACACAGGTACTACCGATAAATCCAGTGTATTTCGCGTATATTGACGGTCAAAGGTGCGTATTCCTCTTTCACACAAGATTACATTGGGATTGCCAGATGCCAGAATATACTCGGCTGCCATCAACCAATCTTCAATAGTAGCTGCCATTCCCCGCTTCAAGAGAACTGGTTTCGGCTGCGCTCCTACTTTTTTGAGCAAGGAGAAATTTTGCATATTTCTTGCCCCCACCTGAATCACGTCAGCAACTTCGGCAATTTTATCCAGGTCTACGGCATCCATCACTTCTGTAATAATACCTAGTCCGCTAACTTCCCGCGCCCTTGCCAACAAATCCAAAGCACTCTCGCCGTGTCCTTGGAAGGCATAAGGTGAAGTCCGCGGTTTGTATGCCCCTCCGCGCAAAAATGCGGCTCCAGCCGCCTTGACGCGCCGCGCCGTCTCTACAATCATTTCTTCATTTTCTACGGAGCAGGGGCCAGCAACGACTATCAAAGGCTGATGTTCGCCAAATACTACTGCTCCATCAGGAGTATTAACCACCACTTCTGAAGCTTCGCCGTGGCGGTACTGACGGCTAGCTCGTTTGTAAGGTTGTTCTACGCGCAACACCTGCTCAATCCAGGGGCTAAGTTCCTGAATTTGTAGTGGATCTAAGCTGGCAGTTTCACCTACTAGACCAATAACTACTTTGTGTTGACCAACAATTTTTTCTGGAGTTAGCCCCCAGCTAGTTAATTCCTCATCAATGCGGTTTATTTCCGCCTCTGGGGAACCACTTTTCATTACTATAATCATCTGAAAGTTCCTGATTAATTAATTGAGTAAAATTTTCTGTAAATAGGCTAACTTTATTGTTGCCTATTGGCCTAATTACAAATAGTTAAAAATAAAATTTGTTTACAAAATGTAGCGCTCAGTCAGTAGTTTTACTACTAAATAACTAGATATAGGGTATAAAAAGAATTATAAGATTTTAATTAGCAATGTTGAAGTGATAAAATTTCAACTTCAACATTCACTTTTTCATTTACCCAATACCACAGTTACTTAATACCTGAGCGCCGTTCATTATAAGTTTTTTTGCCGAGTTTCGCGCCAAGCTGCCACCATTCGTCCCCAATTGGTGTTGAACTCACCCAAACCCAGCAAACTTCCAACTTTTTCTTCATCCCAAGAGGCAGAAAGAACGCCATAAGTTATCCCTAAAACCCCCAAACCAAATAATCCCATGTTCACCAATAACACGGCGATGGGAGGTAGTCGGATGTCGGAGTAGATAGCAAGCAGATAGCTCACAACCAAGGCGCTAATGCCCAAAGTTGTTGGTACACCAGAGAACCCAGCTACCCGTCGGATCATCCGTTGGCTGACTACTTGGGGAATTGCCATCTCTTGTTTGCTGTAAACTACTTTTTTATCAGCCTGTTTGACGGATTCTTGGGGTTGTGCTGCTGGTTTACTTTGAGTTTTTGCGGGTTTTTGGCGCTTTTTGTTTGGTTCAAAGGGCAAACGACTGCGTTCAGATTCTTCAGCAGACATAAGCGGTAGTCCTATCCACGAATACCGAGACGAGCAATCAAAGCTTGATATTTTTCCCGACTTTCTTGCGATATATAAGCTAGAAGACGCTTGCGCTGGCCGATTAGCTTCAACAGTCCCCGCCGGGAAGAATGGTCTTTTTTATTTGCCTGGAGATGTTCGCTGAGGCGGTTAATGCGCTCAGTTAGCATGGCAACTTGGACATCGGCCGAGCCAGTGTCAGTTTCATGAACTTGGTAGTTGGAAATTATTTCTTGTTTCCGCAGTTGCGTCAGGGCCATGGTCGATTCAGTTTCTAGTTTTTCTAAAATGTATGCAGCAGTCTCCTATAATATCACAGCCCTCAAGCTGGATGTGGAATGGCCTTTAAAGTAATATTTGTACTTTTTGATACTATTTTTTAGAGGCTAAATTTCGGTACACTTCGTTCCAATCCCTGATAGTGATTTTAATTGATTGCGATAGGAACGCCTACGCCTTAAAGCTTTACAGGCATTACCCAGTTTCAATCACTAATAGGGATTTTAGTTGATTGCGATGCTGGTGCACCATTACACCTAGTACAACAAACCCTTGGTTTCAATCCCTAATAGGGATTTTAGTTGATTGCGATTTAATAAAATGCCGTTAGAAGGTTATCAAATACTGGTTTCAATCCCTAATAGGGATTTTAGTTGATTGCGATGTATAAGTTGTGCCTCCTGTAAAAGAAACTTTCAAGTTTCAATCCCTAATAGGGATTTTAGTTGATTGCGATTTGGATTATCGATATTGCATTTACTGCTTTTGGGAAGTTTCAATCCCTAATAGGGATTTTAGTTGATTGCGAGTAAATTTCTGAAGGAACAACTACGTTTAGTTGGTTTCAATCCCTAATAGGGATTTTAGTTGATTGCGATGCTAGCTTCGATGAAGTAATTGAAACAGCCACGTTTCAATCCCTAATAGGGATTTTAGTTGATTGCGATCTCCTGTGTCATCTGTATAGAGAAAGTCCCGTCTTGTTTCAATCCCTAATAGGGATTTGAGTTGATTGCGAGTGGGGGAGTGCTATGGTTGGTCTCCATCAGTTGTTTCAATCCCTAATAGGGATTTTAGTTGATTGCGATTATATTCAATTTGTCTAGTACAAGAAGTTGTCTAGTTTCAATCCCTAATAGGGATTTTAGTTGATTGCGATTTTACAACCAAAAGATGCGATGAAAGATTTAAGTTTCAATCCCTAATAGGGATTTTAGTTGATTGCGATATTATCATTATCATCAATCCTGCACGCTAATTTAAGGTTTCAATCCCTAATAGGGATTTTAGTTGATTGCGATCGGCCACGATCACTGACCCCATAGCTGGCACTGGGTTTCAATCCCTAATAGGGATTTTAGTTGATTGCGATGTTTTCAGCCAGCAACGAAGCAGGTTGACCTTCTGTGTTTCAATCCCTAATAGGGATTTTAGTTGATTGCGATCTTTCTAACTTTTTTAGTAAGGTCAAAATGGACGTTTCAATCCCTAATAGGGATTTTAGTTGATTGCGATATGTCCGGGGTAATTGTATACTTTTTTCCTGAACCAGTTTCAATCCCTAATAGGGATTTTAGTTGATTGCGATCTGTTTTAGAGGATTGTGCCAGAGAAGTACTCAGCGTTTCAATCCCTAATAGGGATTTTAGTTGATTGCGATGTAAACGGGCAACTTGGATAATTTGGTGCGGTAAAGTTTCAATCCCTAATAGGGATTTTAGTTGATTGCGATTATCCCCTTTGTCTCCCTTTGTCCCCTGCCATGTAAGGTTTCAATCCCTAATAGGGATTTTAGTTGATTGCGATGGGGATGGTTTGTAGCGGCAAAGCAATTTATTTGGGTTTCAATCCCTAATAGGGATTTTAGTTGATTGCGATCCAATCTTGATCAACATCTGTGCAACAATACTCAGTTTCAATCCCTAATAGGGATTTTAGTTGATTGCGATCTACCCATACCATGAGACGGAGCTTTGTAAATCGTTTCAATCCCTAATAGGGATTTTAGTTGATTGCGATGCAGCCGTCTGAAAGCCTTGTGTTATTTGGTTTTCAAGGTTCAATAGCGCGAATGCAAAAATCATAACATAAGGAGTGGCAATTGTGCTAACTGTAAATAGCTGAAAGTCAGTCTACATAAGGTGCGCGGATGGCTTCAAGATACTAAAGCCCTCAAATCCTTGCACATACCGCAATTCAGCTATTTTTGTATTCCCCCCTTCCCCAACACCTACCCATCCGCGCATTTAGCAAAAAAACTAATCCGATCGGAAAGTTGTTTATTTATAGATATCCTACTCGATTAGGTCAGCTGACTTTAGGTGATGCCTATGCCTACGCAATTCCAGCATTCCCATGACTAACCTTATTTTGCAACATCTTCAAAGTCTGTTATCGCACAAGCAAATTCTCTAAAAGCTGTTTTTATCAGCATCTCTTTCGTTCCTCTTTCCAGAGAAGAGTTGCGTATGAGGTCTGTTAATTCTATGAACAACAGAGAAAACATAAAACGATCTTGGCGGTCAACTTGTTTCAAGCAAGACGATATAAACTGATAAAGCTCTGTTTTTCTGGGTTTGGTTTGTTCATCCCATATTTGCAACCCAAGCCGAAAAGTTCTTAAGCGGATTTCATTGGTGTTGTATGACGCGTCTTTGTAGCGGACTGATACGCGTTGGGGTAGTTCCATGAGTTTTAGCTATACATATTCAATGTAAAGTAATTATTCATTTATATTTTGGCTCAACCGGAAAAATCTGATATTTTGCACCAATCGTAATAGCCGCCATCGGTTAGAAACGAATGATTGGCGTGGAATATAGAGAATTTTGTAGGGTAGTACAGCAGTTCTACCCTACGCTCGTCAATTTAGAGGATACCCCAGAAATGGAGTAGCCCTTGACCAGAAAAAGCTTCAATCAAAATTGCAGATACGAAACCAATCATTGCTAGACGACCATTCCAATTTTCACTCTGAGGAGTGAAGCCAAAACGCACAGCATTAGGATCTTCTGAAACAATAGGCGCAGGATTCTTAAAACCTGACATGAGCATAACTCCAAAGTTCAAGTGTTGTAGCAGTTGCAACTGTCTGTAAAGTAATGTAACAGATGTTTAAAAAAATGCAAGATTGAGTGAATTAGGACTTACTCACTCTTTACGAATTCTTTGTCTACGAGACGCTGCGTGATGTTGATGATAACAGCGAATTAGTGCGAGAAGATTGGACTATTAGCTTGAGTAGAGATAATAATTTTGGCGATTTTTGATGGTTAAAGCGCTTTTCAAATGCATAGACTTTTCTCCTAAAACGTTACGGTGTACACATAAGTTATCCGATTACCCAAAAGTCCTCCAAAACCTCACCCTGCCCTATCCTTACTAAGGAGAGGGACAGGTTGAGGTATCTCAGGGGCTATCTATGAGACTAACCGTAAATTGTCTTGACAAAAGTTTGTGTGTACATCGTAGGTAAACTCTTTAGTAGGGTTCTTAAAGTTACGCTGGATAAATCCGTAATCTTCTATTTGGTTCTTCGCCAAAACTATGCGACTTGAGGCGATAATGTTCTACCAACTCATGTTGCATTTTGCGGACTTGGGGAGAACGTGGCAATAACTCGACTGGCTGTCCTTTAGGAATCACAATTTGCTCAACGGCAAGTCTAGCTTCTTCAAGAGCATCCATCTCATCATCGCTACCATTGTGCAAAAACAATTGCAGTTCTCTATCATCGGCCATCTCTGGATCGTCAATATTCAGCAACCGCCGCAAACCACGGGTAATTTGGGGAATGGTGCTGGACTTAATCACGTGGATGGGTACATGACGGGCTTTGGCCATTTGGCGCAATTTGGCGTGGTTTTTGACGTGCGATCGCAGTGCTAAAATTGCATCAGCACTATCTATATCTTTTGTCAAGACTACGGGCAAAGTTAGCACACTAATTACCTGTTCCAGTTGGTGGCGGCTAACCCCATAAGGGTAAACGTGCAATGGCAAATCTTCACCATTCGGCCCTGGCTGTCTAGTAGCAGCATCAAAATCAATGCTCTCAGAATAATTGAAGGATTCATCTAGCAAACGATCAAACTCACTGCGCCCAGTTACCCGTTCTACAGGCAATTGGGGTAGTGCGACCATTTGTCCAGATGAACGCCAGCCATTAGACGGTCGCGCCGGTGGAAAAGAATCCTCCACTGTTCCTAGCTGTCCACCACGACCGTTGACAACAGCTAACTGACGTGTAACCGCGATTTTGCCGTGGTCATCAACGGTTCTCGTTTGTGGGGTAGGTTGACGCCCCCGCAGCAGATTATCTACGGTGTCAGCAACACTTTCGTGTACTGTCCAGCGTTGGCGTTCTAACATTTCCACCGCAATTTCAAAGGTAGGCGGGGCTTTACGCTCCAAAACGGTCTTTTGAGAGCCTCGCCGTCTGGCTTCATCGTCTCCCAGCGTCACAGCTTGGATACCCCCAACTAAATCAGCTAGGGTGGGGTTTTTAATCAGGTTTTCGATCTGATTACCGTGGGCAGTACCTACCAACTGTACACCCCGTTCCGCAATGGTACGAGCCGCTAAAGCTTCGAGTTCCGTGCCAATTTCATCAATGACAATGACTTCTGGCATGTGGTTTTCCACTGCCTCAATCATCACCTGATGCTGTTCATTTGGATGAGCCACTTGCATCCGCCGGGCGCGACCAATGGCGGGGTGGGCAACATCACCATCCCCAGCGATTTCGTTGGAGGTGTCAATAATCACCACTCGCTTATGCAGATCGTCAGCTAAAACACGGGCTATTTCCCGTAAGGCAGTAGTTTTGCCCACGCCTGGACGCCCCAGCATGAGAATCGATTTACCAGTTTCTACCAAATCGCGGATCATGCCAATGGTTCCGAATACCGCCCGACCAACGCGACAGGTCAAGCCAATAATCTTACCAGTGCGGTTGCGAATGGCGCTGATCCGATGCAAAGTTTGCTCAATTCCTGCCCGATTATCTCCGCCAAAGATTCCGACTCGTTGAATGCAATCATCTATTTGTTCTTGAGTAACGGGTACTTCGCTCAAATACTCAGCTTGATTAGGAAAGCGAGCCTCTGGGCGACGACCCAAATCCAAGACCACTTCTACTAAACTATCTCGTTTGGGATGACTCTCTAGTACTTGTTGCAGGTCTTGGGGCAAAATGTCTAATAACTTTTGGAGATCGTCTGTAATCGTCATGCTTTCTATGGTGACGTTTTTAGAGATAGCGAGGACATTTGCGTGCAGGAGAACCCGCCCTGGGTATTTTTCCGAACGAGCAATTAACGCTCCTGCTGTGACTTGATCTGGGAAACGAGAGAATGGGCAAGTTCTACAGCTTGCCAAAGTAATACTTCATCTTCTTCTAGGCGAACAGTCGCCTTTACATTGGTGTTACTTACCTCCTTATTCTCTAACTGTTCGAGAATTGGTGACAGCAGTAGACGGGCATAGCTACCGTAGGCGACCCCGGCGATGTGCGAGTGCTGAGTGCTGTTAGCGGTAGCGGGGCGTTTAGCCCGTGCTGTTAGCGGATAGCTAGGGTTTGGCCCGTGCTGAGTAGTATAGTCTTTCTCAGCACTCATAACTCGGAACTCAGCACTGTTTAACAGTCCCATTGCCTTTAACTTAGCAACGGTATAACTATTAGTGCCGCCTGATAACTGCACATATCCCGGTAACTTAGCTGCCAAAACTTTTTGCCCTAATTTCACCGCGGCGATTGTGGTGCCATCGCCAATATCACCACTCATGGGACGACCGTCAGTTTGCCAAATTAAAGCACCCTTGAGTGGGGCAATCAGGTCATACAGCGCTCTCAAGTAGTCAATCATCCCTTCACCATCAGGACAGCTGATCGCTAGTAACTTTAGTTGATCAGCCCACGGTGAAATTGCTTGCCATAATCGTTCAAATTCTGCCAACCGCCCAACTTTTGTATGGATTTCTACGGCATCTACTCCCGTTGACATTAGCAATGGCGCGATCGCTCCCGGCGTTGTCACGTATGAAGCTGTATAAATTATACGATAAGGGCAAATTGGTATGCAACGACCGCAGCCATAACACTTTTCGGATACTACTCCTGAAAAGTCTTCTTTGATACTGTCAAACACGATCGCTTGTGCCGGACAAATCCTTTCACAGGGTCTAGGACAGTCTGTAGGACACTCATGAGGATTAAATTCTGCTTTGCGAAAATGGGGATCTTCTCCATCGTTTAGGCTGACCATCAAAAAGGGTAAATTGCCTTTGTAGTCAAAGCCTCGCTTTTGGGCATCCCTAGCCAGAGATTTGGCTGCTTGTAGCCCTGATTGCGCTGCTGCAATTACTGCTGGATCAGCTGCAACATCTATACAGTCAGCGCCCGCCAAAGTATAGGCTAACGTTAAACTTCTGACTGCCGGTAAATGCTGGAAACTGGCTCCGCAGATCAGCTTGAACCAGTCACCTTGTTTGAGAGATTGTAAAGGTACGAACAGATCAGTCACTATTCTATTATGCGTTTATGCGACTAAAAATAGTAGTCTGCAATCGAGAAAAAGTCCGAATTTGCTGATTTAGGGTTTATTGAATTGGGCATTGGGCATGGGGCATGGGGACAAGGAGAGAAGTCTGAGCGCTGGCTTCCAGCGATCAGAACTTCGGAGAAAAGACTTGTTGGAAGTCTCACTCAAGTCACCTTGTCTCCTCTGCTCCCCCGCTCCCGCAGGTGTCTTAGGAGGGCACAATATACAACATGACAACTGTATTTTTTGTAGAAGACTCTGCTGAAGATAGAGCTTTGTATCGACGCTTTTTAGAGCAAGACGATCGCTACACTTATGATATTTACGAATTTGAGTCTGGAAATAAGGCGCTACAAGCTTGTCAAGGGAAAATACCAGATGTGATTTTGTTGGACTATCGATTACCAGATTTAGACGGGCTGGAATTTCTCACTAAGCTACAGAGGCAAACTTCTAACAGCCAAATTTCAGTAATTATGCTCACTGGACAGGGAGACGAAACGATCGCAGTTCAAGCTATCAAGAGTGGGGCGCAAGATTATCTAGTCAAGGGAAAACTGACCTCTGATAATTTACGTCAAGCGGTTCATGGGGCGATCAAGCAGAGGCAGCTAATGCGGCAGCTAAAACAAGAACAGGAACAACAAAAGTTAGTAGGAACGATCGCTCTTAATATTCGCCAATCGTTGAAGCTTCAAGATATCCTTGCCACGACTGTTCAAGAAGTCCGCCAGTTACTGGGCGCCGATCGGGTACTGCTGTATCAATTTACGCCTCAAATGCAGGGTAACATCGTAGCGGAGTCGGTATTACCCCAATGGACACCAATCTTAAGGCTGGAGATTGAAGATACCTATTTTCAGGAAAATCAGGGGGGAGAATATCGCCGAGGAAAAATTTGGGCAGCGACGAACATCTACGAAGCAGGTTTAAGTGATTGCCATATTCAACTTTTGCAACAGTTTCAGGTGAAGGCGAATTTAGTTGTCCCCATTTTGTTAGAAAGCAAGGGGACTCAAGCAGTTGAACTTTGGGGGCTATTTATCGCACATCAATGTTCTGCTCCGCGACAATGGCAGACATTTGAGGTGGAATTGCTCAAGCAACTGACGGTGCAACTAGCGATCGCTATCCAACAAGCCCAACTTTACCACAATCTCGAAACCCTCAACACCGAGTTAGAAGCCAAGGTACAAGAACACACTGCCAAATTGCACCAAAGCGATCGCCGTTTTTGCGCCATTTTCAATAACACTTTCCAGTTCATAGGACTGCTAACGCCAGCTGGCATTTTACTGGAGGCGAACCAGACGGTGCTAAGTTTTGCCGGACTGAAACTGGAAGATGTCATTGATCGCCCTTTTTGGGAAGCACACTGGTGGACAATTTCACCGCAAACTCAAGCAGAATTAAAACAAGCGATCGCTCGTGCAGCCCAAGGGGAGTTTATCCGCTATGAAGTTGATGTTCTCGGTGCAAATAACCGGGTAGCAACAATCGATTTTTCACTCCGTCCGCTTTTAGACGAGACAGGTCAAGTTGTTTTGTTGATTCCAGAAGGGCGAGATATCACCGAACTCAAACAGGCTGAAGAAAAACTCCAACAAAGTGAAGCACTGCTAGCCATTACTCAACAAATCGCCCATACAGGCAGTTGGGAATTTAACTTAGAAACGAAAAAGCGCTGCTGGTCAATAGAAACCTTTCACATCTTTGGTCTAAATCCAACTCAAAGCGAACCCACCCAGGCGGAATTTCTCCAAATAATTCACCCAGACGATCGCGACTGGATGGAGGCTCAACTGGAACAGGTGATGTCTACGAGGGGCTACGCCTACACCCAAATAACCCCTTTCAATGTTGAGTATCGAATTATCCGACCTGATGGTTCGGTGCGCTACATTGAGTCGAAAGCAGAGATAGCTTATGACGCTCAAGGGCAGCCAGTTAAGCTGTTGGGAGTGGTTCTAGATATTACACAACGAAAACAAACCGAATTAGAAATTATTCGTAGTCGTGATCTGCTAGAAGCTGTTTATAATGAATCCGCTGATGCACTCTTTTTGGTAGATGTCGAAACATTACTAATCGCTGACTGTAATGATCGAGCAGTGAAGCTATTTCAAGCTTCTAGCAAAGCTGAACTGATTAATATTGAAGGTAACACTCTGCAAAAACAACCGTTCACCTCTGATGAGATTGCCACCTTTGTGGAAGAAATTAACCAGCAAGGGTTTTGGAGTCGAGAAATTGAATACATTACCAAGCAAGGCAAACCCTTTTGGGGAAACATCGCCGCCAAACAAATCACAGTCGCGGGTACTGTGATGCAACTGGTACGAATCACGGATATTACTGCACGGAAGCATGATGAAGAAGAGCACAAACAAGCAGAAATAGCTCTCCGAGAAAGTGAGGAACGACTACAATTAGCCCTTGAGGCTTCTGGGGATGGTTTGTGGGACTGGAATATTTTGACTAGAGAGGTGTATTACAGCCCTCGCTATTTAGAAATGCTCGGATACCGCTTTGATGAACTCTCACAGGATTTTAGTACCTGGGAGCGATTAGTTCATCCAGACGATCTACCTTGGGTGGAGAAAATCTTGGCAGCTCACCTAAAGGATAGTTCAGCACCGTACAAATTTGACTATCAACTCCGAACTAAGTCGGGCGAATGCAAATGGATTGCCAACTACGGCAAGGTTGTGATGCGAGATGGATATGGTAATCCTCTGCGAATGACTGGTACTCATCGGGATATCAGCGATCAACAAGCCGCACTACGCGAACACAAACAAGCCGAAGCAGCCTTAGCCAAAAGTGAAGAACAACTGAGGCTAACGTTGGAATTTAACCACATCGGTCTTTGGGATTGGAATGTTCAAACAGGCGAAGTTATCTGGAATGACAACCATTATCGTTTGTTAGGTTTAGAGCCAGAAATATCAGCAGCCAGCTATCAACTATGGCGCGATCGCGTGCATCCAGAGGATGTTGACCGAATTGAACAGGCTGTATCAAATGCACTGGCACAACATATTAATTTTCAAGGTGAATATCGAGTGATTTTTCCCGATGGTAGGGTTCACTGGCTCACGGGGAAAGGACGTGGCGTTTACAACGAAGCAGGCAAGCCTGTACGGATGTTAGGGGTAATTATTGATAGAAGTGAGCGTCAGCAAGCAGAAGCAGCCTTGCAAGAAAGTGAAGCCCGGTTCCAGGCATTTATGAACAACAGCCCAGTGCTAGCTTGGATCACTGATACAGATGGGCGTGTACTTTACTTAAATCAAACATACCTGCGGACATTTAAATTACTACCCGAACAGGTGATTGGGCAATTTATTTCTGACCTCTACCCAGATGAAATTGCTCGGCAGCATTTCGATCATATTCAGACAATCACACAGACAAATCAGGTAATTGAGGTAATTGAAGTTGCTCCCCGACCAGATGGTATCCTTGGTGAGTTCTTGGTATACAAATTCCCGATTCTTGGATTGTCTGCACAAAAGCTAGTGGGTAGGGTGGCGATCGATATCACAGAACGTAAGATTTTAGAGCGAGAACTGGCTCACAAACAAAAGTTATTGGATACCTTTATCAATAATGCACCTGTTGGTATAACGATTATGGATCGGGAACTACGTTATTCATTCATTAATGAAGCATTAGCAGAAATTAATGGCATTCCCGCAGCGGCACATATTGGCAAGACACCGTGGGAGATTGTCCCTGATATAGCACCAAAGCAAGAGCAACTCTTTCAACATGTCTTAACAACGGGTGAACCGATTTTAGATTTGGAAATCAGTGGAGAAACCCCAAAATTTCCAGGTGTAATCAGGACTTGGCTAGCTTCCTATTTTCCCATTCAGTCTGAAGCCGATGAACCGATTAGCATAGGCATTGTCGTAGTTGAAATCAGCGATCGCAAACGCGCTGAACAAATGTTAGAGTTGCAAGCAGTCATTACCCGCAACATGGCAGAAGGAAT
The DNA here is from genome assembly GCF_036918245.1 of Nostoc sp. Lineage (GTDB taxonomy): Bacteria > Cyanobacteriota > Cyanobacteriia > Cyanobacteriales > Nostocaceae > Nostoc. Next base: position 56,861 of record NZ_JBALEF010000100.1, read on the forward strand.
TTGCCTAGTTCGTGCTATAGATGGCGTGTTTGTCTACGCCAATCCTAAATTCGAGCAGATGTTTGGCTATGACCCTGATGAATTAATCGGTCAGCATGTGTCGATTGCCAACTACGGTGATGAAAATAATACACTTGAAGATGTTAGTCAGGCGATTAGAACTGCTGTTTTGGAACACAGTGAAGTAACCTATGAAGTCCATAATCTTAAAAAAGATGGCACTCCATTCTGGTGTAGCGCTACCGCTTCCGTTTTTGAACATCCTGAGCATGGAAGCGTCCTTGTGGCTATCCAACAAGATATCACTGAGCAAAAGCAAGCGGAGGAAAAAATCAAAGCCTCTCTGAAAGAAAAAGAGGTATTACTCAAAGAAATTCATCATCGTGTTAAGAACAATTTAGGAATTGTTAGCAGTTTGCTGCAAATGCAATGCAGACGAACACAAGATCCTGTGGTGACAGCTATTTTGCGCGATAGCCAAAACCGCATTGCTTCCATTGCTCTAGTTCATGAAAAACTATACCGTTCTGAAGACCTCGCTGATATTGATTTCGCTCAATACATTCCAGATTTAACAACTCATTTATTTGATTCCTATAATGTCAGTTCCAGCCAGATTCAACTAAATATTCAAGTTGATAATGCTAGCCTTGACATCGAAACCGCCATTCCTTGTGGCTTGATTATCAACGAACTGGTTTCCAATGCTTTGAAATACGCATTTCTTGGTAATCTTGGAGGAAAAATTGAGGTTAGGTTTTATCAAGAATCCGCATCTACTTTGATACTCATTATTAGAGATAATGGTGTTGGCTTACCTGAAAACTTTGATAGTAAGAAAACTAAAACGCTGGGCATAACCCTTGTCCAGGGTTTAGTCAAGCAGCTAAGGGGAAAGCTTGAAATTGACTCTCAACAGGGAACAGAGTTCAAGATTACTTTTACAAACAGTCGGGCATGACATGATGAAAATAATTGGCATATCATCAAACACGCAGACAAAAGAGACAGTTCGAGTCCTTGTTGTTGAAGATGAATATATCCTTGCTATCAACTTACAAGAAAGTTTAGAGTCTTTAGGATACGTTGTTTTAGATATTGCTGATTCTGCAGAAGGAGCAATTGCAAAAGCAACTGAATTACGCCCAAACTTGATTTTAATGGATATCAGGTTACGAGGTGAAATGGACGGCATCCAAGCAGCAGAGCAAATTTGGCATCATTTGCAAATTCCGATTATTTACGTCACAGGCCACTCCGATCAAAGTACTGTTGAGCGAGCAACGCTGACATCCCCCTTTGGATACATTCTCAAACCCATTAAGGAGCAAGAACTTTACGTTGCCATTCAAACAGCACTCAATCGCTACGATCGCGAGCAATTTTTGAGTTCTGTGCTTCGGGAAATGGGCGATGGGGTAATTGTAGTCGATACTGAATTAAATATTAAATACATCAATCAGGTGGCTGAAGCTCTGACAGGGTGGCAATGGAATGAAGCTAAAGACAAGATGTTAACTGAAGTTATCAAAATCATTGATGAACAAACTCAGTTGCCGATAGAAAATCCAATTATTGCAGCCCTCCAACAAGAAACTACTATATATTTGGGCAGTGGCATCCTACTGGTTGCTAAAGACGGGATAACTATACCAATAGCTGATAGTGCTACTCCCGTGAGAAATAACAGTGGTGTAATTACTGGAGCCGTATTTGTTTTCCGGGATGACACGCAACGACGGTTAACCGAAGAACGTAATCTCGCAGCTGAACGCGCCCAACAACTAGAAATTCGTGTGGCAGAACTTCAACGCCTGAACCAGTTAAAAGAGGATTTTCTGGCAACCACTTCTCATGAAATGCGAACGCCCTTGTCAAACATCAAAATGGCAATCTCTGTGCTAGAAAATATTCTCGATCGGCAGGGGATCTTAAATTCAAACACACTTTCTCCATCTGAATCTGTAGCCCGCTACTTAACTATTTTGCGCGATCAGTGCGAACAAGAACTAGAGTTGGTTGACAATTTACTGCATCTACGAATGATTGATGCAGATGTCTATCCATTGGAATTAACTTCAATTAAACTCCAAAACTGGCTGCCTCACATTGCCGAGTCTTTTCACGAACGTGCTAAAGCTAGACAACAATCTTTTCAAGTTAGTGTTTTTCCAGATTTACCACCTTTAGTTTCAGACTTGGCTAGTCTGACTGAAATTGTCTCAGAGTTACTCAACAATGCTTGTAAATACACTCCGCCTGATGGACAGATTGTGTTAAATGTTCAGGTAATTGACATCACAAAAAGTCTGATCAATGAGGATGCTAAATCTGGTATATTACATAATTTCCAAGTTCCTTATTTTCAAATCACAATTAGTAATTCTGGGGTGATAATTCCGAAAAAAGAACAATCTCGAATTTTCGAGCCGTTTTACCGCATTCCTGAAAGCGATCGCTGGCAACAGAGCGGCACAGGATTAGGTTTAACATTGGTTAAGAAGTTAGTAGAATATCTCCAAGGCACGATTGAAGTTACCAGTTCTCAGGGCTGGACAACGTTTACAGTTCAGCTGCCTTTAAGTCTGTGATGGTATTTGTCATTTGTCCTTTGTCATTAGGCGTTGGTTATTAATTCTTCTCCTCCTACCTCCCTCACTCTCCGAAAGAGTTCAAACTACGCCAGAATCTAAATAAACGCGATCACATCTTACTAACAATGCAGATTACCCAAAGTCTCCATACAGCGATTCTTGTGACTGACTTAGAACGCTCTGAACATTTTTATGGCAAAGTACTGGGATTATCCAAAATAGATCGTTCCCTAAACTACCCTGGTGCATGGTATCAAGTTGGCGACTATCAAATTCACCTGATAGTTGCAACCACTGTCCCCACGGAAAACCCGAACAAAAAATGGGGACGTAATCCCCATGTCGCCTTCACAGTAGCTGACTTAGACGCCGCTAAACTGGAATTCCTCAAGCAGAATTATCCCATTCAAGCTAGCGCCTCCGGTCGCGCTGCCCTCTTCACTCAAGATCCTGATGGGAATATTATCGAGTTGAGTCAACAGTGAGCCGGAGTGGGGAGCAAGGGAGCAGGCTACAGTGTACACACAAGTATGACCAGCATAGGTTTCAACTCTTCTAGTAGTTTCGTAGTAGCGCGTATTGGCTAAAATAGTGCATTAGGTGTAGGTTGGGTTTCCTTACGTCAACCCAACCTACAATTTTTTTGCAACATTTGAGTAATGACACGCCAGTAGAGTGCGTTATGTCCACGCCAAAATAACAAATGAGTTCGCCAAAATAACAAATGAGTTCGCCAAAATAACAAATGAGTTCGCCGAAATAACAAATGAGTTCGCCAAAATAACAAATGAGTTCGCCGAAATAACAAATGAGTTCGCCAAAATAACAAATGAGTTCGCCGAAATAACAAAT
>NZ_JBALEF010000101.1:0-217013 GCF_036918245.1 Nostoc sp.
ACTTGTGTTGTGAACGAAAGTACTTGGGTTGTGAACGAAAGTACTTGTGTTGTAAATGAAAGTACTTGTGTTGTAAACGAAAAGACTTGTGTTGTGAACGAAAGTACTTGGGTTGTGAACGAAAGTACTTGTGTTGTAAATGAAAGTACTTGTGTTGTAAACGAAAAGACTTGTGTTGTAAACGAAAAGACTTGTGTTGTGAACGAAAAGATTTGTGTGTACACCGTAGCCTTTATAAGGGGAGGGTTAGGGTGTGGTAACTTCTTTATAAGGGGAGCAAACAAGGGTAGGGTCAAAACTCCACAGAAATTGTCCCCTGTAAAGTAAATGGTGCTTGGGGAAAGGTGAGGTAGTCGTTTGATTCGTAATATTTGACATTGAAGATGTTCTTAAAGTTGAGTGCAGCCCGCCAATTATCGCGTTTATAAGAGATAGAAGCGTCGGTTCTGACATAAGAGGGAAGGGTTAATGGATCGTCGATGTTGGCAGTGCGATCGCCCACAAAAAACATCCCTGCCCCAATTCCCAGCCCTCTCAAGTCACCCTTTTGAAATTGATATGTTGTCCACAAACTCGCCCCCTGAGTTGGTGCATTTGTCAAGCGGCGACCTTCGGGAAGACGGTTATCTTTGCTCACAAATGCATCATTCAAGTAACCGGAAGCAATAACTCTCCAGCCCGGTGAAATTTCCCCCCCAATATCCAGTTCAATCCCTCGGCTTTTCACTTCTCCAACTGCGATAAAGTATTCGTCATTACCAGTGGTATTCTCAAGGTCTGTAGTCGGAATGTTGGTTTTGCTGATGTCATACACTGCAAGCGTGGCTGACAATCGTTTATCAAAAAGTTCAGCTTTAATGCCTACTTCATACTGAGTCCCGCGCGAAGGCTCTAGCGGTTGTCCACTGACAGTTCTAGAATTATTATTGGGAACAAAGGAACTACTGTAGCTGGCATAGAGCGAAATCGGTTCAATCGGTTGATAGACAATGCCAACGCGGGGTGAAAAAGCACTATCATAAAATTCAGTCGGCGCGGATTGACCGTCCCCACTACTGTATTCCACAAAATCATATCTGCCGCCAGCTAGTAATTTGAGATTTGGGAGCAATGTCACCTGATCTTGCAGGTAAATGCCGGTGGTGGTGGTAGTTTGCTCGAAGAAACTATTGGGATTTGCTATGCGTGGTAAGCCATAGGCTGGATTTAAAATATCGAATGACCCCTCATAAACCCCGCCGATACCCTGATCAGCCTGATCCCTTTTGCGCCATTCCAACCCCAACAGCAGTTGATGGGCGATCGAACCAGTTTTGAAATCACCAATCAAATCCGTTTGCAACGCATAGTTATCAACGTCACTCGGACCGCCAAAGTACGATCGCTCTGTTAACGTGCGACCGTCTGCGGCCAGTTCTCCAGGTTGAGTTACAAGACTGTTGTACTTCTCAGAGAGGTAGAGAAAGCCGCTTCTGAGGCGTAGATTCTGATTAAACCGATGATTCAGCGTTAAATTGAGGCGGTGCTCCTCGTTGTCTTGAAAATCATCAGGTTCGCCGATATTCAGATTTATGGGCACTTTTAAAAAGGCAGAGACAGGTCGCAAGCCGCGATCGAACCCTAGTTTCGCGTTTAGATATTCATAGGCTAAGGTGATGTCGGTTGAGTCGCTAACCTGATAGGTGACAACGGGAGCGATAAAAACGATATCATTGTCAATGAAATCTCGGTAGCTACCGGAGTTTTCATAGGAAACATTCAAGCGGTACAGCAATCGTTTGTCATTGCTAAGGGGCCCAGTCAAATCGATCGTACTTTTGTAGAAGTCGTAGCTTCCGGCAGTTAAATCGACTGCATAGTAAGGAGTACTCAAGGGTTTCTTGGTGACATAATTCACAATTCCACCTGGCTCTAATGCCCCGTATAGCACCGAAGCAGGCCCCTTTAATACCTCTACTTGTTCAATATTGCCACCATCGACGAAGAAAGGCTGAGTGGCAAATCCATCCCTTAAGAAACCACTGTAGAAGCCACGAACACGGACATCTCCGATCAGGTTGCCGTAGCCAGATGCGAGCGTTGTGCCTGAAACGTTGCGAGTCGCATCAGTAATTCGCGTAATACCCTGATCTTTGATCACTTGTTGAGGAATCACTTGAATCGACTGGGGAATATCACGTAAAGGTGTATCAGTCCTAGTTGCAGTTGATGCTTCTGGCACAGTGTATCCGTCTTGCTCACCTGTAACCACCAGTTCGATCGGTTCGTCAGTAAAAGCTGCTGGTTCTTCCGGCTGATTTTCTTCTGTAGGCTTCTCTTCGGTTGGCGGTTGTGGCGTTGAGGGTTGCTGTGCAGCAGACATAGTTGGGGTTAAACCAAAAATCAAACCTTCATCACTATCAAACAACTCAATTTTTGGCACTCCCGCCTCACCCGTCACTGTCACCCGAATAATATTGGCATCCACCTGGGTAACAGTAACAGCAGTAATTCCCGTTACTGGATTATCTGAGCGAAACTCCTTCGCATTTGGCAAAGCTAATTGGCTATTAGAAATATCTGTAATTAATGTGTTTCCCTGATTGCGACTTGTTGGCTGGAGTTTTTCACCTTCCTTGGTTTCAAGAATCACTTCTATGCCAGTGTTGGTACTGTTAACGCGTACTCCTGTTACCTGCACTGAAGATTGAGCATTAGGAGTTGAAGATTGAGATAACCACTCTTGAATACTGGTCGCGGGTTTATCAATTTCACTCAATCGCGGGATTTTAGCCACTACTGACTCTCTCTTCTTTGCTTGAGGAATTTGCTTAATTGCATCTGCAAAAGCTGGCTGAGTTAGCAGCACAGAAAGTACACTCACTATGAAAAGTTGTCGTTTGCACATAGTCGTCACACACACCACATTTATTCCACTGACTGGCAATAATGCCTGACTTTTTTAAAGCTAATTAAAAAAGATTTGCAAATAATATATGGGATTTAGGTGATAATTTTCTCTTTCAGCCGGACTTTTTTCTCTTCCAGCCGGACTGTTTATGATGAATAACTTTGCTAATTAACCAGAAAACGCCTAGTAAAAAGCGTCTGCGATCGCTATATCGCAGAAAATGGAAATATAGCTAAAGTGATGGAAACTTAACTCTAAAAGATTCTACCCGCGATCTGGTAAGCTTTGGGATTGATGCCAAACTTACGTCGAAAAGCTGCACAAAAAGCTGTAGGACTGGCATAGCCCAATGTTGCTGCAACTCCTGCAACAGTCATATTGCTATCTAATAATAGGTCTTGTGCTTGCTGCATTTGATAATCACGCAAGTATCCAAAAACGGTATTACCAAATACATGACGAAATCCTTGCTTGAGTTTGCGTTCATTCAGTCTTACTTGCCGTGCTAACTCTATTAAAGATGGTGGGTTGCAGAGATTATTGATTAAAATCTCCCTGGCTTGATAAATGCGATCGCACTCATCCCGTTTTAGATTAATGGATTGATGTTTAGGCTTATTACTTTCAACTATTTGGCTAAACTGTAAGGCAATTAATTCTAGTGTCTTTGCTTCTAGATAAACACGCCTCATCATCCCTTGGTAAGGACAATGAATAATTTGTCGCACTGCTAGTTGCATAGCTGGCGTCATCTTGCCAACATCTTGATGAAATAGAGGCGCTGAATCACCTTCTAAGAAGGACTGGAGTAATTCAGGGAGAGATTCTTCCTGTCCAACAGACAAAGTTCGCAATAAATGAGATTCCACTCGAATTCGGATATTTTGTAAAAGTCCGGTAGGATGTACCTCAATTTCACGAGTTCCAGGCAGAAAAAATAAATAGCTTTCTCCCGCCTGTTCGCAATTATCCTCTTTAATTCCATAAATTTGTTCTCTACAACCACCTGCCATTATAAAAGCTAAAGTCAAGGGAAAAGACTCACAATGTTGACCCTCGTCTCCCCAAGTTATTGGAGTTTCATAATTACCAATCTGTAAGTAAAGTCCAGGATGTAGATTCATGACTTGAATCAACCCTTTTTTAAGTGGATGTTGCCACGTTTCAATATATTCAGAATCGCTGGATTGGCAGGCAATTTTACCCGTTTCTAAACCCTCTTGCCATAGTTCATCAAAGTCAGCTTCTGTAAAGATGATTGTCATGGTTAAATGAGAAAGATTTTTATTGCTTGCTCTCATTTTCTCATCTACGTAGACGTCCTCTCGGCGGCTTGTGGAAAATATCACGCTCCACTATGTTAGATTCAAGCTACAACTCCTGCGGATGAAGAATCAGGTAATGGCTGCTTCTGTGGAACATGGCTTAAATAATAGCGCTTTTATTCCTCCCTTAGAAAGTGGCGATCGCTTAACCCGCTACGAATTCGAGCGTCGTTATACAGCAATGCCCGATAAAAAAGCAGAATTAATCGAAGGAGTCGTTTATGTGGCATCACCCCTGCGTTTTAGAAGTCATGGCCAACCTCATGGACAGTTAATTACCTGGTTGGGAGTTTATCAAGTTTGCACTCCAGGTTTAGCGCTAGGTGACAATGCTACCGTGCGCTTGGATTTAGACAATGAACCACAGCCTAATGTTTTGCTGTTGATTGATAAACCAAACAGGGGACAGGCACAAATAAGTGAAGATGATTACGTAGAAGGCGCACCGGAATTAGTAGCAGAAGTAGCAGCCAGTAGTGCATCTATTGATTTATACGACAAAAAACGCGCTTACCGTCGCAACGGAGTGCAGGAATACATCGTATGGCAGACTTTGGAAAATAAACTTGACTGGTTCTGTTTGCAAAATGGTGAATATTTACCACTCGTGGCGGATGCAGATGGTGTGATTAAAAGTATAGTATTTCCAGGTTTGTGGTTAGCTGTCACCTCACTCCTTACAGGGGATATGACGACAGTTTTAGCAGTGCTGCAACAAGGGTTAAATTCAAAAGAACACACGGAGTTTGTTGAGCGGTGATCTGGGTAAAAATTCATACGAATAATATTAAATATACAAATATTTACAGAGATAAAATTCTAAGAAAATATCTGGTGTATTTGGGTACAATTACTAAATTGTTACTCATTTATATTAGTAAATGCATTGGTATAAATAAAAATAATTATCAAAACTGACTGTGAGTAGTGAGTAAACTAACTACTGACGGTTATCTCCAGAATTAAGATTTATTGTATTTCCACTGACTATAAATCTCAGATTTTAATTTTCGTCTCAATTCAATATAAAATCTAAAACTTAAAATCCAAAATAAACATGGCAGACCTAACTCCTAATTCTAGTTTTAGTTTGACACTGCGCTTGCAGATTCCCAATCGTATAGGGATGTTAGCATCGATAACCCAGGCGATCGCAACCACTGGCGGTAATCTTGGTCAAATTGATTTAATCGAGCAAACCCGCAAAGAATCCACCCGCGATCTGACTGTGGATGCTGCTAGTACCGAACATGCTGAAACCATTGTGCAAGCAGTAAAAGCATTGCCAGACATCAAGTTACTCAGCGTTTACGATCGCACCTTTAATTTGCATCGCGGTGGCAAAATCAGCATTACTAGCAGAATTCCCTTAAAAAGTGTGTCTGATTTAGCAATGGCTTACACACCCGGAGTTGGTCGAATTTGTACAGCGATCGCTCAAGATCCAGAAGAAGTTTACAAATTAACCATCAAACAAAATACTGTTGCCATTGTTACCGATGGTAGTGCCGTTTTGGGATTGGGAAATCTCGGCCCAGCAGCAGCCTTACCAGTCATGGAAGGTAAAGCAATGCTGTTTAAGGAATTTGCGGGGCTGGATGCTTTTCCCATTTGTCTCGCCACCCAAGATACAGAAGAAATTATCCAGACAGTCAAGAATATCGCACCAGTTTTTGGGGGTGTGAATTTAGAGGATATCGCTGCACCTCGCTGCTTTGAGATTGAAAGAAGATTGCGCGAAGAGTTAGATATCCCCGTTTTTCACGATGACCAACATGGTACAGCAATTGTCACCTTGGCAGCGTTGTTTAACTCCCTGAAACTGGTACATAAGTCCTTAGCAGAAATCAAGATCGTGATTAACGGTGCTGGGGCGGCGGGAGTAGCGATCGCTCGGTTACTCCGTAAAGCTGGGGCAGAAAAAATCTGGATGTGCGATTCTAAAGGGATTATCTCTACTAGTCGTAGCGATTTGACAGAAGAAAAACTCGAATTTGCCGTGAAAGCGCAGGGTACATTAGCGGGTGCAATGCAAGGGGCAGATGTATTTATTGGAGTCAGCGCACCGGGAGTTTTGACACCAGAAATGGTGCAATCGATGGCGAAAGATGCAATTGTGTTTGCAATGGCAAATCCCATTCCAGAGATTCAGCCAGAATTAATCAGCAAAGATGTAGCTGTGATCGCTACCGGTCGCAGTGATTACCCGAATCAAATCAATAACGTTTTAGCTTTTCCTGGGGTATTCCGTGGTGCTTTAGATTGTCGGGCACAGGCAATTACCACCACAATGTACCTAGAAGCTGCAAGTGCGATCGCTTCTTTAGTTAAGCCTTCAGACTTGGATCGGGAACATATTATCCCTTCCGTCTTTGATGAGCGCGTCGTCACTGCTGTTGCTGCTGCTGTACAACAAGCAGCGCGTCAAGAAGGTATCGCTCGGAATTAATTAAAATTAGGACTTACGCAAAGGGAACGGAAAACGTAGACACGAACGCGAGTGCGTCTCCAAGAGTTGTGGCTTGCCGCAGGCTACCACAGAGGACGCAGAGGTCACGGAGGAATGAGAGTTTGGGAGGGTTTTTGTGTAAGTCGTAAAAAGAATAATTCTTGTAAGATGCACAAAAGTCTGAGCGCTGGAAGTCAGCGCTCAGAACTTTGAATTATCTGGCCTATTCTTTATTATTTAGACTACAATCAACTGCTCTATCGACTGATAAAGTTAAACAGATAGGAATTGATGTCTGAATTTAATGAAGTACCAAGCTGGAGGCGAGTTTCTACAAGAAATGCCGTTGATTTTGGCGGGGCCCATTCTAAAACATACTGAACTCGACTCAGTGACGGTATGGGTGGCACTGAAACAGTCTTGTCAAGTAGAACTCAAAGTTTATAGCACAACAAATGATAGTGAAGCATTAGGAAATTGCTTATTAGAAGGGCAACACTCTACCGTCGGTTTGGGCAAGTACCTTCACATTGTTGCTATAACGGCTCGGTCTATGGAGGGGCATCGTTTAACTAATAACCGCATCTATGCATACGACCTTCAATTTACTCTCGCTGACCAAACGCAGCAAACGCTACAGCAAGCATTATGCTCAAACTCCTCTCCTACAGTCAGCATCAGCTACTTTGAACATCAAAAACCAACCTTTGTTCTGCCGCCAAACCGTCTGCAAGATTTGCAAATTATCCATGCTTCCTGCCGTAAACCTCATGGTCATGGATTTGACGCACTGCCGATTCTCGACAGTTTGATTGAGGCAAAAGCAAATCAACCCCAACACCGTCCGCACCAGCTATTCCTCACCGGAGATCAAATTTATGGCGACGATGTAGCAGATCCCTCCCTGTGGGTTGCCAGTACTCTTGGTGATGCCCTCTTGGGTTGGGAAGAACAACTTCCTGTGAATGGAGTGCACTGGACTCCCCAGCAACTACCCCCTGGACAGAGGGCTGAAGTTGCAACAAATCAAGCCGGCTTGACCGCAGGATTACATAATAAAGCTGAGAAAGTTAACAGTCATCTTTTCAGCCTGGGTGAATATTACGCTACTTATTTACTAGCTTGGTCGCCAGTGTGCTGGCCGGTCGCATTTCCCAAAGGACACGAAGTAACGCGCAAGAGCAAAGCTATCAAGCACTGGAATCGGGCAGTGCGGCATTTGCGACAATTCATTTATACCCTTGGGAAAGTGCGCCGCGCCCTTGCCAATATTCCCATGTACACCATCTTTGATGATCATGATGTTACTGATGACTGGAATTTGAACCAAGCTTGGTGTTTGCGAGTATTAGGGCGTCCCTTGGGGCGAAGAATAGTCCAAAATGCATTGTTAGCTTACACAGTATTTCAAGGTTGGGGCAATACGCCTGAGCAATTTGCAGAAGGTAAATCCGGTGAAAAGCTGTTGGCGGCTGCACAAGCTTGGTCAGCTTCTCAAGGGAGAGATGCAAAGGCTGATCAGGCGATCGCTCACTATGTAGGTATGCCAGCCTACGATCCCCACACAGACTTACCTATTTTAGTCCGAGACGGTGCAGTATTCATTCTGGATCGACATCCTGAAGCAATCACTTGGAACTACATAGTCAGGAGCGATCGCCATGAAGTAATTGTGCTGGATACACGCACTTGGCGGGGTTATCCAGCCGATCAAAAACCAATAGCGCCGCCGATGCTGCTGTGTCCAAAAGCCTTTAAGCAACAACTAGTTTTACCTTTGCAAGAAATAGTTGAACAAACTCAGATTCAAACTACATTTGTGATTGCGCCCACCAATGTATTTGGATTACAAGTAATTGATTGGATTCACCATTGGAATTTACAACAGGAGAAAGTTTTTTCAACCGATGTTGGAGATGCTTGGAACATTAATGTTGAAGCACTGGCGGGATTTTTAACTACTTTGTTTGAGGAACGTCAACAAGTCGTTATTCTATCAGGAGATATTCACTACAGTTCTGTTGCTCACTTGTCTTATGCACGCAATCATTCCAAATTACAGTCTGTTTTAGTGCAATTAACCGCTAGTGCATTGAAGAATGAAGAGATTTTGACGCGGCTGATTCATACACGATTGAAAGATTGGCTACTACCAGAAAAGGTACGACATTGGATAGGTTGGATCAATCCACCCAATATGGTAGAAATTTCAGAGAAACAATTACACCATAATCGCCAGTTGCTGACTAACTCTGAGTGGCATTGTGTGTTGGAGTGGATACCTCGAAACAGCGTTCAGGCTTATGCCTGCACAGCAGATATATTATCGTTGATAGCTCCCTGGAAACGAGCCGAAAATGCCAAATGGAAATGGTTACAACCCCTAATGTTTTGGAAATTTCGTTGGGTTCAGGAGGGGCGAGAAGTAGTTGGATTTAATAATTTAGGTCTGGTTCACTTTGAGTTAGTAGATGGGAGTAGTTATTGCAAAGTTATTCAAGATTTGTACTGGTTTTCTTCTTGGTATCCAACCGAAGTTGTTTACAGCCGTTTTGAGAGCCAGTTAACGCCGAATAAGTCATTGTTACGATGATCCCGGAAGATCCCCCCAACCCCCCGATAAATTGGGGGGCTTAATATAAAGGCTTGCTCTAATTCCCTCCAATTTATCGGAGGGTTAGGGAGGATCAAGTCTTAAGCAAAGGAAGCGTATTGATTTTGGTTGTATATGTGGGAACTCTAGATTTAATAAACATACTGGAGAGTGATTTCTATGTCTACGACCCCAATTAGTGCAACCTTGGTACAAACAGACAGAGATGCTGTGTTGCAAGCCATTACCACCATTAAAGAAAAGCTACCATTTTTAGTTGATTTGAGTTCCGACGATCGCAAGACTTTACCCAAGATGGGAGATAAGAGTCGGGCGTTTGTAAGCAAAGCATTAGAGGTGGCGGCGCAGAACCCAGAGTTTTTACCGCGATCGTTCGACTTGGAAGAGATGCGGAAGGATGTGCAATTATTTGAAGCGTTGTATCCGGTGCTGTTGTCGTTGACGCAGTTACAAGAATTGGTGGATGATACATCTCTTGCAGTCGGTAGTGAAGCTTATGCAGCCGCGTTGCAGGTGTATAACTACGCTAAAGCCAGTGGACAAGGCGCGGGTTTAGATGCAGTGGTTGTGGAAATGGGACAACGATTTGCTCGGAAACCTGGAAAATCCAAGTCTCAAAAAGCAGCGTTGTAGAAAATAGCTCAGTAGTTGCACTTAAAAAATGCAAGGTTAAAGCTCAAAATTTGAATGTTGGAGTTAAAAACACGACATTTCGAGTTCTGAGCTTCATTTTTTTAGTTCAAAGGCTCAACGTTCGAGTAAAAAGGTCGGACTTTCGAGTTCAGAGGCTCAACGTTCGAGTAAAAAGGTGCAACTTCCGAGTTCAAAGGCTCAACGTTCGAGTAAAAAGGTGCAACTTCCGAGTTCAAAGGCTCAACGTTCGAGTAAAAAGGTGCAACTTCCGAGTTCAGAGGCTCAACGTTCGAGTAAAAAGGTGGAACTTCCGAGTTCAGAGGTTGAAAGTTGAGATTTTGAGAGCGATCGCAGAAGCATTTTATCCTGAAAGCTTATCTCTGATGTGGCATCATTAAGAGTTTGACTAAGCTAACATAGTAAAAAAGTTTTCTGTCTTTTCTCAGTGAAAATGTCCAGTCAAGATTACGGTTGGAAACGCTTCTGGTGTAGTCGCTCAGGTAGCATTAATCTGGTTTGTGGTGGTTATCTGTGCGACCCAGAAGCAGAGGGGGGACACATCTATAATCCAGACCTTGTAACTTTTAAGGCTATATCCGACTTACCATGTTTAGCACTCTTGGGTGAACCAGGAATTGGCAAAAGCCATACCATAGAGGCAGAGCAAAATGAAATTATTAGCGAAATTCAAAAACAAGGTGGTCAGGTACTTTCGTTAGATATCCGTTCCTATGGAAGTGAAGACAGACTGGTTCGCAGATTATTTGACAGCCCAGAATTTACTCAATGGCTAAAAGGCACTTACCAGTTACATATTTTTTTAGATAGTCTTGATGAATGCTTGCTACGAATAGATACATTAGCAACGCTCCTAGTTGACGAGTTCAAACTTTATCAGAATCATATCCAGCGTTTACATCTTCGTATTGCCTGCCGAACGGCTGTTTGGCAACCAGTCCTAGAAGAAGGATTGAAACAACTTTGGGGTAAAGATAGTGTAGGAATTTATGAACTAGCTCCACTTCGGCGTGTAGATGTGAGTAAAGCCGCAAAGATTGAAGGCATCGATAATCCTGAAGCATTTCTAGAAGAAATTAACAGGAGAAATGTTGTACCTTTGGCTATTAAACCAATTACATTAGAATTTCTGATTAAAACTTATCGTAGCTACGATGGTAAATTTCCTCCTAATCAAAGGTTGCATAAACTTTATCTTGAAGGATGTCTCTGGCTTTGTGAAGAACGGAATAAGAGCCGGATTTCATCGAAATTAAAAGGTAATCTTAAGCGGCAACAACGTTTAATGGTTGCCGCTAGGATTGCAGCGATCATGATTTTTGGCAATAAATCTGTTATCCGGACTGGTATTCAGAGCGATGTTCCAGATGATGACGATTACGTGCTTATTGAAAAGATATGCCAAGGAATCGAAAGCGTTGACGGTAGAGAGTTTGAAATTAATGAAGAAGCTGTTGAAGAAGTTTTAGATACTGGTTTATTCTCATCTCGTGGTGAATTAAGTCGTATGGGATGGGCACACCAAACCTATGCTGAGTTTCTGGCTGCATGGTATCTAACACAACGTCAAATAGAACTATCTCAAATACTAAAACTTATAGTTCATCCTGATGATTCTGACAGCAAGATTATTCCCCAGCTTCATGAAACTGCTGCTTGGCTAGCTGGTATGCTTCCTGAAATTTTTAGGGAAGTAATGAAAACAGATCCCGATGTACTACTTCAAAGCGATGTTGCCACTGTCAGCGATGCTGATAAAGCATCTCTGGTTGAATCTCTTCTAAGATTACACAATGAGGAAAAATTAACGCACCAATATCATACTTGGCTATACCAAAATCTAAATCACCCTAAATTACTCGATCAGCTTCAACCTTATATTTGTGATTCAACAAAGAGTATAAATGCAAAAAACATAGCTATTGATATTGCAGAAGCCTGTAATGTAAAAGCCGTACAAGAATATCTTGCCGATATTGCTCTTGATCCTCAGCAACATTCTTCGGTTCGCATCAATGCAGCAGTGGCTATATGCAATCTTGGTGATGAGAAAACCAAAGCAAGATTAAAACCTTTAGCAGTTGCTAAAATCCAAAATGATGTAGAAGAACAGCTAAAAGGTTGTGGACTACGAGCAGTTTGGCCAAGCAATATAACAGCAGAAGAGGTTTTTACTACCTTAATACAGCCAGTATCTAAATCCATTGGTGGGAGATATCAGTATTTTGTAGCAAAAGAGCTTGGAGAACATCTTCAAATATCTGATTTACCAGTAGCTTTAAGATGGCTAGAAAAACAAGTTAAAAGACGCGATTTACATTATCCTTTTGGGCAGTTGTCAGATGCAATTATGTTGAAAGCCTGGGATAATTTGAATGAACCAGAAGTAATGCAGGCATTTGCTAGAGTTGCTTTTTTGCGGCTTAATAACCGTGATGTAATTGTATATGATAATTCATATAAAACAATATCCTTTAGCCAGGTTTTAAAGGATGATGTTCACAAACGCCGTCAACTTGTAGAATCAATTATCTCTATCATTCCAGAATCAGACAAAGAGCCTCGGTGGTTAATTAGCCACAGAACAGGAATTGTTTTTAAGCAAGATTTTACATGGTTAATTGAATGTCTCCAAAAAACAGAAACTGAACATCATCAAAGGATTTGGGCAAAATTGATCCGGTGGAATTTTGAACAACATCAAATAATTTGGGCAAAGTTGATCCGGTTGAATTTTAGACTGACTCAATTGGAATTTGAGAATCTAGATGCTGTGCTTACAGTAAGCCAGACCAACTTAATACTAAGAAAAGAGTTTGAATCTGTGATCGAAGCAATTGAGTTAGGCTCACTAAGAGCGCAGCAGGAACAAGCAAGATATATAGAACAACAAGAAGGGCTAGACGAAGGCGAGAAGCAACCTCTTTTAGAACCTCCGCCAAGGGAGCGAGTGCTTGAGACTTTGAGTAAAATTGAGCCTGGTCAGTCTAATCTTTGGTGTTCTTTATGCTTTGAATTAACTCTTGAAACTGATAGTACTCATTATACTCATTATGGTGATCCATTTGGATCTAGTTTGACAAATCTTCCTGGTTGGATTGAGGCAGAAGATTCAACCAAAGAAAAAATTCTTAATGCTGCAAGGCTGTATCTGAGTGATGGTGATTCAGAAAATCAAGCTTGGCTGGGTACAAATAATTTTCGCTGCTCTGCACTATTAGGTTATCAAGCATTAAGTCTGTTGCTACAAAAAGCACCAAGCTTTATTTTCACTCTATCGGCCGAGGAATGGCAAAAGTGGACAGCAATAATTCTTGCATATCCCAACGAAGGAAGAACTGAAGACCAAGAGCATCGACAGATATTGATTAACAAAGCCTATGAAAATGCTCCTAGCGAATTTATTAAAGTCTTAATCATATTAATTGAAAAACAGAATCGAGAACATGGTTTTGTTGAAATCAACCGCTTCATCAAAAATTGCTGGGATGAAAACTTAGGCGAGGCAATATTCGATAAAGTTCAAGAAAAAGAATTAACTGATAAAAGTCTAGGTGATTTACTTGAGAATTTACTGAGATATGGATTTATTGAAGCTAAAGTGTTTGCAGAATCTCTAATTACTTCACCTCTTCCGAGCAGTAGCGAGGAAAGAGCAAAAGCAATTGCAGCAGCTTGTGCGCTTATGCTCTATGCAGAAGATGCAGGCTGGTCAGTTGTTTGGCCTGCTATTCAGCAAGATACCGAATTTGGTCGAGAAGTTATTGAAAAGATAACAGCCTCAGTTGAATATAGCGGGAGTATAGAACAGCGTGTACCTGAACAACATATAGCAGATTTATATATCTTTCTTACCAAGCAATATCCTGACTCAGATGGCAACAAACAAAACATTTCTGAAGATGAAAAACTTACAGGTATATCAGCATACGTCGAAAGCGTACAAGAACACAACATCAAAACTTGGAAAGACTATATTCCACAGCGTCTACAAGAACGTGGTACTCCTCAAGGCTGTGAAGCACTTCGCAAAATTATCCGTGAGCTTCCAGAGATGAAAGATAAATTGCAATGGAGATTGCTAGAGGCTAAAGCTTTAACTCGTCGCCAAACTTGGCAACCACTTCAACCAGAGCAGATTCTCCAGATTGTTAGCAAAAAGGAATCACAGACTATGAAAACAATTCTAATCTTGGCATCAAGCCCAGTTGATGAGGCAAGATTACGCCTGGATAAAGAGGCGCGTGAAGTTGATGAGGGATTACGTCGATCTCAGAAACGTGACCAATTCAGATTAGAGAAGAGAGGGGCTGTTAGGACTGATGATTTACGTCGAGCTTTATTAGATACTCAACCACAGATTGTCCATTTCTGCGGGCATGGAGCTGGAGATAAAGGACTAGTGGTAGAAGACGAAGAAGGTAAATCAAAACTAGTGAGTACAGAGGCTCTCGCAAGTTTATTTGAACTGTTTGCTGAACATGTAGAATGTGTTCTTCTCAATGCTTGCCTTTCTGAGGTGCAAGCAAACGCAATTGTCCAGCATATTAACTATGTAATTGGTATGAGCGATTCAGTAGGAGATACTGCTGCGATCAAGTTTGCCACAGGGTTCTATGATGCTCTTGGAGCGGGGAAGTCAATTGAAATAGCTTATAAATTTGGATGTAATGCAATTCAATTAGAGAACATTCCAGAGCATTTAACTCCAAAATTGAAGAAAAAATAGCTCAATCACCTTTTTGGTAATCAGAAAACCGCCTCTTCAATCACTATCATCCAACCTTATACCTTCAAGTTTTAACCTCAGAACCCGAAACTTGGACTTCAGAGGCTCAACGTTCGAGCAAAAAGGTGCAACTTCCGAGTTCAGAGGCTCAACGTTCGAGCAAAAAGGTGCAACTTCCGAGTTCAGAAGCTCAACGTTCGAGCAAAAAGGTCGAACTTCCGAGTTCAAAGGCTCAACGTTCGAGCAAAAAAGTTCAACTTCCGAGTTCAGAGGCTCAACGGTCGAGCAAAAAGGTCGAACTTCCGAGTTCAGAGACTCAATTTTAGTGTTCTAATCAGTAAAAGCTGAGAATGTATGGAGTCAATTCAATAGAATTATCCCAATACAGCATATATTTACGTCATATACTATTCTGGAAGTCAAGAAACCCAAGCGAATTTTGACTTTGCCGAGAAATAAAAGTTTTCCTTTTGGCGGGAGGGTTAGACAATGAGTGATTTACAAACCCAGCTACCGACAGATACATGGATTTACACTTCTTGGGAGGAGTATGAGCAGATAGTCACCAACTTGCTCAACGAGAAGGCAAAGAGTTACTACTATAAGGGACACATGAGGCTGGAGATAGCACCAGTTAGTTTTGATCATGGTAAAGACCATGTTGTAATTATTTTTGCAGTGACTCTATTTGCAGCACTTAAAAGCATTGCAGCCACAGGTTTAGACACAACCACCTTTCGTAAAACTGGTGTTCAGGATTGTCAGCCCGATGTGGCGTATTACCTCAGAGAACGCGCCCAAGCTATCCCAGCAGGTACAGGGATTGTCAACCTTGATCGGTATCCTGCACCGGATTTGGTGATTGAGATTGCTAAAACATCGCTGCTGGATGACTTAGGTACAAAGCGATCGCTCTATGAAGAGTTGGGTATTGCTGAATACTGGGTAGTGGATGTGCAAAATGCCCAAATCATTGCCTATGCTATGGCAGAGCAAGGTAGTAAACGTATCCAGGAATCACAGGTATTACCTGGGCTGGCGATTGCAATTTTAGAGGAAGCCTTACGCCGTAGCCGTGAGATTAATCAATCTGAAGTTGGAGCTTGGTTATTGAGCCAGTTTCAGTAAAAAGAGTATTGTTAACTAATAGTTTTTTCAAAAAGATATACATCATCTTGTTGATATTCTAAGTGAAAAATTGACTGATTTTTCAATATATTTAGTAAGTTAGAAAGAGATTCTGAAGTTGCAGCCCAGCCTGGGTGGCGAACATTGAGCAAGACATAATAAAACTTGTTCAATTCAGCAATATTTTGAGAAGGATTATATTTAAAACTAATTAACTGTCTGTGGGTTAAATGTGGACTAATTATATCTGTAGTTAAAACGCTATCTTTAGTCTTCACTAAAGCGATCGCCTCTTTTGTAGCTGCCCAATTATCTATATTGTGGAGATATTTTGAGCTAAAGAAACCATATTTACCAAAAACCAAAAACCAAACTAAAGACCACAAAATAATTGCTCGTCTTTGTTTTAACCATGCTTTACCTGCTGCTAGGCTGGCAATTAAAACTAAAATAAGAAATGGAATTGCTGGTAAAGAATAATGTAAAACTAGATTTTTTTGTGAAGGATGATCAGCAAGTAAATTTAGTGCTATGCAAGGAATTATACTTATCAAAGGTATGAGGTATTGTGATCTTAAACCCCAAATAACAGGTAAGAATAAAAAACATAAATATTCTAAATTTATAATTGAAAACAGATTGTTAAAAATAATTTTTGGTTGAAAAAGTAATATTTGTAGCATTTCGGAAAATGAGTTTCCCAAATAGCTATAGCGATAAAGATGACGGTTAAGTAACGCAGCTTCAGTACCAAAATAAGGGATAATAATCCAGTTAGCAATCAAAAACCATATTGTCCCACTAATAATTGCGATCGCACCATATAAACGTCGCTTTTCAAACAAGAGTAACCAAATCCCCATAGCCACTACAGTCAGCGATAATACAGCTTTACAACCCAATACCACAAGAATACTGAGGCAAAACCAAGCTATTTTTCTCGATCTAGCAGTCAAAACTGTGAACAAAAGTGCAGGGACTGCGATCGTATCTGGGTGAAAATCACAGAGATTGCTATTGTAAACCACCGGATACATTAGATATACAGCCACTATTGCGACTGCTAAATTTTCTTTTAAACCTGCTTGCAGCGCCAGAAAATATGTAGGTAAAGCACCTAATGCTAAAGCAATAGACTGTACTGCAAACAGCCAATAAACACTAGGATAAATTTTGTACAATAAAGCCAAAGGATATAAAATCCAAGCAGCATGATCGGCTAAAACATGAAAACCAAGTACAGAAGAAACTGGCGGTTTTCCTTGACTAATTAAGTAAATACATTGGTCAAAAAATGCTAAATCCCCAGATGAATTAAATAATTCGTGTCGGAAGCTGCTGGAGATAAATAAAATTAAGGTACTAATGCCAATAATTACTTTGATATTATTCATTTTTGGCAGTTTTTTTGTTATTTCAATCCTACTCACCATTATTAAAACTTTTGATTTAGATTAGAGTTAAATCCAGTTTGTAAGTTTGGATAAATCAGATCGCACTTTCGTACAACAAACCAGAGAGCAAAACCTAAAGGTACTGAAAATAACTGGATAAATATGGGAGTTCCTAAGTAACTAAATAATGATGCCATTTGCACGACTATAGCTACCCAAAAATATCGAGGGAAGTAAAAGGCAAAGATAATCGAAAGAATATCGGCAGGATAAAAATATCTTTGGTGCATTTTGGGCAAGATATATGGCATAAACAAAACTGAGATGGTGGCTAAGTGTATCAGTCTATCTTGAGTAATTTCTAATCTACTTTTATAAACAATGTATGCTAATAAAAATATTGCAGATATAGTTAATGTTAAACCTATAGGGACAACAATATTATAAAAATTGTTAGGAATCCATTGATAAAGATTAGGCACCCCTTTAGCCAACTCTTTGTATTTATTAGCTTGGCTAAAGTAGATTAATAGCAATTCTTGTATCGGTCTTCCCATCAACCAAGGCGGTAAAACTGCAATTATATATACTGCTGGAATTAATGGTAAATAATACCAATGAATTCTTTTTTTGAACAAAAGAGCTAATAATAAAGGTGCTAAAAACATTGCTTGCAACTTAAAAGAAAGCCCTACACCAAAACTGAGTAAGGCAGAAATTTCTTTTTGAATACATAAAAAGTAAATGCAAGCAATCATCCCTGTTGTATAGATGCTGTCACATTGACCCCAGAGGGCACTATTATATATCACAGTTGGACTCAAGATAACTGCCAAAAAAGCAAAGATTGGTTTACTACCATCTGGGTATTTCAGTCTGACAATTTTGTAAGTTAAAAAGCCACAAATAAAATCAACAGCCATCGCAAAAAGCTTGATTGCGAAAATTTTTGGCAATCCAGAAAGCAGGGTGGCAGCAATTAAAATCCAATATAGGTAGGGCGGCGTATAGTCGGCAAAACTATATTTGAGAGCGTTAAACCCACCATGAGATGCAATGAAATCATACCAAGGCGCTAAGAAAGATTTATAATCCGATGATTGATTAGGAACACAAACCAATCGGATCAGTACTGCTAAGATAATTCCAATAGTTAAGTATCCAGAAACTGGAGATGGAAAAAAATTTAAGAACCTATTAAACGGAGATTTCACTAATTTTAATAATCTCTTGTCTGAAGTTTTTGTCATAAATTGTATCTGTTATTCAAAAATGATGAAATCATCTCAAAGTATCTATTCTTTTGGCAAAGTGTTGAACCGCCTTTGCTGTAATATAAGACTGGTTTACGA
Organism: Nostoc sp.; assembly: GCF_036918245.1. Classification (GTDB taxonomy): domain Bacteria; phylum Cyanobacteriota; class Cyanobacteriia; order Cyanobacteriales; family Nostocaceae; genus Nostoc. Next base: position 18,533 of record NZ_JBALEF010000101.1, read on the forward strand.
AACTGCTATGATGCCATATAAAGCAAGCTTTAGTGGGGATATCCTGGAGGTTTGAGAGAGATGATTATCCCGATTTTAGATATGCGTCTATTCCGAGAAAAGAAATGGTTATTTAGCCTACTGGTAATATCTCTATTTCTATGGCTGATATTTTTGGGAAACTCCCCTTTAAGAGATTGGGATGAAGGTACTGTGGCACAGGTTGCTCGTGAAATTTGGCGTGCTCCACTTGGTTCAATGCATTGGCTTTACCCCACTTTGGGAGGAGAACCTTATCATAATAAGCCACCCCTGATGCACTTGTTAATTGCTTGGACTTATTCAATCGGCGGCGTGAATGAGTGGACAACGCGTCTACCAGGTGCAGTGTTAACTGCTTTAGGAGTGCCTTTGCTTTACTTGGTGGGATGTTTGCTTTTTAACCAAAGTTTACCAGCTCTGTTTAGCGCTTTAGTTTACCTGACGATGTTGCCTGTGGTGCGTCACGGAAGGCTAGCAATGCTAGATGGTACAACTATTACCTTTTTCTTGCTGCTGTTGTTTTGTTTGCTAAAAGCACGTCAGAATCGTCGGTATGCTCTCGGTGTGGGATTTTGTCTAGGGTTAATCACTCTCACGAAAGGGATGATAGTTTTGCCGCTAGGGGCGATCGCTTGTTTATTGCTGATTGCAGATCGGCAGTTTGCTTTGTTAACAAGCCCCTATTTATGGGTGGGAATGTTTTTAGGAAATGCACCAGCGATCGCTTGGTTTGCTGCTCAATGGCAACATTATGGCGAAACTTTCTTCCAAGTGAACTTTCAAACACAAACTTTTGATCGCCTTACACAATCTGTTGAAGGTCATAGTGGGCCACCTTGGTACTATTTAATTGAGTTAATTAAGTATAGTTTTCCGTGGCTATTATTTTTACCGTCAGGTTTTTATCTAGCTTGGAAAAAACGTCATACTTCCTGGGGTCATCTAATTATAATCGGCACAATTTTTTATTTAGGAAGTATCTCTTTAATGAGAACTAAACTTCCGTGGTATGTTATGCCTCTATATCCATTTTTAGCTTTGGCAATTGGTGCTATACTTAGCGAAATTTGGCAGTACGGTCATTTTAAGGTGCGAACTTGGACAAGATTTATGGCTATTATTGCGATTGCTGGTTTAGGAGGTTGTGTTTACTTTATTCTTGCAAAAAAAGAGCCTATTTTAATAGTCATGAGCATTGTTTTGGCAATAAGTATGAGTGCAGTAGTCTGGTTAATTAGCCAACGCGATCGCAACTTTATTCCAGTGTTATTTTCTGGAATGTACTTAGTTTTAGCACTGTTGATGAGTTCGCAATCATGGATTTGGGAATTAAAGGAAGCTTTTCCAGTTAAACCAGTAGCAGAATTAATTCGGGCAAATGTTTCACCAGGAACAAAAATTTATACTTCTTTTGCTTATGAGCGTCCCAGTTTAGACTTTTACTGCGATTGTAAGGTAACTCCTACAACTGTCCCAATTTTACAAAAAATGTTATTTAATAAATCTTATTTGCTATTAGACAATGGGGCTTTACAGCAAATTAATATAACTGGTAGTAAAATTATCGGCTCGACTAAAGAATTCACACTTGTTTCACCATAAGTTAAACATGTAGGATATTTTACTTTTTTCATCTTAATTAATTTATCCTTTAGGTACATACTCTCTAAAATTTAGCTTTGGATAAATTAGATCGCACTTTCGCACAACAAACCAGAGAGCAAAACCTAAAGGTACTGAAAATAATTTGATCAATATGGGAGTTCCCAAATAGCTGAAAAATGATGCCATTTGCACAACTATAGCTACCCAAAAATATCGCGGAAAGTAAAAGGCAAAGATAATCGAAAGTATATCCGCAGGATAAAAATATCTTTCATGCATTTTGGGCAGGATATATGGCATAAATAGAACTGAGATGGTGGCTAAGTGTATCAGTCTATCTTGAGTAATTTTGAGCTGACTTTTATAAACAATGTATGCCAAGAAAAATATTGCAGATACAGTTAACGTTAAACCGATAGGCACAACAATACTATAAAAATTGTTAGGAATCCATTGATAAAGATTAGGTGCACCTTTCGCCAATTCTTTGTATTTATTAGCTTGGCTAAAGTAGATTAATAACAATTCTTGTATTGGTCTTCCCATCAACCACGATGGCAAAACTAAAATTATATATACCGCTGGAATTAATGGTAAATAATACCAATGAATTCTTTTTTTTAATAAAAGAGTTAATAATAGAGGTGCTAAAAACATCGCTTGCAACTTAAAAGAAAGCCCTACACCAAAACTGAGTAAGGCAGGAATTTCTTTTTGAATAGATAAAAAGTAAATACAGGCAATCAATCCAGTTGTATAAATGCTGTCACATTGACCCCAGAGGGCACTATTATATATCACAGTCGGACTCAAAATAACTACCAGAAAAGCAAAGATGGGTTTATTACCATCTGGGTATTTTAGTTTTACAATTTTATAAGTTAAAAAGCCACAAAGAAAATCAACAGTCATCGCAAAAAGCTTGATTGTGAAAATTTTTGGCAATCCAGAAAGCAGGGTGGCAGCAATTAAAATCCAATATAGGTAGGGCGGTGTATAGTCAGCAAAACTATATTTAAGAGCGTTTAACCCACCATGAGATGCAATGAAATCATACCAACGCGCTAAAAAAAACTTGTAATCCACCGATTTATTTGGAACACAAAGCAATCGAATCACCACTGCTAATATAATCCCAATAAACAAGTATCCAGGAACCGGGAATGGCAAAGAGTTTAAGAACTTATTAAACGGAAATTTCACTAATCTTAATAATGTTTTTTCGGAAGCCTTCGTCATAAATTGTATCAGTCTCGTTGGCAGTGTCTAAATACTACAGCAGATTTTAAGTTGGTGACGTACAAAAGTACCCCACCCGCACCAATATAAATTTCATTAAAGTTTTATAGTTTGGGCAATATGCCCACACTACTTATACAAGTTAAATGTGGAACAGCTGATCTTTGTTAACTAGCTGTCATACTGCTACTATCCTTCGTTTGTTACTTGAACAATCGATTGACTAGATTGGGCTAGATAGATACCCGCTAAAACAACGGCAAAAGTGGCCCAATCAAACAAACCTACTTGCTCTGAAAAAATGAACCAAGCAAAAATGGAAGCTAGGACTGGTTCTAAAAGAAGCGTGACGGCGACAACGCCTGAAGAGATTCTACTGAGACTATAAGCTAAAAGTCCCTGACCCAGCACTTGACAGAAGAGAGCTTGGAAAATGATGAAAAACCAACCCGTCCAGGAGTAGGGCAATAGTCTATCTTCGAGGAATGGCAGGACGGGTAGTAGAAACATTGTTGTCACTCCACAGCGCCACAGCATGATAGTTGCAGTGCTAAATCTGGTTCGGAGTCTTTCTATCAGCAGCATACATGTAGCCATGAAAACCGCAGTTAGCAATGCTAATGCATCACCTAATATTTGATCGGTTGCAAATTGCACCTTATTGAGTTCAAAGGCGATCGCTCCTCCCAAAGCGATGACCAGACCAATCACGAATCTGTTGTCGAAACGCCGACCAAATAACAAATACCCAGCCAAAGCAACAAATAAGGAGTTCAAATTAGATAGTAAAGCTACATTAGCAACACTAGTTTGACTCAGCGACCAAGCCCACAAGAGGAGGTAAGTTCCAGCAGAGGTTCCCATTGCCAACAATAGCCACACTTCTTGACTTGTAAAAGGCTTCTGTTCTATAAATTGGTTATCAAGCAAGGCAGGAGTAATATTGCCTTCTGTCTCCTGCCTCCTGCCTCCTTCAATAGACTGTTGGTAACGGAAAGCCTCAAGTCCATTCCAAAAACCAAAGACAACTGTCGCAATCCAACTGCGATGAAATACTACAGCATTTGCACCAATTTCTTGTTGACACAATTTGGTCAGCGATGGTGCTAAAGATATGGGAATTAGAGCAAACAATAATGAGACAGTTCCTAATAAAGCTGGTGTTTTGGAGAATTGTTGCTTTAGTAATGACAGTTTGATCGTCATACTTTGAACGAAAGTGTTAATTATATTTTTGACTGATTCTTGGAACGGCAAATTAACAGCCTCTTGGCTAGATACGGCTAAGTATAAACCTATTAAAACTACAGCGAAACCTACCCAATTTGAGAAAGTTAATGTTTCCGAAAAAATTACAAGAGCGAAAATGCCGCTAAATACTGGCTCTAACAGATGTACCAAGGAGACAACCACAGAGGAAAACTTGGCAAGGCTATAGGTCAAAAGCCCATGACCTAAAACTTGGCAAATCAGCGCCAAGAAAATTACCCAAAGCCACCCACTGACTGTAGAAGGAAAAAGCTGATCTTGAGTAAACAAAAGTATAGGGAAGATCGCTAAAGCCGCGATCGCACAGATCCACAATTCAGTTGTGGCCGGAGAAAATTTGGTTCGTAATTTTTCTACGATCAGCAGGTATGCACTTAAGAAAACCGCCGAAACAATCGCAGCCAAGCTTCCTTGAACCTCGTCTGTGGCAATTTGCAACTCCTCAAATTCAATAGCGATCGCTCCGCCAAGGGCGATGATCATCCCAATCAGGAATTGGTTCTCAAAACCCTGACGAAATAACAGCCACACCCCTAAGCTAGTAAATATGGGAGCGAGATTATGCAACACACTAGAAATTGCAAGGCTAGTTTGAGTCAGCGACCAAGCCAACAAAACTAAAGTGGCAGCCCAAAGAATACCAGCACCTAGCAATAGCAAAAGATCCTGACTGGTGTAGGGTTGCTGTTCTATAGGTTTGTCTAAGGAAAATCGCTGCCGTATTGCCTTGTATCCATGCCAGAGCAAGAAGACCACACTAGCAAGCCAAAAGCGATTAAATACAGTGGCACTGGGGGTGAGTTCAATTTCGCTCAATTTCATAAAAATAGAGCCAAAAGATATGGCACCTACACCTAGAAATAATGAAGTGATCGCTATTTTCGTTTGATTGAATACATTCATCAGGAAATTTAAATTCAATTTCTTAGCAATAATGGATCGAACCTTCTACCCAACCCAACGCTCTTGGGCAAATCCTACAGCTATTTTGGCTAGTAGTATCACAAAAGCTCCCAATATTAAATATCCCTGACGAGGATGGCGAGATAGCAGCACTCCAATTGCTATGTTCAAAGGCACAATACCGTAGGCGAGACGGCTTAATGAGATAGTGCCTCCAGAAGCTAGCAGCAAACCAATACCACAAAAGCCATAAATAACTGTAACTGGGGTCAGTTGCCTGTGTAAGCGCCACAACACACAGCCACCACCTAAGACCATGAACAAGTTAAGGAAGTTATCGATCCACTGTTCGCTTGCCAGAATCAACAAAAATAAGACTAAACCATAAAAGCCATAAAATAATTTTACAGAACTAAAACGTTGACGGAAATGCCATAAAAGATAGCCACTGACAACAATCGCACCAAATAACAAGAGATACCAGGGGTCTTGAATCCCGCCAGAGGAGTTTTGAACCCAGCCAAATTGCCAATTTTTACTGCCAACGGCAATTTGCATGAACATATTTAACCAACCCTGCCAATCAAACCCTAGAGTTGGTCGCCATCCTCGCTGTGCTTCGATAAAAGCTAAAGGGTCGCCAAAATAAATCGCACAATACAAACTGAATAGAAGTATGCCAATAGCAGTAGTGAAACTAGCTATATAGGCAATGGGTGGTCGGCGTTCTTTCCAGGCTGCGATCGCCAATGCTGGAATTAGTGCCATACCTGTAGGACGTGTTGCTGTCGCCATCGCGCCCCAAAGGGCAGTCCAGCCATACTGCTTTTGATCGAACGCCCGCAAAGTTGCCGTACTCAAAAACAAATACAGTCCTTCTGTGTAAATTACCCCCGTAAACATCGAAGCTGGATACAAAGAAAGCACAGCAGTCACCCAGTGCGCTGCATTGATGCCATGATGCTCCTTGATCCAAAAGTACAAAGAGTAAAGTGCTGCAAAAAATGCCAAGTTGTTGATTAATGTGCCTGCCAATTCAAACGGTAAGCCCAACTTCATCAAAACCCAGATGCTTAAGGGAAACAGGGGAAAGAAGGCCAGATTATGTTGCTTGCCGTCATTCACAAATTCATAACCAGAAGTTGCGATCGCTCGATAATGGATACTATCCCAGGCATCAAAAACCCCCCAGCCAAAATGAGGCAAAAATTCTTCTGCTGCTAACGGTAGCTTTGGCGCAACCAGCAACATAGCTGTCCAGATGAATATTCGACTGGCAAGCCATATTGCTGCTGGAAACAGGAAATCATTTTTCCATAAAACTTTTTTTATAACTATCTGAACTTTGGCCATAAGGTTGAGTGCTTCAACAAACTCCTTTGTGCATCCTTTTACCTATGGCTGTAACACAGCAATTTTTGAGTAATATTTTGCATATTAAATCCTCCACCAATATAATTAACCAACTGGATAAATTAGCAATTAATTGAAATTATTTCCTATTTGGTTACTTTTGACAATTGTCTCAAAATTTATCTTTAAAATATACTATTTATAAATACAATTTTTGTCTAGCTGTATGAAAATTGGACTGCTTTAAGACGTATTCTAAAAGCTGATGAAATAGTTTATGATTTACGCACTATACACAATTTATGTATACGATCACACTTGGCACTGAATACACTTATTACTCCTCAACTATCAACACGGTTCGGTTGAACCCAAAAAATGAAAATGTGTAAGTTGGGTTGAGGAACGAAACCCCACAATATGTTGGGTTTATCGGGTTTCACCACCTTCAACCCAACCGACAAATATTCTTAACTGAACCGTATCGCCTAAACTATAGAAAGGGCTTCTAGCTCTTTTTGCATGTATTCCCTAAGCTCATCTTCTTTAATTTGTAAGCTTCAATCACGAATTATATTCCCTTTCTTTTATCTTCTTGGAAAATTGGGATGCTAGCGTGCCTAAACCTAATTTCTTAAGTAATAAATAATTATATGTTTCCCAGGTAGACACACGAAATGTACTTTTGAATAACCATGCATCATTATCAACTGTAAAGGGAGTTCCAACCTTAGCTACAAGAAACGAAGAAGTATTATCTGAAGTTGAGACTAACTCTTCCCAATTAGTAGGCTGTTCTTTGCCCCAATTAAAAATTTCTTTTAAACTCACGACTTCTAAAAGTTCCCTTCTCATTAAACATGCTGAATTTCCAAAATATTGAATGGGATGAGAAAAGACATCACTGGCAAAATAATCTTTACCTGGACCCCACTCTCCCCCAGCACTTTTATCTACATGCATTAAATTTATTCCCAGAATATTTTTATTTTCATTAAGAATAGTAAGACCATGTTGCAAGATATTAATACACTCTTGATGTGTTCCCACTATTTGAATATCGTCATCCAGATGTAAAATATAATCAGATTTACAAAGATTCAGACTAATAAGAATTCCAAAATTACTATGAGGGGGATGGCTGATAGTATTATATCTTACACAATCAAAATGATTGATTTGATTGGATGATTGAAGTAGCTTCATCCCATTTAAATCAGGGCTACTATCATCTAAAAATATTTTTTCAGCAAAAGGAAGCTCTAGTACTTTAGCCCAGCTTTGTATAGCACGACAAACAATGAATGCACGGTAATCGCGTAACGACTTAATATATGAGCATGTAGAAAATGATGTTTTTTTCCACAAATCATTGCTGAAATTTTGCATATTCTGCATTTCTTTATCCTTTCATACTGTATTTAGAGCAAAACTTAGAGCATATACCATCAACATAATCTTTTCCTAAATTCAATTTTACTACCAATCTGTAAAATAATTGTGACACCTCCGTCAGCCTTTTCGCTTAATTTCACAATACTCCAAACAGTTTTCGCCCTAATGAATAAAAAAGCCACTTATTGTTGTAAACTGCAAATAATTCCAAAAAAGCATAGTGCTAGTTCAGCTCTGAATAGGGTATAAACGATACTCGCCCAAATGGGTAATTTAGCAAACCTCATCATTAATAATTAGTAATTTTATTTACTACGGTTATGATTATGTTGGGAAAAGTGAACTTCACAAATCTAAGTCGCTATAGTCAAATCTCGGAAAATATCTACCGACGACAGTTTAGCTAAGGCTTTGAGTTTGTGGAATTAAATTGGCGAGTAATTGACCAGGCAGTGCTTTGAACCTGGCTAAATTAGAGGTGACACAAAAACAGCTTGTAGACAAAGAACCTTGATTTATCTAATAAGGCAGTTTTTATGAAAATAGCATATGTAATTTTGGCACATAAATATCCGGAACAATTAGTACGTCTTATTTATAAACTAAACACAGATGATGTTTCATTTTTTATACATATAGATAAAAAAGCGGATTATAAAATTTATCATCACGTACTGACTCAACTCAAGGATTTTCCAAATGTCTCTTTCATAAAGAGATACGATTTAGCATGGGGAAGTTTTGATATTGTCAGAGCTAGTCTTAAAGGAATAAAATCAATAGTTGAAACAGGTATTTACTTCGATTATGTTATATACTTATCTGGTCAAGACTATTTGATCAAGTCAAATGAACAGATTAAGAAGTTCCTCCAAGAAAATAAAGGTAGAGAATTTTTAGAGTATTTCCCACTACCTTGTGATAAATGGTATCGTGGAGGTTTAACAAGATTAGAATCTTGGTATATTCGTTGGAAAGATAAGGATTTTTTTATCCCAGAAAAGCGTGAGTTTAAATCTCGCATTAACTCTTTTTTATATTCATTGTTGATTTTGCTTTTACCGAAAAGACATAAACTTCCTGAAGGCTTTGCTCTTTATGGAGGTTCAGCGTTTTGGTGCTTAACAGGAGAATCCATAAAATGGATAAATGATTTTGTTAAGCAAAACCCTAAGTTTGTTAATCGTTTTAATTACACTTATTGTCCAGATGAATTGTTTTACCAGATCCTAATTGTAAATTCACCTTTTAAGGATAAAATTATTAACACTCGCTTGACATATCTAGAGTGGTCTAACGTTAATTCCCTTCACCCCAAAATTTTAGAAAAAAATGATTTTGATAAAATTAAAGACTCAGAAAAATTATTTGCCAGGAAGTTTGATATGACTATAGACCCGGATATATTAGATATGATTGATGAAATGATATTGAGTCAATCTTAAAAAAGCAAATAAATTTTTAATTTTGGTCGTAGAGAAGAAATAATAAATGTTCTCGACTATTGAACTTTGGACAAAAAAGAGCGGTTTGCGTAAAATATCCGTAAACCAAACGTAATTTAAAGAACCTATCCCACTAATCATTTTTGTGCTATAAAGCTTAAGTTTGTTAAAGAATGAAAACAAAAAATCAAGGTTTTCAAGCATATTTTACGAAGACAAGTAGGGATTTTTAAAATAGTGGGATAGGTTCAAGAACACTCAGATGATTGCTCAACGTTGACGTTGATCCAGCCGCCATTGTTCGGCCAGCGGACAGTCCACCAGTATCCGTGAGAGATTAAGATGATAAAGTGCCTTTTGTCAATCAGTTTAAATACTCAAAACATTGATAAGAAAAATGATAATCGCCACTTTGGAGGAGGATAGAGGACAGGGGGATATTTTATTTCTTTGCGTCTCCACGTCTCCCCCTCTTTGCGTTTCTCCTTTGCGTCAGTGTATCGATTATAGTGATTGCTGTGATTAAAGAGTCCCCAGCAATTTATAGTGAGAGTTGTCTGTAAATCCTTAAGCAATTGTGAAAGCGATTACTCTCGTTGGTTCCACTGGTTCTATTGGTACTCAGACTTTAGATATTGTCACTCAGAACCCAGATCAGTTTCGGATTGTAGGATTGGCAGCTGGTAACAATGTCGAAATGTTGGCTGCCCAAATTCGGCAGTTTCGACCAGAAATAGCAGCCATTTGCTCAGAAGATAAATTACCAGCGCTCAAAGAAGCTATCATTGACCTCGATCCTCAACCGATTCTACTGGCAGGTGACGCCGGAGTGATAGAAGTAGCCCGTTATGGTGATTCCCAAACCGTTGTCACTGGTATCGTTGGTTGTGCTGGTTTGCTACCGACGATCGCAGCGATTGAAGCTGGTAAAGATATTGCCTTAGCGAACAAAGAAACGCTGATTGCTGGGGCCCCTGTGGTTCTACCCCTAGTCAAAAAACATGGTGTAAAATTACTCCCTGCCGATTCCGAACATTCCGCAATCTTTCAATGCCTCCAAGGTGTTCCCAAGGATGGCTTGCGGAAAATTTTACTCACTGCATCTGGTGGAGCTTTCCGCGACTGGGATATAGAAAAGTTAGCAGATGTAACCGTTGCTGATGCCCTCAAACATCCTAATTGGTCGATGGGGCGGAAAATCACAGTAGACTCTGCTACTTTGATGAATAAAGGACTGGAAGTAATTGAGGCTCACTTTCTGTTTGGCTTAGATTATGACAATATCGAAATTGTTATTCATCCCCAAAGCATTATTCACTCGCTGATTGAACTGCAAGATACTTCAGTTTTAGCCCAACTCGGTTGGCCAGATATGCGCTTACCCTTGCTGTATGCTCTATCTTGGCCCGATCGCATCTACACCGACTGGGAACGACTAGATTTAGTCAAAGCTGGAAATTTAACTTTCAGTGAACCAGATCACCAGAAATATCCTTGTATGCAGTTGGCTTACGCTGTGGGTAAAGCTGGTGGTTCGATGCCAGCTGTGTTAAATGCCGCCAATGAGCAGGCTGTAGCTTTATTTTTAGATGAAAAAATTCGGTTTTTAGATATTCCCCGGTGTATCGAATGGGTGTGCGATCGCCATCAAAATGATAACCGTGCAAATCCCTCTTTAGATGACATTTTGGCAGCAGATAAATGGGCAAGACAAGAAGTTTTAACAGCGACTGAAAAGTTAGAAACTCACTCGCGGATAATTTCTCTGCGATAAAAACCTTCAGTTCAGTTTGGACTGAGGATTAGAAATTGATGCCTAGTCCCCAATCTCTAATCCCCAGCCTCTAATCTAATTAATATGGAAATGAATTGGGTGCGGCTCTTTTAGGAAGACAAAGAGGAAATCAAACAAGCATTGCTGTTGGTGGTGGAGTAGTGGAACAAAGGGCTTGAGTGACACCCTTGAGCAAAAGGAATGCCACCAAGATATACAGCCTGATGATGGCATTGACGCTCAAGCTGTAGATGAAAGCGCCAATAGTCATTCCAATCACCACTAACATAGAGAGAACGAAGACGTAAAACAGCCTCAGCACCTTCAAGACTCCATCGAGCGCCAGTAATGTCCATTCGGTCTTTGATGAGGTAACGACAAGCCGCCTCAATCACGCCAGTCGCAATGGGAAAACCCGCAGCCAAGTAATCATCGTATTTGAGAAAAGCACCATTATTGAGCAGATAGTTAGCGCATTTATCAACACTCAAACGCTGTTCAGGCTTCAGTTCACGTAAGGTAGCAGTGCGACGCATACCAGCAGCCACCAAGCTGGATTGACCTGACAAGATGCGGAGCAATCGTTCACTCACCCAATCTTGGGCTTGTTGATTACTGGGAGAATGGAAGACAAAAGCAGCTTTCCACAAATACTCAATCACATGGATAATATCAAGAACAATGGTGAGTTTGATGTTGTGTTTTCCAGCCAATTGTTGGAGAAGACGTAATTGTGTCTTATTTCCATCAACTAATGCAACGAGCGTTTTTTGTTGATTTGGGTCACGGTGCAATGCCTCATCAAACGCTTCAGAAATCACTGTTTCTGGTTCTTTAACTAAAGAAGTCCAAACGCGCTTTCCTTCAGGGCGAGGACGCAAGGTGTTTGGAAATTGCTTTGGGTTGATGATTTGTTGGGCTGTACGAATAAACGGTTTGATACTATAAACAGCCGCTACTGTTGCCATCCGCTTTGAGTTGCGCTTTTCTCCCTTGCTCAATCGTTTTTCTAGTTTTCTTTGTCCAGACATTGCTCGTTTTTGGGTGCTAGGGCGTAAATCTTCTCTACGCATAACGACACCCTTTCCATCAGCACTAATTACGATAATTTCTCCTGTCTGTTCTAATTGCTTTGATTGTGCTTGAAGGTAGTCATAGAACTCATTAAAGTCTCTGGAACTGGTTTGCGCTAATTCTTCGACTTGCCGCTTGGGTACAAGCGCAGCTGTTGTTTTCTTGATGATTTCTACTGTAGAGTTAAACCCGTTTAAGGCTACTTCTGTGGCGACTCTTTGCCTGACTCCGTGTGAGTATTGTTCTGTTGGTAGGTTTAATTCTGCATCTAATGGACTGAGGCTGCTTATTTTTCTGCCACCGTAGCCCATTCTTCTGACTGTGACTGTACCAAGTATTGTTGTTAGTTTCCGGGACACTTTCCGCTTATGGGTTCTTTTGGCTCCGTCACTACCAGAACAATCACTTTCTATCTCATCGTCGCTGCGCCTGTCTAAATAACCTTGTAGGAGTCGTCTTAATAGTTCGTTGCCGTTGACAAAGAGCTTGTTTTCTAATTCTCCATGCTCCAGACCACAAACGCTTTCTGAACTTAGCCAGTCTACCATTTCTTCAAATAGTTCGCGTGCTTCTAGGAAAAATACGTCTTCATTTACGGTAGATACTTGCATCTCTCTTGGCTATACCCTGACTCTGGTTATATTCTGCTGCTTCTCTTTTGACTGGGTAATTTGTTCAATACCTTTTTCCTACAAGCATCTCCTAAAATTACTCCCGTTCAGTATACCGTCTTTTTAAAAGAGCCGCACCCAAATCATTTCACTTGATGGCAAAGATGTACTCACCAAACTACAAAGAACTTAACAAATGAAACTCTATTGAAGATAACTTTTGACTTCCGGATCAGTCGTCAGTTTTATGTATATCTATATATTTACAAAAAAATAAAAAGCTTTACAGAAACTTTGCAAAGTAAACCAGCATATCACATAAATAATTCTCTCATTTTTAGGTAAAATATCTCCAGACCAATTATCACAAAAAGCCCCATTTTAGTATATATTAAAAACTGGGTTTAGCATCTTTTATACCAGTGATTATTACAAAAAAAACTTACTCTTTCTGAGTCAACCCACTTTCAGACAAGGGCAATTATTAAGGAATTAATATATATGATTATTACGTTGATTGTAGCTTGGATAGTCTTCATAATATTATGGAAATTGCTGAAAGCAACCGTGAGCACTGCATTAACTCTTGCGGCAATCCTTATTTTATTAAATATTAGTTTTGGCATTACTCCCCAAGATATTTGGCATTACGTAACGCAGTTTGCTCAAAGTCTGTCGCAGATTCAAAGTGCTAAGTAACAATATATACTTCAATTTTGCTACTAAAAGGTGAAGCTTGAAGAAGAATTCAGAAACCTAAATTCAAGAGTCAGAAAAAGAAACTGAAAGTCGGACTCCGATTCTGAATTCTGACTCCTGGCTCCTGCATTCTTTTATGATAAATATGAAATGACAAAATTTTTAACTTTGACGCCAGTTGCATCAAAGTTTATGTGGTGTTTACAACCTTTGTTGTTCAATTATTATTAAATACTGAAATTTTAGCTAATGCATCCTTAACACTAGCCGGCAACTGACGCATAATCTTGCCTCTTTCACGATCTAAAGCGACTAAAGTCACCTTGGCAGTGACGTACAATTGTTGTCCATCAGTTGAGACAATGGCGTAATCCCAATTGATTCGGACACCAGTCACTTCAGCCATGCGCGTTTTTACCACCACTGCCATACCCAATTGAATTGAACGGTGATAGCGCACAGACAGTTCTACAACTGGTAAATCGCAGCCTATAGCAACTAAATCAGCAAATTCAATCCCTATAGATCGTAAGCATTCAATCCGCGCTTCTTCCATCCAAGCTAGATAGGAACCGTGCCAGACAAGACCGGCATAGTCAGTGTGGTGGGGTTGCACTCTGACAGGATATTCAAACCAATTCCCAAACTCGTGACTGGATGGATTGTCAAGGGCGCTGGTTGGTGGTAGTTTTGGTTGGCTAGGTTTTTCTTCTGACATCTTCAATTTTCTAAGTAACTATAAATTTTCCAAATTATTGAATAGCATAAAAATTAATTGCGTTGCCGGACTTATTGATTTAATATTTACCTTCCGAGCATAGGGAGTGTTTTGTTATGCAGGCTAATCTCCGGCATGTGAGTGTTGTTACTTTATCTCTACTTAGCTTACTAGGTTTTGGGATGGTGTATCCAGACAATAACCAGGTAAACACAAATGCAAGGTTGAGGTACGACTCTGGAGAAAAAGCTCAAGCTTTACCCAAGAATAATCAACTCTCAGAAATTGCAAGACTTAACAAAGAAGCTATCGAAGAATCTCGGCAAGCTCAATCGAAAGAAGCGTTGCAGAAATTACAGAAAGCATTAGGCATCAGCAGAGACCTTGGAGAGCGCTCTTGGGAAGCGGTAACATTCAACAATATTGGCAGAATCTACCAAAGTCAAAAAAAGTATTCTGAAGCACTTCAATCTTATCAGCAAGCCTTATTGATTAACAAAGAACTTGGGGATCTGGTTCGACTTGGCAAAACCTACAGTAACATCGGTTACTTATTTGATATCCAAAACAAGCCAGAGTTAGCAATTTTTTTCTACAAGCATTGTTTGATTAATCGTGAGAAAGCTCGTTTGAATCCATCAGCACTGAGTGCGCCACAACCAGATGCTTACAACATAACTGTTAGCCAGACATATCGCATTTTGGGTGAACGATTGCTGAAACAGGAACGTGTTGCTGAAGCACAAAGGACAATGGATTTACTCAAAGTTGAAGAACTAGAAGAATATCTCCAGAATGTGTCAGGTAATCAACGTACTGTCAAAGGTATTAATATAGCGGCAACAGAAAAACCAATTAAACAAAAGTTGGATCAAAGTGTGGATAATGCTGTTGTGCTGGGTAAAGAACTGACAACACTACGGAAAATTTCCTCCGAACAGCGATCGCTCCAACAGAAACAACGCATCGAACAATTAGTCTTAAATCAACAGCAACTTCTAGATGGATTTAACGAATTTATCAATAGTCCTTTAGTGAAAGCACAGGTAGAGGAAATTAGCCGTATAGCTAGGCGGCAAAATTTGCATTTGGAGAGTCTCAATGAACTTCGGGATAACTTGGCGCGATTACCGCAAAAATCGGCACTACTCTACCCACTGATTTTAAAAGATAGTTTGGAATTGGTCTTGGTAACTCCTGAATCCCCACCAATCCATCGCACCGTTGCTGTAAAACGTGAAAACCTTTATCAAACAATTGATACTTTCCGCCAAGCTTTAATCAATCCCAGTCGAAATATCAAAGCACCTGCACGCCAATTGTATGACTGGCTAATTAAACCGATAGAGAAAGATTTGAAGCTATCAGGTACGCAAACTCTGATTTACGCTCCAGACGATCGGTTACGCTACATTCCTTTAACTGCTTTATATGATGGCAAACAATGGCTAGTGCAGCGCTTCAATGTGAATCACATTACATCTGCTAGTCTGACTAACTTAAACACCCCAAAACAATCGACTTTGCGGGTTTTAGCCGCTGCTTTTACTAAAGGTAATTATCAAATCAAAGTTGGTAATCGACAGGTTGCTTTCGCCGGCTTACCCTTTGCAACGCGGGAAGTGGAAAGTCTAGCAGCTGCGGTTCCTGAAACTACGAAGCTTTTAGACGATGCCTTTACCCCTAAAGTCGCTGTACCCCAGATGGATGATTATACAATTGTCCATTTAGCGACTCATGCAGCCTTTGTAGTGGGTAAACCAGAAGATTCGTTTATTTTATTTGGGAATGGCGATCGCGTTAATTTTAGAAATGTCGCCACTTGGTCACTCCCGAATGTAGATTTGGTAGTGTTGAGCGCCTGTGAAACCGGCTTGGGAGGCAAATTAGGTAACGGTGAGGAAATTTTGGGCTTCGGCTATCAGATGCAACAAACCGGCGCTAGAGCCGCGATCGCCTCTTTGTGGTCTGTAGATGATGGTGGTACGCAAGCACTCATGAGTGCTTTTTACGGTATCCTCTCTACTGAAAAATTGACTAAAACTGAAGCTTTACGCCAAGCTCAAGTCTCATTAATTACTGGATATTGGAAGTCCCTAAGTCACAATACACCCGTAGCAGCAGTTAATGACTTTAGTCATCCGTACTATTGGGCACCCTTTATTTTAATTGGCAATGGACTTTAGGTGTATCGATTGCATCTGACATAATAATTGCTGCTACTGCCCAGATTTACCATCTGACCTGAGTAACGCCCAACAATGGTGATTTTGATCCTGCGGTATTCCCTTACTAAATCCTTTTACATAGCCTAACGAAAACTGCGTTAGCGGAGCTTAACGTACCCCTACGGGGAAGCAAGCTACGCGCAGCATCTCGTAGAGAAGTTTTCGCGTTTTGATGAAATTGTGGGAAAAGAGGAGCGCTCAACTACCCAACCTCTGACTTTAGTGTGTATTAACACCTTCCAGCTAAAGACTGAAAATCCGGCTCATGAGGTTTTGGTAGATACAAAAAATATGCGATGGGCCAACCATAGCCAATCACTTAATGGTAATGGAGAAATAGCTAAGAGCGATCGCTAACTAAGCCACTATTACCGATTATCAGTTACCGATAATCAATTTCTAATTTGCCATCGACCTCTGAAACCTTAACACTTCTTGGCAAGAGTTTTAGAGCCTGTATCACTTTGCATAGATTGCTTGACAAGATCGGCCAGTTCGTCTAATTGGCTAATTGCCTCCGCACCCTCTAGCTTCATTAATTCACGGTCATCCCGCATTTCCGTCCAAGTAATGCCGTAATCGGATACTAAAAACCGAATCAGGTGGTTATCACCTAAGCTAACCATAAACGATGCACTATTCATTTGGTCGCCACAGGTATAGCAGGATGCAGGATACCCACGCCGTTCTAATACAATCGCCAAGGCTTGCAGGTTCATTACCAAGTCTTGGACGAATTGTCGATGTTGATGTGCTAGTCTCAGAAACACTTTTGTCCTCCAGACACCACAGTAATTTGAGTTTCTTTTATATTTTCTTTAGATTTTCTCACCCATTGGTATTGTAAACTATTCACTACAATTACCAGACAAATGATATTGAGTCGTTAATTGACTACCTTGTTTAGGGTAGTGGATCGGGGTTTTGAAGGCCGTATCAAACTATTCAGTTTGCAAATTCAAAATTTCGGACAGAATTGCTAAATTTAACTATATCTTTATACACTTCTGTCAGGGTAGATTCTTACAGTAAGCGATCCGCTTTAAGAGTAACTTAAATCTAGCACTAGTCAACTCCAGAAAAGCTACATATTTGGTTCTTATTGGCTATGTGCAGCCTAATACACTGTTAGTAGAGTCCATAATGTAGTTTTGCATCATTATGCTGTCTCTTACTTAGATGTTTAATCTGTTTTCTTTCTAACGTAGATTTTGGTATAGACAAATGATTAGTTATACCAAATTCGTTCCTCCCATGTATATAAAGTTAAGCTGATGACAGTGCAAATTATAGATTAAGTAGTTACCAGAGAATAAAAACAATAGTTTATACAAACCTCACTTAGCTAGGAGACAAATGTGAGTGTAAAACCCACAATGGGAAAACTTAACACTGATAATACCGAAACTCAGCAAAACAATGTTGCCACTTAGGCAATATTTTCCGATATTTTGGGATTATTTTCAAAAAGTTGTACTAACCAAAGCACGGTAAATTAGAAGGGTTATTATCTTAGTTTGGTTTTGCCAAATTTAATGCATATATAATATATTTCAATTATCTATTCAAAGTTAGTAATTATTTTTTATTAATAACTGAGTTAACTTATTCGTAATTCGTCATAACGCTTTCGACAAGAGGCTGCGCCTAACTTGCTTTCCCATAGGGTACGCAAACTCGCTACCATTGCGCTAACGTAATTCGTAATTATTGGCAAGACACTTGCGCGTCATTGTCTTTTTTAGTGGTCTTGAATTAGTTGGAGTCTAGATATCCAACTAATTCAATTATCAATTAGAAATTAATAGACTACTTGCCACCAACCGAAAGCTGGGCCGATAAAACGGATTGTTGCCCATCCTACAACCATAAGACCAATGCCTATCCAAGCACCACGAGTAGTCCAAGTGACAAATTGTTCGCCTTGAGTTTTTGTGATCGGAACCCAAGACAAGATCCGAGTCTCTTGACCGTATGTTTCCCCTAGTGTGGTTTTACGACGTTTTGCTTCACCCATAATCAGCAACTCAAATTCTACTTAGGTTCTAAATTTATTTTGCCAGTAATCATACCTACAGAGAGGCGATGAATCGCATCACCTTCTATAAGCTGATAATAGTGCTTGCTTTTAGACGATCGCGCTTTGGTTGACAAAATTTAAATTGGGCATTGGGGAGCCACTGCGGTCTTGGGGTCTCCCCAAGTGGAGCAAGTGGCGTCACTGGTAACTGAATTTTAAGCAGAATTTTCCTCATCGGTATTGGAAAATAAGCTGGGATCGAGATAGTTAATGCGTGCCAGAGGGCTTAAAGCTGCGAGAATTTGAGCGCCGTAGCTGCGGTTAACTACACGACTATCAAGCAAAGCCACAATCCCTTGACTTTCTCGTACTGGAGCGATCGCCCGTTGTAATTCATTTAAAGCTGCTGGCAACAAGTATAAACGGAACCAATCTTGATGCGATCGCTTATAAAGAGCTACCCTACCAGCTACCAGGGGATTTTCCAAAGATGGTAGGGGCAAAGTAGCAATGATTAACAGATGGGGTGCTGGCAAGACTCGTTGATGTTCTCGCCAAAATTCCCAACCGCTAATCAAAATACCATTTTCATCTAAACAAGTTTTTTCTACTTGCACCCGCGAACCAAACTCTGAGGCCAGAATCGTCGCAACTTGAGACTTAAGTGGTACATCCCCCACCAAGACAACTGTCAACCCTGGTGCTGTTGCACTTAGACAAACCAGTGTGCGGACTTTGTGAATAAATGCCGCTTGAAATTCTGGTGTGTTGGGTAGAGGTAACTTATAGGGTACATACAGTTGAATTGCTTCCGCTTGACTCTCCGAGGAGAACTTCAGGCAAGTTAAATCGTCCAAACCCAGGCGCTGGCGAAAAAGGGGAGCCTCAGTTTCCGGTTCGATAGCGCTACCAATTAAAACTACTGGTTGTCGCTGCCAAATAGGCGAGAGTATTTCCCCTAATTCCATTGGGGCGTAGTGCAAAGAAAATAAACCTTGTCGATGGGCAATAGTCGCCCAGAAGAGAGGAGGGGGGGCAGGGGAAGCAGGGGCGGCAAGATTTTCATCAAGGGTTTGAAATTGTTGCCAGAATTTTTTCCAATTATCTGGGAGGTTGGCTCGATCTAAAGCCAAATACAGACGACTCAAAATTTCTATTTCTGGCTGGGAAATTAGATAGCACTGATATGGATTAGCAGGATGTTGAAAAAGTTCGTGTGTTAGTTGTATCCGTGCTTCGCGAATTGCCTCAGCTTGGTTTGGACAAGCCAGCATCAGTTGCTCCCAATCATCGGGTTGAATATCTTGGGTAAGTTGATGACGCACCCAATCTTCAAGATCGTCTACCCCATCAATAATTGTGGGAATGCCTTGGGGAAAGCGTGAGCCACCAGCCAATTGTCCTCTTAACCAAGTTTCTGGGGAGGTCAACAGTAGCCCTTGGAACTCAGCATCAGGCCAAGCGTCACCTGTTCTAATTGATTTATTGGCTGGTAGCCACTGCTGTAGGCGGGGAATTTCCACCCGCAGCAGAAGTTGCTGAACTGCTTCTTGAGCAACAATAATTACAGGGCCATGCCACATCAGGGCTGATGCTATGAAACTAGTACGATACCGCCCTTGATAGCCACAAACTGCCCCGACTTGAATTAGGGCGCTACGTCCCAGGCGCAAGGCGCGTGCTACCAACCGTGCCATCGTCAAATGATGGGGCCAGGAAGGGAACCCCGCTTGCGATCGCAAAAAGTTATGTAGTGACAAATGAACTTCTGCCTCAATCACACGCTTTCAATTCCATACAAAGTGACTTTTACTTCCAATTGCCCCATTTCTATTATCTTGTCATTTGTCATTTGTCCCTTGTCCTTTGCCTTGATCCAAAACTAATGACTAATGACCAATCACCCAATACCCTAAATTATGCCAACTTACACAGGAATTTCCAGCGAAGCCTTTAGGCATCCACTAGATCGCCAAGCCGAGCAAGCTTTACGAAATTTACCAGGATTTGATTTAATCGCTCGTAAATTTGTGGAATTTATCTACGAACGCCCTCAATTAGTCTATCTAATGGGTAACACCATCCAAGTCGGGCCGCGTCAATATTCCACTATTTACCAGATGTTTCGGGAATGCGTCCGAGATTTGGACATTTACCCAGAACCAACACTCTTTGTCTCGCAAAATCCCCAAGCAAATAGTTATGCGCTGGGGCAAGAGAATCCTTATGTAGTCATAAATACAGGGATACTAGACTTACTAGACGAAGCCGAGATTAGGACGGTGCTAGCCCATGAACTGGGGCATATAAAATGTGGTCATACTATTTTAATTCAAATGGCGATGTGGGCGATGAGTGCTGCTTCTGCCTTGGGAGAATTGACCTTTGGCATCGGTAATATTGTCACACAAGGCTTGATTTACGCCTTTTTTGAGTGGCGGCGCAAAGCTGAGTTATCGTCAGATCGCGCTGCACTACTAGTAATGGATGACTTGAATCCTGTGATGTCAACGATGATGAAACTCGCTGGCGGTAGTAACAAATATGCCAATGAATGTAGTTTACAAGAGTTTATCAAGCAGTCAGAAAATTATCAGGCATTGGATGAGGATGGACTGAATCAGATATATAAATTCTTGATCTACAATGGCGCTCAGGGTATGATGTTGAGTCATCCTTTTCCTGTTGAACGCTTACATTACTTACGGTCGTGGGCAGTATCCGAAGAATATCAGCAAATTCGCCGAGGAAATTATCAGCGATCGCCTACTTCCGGATCGGTAAATGTTGCAGCAGAATCTTCCGAAAATCAAACAGAAAGTTTGCGCCGTCAAATTGAAGAATTACAACGAGAAATCGACAGAATCAGAAGGTCTGAGTAGTTTTTACTACTAAATAAAAATTAGTAGGGTGGAATGGTGCTCACTTAAAGTTGGATTTAGATCCCCGACTTCTTGGAGAAGCCGGGGATCTGCGTTAATATACATCTTCTTCTATGGGAAATTAAAATACTTAAGAGTTGAACCAGATAATTACTCCAGTTCCCAGTACACAGATAATTCCCGCCAAGCCAGCTAGGGGTTTTTTATTTTTACCTGTAAACCAGTCAGAGACTTTACCTGTGTAAGTAATTAGTTCTGCTGTATCTATGGTAGCGATCGCCCATACCCATCCCGCGTGCAATCCCCAAGCTAAACCCAAATTACCGCTAGAGGCAAAGCGTGCTAACACCAGCACCATTCCCATCAGCCACAATCCAGGGAGTTGGGGTACGGTTTCGCTTTGCTCCCAAACCAGGTGTAACAAGGCAAAAATCAAGCTAGAAATGGCTGCTGCTACCCAAACTGGGTAATCCTGCGCTAATTCAGTGAACAAGAAACCACGAAAAACTAACTCTTCTATACCACCGACTAATAAGGCTATCAAGAAAATCGGTAGCAATATGGGTAGTAGTAACTTGAAATTGGACTTTTCAAAAGAACACCAACCTAATCCGAATTGTCCACCAAATACAATAGCTAGACTCACCACTCCCAAACTAAAACCTAGTGCTAAAAAACCAAGAGTTGAAAGATTGCCAACAAAGCCGTAATCTGAAAAAGATTTATTAGTCAACCAAACAACTCCCCAGAGAATCAGGGGAGCTAATAGGTAAAGTGACACCAATAAAGGCATTTTTTGCTTTGGCTGTAAAGGTTTAGGAGGTTGCCAATTAAGCAATATTGCTGATACTGTTGCTACTGGCAACCAGCAAACTATCCAGCAAACAAAAAATGCCGTCACTATAACTAGTGGCGGTGCATTTTCTATAAACGCCAGTAAGACGTTGACCGAAGACTCAAAGAAAGTTATCAAAATAAACAAAAAAAACACGATAGACTTCTTGCATTATAGATTTCTTGCTGATTAATCAAGACTCTACTAAATTTGGTGACTTCTGCAAGGGGTCTAATCGCATTTTTTACCTGGCTACCAGTTTGCTGTCGGGGTAAGGACAAGTGATCATCACCTGAAACTTATCCCTACCATCAGCAAATTTACTCTTCGTCTTCCAAATCTTCGTCTGATTCGTCAGAATCGATATCTTGTGAAGTTAGTTTTTTATCGCTTTCACCTAGTTGAATCAGGTGAATATGTTTGTATCCCAGCCTAATTTCAAACTCATCTCCAGCCTTCAAGCCCATTGCTTTGGTGTATGTAGCACCAATTACAATCTGACCATTTTGATGGACACTAACCCGATATGTCGGTTCACGACCACGACCATCTTTAGGTGCTTCTGGACTTAGAGGAATTCCCCTAGCAGATAGCAAAGCGTCATAAAAATCGGTGAGATTGACACGAACTTGGTTATTCTTTGTAACAGTGTAATAGCCGCACTGTTTAGCTCTTTCTCGGCGTGGTAATGTGGAAAGTTCTTTTACTTTAGCAAGTAGTGCTTTTCCAGTTAATGGCGCGGTTGCAGTTTCAGTCATTATGCTCAAATTTTCCTTACTCTCTCCAAACTGATAAACGATGTAGTCTCATGCCAGCATTTAATTTTTTAGCATTTGCATAGAGCTACTGAAGACCCTAGTGTAACGGGTGAATTGCTGCCGATAGGAGCCAAAAGCACTTCTATATATAGTTGTCCACAACCAACTAGAGGCCATAGTTGCCACAGACATTAATTTTGGCGATGTTACGGCACTTTTAACCATTATTCGCCATCAGAAAAAAAACTATTTTCTCCTTTGGCGCTACTGTAGCGGTGTAACTTTCAGCCACCTTTACAAATGGGGTTAGGTTCTACTGCAAATAAGTTGTAGACCCAAAGAATTGCAGGTTTTTCACTTCCAGTGCTTGCCTTTCTTGCCAATGAGCAAGTAGAGTTTTCTCCACTCGTCCTCTCAAGCTTAGGACAACATAGTATTTCAATAGAGTCCTACGGGCATACACCCTTTTGTCCTACCAGTAGAGACGCGAATTTTCTTGTCTCTACATTACGAATCAACAAAGCAGTATTAACCGCGCTGATACGGCTATTGATTCTGGTTTTGCTACTTCGTAATTTTATATTAAATACTAGCATGGACTAATAATAGCAAAATAGTTGTTTAATTTTGAATTAAAGTTGCTAGTAAATTTTTATTTAAATTCCTGGACTTAAAGAAGAAAAAAGCAGTGACGATTTTCTTAACCCTTTATTGCAAGCGTGAGCATTGCTATCTGGTTTTTATAAAAATTTATATAATTGAGACGAGCAGTTTTGACCAATGAGTTCAATCCAATATTTACTTGATTGAGAGCAAGCCAAAAAGCGAAAAGTCTCGCACCTCCGGGTTTCGCGGTGCTCTAACTTTTCTTTGAAAGTGGTGAGGATTTTTCCTTGGTTTATTATCTTCAGGTCAAAAGCGGTCAGAAGATTTTGCACGTCTATCTATGGGAAGAACAAATCTCTTAACATCTGTCTAGTGCTTGATTGCTACTACTATATATTAAACATGGGCTTTCACACTTCTATATAATCAAAAAATTCCGTCAAGTGGTAGTGAAGGCGGAATTTTACTGTCAGGACTGCTTGACTCAAGTTGACATCAAGACGTGCTGCTAATCTCACATGCATTTCATTTGTATACGATCGCTAGGTCAAAGATCGACTTAAGTTACTTTTTAAGCAAACCCTCTTTCCTTTACATTCCCAAACAGGTAAATTCAATGCAAAGCTGCGATTACATTTTTGGCGTTTTAACTCAGAATTTGACAAAAATCTTGCCTACAGCGCTACTACAAGTAAAATTTTAATGGTTATCCTTAAACTAGAATCAGTCGCCCTTTAATCGTCAGCCTATTAACACCAGGGTTTGAATTAGGGGCGAAAAAGTATAACTCACTTTTCGCAACAACCTGCTTTGACTCATGATTGTTGAAGCTGGTGAAGTAATTTTAAAATTTTGGTTAGTAGTTATGGAAGTTATTTTTAAGGTCATTCGACAGCAACAAAATTCCTCCCCTGTTGTGCAAACCTACCTTGTGGAGGCCGAACCAGGTTATACAATCTTGGATTGCCTCAATCATATTAAGTGGGAGCAAGATGGAACTTTAGCGTTTCGCAAAAATTGCCGCAATACTATTTGTGGTAGCTGTGCTATGCGAATTAATGGGCGTTCGGCTTTAGCTTGTAAAGAAAATGTTGGGAGTGAACTTGCCAGATTACAACAAATACCATCATCTCAAAGTAAAGTAAATGCTATTGGTGAAATCACGATCGCACCTCTTGGCAATATGCCCGTGATTAAAGATTTGGTTGTAGATATGAGCAGCTTTTGGAATAATCTAGAGGCAGTTGCCCCTTATGTGAGTACGGCAGCACGACAAGTACCAGAAAGAGAGTTTTTGCAAACACCACAAGAGCGATCGCGCCTCGATCAAACTGGTAACTGTATTATGTGCGGTGCTTGTTACTCTGAATGCAACGCTCGTGAAGTTAATCCAGACTTTGTAGGCCCCCATGCCCTTGCCAAAGCTTACCGAATGGTAGCAGACTCCCGCGATAGCGATACCGAAAATCGTTTAGCAAGCTACAACGAAGGTACTAAAGGCGTATGGGGTTGCACCCGTTGTTTGTACTGCGATTCTGTTTGTCCAATGGAAGTTGCACCATTAGAACAAATCACCAAAGTTAAACAAGAAATTCTCACCCAGAAACAAACCAGCGATAGTCGCTCAATTCGTCACCGGAAAGTATTGGTGGATTTAGTTAAAGAAGGTGGTTGGATTGATGAACGTCAATTTGGTTTACAAGTAGTCGGTAATTATTTTCAGGATTTAAAAGGATTACTCAGTCTTGCACCCCTCGGTTTGCGGATGATCCTCCGGGGTAAGTTTCCCCTATCATTTGAAGCTTCTGAGGGTACGGAACAAGTGCGATCGCTCATTGAATCTGTGCAACAAGTAGAAAACAAAAGTTAAAAGTGAGGAGTTAGGAGTTAGGAATTTTAACTCTTCACTCTTAACTTCTAACTTTTAACTGTAGTTCAACGCGGTTCTTGAGGTATATTCAACGGTTGTCCATAACGGTCATATACTAAAACATCCCACTGACCATTGTTACTAGATTCAAAAGCAATCCTGCTACCATCAGCGCTAATTGTAGGGTTACGGACTTCCGCTTGCAGGTTATTAGTCAAATTCCGCGATTGGCGTGTTTCTCTGTCGTAGAGAAAAATAGCCGATCGCCCCTGACGGCTAGCTGCAAACACAATATAACGACCATCTTGTGAAACACTAGGATGATTTGCGATCGCATCAAAGGAATTTAAACCTGGCAAATCAACCAAATCACGAGTTACCGTATCAAACATATAAACATCTTGGCTACCCCGTCGGTCAGTAATAAAAACAATGTATCTCCCAGAAATTTGGGGGTTTAATTCCGACGCTAAACTATTGAGACTACGACCCCCCGGATCAAAGGGATAACTCAAAAGGCGAGGGTAGCCAAAACACCCAGTCAATAAACTTAAACAGAAAAATACTGGTATAAAAAAAATACGTTTCATATAATTAGTCATTAGTCATTAGTCAATAGTCTCACAACTCCTAACTCCTAACTCCTAACTCCTACGGAGGTGAACCGACGGTTGCACCATTGGGAATATCTAACTCAATATTTGGCCCCCGGTCTAGGACTTCAATATCCCACTGACCACGAGTGGCGGTTTCAAAGACAACATAACGTCCATCTGGGCTAATATTTGGTTTTCTAACCCAGCCGCGATAAATTGGTGTGACGATTTGCGACTGTTGCGTAGCGCGATCGTAAAGCGCCACCACTGGTCTACCTTGATCGCTAGTAAGATAAGAAATATAACGCCCGGTGTAGCTCAAACTAGGACTTTCGGCAATTGTCTCTTGTCGGTTTATGCCTGGTGTGCCAATAAACACTTGCCTCTCCAAATCATATACTAGTAGCTGCTGATTACCATTGCGATTAGATACAAACGCTAAAAAGCGCCCATTTCCACTCAAAGCAGGTTGCTCCTCAGTGTAGCGACTATTAAGAGAAGTAGGCCCTATGGGAATATCGTTAGAACCACAAGATACAAGCAAACTTGTTAAACCAAAAACCAGGCTCCAATGAATTGGTCTTTGGAGCCAAAATGCAGGCGTAAATTTTTCCACCTCAACTGTTTTCCGTCGCCTTTAAACCTACTTGCACGCCAACTGTTTTAAACATCGTCATCAAAATCGGTCAAATTATCTGGCCCCTCATTTGGTTTTTCAATTGGGTTGTATGGCACATAATCAGTTGGGATCGCATCATCATCTTCGCGCGGTCTTCGAGAAGTTGAGTCAGTGGGCGGACGACGCCTTCTCGGTCTGGGAGAAACATCATCTTCACGACTTTCGGGACGCTGTGACCCATTATTACTACGGCGAGAAGGTTTTCTAACTTCCCCACCCGAATTTTCCCAATCATCAACTTGCCTAGATGAAGAACCCCAATTTTCATCTTCAGAGCTTTCAGAAGGGCGATTCACAGGACGCCCAGAAGTCCGCCGACGCGTTCTATCAGATGGAGCCTGTTTTTCACTACTGCTGCTGTTGCGGCGTTCTGTACGACGGGGGGGTTGTTCCTCGTAGTAGTCATCACGAGTTGAAATCTCATCCCTGCTACCGCGAATCCGGGCACGCACTGGGCGTTCTTCCTCGTCTTCATAAGGCAATGGATCTAAGTCTGCCTCCATCTCAGCCTGATATTTGCTGCGATTATTGTACGAATAGCGATCGCTAACCGGTCGATCTTCGTCCACAATCGGAGTGTTGCGCTTTGCTTGCTGGGTAGCTATACTCCGCAGACGAATACTTTCAACTGCAAAAAACACAGTTGTGCCAACTAAAAGCAGTTGACCAAATTGTAAAATTGGGTCAAGCCGCCATCCTTGAAAGACAAGAATGAAGCCGCAAAGCAAGCCGACTGCTGCAAAAAAGATATCTTGATCTCGTGACAATTCTGGGCGCACAGTGCGGAGAAAATACAGTGCTGCCCCAGCCACAGCCAGGAAAATTCCTAGAATACTGGCTGAATTTGCCCCAAAATTTACCTGAGCCAGAAAACTGGCTGAGTTCAGCCCAAAATTTATCATTGCTGTTTTCCCAATATCAAATCTATGTTAGCGAGTCACAATTAAAATCACTACTCTAATTAGTCACAATATATTGAAGCTTCAAAGCCTCTGGCAAAGAAGCTCTGAAGCTATTCACCGAAAAGTAAAAACACCTATGTTTGTCATCTACAACTGCCACCAGCCACAGAAACTGCTGCTTTTAGTGCAATTAAGTAGATAGCTGACAGACAATCGATTATGAGAGTTAAATTAACTCTCATAAGCATTATGAACGCTGTATTTTATCTTTTTGGCTAATGAAAACTAGACCAACTGTAACGGGTATTACAACAATTGCTGTACCCCATAGCAGACTCCAAAGAAAATTTGCTAAAGAAGGCGTCATACTTCTCAACCTTTTTTTACACACTTCATCCTAATTTTAATAGTGTATTACTTTCTTGAGAAGCCTCTAACTCTGAACTGCCAAACTTGGTAACTGCTTTCACCAGTTATTGAGTTAACCGCGTGGGCGAGTTCGCTTTTCTATTTCAGAAAGAAGTGACAGCATTTGGTTAAAATAATGATCGGAGTGCTTTACAAAGCTTAAAATTTTCTGGCGATGTCTACGACGGGCTACGCCTATGCAAAGCGAAGCTTGCCGACGCCTAAGTTTTTTCTTTCTTTACAGATAGATAGTACCTGAAATCGATGACTGGTGTTAACCTGACTGCTTGGATTCTTGGCCCTGTGTTAGGGGTGATGACATTCTTATTTATATTTCGTATCATTCTCACTTGGTATCCGCAAGTGGATCTGAATCGTTTGCCGTTTAATTTAATAGCTTGGCCCACTGAGCCATTTTTAATCCCGTTGAGAAAGCTGGTGCAACCTATAGGTGGGGTAGACATTACACCTATTATTTGGGTTGGTATCTTTAGTCTCCTGCGAGAAATCCTACTAGGTCAACAAGGATTACTGACTATGCTATCTCGTGTGAATTAGGGATGGGGCATTGGGCATTGGGAATTGGGCATTGGGCATTGGGAAGAGGACAAGGGGAAAACTTGTTGGAAGTTCTCACTAAAGTCCCCTTGTCACCTTGTCTCCCCTGCTCCCTTGCTCCCCACTCCCCTAACCGTTCATTTCCTGCACAAAATTTGTATAGACATTACCCTGCAAAAACTGTGGAGTTTCCATAATTTTTTGATGAAACCCTATTGTAGTAGGTAGTCCAGTTATTGCACATTCCCGCAGTGCGCGTTTCATACGGTTAATAGCAGTGGGTCGGTCTGGCGCCCAAACAATTAACTTGCCGATTAAGGAATCGTAGTAGGGTGGGATTTGGTAATCTGTGTAAACGTGCGAATCAATCCGCACACCAGGTCCTCCGGGGGGCAGATAGCTACTAATCCGTCCAGGAGAAGGGCGAAAGTCATGGTCGGGATCTTCAGCATTGATTCGGCATTCGATCGCATGACCTCGTAATACTACTTGCTCTTGGGTAAGCTTGAGTCTTTCACCTTGAGCAATGCGGATTTGTTCGGCAACTAAGTCTATCCCAGTAATCATCTCTGTTACAGGATGTTCTACTTGAATCCGGGTGTTCATTTCCATAAAGTAGAATTTACCGGATCTATCCAAGAGAAACTCAATAGTACCCGCCCCACTGTAGTTAATGAATTGGGCAGCTTTGACAGCAGCTTGTCCCATTTTCTCACGTAGGTCTTGGTCGAGAGCCGGACTAGGAGCTTCTTCTAACAGCTTTTGATTCCGGCGCTGAATTGAGCAATCCCTTTCACCCAAGTGGATGACATTACCGTAGTTATCCGCCAAAATTTGAAATTCGATGTGGCGGGGACGTTCAATAAATTTTTCTATGTAAACGCCAGAGTTCCCAAAAGCTGCTCCTGCTTCGCCTTGGGCCGCGAGAAAAAGTTTAACAAATTCGTCTTCAGAACGAACTAGGCGCATACCCCTTCCACCGCCACCTGCTGTAGCTTTGATCATCACTGGATAGCCCATATCCTTGGCGAATCCTAATCCTTCTTGCTCGGATTCTACCAATCCCTCACTACCTGGTACCGTCGGTACTCCAGCTTTTTGCATGGTTTCTTTGGCAGTGGATTTATCCCCCATCTGCCTGATAGCTTCTGGAGTTGGGCCGATAAAAGCAATATGATGGTCGGCACAAATTTCCGCAAACCGGGCATTTTCTGCCAAAAAACCATAGCCTGGATGAATGGCAGTAGCATTTCGTGTCAGTGCAGCAGCAATAATATTGGGAATATTCAAATAACTTTTACCGCTAGCAGGTTCGCCAATGCAAACCGCTTCATCAGCAAGTTGGACGTGCAGAGCATTTCGGTCAACGGTGGAGTGAACCGCAACTGTGGCAATTCCCATTTCTTCACAGGCGCGGAGAATGCGAAGGGCGATTTCTCCCCGATTGGCAATTAATATTTTGTCAAACTTCATTTTTTAGTTTCGATATCATTACCAGTAGATTGACATTTTCTCTGATCCAACTTGAAACAATGCTTCCACATTATTTCAAATTATCGCAGGAGATTCGCCACCCTGATTCTAAGCAAACTTGCATATTGCAGGCTTGCTGCCTCTACGGGTCTTACTACACTAACAACATTGCTGCTGTAAGTCTTGGCTAGACTACCAAGCTGGGCTTTTGCGACGCCGATAGCGTACCCCTACGGGGAAGCAAGCTACGCGTAGCGTCTCGTAGAGAAGCGGTAGCGAGTCTTCTCCCAGAGGGAGACGCTTTAGCGCATAGCGCAGCGTAAAGCCTTCTCTTCTCCTTCTCCTGTCGGAGACGCTAACGCGAGAGGCTTGTCTGCGGCTACGCGAACACCAACGGCATGGCAACTCTTAGAGAGGCTGCGCCAACGCTTAGAGCGAGTCATCGAGCGTCACGGATTGTCATAGCCCGTCGTAGACATCGCCTACCGCAGACGGATAGGCCATTGCACCCCGCCAAACACAGTAGCTCTACCCTTTTCAATATCACTTGTACATCTGCTAAATTTCTGTCAGTCTGATACCGCCTTGAGAAAATTTATATTTTTGAGCAACTGAATTTAGATATCACCTTACTATAATTATTTTCTTATGCTATAGTCTATATTTAGACAAACCATGCGGATGTGGCGGAATTGGTATACGCGCACGCTTGAGGTGCGTGTGGCTTTGCCTTGCGAGTTCGAGTCTCGCCATCCGCATTTTTGCTTGTTTAAGCATAGGGTCAATAGTCTAAGGTCAAAAAACCTTAGACTATTGACCCTTAAATATTAAGTTTGTAGTAAAGACTTTAGTCCTTTTCGGAACCCTCAGTGCTTACTACATATTAAGCATTGCCTTGTCAAAGTACTAGTTTTTTATGCTTTTATAGAAATAGGTGAAGTTTTGTAAAAAAGCATTGACTATTTCTTTTACGCCGACAAACAACCTAACACTGCCACCAGCTTGGCATCGCCTCACTCCGATTTGGCAAGGAGGGGAGGAAATAATTCAACAAAGTTTACCTCACACTCAGCTAGCACCTGCATGGCAGCTAATGCTCTTGGGTGACGGCTCTCCAACACGTCACTTAGAATTGCTCACAGGTGAGCCTGTAGAAGTAGATGTTATTGATATGTCATTGATTGGCATCGACTTGGATGCTGCTCCTGAGTTAATCCAAGCTGTCCCAGAACCACGATTACGGCGACAAGTATGGCTGCGTACCGCTTCTGGTCAAAGATTAGCTTATGCTACTTCGTGGTGGGAAGCCAGTCATGTCGATGAGTATTTACAAAACCGTTCATTACCAATTTGGGCAAGTTTAGCTCGTCTTCGCACAGAATTGTATCGGGATGTTCGAGGAATTTACTACGGTGACTCATTGGCACTAGAGTCCGGTTTTCGTGTAGCTGGGCCTTTTTGGGGTCGCCACTACTTGTTTTGGCATCATGGGCAGCCACTGACATTAATTTATGAAGTTTTTTCACCTTATTTAACCAAATATTTGGGACCTATGCAGTTGAGTGCTGTTAATGCTGAGGCATAGTATTATTTAAAAGTTTTTTATTTTTTACAGTGCGCCCCAGAGTATGGGAATTTTACACTAATGACTTTGAAGACAGGTAATCTATGTAAAATACCTGATACTGAATTAACCTTGCCTAGATCAAGTCAATACTACAGATGGAAGCTATGTAAATAGAAGGTAGTTTGGATTACAGATTACTTGCAGCTTTTTCAAGTTAGTTATATCCTCAAAGTGCTTGAAATGAAGGATGTTAACTTTCGGAGACTTTCCGAAACAGACAGCCGTTAAAAGGAATGTCCTGCGAAATTCAACAAAGCATGTTAAAAAAGGTAACTAACCATTAAAACACCGCTTTGAAACAGTAGAGAAGGTTGATTACGAAAATATCATCAATGTCTATGGTGGAGAAATTTATGAAATTAACTGCCTTAGATCGCAAGAAACTTTTTGGTTGACTTAACCAATTGAGCAAGTAATGAGTTTGCAAATATGAGGTACAGGTTTCAATGGCACCGCCTCTTGTGTCTGTTCAGATGAAGAAAAATAAGAAACCGTCTCTGGTGCTGACGCTCTCGGCTGCTGGGTTATTGATTGGTGCGGGGAGTGTAGCATACTGGTTGTTAGCCCAGAGACAAATATCTTCTAGCGATTTGCTAGTAGGTGCAAATATTATTCCTGGTGATGCCCTGTTTGCGGTTTCCTTAACAACAGATCCCCAGCAGTGGCAGAAATTGCGGCAGTTTGGGACAAAAGAAACCCAAACAGAACTGGACAAAAATTTAGTCCAGTTACGCGATCGCTTTCTGACTAATAATGGTTACGACTTTCAGAAAGATATCGCTCCTTGGGTAGGCGATGACGTGACGATCGCAATTCTTGCTCCAGCAACAGGGAATAAACCTGCACCCAAACCAGTTACCACCAATGAAAATGTTGTCAGCGATCAGCAGT
The DNA here is from genome assembly GCF_036918245.1 of Nostoc sp. Lineage (GTDB taxonomy): Bacteria > Cyanobacteriota > Cyanobacteriia > Cyanobacteriales > Nostocaceae > Nostoc. The sequence goes on from NZ_JBALEF010000101.1 coordinate 50,972, forward strand.
CGATGGTAATGGTATTGCCAGTAAAAAATTCAGAAATCGCTAAAAGCATTTTGGCACAACCCAAAACCCTTAAACAAGGCAAATGGGTTGACCGTATTTATCAAGGGATCGCCATCAAACAAAGTGAGGCACAAGCAGGGCAAAACTTCTCGGCTGCATTACTAGATGGGCGTTTTTTAGTCATAACTGATAGTCCTAAAGCCACAGAACGAGCGATCGACGCCTACAAAAATAAAACATCTTTAGTCACAACAGGCGGCTTTACTGAGAATTTCCCGAAAATTGCCAACTACCAACCCTTTGCCCAGTTTTATGTCAATGTGCCAACAGCTGCGAAAATAGCCGCAGCTTCTCCAAACCGCCCTTTACCTGCTCAAGTTTTGGCTCAACTGCAAAATAACCAAGGTTTAGCAGGGACAATAACCTTAGAGTCAGAAGGAATCCGCTTCAAGGGCGTTTCTTGGTTAAATCCTAATAGTCAACGTGTGCTGGTGGTGGAAAACAAAGCTGGGAAAATGCAAAACCGCATACCAGCGGAAACCTTAATGATGCTTACTGGTGGTAACTTACAGAGATTGTGGAGAGACTATGTTTTAACATCTCAGGGAAATCCTTTATCACCGATCGCACCAGAACAGATTAGAGGTGGTATAAAATCTCTTACCGATCTCGATTTAGATAAGGATTTGCTTAGTTGGATGAAAGGGGAGTTTTCGTTATCAGTAATCCCTGCTACTCCAAAAGAAGGTTCACCAAATGATTTTCGTGCGGGTTTGCTGTTCATGGTACAGACAAGCGATGCCTATAGTGGGCAAAGCCTACGCAAATCAGCTGAAGCATCCATCAGTCAACTGGATGAAGTGATGAAAAATCAATACCAGTTCCAAGTACAACCGGGGAAAGTCGCAGGTCAACCCGTTGTTAACTGGATATCACCTTATGGTACGTTAACTGCAACCCACGGTTGGTTAGATGGAGATGTCGCCTTTCTGGTAGTGGGTGCTCCGATCGCGGATAAAATTGTTCCCAAACCTAACTACACACTAGGTGGCACTCTTCCCTTCCAACAAACAGTTCCTACAGAACCCAATCCGACAAATGGTCAATTTTTCCTGGATGTAGAACGAACTGTGAAAAATTTCCCTTTACCAACTCTAATTCCCAATCAACAAACTTTGCTAGATGCAACGCGCTCAATTGGGATGACATCTGCTGTCAGCGATAATCGCAGTAACCGTTACGATATTTTTATCGAACTTAAAAAAGTTACTAACGCGACTACATTGCCTAGTCCAGAAGGGAGTAAGAGTAACTCTGTTAGATAGAGAGTGGGGAATGGGGAGTGGGGAGAATGAGGGAGATGGGGGAGAAGAATTAATAACCAATGCCCCATGCCCCATGCCCAATCCCCAATGCCCCATTCCTGATTCCCCTGTAAACATATAGGATCAAAACAGTCAGAATCGATATTTTAAATCATCCACGGAGAGAACACTTTATGAATTTGGTTGTACTCCAGAACTGGCTGGACAATGCGTCCTTTGCCATATTATTCCTAACAATGCTGGTGTATTGGGGAGGAGCGGCTTTTCCGAATCTGCCTTATCTAGCCGCTTTGGGGACAGCTGGGATGGCGATCGCAAATTTGTGCATTGCTACTCTACTAGGGGCACGATGGATCGAAGCTGGTTACTTTCCCTTAAGTAATCTCTATGAATCTCTGTTTTTCTTAACTTGGGGAATTACCGCCGTCCATCTGATTGCTGAAAATAGTAGCCGTAGCCGCTTAGTAGGAGTTGCGACAGCTCCGGTGGCAATGGCGATCGCAGCTTTTGCTACTATGACACTACCATCCCAGATGCAAGCGTCAGAACCCTTAGTACCTGCCTTGAAGTCAAATTGGCTGATGATGCATGTCAGCGTCATGATGTTAAGTTATTCTGCTTTGATGGTGGGTTCGTTATTAGCGATCGCTTTCTTAATTGTCACTCGCGGTCAAAACATCCAACTACAAGGCAGTTCTGTTGGTACTGGTGGCTATCGCAGCAACGGCTACCGCTTGCACAAAGCCACTGAACTAATTTCTCAACCACCAACCCCTGCTGTTGAAAATAACGGCTTTGCCCGTTTTGAAACTAGTAGCAACGGCAACGGTAACGGTAACACTGCTGTTTTGAATTTAGTAACTACCCCTGAATCTCAAGCCGTAGCATCTGCTGAACCTCTTTCACCCCAGCGCCTTAGTCTTGCCGAAACCCTCGACAACATCAGCTATCGCATCATCGGACTAGGATTTCCCCTGCTGACAATTGGCATTATTGCCGGTGGCGTTTGGGCTAACGAAGCCTGGGGTTCCTACTGGAGTTGGGACCCGAAAGAAACTTGGGCATTAATTACCTGGTTAGTGTTCGCCGCCTACCTTCACGCCAGAATTACTCGCGGTTGGCAAGGGCGTCGCCCGGCAATTTTAGCCTCCGCCGGCTTGCTTGTTGTTTGGGTTTGCTATCTCGGTGTGAATCTTTTGGGTAAAGGTTTGCATTCTTACGGTTGGTTTTTCTAAGAACCGTTTAAATAAAACTACCCCACCCGCGCTACCGTGCACCCTCCCCTTGGTAAGGGGAGGGTTGGGCAGGGGTAACGCGAGAATTATAGGCTAATTTACCGGACATCATATTATTACTAAATTTTTATTTGACCAGCACTAAATCTATAAAATCATTATTTTATTTCGGATGAACTGTTATATCTCTGGAAAATATAGATTTATTGACAGGAGATTTTTATGGAAGATGGATTCGAGATACTAAACCATGATGAAGTTGTGTCTATAGAACCAGACGCTTTTAATAAGTTAAATATTGCTAAAACTTTTAAAGTCCGTGATTTGATTGCAGCAATCAAGGAATATATTGGAGCAGAAGATACAGAGGAAGTAAATTTGTATACCCAAGGATTAAATTGCGAAGTTTTGCAATTTAGTACTCAGGGATGGAAAAAAGGAAAAGTTAGACTTGCTTTAGAATTTTGTTCTGATGAATCTGAGTCACCACTTGATGAAATTTTTCAAAAACTCAAACAAGTGGAAAATTAATATCCAATGAGCAAAAGAACCCCGACTCTTTAAATAAGCGGGGTTTTGAGTCTCTGGATGTTTGCAAATAAAATAGGATGCACTTAATTGCTATCAAAATTAATTAATAAAATAAAGATGCACTAATAACTGAGAAACGGTAAACCTATCATGCTAAATTACGATCCATTAGCTTGTTGGCCCTCATCTGAGGAACTGCCAGACTCTGACGATACGCCAGTGGATAATGAATTACAAGATTTAATTCCCGGTTTACTCAAAGCGCTTCTGGCAATTGCTTGGCCAGAACGCATGGATTGGTATTTTGGCGTAGATATGGGTATTTATTATGACCCAGACTTACCGGCAATAGTACCAGATGGGTTTTTGAGTCTGGGCGTAGAGCGATTTTATGATGAAAACCTCCGCCCCAGTTATGTGCTTTGGGAAGAGAGGAGAGTACCAGTATTAGCGCTAGAAGTAGTATCTCAAAAATATCGTGGTGAGTACTCTACTAAAAAAGCAGAGTATGCGAAATTAGGGATTTTATATTATGTAGTCTACAATCCGAATCGTCGTCGAAAGCCACGGTTGGAAGTATACAAATTAATTAATGGTGCTTACACTGCATTAGAAGATGGTAATCCCGTTTGGCTACCAGAGATTGGTTTAGGGATTGGCATGGAACGGGGAACTTATCTAGGCATTCCTCGCCAATGGTTGTATTGGTATAACCAGCAAGGGGAAAAGCTTTTAACACCCGAAGAAAACGCAAAACTCGCTCAACAAGAAACCCAAGAAGCTAAACAAGAAACCCAGGAAGCTAAACAAGAAGCGCAGCAAGCTAAACAAGAAGCGCAGCAAGCTAAACAAGAAGCACAGCAAGCTAAACAAGAAGCACAGCAAGCACAGCAACGTACCCAACTATTAGCAGAACAGTTGCGATCGCTCGGCATAGATCCTGATTCTCTCACCTGAATTGCTGTCAAAGTTCATCAACGAAGCTCCGAGGTTCACGAATGAAGCTCCAAGGTTCATTAACAAAACTCTGAGGTTCACGAATGAAGCTCCGAGGTTCACGAATGAAGCTCAAAGGTTCATTAACGAAGCTCTGAGGTTCACGAACGAAGCTCAAAGGTTCATCAACGAAGCTCCGAGGTTCATTAATGGAGTTCAAAGACTCATTCACGAGTATAAAAGACTCGTCCGCGAGTATCAAAGACTCATTCACGAGTATAAAAGACTCGTCCGCGAGTATCAAAGACTCATTCACGAGTATCAAAGACTCGTCCGCGAGTATCAAAGACTCATTCACGAGTATTAAAGACTCGTCCGCGAGTATAAAAGACTCATTCACGAGTATTAAAGACTCATCCGCGAGTATTAAAGGCTCGTCCACGAGTATCAAAGCCTTATTACAGCAGTTTTCATTTACTTAAATTACACTCTTGCCTTCTTCTTTGCGCCTTTGCACCTTTGCGTGAGACAAAAATCTTTCAGTAATTAGGAATTACGCATTACCCTATCAAGACTTGCACTCAGACTTTCAGCATCCGGTGACTTTAATCGCTGCAAAATCTCTAAAGCTGGTTGCAAATAAGATATCGCTTTAGTGTATTCACCCTGCTGTTCTGCCAAACCTCCTAACCACCACAGAGTCATTGCTTGGCCTTTGACATTACCAATGCGTTCTTTTATTTCCAAAGACTGATTGAAAAGTGCGATCGCTTCATCCACATCCCCTTTGTTGGCGTAGATACCTGCTAGATTGTGCAACGTCGCCGCTTTGGTATGGACATTCCCAGTGCGTTCATCAATTTCAAGAACTTGATTGTAGAGTGCGATCGCTTGATCCACTTCCCCTTTGTCGGCGTGGATTATTCCCAGTTGTTGCAATGTCGCCGCTTTGGTTTGGACATCTCCAATGCGTTGAGTTATTTCCAAAGACTGATTGAAAAGTGCAATCGCTTTCTCCACTTCCCCTTTGTTGGCGTAGATACGTCCCAGTTGGTGCAATGTTACTGCTTTGGTTTGGACATCTCCAATGCGTTGAGTTATTTCCAAAGACTGATTGAAAAGTTTGATCGCTTTCTCCACTTCCCCTTTGTTGGCGTAGATATCTGCTAGATTGTTCAATATCGCCGCTTTACCTTGGATATTTTCAATGCGTTCAGTGATTTCCAAAGACTGATTGAAAAGTTTGATCGCTTGATCCACTTCCCCTTTGTCGGCGTAGATATATCCCAGATTGTTCAACATCGCCGCTTTGGTTTTGACATTACCAATGCGTTCTGTTATTTCCAAAGACTGATTGAAGAGTGCGATCGCTTGCTCCACTTCCCCTTTGTTGGCGTAGATTTTTCCAAGCCAGGACAACGTTGCCGCTTTGCCTTGAACATAACCAATGCGTTCATCAATTTCAAGGACTTGGTTAAAAAGTGCGATCGCCTCATCCACTTCCCCTTTGTTAGCGTGGATCATTCCCAGTTGGTGCAACGTCACCCCTTTCATTTTGACATTACCAATACGTTCAGTTATTTCCAAAGACTGATTGTAGAGTGCGATCGCTTGCTCCACTTCCCCTTTGTTGGCGTAGATAATTCCCAGTTGGTGCAACGTCGCCGCTTTGGTTTGGACATTACCAATACGTTCAGTTATTTCCAAAGACTGATTGTAGAGTGCGATCGCTTGCTCCACTTCCCCTTTGTTGGCGTAGATACGTCCCAGGTTATGAATAATGTCTGCTTTTTCTGTTTCGTCTGTTTCCAAACAAGATTCAAGCGCTTGCTGATAATACTGCTGTGCTTGTTCAACTTCACCAAGTTCTGCCTGAGAGCGAGCTATTTGATGTAAAACGCGGTAGTCTTGAGTCAGTTCTAGGGTAAATTTGCAAAGTTGCACCGCTTCCCGAAAACGGCTTTGATTTTTCCAGTTATCTGCTAAATAACTGGCAATGTTCACCGCAATGTCTTCATCTTTCCCCAGCAACGCCAACCGATGAATTTCTAACTTTTGTGCTTCCGTAGCAGTTTCCGCCTCTTCCCACCACAGACGATACAAAATTTGTGCAGCTTGTTTATACAACTCTTCACCCTTGGGGTTTTCTGGAAACTCTAGCAACGGTGACAAAATCCGGGGAACACGATACAACCTCTCTGTGTTGTTGGTGAGGGTAACTTCCAACAAACCCAAAATTTCAGCGCGTTGAATATGACTTTCCCAACTTGAGATATCCTCAAAAATCGGTGAAATAGCAGCTTGAGGAACAGGTAACTCATACACCAACAACTTCCCCAGCATTTGACGCAAAGCTGGAGTTTGCTGCTTCAGCAATACCTGTGCCAAAATATCCTCACGAAATTCCTTTTCCTTATCTGCCATCTTTTGCAGAATCATCTCAACTCCCCTCTCGGCTGACGGCGACTTCGGGGAATTTTGCAAAATCTTATCTAACCATTCCAACAGCCGAGGATTTCCATCTGCTGCTTTTTTGGCACGTTCGGGCAATTCTGGCTGAAATTGCCAACTGCCATTAAAGGAATCCAGACGATTATACTTTTTAATTAAATCTGCCCCACCCAAAGCACCCAGAGGTTCGCGGTACAGACGATGATTCAGTTCCGACAATGGGAAATTGTAGCGACAGGTAATAATTACCTTGTGGGGAAGTTGGGAATTTTGAATCGCCTTCAGCAACGCCAGCAGTACATCCACAACTTGTGGTTGCAAGACATAAACCCCATTTTGTAATTCCAAATTTGCCTCAAAGTCATCCAGCACAAAGGCAAAGCGCTGTTCTGTGGAATTCAGTCCATCCTTGAAAAACTTGGTGAGGCGCTGCATCAACGGTAACTTGCCATTGAGAATTTCATGCCCAAGTTCCAAGGTACATTGTTCAGCAAGGGTTTTGAGCAGTTTGTCCTCATCCAGTTGCCGAAAGTTCACCAGCCTGTGATAGCCAACCAACCTTTCCAGAAGTCGCGCAGTTACAGTACTCTTACCCACACCCCCCAGTCCGTGAATTAGTACCCCTAATGAAGTGCGAATTGCTTTGAGACAACGTTGCAAAGTCCGCCGTCTCCCAACAAACTCAGAGGGTTTCGCCACCCGCACCTGTTGGGTATCGGGATCTAAAAACTGTTCATAAGCAGGTTCCGGCACTGAGGGCGGCAATCCAAACACTTCCACCAACGCACCGGGACATTCTCCCTGGACATATAACCGCAACAAATGCCAGTCACGCACTTTCTGTTTAAATAACTGCTGGTAAGTGCTAGCGAGTGCTTCTGCTAATTGATACCCGGCTGCCAATTTGCCGTAGAGGTGCGCGGCGGCGGCTGTGGCTGTCCGATCTTCCACAGGCCGCCCCCAACTTAAAACCGCCCTCGCCCCTTGGGCAATTAGTGCCTCAGCCATTGAAGGGACAGCCCCTTTATCTGGTGCTTGTCCAGTCCGACACCCAGATAAAAACACCAACTTGGGAAAGCGAAACCGAAAGACATCGGCAAGTTCTGCGGCTGTGGTTTCGTGGCGTTCTCCAATTTCCGTCTCAGTAATAAAGTAAGGCGTGTAAGGTGCTTCATCTTTAATTGAGGCGTGTCCTGTGAGGTGAAACACATCAAAGTCATTAAAATAGCGACTCCACACCTTACCCAACTCGCTAACGCAACCGCTTTCTTCCACCCGCAAATCTACAGCAAAATCTCGCGTATCAGCCAGAATCTTCGCTTCTTCCTGTTCAAACTCTAACTTTGGTTGCACATCTTCCGGATCGGTTGCCATAAACAATACTCGCAATTGTCGTGCTTCCACAGAAAACCCTTCCCTTTCTTTCTCAATCCAGCGCAGAGGTAACACCACTGGATTAACCCGCTTCACCAAAAAATCCTCACCATCATGCAGCACTTCCCAAGGTAGATGTGCCAATTTTTTATCAGTATCAATGGCAATTACCAACCCCTCACCGCGACAGTTAGCAATTCCCCGACTCAACCACCGTCCATCCCCATCCAACCAAAAAAATAACTGCTGCCCGATTCCTGGTAAATTGGGCAGCAGTTTATAGTAATCTCGTTCTCCTTGCTTGAGGAAATCAGCGATTTCTGCGAGTTTCAGGCGACGTGATTCATAGTGATTATTTTGAGGTAGCCAATACCTGAGTTCAACTGTTTCCTGCGTACTTTCCCGAAGTTGAATGCGGATAGTTTGCACTTTACTTGCTGATAGATTTGAGGATTTCCGTGATTTCCTCTATGGTAGCTTCTTCGAGTAAAATCCTGTTTCCCGTATCAGGGTCAAGAATTACCACATCAAATTGCTTCCCTGGATTGGATTTATGCCATTCTTGATACCATTTGCGGATTTGTTCAGCTAAAGCAGCAGCACCACCCACAATACCGATAATGGTAGCAACAGCTGCTAGAGTCCCTTCTCTTTGTGTCGGAACTTCGTAGCTTCCCGATATTCCAGGAATTTCTAGTAAAGCCGCAGCTGCGGCTGGTGCGTCTTCACCTTCAATACCAACTTGAATTTCTGCCATTAAATCACCTACGAATTTATACAACATACTGTATATTCTGCGTTGAATTGGGGATAAGCTTCACGCACAGACACAGAGAGGGTTGCAAAATTATTTACTTTGTCTTGTACCAATTGTCTAAAATAAGGCAACAGACGCAAACCTGGAAACCCAGATTAAATCTGACTTTCAAAAATTACGAATTACGAATTACGAATTACGAATTAGTATGTCTCTTGCTCCTTGGCGAAGTGCGATCGCTCATGCACTCCATCGCAACCGCAGCCTTGTTTATGCCCGTTACCTGCAACTAGCAACGGTGCAAGCGAATGGTCGCCCCGCTAATCGTACCCTAGTCTTTCGCGGCTTTCTGGAAGATACAAACCAGCTAAAATTTATTATTGATAGCCGTAGCGCTAAAGCCGACCAGATACAGCAACAACCTTGGGCAGAAGTTTGCTGGTACTTCCCCAATACACGAGAACAATTCCGTATCACTGGCGATTTGACTCTAGTCAGCAGTGATGATTCTCACCAGGACTTACAGCCAGCCCGAATTTCCATTTGGCAAGAACTGAGTGATGCGGCGCGTTTACAGTTTGCTTGGCCCTATCCTGGTAAACCCAGAATCCAAGAAGCAGGAGCCTTTGAGCCACCAGCACCCGATCCTGTTGAGCCAGTGGCTAATTTTTGTCTACTGCTACTAGATCCGGTGCAAGTAGACCATTTAGAATTACGCGGCGAACCACAAAATCGATGGCTTTACTGCCGTAACGATCAGCAAGAGTGGTCTAGCGAAGCGATTAATCCGTGATTTAGTCAAGAGTCAAAAGATTGACCCTTAACCTTTAAGTTAAACTAAATGCCAGCACCATCTAGAAATTCCTGGATAGTCTTATCCTTGAGGTTGCACCAGCGAGTATCACGGGTTAGCTCATCCTGTTTCGTTACTAAACAACCCACTAAAACAGGAGTTTTTTCTGAAGAATTGGTGCGCTGAAGAGTTTGTATTTGTTCTTCCAACGCCTCAATGCGGTCTACTAAAGCACGAATTACTTGAGCTTCTGAATCTGGTAAGTTATTGTGTTCAAGAGGTGAAACCCGAACTCCAGAACGATACATAATGCGCCCAGGCACACCTACCACAGTACAGTCTGAAGGCACATCTCTTAAAACAACAGAACCAGCACCAATTCGGACATTATTGCCAATTTGGATATTGCCCAGTACCTTCGCTCCAGCTCCGACTACAACGTTTTCACCCACAGTAGGATGGCGCTTGCCACATTCTTTACCAGTACCCCCAAGGGTGACGCCTTGATAAATTAGAGCATAGTCTCCCACGATCGCAGTTTCACCAATTACTACACCCATCCCGTGGTCAATAAACACACTTTGCCCAATTGTTGCACCAGGGTGGATTTCAATTCCAGTCAAAAACCGAGCCAAGTGAGAAATCAGGCGCGGAATAAAGGGAAGACCAACACTATACAGCCAGTGAGCCAGCCTATGGAATAACAGGGCTTGCAAACCAGGGTAACAAAATAAAACTTCCAACCAGTTACGGGCAGCTGGGTCACGTTCAAATATGATACGAAAGTCAGCACGTAGTATAGATAGCACGAGATAGCACCCTCGGAAAGCACAACAAGCTACTCTCCCATATTATCCTCTCAGGTGTTACACCTAAAAATTGGGAATAGGGCATTGGGCACAAGAGGCAGTACGGATAGGCAAAGGGGAAAGACTTACTGCAACTTCCTCCCTGCTCCCCTGCTCCCCAGTTCACTGCTGCTCGACCTTCAGAGTATAATCACGCTTGACTCCAGGATTAAATGTACCTACCCAAATCCGATAAGTGCCCTTTTTCCAGTTGCGATCGCTAACGCTAGCATCTTTACTTTTACCAGTGTCATCGCCGCAACGAATCGTAGTTTGATCGGGGCCTTGAATGATTAAAGTGGTGTCATTGTTGTTGCTATCAACTTGGATTGTTAGCTGAGGAAAGTCCTTTTCCAAAACCATAATGTGATCTGGTTTGGGATCGGCAAAGCCAATGCAGGCTTTTTGATCGCGATCGCGGTTACTTATGGCAGACAATGAGTAAGAACCACCTGTAAACCCCTGCACTGTTCCTTGTGCTGAATCAAAGTTTGTTGATAAATTGAAAGTGCCAAAGTTTGCTGTCTGTGCTATTGCAGGGGTAGCTGTGATGGTGGTAAGTATAGCCAACAGCCAACCACCGCGAAACTGAAGTCGGGGGCAACAGTATTTCATAGTAGCCCTCCAACAGGCTTTTAAATTAGTAATGATATATACATATTCTAGTTAAAAAAATCTAGTGAAATTTCAGTTGGGTGTGCCACATTCAAATGTGCCACAGTTAATGTTTTGGAAAGTGGACAGCGAATTACTAGGTTGTTTCTCGATCTAGACAGCAACGTTAAATCACGCCCGTTGATAGTGGAGCATTTTGGCAATCAAGCCATTAATTAGCAAATGCTACATCAAATCTACGTAAATATAATTGGGCAAAAAAGTATAGAAGGTAAAGGTAAAAAATTCTTTTACCTTTACCTTCTGTACTTGAGCTTTTATGAAAATCTCACGAATTATGGAGTTTGAAGAAGACGCCACCTTTAAGCGATCGCGTGTCAGTTCCATAATTACTAACTGTGAGCGATCGCAGGTTGTTAAAAAATGGTTTACCCAAGACTTCCATTAATTTGAGAATCGGTACTTGACGCTCTAACAATTTCTGGCTCTTTGTCCAGTCAAGATATATATAGCCTTGGTTTGGTAGGGGAATTGCAGCGATACTATCTTTGAAATTAGGATTGTCAATTATGGAATTATTCTTGATTGTGAGAATTTCATCCATAGTCTCTAAGTCAGACGTGAAAATTTCGTAATTTCCTAAAGTTGTATGCAATCCCTGCACTTTTGTTTCAATGCTGAAAGATGCTCCTTCTTTAACATCACTTTTTTTTGTCGCTGTGGTTAACTCTGTCCAAGCGGAGATTTTTTGCTTGTCTATAGTCAGGGGATTAATACTGAGTCCGTTGGATGAGGCGATCGCATCTAATCGAGCAACGCCTTGTTCTACACCTTCGGATTTTTCCACCACAAAAATCCAATGTGGGGTTGTTTGCTCTTTTTCAGGTAACAATGCTATGGCATATTCTCCTTGTACCCAACTGAAAATATCCTTTGGTAAATTTATACCCCAGCGTTTTTGAACATCCGCCAAAGGTTTTGCTAACCGAGAAACCACATCTTCCCCAGAACCATATATAGTTGCTGTTGCTTGTCTCCAGAGCTTGGCTAAATCGCTGTCACCCAAATTACTCAAATTCGAGCCGGAAATTGCTAAACCTGCGGATGCTGGAACATACTGCAATGCTCCTACAGGTTTAGATAGCGGTGTAGATGGAGGGACAATTTCCGATGAAGTCAAAATGGTGGTTTCTGCCAGCAATCCTTTGGAGTTTAACACCAAGGATATAATTTGACTGTTATAAAGTTGTTCTGGTAACTCTAACCCTTGCCATTTTGCTACGATGGGAAGATTCAAGAAAGCTACAGCTAATCCCCCTTTGAGCCGTTCTTTGATAGCTTTTTGGTATTCGGGAGAGCTAGTCAAATTCAGATCGGGCGCTTGGACGTTATTGATAGCATCTCGTAGTACTTTCGGATCGTTGGCAAATAAGACGAAGCTTTCACCGACAACAGCACCAGCAAGCAAGTCTTGTTCTGGTTGAGAATTGTCAGAAATCAGTTTTACACCTTTATATTGTTCAACAGTTAAGTTTGCACCAGATAACGCTCTTTTAGAAAACAACAATTCGACAAACTCGCGGCTTTTCTGCGGTTGCTTGGTTGCTAATGCCAACAAATACCCTGGCTGTTGTCCGTTTTCTGGGTCGCGATCAATATCTAAGGTGGTGATAGCTAATGTAATTTCATTTCCTAACCAGGGTTGAATGTCTTGTTTGTAATCTATGCCACTCTTGGCGAATAAACTGGTTTTGAGTTTAGATAGTTCCTCTTCCCGCTCCAATGCCTGCAAACGGTCAGGATTGGTCAATAATGAAACCATTGCAGGAGAAAGTTTCGACACGAATATGGCAGCACTAGGCCCAGAGCTAGAAGCAATGAGGTTAGCCGGACTTTTAGCGAAAAACCAGTAAAAGCCTGCGATCGCAATTACTACCAGTGCGATCGCCCCAGCTACGATAAAACCAATAAATGAACGTTGCCTATTCACATTAAACCTATTAAAAAAGACGGTTTACAGCCATTTAAGCAGAAAGCCTAGCAGAATTAATCAACCCTCTTGAGAATGGATACTCATGCAAAGGCAGAGATTTTCTGTCACCATAAATAGGATTAGGACTGTTTATAGGGAATTCTTTTAGTCAACCCATGAACCAAATTAGTGTAGAAGAACTGGCGCAACGTCTTTCTTCTAGTGATGCAAGTATTCAGCTAGTAGATGTGCGTGAACCACAAGAATTGGCGATCGCTAGCATTGAAGGCTTTGTCAACCTACCTTTAAGTGAATTTGCCGAATGGGGAGATCAAGTACCTACCCTCTTCAATCCCGAAGCCGAAACCTTGGTGTTATGCCATCACGGCATCCGCTCTGCCCAAATGTGCCAGTGGTTGATTGCTCAAGGTTTTACAAATGTGCAAAATATTTCGGGTGGTATTGATGCCTATTCCCAACTAGTAGACCCTTCAATTCCCCAGTATTAGCTTCTGCTCGAATACATCATTCAGATGGGACTTAACTCTTCCATCTGACTTTTGCTATGCTAAAGGCAGAAGTACATTACTTTAAAGGCTTGCCGGAAAGCTTGTAATTTGGGCATCAAGTACATCTGCACGAAACTTTTCAACTGACCCAAATCACACTTCAGCACTAGCCATTGCAAACAAATACGTATCTAATAATACTGTTGCAAGCGCAAATTTGTGCAAAAGTACGGTTATAAAGAAGCATCATAAGGGTACATTATAATCAGCAGCTTTTGCAAAAAAAAGTTGAGCTACTATTTCAACCCTACTCTTAAAAAATGCTGTATGTATATAAACTTTAAAAATACTTATCAAAATATAGTTATATAATTTGCTATCTTAATGAATTATTAATATTCTCTGTTTTCGATTAAATCCACAAACTTTTTCAGAGTTTGATTAAAATTTGCCTTCAGCAAAACATACCATAATGGAAGTTCAGTTAACAAATCGACAACAGCATATACTTTGGGCAACGGTACGTCACTACATTGCTACGGCAGAGCCTGTTGGTTCAAAGGCTTTAGTTGAGGAGTACGACCTCGGTGTAAGCTCGGCGACAATTCGCAATGTGATGGGCGTTTTAGAAAAGTCTGGATTGCTCTACCAACCACATGCCTCTGCTGGACGTGTACCTTCAGATTCAGGCTATCGCATTTATGTTGACCAGCTAATTACACCTTCTCTGCGTTCGCGCAGCGTGTCGCAGACAGACGCTACGCGTAGCTTGCTTCCACGTTCGCGCAGCGTCCCGCAGGGAAGTGGTACAGAAACTTTAGGGCGAGAAGTAGAGGTAGCACTGCAAAAGCATCTCCATTGGGAAGATCGCAGTTTAGAAACCCTGCTTCAAGGAGCTGCACAGATTCTAGCAACCTTAAATGGTTGCATTAGCTTGATCACGATGCCGCAAACGACCACAGCGCTATTGCGACATCTGCAATTAGTGCAAATTGAAGCTGGGCGAATCATGCTGATTGTGGTGACTGATGGTTATGAGACACATTCCAAATTGATGGATTTGTCGCCAACAGCAGAAGAAACCCAACGGGATTCAGAGGTAATCGATCGCGAGTTGCAGATTGTTTCTAACTTTTTGAATAGTCACCTACGGGGGCGAAGTCTGTTGGAATTAGGCTACCTTAACTGGAGCGAACTAGATCAAGAGTTCCAACGCTACGGGGAATTCTTGAAAAACTCAGTTGCTGAATTGACTCGTCGCACTCTTGCACCGACTACAACCCAAATCATGGTTCGGGGTGTGTCAGAAGTTTTGCGCCAGCCAGAATTTTCCCAGTTACAGCAGGTACAAACGATTATCCACCTGTTGGAAGAAGAACAAGACCAACTGTGGCGATTAATATTTGAAGAACCAGAACCAGAGGACGGTGGTAAACCAAAGGTAACGGTTCGTATTGGCGCAGAAAATCCATTAGAACCGATACGTACCTGCACCTTAATTTCTTCTAACTATCGCCGAGGTTCGATACCTGTAGGAAGTGTGGGAGTTTTGGGGCCAACGCGCCTAGATTATGAAAGTGCGATCGCAGTAGTAGCATCCGCTGCTGATTATCTCTCAGAAGCTTTCAGTTATTTCAATCCTTAAATCGTATCAGGTGGTATTTAGGGATAAACTACTACGGGTGTAAGCGAATGGACAATATAATAGCAGGCAGATAGCCCAATTTATAGCGGCAAAATCAATAATTAATACTACCAAAATCTTTCATGGTTAGAAAAATTGCCTTTGGTCTACTGTGGCTGGGATTTGTTGTCTATGCTTTTTTCCTCGCGCCTCCCGATCAACCCGGTACATTCGAGTTAATTAAAAACCTTTCTATTGGCCAGTGGCAAGGCGTTAACCCGTTAGTTATAGCACTATTCAACCTCATGGGCATCTGGCCTCTTATTTATAGCGCAGTAGTTTTTATTGATGGTAGAGGACAAAAAATACCTGCTTGGCTGTTTTCTACTGCTTCTTTCGCAGTTGGTGCTTTTGCCTTGTTGCCGTACTTAGCTCTTAGAGAACCAAATAATCAGTTTTTCGGTAAAAAGAATATCTTGCTCAAGTTGCTAGATTCTCGTGTGACTGGTTTTGTGTTAACGGTAGGCACAGTTATTCTAGTTGCCTACGGTATAAGAGGAGGAGATTGGGGCAGCTTTGTGCAAGAGTGGCAAACTAACCGCTTCATCAATGTAATGAGCATAGATTTCTGTCTACTCTCCCTATTATTTCCCACATTGCTGGGGGATGATATGGTGCGTCGCGGTTGGAAAAATCCCCAGTTTTTCTGGTTAATAGCGTTGATACCGCTATTCGGCCCATTGGTTTATTTATCTGTGCGTCCATCTTTACAAGAAGTGGGTATAGAGTCCATATCCAAGCAGCCAGCAACGAATTGAAGAATAAAGTGCATTTTTCACAATCCAAAATCGTTCGACTGAGCGTAGCCGAAATCTAAAATCCAAAGTGATATCACCCAAAGTCCCCCCTTTTTTCAAAGGTTTGGGGATTTTCTGTGGGTGCGTAAATCCCAAGATAAAGTTTTTTCTGAAAGTACTTTACAAAACGCAATAAATTATTTAAGATGTGTAACAGGTAGTCAAACCTACCTAATTCATCTGCAAATAATCGCATTTATAAAACAATGACAACAACCTTACAACGTCGCGAAAGCGCCAACGTATGGGATCGATTCTGCGAATGGATCACCAGCACCAACAACCGGATCTACATCGGTTGGTTCGGCGTAGTAATGATTCCAACCTTGCTAGCGGCTACCGCTTGCTTCGTAATTGCCTTCATCGCTGCTCCTCCAGTAGACATTGATGGTATCCGCGAACCTGTTGCAGGTTCCTTAATCTACGGAAACAACATCATCTCTGGTGCAGTAGTACCTTCCTCCAACGCCATCGGTTTGCACTTCTACCCAATTTGGGAAGCAGCATCTCTTGATGAGTGGTTGTACAACGGCGGTCCTTACCAATTGGTAATCTTCCACTTCCTGATTGGCATATTCTGCTACATGGGTCGTGAATGGGAACTATCCTACCGCTTAGGTATGCGTCCTTGGATTGCTATTGCCTATTCTGCTCCAGTAGCAGCAGCAAGTGCAGTATTCTTGGTATACCCGATCGGACAAGGATCATTTAGCGATGGTATGCCCTTGGGAATAAGCGGAACATTCAACTTCATGATTGTGTTCCAAGCAGAACACAACATCTTGATGCACCCCTTCCACCAGTTAGGTGTAGCAGGTGTATTCGGCGGCAGCTTGTTCAGTGCAATGCACGGTTCTCTTGTAACTTCTTCCTTAGTTCGTGAAACCACCGAAACCGAATCCCTTAACTACGGTTACAAATTCGGTCAAGAAGAAGAAACCTACAACATCGTTGCAGCCCACGGCTACTTCGGTCGTCTAATCTTCCAATACGCTTCCTTCAACAACAGCCGTTCACTGCACTTCTTCTTAGCAGCATGGCCTGTAATCGGTATCTGGTTCACCGCCTTGGGTGTAAGCACAATGGCGTTCAACTTGAACGGTTTCAACTTCAACCAATCAATCATTGATTCTGAAGGTCGTGTGATTGCAACTTGGGCAGATGTAATCAACCGCGCTAACTTGGGTATGGAAGTAATGCACGAGCGCAACGCTCACAACTTCCCTCTAGATTTGGCTGCTGGTGATTTTGCTCCTGTGGCTCTAACCGCTCCTGCTATCAACGGTTAATTCTGAAGTTTAGCTAAATAAGAGAGCGCCCTCTGGTAACGGAGGGCGCTTTCTTATTTGTCTAGGTAAAGATAGGGTATACGTCAAACATTCCGAGTGCCAAAGCATAAAATTAACTTTTGCACAAACTCTAGGTAAAATACATAAGCCTCATCCTTTTTCTTTAAGATCATGGGCAACACTTTTGGTCATCTATTTCGTATAACTACTTTTGGTGAATCTCACGGCGGTGGTGTGGGGGTTGTGATTGATGGTTGTCCTCCACAACTTGAAATTTCGGCGGAAGAAATTCAAGTAGAATTAGATAGAAGGCGTCCGGGACAAAGTAAAATTACGACACCTCGCAAAGAAGCCGATACCTGCGAAATTTTATCAGGTGTCTTTGAAGGCAAAACACTAGGAACGCCTATAGGGATTTTAGTACGGAACAAAGACACTCGGTCGCAAGACTACGACGAAATGGCCGAGAAGTATCGCCCTTCTCATGCGGATGCAACTTATGATGCAAAATATGGCATTCGTAATTGGCAAGGCGGGGGTAGGTCGTCAGCGCGTGAGACAATTGGCAGAGTAGCAGCAGGTGCGATCGCTAAAAAAATTCTCCGTCAAGTTGCCAATATTGAAGTTATCGCTTACGTCAAGCGCATCAAGGACTTGGAAGGTGTAGTCGATCCAAATACTGTCACCTTAGAACAAGTGGAAAGCAACATCGTTCGCTGTCCTGATGCCGAATGTAGCGATCGCATGATTGAATTAATTGAGCAAGTTGGTAGACAAGGTGATTCTATCGGCGGTGTCGTAGAATGTGTAGCGCGTAATGTGCCGAAAGGTTTAGGCGAACCAGTATTTGATAAATTGGAAGCTGATATCGCTAAGGGTGTGATGTCTCTCCCTGCTAGCAAAGGCTTTGAAATTGGTTCCGGTTTTGGGGGGACGCTATTAACCGGAATTGAGCATAACGACGAATATTATATTGATGAAAATGGTGAAATTCGCACTGTAACTAACCGTTCTGGTGGTATTCAGGGGGGAATTTCCAACGGGGAAAATATCATTTTACGAGTTGCATTTAAGCCGACGGCGACAATTAGAAAAGAGCAAAAAACAGTAACTCGTGAAGGTGAAGAAACACTATTAGCTGCTAAAGGACGACACGATCCTTGTGTATTACCGCGTGCAGTTCCAATGGTGGAGGCGATGGTGGCGCTGGTATTGTGTGACCATTTATTACGACATCATGGACAGTGTAAGGTGTTGTAAGGATTACACTTTGACTTTCAGAAAATATTTATGCTTCAAGGGTGGGTTTCTGACTCGCCCTTTTTTACTGATATTGCTATAGTAGCGGATAACACATTTAACTGCGTGCGATCGCATCTACTATCAATATGAGTAAAGAGTCTCAAAATCGGTTAAAACACTTTGCTGCTTTAAAGTCCAAGTACCAAGCAACTCAATATCAAGATTTATCACCCGCTAGTCTGTTGTATTTCATATTGCGAAAAGTTGACTTAGGAATTGAACTCAGTCACTTAGAATTTAATTGGTTGAAAGAGTATGAGCTTATTGAGACTTTAAAAGCTATCAAGCAAGAACAAGAACATAGATTCCAAGAATTTGGAAATTTAGAATTTGAATTCTCCAAATTACAATCTAAGTACAAAGCTACAAAGCATGACGTTTCTTGGCAATCTAGTCATCTGTATTTCATACTTTTGAAACTTGAGTCAGAAAATTTAGTCACTGATTCAGATGTTAAATGGCTTAGAACAAACGGTTTAGATGAGACGAATAAAATTGCTCAAGAGGTAAATCGATTTACTAAACTTAAATCTAAGTACAAAGCTACTCAATATCAAGACTCATATCCTGAGAGTAAACTGTATCAAATACTGAAAAAGTTAGATGTTACAGAGTGTTTAAGTAATTCTGAATATAATTGGCTGCTCAATAACCAACTTTTGGAAACAGCAGAAATTTTTAAGCAGCAGGAGTCAGAAAAAGAAGCTCAATTTGTTCAATTACGAGATAAATACCAGGCAAATAAACACCTAGATTTATCATTATCAAGTCCACTATATCCAATACTGCAAAATATTGATGCGAAAAATAATTTGAGTGATTCTGAAATTAACTGGTTGGAACAGAAAGAACTTAGTGAAACAATTGCCATTGCTCAAGAGTTGGAACAAACACGAGAATTTGCCGCCTTGAGACTTAAGTATAAAGCAACTGAGTATCAGGATTCATCGCCCAAGAGTCACCTGTATAAAATTCTTAAAAGACTTGAGTTGTCGAATCAGTTAGGTGAACAGGACATTAACTTCCTCAAAAAACGCAAGCTGACTGAGATTATAAAAATTGCAAATGAAAAATATGCCTCTATCCTAAAATCTAAAATAGATTCAGGAGAACTACTTAATGAGCCAGAAATTGAGTGGTTAAAAAATAATAGATATGAAGATATCATTATTTTTGCTAAACAAAAGCACTTTGCAGCTTTGAAATCAAAATATGATGTTTTAGGCTATCAAGATAAATTACACACCAGTCTTTTATACACAATTTTGCAAAAGCTTGAGTTAAAAGAGCGACTTGAACCAACAGATGTTGCTTGGCTTCAAGAGACTAAAATTGAAGACTCTCAACCAATATATAGTTATTATAGGTGGCAAAAAGAGTCTCAGTATCAAGGGACTAAATTATTATATGGTAAAATTTTGATTGCTTATCACACAATTGAAGCAAATTTCTATGAGCAGGAGTTTCAACGCACTGAGAACAAATGGAACTTAGCAAATGCGAGCAGCCATTGGCGCAAAGCAGATGAAGCAGAACAGGCATTGCAACTGACAAATAATTTGGAATTAGACAAAATTAAAGAAAATAAACTCAAGTCAGCTTTGCTAACTAGCAGAGGTGGAGCTTTTCGAGATATTGGAAAATTAGATGAAGCAGAAAATTGCGCCCGTAAAGCTATTGAGTATCAACCAAAAAGCCATCACCCTTATACTTTGATGGGAGCCATTTGTTTTGAACGACATCAATATTCAGATGGTGAATATTGGTTTCAAGAAGCAATCAAACGTGGTGCTAATCCTAGAGATATGGATTCTGAAATCAAGCGAGTAGTGAAGAATGCTAAGGATGAAAGTAAGCGTCGGCAAGTGATAAACTATTTACTAAATAAAGATCCACAGCGATATGCTTGGGCGAAGTCTTATATTAAAAACTCAAATAATAAAATCTGAATCAGAGAAGCAAAAGAGAAATTAAGTAACTTTTAATGTAATGCAAGTGTTACTCTAACGTTAGACTACAAATGAATTTATCTGGTTACATTGCATGGATTTTATAACAATTTTAGGATTAGCTGCCGCCACAATAACCACAATCTCTTTTTTGCCACAGATGTTTAAAACTTGGCAAATAAAATCAGCAAAAGATGTTTCTTTGGTTACGCTGATTACATTCATAAGTGGTGTTTTTTTGTGGCTAATCTATGGAATTTATTTACAATCCTTGCCAATTATTCTTGCTAACGCCATAACATTGATTTTTAACTTAATTATTCTATGGCTTAAAATTAAATATAGATAAACTTGCCTCTAACAAACACCTGTGACATCATCTGTATTTGACTCTGAACGCCTTCTATTTACACCTACTACCCCAGACACCAACGCTATCCCCATAATCTTCGCCTTTCCCAATGAGTACAGCGTAGGTATCACTAGCCTTGGCTATCAGGTAGTGTGGGCAACTTTTGCAATGCGCGATGATGTGCAGGTAAGTCGCCTGTTTACCGATACTCACGAACAACTCCCTAGAACGCCGGAAATTGTGGGATTTTCTATTTCGTGGGAACTGGATTATGTGAATATTTTAAATTTGCTGGAATCTTTAGAAATTCCTATTCGAGGAACCTCTCGTGATGATTCTCATCCGATAATTTTTGGTGGTGGCCCCGTTCTCACTGCTAACCCCGAACCTTTTGCAGATTTTTTTGATGTAATTTTGCTGGGGGATGGTGAAACCCTGTTAGGAAATTTTATTGAGGCTTACAAAGAAGTAAGAAATGCCTCAAGACAAACTCAACTAAAAAGACTTGCACAAATACCAGGAATTTATGTACCCAGTTTGTATGAGGTGGAGTATCACACGAAAGATGGTGAAGTAAAGTCAATTAAACCAATTTCTCCCGAAATTCCCGCAGTGGTGCAAAAGCAAACTTACAGAGGAAATACCCTATCGGCTTCTAGTGTAGTCACCGAAAAAGCGGCATGGGAAAATATTTACATGGTAGAAGTGGTAAGAAGTTGTCCAGAAATGTGCCGCTTTTGTTTGGCGAGTTATCTCACACTGCCTTTTAGAACAGCCAGTCTGGAAGATTCATTAATTCCAGCGATCGCCAAAGGTTTAGAAGTCACAAATCGGCTAGGATTATTAGGGGCTTCAATAACTCAACATCCAGAATTTGAGGCTTTGCTAGATTATATTAGTCAGCCAAAGTACGATGATGTTCGTCTGAGTATTGCCTCAGTGAGAACTAATACTGTAACAGTCCAGTTAGCAGAAACTTTGACGAAACGAGACACGCGATCGCTTACTATTGCTGTAGAAAGTGGTTCCGAGAAAATCCGCCAAATCGTCAACAAAAAGCTGCATAACGATGAAATCATCCAAGCAGCGATAAATGCCAAAGCTGGCGGCTTAAAAAGCTTGAAACTCTACGGAATGGCAGGAATTCCTGGTGAAGAAGCAGAAGATTTAGAACAAACCGTGGCGATGATGCGTAATATCAAAAAAGCTGCACCAGGATTACGCTTAACATACGGATGCAGCACTTTTGTACCCAAAGCACACACACCGTTTCAATGGTTTGGGGTGAATCGCCAAGCCGAAAAGCGGTTGCAGTTTTTGCAAAAACAGCTAAAACCGCAGGGGATAGAATTTCGCCCAGAAAGCTATAATTGGTCGATTATACAGGCTTTGTTATCGAGAGGCGATCGCAGACTCTCCCAGCTTCTCGAACTTACTCGTGACTTTGGCGATTCCTTGGGTAGCTACAAACGTGCTTTCAAGCAACTCAAAGGGCAAATCCCCGACTTAGATTTCTACGTCCACGCCGAATGGTCAACAGAACAAGTATTACCCTGGAGCCACTTGCAAGGGCCTCTGCCACAGTCTACACTACTAAAGCATTTGGCTGATGCTCAGAGTTATATCAATCCATCCCCAAAAGAATTACAGCCATTGAATTCATAGCTGAAAACTTGATGCAAAACACAGCTGAGTATTACTGCGCTTATTGCGGCGAACCGAACTTAACTTTTATTGATTTGAGTGCTGGAGGACAGCAATCTTACGTTGAAGATTGTCAAGTTTGTTGTAACCCAAATATTTTGTATGTGCGGGTTGATGAAGATACCTTAGATATCGAAATTGATACCGAATCTGAAAGCTGAATTTTAGGTTTTTCTTTCCATGCTGCACTTTAAACATTCCTCAGTAATTAATGCCTTACCAGAAGTAGTTTGGAAATTTCACGAAAGTCCAGATATTTTGCAACTGTTGAATCCACCTTGGCAGCCAGTCCAAGTGGTTCGTCGTGAAGGAGGGCTGAACGTGGGCGCTATCACCGAATTTCGTTTGTTTCTCGGCCCATTACCCTTAACTTGGTTAGCCCGTCATACTGAATGTGAAAAATATTGCTTGTTTACCGACGAACAGATATCTGGCCCCTTTGAATCTTGGGTACATCGACATGAATTTGAACCGGAAAATGGCAAAACCAGATTAACTGACGCTATTTCCTTCTCTATGCCTGGTGGAGGAGGAGTTGAATTTGTCAGTGGTTGGCTAGTGCAAGCGCAATTAGAAGCAATGTTTCGCTACCGCCACTATGTGACTAAACGAGAATGCGAGTAATTATGAGCATTCTCTTGTAGTAAGTGGCTCCAGATTTTTAGCTTACTAGGAGCCATATTTATTATTTTATCTTTATTAGTTAGGATAAGAAAAACCAATAAAATTTCTAATTTACATTAGATTTTTTTGACAATATAAATACTATTTCGCTAATTTCAAAGTGTTTGCTGAAAAGCTTGAAAATCTCATCCTTAGAGTTGAGGTTAAATCCTCAATCTGAACTTTGGAGCGATCGCTTTCTAGCCTACATTAGTTTGGGATCTGAACAGCTACAGCATCATACACGAATTACTCCACTTCATTCCCTACTCTTGCCGCTAGTTATGTTACCGCCTTTTTCCCAGACTTTGGCTGTTTAAAAAGCCCCATATTAAAAACACTAGTTTTTATAATTACTAAAGCTATCAGTACTATAACCTATATAATCCAACCACTATACCAAAAACAGTTGTTGGTATTGCGGTTGGATGTGTAATAATAGTTAAAGTATCTTAATATTTCTAAACATCTTAAAGTGTTGGCACTATCCGATGCAAAGCACTTACCACTAATAGAGTTTTCTGGCTGGTGGTTAGTGCTTTTCGTGGTGACTATATTTTAGAAATTTTCACCTGAATACTAGGCGGAGTAAAAGCGTGATTCAATTAGAACAACCACCCAGTCATCAAACAAAACTGACTCCAGTAGTGAAAAGTAAATCTCAGTTTAAAGGACTTTTCATTGCTATTGTCATTGTTAGTGCATGGGTTATTAGCTTGAGTTTATTACTTCCCCTTGACATCTCCAAGTTAAAACTTTGGATGCTATTGCCTAGCATAGCTTGGCAAACATTTTTATATACGGGATTATTTATTACATCTCATGATGCTATGCATGGGGTAGTGTTTCCCCAAGACAGCAAAATTAATCATTTTATTGGGACATTAACCCTATCTCTTTATGGTCTTTTACCATATAAAAATTTATTGAAAAAGCATTGGTTACACCACCACAATCCGTCAACTCAAATAGACCCAGACTTTCATAATGGTAAACACAAAAATTTATTTGCTTGGTATTTCCATTTTATGAAAGGTTACTGGAGTTGGGGACAAATAATTGCCCTAACCATTATTTATAACTTTGCTAAATATATACTCCATATACCCAGTGATAATCTAAATTACTTTTGGGTATTTCCTTCGCTTTTAAGTTCATTGCAATTATTTTATTTTGGTACTTTCCTCCCACATAGTGAACCAATTGGGGGCTATGTTCAGCCTCATTGTGCCCAAACGATTAGCCGTCCAATTTTGTGGTCATTTATCACGTGCTATCATTTCGGCTATCACGAAGAACACCACGAGTATCCTCATGTTCCTTGGTGGCAGTTACCAGAAATTTACCAATCAAAATAGTTCTTGTTTATCTAATAAATAAGTGGGCGTGAATAATTAAAGGTTTGTAGTCAGCGTCTCCAGACCTTAAAATAAATCTGGGGCTGCTTACTAAGAGCAAATTTATTCTGCTTATGCCAATTAATAATTCTCGTCTTGTCACTTATAGCCCTGCTTATACAATCATTCCCACTTACGAGTGCTTTAATCGGTGTAGTTACTGCAACTTTCGCAGCGAACCAGGTAAAAGTCCCTGGATGAGTCTTTCAGATGCAGACAGTATTTTAAAACCACTTCAAAGCGAAAAAGTCTGTGAAATTCTCATACTTAGCGGTGAAGTACATCCTCATTCGCCAAAGCGTCAGGCGTGGTTTAGGCGAATTTATGATTTGTGTGAATTAGCGCTTTCAATGGGGTTTTTACCTCATACAAATGCGGGGCCACTGAGTTTTGAAGAAATGCAAAAGCTCAAGTGTGTGAATGTTTCGATGGGGCTGATGTTGGAACAGTTAACGCCAACATTGTTAAATAGTGTACATCGGCACGCACCGAGTAAATTACCTGAAGTCCGTTTACAACAATTGCAATGGGCGGGAGAGTTGCAGATTCCCTTTACAACTGGGTTACTGTTGGGAATTGGAGAAACTGTAGATGATTGGTGGGAAACATTAACAGCTATATCTAAATTGCATCAACGTGATCACCACATTCAAGAAGTTATCCTGCAACCTCATAGTCCAGGACATCAGCAAACCTTTGATGCACCACCTTTTGACCCCCATCAGTTACCAGAAGTCATTTTCAGGGCGCGTCAGATTTTACCGCCAGATATTACGATTCAAATTCCGCCGAATTTAGTTAAAGATGACCGATGGTTACTTGCTTGTATTGAAGCTGGTGCGCGAGATTTGGGCGGAATTGGGCCAAAAGATGAGGTGAATCCCGATTATCCTCATGTTCAGGAACAGGCATTAAGAGAAATTTTACAGCCTGCGGGGTGGGAATTGGTGCCCCGTTTGCCAGTTTATCCGCAATTTGATAGCTGGTTGTCGAAAGAATTACAAACAGTGGTGAAACGCTGGCGAAAGACTCTAACCCCAGTTTCTCTTTTCTAAGAACAGGGAAGTAGAGATTTTCCCATCTAGAACACCAATTCAGTAATCCTGAAAGAACCTCTCCCCCAACCCCTCTCGGAAGCCGAGAGGGGAGTTTAGCTCCCCCTTCCCTAGTAGTGAAGGGGGCTGGGGGGTTAGGTTTTTGATAACTGAATCAATGCTCTATTAGTTGACGAGTCTTTGAACTGGATTCATCCACCTCTGAACTCCATTAACGAGTATTTGAACTGGATTCATCCACCTTTGAACTGCGTTAACGAGTCTTTGAACTGAATTCATCCACCTTTGAACTGCGTTAACGAGTCTTTGAACTGGATTCATCCACCTTTGAACTGCGTTAACGAGTCTTTGAACTGGATTAATCCACCTCTGAACTCCGTTAATGAGTCTTTGAACTGGATTCATCCACCTTTGAACTCCGTTGACGAGTCTTTTAGGTGGATGAACGCACCTCAATTCTCTATAATCTCGATTATTATGAGCATCATTGCTATATTTTTTACCTATGCCTAATAGTACTGACTTACTCGAAAACCTCTACAACGCCTTTAACCCGTTTGAACCCTTACCCGCAGGTGATCCAAAATATGTAGATTGTCAGGATGTGCGGGGAGATGCGGATATTCTGCAAGAGTTGGGAAATCGGATGCAACGATCAAATACAAATACTTGCCAATTGTATTCTGGTCATAAGGGTGCGGGGAAGTCTACAGAATTACTCAGGTTAAAGAAGTATTTAGAAAATCGGCAGTTTTGTGTTGTCTATTTTGCGGCTGATGAAGAGGATATCGATTCTGAAGATGCCCAATATACAGATATACTCCTCGCCTGTACCCGCCGTTTGCTTAAAGATTTAAAAGAAATTGCCAGTCCTCGTCCGATACTCGACTGGTTGGAAAGCCGTTGGGAAGATTTAAAAGATTTGGCACTGACTCCTATAGAGTTTAAGGGTATGGCAGTAGAAGTCCAACTTGCTCAATTCGCCAAGTTGACCGCAAATTTAAGAGCTGTTCCTGAATTACGCCAGAAGATTCGCCAAAAAATCGATCCTCACACCGTCACTTTAATTCAGGTGTTAAATGAGTTTCTGGTCGATGCAAAACAGCACTTACCTCATGGCTACAATAAACTGGCGGTAATTGTCGATAACTTAGACCGAATGGTGTTAGTTAAAGATGGCGATCGCACCAACTATGAGGAAGTCTTTTTAGACCGCAGCGAACAACTCCAAGCTTTGGATTGCCATTTGATTTACACGGTCAATTTAGCAATTTAACCAGTGTACCGCATATTTTAAATCACTTAAACCAACAGCGAGAACGCTTTAGAGATGATTTTTGCATTAGCTTTGTTTTTCTTTTACGTTCATTTTCAATCAACTATTTTATTCATCGCGCCCCAGATTTTTTTGATTGGCGTTCTGGGGTATTTGAATTACCGACAACGCCAGAAGTGGTAGAGCAAGAATCAAATCGTCTGCTGTTCGAAGGAAACTATGAAGAATATTTTAAACTTAGTCCAGAACAAAAAATTGAGAAAGTCTTGGGAATTCAAGACTTGCTGACAGAAAAACATCAGACAGATAATCGTAAGGTCAGTTTATTACTTGAACTAGGAAACTTATTAATTAGCGCTAAGGAATATGAAACAGCGATCACATCCTACGACCAGGCACTGAAATTGAAACCTGATTACTACCAAGCTTGGAACAATCGGGGCAATGTGCTACGCAAATTAGGACGCAATGAAGAAGCGATCACATCCTACGACCAAGCACTGAAAATTAAACAAAATAGCCATCAAGCTTGGGGCAACAGGGGGATTACACTATGCAGTTTAGGACGCAATGAAGAAGCGATCGCATCCTTCGATAAAGTACTGGAAATTAAACCAGATAGCCAGCAAGCTTGGAACAATCGGGGCAATGCGCTAGGCAAATTAGGACGCAATGAACAAGCGATCACATCCTACGACCAAGCACTGAAATTGAAACCTGATTTACACGAAGCTTGGTATTATCAGGGCATTAGGCTATTTAATTTAGGGCGCAATGAAGAAGCGATCGCATCCTACGACCAAGCACTGAAATCTCAACCTGATTTACACGAAGCTTGGAACAATCGGGGCAATGCGCTAGGCAAATTAGGACGCTATGAAGAAGCGATCGCATCCTACGACCAAGCACTGAAATCTCAACCTGATTATCACCAAGCTTGGAACAGTCGGGGCATTGCGCTAAGAAATTTAGGACGCTATGAAGAAGCGATTGCATCCTTCGATAAGGCATTAAAAATTAAACCAGACTACCACTATGCCTGGGAGAATCGAGGTTACGCTTTATATAGTTTAGTTCGTTATGCTGAAGCGATCGCCAGTTTTGACAAAGTACTAGAAATACAACCCGAGCACTACCAATCATTGAACAACAGAGGCTATTTATTGCTTAAAGAATACTCTTGCGAAGGAAGAGTTTATATTTATGAAAAAGCGCTAGATATTGGATTATTACTTGATAAATATAATAATAAAAAAGTATCTAAAATATATAATTTAGGACTAGACGAAGAAGCTATTATAAATTTTGATAAAGCTATTACAATTAAACCAAATTTTGAATTAGCCTGGACAAACAGAAGTTTTGCACTTTATTACTTAGTCCGATATGAAGAGGCTATAAAAAGTTGCAAAAAAGCCCTTGAATTTAAATATGAGGACTACGTTGTCTGGTCTAATAAAGGCTTTGCACTAATGAAGTTAGAGCGCTATGAAGAAGTTATTGCCAGCTTTGATAGAGTTATAGAAATTAACCCTGATAATCATACTGCTTGGTACAACAAGGCTTGCTGTTATGCTTCACAGAAAAATGTCGAATTAGCACTTGAAAATCTACAGCAGGCTATCAACATAAATCCTGACGAATATCGTGAGATGGCAAAAAGTGACTCAGATTTTGATAGCATTCGGGAAGATGAGCGCTTTCAAGTTTTAATTCAACAAAATAGCGATCGCCTTTACACTTCCACTTAAAATACTAACTTAGATTAAAAGCGATACTAATACATTACTAAATATAAAATTAACCCATCTTCATGAACACAAATCAAATGTCAGAAAACGCCCAAGAGCAAAAACAGCTATCTCTCAAAGAAATTACTAGCCTATCTTTGGCAGAACGTCACAAAATACTAAAACCTTTTATCACCGCCACAGCCGAAGATTTTTTGAATGACCCTGAATTAACAGAATTCTCGGTTTTAGATGGTGAAGATTGGGAAACTGAGAATGATAACATAATTTATGTGGAAGAACCCGAAAGCACTCGCAGTCATGACGCTTTTTTGAATGGCTACGCACCAGAAGACGAAGGACTTTATGACGACTGAAAATTCAATGCGATCATCCTGATAAAAATCATGTCACAACTTAAAATTGACTATCCAGAAACTTTACCAGATGCCTTACAGCAAACACGAGAACAATTTGAACAAGAAGCAAAAATGGCGATGGCAGTTAAATTATTTGAAATGAAACGCATTTCTTCTGGTTTAGCTGCACAGTTAGCAGGTATAGATAGGGTAAGTTTTTTACTTAATTTACACCGTTATGGTGTAGCGATGATTGATTTAATAGAAGAAGAACTTATATCTGATTTAGCGAATGCTTGAAACTAATATATTTGAATCTTACTCCCCAACGCTAGTAGGGAAGGGGTTGGGGGTTAGGTCTCTATTGAACTCAACTCAGAACCGCCATAGGCTCAAATCAATAACCCCGTGAACTAATTCATAACGCATCCCTCAAAGGAGAGAGATAGGAGCCGAAACCCTGTTGTAAAATAGACATATAAGGATTGGGGGGGCCATTTAACTGGTCATAAACGCCTATAGAGACTATTTTTGGAAATCTCCAAGGTCTGAAGTCCAGCCAGCTGAAGCAACTACAGCGGCTGTATCACCAGCGCATACCAGGCGATCGCATCACCACGTCCGAGTTTTCCCAGCGTCTGGCAGCAATTAGCACAGAAGTCAATCAGCCTGTGTGCGCCTACATCAACCGTCGCGGACAAGTGATTCGCGTCGGGGTAGGCACACCGCGTCAAACACAAATACCACCGATGGAATTGCCCCGTTACGGTGCAGAACGACTCAGTGGTATTCGTTGCATCGCCACCCATCTCAAGCCAGAACCGCCCAACGAAGCGGCGCTCACGGCGATGGCACTACAACGCTTAGATACCCTAGTTGTCCTAAACATTACCGGAACCGGATTTACACGGCGGGGAGGCGGTGCAACTGGGTATGTCAAAGAAGCTTATCTAGCTCATCTGACACCCCAAGAGTCTCGCACCCTGATTACTAGTCCTGCTGCTCTCAAGGTAGGGGAAAGCCAAATCCAATCCCCAAGTTGGAATATATCGCCACCTCTGGACTTGGACGATCTGGCAGACCAGGATTTAGTAGACTTGGTAGAAAATCTGGAAGCGGAATTCCAGCGGGAATTTATCGCCCAGGAAGTAGATGCTGACCACGATCGCGTGCTAATTGTGGGGCTGATGACCAGTGAGATGACTCCCCTACAATTCCAGGACAACCTATTGGAATTGGCCCGTTTAGTTGATACTGCTGGCGGAGATGTATTACAGACAATACAACAAAAGCGATCGCGCGTTCATCCCCAAACCGTAGTTGGCGAAGGTAAGGTGCAAGAAATTGCCCTAACTGCCCAAACACTAGGAGTCAACCTCGTTGTCTTCGACCGCGACCTCTCACCCTCTCAAGTCCGCAACTTAGAAATGCAAATTGGTATCCGGGTGGTTGACCGTACCGAAGTAATTTTGGATATCTTTGCCCAACGCGCCCAGTCCCGTGCCGGTAAATTGCAAGTAGAACTAGCACAGCTAGAATACATGCAACCGCGACTGGCTGGTAGAGGTCGCACCATGTCCCGATTGGGTGGTGGTATTGGGACTCGTGGCCCTGGTGAAACCAAACTTGAAACTGAACGACGTGCCATTGGGCAGCGGATTTCCCGA
This sequence comes from Nostoc sp., assembly GCF_036918245.1. GTDB lineage: Bacteria > Cyanobacteriota > Cyanobacteriia > Cyanobacteriales > Nostocaceae > Nostoc. The sequence continues at coordinate 81,542 of NZ_JBALEF010000101.1, forward strand.
CTGCAAAAAGAAGTAACCCAGTTGCAAGCCCATCGTTCGCGGTTACGGCAACGAAGACAGCATCGAGAAGTTCCTTCAGTGGCTTTAGTTGGATATACCAACGCTGGCAAGTCCACTTTGCTGAATGCTCTCACTAATGCAGAAGTTTATACAGCCGACCAGTTATTTGCTACTCTCGATCCTACCACCCGCCGCCTGGCGATTCCTTATGGCGAAACAAATGAACATCAGGAAATTCTGATTACAGACACAGTAGGATTTATACACGAACTGCCTGCATCGTTAATGGATGCCTTCCGCGCCACTTTGGAGGAAGTCACAGAAGCCGATGCCCTACTACACTTGGTGGATTTGTCTCATCCTGCTTGGTTGCGTCATATTCGCTCAGTCAGAGAAATTTTGGCACAAATGCCAATAACTCCTGGCCCCGCGCTAGTTGTTTTTAACAAGATTGATCAAGCCAATAGTGAGACACTAGCTTTAGCTAGAGAAGAATTTCCCCTAGCGGTATTTATTTCAGCCAGTCAGCGCTTAGGATTAGAAACCCTACGTCAGCGCCTTGCCAAGCTGATTGAATACGCCGTTGATTCTCAGTAAATACTGAAATAAATTTTTAACTTCTAGTTGAAAATGCCGTAGTTTATAGTAACTATGGCATTTTCTATTGAAAATAATAGATATTTCTACTTTACTAAAGCTTTATCGGGTTATGTGGAATTTGCTGAATGACAATTTTATAAAAGACGTGCTAGAACAATTGATTAATGGTATTTTTCTGTTTATAGCTGATACAGCAATTGAATTTATTCACAAAATAAATTCTAATGACGTATAAAGACTTAAACATTTAACTTGTTATTAATTAATTTTATACAGCAGAAGAATACAGAATTTAGGAGTAAAACACGCTTTATATCTGGGTAACAGACTTAAGCTTGTGTACCTCACAAATTGAAATTTGCTGTAAGTACTGTATTAAGCTTTCAGAATGACTTTTATAGTTATCTCATTTATCAACATTATAGAAATAAAGGTATATGCAATTAGCTTCACAGCAATTTGAGTCGAAAGATGTCAAAGTACAGCTTCTTTTAACTGGAGGACATCAATACACCGTTTATTTAAAATCAGATGCACCTGTACTGAATAGTCTTTTAACAACAATTGTAGCTCGTGCCTACAAACAAGAATCAGAGTTACAGAATTTATTCCAAATTCCCATCAATGAAGGCCGCTCGGTTTTGTCTTTTCCTAGCGAACATCTTATAGGTGTGGTTACAGAACCCCCAATCTTTGTACAGCAATCAGAGGAAATACAACTTCAAAATGATTATATTTTAGCTTCTGATTATATACAAATAAATAATTTTCTTAAACCAGAAGAACACAAACGCTTACTCAAATATGTCCTGGCAAAAGAGTCGGACTTCTTGCCAAGCAATACTTCTACAAAGGATATTAACTATCGCCAATCAATGGTTATCTACTCATTTCCTGAATTTTCTGAACTGATCTTAAAGAGAATTCAAGCAATGATTCCTGATATCATCAGCAAATTAAACTTACCATTATTTTCTGTATCACAAATTGAAAGCCAACTAACTGCACATAATCATGGTAATTATTACAAAATCCATAATGACAATGGCAGCCCAGAAACTGCTACAAGAGAAATTACATACGTTTATTACTTTAATCGAGAGCCAAAGCAGTTTTCTGGCGGTGAATTACTAATTTATGACAGCAAAATTGAAAATAACTTTTATGTCAATGCAGAGTCTTTTAAGACTATTGAACCGCGCAACAATAGTATTGTATTTTTCATCAGCCGATATATGCACGAAGTGAAGCCTGTGATTTGTCCGTCTAAAGCTTTTGCTGATAGCCGTTTTACAATCAACGGCTGGATACGTCGATAAGCGAATTTAAGCAGTTAGACAATACCTTCGGCAATTACCAGAGGGTTGAGTTAGGTAAATACACCTGACTCAACCCTCTGGTAAAATCTATGGTTGCTTAAATTAGTTCTACTTTTTGTGGAAAGCATTTTTATTGTCTCGTCCACACATAATCTTTAAAAGCTCTTATGCAATAGGCATTGAAGAGGCTTAGTTTGCAGTGCAAAATTTTTTCAATTTATAAAGCCAATATTAAACGGTATTTATTCTTATAGTATTTGTTGCACATGCAGTATATGGCAAAAAACAAATTTAATATTTTTAGTGATAAACAAACTTGTTCATCTAAGTGTTAATACTATCTATTCAATAATTATTTATAGAAATAAACCCATTAATAAAGATATCAATAAAGCTGTGAAAAACAGCAGACACTTAAAAAATATAAGGAGACAATTGAAGTTGAAGTTAACAAAAATTTCTGCATAGAACGACTATTATTTAGTACATCACATCATGGCAAGAGTATTTTCTATTCGGCTAGGATCTTCTTTGATAGCGGCTGCGGGTATAGCTGTATCTACCTCTTCGTTCAACCCTGCTAATGCCGCCTCTATGAGTTTCACTGCCACTAACTTTACAGGCGATCCGCTGCAAGTTAAATACACTTTAGATGACACAGTAGCGGGTGCTGGAAAGGTTCAGTTTAAAGTGGAATTTTTGACTGACTCAACCTACAAAAATATCGGCGATATACGCGGAGTCTTCTTCAACATTAAAGATAACTCGCTTCTATCTGGCCTCAAAGTCACAGGTTTGGGCGTACCCATAACGGAGACTGCATATAACACCGCCGGACAGCTTCAAAGTGTCGGTCAAGCTAATCTGAACGGTGATGGAAATACCCACAAATTTGAATACGGTGTAGAAATTGGTGAGCAAGGTTTAAAGGGCGGGAAAGATGACTTTCAAACAGCAACCTTTGTCCTGTCTCACAGTACAGCAGCCTTAAATCTTGATCAGTTCTTCAATCAAGACTTTGGCTTGCGTGTAATGAGTGTAGGACTTCCAGGTTCTAGCCGTTCGGGAAGTAGCAAACTTGCAGGCATATCACCAACACCAGCGCCAGCTCCCGCACCAGCGCCAGCTCCCGCACCAGCGCCAGCTCCCGCACCAGCGCCAGCTCCCGCACCAGCGCCCGCACCAGCGCCAGCGCCAGCTCCCGCACCAGCGCCAGCTCCAACGCCAGCACCTGCTCCAGCACCTGCTCCAGCACCTGCTCCAGCGCCTGCTCCCGCACCTGCTCCAGCTCCCGCACCTGCTCCAGCACCAGCGCCTGCTCCAGCACCAGCACCTGCTCCAGCGCCTGCTCCAGCGCCTGCTCCAGCACCTGCTCCAGCGCCTGCTCCAGCACCTGCTCCAGCACCTGCTCCAGCACCTGCTCCAGCACCTGCTCCAGCGCCTGCACCTGCACCTGCACCGTCAGTACCGCCTTACTATCAACCTCCTGCACCTGCACCTCAACCGAGAAAAGTACCTGAACCCAGTACAACCGCAGCATTAGGATTATTTGCCTTGGGTATTTTCGGACTCAAGAAGAAAAACAAAAAAAATATTTCTCAAAATTAAACCACACTGCTGAGTTTTAGTAAGAGGGAGCTTAAATATGGGTTTAGAAATGCTTATGCTCTTCTAAACCCATTTTTGTTAGGGTAAGAAACGCTAAACTAGAACTCACCCCAATAATTCCTGCTTTTTAACTGGCGCTTAGTAGCGAAAAAATTTGAGCGACAGAAACAATCTAAATATAATTACTGCTATTGTTAGGATTTAAACTGAAATATTATTAGCTTGTTAGGTCGGATACAAAATAAAAATAGTCTACATATTGGGCTAGCTTAACTTTGGAGCCTAAATAAAGCTGCGTAAATAATTAAAGGTTTGTAGAGGCGCTATGCGTAGCTTGCTTGCCAAAGGGGCACGCCACAAACTAATCTCAAGATTTTTTACATTACTTAACACGACTTTTATTTATTTTTGCCTACTTACATCAACGGCTTCTGTAGATTAGGTTATGAAGGGATAAAGCAGCCACAGTCAGTGGCAAAGCTCTAAAATTAAAAAGTATTAAATCAAGTTGAGGACATCATGGCTGCAAAAGTAGAAATTTACACTTGGAGGACTTGCCCGTTTTGCATTCGTGCCAAAAGTTTGCTGAAAAATAAGGGTGTTGAATTTATCGAATACAGTATTGATGGAGATGAAGCAGCCAGAAATAAAATGGCTCAAAGAGCAAATGGTAGACGCTCTGTACCGCAAATTTTCATCAATGACGATCATATTGGTGGTTGTGATGATATCCACGCTTTAGATAGTCAAGGCAAGCTGGATGATCTACTAACTTCTAGCAATAGCGTATAGGTTCAGAAGGTATTGCGCTAGCGACAAGCCGCTGCAAATTACACGGCAGTCGTTACAACTAACTCTAGAAAAACAACGCCCTGCCTTGTCTACGGGCTTTTCCTCACAAAACTGATATCTGTCCACAAGACTTTACCCTCCAGGTTCTACTCAGCAGTACACATGTACGTCAATTGGTGAGAGCATCAAGAGATAATAATTGAATAACCATTTAATTTCTTGGTGATTGAGGTATAAAGGGTGAAACTGGCTTTTATCATTGATCCCATCCATCTACTTGATCCGTGTCATGATAGCAGTGTTGCCCTAATTGAAGCAGCCCAAATCCTGGGACATGAAGTTTGGGTGACTCAGGCAAATCTGCTGAGTGTGGTGGAGGGCAAAGCTTGGGCTGTCCTACAGCGAGTCGAACTTGTACCAGTACAGTTAGTCGAGGGACGCTGGGTAGCGGCGAATCCTTGGTATAAGTTGAGCGGTTCCTCCTTAACTTCTTTAGAGACAATGGACGCCGTATTTATGCGGACAGATCCACCTGTCAATGATTCTTACCTATATGCCACCTATATTCTCGATTACATTGACCAAAATAAAACTCTGTTGATTAACAGTCCCAGTGGCATCCGAGGGGCAAATGAAAAAATGTACGCCCTCCAGTTTACCAAAGCGATTCCAGAAACGATTGTCAGTGCTGATAAGCAGTTTATCCGGCAATTTGTGGAAGCAAAGGGAGCAGGGGTTCTCAAACCGCTGGGTAACAAAGCTGGCGAAGGAATTTTGTTTTTGCAATCAGGCGATCGCAATTTTAACTCCATTGTTGAACTCAGTACCCTCCAAGGTAAAGTCCCAGTAATGGTACAAACTTATTTACCGGAGGCAAAAGAAGGAGATAAGCGAATTATCCTGCTCAATGGCGAACCAATTGGTGCGCTCAATCGTCTCTCTAGCGGAACTGATTTTCGCAATAATATGGCAACTGGTGGTACAGTCGCTCAAACCGAAATTACCCCAAGAGAGTATGAAATTTGTACTCAAGTCGCCGAACGCTTACGCCAAGACGGCTTAATTTTTGTGGGTATTGACGTTATCGGTGGCTACCTAACTGAAGTTAACGTCACTAGTCCTACCGGCATTCGTGAGATTGACCGCCTAGATGGTACTCGTCTTGGTCATCAGGTTATCCAATGGATTGAACAGACACTAGAAATCCAAAAATAATTTACATTTATTTATTTTTTGTTTGATGTTCTATTTCTCAGTAAACAGACTTCTTTCGGACACTTGCGTGGGCTGGTTGCCTACGCTACTTGTTTTAAGTAAATATATTTACTTGTACGGAATATGAGTTTAGTGGATCGCGAGGGGTAGATGTATTGATGTCTATGATCGGCTGTGACGCTCGTGACGCTCGATGACTCGCTATCGCCCTTGGCGTCTCCCTCTGGGAGACTCGCTAACACTGCGCTATCGGTGATGCATCCATAGTTGGGCAGGTATTTCTATTGTTTTGTTCTGAAAGCATAGCTGGACATGCAAGCCAGTAGACTCCTGCCTAAATTCATTCTATAAAGTAACGTTGACAAGTTTTTTACCAATTGGCAAAATTGGGGATGGCAAAAGATTGCTTATCCCTGCTCTTGGTAAAACCCTAGTGGAAGTAGCAGATTTTATACAGCGTTCAGCCTGACCTGAGACTGCTAAGTTAATCTAAAATCTCAAATCCAAAATCTTTTAATTCCTTGGTGTACGTCGGTTTCTCAGAAAATCAGGTATATCTAATCCAGGTTTTTCTTTTGGTTCTGGAATTGGAGTTGGAGTTGAACTTGGAGTTGGAGTTGAAGTTGGGGGATTAACTGTCGGTTGCTGTGTTGTTGGACGCTTCGAGGTATTAGGTGCTACTCGAACGTTAGCCACGCTTTGTTGTACCGCAGCTTGCACTTCACCTGTAAATCCGGTGGCAATTACAGTAATTCTTACCTCACCTTGGAGCCTGTCATCAATTACAGCCCCAAAAATAATATTGGCGTTGGGATCAACTACCTCATAGATTGCTTCTGCAGCTGCATTCACTTCATGCAAAGTCAGGTCAGTACCACCCGTGATATTAAATACAACTCCTCTAGCGCCTTCAATAGAACACTCTAGTAATGGTGAAGAAATAGCTGCGATCGCAGCTTCTCTAGCTCTAGATTTTCCAGAACTAACGCCAATTCCCATCAATGCCGATCCCGCATCTGCCATCACAGCTCGAACATCAGCAAAGTCAACGTTTACCAAACCGGGGATCGTGATGATATCAGAAATACCTTGCACCCCTTGACGCAGCACATCATCTGCATAGCGAAAAGCTTCTTGCACAGGCGTTTGTTCGGGGATCACTTCCAGCAGTTTGTTGTTGGGGATAATGATCAGTGTATCTACTCTACTTTTTAATCCTTCAATACCTTGTTCCGCTTGGCTGGTGCGGCGGCGTCCCTCAAAAACAAATGGACGTGTGACTACACCAACAGTAAGAGCGCCCATTTCTTTGGCCACTTCTGCCACGATTGGTGCTGCACCCGTCCCAGTACCACCCCCCATACCAGCAGTGATAAATACTAAATCTGCACCCTCTAAAGCCGTAGCAATTTCGTCCCGTGATTCCTCAGCTGCCTTTTGACCGATGGCAGGATTACCACCTGCTCCTAAACCTCGTGTTAGCTTCTGTCCGATTTGCAATCGACTTGGAGCGCCAGCTAAGGTAAGAGCTTGGGCATCAGTGTTAATTGACCAAAACTCTACCCCAGAGACATCAGACTCGATCATGCGGTTAACAGCATTGCCGCCACCACCACCGACACCAATCACTTTGATGTTGGCGACCCGACCAGGAACAATCTCGCCAATTCGGCTGTTTTCTGGAGAAATTTTCTTATTATCGTGATTTTGCCCGAAATTCAGCCCAGAGTTATTAAAGGGATTGGTCGAGTTAACTGCCAGAGAGAACCCAGGCTGTCCCGTAGATTGGGAATTTTTATAGTTAAGTCCTTGGTTATTATCAAGTGTCATTGGATTTGTGAAAGGGTAGATAAACGACTTTTTCAGGTGTTATTCACCTAAGAGTCAACTTTAGTTTGACAATGCCACAATACTATGGCGTTGTTCTTTATTGTTTTCACTACTGCCAAGCCTAACAGAATTGGCAGTGCGAAAATTTGCTATGGGATAAGCTTTTAACAGAGCTGATCGCACAGCCAATTCTAGAGAAGTATACCTATATTTATCTAAAACTGACCTGTATAACTTCAACCAGACATTCATCTCTTCATTATTCTCAGCAGAGGGCATAACTTGTAAAGACACACTACAGCGTATCTTCTCTGCCTCAATAATAATATTGTTAATAGGTTTCACCATTGGGGATGATTGGAACTTTAGACACAAAATTTACCTTCTACTTACTTATTCTTAAGGTTAAATTAAGCAAGAATTTACTTGTCAGACTATACCTGATTAATTTGTTGTTTGGGTGGTCTCAATGGACACTTTGTTGGAGCAATAGTCTCTCCTACAAGAACCCTGACTAGTGCGGCTAACAAATCAAGATTTCCTAAGAGATTTCGTCACCTAATCCGAATTACAGCACAGAGCAGTCCAAATTTATTGGCCAAAAGTAATGCTTACGCAACTTTGGGGGCATTTTTAGTTACAGATTGAAACTTCAGTAAACTGTCTTTGGAAGTGTCCTCAACAGACCAAAGTCAGAGCCTTTTTGCCTCTGCACTTGAATGGCGGCGTAAACCGTTCTCATTAGTGCCCTCTGCTCACGAGTCTGAATCTGAATGAAAAGCTCAAGCAACTTTCTCTTTTTTGCACTGGATTTAGTCAAAGAATGTATGGGCACAAGGCGTTTTGCACGCCATAGACCATCATTAGATTGTCTGACATCTTGCACCCTACTATTAGATGTTAGGGTAACAATTGAGGGCCTGTTACTCCCAATTGAGATTTTATGATTGATCTTCTCATTTTAATTAGAAGTCAATGCCGATTTTCGTACGATTTGCTGGAAAACTGAAAATAATAAATATATTTATCAGCATAAAGCTTCTCAATTTACTAGGAGCTATCAAAATAATAAACATGCTAAATGTTTTTAGGGGTTTTGGAAGTTAATTTTTGGTCTTTTTGGTTCATTTGTACTAATGGAAAATCGGGATTTTTTAGATCAATATACTCTATTTGACTGGAATTAAATTTTGTTGTTAAATGGCGCATTTGGGCGAGTACCTTAATTTGTTCAGATAACTGGGGGCCTGGCACACCGAGATGCACATTTCCTAGTTCTGTTTTCAAAATTAAATTTGTTGGATTTTGGCAATCAATTTCCATAACTTTCACGGGACTTTGGCTCACAGCTTCATGTAGTTGAGTCCAGTAGAGGCAGTATTGATTTGGCGAACCAATTACTCTGAGGTTGGGTAATTTTCTAGTGGGATTCAGTGATGTATATTTTTCTAAAGGCATCCAGGCCCCACTTGCATCTAGTAAGCCGATTGTTACTTTTTTGTTGCCACGTGTTTGAGTTACCGCTACAGGTACTCGTTCTTGGATTTCAATGATTAATCCAGGAGGAAATAGGCGACGTCTGACGATCGCTTGGGCAATAGTTGGTTGTTTCTTCAAAGAGTTAGCGATCGCTGACGGTTCAATCCGCCACAAAGACTGAGGATAAGACAGCACCAACAATGACTGAGTTGTTTGATCCGACAGCAATTTATTGCCTGATTTCATCACTATTTGTTTGGGAGCCTTTAGCATCCACACCGGTTGAACTGCCACCCACAACAATCCACTCGCCAAACCAGTAATGGCAAAGGTTCGCCAAATAGCTTGAATAATTCTCATCCGCCGCTGCCGACGCAACTTCTGACGACGCTGGGCTAGATGCGTGCGGGAAACTGATATTATGCCAGCCATTCACACCCCTTTTTGATTGCCATCTAAATTCCTTGACAAGCTCGTATCATTATTAATTTCAGTAAACACTGTTGGCATCTTTGAGCCGCTCTCCTCAAAACTTTTTTTATTTTTAGTAATACTTTACAGTAACTACACAAGGATTATGGCGCTAGTCATTATTCCGATTAAAGTTTCCGGTGTCCATTTTTAACTGACTGTAGTCTTTTTAACAAGTTATTTTTGAAGATTTTTTCTTAAAGATTACAAAATATTAATTGAGATGTGTGGGATTTTGCTTTCTTGACAAATAGAATGTGAAATGATATATAAGTATTCCTGGATCTCTGTATAGCCTGCTATAATTAATACCAGGCAGACTCATCAGCTATCTAAACTGAGAACAATGAAAAATTGTAGCTTTTTTTACTTACTTCCTCAGCCATATAATTTTGTGGCAGGTCAAACAGAAGGGAGAGATTGTCAAAACCTCAATAGCAGGTGTAAAAAGGACAGATATGCTTAAGACATGATGGGTTGAAGGGCACGAATAAAAGATGAAATCCTTGCCAGGTATGCGTATAGGGGGTAGGGTGTAGGTTCGGAAAAAATCAAGAAAAGTAAAAATAAGTGCGAATATAAATAAAGTTATTCGTCACTATACCCCACACCCTACACCCCACACCCAAAAGCTTTGTAGATAATGGGTTTGCATTATATTAGTGCCATTCGCTATTAGGATCAATTAAATCTCTACCATACTACTGACGGTAATCTGGCAACAAGTGCTGTCTTTTGCAAGACACTACCATCTTGCGAGTTAATCCTGTATCTACATCCTAGATAGGGATTAATTGTATAAAAAATTCAAACTAAACTGCATCTACATAAACCTCTACATACATGAAAACGACATTAAATTTGTCACGTTTTTATAAAGCATGTAACCCTAGCTACACGCTAAATATAAGTAACGTACTAGATCGGCAGTATTACATAGATTTTGCTGATGTACGTGGTTGTAAGATTGTCGAAGAATTGCAACGAACTATCATTCGGATTTCTCCTGACGAGCCAACCTGTCAGTTATTTACGGGTCATATTGGCTGCGGTAAGTCAACGGAATTGCAGCGCCTCAAGACAGAACTAGAATCGGCAGGATTTCATGTGGTTTATTTTGAGTCCAGCCAAGACTTAGACATGGCAGATATTGATATCAGCGATATTTTGCTGAGTGTAGCCCGTCAAGTCAGTGCCAGTTTAGAAGGGATTAGTATCAAACTCAAACCTGGTTATTTTACCAATTTGTTTAAAGAAGTAGGCGATTTTTTGCAAAGCCCCATAGAGCTTTCTGGACAAGCAGAGTTGTCCTTGGGTATTGCCAAAATTACCGCCAAAACTAAAGATAGCACCCAGATGCGGAATCAACTGAGGCAATATCTGGAACCACGTACCAATAGTATTTTGCAAGCGATTAACGAAGAGATTTTAGAAAAGGCTGTTGAACAGCTAAAGCTAAGGGGTCAAAAAGGACTGGTAGTGATTGTAGATAATTTGGATCGAGTGGATATGCGTCCCTTAGCATCCGGGCGATCGCAACCAGAATATCTCTTCATTGACCGAGGCGAACAGTTACGCCGACTTAAATGCCACCTAGTTTACACAATTCCCCTAACGTTAATTTTCTCCAATGAGTATGAGACACTAAAAAATCGTCTGGGGGGAGGGATTGCACCAAAAGTACTACCGATGGTATTAGTGCGGCAAAGAGATGGCAGTGACTACGAACCAGGAATGTCACTAGTGCGCCAGTTAGTTCTAGCTAGAGCTTTTCCAGAAGTTCCTTTGAATAGCAGACTGTTATTAATTACAGAATTATTCGATCACTCCCAAACCTTAGATCGTTTATGTCGTGTTAGCGGTGGTCACATTCGTAACTTATTGGGCTTACTTTATAGCTGCCTGCAACGACAAGATCCGCCTTTTTCTAGAGACTGCTTAGAAGCCGTGATTAAGGATTACCGCGACGATCTGCTATTAGCTATTGATGAATCCCAGTGGGAATTACTGTTTGAAGTAGTACAGCAGCAGAGAGTTAAAGGTGAGTCTGACTATCAGAGCTTACTAAGAAGTATGTATTTGTTTGAATATCGCGATCCTGTGGGGCGCTGGTTTGGCATCAGTCCAGCCTTGGCAGAAACAGAAAAAGTTTTGGCTTGGCAACAAAATAAGTAACAGTCAATTGTCATTTGTCATTGGTCATTTGTTAGTGAACTAGTGACCAATGCCCCATATCCAATGCCTAATGCCCCATATCCAATGCCCAGCTTCATATCCAATGAATAATGACAAACAGCTACGCGTCTACACCAAAGAAAATCAGCATACTTTACAAAGATTGATTAGAGCGATCGCACTTTCTGAAGGTCAATTTGCTCTGATTTTAGTTCGATGCAACTATGGACGATTACGTGAGCAAATGTTAGAGAATATTCGCTCGAACACTAAAGAAATTAATATCAGAGAAATCGTTCTCAATCCATCAACTACTTCTTTACATAGCACAATAATCTCAGAACTATCTTTAGATAATCCTGCCGTCCTTACAGACACTTTGCCATCTGCTGTGATGGTTTTCGGTATTGAGTCAACTACCGATCTAGAAAACTTACTTACAGGCATCAACCAAGCACGAGATATCTATGCTGCTACTTTTCCATTTCCAGTTGTGTTGTGGCTACAAGATGAAGTAGCATCATTGCTTTCAAGATTAGCGCCTGATTTCAAAAGCTGGGCTGCAACCACTATTAAATTTGAAATGGCCAAAGCAGATTTAATTGCTTTGATCTCTCAAGAGGAAGAATCTCTATTTGCCAAAGTTTTAGAAGCAGGTGCTGAAACGTTTTTATCTAATGCCTTCCTAGATTTAGATCCCAAATCCCAACATCGCCACGAAATAGAATCAGCCCGTAATGATTTGCTCCGCCTGTATAGCGTTAAATTAACACCAGGATTAGAAGCTAGTTTAGAATTTGTGTTGGGGCGAGATAAATACGCCAACGATCAAATTAATGGTGCTTTAGCCAATTATCAAAGAAGCTTAGCGTTGTGGCAGCAGGAAGTGAGGAGAGTAGCAGAGTGGGAGAGTAATTCTTCTTTGCCCCGCTCATCCCCTCACCCTATGCCCCCCTCATCTTTACTCAAGCAAGCAATAGTACTATTCCACCTGGGGCTTTGTTATCACCGAATGGCAGACTTATACCAGAATACTAGTAGCTATTGCGAACATGCTCTGTCGTGGTTTAAACAATGCTTGGAGCTATTGGAGGAGGTACAAAGAGAAGACTTAGTTGCTAAATTCATTTTGCCTGCTTGTGAAATGCTGCAACGTTTACAAGCCTGGGATGACTTAAAAGAATTAGCTCAAAAGTCATTACACCTACATAAAACTTATGGAACTCCCGCACAAGTTGCTCAAAATTATGGTTTTTTGGCAAATGTGGCGGCTTCAGAATCGAATTGGGTACTGGCTCATGAATTAGCAAATACAGCGCTTTCTATCTCCGAAGAAGTAACACAAGTTTCTCTGCGAGACGCTTTGCGAAGACGACAACAAGAAAGTTGGTATCTTCTCTTGCTAGCACGCACACAACGGCATTTGGGTGAGTGCGAGGAAGCTATCAATAACTTGGAATGGGCGAGGGTAGTTTGTGAGCTACAACATCAGCCATTACTTTACTTAGAGATTTTAGAGGAACTGCGATCGCTTTATTTTTTTGAGTGTCATAACTATACAGAAGCCTTTAAGCTGAAGCAAGAAAAAATTAAAATAGAACATCAGTATGGCTTTCGTGCCTTTATCGGAGCAAGTCAATTACAGCCACAACGCCCCAGAATTAACCCAGTACTAGAAACTCACAAAATACCGTTTATTCCTGAAGAAATTGCTCAAGAAATATCTGCTTCTGGACGGCAACAAGATGTCAATCGCTTAATTGAAAGAATTGCCCGCGCTGACTACAAACTCACAGTTATTTATGGGCCATCAGGTGTAGGTAAAAGTTCAATTCTCAAAGCTGGTTTAGTCCCAGCACTCAAGGGAAAAGTTATTGGTGAACGCATTCCTATACCGATTGTTTTGTCTGTTTATACTGATTGGATAACAATCTTGAGCAGCAGTATCAACCAAGCACTAGCATACACAGGAATATCGGTTAATATTGACTCTACACCCACCATAATACTAGAAAGAATTCGGTTAGCATGTGAGCGCAATTATACGATAGTTATCATATTAGACCAGTTTGAAGAATTTTTCTTTGTTAGTAATCCTCCTACACAAAGAATAGAATTTTATAAATTTTTTAGTGAATGTTTAAATATTTCTTATGTAAAAATTATTCTTTCATTGCGAGAAGATTACTTACATCATTTATTAGAGTTTGAACGTTTGAGTCAGAAAAATAGTACTGGAGTATATGATTTAGGAGTAATTAATAAAAATATTCTTGATAAGGATATTCGCTACTATTTAGGAAAATTCTCTAGCCAAGATGCCAAAGCCATAATTCACAGTCTGACTCAACGTTCACATTATGAACTAAGTGAGGAATTAATTAACCGATTAGTCCAGGATTTGACAGGAGAACTAGACGAAGTACATCCAATTGAATTACAAATAGTCGGTGCTCAACTACAAATAGAAGACATTACCACACTTGCAGAATATAAACTTTGTGGTGGCTCGACAAAATTGGTAGAACGCTGGCTTGGAGAAGTTATCAAAGACTGCGGCCAGGAGAACGAAGAGTTAAGTTGGAAATTATTATTTGAGTTAACAGATGAAAAGGGGACGCGACCTTTAAAAACCAAAGCTGATTTAGCGGTTGCATTAGTGAATAATTATGATATTGATACAATATCAAGCTTTGACAAAGTTGGAGAACTGATTTTAGAAATATTGGTGGGTTCAGGCTTGGTATTGCGAGTCAGAGAAGAGTTAGGCGATCGCTACCAGTTGGTTCACGATTATTTAGTTGAACCAATTCGCCAAAAGAACAACTATGGTATGCTCGCCGAATTAGAAAAAATCAAACTTGAAAAAACTAGAGCGGAAGCAGCCCAACAACTTAGTAAAAAGCAACTAAATTTGGTATTGCAACGACGACTGCGGGAAGCACGGATAGCAGGTGCAATCCTAGCAATTATGGGGGGAACAATAGCAGCGTTATGGTGGCAAGCCGACTTACAAAAAAGAGCAGCAGTCCGTCAAACTCTACGAGCTGAAAGTAGTGAAACCAACTTGAAAATTAGTGGAATCGCTGCTGCTAGCGAAGCTTTGTTTGCCTCTAATAAAGAATTTGATGCCCTATTAGAAGGTTTGCGGGCTTGGAGAGGACTTAAACAAGCAGAGATCGTGCAGCCAGATACCCGAATGCGGGTAGTGACAGCCTTGCAACAAGCAGTTTATGGGGTAACGGAGGTTAACCGCTTTGAAGGGCACACTGATGTTGTCTGGGGAGTAACTTTCAGCCCGGATGGTCAGTTGCTAGCATCAGGTAGCCTAGATCAGACGGTGAAACTTTGGCGTCCTGATGGAACCTTACTCCAAACCCTCAAAGGTCACACTGATGCTGTTAATTGTGTAAGTTTTAGCTCTGATGGTCAAACCCTAGCGTCGGCCAGCCTCGATAAAACAGTGCAAATCTGGCACAAAAACTCGGTTACAGGTGAATTTGACCCCAAGCCATATCAAACCCTGAAAGGTTACGGTGATTGGGTTTATAGCGTTAATTTCAGTCCTGATGGCGAATTGTTAGCTACTGGCAGTAAAGATAAAACTGTAAAACTCTGGCGCAAAGACGGTAGCTTAGTAAAAATACTGAGAGGACATCAAGGGTCAGTTAACTGGGTAAACTTCAGTCCTGATGGTCAATTCATTGCCTCGGCCAGCGACGACAAGACAGTGAAAATCTGGCGGCGGGACGGTAGCCTTGTTACAACTTTGCAAGGACATCAAAAAGGTGTAAATGTCGCTGTTTTCAGCCCAGACGGTAAATTGTTGGCGTCAACAGGTCAAGATAAGACAGTGAAACTTTGGCAAAGGGAAAGTAACACCACTAAAGACGGTTTTGACTTTCATCCTTACAAAACTTTACGGCAGCATAGCAAAACAGTGTGGAGTTTGAGCTTTAGTTCCGATAGTAAAAAGTTAGCTTCTGCAGGTGAAGACAAAACCATAAACCTCTGGAGTATTACTGGTACTTTACTCAAAACCTTCAAAGGACACAGCGATTATGTTGTCAGTTTAGCTTTCAGTCCAAATAACAAATTGCTAGCCTCAGGAAGTTACGACAAAAGCGTGAAACTATGGAGTTTAGATGCGCCAACACCGTCTATTCTTCAAGGGCATCGAAAGCGAGTTTTGAGCGTTGCCTGGAGTCCCGATGGCCGGATGCTAGCTTCTGGTAGTCGCGATCGCACTGTAAAACTTTGGCAACGATACACCAGTAGTGGCGAGGTTAAAACCCGACTTTACAAAACTTTAGTGGGGCATACAAATGAAGTTACTAGTGTCAGTTTTGACCCCAAAGGTGAAATGCTGGCTTCAGGAAGTTTTGACAAAACAGTGAAACTTTGGCGGTTGGACGGTACTTTAATCATGACTCTCCACGGGCATAGCAATAGTGTGATGAGCGTGAATTTCAGTCCTGATGGTCAGTTTTTGGCATCAGCTAGCAAAGATAAAACAGTGAAACTTTGGAACCGTGAGGGCAAGTTGCTCAAAACCTTAGTGGGGCATCAGGATTCGGTAAATAGCGTAAACTTCAGCCATAATAGTCAAGTTTTAGCCTCTGCCAGTGATGACCAAACTGTTAAACTTTGGCAACAGGATGGTACATTGTTAAAAACTTTCTCACCCCATGACAGCAGGGTGACAGGTGTCAGCTTTAGTCCAACTGATGAGTTACTGGCTTCTGCCAGCTGGGATAACACCGTAAAACTGTGGCGACGAGATGGGACGTTGTTAAAAACGTTATTAAAAGGGTACAGCGATAGCGTCAATGCCGTGACTTTCAGCCCCAATGGTGAATTACTTGCCGCCGCCAGTTGGGACAGTACAGTGAAACTCTGGAGTCCTGAAGGCAAGTTAATTAAAAGTCTTAATGGACATCGCGCTGGAGTATTAAGTGTCAGTTTTAGCCCAGATGGTCAAACACTAGCATCAGCAAGTACTGACAACACGATAATTCTGTGGAATTTAGATCTTGATAATCTGCTTGTTCGTGGTTGCGACTGGGTACGCGATTATCTCAAGCACAACCACAATCTTGAAGAGCGCGATCGCCTTCTTTGTGATGGGATAATTCGTACAAACCCTTTTTAATTACGAATTAGGTTGAAGCCTCAATGAGCAACCGCTCTTGGTTTAGCGGTTGATGAGGCGATCAGAGTTATTAATTCAGAGCTAGAAATAAATTTCGAGCTAATCAGCCAAAGGAGCGATCGCTCTCCAAAACTTCATGGCTATTTTCTTCAGGAGCCTCTTGTGGCAAATTCGCTAAAAAGGCTTGTAGCCTCATGCGCTCAATATAGGGCCAGCCTCCCTCAGACTCAATATCTTTCAGCAGTGAGTAAAGTTGGCGACGGTTAACAGGTAAACTCTCTTGAAAAATCCCATCCCGGATCTCTCGATGTAACTGCTCTAATTGCCGCAGCAAAGCCAAAAGAGCTACAGTATCGCCTTCACAAGCTGTAGCAGCATCATACACCACAGTGGCGATCGCTTGCAGTTTACCAGATAACTTCTCTGATTCAATATTTTTGTGATCGTTCATGCCATCCTTTGCGTATAAATGAGGTCAACTCAAATTTACCGGAGATTTTTAATTTTCCCTAGTTTGTTAGTTGTTTCCCTGTCACTGCATCTCCTCACTTGCCCTAGTTAGGGGTGAATATAACTAGATTTGTATCTTTATCAAAAGCAATTGCGATCGCTCCAAAAAGAGCGTAGTAACCTTTAGCATAGGGCCTACAGAAGCTAGATGCGATCGGGATAAGACTTTCTTGGATTTTGAGAACTTTGATTTTGAGTTAAAAAAAATCGTATGATCTGGCTGATTTACCCATCAAAAAATGGGCTGTATGTAGTAGCGTCACATACATGATACAAAAAGACTTGGGCGACGCCGCTTTTGCCATCAGCAAAAGCAAAGTGCGAAGCAGACACCCCTGTTCGCACTCTTCGAGGTAAGCACTTATGCCGCTCTGTGTGGGGCTTACTCATCCACGCGCCCAAATCTAACAAATGCCACCAACAGTGAAACTGCTGGTTTTTTGCTCCCCTAGTTACACACATCCAAAATGGATACAGTGTGCTACCTAGTCTGAGGCTTACACCCGAAGATCCAGAGAGCGACACGTTTAAGTACGTTTAGCAACAGAAAAGTTTGAGCGGCGGCTGACAACCTAGACGCCCGGACACTTGTTTTAACTCTGGCAATCAGAGCAAAGGCGTGTCCGACCAAAGGTAGCTTCTCGCACAGTAGCGGCTTCTCGTCAGAGATCAAAGCTTCGATGCAGTTTTACAACTTAGATATTAATTTTTGAGATTGAGGTTGACCATGAGGTATCGCGCTTTAATTGTTGCATTCTTGGCTTTGTGCCTGGGGCTAATAACTGCTTGTAGTGATGCTCCTGCTACTAGCAGTAGAGATGTACTCACTTACGATCAAATTCGCGGGACTGGCTTGGCTAACAAATGCCCCCAACTAACAGAAACACGCCGTGGCTCTATTCCCATTGATTCTAGCCAGTCCTATGCCATCAAAGAACTTTGCTTGGAACCAACTAGCTTCTTCATCAAAGAAGAACCTGCTAATAAACGCCAAGAAGCAGAATTTGTTGCTGGCAAATTGTTGACCAGATACACTTCCACCATTGACCAGGTGCAAGGTAATCTAAAAATCAACTCAGATAATAGCCTGACCTTTGTGGAAACTGATGGTCTTGACTTCCAAGCCATCACTGTGCAACTTCCTGGTGGTGAGCGAGTACCTTTCCTCTTCACTATCAAAAACTTGGTTGCTCAAACCCAACCCAGTTTGACCAGTATTAACACCTCTACGGACTTTGAAGGCACTTTCAAAGTTCCTTCCTATCGTGGTGCTGCCTTCCTAGATCCCAAAGGTCGTGGTGTCGTCAGTGGCTACGATAATGCCGTGGCTCTCCCCGCCCAAGCAGATGATGAAGAGCTTACCCGCACTAACGTCAAGCGTGCTGAAAATCTTAATGGCAAGATTTCTTTGCAAATCGCTAAAATAGATGGCTCTAGTGGTGAAATTGCTGGTACTTTCGAGAGCGAACAGCCATCTGATACAGATTTAGGTGCTGGCGAACCTAAAGAAGTCAAGATTCGCGGTCTATTTTATGGACGGGTTGAACCGACTCGTGGCTAAATCCTCGAAAGTAAGGAAACTGACTGGCACTCAGAACGATAATTCTGTAAGTATCAGACTTGATCGCAAAAGTTAACCTATCTACCCTCTTTTTTCAAGAGGGTAGATAGATTTTTTACAAAAATCGGGAAAAGTTAAATCTGAGCAAAATAGCTCTGGCAATTGGGAAAATTTTTATCCCTCAGTCTTATGGGTCACTTGATTCATTCCTTTAACCTTTTCCCTTTCATTAAAAGAATATAGACTTCAGTACAAAAAAGGGTGGGATGCCCTTTTTTTATGGGCTTGCGTAAATATACATAGGATATTTTTAAATTATTAGTGATTTTTAACTATTGGATAAATTTTAGTTAAAAAAGCACGTAATTTCACTGTAAATCCAACTTTTGCTTATCAAACAAAAGCTCAACTACTGTTGTTTTGTTTCTCTATATTAACTTCATCATTAATTAATTCAAGTTAAGTACAATCTCGGTTTGATATTTAGTGATTAATTTTATATTTTATTCCTATGTAGTTCTAAAACAGCTACAGGTCATACCAAAGATAAATAACAAACTAAATAGCGATTTCGCCCGTTTAAATTTTGCTCGATTGTCAAGTAAACTATGGAATTTTGAGAGAAAGTCTTTATTATTTTCCATAGTATTTACTAGGAAGTATAGCGCAATATTTCCTTTGAGATCGTGCAATCGCAGCTGAATTTAAAAGCGAATAATTGATTCTTTATTTGCTCAATAAACCCGGTGCTATGCCTACCACAGTCACCACTGAACTAAAGCACGAAATTTGGCAGTTGTTGCGAGAATATCAGCAATCTCCGTCAGAAAATATCCGCAATCAACTGGTAAAACTCAATTTTGGACTGGTGAGAAAAGAAGCTCACTACTGGACAAATCAATGTCATGAAACCTACGATGATTTGCTCCAGGTTGGATGTTTGGGTTTAATCAGAGCTATTGAAAGATTTGAACTTTCCAAGGGACATGCCTTCAGTTCCTACGCTCTTCCCTATATTCGGGGTGAAATTCAACACTATCTCCGAGATAAAGGTGTCACCGTGCGAATTCCCCGGAGATGGTTAGCACTCCAACAGCAAGCAATAGGAGTATCACGTTCTTGGCGTGAAAAACACAATCGTCAACCAACCGACTCGGAATTAGCAGCTGCACTGGAAATTTCTCCAAACGAATGGCAAGAAATTAAATTAGCATGGGTTAATCGCGCTCCCTTGAGTCTTGATGTGCCAATCCAAGATGGAGAAGAAGGTTCTACCTGCTTGGGAGAATTGGTTCCAGATCCTCACTATCGCAGCTTTCAACTGGCACAAGAAGACCAACTTCGCTTACAACAAGCGTTGGTTCAGCTAGAAAAACGCACCCGCGACGTGTTGGAATGTGTGTTTTTGCAAGATTTGACACAAAAACAAGTTGCAGAACATCTAGGCATCAGTGTAGTAACGGTTTCCCGTAGAGTCAAGAAAGGACTGGATTTGATGAAAGAGCTTATGGATGTGGCAGAAGATTGACTGCTAGCAAACACCAAGCCGCAGTTATACTGGGTAGGCAGTGCTAAAAATAACCCTTGAAATGTAAAAAATTAGGTTATAAAGGGAACATACTTTGCCTTTGATCCAAATTTTAGGCATGTTGATTTCCACTTTTCAATTTTCCAATGGCTTTTGAGAAAGGCTCATGGGCAGAACTTCAAAAATTACAATTGTAGCTATTCTAACTTTGGCGATCGCTGGATGTGCTTCTGAAGATACACAACAAGCTATCAATCCTGCGCCAATTCCCAAAATAGCAAAAAAGTCGCCACCAGCGGCTCAATCCTTTAAGAATCCAGTGATACCTGCCAAACAGGTCTCACAAGTTAATCTTGCATCTGTTAACTTGATTCAATCCACTAATGCTACAGAGCGGGCACGAGAACTTGTGGTATCAAAAGATCGAAGCGATCCTTTTACACAACTTTTCGGGCAGACTTTTCCTGGAATGGCTAAAACATCTGGAAGACCAGTTCCCGTGTTGCCTAAGCTACCTACTGCAACCATAGTAAAACTAAAACTTCCAACACGCAGCATTGCTTTAAATCCAAAGAAAAACAACGTTTCTTCTCTACCAAAAAAAGTCAATCCGATCTTGACTAAAAAAGTCAATCCTACCTTGACTTCAGTGTTGCCTAAAGTTTTGCCTCAAGTTGTTCCCAACCCCACTTTAGTCTCTGTATTGCCACCGCCAGCACAGCCTGAGTTAGCAAGGGCAGTGGTTGTGACTGGTGTAGTTCTAATTAGTAAGGAACCACAGGCAATTATTAAAGTACCCGATGAACCGACAAGTCGGTATGTACAGGCGGGACAACGATTAGCAAATGGCGTACTGATTAAACGTATTGAAATGAATCAGGGCTACAACCCCATCGTGATTTTGGAACAATATGGTATTGAAGTTGCCAAAATGGTAGGGGAAGGGGCTGTCAAATCAACGTCGTCAGCTGCATCTGCTACCGACAATGCTATCTCAGTGACAACGCCCCCCCAAAATACCTTTAAAGTGCGAGCTTCATAAAGATGGAGACTAAGGAAAAAGTTGAATTTGCTGGTTTGCCTTTAGCTGTTTATAGAGAAATAGCAGCTCATTTACGTCAAGTTGAAGGGGTGGAAGTGGATTTAATTCTCCAGTCATCCCAACAGTTTGATTATAATCAAAGTCAAATTGCTGGCTTGAGCCTTTGGTGGACAGCAAACTCTAGCTTAGAAAATCGGCAACGAGTTAGCCAGATTTTGGCTTACTATCAAAATCGCTATATGAATCCTATTTGATTTTTTGATTTGTGAGAATTGCAACCCGCAGAACCCCGACTTCTTTAATAAGTCGGGGTTCTTGTTGTTCACGAATCATTCTGAAGTTCATTCCACAGAGCAGTGATCGCAGTAAGCATTATTTAACATAGGTTCATAAAGAATACTGTCTAACGACCTTACAACATACAGCAAGGTGAGGATTTCAAAAAGCAACGTTATGATAATTAATGCATTAATCGAGCTTGGGTCTAATAATAAATAAGTTGGTACAAATAAACCTCCAGAGTACAGAGACGATTAATCGCCTCTATACAGCAGTCAAGAGCAATGGTTTTTGACTGTATATTTAGGTGCTGCGTCCAACCAAAATCAGCCGTTGTACAATAAGGATAATTGAAGTGACTAGGACTAATTCAGACTTTCTTTCCTCCAGCGATCCGGCGATCGCAGGGTTAATCAACGACGAACTACAGCGTCAGCAAGACCATTTGGAGTTGATTGCTAGTGAAAACTTTACCTCCGCCGCTGTACTGGCGGCTCAAGGTTCGGTACTGACAAATAAATATGCTGAGGGATTACCTGGTAAACGCTACTATGGCGGTTGTGAGTTTATCGACAAAATTGAGCAACTAGCGATCGACCGTGCTAAACAGATATTTGGTGCTGCTCATGCGAATGTCCAACCCCATTCTGGCGCACAAGCCAATTTTGCTGTGTTCCTGTCACTCCTAGAACCAGGGGACAAAATTATGGGGATGGATTTGTCTCATGGGGGACATCTCACCCACGGTTCCCCTGTAAATTTCTCAGGTAAGTGGTTCCAAGTTAGCCACTACGGTGTTAGTCAACAAACAGAACAACTTGACTATGATCAAATTCGGGAGCTGGCGCTGAGGGAGCGTCCTAAGCTCTTGATTTGTGGTTATTCGGCTTATCCCCGTGTAATTGACTTTGAAAAGTTCCGTAGTATTGCTGATGAAATCGGCGCTTACTTACTTGCCGATATTGCTCACATTGCTGGTTTAGTTGCTAGTGGTCTTCATCCCGATCCCATTCCTCACTGTCACGTAGTAACAACAACTACACATAAGACTCTACGCGGGCCAAGAGGTGGTTTAATCTTGACTAGCGACGCAGAACTAGGTAAAAAGCTAGATAAATCTGTTTTTCCTGGCAGCCAAGGCGGGCCATTGGAACACGTTATTGCTGCTAAGGCAGTAGCTTTTGGAGAAGCCCTCAAGCCTGAGTTTAAAACTTATTCTGCCCAAGTGATTGAAAATGCTCGTGCTTTGGCCAAACAAGTGCAAAATCGCGGTCTAAAGTTAGTATCTAACGGCACTGACAATCATTTAATACTGGTAGATTTACGCTCTGTAAGTCTAACTGGTAAGCAGGCAGATAAGTTAGTCAGTACTGTGAATATTACTGCTAACAAGAATACTATTCCCTTTGATCCGCAGTCGCCATTTGTTACCAGCGGTCTGAGGTTAGGTTCGCCAGCAATGACCACACGGGGCTTAGGAGTAGCAGAATTTACCGAAATTGCAAATATTATTAGCGATCGCTTACTTTCTCCAGATTCCGACGTAGTAACCCAAGATTGTCGGCAACGGGTAGCGGCATTGTGCGATCGCTTCCCCTTATATCCTCACCTGGAAATTCCTGTACCAGCATTAGCATAATTGGGCATGGGGCATTGGGTATGGGGCATTGGTCAATAGTTCTTCTACCCCATTCCCCATTACCCCTTATCCCCAGAGGGGGCCCCACCTTCCCCACTCCCCATTCCCCATTACCCCTTATCCCCAGAGGGGCCCCACCTTCCCCACTCCCTACTTCCCTTCCCCAATCCAATGAGTGCAGAAATTATTTGTGTTGGTACTGAACTATTGCTAGGAGATATCCTCAACGGCAATGCTCAATTTTTAGCGCAACAATTAGCGCAGCTAGGTATTCCCCACTACTATCAAACAGTGGTTGGGGATAATCCAGAACGGTTGAAGCAAGTTATAGAAATTGCTATTTCCAGAGCGCAAATTCTCATTTTCACTGGTGGACTCGGTCCAACACCAGATGATCTCACCTGCGAAACGATTGCCGATTTTTTTAAAGTCCCGTTGGTAGAACGTTCTGACATCATTGAAGACATAACCCAGAAATTCGCGCAACGTGGTCGGGTTATGTCACCAAGTAACCGCAAGCAGGCTTTGATTCCCCAAGGTGCAGAAATTCTCCCCAACCCCACTGGAACAGCACCCGGTATCATTTGGCAACCCCGTCCTGAAATCACAATTTTTACCTTTCCCGGTGTTCCCAGTGAAATGCACCTGATGTGGGAAGAAACAGCCGTGCCATTTCTCAAAAGTCAAGGTTGGGGTAAAGAAATTATTTACAGCCGGAGTTTAAAGTTTTGGGGTATTGGTGAATCTGCTTTGGCGGAAAAAGTTGCTTCCTTTTTGTTGTTGCCAAATCCCACAGTAGCCCCTTATGCAGGTAAAGGGGAAGTAAGATTGCGAGTCTCAGCTAAAGCCACTTCAGAAGCAGCCGCAGAAACGTTAATTGCGCCCATTGAAAAACAACTTAAAGAAATTGCCGGACTAGATTTTTACGGCGTTAATAATGATACTCTTGCTTCCGTGGTTGGTCAGTTGTTGCGGGCATCAAAAGAAACGCTTTCGGTGGCAGAATCTTGCACTGGTGGCGGTTTAGGGCAAATGTTGACTGAGATTTCTGGGAGTTCTGATTACTTTTGGGGTGGCGTAATTTCTTATGACAATTCGGTGAAGGTTGGGCTGCTGGAGGTTAACCCAGAAGATTTAGATAAATTTGGGGCGGTAAGCGCGATCGTTGCAAAGCAAATGGCTGTTGGAGTCAAAACCCGCCTTGCAACTACTTGGGGATTGAGTATCACTGGTATTGCTGGCCCAAGTGGAGGGACAGATACTAAGCCGGTGGGTTTAGTTTACATTGGTTTAGCTGGGCCAAAGGATGAAGTGGCAAGTTTTGAGTATCAGTTTGGTACAGTGCGAGGACGCGCTTTAATTCGTCATGTGAGCGCGAATGCAGCGTTGGATAATCTGCGAAGGAAGTTGTTGACAAGGTAGGTAACTTAAGAGCGTGGTATCCGCGTCTCTATCCTCCTACAGATGACACGATCGGGTTTTGCCATTACTGAGTAACAACATTCAGTGGTTGCGAGACAGTATTCACAAGCACAAATTGGTCAGCAGTAAGAATAACATTTACGTATTCATAGCCTCCAACTAACTTTTGATTGGGGATGGCAATATCTACTGCATAACCTTCGGGATTTTCGTAGCATTCTACAATTGTTCCCAGTGTATTTTTAGGAATCATCTGGTCGGCAAAGTCTGGTTGTACTTCTACCAATGTTTTTATTTGATCGTAAAGTTTAGCTTTCATTGTTATCTTCCTCTGGTTGCTTTACTTCCAGCCAGTTTGTGATTAGTCGGGGAATCTCTTTTCCATTATCAATCTGCCAGTTAGTTACAAGAGTTACCTCTCTTTTATTTAATCCCTGAATCCTCACTTTTACCTGAAATCGAAAACTATAAATACTTGTCTGACCTTTTACGGCTGGTGCATTGCCAAGACCTTCACGCAGTTGTCTGATTACATCAACAGTCGCAGCTTTACGAGCCTCGGCATTTTGTACATTGTAGCCAATTGCTGCGAATGCCATCCACTTTCCTTGGTTGCTAAGGTTATTTGGATTCATGGAGTATTCTTCAAATTTGTGAGGGTCGATCTCCGCATCCTTTGCTTTTGGCAACGGATCGCCTGGTTTCCAATCCTGACTCATGTACTACACCAGATGCGTATCAAATATTTTAAAAGCGATCGCGCTTGTTTCAAAGGTGAGTTAAATCAGGGCGATCGCACTTTGTGTAGAGGTTGCGATCGCCTCACTTCACATACATGGAGAAGACCAAACTTTAACAGCTATATCTGCTAATAATTCTGCTCTTTTATTGATTTCTGTTTCGTTCCACTGTTTCAGATGTTGCAACCCCCGATTCAGACGTAGAGGGCTATCTGCGAATCCACCATCCTTTTTATCCCGCTTCTCTATAAACGGGCGATCGCTCAACTCAGGGTTATACCCAGTTAGAGTTAGATTGCCAATAGTGTGTAGATACTTTGCTCGAACTTCTTTCCATTGTTCTCCTAAATCTGCCTGCCATTCTAAACAAAGATTGGGATTTTGTGGCATGATATGCTCAATAGTATATTCTTCAACATTAACTAACTCTTTTCGCTCATAATTTTCTAGTTTACGAAGTAGATAGTTGCGACCGCGAAAGTTATAAATATCCTTAACTAGCAACTCTCGACGAAACTCTTCATCATCTGGAAATCTTTTATAACTCTTTTTACTACTCAAAGCAATCTGTAAACTTTCTAAGTAGTTTTCTCGGTCAACTTCTCGGCTTAAAGTTGCAAAAATCTTGTTCATAGAGCTAGTAGAAATGCCACAGATACTCCGCCGAAATACATAGCTTTCCACAAGTCTGAGAATGCTGATAAATTCTTACCGTGCTATTTTATTTGTATCGTAATCATCATAAATTTCTATTAAAAATGGATAGGCAACATCTACTCTAAGAGTGTTAATATCCGTAATTAATTGCTTAATTTCTTGGTCAATTTCCTGAGCAAAAACTAACTTTACAAAATATTTAGAGTCATGGTAAACAGCCGCTACTATCTCTTTGATTAAAGTATCTTTTTTACTTTGTACATAAATCTTAAAGCTCCTGTAGACATCTCTAATATTAGGGATAGTTCCTGATTTAGATTTGATGGTCAGATAGTCACGAATGAAGCGGTCAAATAGCTCAGTATTTCCGGTTTTGTCAAAGCTTTTCTCCATTGGATGCCAATACAGATTATAAATTTCGTTCTGTTCCTCCGGTTGACGTTTCATCAGTACATAGTTCCGAATCTTGTCTGCTTCCGAAAGCTCAAGTCCTGTGGAATTTAGACTTTCAAATATTAATTGTGGATCGTCACGATCGCGCTCTAGAGAAATTTCTACAATCATTAACTTGCATATACCTCGGTACAGGCTATTGAGGTCAATATCTAGTTTATGAATTTGAGTGTCAAAATATCGGTAGTTCTCAACAAGTTGCTGAGAATTATCGTTAGGTATTTCTGTATCTTGTAGTAGTCGAATTAGAGTTTCTCTATCCTTATGATTTAAAAGTAACTTATATCGTTCACTTCCCTTTGCATGTCTATTGAAAAGATAAAAATCCTCTAGCGCTTCCGAACTAATATCAATATCTTCATTGCTTGCTCTAATAGCTTTACTTAAAACAGAAAGTAGTAATGAAAGGGTTGTCAAACGTTGCTGACCATCAATAACTAATAATTTAGGTATTACTGCTGTTAGATACACAGTATCTACCATGTAAACTAATCAACCAATGAAATGCCCTGAAATTTCATTGTCATTAGCAGCACGTAGAATATCATTCCATAGCTGCTGGCATTGGATAATTTTCCAACTATAAGGACGCTGATAGATAGGGATGATTAATTGCTTGTTGCCTTCTAAAAAGTTGAGAAAGTTGGTTTGAGTAGCTTTCATGGTTTTAGTACGTTATTAGGAAACTGTAGGTATCAAAGCTTCAGCACAAACCGCTCTCACGTAATCAGCTAGGTTAGATTTAGCCGTGTCATAATTAGCAGTGGTGATAAGCTGTCTGATGTCCTAGTTAAAGTATTCCCACCAATAAGTTATTCATAACTTTCCTTGCAGAAATTCTATATTAATGTCAACATCTGACTCAGTTTTCCTCACTATAAATGCCATACTTCTGCTGCATTTACCGTTTAAATTCCTCAACAAAACGTGTTTGACCTGCATTTACGTCCTCCACTCCCGTTGTAAGTAGTAACATATGATACAGTGACCTTGTAACCATCAGCCATTCTATGCCTACCCATCAGCACAATTAATCACAGGATCGCTTGCTGTATTCTTCACGATTTGTTACAAAAGGACAAAGAACTTCTAGAGACCCAAAACCACATGTTCGGCGGACTTACTGGTTTAAAAGATCCTAAAGGCACAGATTGGGGAGAGCGGATACTCAACACGGTCGCCAGCCAAACGATTCGCCACCTGTTTACCCAAAGCGAGTCAGTAGAAGTCTTTGTGCGCTGCTACCCCTCCAGCAAGCTCTTGCAAGGCAGCATTGATAGCTTCAAAATGAGCGGTCGTGGCTTGATGATTCGGAGAGATTTTGCGGTGGAGGAGATGTCTTTTGAAACCGATGCGGTTGCCATTGACTTCGGCTCGGTTTTAAGTGGCAAACTCAGCCTTAAGCAACCCACTCAAGCGATCGCTCAAGTCATATTATCAGAAGCAGGCATAAACCAAGCCTTTAATGCGGAACTGGTGAAAAAGCGCCTGCTTAACCTCACCGTACCATCACTGACAGAATTATCTGGCGGTGAACCAGTCTCCTTTACAGATGTTCAGGTACAGCTATTGCCAGAAAATCGCTTACAGCTTGTAGCAAAAGCTGATTTAAATAATGGTGAACTCGTACCCCTGAGCATGATTTTAACTGTAGGTATTGAAAGACGGCGGCGAGTTTCTTTCAAAGATCCGAAAATTCAACTTGACCAAGTGCCAGAAGCACAACGGGAAATCTCGCAAACCTTGAGCGTAGCGCTGGTAGAAATTTTAGATAATATGGTCGATTTGGATCGTTTTGACCTTGATGGAGTCAAAATGCGCCTCAACCGATTAGAAACTGAAGGGCAAAAAATTATTTTCAGTGGATATGCTGAAATTGAACGTATTCCACATAGTGCCTGATGCAAGATTACACGCAAACAAATTCAATACCGCCTAGATAATTCTAGGCGGTAGTTTAAATCTTTAGGTTTTGAAAGGAGTTAAAAGTTATTAATTATAGGTTGTAATTAATTTTTATTTCTCACTTCTAACTCCTAACTCTCTATCGTCCCACGCCTACATATTGGAATCCAGCCCGTATCATTGCTTCGGGGTCAAGGAAGTTACGACCATCGATGATAACGGGGTGGGCCATCAATTTTGCCATCTTCACATAGTCAAGAGTGCTGAACTGCTGCCATTCTGTGACAAGTACCAAAGCATCGCAGCCATCAGCTAGTCTTTCGGCATCGGTTTCTACTAATACCCCAGAAAGACCATGACGCATACCTGTTTGAGAAATAATGGGGTCGTAGGCTTTGACTTTGGCTCCCAGTCGGTTTAGCTGCTCAATTAGGATGAGTGCTGGGGCATCTCGCAAATCGTCGGTATCGGGCTTGAAGGTCAGTCCGAGTAGTCCGACTGTTTTGCCTTTGAGAATTTTTAGAACTTGTTGGAGTTTCTCTAAAGCAATCAACCGCTGACGTTCGTTGACACTGACAGCCGATTTCAGTAGCTGGGCTTCATAACCATAGTCATCAGCAGTGTGAATCAGAGCGGAGACATCTTTGGGAAAACAAGAACCACCCCAACCAATACCAGCTTGTAAAAACTTGTTACCAATGCGGGAATCTAGACCAATACCTTTGGCTACTTGGGTGACATCAGCACCGACGCGATCGCAAATATTAGCAACTTCGTTAATAAAACTAATCTTAGTAGCTAAGAAGGCATTAGCGGCGTATTTAATCATCTCCGCCGAACTCAGGTCTGTTGCCAAAATTGGCACCGGGGGTAAAGATTGATCTTCTGCGTACTTGCGTTCCACAATTGGGGCATACAGTTGTTGCATCAAGGCTACTGCCCTTTGACTATTGCCTCCTAGTACAATGCGATCGGGGTTGAAGGTGTCGTGAACTGCCGAACCTTCGCGCAAAAACTCTGGATTGCTGACTACATCAAACTCGGCTGCAAACTCAGATAATTTATCATCACTCGGCACTCCACCTGCGGGTATCAGTGTTTTCTGGCGCTCTGCAACACCATCCAGAATAAGCATCCGCACCCAGTCACCTGAGCCAATGGGTACTGTAGATTTATTCACTATGACTTTATAACCACCGTTGAGATTTTCCCCAATCCCACGGGCTACAGCTTCGACGTAACGAGTATCACTTTCACCAGTGGGTAAAGGTGGCGTTCCCACAGCAATAAACAGAATTTCTCCGTGAGAAACTCCAGCAGCAAGATCGCTAGTAAAATGAATCTTCTCTGTTTGAATGGCAGACTGCATAATTTCTGAGAGTCCCGGCTCAAAAATTGGAGACTGCCCAGACTTCATTAACTTAACTTTTTCTTCGTTGTTGTCTACGCAAATCACATCATGCCCAATATGAGCCAAGCAAGCACCTGTAACTAAACCAACGTAACCAGTACCAATAACGCAAACACGCATTTATTTAACTCCTCACTTTTCTGGGCTTAATTTTCAAAAAGAAGTTCTCAATTTTACACTTACACACTTAAGAAAACTCAGCAACTAATATAAACTAGCTACCAATCGGGTTAGCCTGCATGAAAATTTAGAGCAACGCTAGACGTCACTCAGGTGGTTGAATTATTGACATCGCTTTGAATGCGATCGCGAAAATCTTCTATTGTCAGTTTTAAACCGTCTTGCAAAGGAATGGTAGGTTCCCAATTTAACCAAGTTTTTGCCTTTGTGATATCAGGCTGGCGACGTCGGGGATCGTCCGAAGGTAGTGCCTCGAACTTAATCTGCGCGTCTGGGTTGATCATATTTTGCACAGTTTGTGCCAATTGTAAAATCGTATATTCACCAGGATTGCCCAGGTTGACTGGACCAATGTAGTCGCTATTCATCAGTCGGATGAATCCTTCTACCAAATCAGAAACGTAGCAGAAACTACGAGTTTGCGAACCATCACCGTACACGGTTAAAGGATTACCCCGCAAGGCTTGAACTATAAAGTTGCTCACCACCCGACCATCGTTTTCTAACATTCTCGGCCCGTAGGTGTTGAATATCCGAACAACTCGAATATCAACTTTATTTTGCCTGTAGTAATCAAATGCTAGAGTCTCAGCAATTCTTTTACCTTCGTCATAGCATGAACGTATGCCAATGGGATTGACGCTACCTCTATACTCTTCAGTTTGAGGATGAACTTCTGGATCTCCGTATACTTCACTAGTGGAAGCTAAGAAAAACCTCGCTTTCACACGTTTAGCTAGCCCCAACATATTCAGTGTTCCCATCACGTTAGTTTTAACGGTTTTAACTGGGTTGTACTGGTAATGTACTGGTGAAGCAGGACAAGCTAAATGATAAATTTGATCGACTTCTAACCGAATTGGTTCGGTAATATCGTGGCGGATCAATTCAAAGTACGGATGGCCTAACCATTTCAGAATGTTGCGTTTATGACCAGTGTAAAAATTATCCAAGCATATTAATTCATGCCCAGCAGTCATTAGTCGGTCGATGAGATGGGAACCAATAAACCCAGCACCGCCCGTAACCAAAATTCTCATAGTTTCCCAGTTACTTACAAATATTTTCAGTAGCTATTGCACTTACTTTTAGATTACCCACCTGGGGTCCAAAAATACAAAACAAAAAAAAAGAACAAGGCTCAATCAAAAAATGTTATTGAACTTACCTATTTTTTCACAGTTGTAGTTTTGTTACATTTTTACCTGTTTTTTTAAGAATTCAATTAGCAAAGTAACAAAAATTGTTTAAAAATTGTTTATTGTTTAGCCGAACTTTATCAAATCTTCAAAAATATAAAGTATTTTTACGGTTATTAAGGTTTTATTAGGATACAACAAATTAGTCGAGATCAGGGTGACACTCGTGCTATAAATACATGCCAATAATATAGATGTACATTCCTACAGGCGATTCATTTATTGCCAAGATTTTTGGAAATTTGATGCCTCCAGCGGACTACGCTAACGCAGCCCAAGTCTACTTACTTCAACTGTATTCTGCCTTACATCATACAGCAGATGTAATGCTGCTAACCGTGGTAGACATAATTAAATTTGTGGTTTGAGTGCGTTGCGGTTCTCCAAGCATGATAATTGAGCAGGTGAGTTGTCTGGCTAACTGGGTTGTGACATCGCTAATGGCTAACCCTCCAGGACTGGTACGATTACGTATAAAAGGTAAAACTACTAAATCATATAATCTTGCTGCCTGCAAAATTGCTTGAGCAACATTTTCGTGAGCGATAATTTGAATTTCTGGGGCATTGGCCAAAGCCAATTTAGATACCAATAGGGAGAGATACGATCGCCTCCAAGCAATTTTACTAGAACTAGTGCGGCGATCGCACACATTCAGCACAGTAATGTGGCTCTGATTTGCCTCGGCTAGCATCTGGGCAAATTGTACAGGTTGTAATGTCGGTGCTGTTAAGTTTTCTATTGGTACTAAGATCCGCTGAATTTTTTTCGGTGATTCTACTAAACGTGTCACCGCTACTGGACAATGGGATGCCCAAAGCACACCATCAATCACATTTCCAAATAAACGCGCTCGTAACCCAGTGCGTTTACCCCAACCCATAACAACTAAATTAGCCTTTTGTTCGCGAGCCGCTCTGCTAATTCCTTGAGCAAACGCATCATCAATTCGCAGCACTGGTTCTGCGGCTACGCCCAAGGCTCGACTTTGTGTCGTGGCTTTATTCAATAACCACTCACTCCCTTGTAGAGACGCTTCTAACTGGGGCGCATCCATGTGAGCAGCAGCAGTAGCGATCGCCAAGGGTATAATTTTGCCCTGAGACTGACGCGCTAATAACGCCGCCATTTCAATCAAATACTGCTGGGTCTGAGGATTATATATAGGCACGACTATAGTAAAAGCACTATGTGTTTCTGATGCATTCTCCTCAGCTAGGGGTGGTGCTGGATCTTCATCTGGTGGGGAATTCAAACCAACAGCTATTCGACTGGTTATCAACGGCCCCAAGGTTGATGTGGCGAGCATTAAGACAATCACACTGTGTAATACTTCTAGTGGTAGCAACCCAGCCTGATATCCCACTAACGTTGCTGCTAACGTTGTACCAACCTGGGGAAGTGACAGCGACCACATCGTTAGCATTTCTTGCCATTTATAGCGGTAAACCAGTTTTGTCAACAAAGCTGCGATCAATTTACTGATAATCAAACCAACTACGATCAACAGCGTTAACTTGAGCGTGTTCAGATTGTTCACAAAGGCGGGTAGATCGATCAGTAAGCCAAGGTCAACAAAGAAAATAGGAATGAACAGCACACTACCAATAAATACCACCTTTTCTTTGACTGGGCCTTCACCCACAGCTTCATTCACCGCCAAACCCGCTAAAAAGGCACCAACAATTTTTTCTACCCCAATCAATTGAGCGCCCACAGCTGCCAGAAACACAGAAAGCAACACAAACAAAAACTTGTTTCCTTCATCGTCTCCA
Source organism: Nostoc sp. (assembly GCF_036918245.1). Classification (GTDB taxonomy): domain Bacteria; phylum Cyanobacteriota; class Cyanobacteriia; order Cyanobacteriales; family Nostocaceae; genus Nostoc. The sequence continues at coordinate 114,484 of NZ_JBALEF010000101.1, forward strand.
GACCGTTTGAAAAATTCTTTGCCTGCCCAATCAAAGCCTGTTACAACGGCCACAGAGTAAATAATTAACCAACCCGACAAGGTGAGTAGTTTAGCAAAGCTGAATACTCCAGCATGAGCTACAGCTACACAAACGGCTAATATCAGTACTGCGCCAATGTTTGTAAAAATCGTAGCTCCAATGGTGACAGTAACAGCTTCGTTGTTTACTACTCCCAAACAGCTGATTATGGGATATGCCAAAAGGGTATAGGAAGTGAATAAAGAGCCAATTAAGATTGAAGTATTCCAACCATAGCCTAAAATCAGCCCTAATAAGGTTCCCATGACTAGCGGTACACTGAAAGTCAAGCTAGCGAACCCAAAGGCACGACTTTTTCTCCGGCGGAACTGTTCTATATCAACTTCTAGCCCGGCGACAAACAGTAAATAAATTAACCCAATGTTTGATAGTAGGTTAATCATCTGTGAGTCAGACTGAAAAAGATTCCAACCTGAAGGTCCAAGTACTAGCCCTGAGAAAACCAAACCCACTAATCCTGGTAATCTGAGCCGCTCAAACATGATGGGTATAACTAAGATGACCACCAGCAAAATAGCAAAGGGAACAATTGGTTCTTTGCCAAGAACTTGGGAAGTTGGTTCCAGAACAAGAACTTGTGATATTAGTTCCATATATAGGAATTGAAGGGGCTATGGTAAAACAGCGATTACCTTGGGGGCGATCGCCCGATCAATATGAATAAATAGAGAAGCCACCTGACGAAAAATCAAAAATCTTAATTTACACTAACTAGGCAATTATTTAAGAATTAACTACCTACGGGTGGATTTGACTCAAAATGAACCGTAAGCGATCGTAGTCGTCTTTCAGTAGTACACTTAAGCTACGTCCAGCTTTAATTAGCCATTCTCGGTCAGCTTTGCGTAACTGGTATACATCTCGAATGGCAGCTGCGGTTAAAGACTCTATTGGCGCACCATTTATACACAGCAGTGTCCGTAAAAAATCTAGTTCTTCAGTAAATTTAATGATAGCTTCTGGTTCACATCGATAAACAGCTTGATGAATTTGCGGGGGACGAGGTGGAAGATACTGATATACTCTTTGGTTATAACTTTGATTTTGCGAAGATAGTTCAAATCCCACGATCGCAGCCCGGAATTCTGTGCGGAGCATGGCAAATATTTGGGGTTGTTCTTCCCGTAAGTCTTGCAAGGACAACCCTAGCGCTCTCGCCCTGTGTACGGAATCTATGGGCATAGTTGTGGCATAATACACTACAGCATAAATTTTATTGCCAGATTCTTCATCTATAGAACAGACCCAGCTACCAAAGGGTGGCATCGAGGGAAAGCTTAAATCTTCCGGCTCTAAACACTGAGCTAAAAACTCAGTACTGGTAGTTTCAATCACCTCCGCAATGTGGTTCGGATGGCGATCGCCAGTGGCAAACTGTGGTAGGGGGAGGCGCATAGTAATTTAGTCATTAATCATTGGTGAGCCAGTGCGGTCTTGGGGGTTTCCCCCATGAGCAACTGGCGAACCCGAAGGGTCATTAGTCATTAGTTTTTGCCAAATGACAAAGAACAAATGACTAATGACTAATATTATTTGGCTTTTTTACGTCCGGCAGTGGTCTCTACGAGTTCCAATTCGCTCAGGCGAAAGGTAACTAATTTATCCCAGTTACCACCTTCAAATAACACGGCTACTTTGCCATCAGTAAGTCGTTGCACGAGTCCTTCGTAGCGATAATAGGTATCTGCGGGATTTTTGACGCGAACAGTTGCTCCAGGCAGAATCATGTTTTTAGCCTCGCTTGTTTCCTTTTAATAGCTTAATACTTGTCATTAGTCATTTGTCTTTAGAGAAGTGCAAATGACTAATGACCAATGACAAATGACGAATCAATAATACTTCTGTCTTTGCCGGAAATTTGCTACCGATTCTACTATTCCCAAGGAAATGAAGTTGGTCAGCATCGCAGAACGCCCATAACTCATCCAAGGTAGGGGAATTCCTGCCACAGGCGCTAAACCTACAGTCATGCCAACGTTCACAATCACCTGAAACACAATCATCGACAAAACGCCAATAGCCAACAAGGAACCAAAGTTATCTTTGGCGGTTTGGGCAATATGCAATAGACGGAAGCAAATTAAGCAGAAGACAAACAGCACTACCAAACAACCGACAAAACCAAATTCTTCCCCCACTGCGGAGAAAATAAAGTCTGTATGCTGTTCCGGTACGAAATTCAGTTGCGTCATTGGCCCCTTGAACAGACCCCATCCCCAAATTTCACCAGCACCAATAGCAATGCGAGATTGGATTAAGTGATATCCAGCACCGAGTGGATCGTGATCGGGATTCATGAATACAGTTAGTCGGTCTTTTTGATACTCTTTCAAAACATGGTTCCAGGCGAAGACTCCTAATTCACCACCCAGTATATTAAGAGTCCACGCACCGATAGCACCTAAACCAAATCGACGCCAGGGAAGAGTTTGCCAGCCCACAATAGCCATTGCAACTGACCAAATTAGTCCTAATGGACCAAAAGATAGTTCTTTAAATAAAACTATCGGCTCTGTTAAAGGCCAAGATATACTAAACAAAATGGCGGCAACCACCGGAGAAATCATCAGAATTAACCAGCCTGGGTTAGCATTTGCCCAGTAAAGCATTCCTAAGACGATCGCACCAAATACTAGTGATGTTGCTAAATCTGGCTGTAAAAATACCAATCCCCAAGGTATAGCGGTGATTGCTAGAACGCGGAAAATACCTTCGAGGCTAGAAGCAGTGCGCCTGTGTAGCAAAGCTGCTAAGGTGACGATCATGCCGATTTTGGCAAATTCTGAGGGTTGCACGTTAAAGCCGGCGATACTAATCCACCGCTGTGCCCCTTTGGCACTAGTACCAGCAATCATCACGGCGATTAAACTGAAGTTCGTTAGCGTGTATGTTACCCAGTGCCACTGCATCAACAGTTCGTAACGGATGCGAGATAAAAACAGGGCTATAAGCACGCCGATACCCGCTACCATCCAGTGCCACCACCAGTCAGTCACTGGCTGCTTCAGTTCCGTACTGAGAATCATCAGGCCGCCAAAGATACTGACAGCAATCGGCAAACAAAAAAGTAGCCAATCTACATGCTGCCAGGGCTTAACCCAAGACTTCCAGCGAATTTTGGGGAGCGATCGTTTTAACAACATTGTGCCAGTTTAGACTTTAGCTTTAATTGTTGGGAATTGGGAATTGGGAATTAGTCAATAATCAATAGTTATTCTTCCCCAACTTCCCTAATCCCTAACACCCAGTCCCTAGTATTCCCAAGCTATAGGCCAGGAAGTAGATAGAAATTAAAATTTATAATTATGTCAGGGCAGCAACTGATACTTTACCAGCAATGGTAAGAGCTATCGCTGTTAATGCTTTTGCTGAAGCTGAATCTGGATCGCCAACGACTATTGGCACACCGCTGTCACCACCAACTCGCGTGGAAATCTCTAGCGGTACACACCCCAACAGTGGCACTCCCAATTCAGCAGCTGTTTTGGAGCCACCACCGGAACCAAAGATGTCATATTGCTTATCTGGTTGATCGGGGGGGATAAAATAGCTCATATTTTCCACGATCCCCAATACCGGAACATTCATCTGCTGGAACATCCGCAATCCCTTGCGAGAATCTAACAGAGCTACGTTTTGCGGCGTGGTGACAATTACTGCCCCTGCCATCGGCACTGCTTGGGTTAAAGTTAACTGAGCATCTCCGGTTCCCGGTGGCATATCTACAATCAGATAATCCAGTTCTCCCCATTCAACTTGATAGAGAAACTGGCGAATTACACCATTGAGCATAGGCCCCCGCCAAATTACTGGTTGATCTCGGTCAATCAAAAAGCCCATTGAAACTAATTTGACGCCGTGATTAAAAGCCGGTTCCAGGATGTCACCTGTTTCAGTAGAACGCACAGTAATTTGAGCATCAGACAAACCCAGCATGGTGGGGTCATTGGGGCCATAAATATCAGCATCTAGCAAGCCGACTTTCGCCCCAGTTTGGGCTAGAGCCACTGCTACATTCACTGCCACCGTACTTTTACCAACGCCACCTTTGCCGCTGGAAACAGCAATGATATTTTTGACTCCAGAAATGCCAGTGCGGTCGGGTAAACTTTTTTGTTGCGGAGTTTCTGCCGTCACTTCTATGCTGACATCTGTAACGCCTGGGAGTTTTTTGACAGCTTTCTGACAGTCTTCGACAATAAATTCACGTAAAGGACAGGCAGGAGTGGTTAACACTAAAGTGAAACTAACCTTACCACCGTCAATTTTTACCTTGCGAATCATATTCAGTTCTACCAGACTTTTACGGAGTTCTGGGTCTTCTACTGGTCGCAAAACTTCTAAGACAGAGCGGGAATCGAGGACATCGTACATAAAAATTCAAAATTCAAAATGAATAAATACACTTGTGGGGAACATCTTAGCTATTAACTGGATGCCTTCTTAACTAACGGTCAGCTTAGTGTTATCACTGTCACTGCCGTGATAAAACTTAGCAAATTGCATTATTACCTAATAGAATCTTAACTTTCTTTGAGGATTGGGCATTGAAAAGAAGCAGAGGGGCAGGGTGCTGCTCTTGCTGAGGGAAAACTCTTCTCCCTTGCTCCCTGCTTCCTACTCCCTTGCTTCTTCCCCAATCCTCAGTATCTAAAAATCAAAACAACTGTCATTAAGGGATTTTTTATTACCAGATACCGCTGGTAATGCCGTCTTTTCTACTGCCTCGACTAAAGATCGTGCAACGCGGTCTGCATAAGGACGGGATAAAGACCAAATCAGGGGCGATAACCAACCCCGTAGGGTTACAGAATAAGATAAACAAGTACCACAAACTGTTGACTCTACTTGGTAAGTTACCCGTTCCTCTATTCCAGGAATCGCCATCACTCGGATACTCAGCATCTCTCTGGGATTGACGCGTTCCACAAAAATTCTGATGGGAATCGGCGAAAAGCGTGTTACAGCTTGAAAAATTAATCCTGGTTTGGGTACTAATCCGTGGGGGACATTAGTACTCTTAAGTTGTGGATGCCAGGAAACATCTGTTAAGTCAACCACTTTTTGCCACAGTTCATCTACAGAAGCAGAACTAATCTCTCGATATGTCCACACCAGAGAAGCGCAAAACCGACGACGTTTACGGTGGATGAATTTGGATAACCAACCTTGCATTTTCCTAATCCTCCTCCCTAGATATTTTCTGGTAACTCTGGTATGGTATGCAACTACAATCAACTGCTAAATTAAAACTTTCTCAAAAAGGACCTAAACATAGCAAGCCTCGATTCGGTACAGACCCTAACAGCCAACATCAGCAATATGGCAAAAAAGTTCTGAGTAGACCAGTCAAATCCTTAATACCTCAAGCTTAAGACTAAAATTTAGTCTTTATACCAGAATATTCCAATTAAGAATTTCAAAAAAAACTAATTCAATATACAAGCCTATACGCATTTGAGGGAAAATAACTCTAGTGATGCCCATCAATCGTATAAATGCTTAACCCAGTAAGAAAAAAGCGGGTTGGGCAAATAGAGCTAGATTGTTGGCGCATGTTTCCCCAAATTTTAAAATGAAAAATTTGTGGCTTTCTGGAAATTGTAATTTAGGTTCGGGAATCTATGTTGACCAACTCGCAAATACCAACTCTAGCAGCAGAATCATCCAAGTCTTTGCCAGCAGCTGACGCTCAGACTAGGGTCAGTCAGTTTATGAAACAACTGCAAGACGAAATTACCGAATCATTGGCAAAACTAGATGGTGTGGCTAAGTTTAATGAAGATAGTTGGGAACGCCCAGAAGGAGGTGGAGGGCGATCGCGCGTGCTGCGAGATGGTGCAATATTTGAACAAGCAGGTGTAAACTTTTCTGAAGTTCAGGGTTCCCATTTGCCACCCTCAATTTTAACCCAACGCCCAGAAGCAGCAGGGCATGGCTTTTATGCCACAGGCACTTCAATGGTATTACACCCTCGCAATCCTTATGTGCCCACGGTTCATCTCAATTATCGCTACTTTGAAGCGGGGCCAGTGTGGTGGTTTGGTGGTGGTATTGACTTGACACCTTATTACCCCTTTGCTGAAGATGCGGCACATTTACACAAAACATTAAAACAGGCTTGCGACCAACACCACCCAGAGTATTATCCAGTGTTTAAGCAGTGGTGTGATGAATATTTCTACCTCAAGCATCGTGATGAGACAAGGGGTGTAGGTGGTCTATTTTTTGATTACCAAGATGGTCAGGGTGCTTTATATCGCGGGCCAAATCCGAATGGGGAGGCGGCTATTTATAGCAATCAGGTGGGAACACCAGCAACCCGCAATTGGGAAGATTTGTTTGGCTTTGTACAAGGCTGTGGCAGAGCATTTTTACCAGCTTACGTACCGATTGTAGAACGGCGACATGGGATCGAGTATGGCGATCGCCAACGGAATTTTCAACTCTACCGCCGGGGACGGTATGTAGAATTTAACTTGGTTTATGACCGAGGCACCATTTTTGGCTTGCAAACCAACGGACGCACAGAATCAATTCTCATGTCCCTACCACCTTTAGTACGCTGGGAATACGGCTATCAACCGGAACCCAATTCCCCCGAAGCCGAGTTGTATGAAACCTTCCTTAAACCTCAAGATTGGATCAACTGGACACCAAAATAGTGGTGAGTGCTGAGTTAGGAGTGGTGTTAGCGGTAGCGGGGCGTTCAGCCCGTGCTGAGTTAGGAGTCAGGAGTTATAAGAAAGCGATCTTTCCTTACTCCCTCATTTACCTCATCTCCCCACTCCTTACTATTTTGGTGAGTTAAACTACTAAAGTTAAGCACTTAGCCGAAAAAGGTGACAAATTTAGCTATAGCTTGTTAATCTCAAGTGACAGCATTAGAAAATTCTGTCACTGATTAATCTTAAAAGGAATGCCACGGGGAGGGCTTTAGTGATTCATATAGACCAAAAAACCTATACAACCCAAGACGGAAACACTGTTATCGTCTTGACACCATCAGGCCGTCTGGATATCACCACTGCTTGGCAATTTCGCCTGAAGTTACAAGAGTGTATTTCCAAACTCAGTCGCCATGTAGTTGTAAATCTGGCTCAGGTAAATTTTATTGATAGTTCTGGTCTTACATCTTTGGTAGCTGGAATGCGTGATGCTGATAAAGTCAAGGGCAGTTTCCGCATCTGTAATGTACATCCAGAAGCCAAACTCGTGTTTGAAGTGACGATGATGGATACTGTTTTTGAAATCTTTGAAACAGAAGAGGAAGCTTTAGAAGGTGTACCTCGTAGCATTGCTAGCTAAAAAAGAGTTAGAAGTTAAGAGTGAAGAGTTAATTCATAACTCAATAGCTCATAACTCATAACTTTATCTTATTGAATACTGATTTCGCTTGGTGTAGCGATAAGGCCCCATAATCGCCCCCCAGGTTGCTTTTCCAGTTGCGGGATCAATTCCTTTGTCGTAGCTGTGAAATTCTGTCGCTGTAGCTGCAAAACCTAAAGAAACATAGATGCTATTGCCAAGATAAGTAAAGCTACAACGAGTCTCTGGTAGTGGGGTAGCGGTAAACTTATAGCGATCGCCAGCTAGTTTCTCCTGAGTAACTGTTAGGATACAACCTGGTATTAAATCTAACTGTTCATATCTCAGTGTGTTTAGTAGAGCAGGGTTATCACCTGCACCTTTTAATGCACCTGGATCTTGAGGCATATAATATTGTACTTCCACAGTTGCGTCAGAGTCGCTGCTTTGACGCAACCGGATAATTCGCTGGCGGTAAGGTTGATCTAGGGTAATAACGTTAGCCTGTTCGGCAAATAAGGTGATGCTATCTTCTGTGAACAGATTAACTGGTCTTTGCCACAGGCACAGGTGGACATACCAAACTGGTTCTGCTATGGCTTGTTCCCGATTATCAAATTCACCAGCTAGGTACTCACCTAAAGCAATTAACTGTGGCGACAAGTTCATAATTACAATAAATAAATCATTAAGGATAATAATTTTTGGCTAGTTTTTGAGTAGAAAAGGTCTTATTTGCTGTAGTTACCAGCTTATAAAATACTTCTAATGTGTATATATTGTAAATGAAACCGTAACCTGCTAAAAGCTCAACTTGGCAAAGTAGCCTTTAAGCGAGAAAATAAAGATACGTCGCCCTTAACATTTCTTTTTTCTTTGTGAATAACGTCCGTACAGTCTCTGATACAAAGCGAACTTTCTACAATCTTCACACCCGTCCGATAAACACTATTTATCGTCGGGTAGTAGAAGAATTGATGGTGGAAATGCATCTGCTGTCAGTAAATATCGATTTTAGCTACAATTCAATTTATGCCTTGGGTGTCGTCACTACTTTTGATCGCTTTATGGAAGGCTATCAACCAGAACGAGATCAAGAATCAATTTTTAACGCCTTATGTCAGGCTATAGAACAAGATCCGCAACGCTATCGACAGGATGCCCAGAGATTGCAAGCTGTAGCTAAAGGTTTGCCAGTTAAAGATTTAATTGCATGGCTAGGCCAAACTAGTTACTTAGATAGAGATGCTGACTTGCAAGCAAACCTACAAGCGATCGCCAACAATCCTAACTTTAAATACAACCGTCTGTTCGCAATTGGTGTATTTTCGTTATTAGAACAGTCAGATCCCGAATTAGTCAAAGACGAAAAGCAACTCACTGAGGCGCTGAAAGCGATCGCTGCTGGCTTGCACCTCTCCAATGACAAACTCAATAAAGATTTGGAGTTATACCGTTCTAACCTAGACAAAATGGCGCAAGCGCTAGTGGTGATGGCAGATATACTCTCAGCCGATCGCAAAAAACGCGAGCAACGTAAACAACAATCAACTACCCCAGTTGCTCCCCCAAGTTCCAACGAATAGTTAAGAGTTAGGAGATGGGAGTTATTCAATTTTAGATTTTAGATTTTTACTTCAATCCAAAATTATAAATCTAAAATTGCCAGAGTTCAGAGTCACTAATAACTCATCACTCCTAACTCTTAGCTTTAGACGCCCAATATTTTGTAGATTAAGCTGTTAATTATAGTTAGCGTAAATGCCCCAATAACAGCACTCCAAATCCCATAACGCAAGCGAAAGCCCTCTACTAACCAAGCAGCAATACTAAAACAAACCACGGCAATCATAAATGTGAAAATTCCGGATAATAAGTCCAATGTGAGTAGATTTGGTACTGCAAAAATGAGACTTAAAATCGGTCTGACTATTGCCGTCACGATACCAAGCACTGCGGCAGAAAGAAACGCTTTACCAGGAGTATCAATTTCAACTCCCAAAGGCAACTTACTAATTAGCAACAAGCTGATAGCTGTTACGATCCAAACAATTAAAAGCGTCACGATATTCATGCCACAACCCCTGATACTAATTAGTAATTTGTAATTAGGACACACTGAAAGACGCTTGATATAAGCGCTTTTCAGTCTGTTAACCTATTTGGACATCCTTCCCCAATTTGGTATGAAATGTGGATGGTAATTGGTTATGAATTGCTCAGTCTATAGGTGGAAAAATCTTTAAAGCTCAACCAATTATTTGTAAATTAGCAGTTTTTTTTTATCTAGCCAAGATTTGTTATAGATATCTTTAGGTTTCGGAAAAGGCTTGAAGGGGGAATGGGGAGTAATCAGTGGGAGACAAGGAGAATAACCCATGCCCAATGCCCATCCCCAATTCCTCATTCCCCTATCTCATCTTTTAAGAGGAGGTTGGGTTTGTTTGGGTGCTACAGGTGCTTGAGGCGCTGGTGAGTTAGGAACCACGGGAGAAATACCAGGATTAATAGGACTGATGCGTTGCCCAGTTGGAGGCTGAGTGATGCTAGGAAAGGGTACAGAATTAGGTACTAAGGGGAATTTTGGGGTAATATTCCCTTCGGGATTGATGCCTGGAACTGGTGCAGCACCAGGATTGATTGGGAAAGAGGGGACAGTAGGCAGGTTAGGTGAGTTTATGGATGGTTGAGATGGGCCAGGAATAATTCCCAAAGAAACGCGATCGCCCCCGACTTGTCGTAGCAAGTCTAATGTCTCAATCACATCATTGTAAGTTGCGGTGCGCGAAGCATTCAGCACGACAACGGCACTGGGGTTTGCTTGCAGATACTGTTTTAAACTCTGTTTCAAATCTTCCTGTTTTACAGGCTGTTTTTCTATGTAAGTGTTGCCAACGGCATCGATAGTTACAATCAGACTTCCACCCTGTGATCTGATTCCAGAGACTGTACTGGGGCTGGCTTTAGGCAAATCAACATTTATTGCCTGTTGCCGTGTAAATTGTAAAGCTGCTAATAAAAAAAATGTCAGGATACAAAAAACGACATCAATTAAAGGGATGATTTGAATTTGGACTTCTTCAATTGGAGTATGTAGATTAACTTTCATGTCTCATTCTCAAGCCTGGTTCAGGGGTTGAATTATTGATTATTAATTAGGTGTATTTGGGGGTTCGGGAGGTTCAGAAACTCTAATCTTTCCTGGCTTGCGGGGTGGAGTGAAGTTTTCTGGCACAATTGCTGATGTCCTATTGCTAAAGTCAGGAGGAGACTGGCGATAGAGCAATTCCATCTCATTCCCTGCCTTCCGAAAAACTTTGACTTGATTGACTACAAAACTTTGAAATAGGCGGTAAAATACCAAACTAATAATGGCAACTATTAGCCCACTTGCTGTACTAATTAAGGATTCACCAATACCAGTAGTCACCCCAGCAGTAGATTCAGTTCCTAAATCGCCAAGCCGAATTGAGCGCAGAGAGTGTATTAAACCCAAAACCGTGCCCAACAATCCTAGCAACGGCGCTAGGGCAATTACGGCTTCTAAAAGTTTTTCACCCCTTCGCATCCCAGCTAATTCGTCTTCTGCCGTAGCCTCCAGTGCTAGTCGAAAGGTTTCCGCATCACTTTTGGCAAAACGTAGAGGGGCGTAGAGAAAACGCCCGACAGGCTGATGGCTTGCTTGTCTTGCGATGTCCGCAGCTACTTCCCAATTATCCTGGGCAGCATCCAGGATGCGATCGACTATTTGCTTTTCTTGAGTCAAAATTCGCAGCCAGAACCACAAACGCTCGAAAATCACACTCAAAGCCAGAATCGACAGAATTAGCAAAGGCCACATCGCTGGCCCACCCTTATAAAACAAATCTAAAATATCCACTGTTTAAGTTTCCTCCCTCCACGACTAAAGCAAATGTGTTAAGGCATTTTAATTCTAGAGATTAATGCAAAATGAGGGACTTCCAAAATATAAATTTCTCGAAAACCTAAAAAAACAGTGCAAGGATGACGTATTTGACTGAGACTGCTGTACAAACTTGCTGCTGGGTAAGCAATTGAATGATAAACCGATAATTTTTGGCATACTTTTGCTAAACTTCCTTGTAATACCAATTTGAAAATAAGAATGCAATACATAGATAAGACCCCACCCAACCCTCCCCAAGGCTTCAGGGAAGGTGCGCGTCAGTGAGGGTGGGGTGTCTGCAAAAATTTTTTGAATTGATATAACCTAAAGTTTCACCACAGGATATTTTCACGTAAAGGAGAACAAATTTTGGCAGCAGTCCGAGTCCGCCAGCATGTTAATCCACTTGGTAAAAAGTATCAAACACCAGCAAGTCCCCAAGACTTGGAAAAAATTTATGCAAAGCCAAATCAACCACTACATTTAGATATTGGCTGTGCTAAGGGGCTGTTTTTGTTGAATATGTCCAAGATAGAACCTAACTGGAATTTTCTCGGCTTGGAAATTCGGGAACTGCTGGTGGTGGAGGCGAATAAGTTACGTTCTGAATTAGGTTTAACAAACCTGCACTATTTATTTTGCAATGTGAATAACTCACTGCACTCGCTTTTATCTTCCCTGCCTCCAGGAAGTTTACAACGCGTTACTATTCAATTTCCCGATCCTTGGTTTAAAACCCGCCACGCTAAACGTCGTGTAGTCCAACCAGAACTAGTAGCAGACTTAGCTAATTATGTCGCGATTGGAGGATTGGTATTTCTGCAATCAGATATGGAATTTGTTGCTGTAGAAATGCGCGATCGCTTTGCAGCTAATTCAGCTTTTCAGAAAGTTGGTACAGAAGAATGGTTGGCTGAAAACCCCCTACCAGTCGCCACAGAACGGGAAATAGGCACACAAAAAAAAGGTGAAGCTGTTTATCGAGCTTTGTTTAAAAGGGTGAAAAGTACTGACTAGAGATGTTAGTAATATTAATTCTGTCTCACAATTCCGAATTGCAAGTTTTATTGATTAGCCTTAAGACTATTTAGTAATCTAGACTTAAGTCTTACTTGTTATCTTGTCGTTAGATATTGCCCATCATTTGGAAAAGTTTTTGGGACATAAATGTTTTATTAAAGGTTAAAATTTTAGTGAAATACTATCTAGAGAATTGGTGCAAAAATTTGTTCCTACCTAGAGGGATTGATAGATATATAAACTTGATAAATAAATAGTTTTAATTGAAAGGTTCTATTTATTATTTTGTGACATAAAAGTTTTCTTTATGTCTAGTAAAAATTTGTAAAACATAGTTAATTATTTTACTCATATCTAGAATGTAGATAGATGAGGTAATTATAGTACTTACTGATTAAGCCTATATCTAGTTATAGATTCTGAGGAAAAGCAAGATGGAAAGGAATAAAAAGAATTCAGATATTCAATTGGACATTAGCAATCTAATTGATAATGCTATTAACAATGCAATAGCACGACGGAACCCAATTGAGGATTCAGAAGATGCTTTGCTAACTCTGTCTGATGAAGAAATGGCAATGGTTACAGGTGGTTTAACAAACATTGCAGTTGCAGGTGCTTTTCCTATCAGAGAACCGATTATTTGTGGAGGATTGACTCCAATTCCCCTACCAGAGTTGATCTGATTTAAGTTAATAGTCAGTATTAAACTCTTGGACATTTAATTTGCCTATTTAGGTTGATGGAGAGCAGTCCGACCTAAAACTAGCTGTAAATCTCCATCAGCTTAAAAATACAATTCACTATAGGTTCAATTTATGGAAGACATCGCTACTGAAAAGACTACACTTTGCCCTAGTGCAAGACCAGAATGGCAGGACAGTGTTGTTTTCGGCGTCGTTGGTGGCACAGTCACAGAACCCCGCGTTGCTTATCTCAAGCAGCCACAAGCTGTCACAGATGAACTGATAGCAAAAGCTAGTCCAGTAACACCCACTGAAATTTTTCGGACGGCTGCACCCTGTGCAACTAAGGGTTGTCAACATTTTGATGGCAAAGATTGTCGTCTGGCAATGCGAGTTGTAGAAAATTTGCCAACGGTAGTAGAGGATCTACCACCTTGTTCCATACGCCGAGATTGCCGATGGTGGGAGCAAGAAGGCAAGGCAGCTTGTATGCGTTGTCCACAAGTTATTACAGATAACTACAATCCCACTGAATTATTAGTTAAAGTGGCGACACCAACTGTTGGTTAAACGAAGCTACAAAGTTTATTTAAGCAATTCAAGGAGTATATCATGTCAATAAACATTCATCAGAAACATTTTACAAGTCAAATTGAAATTAGGAACTTGATTGAAGAAGCTGTTGTGAATGCATCTGCGAGACGAAACCAAGCTTTAGAGCAAGACTCGCTGTCAGAATTGTCTGAAGATGACGAGAAAGGCATTATGGGTGGGCAAAGAATTGTGATCGGCGGCTTGGGTTTGGACTTAGTGATCGAGTTTTGATTAGCCTTGCAGAATCCAAGATAAACAGCTTGTGGTACTAATTAAACTACCACAGTTTTCTCTATATCAAAATTTGTTGATACATTTAAAACTTATGACATTTCTCTTAAACTCTCATAATGTTGTCGATTATTTAGTTGAACAGGGGTTATGTAATCAGTCAGAACAACCACCAATTAAGGTAGAACCCGTTGTAGCTAAAAACTTTAATTTATTAGTTACTTTACCAGGCGATCGCAAGCTTCTTGTTAAACAAGAACGACACAATCAAGAAGGGAAAGCGGCTGGTGAATTTTTAAGTGAGTGGCGAATTCAAGAGTTTTTACAAAGATTTCCAAACCTTGACAACTACCGCTCATTTTTACCAGAGGTACTGCATTTTGATGCCGATAATTCGATTATTGTCTTTAGATATTTGGATGATTATCGGGATTTAATGGATTTCTACACCAAGGAAAATAGCTTTCCTACAGAAATCGCTAGGGCAATTGGTAATATTTTAGGGACTATCCATCGTGATACTTACAACCGCCAAGAATATCAGGAATTCTTTTCTAAAAATTCAGATAATTTAATGGCTGATCAAGTATCACATTTAGTTCGGAGATTGGAACGGGTTGAACCAGAAATTTTTGGTCTAGTTCCTGGGGATGGGTTAAAGTTTTTTGCTCTATATCAACGTTATGATAGCTTGGGGCAGGCGATCGCCCAATTGGGTAATGCTGTAACCCCCTCTTGTCTCACACACAATGATTTGAAACTAAATAATATTCTCCTGTACAAAGATTGGCAGGATTCCAGTAATAATATTGTCCGGCTAATTGATTGGGAACGCTCGACTTGGGGAGATCCAGCTTTTGATTTGGGAACACTTCTTGGCAGCTATGTACAAATCTGGCTCGGTAGCTTGGTTATCAGTAATTCTTTGAGTATTGAAGAGTCTCTACGCTTGGCAATAACACCTTTAGAACTACTTCAGCCTTCAATTGCTACATTAACCCAAGCTTATTTAAACACTTTTCCAGAAATTCTAGAACACCGCCCTGATTTCTTGCAGCGGGTGGTGCAATTTACCGGTTTTGCTTTGATTCAACAGATTCAGGCGATGATTCAATATCAAAAATCTTTTGGCAATATGGGGATTGCTATGCTTCAGGTTGCTAAGACGTTATTAAGTCGTCCTGTACAATCGATGCCAACAATTTTTGGTGCTGCTGTTGAATTAACTCACCTGAGTAGTTCTGCTGTTTAAATCATTTTGTTATTACTAAAGTAGTTATGCAATTATTAAGTTCTCCTCAAACTCAGCTAGAGACTGGTTTAACTGGGCAATTACTGGATGTTCTGCAAGATATTGTTCGGAAAATTGAGATAAAATCTGATTTCTCCATCCATCATCCAGATTACAAACCTTTGGAATTACCATCTGAGGCAGTTGAACGTTTTCAGAAGATGCCAACCCAGATGCAACAGAAATATCTCAGTCTGCAATTGCGGAGTTTTCTTTACGGTATCTATTACAACGGTTCTATGCAAAGTACGTTGGCACTAGATGGGGAGGGAAATGGTTTGCCCCTAGATTTGGAGAATAATACTCTTTTAGGGGTAGATGTGGGGTTTTATAAGCGATTGCATGAAAGTAATTTTGGAGAGGGCTATTTTGACGATGGTTGGTCTGTTTTAAGAGAAGAACGTGATGGCAGTTTAGCCGTGACTAAAGGCGGTTTGAGACTGCATATTGAACGGAATAAGCATCTTCAAGCTGTTGAACAAGCGGCTGTAGTAGGTGATTCTGTGGCTATTCGGATGCCTAAGAATCGAGTACAAAATGGCTTTTACATGGCCATTGGCAATGCAGGCTTCAGTCGTATTGAAGATGTGAAAATTCAGCCTGTAACTGTACGAATTTATATCAATGTAACTCCTGAAGGTTCTGTGGCGGTGATGGGGAGTTTAACACAAGCACTGAATGAGTTAGCAATTCCTTTCAGTTTCAAGGTTTTGTATAACCCCAAGGAATACAAACGCTACGATTCAGGGGTGCTTTACTTTGACAAGAGAGACTATGAAGTTGTTAAGCAAGTTTTAAAAACTGTTTATCAAGAACACCAATTGCATTTTAAGTCAGAAATTCCTTTATTTACCAAACAACTAGCATTAGGGTTGGGGTTGGCAGAAGAACCAGACCAAAAATTTGCTGTTCAAGAAAGTTTTGGTATGAATCGCTGTCAGATTGTAGCAAATGGGTTGTTAACAGCTTGGTATCAAGAAGATAACTCAACTGAAGGGCGAATACAGGCTATCCGTGAACAATTTTCTTCTTTGGGAATCGAATTGCAGCGTTCGTATCTTAATGCCAACTCTGAAGATATTTATACAATGCTAGATTTCTAAAATTTTCATTCCAAAGGAGACTCAAAAAATGCTGAAAAAGTTGTTGATAGCTGCTACAGGAGCAGCATTTATTACTCTTGGAGTTGGAGAAGCTTCATATGCAGCAAGCTTAAGTGTCATAGCCAGTGGTCTTGATGGCCCACGGGGGCTGACCTTTGCTCCTGACGGATCTCTCTACGTTACGGAGGCGGGTACAGGAGGTACAGGAGCCTGCATTCCAGCACCTGGAGGCAGCGGATTAACAATGTGTTATGGCACGACTGGTGCTGTGACACGGATTCAGAATGGCACACAAGAGCGTGTGGTTACAGGTCTACCATCTCTAGCAATATCTATTCCACAATTACCTGTTAGTTTTGATGCCACTGGCCCTCATGATATACAATTTGATTCAGCTGGCAAGGCTTATGTGGTTGTTGGTTTAGGTTCAACTCCAGAGCAACGCGATAATGTTCTGAAAATTCCTGACTTTGGACAACTCATTAAAATTGATCAGCTTAACGGTGGGTCTTCGTGGACAAGGCTGGCTGACCTAGCAGCTTATGAGGGCTTATACAATCCTGACAATACAGGTTCAAATTTATATAATCCCGATCAAAATAGCATTGATAGCAACCCCTATTCTTTCCTGATTAAAGGAGACACTGCTTATATAGTTGATGCAGCCGCAAACGACCTTTTCAAAGTTAAAACTGATGGGAGTAATTTGGCGGCGGTGTCTGTGTTTCCTGAGCGGGCTGTGACCGACCCAGCTACAGGTGAAACTATTGGAATGCAATCAGTACCTACTGCGATCGCAACTGGCCCTGATGATGCTTTATATGTAGGAGAATACACGGGGTATCCTAATCCAGATAATGCAGCGCGGATCTTTAAAATTGGCCCCAATAATCAGCCAGTAGTTTACGCTGATGGTTTCACACAAATAGCTGATCTTGCTTTCGATAATCAGGGTGGGCTATATGTCTTAGAATTTGCCTCTATTTCATTAAACTCTCCAGATGCTATTCCTTCTGGTGCTTTGATCTATGTAGCTCCTGATGGTACTCGTAAAACTATCGCCAGTGATGGGTTATTGTTCCCTACTGCTTTAGCACTTGGTTCTGACGGAGACATCTATGTTTCAAACAAAGGTTATCTTTCAGGACAAGGTGAGGTTATTCGTATTTCCGTCCCTGAACCTAGTTATACAGCAAGTATGTTAGCTTTTGGTATTTTCATTACAGGTTCGCGCTTGTTACGTAAACAAAAATCAAGCAGTAATCTCAAAAGCTGTATTGAGTGATTGTTATAAACATCCTTTGACACAAACAAATTTAGTTATTTTGACAGAAGTGCCAAATTGCTTATTGTTTGGAAGCATCAGTTTAGGCTAACAGCAAATCCCCCAATCAAGTTGAGGGATTTTTTGTATTGTTTAATAAGGTCAAAAATGAAATAATTATGTCCTTCCAAAATAATTTGCTCTAATTGCTATAAAACTTTTTTAAATGAAAATATGCAATTTAGGGATTAGCAGATATATAAACTAATCCTTACCAAAACCCAATCTAACAATACCAATAAAAATATTAAATCTAAAATTAACACCAAAAATATAATTAGAATAATAAGTTTAGTTTTCCTATTGTAAAGTAGCTGAAATTCGCAGTGAACCCTGAACTTTATTCAATGATTTTTTTGTATTTCTATTATTAGAGCAATACTGAAACAATTGTGTCCTCAAAAAGCAACTATATCTAGTTGTTATAACAACTTTTAAATGCAAACATATAATTACAGGAATTGGGTAAACATAACCTAATACTTGCTTGAACACAATAATAGAATATCTCAAAGGAGATAAACCAATGGCTACAATCAAAATTGATAATCTATCCGTCACTGGAAGCCAATTTTTTTCTGATTCCGAAAGCTATTTGGATCAGTTGACAGAATTGTCAGAAAACGATGCTCTCAGCATTAAAGGCGGGACATTGCCTACTCCTACTATTCTGATTATACTTGCAACTCCAGCTTTAATAGGTTAAAGGAAGATACAAACTAGGCTAGCAAACCCCTCAACTAGGCTGAGGGGTTTTTAATGACACTAAAAGAGGGAATTCAAGCAGTCAAGCTGACCTTTGACATCAACTTGTAAATCAATCTGTCTAACTACATAACTCAAAATCTTTCACAAATTTAACTGTCTCAATTTGTTGTTTAATCCACTCATCAAACAAATCAGCGATAATTTGCTGATGCAGTTTGTTATCCAATTCTGGCTGGATAATCTCCTCCACAAAAATTAGATGTAATCCCTTAGAAGTCACTATTGGTTTGAGAACTTGAGGCGGTGTAACAGCAAAGACAGCAGCAGAAATCTCCGGCTTTAAATCTTGGCGGCGTACTATCCCCAAATATCCCCCTTTTCGGCGTAGCCCAGTATCCTGGATATATTTATGAGCAACATCATAGAAACTCATCTCACCTTCCTTAACAGCATAGAAAAGTTCTATTGCCAAGTCTTCATCATCCAATACAATCTCATACATCACCACACCAGCGTAGTCTAGCTGATGTTCTAAGAAGTATAGTTCGATTTTATCTGTAAACAAATGTTGACTTAACTTTCCGAAAACGACACCACTGTAAACAATTTCTTCAAAATCATCTAAAGACAAACTATGTTTTTCCAGCCAAGTCCATGTCTCTTCAGCACTGGTAAGTTTATTCATTAAGCGGAATAAGTCTGCTGCTTTTTGTAATTCTTCTGTCTCTACTTTTATGCCAGCTTCTTCAGCAGCAGATGTAATCACTTTGCGGTTAACAATCTGCTCAATTATCTCAGGAATTTTGCAGGATAGCTTGACTTGCTGAAGAATATCTTCATTGGTAATGCTAATAGATTGTGACATGATGTTGCTCTTAAATTAGTTAAGTGGACTTAAAAGTGACATACTAACCTTTGCGCTTTGCCTTCAAAGTAAATGGGTTAGTAGCTGAAGTCTAGAAATACATAGGTATAGTGAAACTTTTACAATTTCACCCCACCCTGCTGCAATTTATTAAACGGATCTAGTAGAAAATCAATAATCCGACGCTGGCGCACAATTACCTCAGCTGTCGCCGTATCCCCAGGATGCAAGGTAATACACTTATTAGCCGAGGGAATACAATTTTCTTTTAGGGCAATTTCTAAGTCATAAGCTGCTACCTTCCCATTAGGTGTATCCACCTCTATGGTAGTAGGAGAAATCTCTAACAATTCTCCTTCCAGCACGCCATAATCCTGAAACGGATAAGCATCAAACTTTAACTTGACTGGCAATCCTTTTCGCAAAGAACCACTCTCAGTTGTCGCCATTTGCGCCCGAATTATTAAAGGTGAACCTTGGGGTGCAATCTCCGCAATCATTGCTCCAGGTTGCACCACAGACCCAGCCCGTTGTATCGGTAACTGAAACACTCTACCATTCACGGTGGCTCTTAACTCTCGTTGTCCTAACTGAAATTTTAACGAGACAATCTGACTCTTACTTTGAGCAATTTCTGCCTGAAGCGTAGTAATTTCTGTCTCCAAATCCTTCTGTTGTTCGTCGATTTTTAGCAAAGCTAACTTACTGGAACGAGTTAAGGTCTGATAACTTCTTTCCTGTTCTTTCAGTCGCAATTGTGCCTGCTCAATATCTGCATTTGCTTGCCGAATAGTCCGCTCATAACTACTCTGTTGTTCTACCAAACGTAGTTTAGCCTGCTGAATATCTGACTTATTTTGTTCGTATAACTGTTGCTTGTCTTTAGCTATATCTTGCTTGTCCACAACATTAATTTCTGGAACAACCCCTGACTGCCAAAGACTACGATAGCGTTCAACTTCCCGCTCGGTACTCGCTAAACTACTATTTACTAACTTATTAGCTGTTTGACTATGCTCAAGAGTTTGCCGTGCCTGATTGACTTGAGCTAATTTTTCGTCTTTTTGTAAATCATAAGAATTCCTCAGAGCATTCATATTCTGTCGCGCTTGATCAATTTGAGCTTGCTTTTCTAACTGTTGAGATTGATTCTGTTGCTGTTGAGTTGTCAAAGATACAACTAACTGACTTTTAGATGAATTTAACTGAGAAAATCTATTTAATTGTCCCTCCAATTTATCCTGTACCTGCCGCAATTCCGCTTTAACTAATTCCGATTCCAACACCAACAAAGTCTGCCCAACTTTAACTGAATCACCTTCCTTTACCCGAATTTCGGCAACAGTACCTGCCACAGCAGCATCTAGCCTAACTGTCTTTCCCTTTGGCTCCAGTCGCCCTGTTGCTGTACCCGTTTCATCCACCTTAGACAGCATCGCCCAAGGTAAAATGATCGACACAAACACCACCAAAAAATACAGCAATCCCCTTGTCCAAACCTGGGGCAAGCTATCAAGTAAATCCTTGGTCGCGTCAGCCCAATCATCAGTTGATCTAACTGGTGTTTGCTCTCTTAAAATTTCCTTGTGCTGTTCTACCTGATAGATTTGGGTTTCAACCCTTCCATTTAATGTGTTTGGCATGATTTTTCCTGATATCAATTTTGGATTTTGGATTTTGGGAGTGGGGACAATACAGTTCGGTTAATATGTTTGGCTCTCGGAGATCCCCCCCAACCCCCCTTAAAAAAGCTACCGTGTACACACAAGTCGAATTTCTTCTTAAATCCCAAAGATTACCTACTTAATCGCAGTGATGGTTAGGGTGGGGTAAAACTAAAGCTAAAACCTTAGTAAATCAGGTTTGGGGTGAGGTTTTGAGAATTTATGCAATAAATATATTGATTTCGGATGGTCGTTTATTAAATTCGGGTGGTCATTTATTGAATTCGGGTGGTCATTTATTGAATTCGGGTGGTCGTTTATTGAATTGGAGGTATCGTTCATTGAATTCAAGCAGTGGTTAGGGTGGGGTAAAACCCAGATTCTTGAACAACTTCAGACTTGTGTATACACCGTAGCCTTAAAAAAGGGGGGCTTAGTCTCCTATTTACCTGTTTTTTAAAGGGGTCGCCACAGGCGGAGAGAAGTCTGAGCGGCGGCTTCCGCCGTTGGCGCAGCCCGCCGCAGGCATCAGAACTTCGGGGGGGATCAAGTCTTATCCGAACCGTATTAGGAGTGGGGAGACAAAAAAAGCTTCCTGCTTATCCTCTTGTTTCACCCCGCAACATCCATCTGCTGATGATTGAGATAAAAATAATGTCCCCGCTTTGCCATCAACTCTTGGTGAGTGCCACTCTCAATCAACACGCCGCGATCCAGCACCAAAATCAAATCTGCATGACGCACAGTTGAAAGGCGATGGGCGATTACTAAGGTGGTTCTGTCTTTAAGAATTGTGTTTAAATTCGTCTGAATAATCCTTTCTGACTCTGCATCCAGATGGGAAGTTGCCTCATCCAAAATCAACAGCTTGGGATTGCCTAACAACGCCTTAGCGATCGCAATTCTTTGTCGCTGTCCTCCAGACAACATCCCCCCTCCTTCACCAATCTGGCTTTCATAACCCATAGGCAACTTTTTAATAAACTCATCAGCACCCGCCAATCGCGCCGCCTCAATAATATCTGCCAAAGTTGCCCCTGGATGTGCCAAGCTAATATTTTCCCGAATCGTTCCGCCAAACAAAAAGGTATCTTGGTCAACTACCCCAACCTGTTCGCGTAGAGAACGCAACGAAACACTGGTAATATCCTGTCCATCAATCAACACTTTGCCATCTGTGGGGGGATATAACCCCAAAACCAGCTTAGAAATCGTGGTTTTCCCCGAACCACTCCGTCCCACCAAGGCAACCATTTGCCCACTTTGTACTTCAAAACTGAGATTTTCTAAAACATTGATATCGCTTTCAGGGTGATAGCGAAACGTCACGTTGTCAAAGCGAATGTTACCTTGAATAGGTGGTAAAGATTGCCGTGCTTGGTGCTGCAAATCCTCTTCTGGTTCCGCATCCAACACATCATTGATGCGTTCCACGGCAATCACCACTTCTTGCAATTGATTCCACAAAACTGTTAATCGTTGGAAGGGTCTAATAATATTTCCCAGCAACATATTAAATGCTACCAATTGCCCAATGGTTAGCTGGTTGTGAATCACTTGGTACGCCCCAAACCACAGCAAGACGGTAGTTACCACTGCTTCAATTGTGTTGCTGAATATTTGCAGGCGATTGCTGATAATTTGTCCGGAAAAGTTGGTTTTTATTTCCTTACTTAATAACTCTTCCCAATGCCAACGCACCGTCTGTTCCACTGCTGTGGATTTAACCGTTCGCACACCAGAAAGGGCTTCAATCAGATAGCTACTTTCATTAGCAACAGCATTAAAGATTTCCCTCGAAATCTTTTGTAAAAAAGGTGTGGCAATCAATGCTAGCAGGAAAAAAGGCGGTATAATCACCAACACCAGTAACGCCATTTTCCAGCTGTACCAAAACATCAATCCTAAATAGATAAAGACAGTGACTAAATCCAGCAGGATGGACAACGCCTCACCGGAGAGGAAGCGTTGAATTTTGCGGTTTTCCTGTACACGAGAGATAATATCCCCGACATAACGGGACTCAAAGTAACTCAAGGGTAGCCGCAGGGTATGGCGAATAAATCCGACAATTAGTGCTAAATCGAGCTTATTCGCTGTGTGATCTAACAGATATTGCCGCAACCCTGTCATCGCTACACGGAATAAACTAAAAATAAGTAACCCTAACCCCACTGCTGTTAAGGTTAGTTCAGAACGCTGCACCACTACGCGGTCTAAAATTAACTGGGTAAATAAGGGAGTAACAAGCCCAAATATCTGGATAAATAAGGAAGCGACAAAGACTTCCAGCATCACTAAAGAGTGAGGCTTCATTAATTCAAAGAATTGCCAAAAGGGGGTAGAAGTCTCTTTAGTATCTTTGAGCATTGCTGTCGGTTGCAGCAGCAATGTGTAACCAGTCCAGTTGGCTTTAAATTCGGCGTGGCTGAGGGTGCGTTGCCCAATAGCGGGGTCGGCGACAATTACATGTTTGGGGATAATTTCGTAGACAACTATGTAGTGCTTTCCCTCCCAGTGGGCGATCGCAGGTAATTTTTGCTTCGCTAATTGGTCAAGACTCGCTTTTACAGGTCGCGTGGCAAACCCAATACTTTCCGCCGCCACCGATAACCCCCGCAGCGACGAGCCATTGCGGTCAACATTGGCGATATCCCGCAGGCGATTTACACTAAAGTTTTTCCCCCAATAGCGAGACACCATCACTAAACAAGCTGCACCACAATCCGATCCACTCTGTTGGGCAAAAAACGGATAGCGCCGAATCACTCGCTGTAATAAATGCCCCACTCGCTGCGTGGAGTTGGGAAAATAGGCTTTGCTAATCTTTTTCTGGCGTGGCTCTACTGCTGGCGTTGACAAAATCTTAGTTTCATGGAACCGTTTTGAGTCAGATGGCAGTACTGGCGGGTTATCTGAGTCCACTTGTTGGGGATTACGAGATAGCGCCTTAGCCCACAAATGCTCACGAATTTGGGGATATTTAGCCATCAATGGCCACAAAACCTCACCCGGAATAAAGCACAGTTGCAAGTTTACTGAAGCCCTTGCAGCGTAAGGTTTAAAGTCACCCTCCTTAAACAAGGTAAATTCTCCAAATGAGTCTCCCGCCTCTAAAGTGGTGATGAACTCATCAGCGCTAGAGAGCAACCTGACCTTACCAGCGATCGCAATATATATACCCGATTCAACATCAGTTCCTTGCCAGAATTTGCCGACTTTCGGGTTGATAAATTTAACTTGTTGAAGACAGTGTTGAAATTCCTCTGTCGAAAGAGAATAACCCAGAGTATTGTTGAACTGTTGCAGAGTTACTAACTGAGCGGATATATCTTGCGCCATGAATGTCTAAATCTTTTCCTAATTTTGGAAAGTTAATAGGTAAAAATTCGGTATTATCTGGAATAGCTGCCGATTTGAGGTCAGCAATCAAAATTTTGGAACCTTGAGCCTGTTCAGTGCTGTTTTGTTCAGCATTGTTAGGTTTTGGTAGTGTGGATAATCCCATCTGTTTGAGCAGTCGCTTGATGTGGCGATCGCTCACCTCAATCTCAAATTCTTTTGCTAGATGTTTCCCAAGCCAGTTAGCTGTCCAACGGCGAAAAGCATAGCCATGATCGCGGGGACTACTGTTAATTAATTCCTTCAAACGCTCTAAATACTGATCATTTACTGCCTTCGGGCGACCAATGGGGCAATCTTGCCATTGATGCGCCATCCCCGTCCTGGCTATATGTGTCCAATGTCGTGCTGTTGCTGCACAACATCCTAAGCTTTGACAAATCTCCGTTTGAGTTTTCCCCTCATCTGCCAACAACATGATTTCAATTCGTTGGCGGTAGGATTCAAGTAAACTTTTGTGCAAATTTTGTAGTAGCAATTTCCGCTGAAACGCTGTTAAATACTTACCAGTAGATCCACTTGAGTAGTTAGTTTCCGGTTTTGCTTGGCAGTCGGACATAAACGTAGAATTGCGAATTTTATAGACGCATAAATACCTGTGCTTGACGTAGAATTTATCAAGCACTTACAAACAAATCTATTTAAGGGCTATTGATTCCCCTAATAGCGCACATTGTTTTATGTATTACATGTATTGTATGTCAGGTATATATCAAGCTACAAATCATATATGTAAATTCCGTAAATTAATCGTTAAAGTTTTATAAAAGGTTAGGCTAAATACGACAATGTAGTATTATCACTGTACATTTTATTTACAAGTAAAAATATTTTTGTAACTCAAAAGGATATATATAGCTAATATCAATCTCAAATGAAAATGCTGCACATACAGAGATCCTTTAAATCTCCGTTAAAAGAGGAGCTTAAAGCCCAGGATTAAGTTCCCCCTTTTTTAGGCTAGCTAAGGGGGATCAAGGATCTATTGCAAGCATTGAGAAATATATGCCTAAACTTCGAGTAAAGGGAGGGTGACGGTAAAGGTTGTACCGACTCCAACTTGACTATTAACTACAATTTCGCCCCCGTGTGCATCGACACATTTTTTGGCGATTGCACTAGAGCATCTTAATTCTGACTGGAGCTTTCCGAGTCTCCGGCTTTGCTCCTGAATTCTGACTCTTGAATTCTTCTTTAATCAAATCCAAGAGTTGAACCACATTCGCAGCTTATAACCATCAGGAGAGAGGGGTAAACCCAAATAAATGGGCATCCAGAAAATAAAAGCAGCCAGAATAATAAAAGTAATGGTGACACCTAGCGCCCGGAGTTGTTGATAATAACTGCAAAGACACCGATCGACAAACCAAGCGATCGCTAAAAATACAAACACCACTGCACACATATAGTGGTAGATAAAAACGCACCTTGTCACTTTCACCCAAGGTAATAAGTTTGCAGCATAATTTATAACTAAATATAAGGCAATCCAAGTATCAACACTCAGGGTTGCAGGCATAGAAAAACGCTTTTCTTTCACCCAAGGAATTACCACTTTTAACACCAGCATCCCTACTAAAAACAACATGGCGGCGACACCAAACCACCATAAAAATGGATTGCCCATTGCATGGACATCATAAATAACTTGTCCAGCACCGGCAGGTAAAGGCGGACCCATCACAGGTAACGGTTCGGTGATACTTTCAGCCGTTTGATAATAATATGCCATTGGCCTAGTCATCAATGGCCATTTATACCAGGCAGCACAGTAAGGATGTACGTTAGGACTATTTCCCCCTAAATGTAAGTGAAACTTCAAAATTTGCTGATGTACTGCAATAAATCCATAAGTTTTATCTAGTTGAAGGTGGGGAATCCAAATGATACTGTAGATAAAAGCTGGGATAATTCCTAGATAAAACAGCATCTGAAAAATATTTAGCTGAGTCAAATTTTGTAGTGGTGTCTGAGATGAGGGGGATAAGGAAGATGAGGGAGAATAAGTACTAACCCCTGACTCCTGACTTCCGCCTCCTGCCGACGCTCGCAGACTCGCTACTACTGCGCTATCCTGCCTCCTGCCTCCTGCCTCCTGCTCTAATGAGGGGGATCTAAAAAAGAATTTGGAGTTAGGAAAAGAATGTATCAAATGAATTACCCAAGCTGCTACCCAAATGAGATAAGCACCTGATAGAAACCATAAACCATTCCACTTAGTACCGACTGAGGCACCAAAACCAATGCTAGCAAAGACTAACCAAAAAGAACGTCGCCGATTTTGATTATCTAATGCCAATAATAAAAACCAGTGCCCTAACAAACCAAAAATGACAATATAAATATTACTTAAAGCATACCTGGACTCAACTAGAAAAATACCATCACAAGCTGTGAATAATCCTGCAAGTATTGCAAAGGTACGACGATAACTTAACTGATAAGCGATCGCAGCCACAACTACAGGAATAAATGAGCCAGTAAGGGCATTGAACCAACGATAAGTCCAAGGCGATCGCAATGAACCTGTCAACCCATTTACCGTATCGTGCCAAAAAGGAATGTGACTGCCAATCCAAATACCAATGCCAATCATATATTGACTTAGGGGCGGATGAGCATTAAAAAATGGTGTACGGGTGAGATAATCATTACCAAATTTGGCAAAGTAAACTTCATCAAATACCAGAGTGTTGAATCGCTCCAGTCCCCAAAACCGTAAGGCAACTGAGAGAATAAATACACTCACCATCCCAATTCGGAACCATTTTTTAGTCATTAGTCATTAGTCATTAGTCATTGGGCATTGGGCATTGGGCATTGGGCATTGGGCATTGGTTATTCCCTACTCTTTACTCCTCCTCTATGATACTTATGGTTGAGCAGTCAAAAGTTTTGTAGACAATTACACAAACAAAATATTGTGATCGCAATATTACAGGCAGTGATCCAGAAGTTCAACTACTGTTGGTTATGCGATCGCAAATTCTGAATCTTTCCTCAGTTCCTCAGACCGGAATCCTAACACAATCCGATTTTTTGGTACACCTGCCCTCACTAATTCCGTTGCTACCCCCTCTTCAGTGCCATCACGTTGAATCCAAATTTTGCCATCAATGATATCAATATGAATCATACAACCGTGAACGCGACGAGTCACAATAGGAGATAAATCATAAGCTGGTTCTCTTCCCAAAATCATCAATAGGTAGCGGTCTTGTTCGCTGTCGAAAACCGTCTCAAATTGAATATCGCCAGCGCTAAAGGGGATTTTTGTATGTTCAATCAGAATATTCCGAATCAACTGCCTGTATTGCTCCAAGGTATCCATTTAAAAATAACCTCTTGCTCTAGGTGAAATAGAACAATATGAACTTTGTAATCTTCCAGCAAAAGTTTAGCAATTGGCTCATCAAAGATATCAGCGTATACTTACGTCCCGAACCGCGAGATAGAGGACGCGATCGGGATTGGTTCTAGTCATCACAGAGCGGTATGCAAGGTACTGTCCCAATGCGTGTTCGAGAGCGGTCATGTCCGATACGCTGCGAAACGTTTTAATCTCAACGGCTATCTGCTGTCCTTCCTTTTCAGCAGCAATCAATTTCTCTGCACCCAAATCAACATACATATCCCTTTTTCCCCACTTCAAATGAAAGGGATCGTCGGTAATCGTCCAGCCATCTTTGATTAGGGCATTTTTGACGTTCTCGTGGTAACGGTCTCTAACTGGCATAAATTACTCAATCTACTTCCAGTAAAACTTCTATTTGGGTCTTAATTACGAATTACGTTAGCGAGTCTTCTCCCAAGGGGAGACGCCAAGGGCGAACGAGCGTCATTACGAATTATTACCCTCGACTTTTGCCACTTCCAGCATCGTCTTTAAAACCGAGTCTGGATTCAAACTAATCGAGTCAATTCCCTGTTCCACCAAAAACTGAGCAAATTCTGGATAATCGCTGGGTGCTTGCCCACAAATGCCGATTTTGCGATTATATTTTTTTGCAGCCTTTATAGCCATTTTCACCATCTGCTTAACAGCTGGACTGCGTTCATCAAACAATCTCGCTACCAACGCCGAATCCCTGTCTATCCCCAGTGTTAGCTGAGTTAAATCATTAGAACCAATCGAGAAGCCATCAAAGACCTCAGCAAAGTCCTCAGCCAGAATAACATTACTGGGCAACTCACACATCACATAAATCTGCAAGTCGTTAACACCCTGCTTTAAACCATTTTTTGCCATCTCTGCCAAAACTAAACGTCCCTCATCGGGAGTACGACAAAAAGGAATCATCGGGATAACATTCGTCAAACCCATTTCTTCCCGTACCCGCTTGATGGCATGACATTCTAGGGCAAAAGCTTCTCTGTAGCCTTCATCATAGTAACGCGCCGCTCCTCGCCAACCTAACATGGGGTTTTCTTCATTAGGTTCAAACTGTCGCCCACCTAATAAATTGGCATATTCATTACTTTTGAAATCTGACATTCGGACTATCACGGGTTTGGGATAAAATGCCGCCGCAATTCTCCCTATACCTTGGGCTAATTTATCTACAAAATACTGTGGTTTATCGTCGTAAAGTGAGGTAATGTTAGCAATTTTAGCTTTGACAAATTCATCTTTTAATAATTTATAGTGAATCAACGCCATTGGATGAATTTGGATTTGGTTAGCGATGATAAATTCTGTCCGCGCTAAACCTACGCCATCGTTGGGAATTGCGGATAAACTCAATGCTTCTTGGGGATTACCAACATTCATTAAAATTTGAGTGCGGGTGCGCGGTAAGTTTTCTAAAGGAACTTCTTCAACTTCAAAAGGTAATAAGCCTGCATAAACTTTTCCCTCTTCCCCTTCAGCGCAAGAAATTGTTACCTCTTGACCAGGTTTCAATATTTCTGTAGCATTGCCGCATCCCACGATCGCAGGTACACCTAATTCTCGCGCGATAATTGCTGCATGACACGTGCGGCCTCCAGAATTGCTGACAATTGCACTGGCGCGTTTCATAATTGGTTCCCAATCGGGATCGGTTCTCTCTGTCACCAAAACTTCCCCAACTTGGAACTGGTCGAGTTTCTGAACATCTAAAATTAGGCGTACTTTTCCTTGACTAATCGCTTCCCCAATCGCACTTCCCCTAATCAGAGGGATTGGGGATTGAGAATCAGGGAGTGAAGAGTGGGAAGATTTTTCCCCATTCCCTATTCCCCATTCTTTATTCCCCAATACCAACCGATAACTCCGCAACACATTTTCCTTCTTCTGCGACTGGACGGTTTCAGGACGCGCTTGCACAATAAAAAGTTGGTTAGTAATCCCATCTTTTGCCCACTCGATATCCATTGGAGTGAAAATGCCGTGGACTTGGGAATAATGGTCTTCAATTAAACATGCCCAACTTGCTAGTTGTAAAATCTCTTGATCATTCAGAGCAAATTGACCTCTTTCGCTAGCCGAAACCGAAACATTTTTCGTAAATTTGGAGCCGTCATCATAAATCATTTTCAGTTCTTTGCTGCCCAATTTTTTATCGATAATTGGGCGAAAACCAGCTTTTAAAGTTGGTTTAAAAACATAATATTCATCGGGATTTACAGACCCTTGGACAACATTTTCCCCTAAACCGTAGGCGGCTGTAATTAGTGCTGCATCCTTAAAGCCCGTTTCTGTATCAATGGAGAACATCACCCCAGAGGTTGCTAAGTCAGAGCGCACCATTTTTTGCACACCCACAGCTAGAGCAATGCTAAAGTGGTCAAATCCCTTGGTGTGGCGATAAGAAATGGCGCGGTCTGTAAATAGAGACGCAAAGCATTTGTGACAAGCTGCTAAAACTCCTTCGACACCGACAACGTTGAGGTAAGTTTCCTGCTGTCCAGCAAAACTAGCATCAGGAAGGTCTTCAGCAGTGGCACTGGAACGGACTGCCACATCTGTGTCTGTATGGTATCGTTCACAGAGACTATGGTATGCTGTGGCGATCGCCTCGCGCAATTCTACAGGAAATGGGGTGTGGATTAATAGCGCTCGCGCTTTTTTGCCGCGTTCTCGTAAATTTTTGACATCTTCAACATCCAAGTCAGCAAAAAGTTTGCGTAGCTTTGCTTCTAACCCCGCTGATTGAATGAAATGACGATAAGCGTAAGCAGTAGTGGCGAACCCGGTGGGAACGTTAATGCCTTTGGGTGTTAGCTGTTGAATCATTTCCCCTAGTGAAGCATTTTTACCACCAACTACTGCTATATCAGCAATACCAATTTCATCAAACCAGAAAATGAGCGATCGCTCTTGGGCAGATAGAGACAAAGTGCTTTTAGATACTGTAGTCATAAATATTACCTTTTAAGTTTATATTCAACTTGTAAGTGCATAACTGCTACTATATTTTTTCCATATTCAACTTTAGATTTTTGGTTCTGTCGCGTAGTTTGCTATTTGGCGATCAAATGCAAAATTATCATCAATAAAAATTAACAATTATTCAGTTTAATAACTTGCTCAAAATACCAGATGTAATAAATTATGGCGCAGCTAGAACGACTCCTGAAAATGGCAGAAGATGAACTAACTGAATACAGCACTGATGCCCGCAAAATAGAAAAACTACGCCGTAAAATAGGTTTAACAGTATCGCTAACAGAACAGCAGCAAGTCAAAGAGGCATTACTTGCTACGATGAAATCTAATATAATTACCCAAGTTCTGGAAGAACAAAGACAAGCAGTAGCCTTACCATTTTGGGGAATTGCTGGATTGGGTTTGTTACTAGGAATTTCTTTAAATCAACCCATAGGCTTGTTAGCATCTGTAGTTGGAACTGTATTAGCTTACAGAATTCAGAAATGGGGTTGGAAATTGCAGGCAAATCGTTTATTGTTACAAACATTGGAAGATATTGAAAAGCGTATTACTCAACCCACTAAGTAACAATAAAAATGTATTTTATAGATAAATTATTTACATATATTTGTATTATAATATACTCAACAAGTAATTAATCACTTAATTTACATCTCGTAAGCACTTAACAATTCCTTTAGAATTACCATAGCAAAAAAATTAGATATTGGATTTAAGATTAGGTATTTATTAAAAAAGACAGAAAGCAGAAGGCAGTCTTCCGTAAGCTCGAACTGCCTTCCGTCTTCATTCAATATTCTGGTTTGCGGGCAATGAATGCTACATTACCTTTTGACAGCAGATATTGAACATAGCTACGGGTTGTCTCAACCTGGAAGTCCACGTTAGAGAGTTCACTTGCAATATCTGTCGCTTCGTATATTCGCATCTGGTGTACTTCGTCAGATCGTCTGTAGTGTTTCCCCACCTTGTGTAAGCTGGTAATTCGGCAAGTCAAAGTTATTGGCTCTTGACCTCTTACTTTTCAACTAATACTACCTAGCCTTTTCTTTCAGTAAATCCTCTAGTTGTAGTATCTTTTGCAACTAAAATAGCGAATTTGCCCAAAATTTTTTTGAATACTTTCCCTTAAAAGAGAAGAAGCTAGTTCTTCAACAGATACTTCTTTTAAAGCAGCAGCTGTAATTCAAGATTCTTGAGTTTCTTGACTGATGTAAATATTAGTACCAATCATTGTTAACTCTTTCTACTTTTTTACATGATCTCAAAGATCATCAGCAAAAATTTTAGTCATGTAATGTTGGTTTTCTTTTCTTTAATCAACTAACGAGATCGGCGATCGCCTCTGAAGCAGGGACTACAGCTTCAGGCTGATAGCGGATGCCAGCTTGCTTGAAGCGATGTAAAACTTCACCCAAGCGATCGCAGTCTGCAATCAAACTGATCCTGACATAACCCTCACCTGCAACCCCAAAGGCATTACCTGGAGTAACCACAACGCCTGTTTGTTGCAACACGTTCAGGGCAAAATCTGTGGAACCAACACCAACGGGACACTTTACCCAAAGATACATCGTCGCCTTGCTTTTGGGGATATCCCAACCCAACTCTCCTAACCCGTGAATGAGGAAATCGCGGCGGGTACGGTAACGTTGTTGTACCTCGTGCAAATACACATCTGGCAGTTGCAAAGCTGTTTCAGCTGCTGTTTGCAATGCTGCAAAAATGCCGTAATCCAAGTTAGTTTTCAGCGTCCGCAAACCTTGAATTACATGGCGGTTCCCCACGACAAACCCGACGCGCCAACCAGCCATATTGTAGGTTTTAGATAAGGTGTGAAATTCCACACCAATATCTTTCGCACCGGGAATTTCTAACAAGCTAGTGGGTTGATAACCATCAAAAGCTAACTCGGCGTAACACAAATCATGTACCAGCAAAATTTCATATTTGCGGGCGAAGGCGACAATTTCTTCAAAAAATTCGCGGGGGGCGGTGGCGGCAGTAGGATTGCTAGGATAGTTAAAATAGAGAATTTTAGCTTGTTTGGCAACCTCGTCAGGAATAGCAGCTAAATCAATTAACCAGTCATTTTCGGGTTTGAGAATCAAACTGTGAATTTTGCCGCCTGCGATCGCCGGGCCGCGAAAATGTGCCGGATAAGCCGGGGAAGGAACCAGAACTAAATCACCAGGGTTAACGTAGGCGAGTGCTAAATGGGTTAATCCTTCTTTAGAACCCAGCAATGGCAAGGCTTCGCTATCAGGATCGAGAACCACACCATAACGGCGATGATACCAGTTAGTGATGGCACGGCGAAAACTAGCTGTGCCCTCAAAGGGTGGATAACCGTGATTGGCAGGATCTTTTAAAGCGGCGATCGCCGCTTCAACAACTGGTGCTGGCGTTGCACCATCGGGGTTTCCCATACCCAAGTCAATTAAATCTAACCCTTGTTCTCGTGCTTTAGCTTTCAGTTCATCTAAACGAGCAAATACATAAGGTGGTAGTTTTTGTATGCGTTCTGCTGGGACAATCCAATTTAAACTCATAAAACCTCGTCACTCATTCCCTTGGGCGAAACTCGATTTGTAGTATCTCTACTATCTATAGGTGCAGTGGTAGAAACCATTGCTGCCATCAACTGTTCTGGGGCGACTTTAAACGGTAGTCGATGGATGTCAGAATTAGGAACTAGAGCCATTTCGGCGGCTATTTGCAATTCGCCTAATCTAATATTCCCCAATCCCAAATCACTTAATTTTTGGGGTAGTCCAATTTCTGTGTAGAACTTTAACAACTGTTGCCGTGCCGATGCTGCTAGTTGATTGCCTTGTAGCATTTCTTCTAAACGCAGTTGCACTAAAATCCCAAAAGCAACCTTTTCCCCATGAATACTGCCATGTCCTGAAATATGAGTTAAACCGTTATGCACGGCATGGGCGGCAACAGTGCGACACTGTGCCCCTCCAAGTCCCCCAACTACCCCAGCTAATAAAACAGTGGCATCTACGACTTCTCGCCAAACCTGACTACCTGGTTCTTCGAGGGCGGCGGCTGACTTTTGCAACAGGATATCTCGCAAAACTCGTGCTTGTTGCACCGCAGCAATAATTAAAGTGTCTTGCAAGTGTCCACTGCTAACTGAGGCTTCGTACCACTTAGCGATCGCATCACCAATTCCAGCTACTAAGGTACCTTGTGGTGCAGTTTTAATCAAGTCATAATCGAGTATCAATAAATCGGGACAACGAGATAGCCCCACATCGTAGACAAAAGCCCCATCTTCCGAATAAACATTCGATAAGGCACTCCAAGCTGCACAAGTAGCCCCGGAAGTAGGAATTGTCACCACTGGTAGATGTAACTGCTGCGCGACTAATTTCGCTGTATCCAGGGCTTTGCCACCACCAACACCGATAATTACATCAGCTTTATGTTCTTTTGCCTTTTTCTGTAAAGATTTCAGACTAGCTTCGCAGCAATCTGCACCATAAGAAGCTTGGACAGTATGTAACTGCTGCGCTTCTAAAACTAGTTGTAAATTTTGTTGGCTAATGGCCAGAGTAGACTTACCTGCCACAATTAAGGGACGACTTCCCAAACAGGCAATCTCTGCTGCGGCTGTTTGCAACACCCCAGAACCACGGATTACTTTTGTGGGGGAAACTGTGAGCGTAAATAATGAACTAGAGGTTTGAGTAGACAAAGAAAGTTGAGTAGAAAAATTATTGGGCATATAATCTCGTTTGTCAAAACCTTGATATTTCTTAATCAAATAGACTGGCGATCGAGGATACTTGTTGCCAAGCTGGTTTTTGGATGGCTCCAACCTGACACCCGGCTTATCTGCATTTTAGCCAAGCAATTAAATAGACAAGTCCTGTTGCCGACTGATTGAGTAGTTTGACGACATTGCTTGAATCTATAAATACCCATTGACCTGAAATTCCGAACTATCAAAGTTTTGAATAACCGTATAATTAATTAACATTACCATTGTCAGATTCTCAAGAAAAGCAATCGAGAATTGATAATGTATAGGGGATCGTGCTATTTAGCTACAGATATATATGTAAAGTATAGAAATATATGCCTTTACAACTCCTTGATTTGCTGCAAATATTTTTGAAAATAGCAACAGGGGCAATTAGGACAACAACTGACAAATTACAACTCTTAGTACCCATTACCCCACGCTGATTAACTTTTTCCCACAGTATAACCACTAAAGTGTGAATATCTTAATCTAAAAATAATCATTTCTGTATCAGTAAATACAAAATAATTTTTGTCATCCTGATAACTGGTAAATTACTTTTTTTCTCTGAGCATGGGGCATGGGGCATGGGGGAATGGCACTAAGAAAAGCTCTAAGCTATGTGGAGTATGGGTTACAGCTTTAATGCCCACTCTCGCAGTAATAATGGCATAAGTCAGACGATGCCTTCTCCTTCGGAGACGCTAACGCGAACGACGAACGCCGATGGAGGAATAATGTACAGTTATCTAAAAAATTGTTGAAGGTAGAAAAAGCTTACTCGTTCATTCCATACTTTTCTCGTTCATTCCATACTTTACTTTTTTTGAGACGTGCAAGCGAATAGGATAATTACTACTGTGACACTACGAGTACAAATTCTCAAAAATAAATTTAATTCATCTCTGGGTTCAAAGAATTCGCCAACAAAGTCCCAATATTCGCGAACCACTTTGTCTTTTCCATATCCCGTGAAAAGTCAGATTCCTATTTCTCACCCCACGCAATGTGTTTCTTGAAAGTTACTTGCTGTGAAACGCGAAGAGCGGCTTTAATTAAATCGGCTGCTTTTTCGCCGATCATAATTGTTGGCGCGTTCGTATGTCCCGTGATTAAAGTTGGCATAATTGAGGCATCGACGACACGCAACCACTTAACCCCATGTACCCGTAGTTCGGGATCTACAACCGCCATTGGGTCAGTTCCCATTTTGCAGGTGCCGATAGGATGATACACAGTACTGCAAACTTCTCGGATGTATCCAACGAGTGCTTCATCGCTAGTCACATCGGCACCAGGCGCAACCTCTCTGCCTCGAAACTCATCAAAGGCACTAGTATGAAACAATTTGCGTATTAATTTAATTCCGTCAACTAGCTTTTGCACATCGGATTGACTTTGCAGATAGTTCAGCCGAATCATTGGTGTATCTTTGGGATCAGATGAACGCAAACTGATACTGCCAATGTTTTGGGGATGATTCAAAACGATTATACCCGTGAAACCTAAGCCAGAGTTCGGATACTCAGGAGGTACCCTCAAAGTGGAAGCGAAGATCAACTCTAAATCTGGCGCAGCGTCTAGATGACCCTCGCTATGCAAAAATAATCCAGTTTCACTGATGCCATTACTGTGTAAATCCTGAGTTGCCTCGTATGGCACAGTCACGCAAACGTGGTCTTGGAGGTTTTGTCCGACACCTGGTAAATCAACAACGACCGGAATTCCCATTGCTTGCAGGTACTCTGCATCACCAATGCCGGAAAGCATCAGCAGTTTGGGCGAATCGAACGCGCCAGCACTTAAAATCACCTCTTTGTTGACCCTGACCTGGTGCAGTATACTCTCGTGCAGATATTCCACCCCAACAGTGCAAGTTCCCTCAAAAAGCAACCGAGTCACTAACGCTCCAGTCATTGTTGTCAAATTGGGACGCTTGAGAATTGGCAGAAGGAATGCAGCAGCAGTACTGTGTCGTTTACCATCCTTGATAGTCACCTGAAAAGGTCCCGCACCTGACTGCTGCATGGCGTTGAAATCAGGATTTTCGTCATAACCCATTGTCACACATGCATCTACAAATCGTTGGGATATTGCAGATGGGGAAATGACATCAGTCACGCTCAACTCGCCATCTACACCGTGGTATTCGGAAATACCTCGTTGTTGGTTCTCAGATTTTTTGAAATAGGGCAATATATCCTGGTAACTCCAACCGGGATTCCCCAATTCCCTCCAGTGGTTATAATCGTGATAATTGCCTCGAATATAAGTCATGAAATTAATCGAACTGCTGCCGCCCAAGACTTTGCCACGGGGACAAAAGATTTTACGGTTATTGAGGTAGGGTTCTGGTTCAGAGAAATAGCCCCAGTCCACCTCGGAGCCTGGTAGGTTTGTACATTCCGACGGGATTTGAATCTCCGGTTTTGTATCCTCTTTGCCTGCTTCGAGTAACAACACAGTGGTTTCAGGTTCTTCTGTCAGACGGTTAGCGACAACGCAGCCTGCCGAACCTGCACCAATCACAATATAGTCATATTGGTTTTTAATTACCATTCCCCTGAACCAAGAACGTTTTGCTGTGTAATATCATTTACCCAATACCACAATTACTCCCGACTTTCAAGAGCAGCTTTGAGAGCGTGTATTGCTCAACCTCTGATGTAATAACCAATTAAAAGTCACGGCAATCGCCAGCACTGGTGTGATCGCCTCAATCATGTCATTACTACGGGAGAGGGAATTAAAGCTGTAGTCCTTATTCCGTAAACCTTATAGCTTTTCTTAGTGCCATTCGGGCATGGGGCATTAATTATTCTTCTCCTCCGCTCTCCCTGCTCCCTGCTCCCTGCTCCCTGCCTCTTAAGCGGTGGGTTTTGGCAATTGGGCGAAATTGTCTGTGTAAATTTTGACTGTTACCGGGGAATTTTGATGAGAAACGAGCGATCGCTTGACCTCACCCAAGTAAACTGGGACAGAAATCCCTGTTTCCTGGTGGATAATGGTACGGGCGCGAACTGTCAAATTTTCGTCTTCCTGTGTACCTGAGCGACCATAAGAAAAGAGATTACTAGCTGCTTGACGTAAAGTTGCTTCTAATTGTGTGGGTGTAATTTGGGGTGATGTAGCAATCACCGCTTGTGTTGAGCCATTGTCATAAACTAGAGTGTACCGGGCTGCTCCTGGAATCACAGTCCGACTCAAGGGGACTATTGAGAGTGCAAATAAACCACCAGTCAGCACCAGCATAAAGCCAGTCGTACCCACCAGCCGAAAGCGGATGCCCCATTTGAGAATAAAAGCCAAAAATGTCAAGGCAGCAAATATCAATGTAGCTATACCTGCCCATTGGGTGTACTGAAGAAAGTTAGCTGTTGTGAGCATAAGGTTGGTTGGTTATGGAGGCGTCTTTTTTTCGTTACCGACACACCCATTTTACCGAGAGCTTACACCGATTATCTGTAAGGGTTATCGGTCATAATAAAGTTTCAGCTTGTGTTTAGCCTAAGTTTAGCGGTGAATGGAGCCAACCTCAGAACAATTGAAACAGTTATACAGAGTCTTGACTTGGCTAACGCGAATGTATTGTTTTGTGAACAGGAATAGTTTGATCGTTATTGATATCGTAGTTGTACCACAAGTAGGATTCCCCGTTTAATTCTCCACTTTTCACATGCAAATAAATAGGTTCTGGTGGGTTACAAAGACCTAGTTTAATTTCAGCAATCATGTTTTATGTTCCTTTATG
Source organism: Nostoc sp. (assembly GCF_036918245.1). GTDB lineage: Bacteria > Cyanobacteriota > Cyanobacteriia > Cyanobacteriales > Nostocaceae > Nostoc. The sequence goes on from NZ_JBALEF010000101.1 coordinate 152,552, forward strand.
AAAGATAAAAATTTTTCAGAGATTGCGTCAAATTAAATCTTTTTAAGATAGTGTTTAACTAAAGAGAAATAATAAATATACAAAAGGGCATCTACAAGAGATGCCCGTTATGCAGGAAAACCCCAAAGGGATGTCCCTACACCTTCCCAACAATCAGCAACAGTGACTAATTAGGTATTAGTCACACTCACAGACGTGAATATAACAATCTTATTAACTTAAAACTCTCAATGTCCCCAGTGCATACACTGAAAAAACTAATAGCTAATTTTGATGAGATGCAAGCCTGTCTTTTTCGTGATAACGATGTACTACTCCAGCAATGGCAGCCAAAATTAGCCATGAAAGCGCATTCAAACGAAAATCGAAGAGAGTTACATCTACTGTATTCAATAAAATCCACCCAACAAAGGACAGAAGATAACTGAAAAATATCAATTTGTCTCCTGTATTTATATATTTTGACTTTTGCAGTAATTGGACACTTATAATCAAAATCCAAGCTAGTAAGCCACAAAATAAAAAAGCACTGGGAAAACCAGTTTCAGCAGATAACATCAAAAATAAGTTATGAGGATGACCCAAGGGAATCTGCATCTTTGCTTTGTAAAGTGTACTAAAACTGCGTAATCCCCAACCACTCCAAGGATGTTGTTGAGCTAAAGACCAGGCGAACTCCCACTGAGTTTTTCGCATTAAAGCGACTGGTCTATCTGGATACATATCGTCATTTAACCTTGCCCAAAAGAAGGCAGGAACTACCAAGCGAAAAATGTGAGCGACTGGTGAGGGAGCAAAAGCCGCTAAAAGAATACTAGAGACGATCGCAGCAACGCTACCTACAAGAATGCGCCAACCTTGGTAGAGTGCATAAGCTAAACAGGCAAAAATAGTGATCGCCCACCCATTACGCGAGTTGGTGAAAATTAAGGCAATGAAATTTGTAATCACCGCCACTGTTAGGAAGAGAAAGGGAACTGGGGAGTGGGGCGCAGTAAGTCTTTCCCCTCTGTCCCTCTGCCTGTCTGCCCCTCTGCCTTTTATGTTCAATCCCCAATACCCAATCGCCAATCGCCATTGTTCAATCCACAACCCTAGACCAAGGATGAAAACTATTACTAGATAAGCTGCGAAGGTGTTAGCGTGCAAGAAAAGTGAGGCGATACGACCTGGTGGGTTTCCGCCTGGTCTGATTGTCCAACTAAACACAACCCACACAAACTGGAACTTGAAACTCCAGCCTAAAAATAATTGTCCCAAGCCCATAATTGCTACTGGCATGGAACCAATCACCAAAACCCAAGCCATTTGCCGCAATTGGGTAAATGTTTGAATCAGAGCGCTATGGGCAGCGAAAAGTAAAAAGAATGGTAATAAATTAAATAAGCCGAGGAAAGCTGCTGTTTTGTCTTGGGCAAAGCCAGCACTCACGATCAGCAAAAAACTCAATAGGGCAAATCCCCAGTTGAGGGGGCGGCGATTAATTTTGCGGGATTGTTTCAGCCAAGTTATTAATGAGACAAAACCTACAGTCACAGCCCCCACTAAAGGACTCAATGGGAAGATTAATAGTGCCCATAGAGAGTAGTTCCAAGAAGATTGCCAACGAGATTTGAAATAGTCAAAAACCTTGTTCAAGCTGGCTCCCAACATTCCTCACGAGTGAGGCGAATTTGAGCTAAGGCGAAGATGGTGGGGATGATTCGACCATAGTTAGTAGCGATCGCTCTCCAGCCTAAATCCGCAATAAACCAAGTCCACATCATCGGCCCAATCACGGCAAACATCGTCCGGGCTGCCCCATAACGAGCTGCACTCACTGTCATACCCCGTTGCGCCATTTGCATCGTTACATAACTTTGAAATTGGGTTGCAGCTGCTTCTGAGCCTGTAATTGCGGCTTGTTTGGCTACTTCATAAGTAGCAAAGTGGATGGCAAATTGACGAGCAATTTGCTTAAGTACAAGTGGTTGGAGAAGAGAAGTAACCGCTAGCGCACTACCGCCTTTGAAAAGCAACCCCAAGGGGTCACGTTGTAATAAAAGTGGTAGGGGTTGTTTTAGTTCTGATTTGAGCAGCTGACGCTGCACCTGTACAGTCAATTTTTGCTTTTCCTGTTCCGGCAATTTTTTCCACACTTGTCCTAGCAGATGCAAAAATACTTCTGCTTCTAAATCAATAGTTGCCAGATGATGAGAAAAGGGAATTTTTAAATACTTACATACTTGAACTAGCGCTTGTCGGTAAGTTACCTGCCCTGTGCGTCCCCGTAATACTGTCATTCCATCTGCCGCCAAAAAACGAAAGCGGCCCTCTAGTGCGTCTAACCAAGCTTTGCGGTCTTGGCTTTGCACTTCGATGGGTTCGGGTGTGTGTACATAGTCTAAGGGATTGAACTTACGACTAAATAGAATTGCCGTTAAGTCTTGCAATTCTTCTTCGGTCGCTAACTCTAGCGCCACCCTCATTTCATCCAATTTCCCTTCCTCCCTTCCGTGCAGCTTTCTGTACCTTATTCTACTACTAGCTTTCAGCAGTCATTAGTAGTAATTTTGTCCTTTGATAATAACCAATAACTAATGACCAATAACTAACTAAGGACTATTGACTCATGACTGATATTGCAGTGATTGGTGCCGGAATTGCCGGTTTAGTCTGTGCCCAGCAGTTAAGTCAAGCTGGATATTCGGTGGTAGTGGTGGAAAAGTCGCGTGGTTTGGGAGGAAGACTAGCTACACGCCGCTTACATGGAACTTTGGCGGATCATGGGGCTTGTTACCTGAAGCCAAAGGGTGAATTATTTAGACGTTTTGTGGAGATATTGCGATGTCTGACGACAAGCCGCTCCGCGTCTACGCGCCATATCCTCGAAGTTTGGACAGATGAGGTTTACGAACTCACAACAGGTGTTCCTTTATCTGAACCCAATAACCGCAGTCCGCGTTATGTTGCACCTGGGGGAATGAGTGCGATCGCTAAATCCCTCGCTTCAGGTCTAGAAATATTACTGAATCAGCGTGTCATTGCTATTACCCCAACTCCTGAAAATAGCTGGCGTTTGACTCTCGAATCTAGTAACGAAGAATTAACTGCAAAAGCTATAGTCGTCGCCATTCCTGCACCCCAAGCTGTGATGCTGTTGTCACCTTTGGGTGAGAGTGTATTAGATGCAGTCTTTCTTGATAACTTGCGTTCTGTAGAATTTTATCCTTCGATTAGTGCGATCGCTGGATATCCTTCTACATCTCAACCCCTCCCTCAATGGAAAGCCCTAACTTTTGTGGATGATGCTGATTTAGCATGGATTGGTTTAGACAGTAGCAAGCGTCCTAACCCTCAACAACCACATTTTGTGGTGCAAAGTAGCGCTGATTTTGCCCAACGTTATCTAGAATCACAGGATTTACAACCTGCCGGACAATATATGTTGCAACGAGCAGCTGAATCTCTGTCCCTTCCTTGGCTGAATACTCCCGAATGGATGCAAGTACATCGTTGGCGTTATGCCTTTCCTAGCCGTCCTTGGCACGAAGCTTTTTTGTCTGCCGGAACTCCCTTACCTTTAGTTTGTTGTGGTGATTGGTGTGGGGGCAATCTTGTAGAAGGTGCGATGCTTTCTGGATTAGCTGCGGCTGATGAAATTAATAATCAGTTGCGTCATCTCCCTTTCGATAATGTGAACTTTTTAAACGTTTTTACAAAATCATTTCATCTGTCGCTAGACTGATTTTGCACAATAGTGAGTCGGTATTTTTATAACTTACTAAATCAAAGTGCAACAAATAAGTTTTTTAGATAAAATAGCAAATTTTGTCGCAAACCAAAAAGTGATGTCAATTACCCAAAAAGCTTAACTTCATGAAAAACTTGTTCCTAATTCAAGTTGTTTGATTGCTGTTAATCTTGATCCCCTAGCCTTAATGCTGCGTTTTATGTAGATTTCGGCTTTCTTGGCAGAAATTTGAAATAATTAGGATTATAAATATAAAATGTCAGTAATTTACCAGCTTATTGGACGCTGTTTTAATAAGTCATGCTGTGAGACAGTATAAACTTTAACTAAAATAAGCAAAGCCAAATGTCTGAGATTGTACCAAGATAAGAGGCTAGTTTCGGGGTTGATTGCATCTGTAATTTGAATTAATTTTAACTGATTGTCATCACGACGTTGCCATCTAAAAAAGTTATTCTCTTCACCAAGCATTGACTTGATTAAAAAAGGAGTTTAAAAATCATGAAAACGGTAGTTAATTTAACACAACAATCAATAGTGGGAGAAATTGAAAGTGTTTTGAATACATACCCAGCCCATCCATATCAGCAAGCTTTTGCGATTCCTGATTTACGCCAAGAGCTAATTACTTTCGTCCTTAATCGCATTCCCTCCTTTTACAGCGTCATGTCTGACGAACAGATTCCGCTAGCGGAGGCTGAACAAGGAAGCTTGGCTTATTACAAATTGCCTCGTAAACCCTTAGAGCAGCAGCTACATTTACAGAATTTGATTCACCAAGGTATTTGTTTAATCGTTCAAGAAAAGTCAGATTGGATTAGCCATCGTGTTTGTGAAACAGTTCAACCAGCTTGTGAACCCTCTCACTGGTTTGGTTAATAGTTCTAACAAGATTTGGCTCTCTGCTAAGATATCATAACCTCCGCAGTGAATTTTGAATTTTTGAGCTAATCCCACGACTAAAGGCTGTGGGATTAGCTCAATATTTTTTTAAGTAGATTCCTCTTGAGGTGTAAACTTTGACAATTACTAAGTTCAAAGGATATTCCCAGGACATGAGAAAAATAACTGCTCTAATGCTAAGTATTTCCGTGAGTATCGGGGTGGAAGCATTAACACCCAAAGTCACTAATGCCCAATTGTTTTACCCACCAGCAAGCGATCGCCATTCATTAATGGTAATCGGTCAAGGGATAGTGAGAGTGCCAGCGGATACAGCGGATATTGAGTTGGTATTCAGTAGTGGAGGTAGCAATGATGAGTTACAAACGCAACCGTCATCTCTACCCGAAACCCGCCGCATATCCTCACCAACTCTACTTTTAAATTACAAAACAGCAGCAGAACCTTTACCAAACAAAAAATCCCCAACTAAAGCAACTCTTCAGCCTGTAGTGGATAGCTTAATTGCTAAAGGCATTAGGGCTGATAAAATTCAAGTGCAAATTAACCCTAATTCCAGTGAAAATAACGCCAAGATATTGGTGAGACTAGAAAAACCAACACGCGATCGCGTTCAGGAAATTGTTGCTACAGCAAACAAATCCACGAGCCAAATTGAAAACCTTTCTGTCAAAAGTGTGGGCGTTGAGTATGCAGTTAATGACTGTCAAGCTTTGCAGAGTTCAGTTTATCAATCAGCTATGAAAGATGCTCAAAGCCGCGCTCAGGCTTTAGCAACTGCGATGGAAGTTAAACTTAGTACTCCTTCTGTAGCCGAGCCATTTTACACATTATTTTATCCCTCATGTAGTTCTAAAACTGGAGTTCCTTTACCGTCGTTTGCTAGTTTTTTATTATCACCAGTTTATAATCCAGATGCACCGGCGGAAGTTGAAATGAAAAAGGATATTTTTGTGACATACACAACGAAATAAACATTTATATTTAGTGCGATTGCACTTTGATTTAGTCAAAATTGAGAGTGCGATCGCTTAACTATTTTCTGCTGAGTCGAATCAATAAGGATAGGTGCACTTATTATTTACTTCATATTTTCTAAAGCTATTTATATAAATTCTCATGTTTATCTCTTGATATCACTCAGTATTTACTTAGAGAAAATTCTAGTATTTAAAACTTTCTACTTAAATATTTGGTTCTAACTTTATCGAAAATTTTTACGGTTTTTACTACTGACAAATAAATAATACGTTTAATAAAATGTACCTAAATATTTAAAAATATATAGTTATATCTGGGTATCAATAATGGCACAAGGAGATCACATATACTGTAGTATTTATAATAATAGTAAATTTCCCTATCATCATGGTATTGATTGTGGTAATGACACTATTATTCATTATCAAAATAATTATAAACACGGAAAGGATGGAATAATCCTCTGGGTTCCCATGACTGAGTTTGCTAAACACAGGAAAATTTATATTAAGAAATATGATAAATGCGATCCTCCAATAGTTGTCTTCATGAGAGCAAAACGAAGATTAGGAGAGAAAAATTACAATGTTTTTTATAATAACTGTGAGCATTTTGCACATTATTGTAAGACAGGTAAACCAATTAGTCTTCAAGTGGATAAGGCTAAAGAAATCATAGGAGATAATGGTATTGCTGTCGCTGATGGTTTGTCTAAGAATCTAATAAATGTGATTAATTCGGTTGAATCAAGTAAAAACTATATACATAAAAGTATAGAGGATACATTAAATTTTTGGAGAAAGAAAGATGATGATGACAATGATAATAGTTTTTTAAACTTACTTTAAAAACAGGGCAGATTTTTGTTATTTATGATCACACTGTCGGATCAAAATCAGCAAGTAAGATAACCGTCTTTATAACTAAAATAGCTAATAATCAATCAAGTTTCCTGTCTGTAACTCCTGCCATTCTCTATCTTGCTCGTAATGTAATAACATTAACTCAGCCTGTGCCGCTAATATGCATCGCCGTTCTTCTAATGACAATTTCATAAACTCCCGACGGCTGATACTCTTAGCTTGTACAAGTGTTTCCGAAGCTTGTGGCTGTGGCATGTCTCTCTGAGGAGTAGAATTTGAGATTTCCATACTTTCTCAGTAATTTTTATAACAATTCCTAATTTATATTTATTTTACTGCACAGCTATAACATGCGTGTTCATAATAAAAATCAAATATTCACTTGAATATAGACTAGATTGCTGATTTAAAGCTCCAATAATGAAAAAACTCCAGAAATGTTTGTGACAAATCTGGAGCCAGGAAAGATACGCATTTACCTATACCAAATTTTCACCCTGAGAAAATCCTACGTCATCAGGGTATACACTCAAATGTAGATAAAAGTGTTTGAGGATTCTCGTTTACATTCCTTCTCTGTTGGAATTAACGCAAAACAGCCCCAGATAAGCTGAGGCTGTTTTGCGAGAGTTGTTTGGCAGGAAGGGTACATCAATAAGTGATGCCCGTGTTAAATATAGATAATTCAGTATGCATCCTTATTCAGCCATGTTTTGGCATATCAGGATGATTGGGAAAATTTTTATGGCTTTTTCCAAAAAGAAACTCCAGATGCACTTAAGGCATTCTGGAGCAGTAACAGGTTTCTAACATCAATCAATTTTTACATCTGCGATCACCCAATGTCGTTAGGGTATATACTCAAATGTGTTTTATGTCTACTCGTCCGCAAATAGACCAGCAAATTACCTTCTTTTCTACCTATAACCTCAATGCATCTGTAGAATTCTACGAACAAAAACTAGGTTTGGAGCTATGGCTTGACCAAGGAACCTGTCGAATTTATACTGTTAGGGGCTCTGGATACTTAGGATTGTGTCAAGCAAGCGAAAAATCAAGTCCTCCAACCGACAAGCAATCAAGTGTCATTTTTACCCTGGTAACACAGCAGGTGGATGAATGGTTTGAATATCTCAAAGAACGTGGCATCGAATTTGAAAAGCCACCGACACTAAATGAAAAGTACAACATTTACCATTGCTTTTTCCGCGATCCTGATGGTTATTTGATTGAAATTCAACGTTTTGAGACTAACGACAAGAAAAAAGACATAACCAAATAAGTTATGTCTAGACGTTTAATTTACAGGGCAGGATTTTTACAGGCTAGAACTTTTTGATTTACTGGGGTACATGATACCGATTAATGCTGTATGAACATTATCGATAGGAATATACCTTTTCTTCTATAGATTTATCGGGATGAAATGTGGAGTTTATGCAGCCACGAAAAAATCTTTACATTTATTTACAATTGCTATGCAGGTATCGCTTTTGACTTTTATATAATATTTACCTAATTGACGATCAAAAAACTCTTTGTGTCAGTACTAATAATAAGTATTTAAGCGGGCTTTAAATTGTATAACAGAAACTAGAATACAATACATAACCGTCAGGATATCATGTTCTTAGCAAGAATAGTTTTGTAAGTATCTCTTTGCTAATTGTGCTACTTTTATAATGATTATTTTTAAGCTAACAAATGCTGAATGTATCGGTTCAATAAATATTTTATTAGGGTGACTACATGATAGCCGAAAAAATAAAATTGTTACGCACAGCACTACAATTTAAAGGTTCAGTGACGAAAGCAATTTTCAAACATATTTTATGGTGTGGAGCTTTCGGATTTTTGATTTCTCTGCTTTATTATTTTGACAAACCTGTATCCCAACCTATTTTAGGAAGTGTTATTCCTAGTATTGTTTTAGGTTTGTTACTTGTCTTTCGTACAAATACTGCTTATGAGCGATTTTGGGAAGGGAGAAAATGCTGGGGATCTATAGTAAATAACGTCCGAAATCTAGCGCGGCAAATTTGGGTATCAGTTGATGAAATTTCACCAGAAGATAAAAACAAGAAAATTACAGCATTAAACTTATTAGCAGCTTTTGCTGTAACAACTAAATTACATTTACGAGGAGAAACTGTCAATAGCGAGTTAGAAGACTTAATGCCATCTACTAAGTATATAAAACTGAAGATTATGAATAATCCTCCCATAGAAGTTGCCTTTTGGATAGGAGATTATTTACAGGAACAGTATAATCGTAATTGCCTTAATAGCTACCAACTAACATCTATGCAAGAATTATTGAATAATCTTGTGGATAATTTAGGTGCTTGCGAACGTATTTTAAAAACACCTATGCCGCTTGCTTATGCTATTCATTTAAAGCAATTGCTGATACTATATTGCTTTCTGCTACCATTTCAAATAGTAGAACAACTCGGTTGGTGGACAGGTTTAATTTCTGCTTTGGTTGGGTTCACTGTGTTTGGCATTGAAGCCATTGGCTTAGAGATAGAAAACCCCTTTGGTTATGACGCTAATGATTTACCATTAGATGCAATTTGCGAGACAATGAAGCGCAATATCGATGATTTAATTACTTTGACTCCCAATACGCGATCGCACACAGAAAATATCTGATTAAAATAGACATTACAAATTATTGTAGTATTGAAAATACTTCTTTAACAAACTGGTCATATAGTCTTGAGTCTTCACTCAATACTTCTGTCAAGTTGAAATAGGTAGATATTATTGGATAATTCTGAATACGAGTATGTACCTCAGTGGTGATACAACTGGCAATTAAAATAGATTTTACCTTTGGGTTCCTACGAAAAACTTCTTCAAAGGATTTTTTAGCAGCACCATAACGTTCTAGTGCTCCCGGAGGATCAGTTCCTCCTTTTATCTCAATTACACCGACTGTTGTACCCTGATTGTTTAAAAGTGAAATATCTGGTTCACTAGAAAAAAGTATAGAGGTTTGATTAGCCAACATTACGCCCCGATAGCCCTCAATATTTCCTAGTTGTTCTTCAAGTCTGCTAGGATTATATACTTCAACTCCTGTACCCTGACGGGGAATAAAAGCAGCAAGAAGATTGCGTTCCTTAACCTCTTTGATAAGAAGTCGCTGTACAACTTTTTCTGCTTCTTCCCCAATAGCATTACGCCAAGAACCGTCTATTTGTGTTCCTGTTGAGGCTAGTAGTATTCCATATAGTTCTTCCTCAGTCAAACTTTCTATAGAACTATCAATTATCAGCGATATATGTTCATTAAAAAGTCGAGAAAGCGTTAAGGCTTTATCTTCTCCTAGAGGATATTTATTTTCTTGATCAAGTTCAATTCTCTTTACATCAATTGCTGCTAAATACTTAACGGCTTTCTGAGAAAGTGCTGCAATATTACGATAGTAAGCTAACACTGAAGAGTGTTCTCTAATTAACCTGGGATGGCAAAATACCTGAATTAGTTGCAAGTTAGGATGTTGATCGATGTAGGTAAATGCTTCTTCTCCAATACCCCATTCTGCCCAATTATCCCAACTATATAAATCATTAACTGGTAACAATGCATTAATTTTAGTTGGCAAAGAGAGCGTTTTGTATTCTTTAAGCTTGCGATAAAAGAAGGTTGAACGCAAGCGATAGTTTATACGATGCGCCTCAGTTAAGAGATTTGTTTCATCTAATGGTACAGTACTCACTTTTCCCAAATATAAACACATTTACGTAGTTCTGTGCGCCCATGATTTCCCATTTGCTGGCTACTATTTCCTTTACCTCTTCCTAATGTCCAAATATATCGCGTTTTCAGTCCAAAAGACTCTGCTATATCTGATAAAATTAGGTCTACAGGAACTTCTTCTCCAGCATACCTGACGTTATCATTTACCATTGCGACTATACCACCAGGTTTAAGAATACGAGCTAATTCATAAATTACAAAGCACATTTCGTAAAAGTAGTTACCTACCATTCTGACAATATTATCATTATTTAATTTATCTTGTTTTTTATAATTTTCTAGTATTATTAGTACTTCTTGTAAAGCAGCCTGATTTTTAAAGGTAGAATCTATTTTTAAGAAATCCTGATGTCTGTTTTTAGCAGTATAAAATTTTTCTAAATAATTACATTTGCCACGGTTTTCTACAGTGCATGATAGCATTTGCTGACGTAAATACTTTACTTTTTCTTCACTACATCCCAAAAATGCAAGTTCAAGAGCATACGTGTGAGTGTAATCATATCTATTAACATAGGGTGGAGATGTAATGACAAAATCAATACTATTCTCTTGGATAGTTGGAAGAATTTCTAAACAAGAACCTTCATAAAGTTTAGGTTCTGTCTTTTCGACAATACTAGATTTAGTCGTTGCCAATTCTAATAGTAAATTCTCATTAAATAAATTTAGTTGGACAAGACTAATATTTAAATCTGATATAATTTGCTTTAGTTTTCGATTAATTGCATTTTCAAAAGATAAAATTTCTCCTTTATTAAATTTACTATTTCCCTTTGAGCGACCTGAACGACTATCCCAGCGCAGATATTGTCCATCTTTTCTAGTGTAGCTAATATCCTCCAAAATACAAAATGCAGCATATATAAATATAGTACTGATATCTTTATTTGGAATAATATTATTACAATAAGATATGTAAGCAATTAGTTGTTCTTCATTTATCGAAGAAAATGCTCCACGGGTTATTGCTAAATGATTAAATATGAAAAATTGATCATAATAGTCCTGAAAATTGATTTGTTTGAACTTTGTAATTTCTAAATTTAATAACTCTACATCTATTTTCTGAGCGATAATTCGAGCTTGTGTAGCAAAAAGCCCAACAGGTAACAGTTCAATTCCCGTAGTTTGCACCCTAACGCACTTGCAGCAAACAAAGATGAGCCAACTCCTGAAAATGGATCTATCAGTACACCTGGTTCTGGTTTAAATTCTTGAAGAAGATAGGTAACTAGACGTTCTGAAAATCCTTCTCTATATTTGAACCAGGAAGAAAATGGAGTTTGTTTATTACCCTGGTAACTCACTAAGGTTCTATCTAAACAAGAATTATGAATAATCTTTAATTTAAATTTTTCGTAAAGCTCGTTTCTTTGATTTGAAGAGGATATAAGTTGCATCAAATTACTTAGATATTAAACTTTTATTGATAAATATATTAATATTTGTTAGCTGTTTTATAGTTTTTATTTATCCTCAAGAAATATAATTATTATTTCTCAGTTCATCATTCTATTAACTTTTTTATAGACTCCGAATTGCCATCTCTAACCCTTCACATACACGAGTAAGAAAATCTAAATCCAAAGTAGCGATCGCATCACTAGCTTTGTGATAATGTGGATTTCGCAAGAATGCCGTATCTGTCACCATCATTGCCGGATAACCTAAATCCCAGAATGGTGCATGATCGCTAAGTCTGGTTTGGGGAACTATTAAACCTCGATTCGGCACGGGTAGCCATTGACTAGATACGCCAGCTTTGCGAATATTACTACTCATCCCAATTAGGTCAGGTAATGTCCGCAAGTTGCCAATTAAAGCGATAAAATCACCTGTATCTGGGTAGAAGCGTTCCAGAGGAGGGGGGTAATTTTGGGAGCCAGGTGTAGAATCCTTATAACCGAGCATTTCTAAGGAGATCATTAAGCGTAGCTGTTGCTTTTGTTGATGCAATAGGGCTGCATAATCAGCACTACCCAGTAAGCCGTATTCTTCCATATCGAAAGCAACCAGTCTTAAGGGATATCTGACAGGTTCGGCAGCAAACTTTCTCGCCAATTCCAGTAACACCGCCACACCTGTAGCATTATCATCAGCTGCAACTGTTCCTGGAACGCCATCATAATGAGCGCCAATTAAAATTGGCAGTAAATCCTTTTTTTGCCCTTTAGCTTGGGATGGTAAATTTAAGATCAAGTTATTACAGGCTTTACCTCTGACATCAAAGGTGTGGATTTCCACACTCCCCCATTGGGAAAATTCCTGGCGGATGTATTCTTGGACAAAAAAATGTCCAGCCGTTGCCATGTAAGGATCGCGTTCTCGCGCTATCTCACTCAGGGAAGTCTGTAATCGCTCTGTTAAATTCAAATCTTTAAAGTAGTAGCAATAATATTAGAATTTTCAGGTACTCAAAAAAGCAGAGCAACCATCATTAAGGTGAACTTACCAATTTGCAGATACCTTAAACAGAAGTAGGCGGATATCAAGAATTGAGGCTGCTTGGGCACACCAACCATCTCAATGCTATCCTAGTCTTGCAACTATCTCCTCTAGCTGCACTTTTTAGCTTACTGCCTTAATGATGAGTATTTGAGTATTATACATTGAGGTGTTTTTATCTTGTAGCACAAAGCTAGAGGTAGTTCCGCCCAATCATAATAAATATATAAGACACTTTAGGAGAAGAGTAACGCATGGGCAAGGTAGTCGGCATCGACTTGGGTACAACCAACTCAGTAGTCGCCGTTATGGAGGGTGGCAAGCCGGTGGTGATTGCCAATGCAGAAGGAATGCGAACAACCCCCTCCGTAGTTGGCTTCAGCAAAGAAGGTGAAAGGGTGGTTGGGCAAATGGCACGGCGACAAACCGTTCTCAATCCCCAAAATACCTTTTTTGCAGTTAAACGCTTCATTGGGCGGAAGTATGGTGAACTTAATGCAGATTCTAAGCGTGTGCCCTACACCATCCGCAAGGACGAAGTAGGTAATATTAAAATTGCCTGTCCTCGTCTGAATAAAGATTTTGCCCCAGAAGAAATTTCGGCAATGGTGCTGAAGAAATTGGCAGACGATGCTAGTCGCTATTTGGGTGAACCAGTTACAGGGGCAGTGATTACAGTACCCGCCTATTTTAATGATTCTCAACGGCAGGCAACCCGTGATGCTGGCAGAATTGCTGGTTTAGAGGTGCTGCGGATTCTCAATGAACCGACTGCGGCATCTTTGGCTTATGGACTGGATCGGGGTGACACGGAAACTATCTTAGTCTTTGACTTGGGTGGTGGCACTTTTGACGTGTCTATTTTAGAAGTAGGCGATGGGATATTTGAAGTCAAGGCTACCAGTGGCGATACGCAACTTGGTGGTAACGACTTTGACAAAATAATAGTAGATTGGTTAGCAGAGCAATTTCTGGAAACAGAAGAAGTAGATTTAAGACGCGATCGCCAAGCTTTGCAACGTCTTATGGAAGCGGCGGAAAAAGCCAAAATTGAGCTTTCTGCTGTCAGCGTCACCGATATTAATTTACCCTTCATCACCGCCACTGAAGATGGCCCCAAACATCTCGAAACTCGTTTAACACGTTCCCAATTTGAAGGCTTGTGTAGTGATTTGGTGGGAAGATTGCGGACACCAGTAAAACGCGCCCTCAAAGATGCCGGACTTTCACCTAGAGACATTGAAGAAGTTGTGTTAGTTGGCGGTTCTACACGAATGCCAATGGTGAAGCAGCTTGTGCGGGACTTGATTGGCACAGAACCTAACGAAAACGTTAACCCTGATGAAGTCGTGGGAGTGGGTGCAGCAATTCAAGCAGGAATTCTTGCAGGCGAACTCAAAGATGTGCTGCTTTTGGATGTCACACCCCTTTCTATGGGATTGGAAACCATCGGCGGCGTGATGAAAAAACTTATTCCTCGCAACACGACGATTCCAGTACGCCGTTCTGATATTTTTTCCACGTCTGAAAATAACCAAAACACTGTGGAAATTCACGTAGTCCAGGGCGAACGGGAAATGGCAGCAAACAACAAGTCTTTAGGACGGTTCAAGCTCTATGGCATCCCACCAGCGCCACGAGGAATTCCTCAAGTTCAAGTGTCATTTGATATTGATGCTAATGGTATTTTACAGGTAACAGCTCTAGATAGAACCACTGGGCGAGAGCAGAGTATCACCATTCAAGGCGCTTCCACCTTGAACGAGTCGGAAGTGAATCGGATGATTCAAGACGCTCAAAAATACGCTGATGTCGATCGCGAACGTAAAGAGAGGATAGAAAAGCGGACTCGTTCTGAGGCGTTGATTTTCCAAGCAGAACGACAACTGAGGGAAGTTGCGCTGGAATTTGGTATGCAGTTTGCCCGCAGCCGCCGCCAAAGAATTGATAATATTTGCCGACAACTAAAGGAAAGTCTTCAGGAAAATAGCGATCGCGGTATCGATCAAGCCTACGCCGACTTGCAAGATGCTCTCTATGAGCTAAATCGGGAAGTCCGCCAGACTTATGCTGAAGATGAAGATGACGATTTGTTTGGGACTATCCGTGACATCTTTACTGGCGGTGATAAAGAACGAGAACGCGAATCTCCCAGAGATACATATCGAGAACGCGACTCATACAGTAAAGACTATGGCAAAGATTACGGTAAAGACTATGGCAGAGATTATAGCCGCGATAATCGTTCTTCCTCTTATGAAAGCCGTCCTCCACGCAAATCCCGCCCCAGCTACCAAGATAACTGGGATGATGAAGAAGACAATGATTGGTTGTAGTACTTTTAAAAAAAGTTAGGAGTGAGAAGTGAGGAGTTAAAAATTAAATCTTTCAACTCATAACTCCTAACTCCTAACTCATAATTAATCCAAAATCTAAAATCTAAAATTTAAATAACTGAACTATGCAAAATTTGCCGAACTTTCGCGATTACTACGAGATTTTAGGAGTATCTAAAGATGCCTCTGGTGAGGAAATTAAAAAGGTTTATCGGCGGTTAGCAAGGCAATATCACCCCGATCTTAATCCGGGTAACAAAGAATCTGAGGAAAAATTTAAGGATATTGGCGAGGCTTATGAAGTTCTTTCCGATCCAGCCAAGCGATCGCAGTACGACCAGTTTAGCCGTTACTGGAAGCAAAAAGGCTTTGCAGGTAACAAACAAACACCAAAGGCTAAAACTTGGCAGAGTAGTGCTAGCGATCGCAACGGGAATCAGGACGTAGATCCCAGCCAATTCTCCGACTTTGAAAGCTTTATTAATCAAGTTATCGGCGTTAAAAATAAGAGTGCGGCAAATAACTCCAGTAATGGCAATACTAGCGATCCGTTTCGTACCCCCAGAACAAAAGTTGCCTACACCGTTAACACTCCACCTCGCACAACCCGTCGAGATATAGAAGCCAGATTAACGCTTCCACTAGAAAAAGCTTATCAAGGTGGTAATGAACGAATTCGTTTGGAAGATGGGCGATCGCTAGAAGTTAGTATGCCTCCAGGGATGGTAACAGGTCAAACCATCCGTTTGCGGAACCAAGGCGTTGGTGGTGGCGATCTATACTTAAAAATTACCGTTGAACCTCATCGATTATTTAAGCTAGAAGGTTTAAATATCGTCTGCCAAGTACCTGTTACTCCCAGCGAGGCAGTTTTAGGAGGACAGGTAGAAGCACCTACTCTTGATGGTCCTGTAAAAATGACTACCCCTCCTGGAGTTAGGTCTGGTCAAAAATTTCGACTAGGAAATAAAGGCTATCCCAGTGATGACGGCAAACGTGGCGATCAACTAGTAGAAATTCAAATAGTTACACCGAAAAATATTAGTCAAGAAGAACAGGAACTTTACGAAAAGTTACGGCAAATTGAAACCTTTAAACCCCGTGCTGATTTAATCCGTTAGGGATAAGATATCAATCTTAATGAAGCTATTGACCAGAACAATGACTAATTTGTAATTAGTCTTCGTCATCTTGAAAAATAGTTTCTATATCTTGTGAGCCGTGCAAGATACGTACAATTTCTATGCCTTCGTCTATCGGACGATAAAAAATTAAATAATTTTTCACCGGGAAACTTCGCAAAAAAGAGCCAATTCATCTCGTAGTCTGCCCATTTTGGGGAATTTGGCCAGTTTTGGAAAGCTTTCTCGCAGAGTATCAAAAAGTGTGTCAGCAGCTTTTAAGTTATTTGAGGCAAGATATTTCCATATATCCTCAATATCTCGCGCTGCTTGAGTCGAAATCCGAAATCGACTCATAGAGAATCGCTGTTAGCCAAATTTTGCTGTCCTCGTGCTTGAATATTTGCAAAAAAAGCTAGAAGTGACTCGTCG
This sequence comes from Nostoc sp., assembly GCF_036918245.1. Taxonomy (GTDB): domain Bacteria; phylum Cyanobacteriota; class Cyanobacteriia; order Cyanobacteriales; family Nostocaceae; genus Nostoc. The sequence goes on from NZ_JBALEF010000101.1 coordinate 169,137, forward strand.
TTATATTCAGTATATTGTCCACTATCAAGTTGCTTAATACCAATGTCAATCTGACTGCGTAACGCCTCTAACTTGAGTTTTTGCAGTTCTTCTTCAAGGCGCTGGAGTTCATCTATCATCTGTTGAAACGCTTGTGCTTCATGCACTACAACTTCAGCTTTCCCATTCACCGTTAGTACAAGCGGGGACTTTGTTGCCTTGATCCGCTCTACATAATCTTTGGCATTGCGCTTGAAATCGGTAAGAGTTTGAATATTTTCGAGATTAATTTTGATCTGCATCGCATCTAATTAAATGCTTTATTAAAATATCTTATCAGATGCTAGGCCTGCTGTGTCTTCTCCAATTGATAAAGGATTTAAAATATAAAAAATATCTTTGAGCAAAGTGACTCAAACAGATGTGAATCAAAACGGGGCAATGCCACAAAGCAGCGAACCAACTTATTACTCCCTGCTAGGACTGCATCCCTGGGCATCGGTAATTGACATTCGTCGCGCTTATCGGCAACTGAGCAAGCTTTATCATCCTGATACTACAGACTTGCCGACTGCGATCGCCATTCCCAAATTTCAGCAAATCAACGAAGCCTACGCCACCCTTAGCCATCCAGAACGGCGCTTCGGCTACGATTTAAAAATTGGCTATTCCCGGTTTGGAGTGATTCAACCACCCCCTGATTTGAATCATCCCGTCTCGCATTCTCATGACTGGTCAAAATCAGCTTACCTTGATGCGAGCGATCGCCCCTTATCATCTGGCGAAATATTTGCTTTATTTATGCTGGTGCTAACATTTGTAGGTTGTCTGTTATTGGCAGTTGCCATTGGCTTAACTCATGGCGAGGCTGCGATCCATTCCCATAAGCTGCAATCAGCTGCATCTGTACAACAGCAGATTACCTATCTGTCGCAACTAATTGCCCATCCGATAATTAAGAATTAAACAATTCCCTAATCCAAAATATAAAATTCCTATGCCTCTTCTTCCCTCTGATACTCCCCTATATAATCATCCCCTGCCACAAATTGAGCAGTGGCTAAAAGACCAAGGCTGTCAACAAGACGAAACACAAAGGCATTGCTGGCGTGTACAACGACCTAATTGGCAAGCTGAATTATGGCTCGATGTTGAGCAAATTGTAGTGCGATATGTTCAATCTGGGGAAAATGGACAAGATATCCAACGCTCATTCAAGTATTCTCTTAGTCGGGATGATGTAGAACAAGCTGTCTTTTCTGGGCCATAAGGAAGTGCTAATGTATTATGGGACTTACGCAACAATCCCCAAAAAGCTTAATTTATCGAACCGCCTAATCTGCAATATGCTTTCGCCAACGCGTAGCGTCTCGTAGAGAAGAATCGTAGAGTGTGCGTAAGTCTTAATATTAGATTAAACCTAAAAGCAGGGATTTTAGCTGGTAGAGCTTCCAATAACTCCGTTACAGGTTGCTGCCCTATAACAAGAATTATGTATCAGATTTTGTTACCAATGCTTTAGGAGTAAGTTGACTACAAATTTCCAGCAGTCGAGCCACAGCACGCGCAGCTGAAAACTTTTCTGCAACGTATTGGCTGGACTGAAAACCCCGGTTTGACTTCGTAGCGTCTACTCATGAGAGAAGTAACAAGCCGCACTATCGCTTCGACTATCCTAGCTTCTTGGAAGAATTTGTTTGGAGACACAAGTGCTGATATACGTCTTTATATAGCCAATGACCAATGACTAATGACCAATGACCAATGACTAATAATTAATTTCTTTCCACCCATGCATGAATGCTATGCCTTTTGTAACCCATTCGATCACAATTGGGGGAGCTTCTGATATCAAAATACTAGGATAAACTGCTGCACCCCAATCGGGATGAACTAACACACGGCATTGATTTTTAATCACTGGATACTTGAGCAAAGCTTTAACAACTGCTGTGTCGTCGTGAGGAATTGCTCCGGGATGGGACAGTAAGGGATAACCTGTACGAGGGTCAATCAGGTCAGTTAAATAGCCACGATCGCGCAAATTAAATGCTAAATCACAGCCAAATCTCATAAACTTTTCTCGTAAGCGTTCTTTCTCTGACTCTACTTCTGCTGTCTTTTCGACTAATTGATAACGCGATTGCTGTAATACAATCACTACTCGTAAAAATGGCTGCCGTTTCCAATCTGGTAATATCCGTTCGCAGTTGGCACAGATATATTGACTGGGAGCATGAATTGAAATTTGAACCGCTTGTCCTGTTTCGCCAACTAAATTAATGGGACAGGCTTGCTCCGAAGTGTAAACTTTGGGATAGTTCACTAAATTGATTCGGCTTATACAAATTTTTTAATTTAATCTACGGTATAGATGATAGCTCTTAAAAGTTAATAAAAATCATCATTTTTCTATAAAATGTTACTTTTTTTGGAAGCAGTTAATAATAATTTGAAAAATTTAATCCGAATTTTATCCTTTATTAACCTGTTCTCATGGAATTTGCTGCGATCGCTGTAGGCATTAGCATAAGTGCAGCGTGTGGTAGACAAGCGATGCCTATGGCGGGCTATGCCTACGCTCCTGAAATCTGTTCGCTCAAAATCCCCAAAAATGACCTCTATCTCAGACGATTTGCAGTCAAAACCAAAATCTCTAACTGTCAGCAAAGCTGGATTAAACAGCCGTCTGGTGAAGCAAAGCACATTGGAGTTTCACCAAAGGCAAGCAGAAAAAACAAAGGTAATCGTGTTTCTTTGGAGATGCTGAAGCTATGCAGCATACTTTCCATGCACCCAATTAATTGAGTTTTAAAGAATTCACCGGCACTTCATCCCAAGAATCGACTGTCCGCAATTGCGCTACCCAACCTGCTGCCTTTTGCTTTTCGGTCAAATTATTCTGAAAGGAATCATGACAATCTTTGGCTTGAGATTCATTACAAGTGGCAATACAGGCATGAATCATCCCAGACGGATCAATTTGCTCATTTACCCAAATAGTCATGGAATATTTCCTCAATAACTGTAGCGAACAAAGCTATTCGTCATTTTAGAATACTATTAGAGTCAAAAGTTTTAGAGCAAAATCGGTAACAAATAATGAACTAATCCTAACTACCGATTACTAATTGACAATTACCCAGTTCCGCTTCACTTATTCGGCAGATATGATTTATCTCCTTTTTCGTCGGTTTACTAAGCTTTACTTGCCTATTAATATCGTTCGTATAGATGAACGGACAAAAAATCTATTCTTCTTGGCAGGTGAGGAAAATATTATAGAGATATACTCTAACGGCAAATGGAGATACATAGGATGAGCAAGCCTAATTTTCATGCAATGAGTCAGAAAGAGTTACATGATTACGTTCTTGCTCATCGGGAAGATCGGGAAGCCTTCTATGCTTATGTGGATAAGCTGCATCTCGAAGGTAATTGGATTGAAATGCCACCGTTACAGTCAGAACAGGATTTAGAAAATTATCCTCATTTCATTGAGCGTATTCGCAGCAGTTCTGAGCCACGAGATGAAGCAGTTTAAGGCTGCATTGTAGTTACAGCAACTTTTGGGCTATCCTCAGTTTGGCCGATCGCGATCGCGGATTCTTAGCAATTTCCTCTTCTTGTGCAATAATCGGCTTTTTTGTCAAGACTTTTAACAAAGGTGAATTTCTTAAACCATGCTTCACCGGACGGTCTTCCAAACTGTGAAAACTGATAATCGCAATTCTGCCACCAGGGACAAGCGCATTTGGTGCTTTATCCAAAAAGGTTTCTAGGGATTTTAACTCATCGTTGACGACAATTCGCAGAGCTTGAAAAACACGGGTAGCGGGATGAATTCTCCCATAACGGTATTTAGGGGGAACAGAAGAAGCGATCGCATCAGCCAATTCTGTAGTCGTGTGCAATGGCCGGCGTTCGACAATACGTCTAGCAATGCGCCGCGATAATCTCTCCTCACCGTACTTAAAGAAAATATCTGCTAATTCTGCTTCATCCCAATTATTAATCACATCAGCAGCAGTTAGCGATCGCCCTCGATCCATTCGCATATCCAAATTCGCAGCTTGGCGAAAGCTAAAACCCCGTTCTGCTTGGTCTAAATGGTAAGAACTCACCCCCAAATCGGCTAAAATACCATCGAAAGTATTAGGGGGAAATTCGTAGTCAGCAAAATTGCGATGAATAAATTGTATGCGATCGCCATATTCAGCTAAATTCTTCTGCGCTGCTGCTAAAGCATCTTCATCTTGGTCAACAGCAGTTACTCGTACATCCGCAGCAGCTTCTAAGATCAGGCTACTGTGACCACCGCCGCCTACCGTCACATCTAAATAACGTCCGCCGGGACGCACTGCCAAACCCTCAATTACTTCCCGACCCAAAACGGGAATGTGAGAAAAATCTTGCACCTCAAGTCCCTGATATCGAGCTTCCATATAATAGTTGAAGAAGTGCAACAAAATAAAACATCAAGTAAAATCCCTCCTCTGTCACTTCCTCTGCAACATACCCCTGTATGGGCAATACATTATAAACGCCTTAAGGGCAGTTTTCCTAAAAGTATTGCTCCTGCAAGCTTAACTTTGGCTTGGCAGACTAGATAAATCGGGTCTGGTTGGCATCTTGGCGGTTCAATTCAAAATTTTGCCTTCGGCACGCTACAGCAACACAACAGGAGAACACGAAATCTATGACCAGACTAGAAACCCGCACTGAACCGATGGTGCTAAATATGGGGCCACACCACCCCTCAATGCACGGGGTTCTGCGGTTAATCATGACTCTGGATGGTGAGGATGTCGTTGACTGTGAACCGGTCATCGGCTACCTGCACCGAGGAATGGAAAAAATTGCCGAGAACCGCACTAATGTCATGTACGTCCCTTACGTTAGTCGGTGGGACTACGCTGCGGGAATGTTCAACGAAGCCGTCACTGTTAACGCCCCAGAAAAGCTTGCAGGTGTCGCTGTCCCCAAACGTGCTAGCTACATCCGCGTCATCATGCTGGAGTTGAACCGCATCGCTAACCACTTGCTATGGTTTGGCCCCTTCCTTGCTGACGTAGGCGCTCAAACTCCCTTCTTCTACCAGTTCCGGGAACGGGAGATGATTTATGATTTGTGGGAAGCTGCCACAGGTTATCGGATGGTGAATAACAACTACTTCCGCGTTGGTGGAGTAGCAGCCGATTTGCCTTACGGTTGGGTAGATAAGTGTCTGGAATTCTGCGACCACTTAATACCCAAAGTTGATGAGTACGAACGCTTAGTAACCGATAACCCCATCTTCCGGCGACGTGTTGAGGGTCTTGGTACTATCACCCGTGAAGAAGCAATTAACTGGGGACTTTCTGGCCCAATGTTACGCGCATCTGGCGTGCAATGGGATTTGCGGAAAGTTGACCATTACGAATGCTACGACGATTTCGACTGGGATGTGCAGTGGGAAACTGCCGGTGATTGCTTTGCCCGTTATGTGGTGCGGATGCGGGAAATGCGCGAATCTGTGAAAATTCTTCGCCAAGCAATTAAAGGACTTCCTGGCGGCCCTTACGAAAATCTGGAAGCAAAACGTTTAGCCGCAGGTAAAAAATCTGAGTGGGATGCATTTGATTACCAATTCATCGGTAAAAAAGTTTCTCCCACTTTCAAGATGCCTAAGGGTGAAATCTACGCTCGTGTAGAAAGTGGCAAAGGTGAATTGGGAATTTATTTGGTTGGCGATGATAACGTCTTTCCTGCACGTTGGAAGATTCGCGCAGCAGATTTCAACAACCTCCAAATTGTTCCACATTTACTGCGCGGAATGAAGGTTGCAGATATTGTGGTCATTCTCGGCAGTGTTGATGTAATTATGGGGTCTGTGGATAGGTAGAGTAAATATCTATCTAGGTATTTTTTAGAGCAGTTGTATTACAGTGCAACTGCTCTATTTTTTTAAAATTGCCGATTATAGCGATGTCTTAGGACAAGCCGCTTTGCGTCTACGCTCGTTTGTATACAATATACTATTACCTCACTTCCAAACCTTTCTCTTAAAAGGCTACGTGTACACACAAGTCTGAAAATAGTTGAAAAACATAAGTTTTACCCCACCCTAGCCCTCCCCTTGTAAAGGGGAGGGGACAAGATTTCTTTTTTCCCCCCTTTCCAAGGGGGGATTAAGGGGGGTAATTCGACTTGTGTGTACACGCTTTTAAAAGAAGAAAGGCTTTGAATCTTACTCCCTTTCCCTGCAAGGGAAGGGGCTGAGGGGTTAGGTCTATATTGAACTCAACCCAGAAGCACTATATATCAAGTCTAGTACGTGGCGATCGCATCTTTCACTAATGAACCACGGTTTTCTGGCTGGAAAAATTTTTTCCTCATATAACATAAATGATCTCTTTTTAAACGTTTTAAATAATGCCCCGCATTTTTGACAACATTGATTTACAATTGCTACCGATTTTACGAGAAACCCTCAAAATCTCTTATCGGGCAGATTTTTGCGTTGGCTATTTCAACCTTAGAGGTTGGCGAAGAATTGATGATTTAATTGAACAGTATGTTGGTAGTGAAAATGCTTGTTGCCGTTTGCTAATTGGGATGCAAAGCTTGCCTAGTGATGAAGTTCATGCGGCATTTTCTCTTAGTAGTAGTGATGGGCGGATTGACAATAGTAGCATTGTGCGGTTTAAAAAACGCATGGCGGCAGAATTTCGCCAGCAGTTGACTATCGGTGCGCCGACTAATCAGGATGAAGCGGGGTTGCGGCGGTTAAGTCATCAGCTAAAAACTGAGAAAGTAATTATTAAACTGTTTCTCCGTCATTCTCTCCACGCCAAGTTATATCTTGTGCATCGCCATGACGCTAACACTCCCACAGTAGGATTCTTGGGTAGCAGTAATTTAACCCTTCCCGGACTGGCGAAACAAGGGGAGTTGAATGTTGATATTTTAGACCACGATGCTTGTAATAAACTGCAAAAGTGGTTTAGCGATCGCTGGCAAGATTACGGTTGTGTAGATATTTCCCCAGAATTGGCTGAAATTATCGATCAGAGTTGGGCTAGAGATGAGTTAGTCTCACCGTACTACATCTACTTGAAGATAGCTTACCACTTATCCCATGAAGCGATCGCCGGACTTTCTGAATTCCGCATCCCCCGCGAATTTAACAATTTATTTGATTTTCAAAAAGCCGCCGTACAGCTAGCAGCCCGTCATGTAACTAGGCGTGGTGGCGTGTTAGTGGGCGATGTGGTCGGTTTGGGCAAAACTTTAGTTGGAACCGCCTTAGCCAAGATATTACAAGAAGATTGTTTTTTAGAAACACTGATTATTTGCCCAAAAAACTTAGTGCCAATGTGGCAAGAATATGTAAACAACTATCGGTTACTTGCCGAAGTTATGCCAATTAGTCAAGTACAAAATAAGTTACCAAAACTCCGCCGTTATCGAGTTGTGTTAATTGATGAAAGTCATAATTTACGGAACCGTGAAGGCAAACGTTATCGAGCAATTACAGAATATATTGCTGCTAACGAAAGTAAATGTATTTTATTATCTGCTACTCCTTACAATAAAAGTTATCTTGACCTTTCCGCTCAACTTCGGCTATTTGTACCAGAAGACGAAGATTTGGGATTAAGACCAGAAGCTTTAATTAATGAACTGGGTGGTAGTTCTGTAGGAGAATTAGAGTTTAATAGAAAGCATCAGTGTTTTGTGCGTTCTTTAGCTGCCTTTGAGAAAAGTGAACACCCTGATGACTGGCGAGAATTGATGAAGCGTTACATGGTACGACGCACTCGCTCGTTTATTAAAGATAATTATGCCCACACAGATGAAACAGGGCGGAAATATTTAGAATTTGCTGATGGGAGACGTTCTTATTTTCCCCAGCGTCTACCTCGTAGTCTTAAGTTTCCTCTAGAAGGTTCTAACACTGACTTTTATTCTCGCCTTTACTCTGAGTTAGTAGTAGAAGTAATTAATCAACTTAATTTACCTCGTTATGGGCTAGGAAATTACGTTGTTGCTAAACACAAACAGCCGCCTACAGACACAGAGCAACGCTTTATTAATAGCTTATTCCGTGGCGGTAGGAGGTTAATGGGTTTTTCTCGCACTAATTTATTTAAGCGTTTAGAAAGTAGTGGTGTTGCTTTTATTCAATCAATTGAACGCCATATTTTACGGAACTTCATTTATTTATATGCACTAGAGCAGGGGCTTGATATTCCAATTGGAACTCAGGAAGCTGAGTTATTGGATACAAGTAATAATGATGAAGATGCCGATTCTGTGGTAGCAACTTTGTTTGATACAGAAACAGAAGAAGATGATTCTATTACTTCGCTGCAAGTAGAAACAGAAGGAGAAGTAACTGCTTTTTTTAACGAGGATGAGAAAGCATTTAAAACAGAAAAGGTTTTTCGTCAAAGGGCAGAATCAATTTATCAAGAATATACAACTCGATATCAACGGCGATTTAAGTGGTTGCGTTCTACACTTTTTGATATTAAAAAACTGAAACGGGATTTATTAGAAGATGCCAAAGCACTGATTAATGTACTGCAACAGTGTGGCGAGTGGAATCCTCAAAAAGATGAAAAACTTGCTGCTTTAATCAAACTGCTAACAAAAACTCACCCAAAAGATAAAGTACTAATTTTCACCCAATTTGCTGATACAGTCCGCTATCTTACAGACAACTTGCAGTCGAGTCATATTACTAATGTTGCTGGAGTGACAGGTCAATCTAAAGACCCGACAGTAATGACGGGAAGATTTAGCCCTGTGAGTAATGGAAAACGGGAGCAAATTTCATCATCAGATGAGTTGCGTATTTTAATCGCCACCGATGTTTTAAGTGAAGGTCATAATTTGCAAGACTGTGCAATTATCGTCAATTGGGATTTACCTTGGGCGATTATTCGTTTAATTCAACGTGCAGGAAGGGTAGACCGCATTGGACAAAATGCTGATAGAATTCTTTGTTATTCTTTTTTACCAGCCGAGGGAGTAGAACGCATTATTAATTTGCGGGGACGACTCCGCAAACGACTGCAAGAAAATGCAGAAGTGGTGGGAACCGATGAAGCATTTTTTGAAGATGATGATGCACGAGTAATTCTTGACCTATACAACGAGAAATCTGGAATTTTAGATGGCGAAGAAGATACGGAAGTTGACTTGACCTCAGAAGCGTTTCAAATTTGGAAAAAAGCCACAGATGGTAATCCGGGCTTGAAAAAAACCATTGAGGAAATGCAAAATGTGGTTTATTCTACCCGCGCCCATACTCCGCAACCAGTGCAACCAGAGGGAATATTGCTTTATATGAAAACCACCGAGGGAAATGATTCTTTAATTTATGTTGACCGGAATGGAAATAGCGTTACTCAATCACAATTAGCGGTGCTTCGGGTAGCGGCGTGTCAAGAATCTACCCCAGCGATACCGAGAGATAAACAGCATCACGAGTTAGTACAAAAGGGTGCTGAACTGATTGCTGAAGAAGAGAAAAATGCAGGTGGTCAATTAGGGCGACCATCAGGTGCAAGGTTTCGCAGTTATGAACGACTGAAAAGTTATGTTCAAGAAATGAAAGGCACACTATTTGTTAGTGAAGAACTTTTAAAAGCAATTGATGAGATTTACCGTTATCCTTTGCGACAGTCAGCTATTGATAGTCTTAATCGTCAACTGAGAAGTGGTATTAATAATCAGCAGTTGGCTGAGTTAGTAGTGGCGTTACGCATGGATGACCGTTTGTGTATTGTGACAGAAGAACTGGAGAAGCGAGAACCTCAGATTATTTGTTCTTTAGGATTATTTTCTAATTCGTAATTTGTAATTAAGGCAAGAGAGGCAAGAAATCGCCGTCTTCACAATAATCAGTCTTTTGTAGAGACGCGTCAGTTTTACCCCACCCTAACCCTCCCCTTGGAAAGGGGAGGGAACTAGATTCCTGTTTCCCCCCTTTCTAAGGGGGGATTAAGGGGGGTAATTTGACTTGTATATACACCGTAGCCCTACTAGGGAAGGGGCCCGAGGTTAGGTCTGTATTGCACTCAACTCAGAAGCCCTATAGTAGATTGGGTTTCGTTTCTCAATCCAACCTACGCCTTACGTAAAATACTGAAATAAGAAAGCAAACTGGGGTTTGAATAAGTAAAAGCTGATTTGACTTGCGGAAAACACCAAAATGAGAAAGCAAACTGGGGTTTGAGAAAGCAAAAGCTGATTTGACTTGCGGAAAACACCAAAATGAGAAAGCAAACTGGGGTTTGAATAAGTAAAAGCTGATTTGACTTGCGGAAAACACCAAAATGAGAAAGCAAAAGCTTCTTTTGAGTAAGTCAAAGCTCATTTTGAGAAAGTATTTCAGTATTTTGAGAAAGCAAACGGGCATTTTTATAAAGCAATTAGCTATTTTGATAAAGTAATCAGCAAATATACTTGACAATTAAAAATGACGGCTGCACAAATAAACCCAACGCTTAGAAAAATTAATAACTTTTCCGTATAAAAAAATTGAAAAAACTGAGCATCTTTCCATAGAATATTTTATTAGGAAGCGCATTCTTAGGGATAACCTCTATGGTATAGACATCATGGAGGAAGCAACAGAAATTGCGAAACTGCGTCTTTTCTTAGCGTTGGTTTCTTCTGCTCACGATGTTGAAGAACTAGAGCCATTGCCTAATATTGACTTTAATATTATGGCGGGTAATTCCTTGATTGGATTGATTAAGGTAGATGACACCGCTTTTGATACAGTAGGAAATACTAAACAAGGTAATCTATTACAGCGTCTCACAGCAGATAATTACAAGGCTATTTTAGAAGAAAAGAATAAATCTATTGAACTTTACAAAAAACACGCTTTTATTCCTGGTGATGAAAAACTTCCTGGTGGAGAACTGGGAACGCATCAAGATGCAAGGTTATTGAATTTACGTAAATCTATTGACAACCTTAATAAAGAATCACAAAAAAAGTTAAATCTTTTATTGTTGGATGAATTTAGTCAAAAGCTGGGTATTAAATATGAGGAAGTTCAGTTAACTGGAAAATCACAGAAGCGTGTTTTAAAGGTTGAGGATATTGCAGCCTTGAAGCCGTTTCACTGGGGTTATCATTTTGATAAGGTTTTAGAACGCGGCGGTTTTGATGTAATTATCACTAATCCACCTTGGGAAGCTTTTAAACCAGATGAAAAAGAGTTCTTCACTCAATATAATGATTTGGTGACGAAGAAAAAAATGGATATACATACTTTTGAGGATGCTAAGGACAAACTGTTGCAAGACAAAGAAATTGTAACAGCATGGTTGGAATACAAAAGTAAGTTTCCTTATGTAAATCTTTATTATCGTTCTTCTAGGCAATATCAAAACCAAATTTCTGTTGTTAATGGTAAGAAGTCAAAGACAACAGATATTAACTTGTACAAACTTTTTTTAGAGCAATGTTTTAACTTATTAAAAGCTGGTAGTGAATGTGGCATTGTTATTCCTAGCAGTTTTTATAATGACTTAGGAGCTAAACAATTACGTGAAATGTTGTTTAGCCAAAGTAAAATTACTGGACTATTCTGTTTTGAAAACCGCAAAACAATTTTTGAAGGAGTTCATCGTAGTTTTAAATTTGTTGTTCTTACTTTTGAAAAAGGCGGTAAAACTGAAAAATTTCCTGCCGCTTTTATGCGTCACAATGTTTTAGAATTACAAAGATTTCCAAGTAAAGACAGTATATCAATAAGTCTTGATCTTATACGTCGCTTATCACCTGATTCACTTTCAGTAGTGGAGTTTAAAAATGAAATAGACTTCCGTATTTCTGAAAAGATGATCAAGTTCCCATTGCTGGGTGAGAAAATAAAAGATAAGTGGAATCTATCTTTAAGCCGTGAATTTCACATGACTGATGATAAAGACTTATTTAAATCAAATTTTCAAGGTCGATTACCATTGTATGAAGGAAAAATGATTCATCATTTTAGTCATACTTTATCAGAACCGCGTTATTGGGTAGAAGAAAATGCAGGGAGAAAAGCAGTATTAAAAAAACAAAAAGATATTGGGCAGGTATTAGGTTATCAAAAATATCGATTGGCTTATCGTGCTGTTGCTTCTAATACAAATGAAAGAAGTTTAATATGTACTATTATTCCACCTTGCTTCACGGGCAATTCTATAAATATCTCTGAATCTTTAGCTAGTAAGTCTCAATTATTTTGCGTTACTTTACTAAGCTCTTTTGTCGTAGACTGGTTACTTAGACAAAAGGTAACGACGAACATAAATATTTTTTACATCAACCAACTACCCGTCCCACGTTTAACAAAAAACGATCGCAACTTCAACGATATTGTACAACGCGCCGCCAAACTCATCTGCACCACACCAGAATTTGATGAACTCGCGCAAGAAGTCGGTCTAGGTTCCCATCAACAAGGCGTTACCGATGAAGCAGAACGCGCCAAACTCCGCGCCGAACTCGATGGAATAGTAGCACACCTTTACGGCTTAACCGAAGATGAATTTAGCTACATCCTCACTACCTTTCCGATTGTGAATGCAGCCGTAAAAGAAGCAGCATTAGAAGCTTACCGTACCTTTGTCCCAATGTTTAGAAACTCAGAATTAGTCTTTCCTTAGTCTCTCGTTCCCATACGTAACATGGAAACAAGGAATACTAACAATATGATAAATATCTGTAACGATGAATACAAACTGACTTATTACATTACAGTTTAAAGTATATTTATTGCCTCAAGTTATAGAAAAGCTGAACATATTATTTGTAAATTTCCAAAATTCTTAACTTTAAATTTATAATGTTGAATTTTCTCTGGTACAAAGTAGAAAAATTAATTTCTTAATAATTTTTTTAAATTCACCGAAGAGGTTGACTAGTATGACGTTCCGTTAAAATTGAATTGCTGCTATAAATACAAGAATGTATTTAAATAAGGTCTAATAAATTACTATATAAATCCGGCAGCATTTACTTAGTCGTAATTTTATAACCGTGCAAATTCATCCTCACTCCGAATTTAACCAGAGCCGCGATCGCAGTAAACAGGGTTTGCAAAAATTACTCGATCGCCTTGTCAGAACAATGCAGCGCGATGAGTTAGTCCGGCAAACAACCAATCAACTCAGAGAATCGCTTCAGGTTGATCGGGTGGTGTTGTATTATTTTTACGGGCAGTGGGAAGGACAGGTGACTTTTGAATCTTTGAGTTCTAAAGAATTCTCAATACTTGGTTCCACCGGTCCAGATGATTGTTTTAACAATGAGTATGCTGCTTTATACTTAGCAGGACGGGTAAAGGCGATCGCTGATATTGAATTAGAGCCAATCCAGCCTTGTCACCGAGATTTTCTCCGCAATATACAGGTTCGTGCCAACTTGGTTGCACCAATTGTCATACCTAGAGGATTATGGGGATTACTAGTAGCACACCACTGTCAAGGGCCTCATAATTGGTCGCCATCAGATATAAAAATGATGCAAACAGGGGCACAAACTCTAGCAACAGATCGTAACATTCTGGAGAGTTAAGTCACAGTGTATTCAAATGGCATACAGTTAAGTAGCAGAAATCCTCGCCAGCACTGATTTTTCTAGATAAGGAGAAAAAACTGTGAAATTTGGTTACACGGTCATTTGGGTAGACGATGTAGTTAAAACAGTTGAGTTTTACGAAAAAGCTTTTGGTCTAGTTCGTCGCACTCTCCAGGATAAAGGACAATCTATCTGGGCCGAAATCGAAACCGGAAACACCACATTGGCTTTCTCTTCTAGTAGCGAAGCACAAAAGTTATTTCCTGGTGGCTTCCATGCCAACGATCCCACACAACCACCGCCATTAATTCAGATATCATTTATTACTCCTGATGTTGGCAGCGCTTACATGAGAGCGATGGGAGCAGGCGCAAAAACACTACATGCCCCTAAAAGCCAGCCTGGGGGACAAACAATTGCTTGTGTCCGCGATCCCAATGGTGTGCTGGTGTCGTTGGTGAGTGGCTAGGTAGCAAATTGCCTTGGACGCGATTAATTGGGCTGTGGATTGCGATCATAAGAGAAAAAATCAACACCTAAAATACTATTTATAAAATAAATCTTCAGTAGGGTGTGTTACGGCTTGAGCCTAACGCACCGTTTTTTATAGCGGTGTATTAGGCACTTTAATTATGTTTTTCGTGACATAAAAAAATAGGACGAAATATAAAAGGTGCTTTGAAGGAGTCTGGTTTATTTGAAATTATTGAGAGTCAAGATAGCCAGAAAAACAGCACATTTATTTTATACAAAAGTAAAATCACGTAATAAAAAATCACTAAATTCACAAGTGGAAGCCGATTACTGGCAATTAATAATCGTTATATTATTGAACTTACTATTAGAATTAAAATTATTTTTCTTTAATTTTGCGTTGAACAGAGTTGAGGCAAAAATACAAAACTATTGCTATATCTTGCTCCTACTAGAATTTACAATCCTATTTAAAATATGTATAGTTTATTTACACAACGCAATCTCCCAAACGATGAAATATGGGTAAAATTGCTGCATAAATTTCTTACCTAAGTCCGATAAGTTAACACAGGTTCCCATTAGAGATACCTGATTTGATATTTCCATTCTGGAATAGTCAATAGACTTTACAATCAACAGGACTTTGATCATGACACAACAAATAATTCGTGAAGCGCCTGCTCCTGAACCGTTAGAAGGTCAACAGGCAAACGCATTTTATGTCCCCGCACCTAATGAGCCTATTCTCAATGTCAACAATATTCAAGGCAACATTTTAGGTGGATTCAATAAAGACTACCAAGCCCTCTTATTCCTTGAAATTGAAAATCCAAATGCTTTCAAGAATTGGCTGAAGTCACAGATCAATTTCATTGCCACCGCCTCAGAAGTGATTGCCTTCAACCGCTTATTTAAATCTGCCAGACAACGACGAGGCCGCGAAGGTACTGTTAAGGCAACCTGGGTGAATGTAGCTTTCTCCTTTGAGGGGCTAAAGAAACTAACCAATGATGCCGACTCATTTACGGATGAAGCCTTTAAAGCTGGGCTAGCAGCACGCGCTGCTAAACTGAACGACCCCGTAGACAAGGATGGCAAACCTATTGGCTGGGTTGTAGGTGGGCCAGATAATGGCAAAGTTGATGTGGTTTTCATCATTGCCAGCGACGAACGCGCAGACTTGTTAGTAGAAGTCTCGCGGATTTTAGAAAGTATTGTGACATTTACAGATGGCAAAGGCAACGCTAAGAGTAGCGGAGCCAGAATTACCTTCTTGGAAGAGGGAGCAAATTTACCTGCACCCCTGACTGGACATGAGCATTTCGGCAACCTAGATGGAATATCACAACCTGGTATTCGTGGCCGGGTTGCTGATAATTCTAAAGACCTTCTCACTCCTCGGCAGAATCCAGAGAATAAAAATCAGGGCAAACCAGGACAGGATCTTCTCTGGCCAGGAGAGTTTGTTTTTGGCTATGAGGGTCAGAAGGATGATGCTGAAAAGTTGGAACATAGCAAAGGTGAGGTTGTGTCGGCAGGACTACACTGGGCGAATGATGGCTCTTACCTTGTATTCCGGCGATTGCGTCAAGATGTGTATAAGTTCCACAAGTTCTTAAACGATATTGCTGCTGACCTAGACACCGACGCTCGAAAGGTGAGTGCAAAGCTGATTGGTCGCTGGCCTAGTGGCGCTCCCACTGTCCGCACGCCGGAAGAAGATGCCCCAAGTTTGGGTAATGATGACAATGCCAACAATGATTTTGAATTCAACGGTGATGATGCACCAGATGGAAAATTCTTTAAAAATGACGTAGTTCCACCTTCCAAAGATGCAACGGGTCTGCGCTGCCCGTTTATTGCCCATACCCGCAAGACTTATCCACGCAATGATAAAACACCAGGAGGAAGAGTCTCTAATTCTGACGAGATTGATATTGATCGCAGTGAAGTGACCACTCAAACACATCGCTTGCTCCGTCGCGGCATTCCTTATGGCCCGGTGTCTCCTTCCACGCCAAACAATCCGCTACAAGACCCTAACTTTGTCGATCGCGGTCTCCACTTTTTGGCTTATCAGACTTCGATTGTAGACCAGTTTGAGTTTGTCACTAGGTTCTGGGCTAACGAGCCAAACTTTAGTGAGGAGGCGGCTAAAGGTCACGAGTTTGAAGGTAAATTAACTCTTGGTCACGATCCAATTATTGGTCAAAGTGAAAATAACAAACCAGGTGGCGATCGCACACGCAAGTTCTTTATCCACCTTGAGGATGACCAAAATCAACCTCAAACTAAGGAGTTGACTGCACCTGAAGACTGGGTAATCCCTACTGGTGGCGGCTACTTCTTTGCACCCTCGATTTCTGCTTTGAAGGAAGTATTGACAAAATAAGGATTTTAGGTAAATAGGGTAGAACCATTTAGTGGCGATCGCACCGAACTGCAAACTTCCCCAGTTTTGTCTGTCAATAAATGCCAGCGCTTATGCCACAGTGGTCGATATCATGGGGTTTGTAGACCATTAGGGAAATAATGAATTATGAATTTTGTTTTGCATCATGCATAATTCATTTATTTTTCTCTATTCCCCAATCTCAAACCTCAAATTTTATGGATTCAAATCCAGCATTGTGTGCTGCGATCGCCAATCACATTACCACTACTCCCCAGCAACGAATTACTTTCGCCGAATTCATGGATATGGTATTATACCACCCTGAATACGGCTACTATTCCAGGGATGCACTCAAAATTGGCTTTAAAGGTGGTGATTTTTTCACTTCTCCCAACCTCTGCTCTGACTTTGGCGAGTTACTAGCAGAACAATTTTTGCAAATGTGGGAGATTCTAGGGAAACCTGTACCCTTTTCTCTGGTAGAAATGGGAGCAGGCCAAGGATTGCTAGCTTTGCATATCCTTAAATATCATCAGCTACATTACCCAGATTTTTTTACCGCGCTGGAGTACATCATTATTGAAAAGTCTCCAACTTTAAGACAAGAACAGCAGCAACGCTTGCAAGATTTCCCCGTGCGTTGGTGCAAATTTGAGGATATACCATCAAATGCGATCGCAGGCTGCTTTTTTTCTAACGAGTTAGTAGATGCGTTCCCCGTGCATCAATTCATCCTAGAAACGGGACAATTGCGAGAAATTTTTGTAACCACAGATAAGAATGAGAAAGAAACCTGCTTATCATTTGTGGAAGTCACAGGGGAACCTTCAACGCCCCAACTAGCTGAACATTTGGATTCACTGGGAATCGACTTCACCCAAAGTGCATATCCTGATGGCTACCGTAGTGAAATTAATTTAGCTGCTCTAGACTGGTTGAGTATAGTAGCAGACCGCTTGCAGCGCGGCTATGTGTTAACAATTGATTATGGCTACCCCGCCAATCGTTACTATAATCCCAGGCGATCGCAGGGAACACTACAGTGTTATTACCATCATCGTTTCCATGACAACCCCTATATTAATATTGGGCGACAAGATATCACTGCCCATGTTGACTTTACAGCTTTGGAACGTTGGGGTGAGAAGTGTAACTTAAAGAATGTTGGTTTTATCCAGCAGGGATTATTTTTGATGGCGTTGGGGTTAGGCGATCGTATTGCAGCCCTTTCTTATCAAAAGCAACCTCTCTCGCAGTTACTACAGCATCGGGACGCATTACATCAACTTCTAGATCCCACAGGACTCGGCGGCTTTGGAGTCTTAATTCAGAGCAAAGGTCTGGACAATACAGAAATCTCTCAACCATTAAAAGGATTGACCCTGCCAGAGTAAGCGTAAAGAAAGAAAAGTTAAAACTCTATTTAAGAATGCAGTATCAGTCTTATTTGAATTAGCATAACAGTGATTACTGTAAAGTTAAACACACTACCAAAGTAATAATTATGTCCACTCATGACCTGTTAATGCTAGCAACACTACTTACCCCTGGTATATTACTTTCAGTGATAATTATGTTAACTTTTGCTGCCGGTGGTTGATTGCCAGAGTTAGGGAGTAGGAAAACTGGGATTTAGAATTGTATCTTAAATCTCAAATAACTACTTCCCAGCTCATTTGAATCAAACAATGCAAACGCGATGTCCGATGAGCTGCGATCCTCAAAGACTCGCGATCGGTGATGCTGTATTAAAGGAACGTGAAAAATGAAGGTGGCATTTCTGGGAACTGGACTGATGGGACTACCAATGGCTCAAAGGTTATTAGCCGCAGATATACAGCTAGTTGCCTACAATCGTACCCCAGAAAAATTAGCACCACTACAAGCAGCTGGGGCTGAAATTGCTACACATCCCCGCCACGCCATTCGTGCTGCTGAGTGCGTAATTCTCATGCTGACTAATGCCCCAGCCATTTATAATGTGTTGCTTTCAGATACTGCTTGGCAAACTTTGGAAGGACGCACGATCATCCAAATGGGAACAATTACGCCCACAGAAAGCCAGGAAATTAGAGATGCAGTTGTTGGGGGTGGTGGTGAGTACTTAGAAGCGCCCGTATTAGGGAGTATCCCAGAAGCAAAAGCTGGCAAGTTGAGTGTTATGGTAGGGGCCGAGCCAGAACAATACGAACGCCACTTGAAGTTACTCCAAAATTTTGGGACAGAACCTTTACTTATCGGGCCAGTGGGATCTGCGGCGGCGCTTAAATTGGCACTAAATCAACTAATAGCTTCTCTAACGACTAGCTTTGCGCTGAGTCTAGCTTTTGTCCAGCGTCAAGGTGTCGATGTGGATGTGTTTATGCAAATCTTGCGCGACAGTCCACTCTACGCACCTACCTTTGACAAAAAGCTACAACGAATGTTAAATGGCAATTATGCCGATCCCAATTTCCCCACAAAACACTTGCTTAAAGATACGGAATTATTTATCTCGGAAGCGAAATCTCGGAGTTTGGATCTTAGCAGTATTAAAGGAGTGCGGCAAATCTTGCAAACAGCTGTGAAAATGTCATTTGCTGATGATGATTACTCATCACTATTTTCAGTCATTAAGGAATGGGGAGAAGCGATCGGGGAATAAAGAGTTTAAGCTTCATCTCACGCCTGAAGAAAACTCAACAAATACCTTGGTCATGTTGCAATACGGTTCAGTTAAAGGCTAAAAACTAAAACTGGCGCAGGTTGGGTTGAGGAGTGAAACCCAACATTATTAAGGCTTTGTTGAGTAACGCTTACGCTCAATCCAACCTAGTATTCTTTTTAACCCAAGCGTATAGGGTGATGTTGGGCTTCGCTAACACTCAAGACAGTAAGTGCAATTTTTCTTAACCTAAGCGCATCGCCTTATACGATGCTCGAAAAAGATACAGCAGATTGCAACTTCTCTACGAGAGGCTACGCCAAGGTGAGGTACAGATTATTGTAAGGGCACAACATTGTTGTACCCCTACGTGTGTACCTCATTTACCTGAAAAACGCTGTAAATTAAAACTTTTTAAAATTAAAATATAGTCAAATTCCGAATATACTTTTGGGATTGAGACTTTTTTTCTAGTATTTACACGCAAAAAAAAAATTATAAGGTATTAAATGAGGCTTTTTACAATTGGTGACAGTGTTTCTCAAGGCTTTATGTCTTTGGCAGCAGCCCGGACAGACCTTTGTTTTTCAACTTTGATTGCTAGGTCAATGGGGCAAGCAGTTGGTACTCAATATCTCTATCCTGAATGGTTAGTGGGCGGACTACCAGCCAATATTGAGAAGATTCTACGACGTTTGGAGAAAAGATATGGCTCAGATATCAACGCCCTAGATTGGCTGACCATATTGCCAACTCTTGAAGGTGTACTTGATGAAACTGAAGATTTCTTTGAACGGGGAGCAGGTAGTGCTGAACACCCTTATCCAGGAGGAATTGAATTCTTTCACAATGTAGCAATTCAGGGCTTTGATATTGCTGATTCTTGGATGATAACACCCAATGTTTGCAAGTATCAAATTAAACTTAGCAACGACAAAGGAGATGGCAAGCCTGGTTTCTTGACTCTGCCCAATGCTGCCTTCTATCGAACTGCACTTAAAGTTCTCAACCCGTCTTTAAATCCCCTTTTTAACGACTATAGCCAACTTGATTGGTTGAACCATCATGCAACCGCTCCAGGGGGAGTTGAGAATTTAATTCTCTGGTTAGGAGCAAACAATGCGCTTGGAACTGTGATTGGTTTAGAAATTAAGCAAACTCCCAATGACCAAAATCAGACTCTTAACAACCCAAGCCAAGATCCCAAATCATTCCGTGAGGTAAGAGAACAATGGAACCTGTGGCATCCCAATGATTTCGAGGCTGAATATCGAGAATTGCTCAATCGGGTTGATAGAATCATGCAAAATAACACCAACCCTAATTGGAATGTCTTCATTGGGACAGTACCGCTTATAACTATTGCGCCATTGGCAAAAGGTGTAGGTTCAACTACTGAAATTGATGTGCCAGGAGAGGATAAACCTTCACTTTACTACAAATACTACACTTATTTCCCCTTTGAAGAGGATACGGTTAGAAAGACCGGAACCTTATACCTGACGCTACAAGATGCCCTCTACATAGATGACTGTATTCGCACATACAACAAAGTAATCAAAGAACTGGTCAAGAGTAAGAACAGTCAGTATCCGCAACCACGCTATCATATTGTCGATCTTGCCAATGCTTTACAACAAATCGCCTTCAAGCGAAATGCTGGACAAGTGCAGTATGAATTCCCAGAAGAATTCAAGTTTGCCTATCCCCAGGTCAATACAAAATACTACCACGCAGACACAACTGGACGACTACGACAAGGTGGACTATTTAGTTTAGATGGGATTCATCCATCTGCCATTGGTCAAGGGTTGATTGCTTATGAATTCCTGAAAAAGATGAAAGATGTTGGAGTTGTTAATAACACTCAACTAGATTGGAAGTCGATCTTTTCCAGCGATCAACTTTATTCCCAACCTATTACTTTGATGCATGAGTTTTACGATAATAAAGAATTTGCTGAAACCATCATCAAGCTATTTGGCAGAAATCCGCTTGCCAGAAACCCAACTAAGAATTGAAGACTTGGTTAAGCTAAGGAGCTTAATCCTAGATTGTCTCTGGTCATAGCTTCGTGCTTATTTCAGTAAGAAAAGTTAACGTCTTAAAAGAATGTTTGAAAAGTATTTTTGTAACATCTAAGCCTCGAAAACCTAACCCTTCCTCGCCCCAATTCTATTGTAGGAAATGGAGTTTGAAACCCTCTCGACCTTTCGGGGAGAGGCTGGGAGAGAGATTTTGAGTATATATACTTTACAACTTTTCAAACAACCTCTTACTGAAGATAAAGATTAGTAATACTGCTCACTATCGGCGATATTGAGATGCTTAGTGAGTAGCCACACTGTGGTCTATTGTACTTGAAAATTGCTCTAATAGACGATCACTGACCATTAATAGTAGTTGATCGGGGAAATGGTAGAGATTCCGGCACAGACGAAGGCTGAGGTTCAGGTTGAGGATTGAGAAATTCCTGCCAAGTCTTAATTTGCTCTTGTGCTGCACTGTAAGCAGCACTACCGCGTGGAACCGATTTGGCAATGTCAATGCCTCTAGCAATATCAGACTGACCTTGAGTGCGTGCTATTTCTAACAATTGCTGACTCCATTGGTCAATAGCCTGATTCGCATCCATACGTAAGATGCTATTGTTTGAAACTCGATCCGCCAGTCGTATTGCCTCAACCAAGGCTTCTGGAGTGCCAGCTGCCCCCACTTCCTGGGCTTTTTTCCAGTTTTCTCTAGTGCGGATTTGCCCTTCCCAGTCATTGATCGCAGCTTGTGCTTCTTGTGAAAGCGCCCTTCCCGATGAAGCAATTTGTTGAGCTGTGCTAATGGCGGCGGTGAGATTTCCACTCTGGGCCAGTTCTTGTGCTTGATCTAAGTAAGGTTGGTCTTGAATTCGCTCAATCTTTCCTACCCAAGTACGAATTTTTTTCCGTGCTTCTGGATATAATGCACGACCTCTACGAATTTCGCTGGCCTGGGCGATCGCAGCTTGCAAGGAGTTAATATCGTCGAATATTGCTATCTGTTCGGCACGGTCTAAGTAAGGTTGGTCTTCAATTGTCTCCACTTGGGAATTCCAGCGACCTATCTCTTGTCTAGCTTCTGTGCCTCTAGGGTTACTAGCAGGAATAAGCTGTACTTGAGCGATCGCTGCTGTTAAATTAGGGACTGTTCCCTGGCTAGCCAATATTCTTGCTTTTTCCAGATGGGCAACATCTTCAATTTCCAACTGCCAACGAGCTATTAGTTGCTGTGCTTCGTTATACACTGGTCTGGAGGGATCGATTTGTTGTGCTTGAGCGATCGCTGCCTCTAAACCAGAAACATTACCGATCCAAGCACTCCTTTTCGCGTCAGCTATGGCAATAAAGTCATCAGTTTCGCCCTGTAGTTTCGTACTTTCCGGTATTTGCCTAGCAATATTCAGGGCTTCATCCGCATCCTGCTTGTCTAGTTTCGCCTGTGCCAATTTCAGCATTTTGCGTCCAAATGCCGGAATCGCTTCCTGAGCTTTTTGGTAAATGTAACTTTCCTGCCCAATCGACTCGGCTAACTTGATCGCTTCTAATAAATTATCGACTACTTTGCTGTTTGCTAAACTTTCGGCTTTTCCTAACTTATCGCCATCTTCTCGCGCTGTGGCAATTAGACGATTCAATTGGTCGTATTTAGTACCCGCCCAGTATTGATTGTCTACACGTAGCATTTTAGCGGATAACATGAACGCCGATTGCCAGCGCCGTTCTTTTACTTCGGCGATCGCACCGTTGTATGTGGCTTCAGCCTTTGACCAAATCGACTGCCATTTGCCAATTTGCTCATTTACTAATTTATAAGCTGCTACATCTTCGGGTATTTTCTGAGCAGTAGCGATCGCTTCCTCTAAATTCCCAGTTTGGAAACTTTGATCGGCTAGCTTCAAAATATCCCGCGACCATTCTTCGATGAAACGATCAATTTCTCCATGCAACGGGTGATTTTGTGGTAGTTGCTTCACCAGAGCGATCGCTTGTAATAGGTCGTTCACTGTTTGCTTAGAAGCCGCCAACTGGGCACAGTGTAGCCGTACAGAAGCACTAGCTAGCGGCCAGAAAATCGATGGGCAATTAGGGGCAGTTGGCAACTTTAGCAGCATTGCCATTGCCAAGAATCCTACACTGCCGGGAATCAACATTAGTAGTACTAGCCACAATGTCCAGCTTTTCATCCAGCGTGGCCATTTCCCAGAAGTACTACTGAGTTGGGCAGTTTCTTCTGAATGACTATTTATAGTTAATCCTTCCCTATGGTTTTTTTTTCGCCGCTTCACTGACTTGGAGGTAGAACCAGTAGCTGGGACATCAAATGGCTGAGTTTCACCGAATTGTTCTGTTCGGGATAATCTTTTGCTTTGATCTGGCTTTCTTCCACTGGCTGAAGACCAACTGTCTGGAATATCCCGCTCTGTCATCTCTCACACCAAAATAATTGAATAGCGCTCTGTTTTAGGTTGATAATTCCATTGTTGACATAGTAACTTTCTCGTCATTAAAAAGCTACTTTTTTGATTATCTCTCTCCACAGAGTACCATTATCAATCTCAAAAATCAGTAATATTTTATACTTTATCCTCAAACAGCAGATTCGGCTTGCAAATCGGAAATTAGTTGAGCTAACTGATCGCTACTTGCCTGGTAGACGTTGCCGCAAAAGTCGCAAGTCGCTTCAGCACCATCATCCTTAATAATCATATCTTGCAGTTCAGCTTCTCCCAAAATCTTCAGTGCCCCCAAAACGCGATCAAAAGAGCAACCACAATGGAAGCGCAACATTTGGCGTTCGGAAAAGATTTCCAACCCCATGTCTCCCAATAAGTCACCAAAGATTTCAGGTAACGTCTTCCCAGCTTGCAACAATGGCGTAAATCCTGCTAGACCAGCAACCCGTGATTCCAACGTTTCTACTAAGGCTTCGTCTCTGGCGGCTTTGGGCAATACTTGTACCAGTAACCCTCCAGCAGCAGTTACTCCTCCTGCTCCCACGAACACACCTAAAACTAAAGCCGAAGGTGTTTGTTCGGAATTCACCAGATAATGAGCTACATCATCACCAATTTCGCCAGAAACTAGTTCTACAGTACTAGAGTAAGGATAACCATGACCGATATCTCGCACAACGTAGAGGTAGCCGCCACCCACAGCACCACCAACATCTAATTTACCTTTGGGGTTGGGAGGCAATTCTACAGATGAATTCCCAACATATCCGCGTACCGTACCATCTAAGCCTGCATCTACTAATATGCCACCCAAAGGACCATCGCCCTTAACGCGGACATTCACCCTCGATCCAGTTCGCTTCATACTAGAAGCCATTAACAAGCCCGCCGCCATAGTCCGACCCAGTGCTGCCGTTGCCACATAAGAAAGCTTGTGGCGCCCCCGTGCTTCTTCTGTTAAACGTGTGGTGATCGCACCTACGGCACGAATTCCACCTTCGGCTGCTGTTGCACGAATTAACTGATCCGCCATGAATAACCTTACATTTCTTAACAAGTTCACTTTTTCTATTCTAAGTTCTCTGCTGCGAGAAAAGTCACCTAGTCATAATCAGTGATTGTATTTGCAATATTAGAAATAGCGATGTCTTATCTTTAGGTAATCCGAGAAAAATGCTGGGTAATTTTCAACAAAGCCAACTGCGGATTGAAATCGAAGCATCAACAGATGCAATTCGTGACAGTATGCTGCATCCCGTGCAATTAAAAAAATGGCTTTTAGGGCAACGTTTTGCCCCAGGAATGCCAGAAGAACTGTTTCCCGGATTCCAGTTTACAACCTGGACTGGGCCAGTCGCCATTCATCATCAAGTAAATGTTGTCAAATCCAACTGCCTTCGTTTAGTACTCAGCGGAGGCATTGACGGGTTCCACGAATGGTACTGGGGAGAAGGTTGGGTACAGTCCCGCTTGGAAGGAGTTTCAATTTTGCCTTTGAATTTGGGTCAAACACTCAGCTTGTTGAGCTTGCGTCAGTTTTTAGCAACTCAAGAACGTTGAATTGACTGAACGTAGAAAAGGGATTTTCCTTGTCTCTATGGCTAGCCCTTGCAAGGTAACTCGAAAAATCTCTTTTTTGTCTCTGCGCCACGGACACTTTGCTCAAGTAGGGAAACCCGCTCATGCAAGTGTCCTCCTCTGTGGCTCTGCGGTTTAAAAGTAATTTATCTAACGACTCTAGACCCAGAGAACACAGAATTGCATAGGTTAAAATTCTTAAACTTTTATGCACCATGTTGTCCACTTTCTAGACTCATGGGAATTAGTTTTCCCTTGACCAATTTATAGCGGGTATCAGTGCCATCATCATATTTCAGGTATTCTTCAAAGGCTAGTTTTGGGGTGGTTATAGCCATTGCTTCC
Source organism: Nostoc sp. (assembly GCF_036918245.1). Classification (GTDB taxonomy): domain Bacteria; phylum Cyanobacteriota; class Cyanobacteriia; order Cyanobacteriales; family Nostocaceae; genus Nostoc. The sequence goes on from NZ_JBALEF010000101.1 coordinate 194,616, forward strand.
CCTTGTAAATCTTTACCTTGGTTTTACGACCAACACTGAACAATTAGCCTCTTCTACAACTTGACTGCTAACAGAACCCTGAACAATTCGTTTCATCCCCATCAAGCCCCTACTGCCAATTACGATCAAGTCAGTTTTATAAATATTGGCAAGACGAATAATCTCTTCAGCGGGATCGCCAGTTACTAACTCTAACTCACTTCTGACTGATAACTTTTCCTGATATAATTGCAGTTGCTTTTCAATATGAAAATAAGAAAACGTTGGGGACTCTGGCTGAGGGCGATCAGCAGGTAGTTCCATTTCTGACTCTGGTGTGAGAAACACATGACACAGAATAACCTTGGCGTCTTTTGAAAACACCAAATTATCTAAAGCTTGAATTACTCGTTCTGAAATATCCGAACCGTCCAGAGCTACCAAAACACTATTTAGCACTGCTCTCGTCTCCTAAAGAGTAGACCTCTTACATACATAAGTATCTAGCAAAATTAGTCGGCAGTGACACTAAACTAATTTTTTATCTGACAACTTAGTTTATATATTTGAGGCTACGCCATAGGTCAGCTAGTTTTACGCCACTTTCATGCGAACGGGTTGTAGCAACTTTTCTGGAGAAGCTTTTCACGAGTTTCAGGGAGAGGGTTTTCCTCTCCCTGAAACTACTGTCAGCAATGCCCGACTCGTGGACGCTTAAAAGGTGACTGAAGTAGGATAGCAAATGGCATACTTTAACGTAGCTTACCGTAGGTATCGCTATCCAAACTTTGAGTTATCAGAAAAAATTAAGCATTCCAAATCACTATTCTTGCTGAATTCGGCGTCGGACTGAATCAGCATGGGAAGGTAAACCTTCTGCTGTTGCTAGCACATCTATGGCACCTGCCACATTTTGCAGTGCGGTTTGGGAGTATTGAATAATACTGGAGTGTTTAAGGAAAGTTTCAACACCCAATGCCGAAGCATAGCGGGCAGCACCAGAAGTTGGCAAGGTATGATTAGGGCCTGCCAAATAGTCTCCTACAGCTTCTGGTGTTGAGTAACCCAAAAAGATTGCCCCAGCGTGGCGAATCTGTGGTAGTAGTGCCCAAGGGTCTTTGACTTCTAATTCCAGGTGTTCGGGGGCAAATTCATTTGAGAGTTCTGCTGCGGCTTGGAGCGATTCCACAACGATAATCAAGCCGTAGTGAGCGATCGCTTTTTCTGTGTCTATTCGCCGTGGGTGATCCACTAGCTGTCTTTCCAAGGCTAATTGTACGTTTTTCGCCAAAGCAGCATCTGTGGTCAGCAAAATCGCTGCCGCCATTGGATCGTGTTCGGCTTGGGCTAGCAAGTCAGCAGCTACATGCACTGGATTTGCGGTTTCATCAGCAATCACCAGCACTTCGCTGGGTCCTGCCAAAGAATCAATACCAACAGTGCCGTAGACAAGTTTTTTTGCTAGGGTGACATAAATGTTACCAGGTCCAGTAATCACATTCACTTTCGGAATTGTCTCTGTACCATAAGCTAAAGCAGCGATCGCTTGTGCACCCCCAATGCGATAAATTTCTTGCACCCCTGCTTCTTGGGCAGCTACCAAGACTGCTGGGTTAATAGCACCCCCTGGGCCTGGTGGTGTTACCATCAACACGTGGGGTACAGCAGCAACATGAGCCGGGATTGCATTCATTAGCACCGTACTGGGATAGGCGGCACGGCCACCAGGTACATATAACCCGGCTCGGTCTACAGGGGTGTAGCGTTTGCCCAGTACTACTTCATCGTCACCAAAGTGTACCCAGCTTTTTGGTACTCGCTGACGATGAAACGCTTCAATTTGGCGGCAAGCTAGCCGAACCGCACCCAATAACTCCTTTGATACCTGCTGATAGGCTGCATCCAGTTCCGAGCCTGTAACTCGGAGTTCTTCTGCTTTCAGGGTTTGTTTGTCAAATTCGGCCGTGTAATGCAATACAGCTTTGTCGCCTTGGCGCTTCACTGCTTGCAAAATTTCCCGCACCGTTGCTTCTTTGTGAAGTACCTGTTCGTCATGGGTGCGATCGCAGATCCGTTGTAGTTCTGCTCTAACGTCTGCCTGCTGAGTAATAATTCGCAGCATGGAGTAAGGACAATGCCAAAATTATAATATTGCCACCTGAGATTTAGTATTGCTCTTGACCCACTGGGGTGTGCAAGCTGACTCTAATTCTCTTCTCTAGCTTAACCCGGATTTTTTTGATACTCTCAAGGCTACCAGCGTATAGTTTGCTTGAGAAGGCGACTTAATTGCTCAATCCGACAAGCCTTGACTGGCTAGCCGCAGGAAGCAGGTGTGCCATTTCCCGCTATCCTTACACCCTTTCCCTCAATCCTTGTGGGGTGCAGATGGTATGTTTACACATCCAATCCCCTGAATTTACAGGGGGTAGGGTCTGAGTATAATTTTTACTTATTTCCCTAACTTTTACTAGTTAATGTGTGTACAGACACGATATATCGGTTCTATACTTGAGAACTCCTGAGATTTAGCTCTTTACAGTTTCTGCCTCTAAATAATACATTTGCTTTACGGACAAATTATATTTATTGACAATCACATTGCTTAATCAGGTTGTGATGAGTTAGGGTGACAGTTATTTTAGATGCATTTTATTTTAACGCATTTCCTCAATTGACGAAATACTCAATTGGCGAGTAGACACTATGGAACTAATACTAACTAATATTGATTGATATTCATTCATGCCCAATACCTAATCCCATAATTTTTTTAGGAAATTATAACATTGGCAATTTGGATGCTATATTAGTAAGTCTAGTAGTGTGTGTACATAATTAATCATCGTATTTTTGGAATTGACTGTGGCGAATACAAAGTCTGCTCTCAAGCGTGCCCAAATCGCAGAACGTAACCGACTGCGTAATAAATCTTACAAATCAGCAGTCAAGACGCTGATGAAAAAATACCTAAATGCTGTAGCTGCTTATACAGGTAATCCTACCCCAGAATTAAAACAAGAAGCGCAGGCTAGGTTATCCGAGGCTTACGGCAAAATTGATAAGGCGATCAAACGAGGTGTTCTTCACCCAAACAATGGGGCAAGGAAAAAATCAAGATTGGCTCACAGACTAAAACCCCTCACACAAATAGCTGAGTAGTCATTGGTCATTTGTCCTTAGTCATTAGTTATTGGGAACAAAACAAACGACAAATGATGAAGGACAAACAACAAAGGGCAAAAGATGCAACTGATAGACACGCATGTACATCTTAACTTTGATAGTTTCCAGCCGGATTTAGCAATAGTGCGATCGCGGTGGCAAGAAGCAGGTGTAGTGCGTTTAGTGCATTCCTGTGTTCACCCGGAGGAGTTTTCCAGTATTCAATCCATAGCCCAAGAGTTTCCCGAAATTAGTTTTGCTGTAGGATTACATCCTTTAGATGCTGATAAATGGAATAGCGAGACAGTTGATAAAATCAAAACTTTAGCGAGTTCTGACTCAAATGTGGTAGCAATTGGGGAAATGGGGCTGGATTTTTACAAAGCTGAGAACTATGAGCAACAGTATATGGTGTTCGAGTCCCAGTTGGCGCTCGCATCTGAACTAAACTTACCAGTGATTATCCACTGCCGTGATGCTGCCGTGGCAACCAGAGAAGTGTTGCAAAAATGGCGGCAACTCAAAGGAGAAAGAGTACGGGGTGTGATGCATTGCTGGGGAGGAACACCTGAAGAAACTCAATGGTTTCTCGATTTAGGCTTTTATATAAGCTTTAGCGGTACGGTAACGTTCAAAAATGCCAAAGCAATCCAATCCTCAGCTGCAATGGTAAGTCGCGATCGCCTACTGATTGAAACAGACTGCCCATTTCTCGCTCCAGTACCAAAACGGGGTGAGAGGCGCAACGAGCCTGCCTACGTACTTTATGTAGCCGAGCAAGTAGCTAAACTGCGTCATGAAACGGTAGAGGCGATCGCCCATCAAACCACCCAAAATGCCTGTGAATTATTCGGTTTGTCAATATCAAGTGTATTCTAGTATCTTTTGTTAAGTTGTGTAAAAAAAATAAACCTATAGGGGGACAAAAATATGCTAATATTATTCCCTCAAAAACATTTTGCTTGCGCCATAATGATAATGGAAGGAACATAAAACTTCTCATCCTGATTTTCCATGCTGTTATGGCTTCAACCATCCTCAAAATCTCTACAAGCGGATGCTCTCCACACATGACTAATTGTGCCAACCTAAATTGAGCTAGACTTTTGCACAACATCGGCTTAGTGTGTATTGAACCTATTCAAAATCGTTAAACAAAAATTGCCTTGTGAGTACAATCCAGCAAAATGAAGTGATTCTGATTCAAAATCGACAAGGTGCGGATCATTCCCTCAGTCTTAGAATATCTAAAATATCACTGAGAGTATCAACAGCGGGGTAGATTTAAAACACACTGTGTGGAGCTGCGTCAGCGAATTAACGCGCTTTTTGGAGGGGAAGTGAAAAAAGTAAATCAAATTCAGGAATATTTTAACTGGATATTCTATTTGAAATGGGCATTGGGGAGCCAGTGTGTTAGGCGGCTTTGCCGACTTTTACCCTTACTCTTAAGCAAGCTACGCATAGCGTGTTTGACAGGAAAAGCCAATGGCTCCATTGGGCATGAGATGCAGAGTGAGGGGAAAGACTTTCAGCAACTTTTCCCATGCTGCCCTAGTGCCCAGTACCCAGTACCCATTCCTTAGTCCCTATTAAGGGCAATTTTCCTTATGAAAATTGCTCATTCCAGCCAGATTTAATCGCTGCGTTTGCCTACAGATGTAAATCACAACAAGTTTGTAAGAAAAAGTTCCCAAACAGCCAAGGGCACTGGCTAGCAGTGGGAAGCGTCAAACAGCAGTGTCCAAGGGAAAATTTAACCAGGTTGACAAAGGTAAAGCCATGACTAAAGAAACATATATGGAACCCGCCTTTCTGTTACCCGACTTGATTGAAATCCAGCGGTCAAGCTTTCGCTGGTTTTTAGAAGAAGGGCTGATAGAAGAACTGAACTCCTTTAGTCCTATTACAGATTATACGGGTAAATTAGAACTGCACTTTTTGGGTCATAACTACAAACTCAAGGAGCCAAAGTACAGCGTCGAAGAAGCCAAACGGCGGGATAGTACTTATGCTGTCCAAATGTATGTTCCCACACGTCTAATTAATAAAGAAACCGGGGAAATCAAAGAGCAAGAGGTATTCATTGGGGATTTGCCTTTGATGACCGATCGCGGCACGTTTATTATTAACGGAGCCGAGCGGGTAATTGTCAACCAAATAGTGCGATCGCCAGGGGTCTATTACAAATCAGAAATCGACAAAAACGGGCGACGTACTTATTCGGCTAGCTTAATTCCCAACCGGGGAGCATGGCTGAAATTTGAAACAGACCGTAACGATTTGGTGTGGGTACGTATCGACAAAACCCGCAAACTATCAGCGCAGGTACTACTAAAGGCTTTAGGGTTATCAGACAACGAAATCTTTGACGCCTTACGCCATCCAGAATATTTCCAAAAAACCATCGAAAAAGAAGGGCAGTTTTCTGAAGAAGAAGCCCTAATGGAGTTATATCGGAAACTGCGTCCTGGTGAACCTCCTACAGTCTTAGGTGGACAACAGCTCTTAGACTCCCGATTCTTTGACCCGAAACGTTATGACCTTGGTCGCGTCGGACGGTACAAACTCAACAAGAAATTGCGCCTTTCTGTCCCAGACACAATGCGCGTGTTGACTGCTGGGGATATCTTGGCAGCCGTGGATTACCTGATCAACCTAGAATATGACATCGGTAACATCGATGACATCGACCATTTGGGTAATCGACGGGTGAGAAGCGTCGGTGAATTGCTGCAAAACCAAGTGCGGGTGGGCTTAAACCGCCTAGAGAGAATCATTCGGGAACGGATGACTGTATCTGATGCTGAAGTATTGACTCCTGCTTCCTTGGTGAACCCCAAACCATTGGTAGCAGCAATTAAAGAATTCTTTGGTTCCAGCCAGTTAAGTCAGTTCATGGATCAAACCAATCCCCTAGCAGAACTAACCCACAAACGCCGTCTGAGTGCCCTTGGTCCTGGTGGTTTAACCCGTGAACGCGCTGGATTTGCTGTGCGGGATATTCATCCTAGTCACTATGGACGCATTTGCCCGATAGAGACACCAGAAGGCCCCAACGCCGGATTGATTGGCTCCTTAGCAACCCATGCACGGGTAAACCTGTATGGGTTCTTAGAAACACCATTTAGACCTGTGGAAAATGGGCGAGTAAGATTTGATCTGCCTCCAGCCTATATGACAGCCGATGAAGAAGATGACCTGCGGGTTGCCCCTGGAGATATTCCTGTAGATGAAACAGGGCACATTATTGGACCACAAGTGCCAGTCCGCTATCGCCAAGAATTTTCTACCACAACACCAGAACAGGTTGACTACGTAGCAGTATCTCCCGTACAGATTGTGTCGGTAGCAACCAGCATGATTCCCTTCTTGGAGCATGATGACGCTAACCGAGCGCTGATGGGGTCGAACATGCAACGCCAAGCAGTACCCTTGCTCAAGCCAGAGCGTCCTCTGGTGGGTACTGGTTTGGAAGCACAAGGAGCAAGAGACTCCGGGATGGTGGTTGTATCGCGCACCGATGGTGATGTCACCTATGTGGATGCCACAGAAATTCGTGTTCGTCCTAAACCTAACACCCCAGAAATTAAGTACACCCTTTCCAAGTACCAACGCTCAAACCAAGACACCTGTTTAAATCAGAAACCTCTCGTCCGCATTGGTGAACGGGTTGTTGCTGGTCAGGTATTGGCTGATGGCTCATCCACCGAAGGCGGTGAATTGGCGCTAGGACAAAATATCGTTGTTGCCTATATGCCTTGGGAAGGCTACAACTACGAAGACGCGATTTTAATCTCTGAAAGACTGGTGCAGGATGATGTCTACACCTCAATTCACATTGAAAAATATGAAATTGAAGCCAGACAAACCAAACTGGGGCCAGAAGAAATCACCAGAGAAATTCCCAACGTCGGGGAAGATGCATTGCGTCAGTTGGATGAACAAGGAATCATTCGCATTGGGGCGTGGGTAGAAGCTGGTGATATCTTGGTAGGAAAAGTCACACCAAAAGGTGAATCGGACCAACCGCCAGAAGAAAAACTGTTGCGGGCCATATTTGGTGAGAAAGCGCGGGATGTGCGGGATAATTCCCTGCGAGTACCAAATGGTGAAAAAGGTCGGGTAGTTGATGTGCGCTTGTTTACTCGTGAACAAGGCGATGAACTACCGCCAGGAGCCAATATGGTAGTCCGTGTATATGTTGCTCAAAAACGCAAAATCCAAGTTGGTGACAAAATGGCAGGACGCCACGGTAATAAAGGGATTATTTCTCGGATATTACCAGCAGAAGATATGCCTTATTTGCCCGATGGTTCACCAGTGGACATTGTACTTAACCCCTTGGGTGTACCCAGTCGGATGAACGTCGGACAAGTATTTGAATGTCTCTTGGGTTGGGCTGGTCAAACCTTGGGAGTACGATTTAAGATTACTCCCTTTGATGAAATGTACGGTGAAGAGTCATCTCGCCGAATCGTGCATGGCAAATTGCAAGAAGCACGGGACGAAACAGGGAAAGACTGGGTATATAACCCAGATAATCCAGGCAAAATCATGGTGTATGACGGTCGTACAGGTGAACCCTTTGACCGAGCAATTACTATCGGTGTGGCTTACATGCTGAAACTGGTGCATTTGGTGGATGATAAGATCCACGCCCGTTCTACAGGCCCATACTCCCTAGTGACTCAGCAACCCTTGGGTGGTAAAGCACAACAAGGTGGTCAGCGGTTTGGGGAAATGGAAGTGTGGGCATTGGAAGCCTTTGGTGCCGCTTACACCTTACAGGAATTGCTCACAGTTAAATCTGACGATATGCAAGGACGGAATGAAGCGTTAAATGCGATCGTTAAAGGTAAGGCAATTCCTCGACCTGGAACGCCAGAATCCTTTAAAGTCCTAATGCGCGAGTTGCAATCATTGGGGTTAGATATTGCCGTACACAAGGTAGAAACCCAAGCAGACGGCAGTTCCCTAGATGTGGAAGTCGATTTGATGGCAGACCAATCAGCCCGTCGCACACCTCCTCGACCTACATACGAATCTCTTTCTCGCGAATCGCTGGAAGATGACGAGTAAGGAGTGCTGAGTGCTAAATGCTAAATACTGAGTCTTGAAAAAACCAGAAATTTGCATTTAGCATTTAGATATCTCTTAATTCAAACTTTAAAACTAAATATACTCAAAACTCAAAACTCGGAACTCAGCACTTAAGTATGAGACCTGCCCAAACTAATCAGTTTGACTACGTAAAAATCGGCTTGGCTTCCCCTGAACGCATTCGTCAGTGGGGCGAGAGAACATTGCCCAATGGTCAGGTAGTCGGTGAAGTTACCAAGCCAGAGACGATTAACTACCGAACTCTCAAGCCAGAGATGGATGGCTTATTTTGTGAGCGGATCTTTGGTCCTGCAAAAGATTGGGAATGCCATTGTGGCAAGTATAAAAGAGTCCGTCATAGAGGTATTGTCTGTGAGCGCTGTGGGGTAGAAGTCACTGAGTCACGGGTGCGTCGCCACCGTATGGGCTATATCAAACTCGCCGCACCAGTAGCTCACGTTTGGTATCTCAAAGGCATTCCTAGCTATATTTCCATTCTGTTGGATATGCCCTTGCGGGATGTCGAGCAGATTGTTTATTTCAACTCTTATGTTGTCCTGAGTCCAGGTAATGCCGAAACTTTAACTTACAAACAGCTACTGAGTGAAGACCAGTGGTTGGAAATAGAAGACCAAATTTATAGCGAAGATTCTCAGCTGCAAGGTGTAGAGGTAGGTATTGGTGCCGAAGCACTGTTGCGCTTGCTTGCCGATATTAATTTAGAACAAGAAGCGGAAAGCCTACGGGAAGAAATTGGCAACGCCAAGGGGCAAAAGCGGGCCAAGCTAATTAAGCGACTGCGGGTGATTGACAACTTTATCGCCACTGGTTCCAAACCAGAGTGGATGGTAATGGCAGTTATTCCTGTGATTCCCCCCGACTTGCGCCCAATGGTTCAGCTAGATGGCGGACGGTTTGCCACCAGTGATTTAAATGATTTGTATCGGCGGGTAATTAACCGCAACAATCGTTTGGCACGCTTGCAAGAAATTTTGGCACCAGAGATTATTGTGCGGAACGAAAAGCGGATGCTGCAAGAAGCAGTGGATGCTTTGATTGACAATGGTCGTCGGGGACGCACTGTGGTAGGGGCAAATAACCGACCACTGAAATCTTTGTCCGACATTATTGAGGGTAAGCAAGGACGTTTCCGACAAAACTTGTTAGGTAAACGGGTTGACTACTCTGGACGTTCGGTAATTGTTGTCGGGCCAAAGCTGAAAATTCACCAGTGCGGTTTGCCTAGAGAAATGGCAATTGAGCTATTTCAACCATTTGTGATTAACCGCCTGATTCGTAGCGGCATGGTAAATAATATCAAAGCTGCGAAAAAGCTGATATCACGTAATGATCCCAGTGTTTGGGATGTGCTGGAAGAGGTGATTGAAGGACACCCAGTGATGCTAAACAGGGCGCCAACATTGCACCGCTTGGGGATTCAGTCTTTTGAACCAATTTTAGTAGAAGGTCGAGCGATTCAACTTCATCCTCTCGTGTGTCCAGCGTTTAACGCCGACTTTGACGGCGACCAAATGGCGGTACACGTCCCGCTGTCGTTAGAAAGTCAGGCTGAAGCGCGGTTATTGATGTTGGCTTCTAACAATATTTTGTCACCAGCCACAGGTAAACCCATTATTACGCCTAGCCAAGACATGGTGTTGGGGGCGTATTACTTAACAGCAGAAAATCCCGGTGCAACAAAAGGCGCAGGAAAGTACTTTTCTTCGCTAGAGGACGTAATTATGGCTTTCCAGCAAGAGCAAATTGACTTGCACGCCTATATCTATGTGCGGTTTGACGGTGAAATAGAATCAGACCAACCGGATACAGAACCCGTGAAAGTGACAGAAAACGAGGATGGTACCCGCACACTACTTTATAAGTTCCGTCGAGTCAGACAAGACGCTAAAGGCAATGTACTTTCTCAGTATATATATACCACTCCCGGTCGCGTTATTTACAATAATGCTATTCAGGAAGCACTAGCAAGTTAATTCGTAATTTCTAATGACGCTCTCGACGAGACGCTAAAAGCGTAGCTTGCTTCTCTGAAAGAGTACACGGACTCGCTAACGCTGCGCTAACGTAATTCGTAATTGAAGAATTAATTACGAATTACGAATTACGAATTATTAATTATTGATGACTCAGGACTAATGACTAATGACTAACGAAAAAATGATTTTTCGCAATCGGGTGGTTGATAAAGGTCAGCTGAGAAATTTAATCTCTTGGGCCTTTACATATTATGGTACGGCGCGAACCGCAGTAATGGCGGACAAACTGAAAGATTTAGGATTTCGCTACGCTACCAAAGCAGGGGTTTCCATCAGTGTAGATGACTTGATGGTGCCACCAACTAAGCGATTGCTCTTAGAAGCAGCCGAAGAAGAAATTCGCGCCACTGAAACCCGTTATCAACGGGGAGAAATCACGGAAGTAGAACGCTTTCAAAAGGTAATCGATACCTGGAACGGTACCAGTGAAGCTTTGAAAGATGAAGTAGTCGTTCACTTCAAGAAGACTAATCCCCTAAACTCCGTATATATGATGGCATTCTCCGGTGCACGGGGTAACATCTCTCAAGTGCGGCAATTGGTGGGGATGCGGGGACTGATGGCAGATCCTCAAGGGGAAATTATCGATTTGCCCATCAAAACCAACTTCCGTGAAGGACTGACAGTGACGGAATACATTATTTCGTCTTACGGTGCCAGAAAAGGATTGGTGGATACTGCGTTGCGAACGGCTGACTCTGGTTATCTCACCCGCCGTTTGGTGGACGTATCCCAGGATGTAATTATTCGGGAATTTGACTGCGGCACCACTAGGGGTCTTAACATTCAACCAATGACAGAAGGGGCCAAAACCTTGATTCCTCTAGCAACCCGCTTGATGGGACGGGTAATTGGTGAAGATGTGGTGCATCCGGTGACAAAAGAAGTGATTGCAGCACGCAATTCCCCAATTTCTGAGGATTTGGCGAAGAAAATTGAAAAATCTGGGGTGGGACAAGTTGTGGTGCGATCGCCATTAACTTGTGAAGCTGCACGTTCTGTCTGTCAACACTGCTACGGCTGGAGTTTGGCCCACGCCAAGATGGTAGATTTGGGCGAAGCTGTGGGGATTATTGCTGCTCAAAGTATCGGCGAACCTGGTACTCAGTTAACCATGCGGACATTCCACACGGGTGGGGTGTTTACTGGGGAAGTGGCGCAACAAGTTCGTTCTAAAATTGATGGGACTGTCAAACTTCCCCGGAAACTGAAAACCAGAACATATCGTACCCGCCATGGGGAAGATGCCCTCTATGTTGAGGCTAATGGCATCATGCTTTTGGAGCCAACAAAAGTAGGTGATGTTACTCCAGAGAACCAAGAGGTTCATCTTACCCAAGGTTCAACACTATATGTATTTGATGGAAATAAGGTAAAACAAGGTCAGTTGTTGGCAGAGGTTGCCCTCGGTGGACGCACAACTCGGACTAATACAGAAAAAGCCGTTAAAGATGTTGCTTCTGACTTGGCAGGGGAAGTGCAATTTGCCGAAGTAGTTCCAGAACAAAAAACCGACCGTCAGGGTAATACCACAACCACAGCCGCACGCGGTGGCTTGATTTGGATTTTGTCTGGGGAAGTTTACAACTTACCGCCCGGTGCAGAATTGGTGGTGAAAAATGGTGATGCGATCGCTTCTAATGGAGTTTTAGCAGAAACCAAGTTAGCCAGTTTGCACGGCGGTGTGGTGCGCTTGCCAGAAGCTACCCCAGGTAAGAGTACCAGGGAAATTGAGATTATCACCGCTTCTGTGGTCTTAGACCAGGCAACGGTGACAGTTCAAAGTTCCCAAGGTCGTAATAACTACTTAGTTTCCACGGGCAACAACCAGGTATTTAACCTTCGGGCTACACCAGGCACAAAAGTGCAAAATGGTCAAGTAGTAGCTGAGTTAATTGATGACCGCTATCGCACAACCACTGGTGGATTCCTGAAATTTGCGGGTGTCGAAGTTCAGAAAAAAGGTAAAGCCAAGCTGGGTTATGAAGTCGTGCAGGGCGGTACCTTATTGTGGATTCCTGAAGAAAGCCACGAAGTTAATAAAGATATCTCCTTACTGTTGGTGGAAGACGGTCAGTTTGTCGAAGCTGGCACCGAAGTCGTGAAAGATATCTTCTGCCAAAACAGTGGTGTGGTAGAAGTGACGCAGAAAAACGACATCCTACGGGAAGTGGTCGTGAAGCCAGGGGAACTGCTGATGGTGGACGATCCCGAATCAGTTATCGGGCGAGATAACACCTTCATCCAACCAGGTGAGGAATTCCAAGGCAACGCCGCCACGGAATTGCGTTATATCCAGTATGTCGAGACACCAGAAGGGCCAGCCCTGTTGAGTCGTCCAGTAGTTGAGTTTGCCGTACCAGATAATCCAGATGTGCCATCAACGACATCGGTAAGTCAACAAACCGGGCGATCGATTCAATTAAGAGCGGTACAGCGACTACCTTATAAAGATTCAGAACGCGTCAAATCTGTTGAAGGTGTGGAACTGCTGCGAACCCAGCTAGTGCTGGAAATTGAGCAAGAAGGGGAACAAGACCATAATGCTTCACCCCTTGCAGCAGATATTGAATTAGTAGAGGATACTGAAGACCCAGAAGTTCAACGTTTACAACTGGTAATTTTGGAATCCTTGGTAATTCGTCGAGACATTACCGCCGATGCCACCCAAGGTAGCACCCAGACGACACTTGAGGTACACGATGGGCTAACCATCGCCCCAGGTTCTGTAGTCGCACGTACCCAAATCTTGTGTAAAGAAGGGGGGGAAGTGCGGGGTGTCCAAAAAGGAACCGAAAACGTGCGTCGCTGTTTGGTGTTGCGTGAGGTTGACAGGCTCACCATTAATACTAGTACCCAACCCAAGGTAAAAGTGGGTGACTTACTAGTAGAAGGTACAGAAGTTGCTCCTGGAGTTTTTGCCCCAGAATCAGGACAGGTAGTGGATGTTAAAAGTGCCACTGCTGCATCTGGTGGGGAATCAGCTTTGAGTACTAAAAACTTCGTTATTACTACCCGTATCGGTCGCCCTTATCGAGTCAGCCCTGGTGCTGTTTTGCAGATAGAAGACGGCGATTTGGTGCAACGGGGTGATAACTTGGTGTTGCTGGTGTTTGAACGCGCCAAAACCGGAGATATCATTCAAGGTTTGCCCCGCATTGAGGAACTACTTGAAGCTCGTAAACCCAAAGAAGCGTGCATCTTATGTCGGCGGGGTGGAGAAGTTAAGGTAGTTTACGGTGATGGTGATGAAGCGATCGCTATTAAGGTCGTAGAATCAAATGGCGTGGTGACAGATTATCCTTTGGGACCAGGACAAAACTTGATTGTGCCAGATGGCTCAATGGTATTAGCGGGACAACCGTTAACTGATGGCCCATCTAATCCCCACGAAATTTTGGAAATCTTCTTTAGCCTGGGTTCCGAAGATGGAATCTATGCTTGTGCTAGCCTTGCTTTACAGAAGGTACAGACATTCTTGGTGAATGAAGTGCAAATGGTGTATCAGTCTCAAGGGATTGATATTTCCGATAAGCACATTGAAGTGATTGTTCGCCAAATGACCAACAAAGTCAGGATTGATGATGGTGGTGATACCACAATGCTTCCCGGCGAATTGGTGGAACTGCGCCAAGTTGAGCAGGTAAACGAAGCTATGGCAATTACAGGCGGTGCGAGGGCACAGTATACCCCGGTATTGTTAGGGATCACCAAAGCATCGTTGAACACCGATAGCTTTATTTCCGCCGCCTCCTTCCAAGAGACAACACGGGTACTCACCGAAGCCGCTATCGAAGGCAAATCTGACTGGCTGCGCGGATTAAAGGAAAACGTAATTATCGGGCGATTGATTCCGGCTGGTACTGGATACAATACCTATGAAGAACCAGGAGCGATCGATGACTATGCTGCTGAAATTACCAGTAGTGTGTTAGATGAAGTTGATGATCCCCTAGATATGGTCTTAGACGATCGCACAGCTCGCACCTATAATTTAGATTCTCCTACTCTTGGGGAATCTGGCTTTGGCAGCAGACGTGCAGAAAGGTCAATTCTAGATGAAGAAGATGAATTAATTGCTGACGAAGTAGTAGACGACGACGATTACGAGGAAGAAGAGGAAGACGACGAAGATGATTTTGACGACGAATAGAGACTTGAAATTTCGCGTCTAAAAGGTAAAAGGTAATATCGAGTCTGCTCAATTACCAATAACCAAAGTACCTTACCTGTGCTAGCGTGCCCTTTGCCAAGGAGCACGCTAGCTTCCGTTTTACCCCTAGCGAGGAAGTGGTCATATTCAATTAAAATAAGCGATCGCAATCAGTAAAGTGAAATTTTCTCTTTCACAGAGTCTAGTCATCTAAATCGCTTAAAATCTTATATTTAGTCCTTTTGAGAAGATTTTAGCTATTAGCTTTAGAATTTATTCCCAACCGGGAGAGCAATGAAATGAGTAATTGAAAAAATGTTGGTAGTGACAAGCTTTAAAAAAGACGGAATTAAGCATTAGCTGTTATTTTGGATTTCGTCTAACTTGGCACGCACTGCCTGGATATCCTGCCACATCAACCATTTCGGCGCACCTCTTTCCTTAGAAGGGTTACGCAGCAAGTAGGAAGGATGAAAAATTGGCATACATAAACGCCTTTCCCACTCTAGCCACTGTCCGCGAATTTTCGTAATTCCCCGCTTATCGCCAGTGATACCTTTGACAGCAGTCGCACCCGTTAACAGAATTATTTTGGGATCAACTAAGCGAATTTGTTCTAGTAGGTAGGGTAGACAAGCTGCCACTTCTACAGGAGTGGGAACTCTATTATCTGGTGGGCGACATTTATTGATATTGGCAATATATACATCACGATCAGTAGTTAGATTCACTGATGCCAAAATTTTCTCCAGCAATTGCCCCGATCTGCCTACAAATGGTAAACCCGTTTCATCTTCATTTTGACCTGGCGCTTCTCCCACAACCATAATTGGTGCTTTGAGATTGCCACGTCCGACAACAGCATGAGTACGAGTGTCTCCCAACGCACAACGGTGACAGCGATCGCAATGCTGTGTCAACTCGGTTATGTCAGAATAAGTTCCGGGAGCGATCGGAATTTTCGCGTCTGTAGGAATCAGTTCTCGTTGGTTAAAAGTTGAGTCGTCGAAGAGGCTGAGTTGGGTTTCGCTGCTCATGAAAATCAGGATTTTGGCATCAGCGCCAGCTGTTATATCTGAGTTAAATAGCCCTGTGGCTGGATATTGGTCAGAACAATAAACTTTTGCTGAATACTTAATTATTTATACAAATCTTATTGTATCAGTTAATTTGAGACAAAATTCAGTCATGATAAAAGCAGTGCCGTCCTAAGATGCTGGGGGAAACCATGTCACATACCCCACTTTTCGGCGATCGTACCCATGCAGGTGAGTTATTGGCGCGAGTAATTCATCATGTTTTGCTTCAGCAAACTATTGATTCTGGGATAAAGCCTGTACCAATTATTTATGCTTTGCCAAGAGGGGGTGTACCAGTAGCAGCACCAATAGCACGTCTTTTAGATTGTCCGTTGACAATTATTGTGGCAAAAAAGATTAGCCATCCAGAAAACCCAGAGTTAGCAATTGGTGCAGTGACTACTTCGGGAAATGTTCTTTGGACTGATCAAAAGCTATTTCGCCCTAAACATGATGCGCGGTGGCGAGAAGCGGCTTTAAATAAAGCGATCAAGCAAGCTAAGTCTCTTGAAGCTCAATTAATTCCTCCTTGTCCGCAGTTTAATGCAGAAAATGCTACGCTGATCTTAGTTGATGATGGCATTGCTACAGGTATGACAATAGCGGTAGCAGCAACTGCCATGAGAGCGCTTTCTCCAGCAGCAGTTTGGTTATGTACTCCAGTAGCGCCACGAAAATTGCTACCTTGGTTAGAACAATGGGGCGATCGCACAATAGTCTTGGAAACACCCGAACCCTTCTGGAGTGTGAGTAATTTTTACGCAGAATTTCCCCAAGTAGATACATTAGAAGTTCTTGTATATCTCCAACAACAAAAGACAATGGGATGAATTGATCTGTGCGAGTAATTTTGAATTGTTTTCCAATCTTACTTTTTAACTATTTGAAGATGTTCCCTGCTGATATTGCATAGCTTTGGCATAATCACCCAAGGCGTAGCAAGCGACTTTCAGACTGGCAAGAGCTTGTTCTTCACTGCGACGATCTTTGATATTTATAGCTAACAACAAACGTTCTTCATAATATGTAATTGCTTTGTTATAGTCACCCAAAGCTTCACAAGCAACTCCTAAACTATTTAAAGACTGTTCCTCACTACGCTTGTCTTGAATTTCTTTGGCTAATTGCAACCGATCTTCATAATACTTAATGGCTTTAGTATAATCATTTAAAGCATAACAAGCATTGCCCAGATTCTTTAGCACCTGAGAAGCACTGCGAACATTTTTTAAGGAGCGTGATAGTACTACGCACTGCTCATAATAGGCGATCGCTTTTGGATAATTGTTCAAAGCATACCAAGCATTACCCAAATTCTTGAGTACCTGTTCTTCGCCCCAATTATCTTTGAGTTCCCGCACAATCTCTAGACTTTGCTGCTGATATTCAATGGCTTGTGTAAAATTTCCTAAAGCTTTATATACCAATCCCAAATTATTCAGTGCTGCCACTTGACTGCGCTTGTCTTGCACTTGTTGGGTTATTTTCAAACATTTTTCTAGAAACTCAATAGCCTTATTATGGTCATTTAGGTGGCGGTATGCATTGCCTAAATGGGAAAGAGCTTGCATCTGCAATGCTAAATCTGAGGTGTTATTGAGCAAAGACAAACACTGTTGGGAGTAAGAGATAGCACCTTTGTAGTCTCCAGAACTGTAAGTTACCAATCCTAAAAAAGAAAGTGCCTGTGCTTGTTTTTGCAAATCGCCAACTGCCTGAAATAGCTCCAAGGATTGCTGTAAAGACTTCATAGCCGTTATTAATTCACCAGCTTGCTGCTGTTGAATTCCTTGCTGCAGTAGGTTGGACGCTTCTGACAAATGGTCATCACTTTCTTTTGGAGGTATTATTTCTGCTTGCGAACTAGAATCAAATTCATGGGTAATGGTATTACGCTTCACTGGTTTTAGGTATGTTATGGGTAATTGCAAGGGAGCTGTATTTTTCGATCTGGTTATTCCATTCGCCTTTAGATATCAACTCCTTCCTGTGAAGTCTGGTGCTAAATCTAGTGTTCCCAAAACCAGGATGCATCTTTCAGCAGTCTGGTTTACCACAGCATAAGTTTAGAAGAGGTGAGAGTTTATACAGCGATCGCTATTGAATTTTAATCGAGATTTTTAGATTACCACTCATGAAGAATAATAACTCTATAGAAGTTTTAGAGCGTTTGCGATCGTCTTTATTTCTTATCTCCTCGTGTTCTCTACGTCTAGAGTAGTTCGATTAAAAAACTATTTTCTACAAGATTATTTTACACTTTTATTATTAATATCTGCTTTGTATGTATGGTGCAGGATATCCCGCACCTCCATTAAAATTTTTCCTAGCATATTTTTCCCACTGCCATCGGCTCCGCAACCCCAGTAAAAATCGATAAGCGAGTTCTCAACAATTTCTGCATTTCCTGTGGAAAGTAAGATATCTCTAATATCTGTATGAGTTTGAAATTTACATAGCACAGCTTGCCGCATGATGTCGTCTTTAACTTGTTCCCAATCTTGACGTAGGGGACGGCTTCTGTCACGCCCCATTCTTGCCGCATCTTTAGGTGTTTTAACTAGGCGTATTTGTTCTATATGAGGTGTACCTACAAACTTTTGTGCTTGAAAGTAGTGTTCGCTAGTTGACCAGTATAATCCATCTAATTCAAAACCGTGGGGTGAAAAGTTAGAGAAACAGCCATATTCTTCACGAGTGCTATAAAAGTAGATTGTCATAAATTTAATACAATTTGAATTCACCGACTTTTTAAGTTTTTTATAAAACAGATGATTTATTTTCTGTTGATTCAATAAACGCCTCAAACTGACCATTAGGAGTCCATTGAATAGCCCCATCTCGTCCCGTAAAGAACAGTTTAGTTTGGCTTTGATTCAGTTCAGATAAAGTTTTTGGATCAAAGTTGGCAGAAGAAGCGATCGCTACTTGTGGTTGCAAAGCAATAACTAAATCTTTCAATGATTCCGGGGCACACCAAAGCACTTGCGGGCGAGTCAAACTTCCATTTTTAACTAATTGTTGTACCTCTTTAGACTTAACATTACCTACTAATAACCAATTCTGGTCTAAAATTTGTAATTGTAAAATCGGTAATTGGTCATTGATTAATTGCGCAACTATCGAACCAGCTTTCACAGCTTGACCAACTGCCAAAGGTTGATATATTCCTTGATGTTTTTGTAGTTCCTGTTGAATTGCCCGATTTGTAATGGAATTATCTGTTTGGGGTGAATATTCATAAAAATTATTGATTGGTAAACGTTGCATTAATTCAAACCAAGCATTACTTTGATTACCTTGGAAATCAGTTGCGATCGCCCAATTTATTTGATTTATACCCTGTTGTTGTAAAAACGGTAGAATTGTAAAACGTCCTGTACCTTCATGACCACTATTAATTACAGTTACAGTACCTCGATCTTGAACAACTACAATTGGTTCCGTACCAGATTCTAAGACTGTTATCCTAAACAATGTATTTTTATAATGCCAAAGGGGGATGAATACTAAACCAATCGCAATCATATTAGCAAACCACCATCGCCTTTGCCACCAATGCACTAGCCAGACCAATAGAATTAGTATATAAATCGCCAAAAGCTGCCAAGTAGATATGCTGCCCACCGCAACAGAATTTCCGGGCAACTTGCTAAAAAATTCCACTAGTTTAATTAGCCAATTAGTAGGATAATGTAACACCCCGGCTAGGAAGCTTCCTGCTTCAGTCCAAACTAAACCTACTAACGCACTGATGATTCCACCTATACTAATGATCGAAATTAATGGAGTACTAACCACATTCAACAACAGACTATAAGATGGTACAACTCCAAAGACAAAAAGCTGCACAGGTAAAGTCCAAATAGTGGCAGCTAGGGGAACGGCAATCAAAGCAGCGATCGCAGGTGGTAGCCATGCTAGGCGACTGACTAATGCGGGTACTGTTACAACTAATCCTAGTGTTGCTAAAAAACTCAATTGAAAACCTAAATCCCAAATCCATAGAGGATTAAACACTAATAGCAGAGTTGCTGCTAATAGTAACGAGCCGAACTGTTTTACCTTCCTTTTTAATAGCAGACCAACTAATGCCGCAAAACCCATAATCACGGCTCTGAGAACCGCAGGTTGAAACCCTGTTAAACTCAGAAAAATAATTAAAGCCAAAAAGCCAAGGGTAAATTGCGTTCCTTTTCTTGCCCGCCTCGTTAACTGTAAAATTACACTCAAAATCAAAGAAGTTTGGAACCCAGAAGCCGCTAAAGCATGAGCTAATCCAGCTTGTACAAATAAGTCGCGGATATCGTAGGGTAAATCAACAGCTTTGCTGCCTAAAACCATTGCACTGACAAGAGGCCCTTCAGGAATACCCAACCAACGAACTTGCGATCGCACAATTCGCTCCCGAATTTGCCACCATCCCCATTTACGTTCCGGCTCCAAAACATTTATTTGTCGCCCAATCAAACCAGCAAACGTTCCTTCCTGCTTGAGAAACTTCTGAAAATCGAAACCACCAGGATTGGAAGCCGCCTTTGGTTTGTACAAAATCCCAGTCACAGCAATTTGTTGACTAGGGTATAACCCAGTAGCCTGAAGTATAGGGACTGTCACATACAATTTGCCTGTAACCCCTTGTGGGACACCTGCTGAACCTTTATTATTTTTAACTTCATCTAACTGAGTCGTTTCCAGCCAAAATTGTCCTCGCTGACTGCGAGTTAAGCGGGGATTACTCGCCACTTCGCCGCGTACAATCACAAGTTGTTCTTGATTGCTGCTATTTCCAGGCGGGACAAACTGACTAATATCTTTTGCACCCGGTTGTGGCATTCGCCATTGAAAATATAGAGTTGCCAATAATCCCACCAAGCCAGCAGCTAGCCATATTCGAGGATGGGGAATAGTTTGCCAAATATTAGGCACTGCCTTATTTTTGCTTCCAGTATTTTCTGGTTTCTGAGCAAATTGCTGTAGTGTGGTGCGTCTTCTAAAAATAATTGCTCCCACTATCCCCAGAACCAAAATTCCCACACCACCCCAAGGAACTGCTGTAAACAACAACCCAAAAATGTAGCCAAGACAAATAATTACACCACTGGTTTGAATCATAAGATTTTTGTAAAAGCACCTGACAATCCGAATTTGCAGCTGACTTAAAAATAACTAGGGCAGCAATAAAGAAAAATCGGCATTGCTGAATTTGGCTATGAAATTCAAAAATAAAATATTCCAAACTCTTATTATCTGCGCTTGGAGTGCCTATGCGTGAGTTTTTTATCTCTATAATCAGCAACAGCGAAAAATTTTTATCCTTGTAGTGAAATATAGTCCATCAAGTTTATACAAACAAAGCCCGCACAGGCGGGCCTTATCGTTGTAGCTTTAATGTTCTAGACTCAAGATTTAACGGTATTTCTAACCTTTAACAATAGCCACATCATCAAGATATACCTAGCTTAGAGAATGCAAAATCAAGGGTTTGCTAACCTGCGGAGGCAGGTTTTGTTTGTGTAGCCGCGACTTGTACTCGCGTAGGTAAGTTATAAATTAGACTTTATAAACATCCTCTTACTGAAGCTAGGTAAAAAGTATTTGGATGGTCTATATTGTTTGATACATAAACTCTTCTACCGAAACAATGAAAGTATTAGCCAAAAGACATAAGAGATAATTGGAATCAAAAACAGCCAATCAATAATATATTGGTAACGAGATTTAACTGTAGACTCTGAAACAGCTTGTGATAAGACTGACTGTGAAACAAGTTGCTGCACAACTGGCTGTAAAACAGGTGGCTGTATGACTGGTTTTAAATCTTTGAGCAACGGAAAACCCAACTTCTCCCTTTGCTCAACATATAAATGAGCTACTTTCCTAGCCAAATGCCGAATCCTGGCAATATAGCGAGTTCTCTCCGTCACCGAAATCACACCTCTAGCATCCAGCAGATTGAATGTGTGCGAACACTTCATTACATAATCTAAGCTAGGCAATACCAATCCTCGTTCCGTCAATTGGGTAGCTTCCTGCTCATACAAATTAAATAATGTCAGTAGCAACTCAGGATTTGATGCTTCAAAGTTGTATGTACACTGCTCAATCTCACTTTGCAGGAAAACATCTCCATAAGTAATGTTGTCTGTCCACAGTATCTTTGTAAATGCTTCTACTTGCTGGAGATACATTGTCAGCCGCTCTAACCCGTATGTAATTTCAATCGACACCGGACGGCAATCAATTCCTCCACACTGTTGGAAGTAGGTAAATTGAGTAACTTCCATCCCATCTAACCATACTTCCCACCCAGTACCCCAAGCTCCCACCGTTGCATCTTCCCAGTTATCCTCTACAAACCGAATATCGTGGTCTTCAGGACGAATGCCTAAAGCCCTCAATGAATCAAGATAAATCTCCTGGATATTATCTGGTGAAGGCTTGATCAAAACTTGGTACTGATAATAGTGTTGGAAGCGGTTGGGATTCTCGCCGTAGCGTCCATCAGTAGGGCGACGACAAGGTTCAACATAAGCAACAGCCCAAGGTTCCGGACCCAATGCTCTTAAAAAAGTCTGGGGATTCTTAGTACCAGCCCCCTTTTCAATATCGTAGGGCTGGGCAATAAGACAACCGCGATCGCGCCAGAAATGATGCAATAAACTTATTACCGACTGAAAATTCACGCTCGTTCCATCCTTAGTCAACACAGTGCATAAACCATTGTTGCCTAGAACCCGGCACTGTGGGCAGTTTCAGAAGAATCAGAAACCCTCCCAAATTATTTTGGAGAAAATAGTTGACATGAGTAGTTGGGTTCGCTATATTGAATAAGTGCTGGAAGCGGAGCGCGAAAAAGCGA
>NZ_JBALEF010000102.1:0-32339 GCF_036918245.1 Nostoc sp.
GGTTAGTGCCACTGCCAAACTCAATCTCTGCTTCATCAGGCTAATGATTAAGAGGCTTGCAGCACCTTCTTAGATGTCAAATGGGTTCTATAAACGGAATCAAGAGCATCTTAACTGTGGATATATTAGCCTCAATGAATTTTTCATTGTCAGTGCAGATGGAAAAGATAATGAAACTTTGGGCAAGCGGCAAGATCATCTACTGATGAAATTACTAGAATTTCGATGTGATGACATTCCGTTTACCCAGTTTATATTTGATATAGTTACAGACTTTTCATATAAAAGAAAACGTTTATTTGTTGCCCTTTTTATAAAGCATAACAAAAAATACGATGACTTTGAAAAACTTAGACTAGAACCTAGCTCTTGGATTTGTGTAGGAAGTTGGGTTCCCGTATATCAGAAGCGCGTTGAGTATTTAGAGTCGCTGCTTCCACTTTTCAATAGTGTAGCTTTTCTGGGACATAAGCAATATGTAGAACAACTTATTCAGGGGTTATGGGAAGAAATTGAAAGAGAAAAAAAGCAGGACTTCATGCACGACTAGGTTATAAAATACTAGCTACTTTAAGGAAAAAAATATCATGAACACTGCCAAACTCACCACTGATGGTACTCACCAAATCGTCATTTTGCCCGAAGACTTTCAACTTACTGGTACTGAAGTTTATATCAAAAAAATTGGTAACGCCATTGTTCTCATTGCCAAAGATAACCCCTGGCAATCCCTGATCGACAGTCTAGACAATTTCTCTGATGATTTCATGACTACCAGAGATCAGGCACTCCTCAACACCAGAGAGAACTTCTAAATGCGATACCTGCTTGATACCAACAATCTGCATTTACCTCATCAAGCAAAAACCCCAAAAAGTACTGGATAAATTCCAAACTCTTAGCATTTCTGATGTCGGTATCTCCTCCATCACCGTTGCCGAACTCGAATATGGAGTTGCTAAAAGCCAACAGCAAGAGAAAAACCGCATCGCCCTGATGCAATTTCTGCTACCTCTATAAATTGTCGAATTCAATGAAGCATCTGCAACGATTTACGGCAGCATCAGAAGTGATCTCGAAAGTAGAGGACTTATTATTGGTGCAATGGATATGCTCATTGCTTCTCATGCGCTGAGTTTAAGAGTTACCCTAGTCACCAATAATGTGCGAGAGTTTTCTCGTATTCCCACGCTCCTATTAGAAAACTGGGTTGAGTAGTTGTCAGTATGCGAGATGTGATGATATTGCGTTACTGGCATCCTGTAATATCAATCAAAATAACTTTAAGATCAGCATCATGAGTATTATCGTCTTCGGCAGCATCAATATAGACTTGGTAGCAACAACACCCCGGTTGCCAGTTGCAGGAGAAACGTTGCTAGGAGAAGATTTTTTTAAAGTTTCGGGAGGGAAAGGAGCCAATCAAGCCGTAGCATTAGCAAAATTGGGCATTCCTACCCAGATAGTGGGGCGTGTAGGCGCAGACGATTTTGGTTCGGAACTTATTAACAATTTGCAAGCATCTGGTGTGCAGACTGATAACATTTTTGTGGATAAAACTGTTAGTTCTGGAGTCGCTATTATCACCGTGAGTCAGACTGGTGAAAATCAAATCGTCGTCATTCCTGGTGCAAATGGGCGCGTCAATCAAGAAGATATAGAGCGATTATCCCACTTTTTATCAGAAGCTACAGCACTACTTTTACAACTAGAAATTCCTATTACTGCCGTGGTTGCTGCTGCTAAAGCCGCAAAAGGTGCAAATATAAAAGTAATTTTTGACCCCGCACCTGCACAATCTAATTTACCAGATGAACTCTATTCATTGGTAGACATTATTACACCGAATGAAGTTGAAGCAGCGCAGTTGGTTGGTTTTCCTGTGAATGGAGAGGAACAAGCAGCCAAAGCCGCTGCGGTTTTATTGCAACGGGGTGTGAAATGTGCGATCGTCAAACTAGGTGCTAAGGGTGTTTTTTGTGCCACTGCTGAAGAAAAGTTTTTTGTACCCGCGTTTTCAGTTCATGCAGTTGACACAGTAGCCGCAGGCGATGCTTTCAATGGTGGTTTAGCGGCGGCGCTTTTTGAAGGACTTTCCTTACATCAAGCAGTTCTTTGGGGTGCAGCAGCAGGTGCTTTGACAGCGACAAAACTAGGCGCACAAACTTCGCTACCGGATAGGTTTACATTTGATGCATTTCTTAAGGAAAGGGGAATGAATGGTGGTTTTCAAGGGTAGGTATTTAAAAAAGCATAGATAAACAGGTAAAATACTTATCTGATCGGGATCGGCAGAAATATCAGTGCGGAACTTCTGAACGATGTAGGGTGTGTAGCAGGAGAAATG
This sequence comes from Nostoc sp., assembly GCF_036918245.1. Classification (GTDB taxonomy): domain Bacteria; phylum Cyanobacteriota; class Cyanobacteriia; order Cyanobacteriales; family Nostocaceae; genus Nostoc. The sequence goes on from NZ_JBALEF010000102.1 coordinate 2,348, forward strand.
CAGATAGTAAAAGTGAGGAATTAAGTATGGCACTATATCTAGACTCAGCGATCGCATCGGAAGCTGAAGTTGTTAAGCTTTGGGGATGGGTAAAAGGTATTACAACAAATCCCACGTTGTTATCTCAAAGCGATACCCCACCAGAAACCACGCTCAAAAAGTTGGTTGCCTTGACAAATGGCCCGTTATACTATCAACTTATGGCATCCGATAAAGCTGGGATGCTAGCTGAAGGTAGAAAAGCTTTCGAGATTATTGGTTCACAAACAATTTTGAAGATTCCTGCAACACCGTTAGGGTTTGAAGTGGTGGCGAGTCTATCACCAGAGATTACCTGTTCAGTGACAGCGATTTATAGTGCAGCACAGGCAGCAGTAGCACGGGAAGCAGGAGCTAAAATTGCCATAGCTTATGTAAATCGAGCTACCCGATTGTTAGGTGATGGAATTGCCTTAGTGCGGGATATGGCTAGCGTACTTAAAGGTAGTGATACGGAAATCTTGGCAGCTAGTATCAAATCTCCTGAAGAAGCAGCCGCATCGTTGCAAGCCGGGGCGGATCATTTAACTTTACCACTGGCAATGTTGCAGGCGATCGCAACTCATGAATTCTCACAAAAAACTGTTGAAGAATTCGCTAAAGGAGGCATTGGTTTAAATAATTCGTAATTCGTAATCACGCTCTCTACGAGACGCTAAAAGCGTAGCTTGCTTCTCTGTAAGAGTACGCAGACTCGCTCAGTTCAAGCTGTAGTGCTTATGGAGCATAGCTTATAGCTTTACAAACGTGCTATTCTTCTCTAACGACTGTTTAATCGGGTTAACCTAGAATAAATCCATTTTAATATTAGTAATGCCTAATATTCAAGAACACGTAAACACTCTCGTTACGAAATTTGTTCCGGGTTATAGATTTTTTCGTTTACAAGAACTCACAATTGATAAAAATAATTCAATTCAAACAGAAATTAATAGTAAATCAATTAAAGTTCTCAGTTGGAATATTGCTAAACAAAACTATAATAACGCTTGGTTAGAAGATTTTTCAAAAATAATTGCAACTTATCAACCCAACCTTATATTTTTACAAGAATTTTCTTTAAAGTTAGAAGTAAAAGAATGGGCAAAATGGTTGAAAATGAATTGGAGTTTTGCTCCTAATTTTGTAGATATTCATCATCAAACTTATTCAGGGATCTTTACAGCATCAACAATCAGTCCAATTACAAAAAAAGTAATAACTACTAAACATTATGAACCGATTGTTAAAACTCCTAAAATTTCTTTAATAACTGAGTATTTACTATCTGAACAAAGCACAACTCTCCTGACAATCAATACTCATCTGATCAATTTTGTAGATTTAAATAAATTTAAAATCCAACTCAATGAATTAGAGCTAGCGTTATCTATACATCAGGGACCACTAATATTTTCAGGAGATTTCAATACTTGGAGTCGAAAAAGAGCAGTTATTCTCAATCAAGTAACAACTCAATTAGGATTAACGCCTGTAATTTTCGCACCTGATGAGAAGGAGAAAATTAAACGCTTCCTGTTATCACCACCTTTAGATCATATCTTTTATCGAGATATCAGTGTGAAGAAAGCCAGTGCTAAAGTGCTAGACCAAATTTGTTCATCCGATCATAAGCCATTGCTGGCAGAATTTACTTATACCAATACTCAAAAAAATTAAGATGGTTGTAGATGCTGGTGTTCTAGCTATTTTTAGCACAGCTACAGTTGTTGTTCATTTCGTGGGAGTTATACATGCAGCCCATGCAGTGATGAATGTGCGTTCTTCCCAAGGGGCAATTGCCTGGAGCATTTCTCTAATTACCTTTCCCTGGCTAGCGATTCCGTTGTATTGGATTTTAGGAAGAACTAAATTTCATGGATATGCTGAAACACTGCGCTCAGTCTATACACAACACTATAAGCTTATTCATCCGACTTATAACGAACTGATTAAATTTCAGGTTGCGCCACCAGATAATTTAGCTGAATTGCAACCATTAGCTGAGGCTTTTACAGAAATTTCTTTCACATCAGGCAATGCTGCCGAATTACTGATTAATGGCCAGCAAACCTATGAAGCGATGCTGAAAAAGATTGCATCGGCGACAAATTATATTTTGTTTCAATTCTATACTGTTAACGCTGACCAATCAGGTAATGAGTTTAAAGAAGCGTTGATTGCTAAAGCCAAGCAAGGAATAAGCATCTATTTTCTCTACGATGAAATTGGTTCAAAGAAACTATCTCGCCCTTATATCCAATCTCTACAACAGCATGGAATTGCAGTGAGTGCATTTAACACCACTAAAGGTCAGGGTAATCGGTTCCAATTTAATTTTCGCAATCATCGGAAAATTCTGGTGGTGGATGGAGAAATCGCATTTGTCGGTGGACTAAATATTGGTGACGAATATTTAGGAAAAAATCCTCGCTTGAGTCCCTGGCGCGACACCCATATCATGCTTGAAGGCCCAAGTGTACAAAGCCTACAAAACTCTTTTGTGCGAGATTGGTATTGGGCAGAGCGAAAACTTCTCGAAGTTAACTGGCAGGTAAAAATTAATCGAGAAACTAATCAAACTGTATTCATACTTCCTACAGGCCCCGCAGATCATCTGCCAGCTTGTAAGCTTTTTTTCGTCGAACTAATTAATCAAGCTCAAACTCACCTCTGGATTGCTAGTCCATACTTTGTGCCGGACGAGGCAACATTGTCAGCCTTAAAACTGGCAGCAATGCGAGGTGTCGATGTGCGAATTCTCTTACCAAATCGACCCGATCATTTATTTGTTTATTTATGTTCCTTCTCTTACTACACCGAAATGGAAAAAATCGGTATCAAGTTGTATCGTTACAAAAATGGGTTTATGCACCAGAAAGTTATAGTCGTTGATGAGAATATAGCAGGGGTAGGAACTGTTAATTTAGATAATCGCTCTTTTTCCCTAAATTTTGAAGTTATGGGTTTTGTTACCGAGCCTGGGTTTGTCCAAAGTGTGAAAAAGATGTTAGAAGATGATTTAGCTGTCTGTGTTGCTGTCGATCTTAATGAGTACGATAAAAAACCTTTTTGGTTCAAGTTAGCTGTGAGAGTCTCTCGATTGCTGACTCCTTTACTTTAATCACTAATAATTGCCCCTACATCTAACATATAGAAGAATCCATCAGGTAAAGTTAGGGTAATTTACTCAGTGGTGTCGCTAAACCGTCAATGCTGATAAGATTTCTCTGCTGTTGAAATTCTCGAACTCCCTCTTCGCCTTTTTTACTAGCCCAGTTTACTAAAGTCTGGCGCTGACCTTGATATTCATAGAGTGGTACGCTAAAACCACAGGAAGTCTGGATTTTTTCAATGTCAGCGACGATAATTTGACGAGTTCCAGGTATCGGCAAAAACAGAGAATACAACGAGTCCCACTCTGGAGAACTTGGTAAAATCGTGGTTCCTTGACCGTAAAGACGCAAGATACACGGGGGTTCTTCAAAGGCACAAAACATGAAAGTTATCCGCCCATTTTCTTGCAAATGGGCTGATGTTTCGTTAGCACTACCTGTGAGGTCTAGATAACCTACTCGGTTGGGAGACAGGATACGAAAGCAGTCCTGACCTTTAGGAGACAGGTTAAGATGACCTGTAGGACTCAAAGGTGCAGAGCCAACAAAGAAAAGGTGTTGGGCAGCAATAAAGTCTTGCAGTTCCTTAGTAATACATTCAAACAATTTAGACATAGACTGTCTGATTTATATTTGCAAATTTATCATGTTCTCAGCCTATGTCTTAGCTAAAAATCTAGCAAGGTATAATTACCGATGTCTGCTTTATCGGCAGGGAGTGGGGAGTTGGGGAAAACTGTTACTGTCTCATGTATCGACTAGCCATTTGGATGGCATCAGCGATATCGACATCACCATCACCATCAGCATCCAAGAAGGAATTTAGGACAGGATTTCCGCCAGCTTGGGGATTTTGAGCATTGGCACCTGATTGCAAAAACTTTAGCACCAAAGGTACTGCTAAAGGCAGCAATTGTTGAACGATACCAGCATCCAAGCCAGTGCGCTGGGCAGCAACTTCAGCTACTTGTTGTTGTATCTGAGGAGAAAACAACGAATTGACGGCTTGAGGGTTGGGAGAAGTACCAGCATATTGACTGACTAAATCTTGTGTGGCTTCATTACCATCTGTGGCTTGTTTATCTTGTAAAGCAGAACGCACTTGACCACCCACAATTGACAAAACTGATTGGATGGTAGAAGGATCTGCGCCTGTGCGATCGCTCAACTGTTGTACACTATTGACAATGCTTCCTATTTGACCTAAGCTGCCCTGTTGATTGGGATTAGCGACGGCACCAAGAATTTGATCGAAAAGTCCCATAAGTTTGTTTCTCTGTTTGTTCTCAAAAACTTGCCAAAACTGGCTTGAAGTTTTTTGTGTACACGGACTTTTGTAAGTCTACTAAAAGATTAGAACACGTGAGCTAATAATTAACGAATAAAATTCTAACAGCTACTAGCTCAAGGATGAAAAATCGAGCAATTACAAATTCTGTTCCTCTGTTTACAGCTATTTTCAGGTAAATAGACCACGCGGTAGGGGTGCAAGGCCTTGCGCCCCTATTACAACAGATGTGGTTCAAATACATGAAAACTGCTGTAACTCAGATTGGCTTAACTCATATTGGCAAATAATTTTACCTTAATGTTTTTCTACCACAATCTTAGATGCATAGGCGTAGCCCACACTTCTCTACGTTCGCGCAGCGTGTCGCAGACAGACGCTCTTGCTAGCTTGCTTCCACGTTCGCGTAGCGTCACCGTAGGGAAGTGGTACGACAAAGCTTAGTGACCACCGCAGGCATCGCTAGCCCCAAACTCGTACTAATGCGTCGTGATTTGGTTGTGAAAAATACTTCAAAGTTCCGACTAAAAAAATAAATCGCTGTCTGTAGAAGAATGTTCATCTATCTTTCAGACAGCGATCGCAAAACGCTCAACTTATTTACCTGATATTTGCTCTACGCTAATGCCGCTACTTTCTCTAGTAAGCCTTGAAACAATCTCAAGCCATCACTACCCCCTAGCATTGCGTCTGACGCCCTTTCTGGGTGCGGCATCATTCCCAACACATTACCCCGACGATCGCAAATCCCGGCAATATTGTTCAGTGAACCGTTGGGATTTTCGCCTTCATAACGAAACAAGACTTGCCCGTTATCTTCAATTTCTGCGAGAGTAGCTGCATCAGCGTAGAATCTCCCCTCTCCGTGGGCAATGGGCAAAGTGATAACTTCACCAGTTGTATAAGCTTGCGTCCATAGATTAGTACGCTCAACTTTCAAGGGGACGCGATCGCAAATAAAATGTAAATCCCGATTTCTGGTTAACACCCCTGGTAAAAGTCCAGCTTCAGTTAATACCTGAAAGCCGTTGCAAATACCGAGGACAAACTTACCCTTTTGGGCGTGTTCCACAACCTGTTGCATCACGGGTGAAAAACGTGCGATCGCACCACAGCGCAGATAATCCCCGTAACTAAAGCCACCAGGTATAATCACAACATCCAAATCAGCAATATCTGTTTCTTGATGCCAAACCATGCGCGTTGGTTGCCCCAGTAAATCTCTGGTTACATAAGCAACATCGCGATCGCAATTAGAACCGGGAAAAACAACAACACCGAATTTCATGATTAGTTAGGAGAGTGGGGAGTGGGGAGGTAGAGGAGCAGAGAAGGCAGAGGAGGCAGGGCGGAGAAAGAATAAATAATTAATGCCCAATGCCCCATGCCCTATACCCAATCCCTAAAATACCCCAGTTTGAGTTTCGACCTCAATTAATTCAAAGCGGTAATTTTCAATTACAGGATTTGATAGCATTTGGTCACAAATGTTATCAAGGTCTTTACGAGCTTTCTTCTCTTCAGTTGAGGTGATGGTGAGTTCAATGTACTTGCCAATCCGCACCTGGTCAACGTTATCGTATCCCAGTTGCTTAAGACCGGATTGTACAGCCACACCAGCGGGGTCTAAAACTGAAGGACGAAGGGTCACGAAAATTTTGGCTAGATACTTGGTTTGCACGGCTTTTGCTGAATGCTGCGATCGCTATACTATAACTTTCTGTTCCAATTGAGTGAAAATAAGATTACGAAGCGGTTAAAGTTAATTGATCGATTAACTTAATCTAACAGCTTCAAACTACAGTGGCATACTTAAATAATTATCTATGAGAGCCATACGCACCCGCAGTCAAGAGCGTATTTTCAACCTACTGAAAACTATCATAAAAGGCATTTCCGCCCAAGATATTTACGTAGAACTACGTAATACAAATCAGAGCATGGGTTTAGCAACAGTTTACCGTTCTCTAGAAACCTTAAAACTAGAAGGCATAGTACAAGTGCGAAATTTGGCTAACGGCGAAGCCCTCTATAGCCTAGCACAACAAGATAAACACCACCTTACTTGCTTGCAATGTGGTGTCTCAATTACGATTAATCAATGCCCAGTTCATGACTTAGAAGACCAGTTAGAATCAAGCCATAAGTTTAAAGTTTTTTACCACACCCTAGAGTTTTTTGGGTTGTGCAATCAATGCCAAGTAAATCAAAGTACTAAGATTAGTCAATAGTCATATCAATTTTATATGGTGTTGCACTTTATTCTCCTACAAACTAAAGCCCGTGGCTACCAAAAACAAGCCTTCTTAGACGGGCTAATGATGTAAATTTCCATAAAGAAATGGTGTGAGCAGAAAATTTTCTTTGCTGGTCAAGCTTAACTACAGGAGTTATAGAGTGTTGAGAATTAACGTTGAAGAAGCAGCTATGAATTTAAAATCTCTTTTAGAACGAGTAGCTAGGGGAGAAGAAGTAATTTTGCTAGAGCAAGATAAAGCTGTCGCTCGTTTAGTTCCTCCGCTACAAAAAGAAGAACGATTAGCAAGTATGAAACAATTTCGTGATTCTCTTGCGATTAGGGGTGAATCATTGAGTACAACTGTCATAAATGTACGTACAGAGGAACGTCGTTGATTTATTTAGATACAAGCGTTATCGCTCCTTTGTATTGGACAGAAGCTTTAAGCGATGCAGTTGAACAATTACTACTAAATCAATCAGCTTAAGGTTGCTTTATTCAAATAAAACTCAACCAACTAAATACATCTGCAACTGTTAATTGCCAATTTTCCAAAACACTCAAAACGGGTAAGATATCTTGCTGTTCTTTTAATTCTGGTAATTTATTTGGTTCAAAAATCATGATGGACTCATCAGCAGAATCGAGCAACCAACCTAGCTTTGCTCCATTTTGGATAGAAAATGTAATTTTGCTGATAACTCGGTTGGGTGATTGTTCTGGTGAGAGAATTTCGATTATCCAGTCTGGGGGAATCTCAAATTTATTCGTAATTCTACCTTTAGCATCAAGGGGAATTCTTTGCCATTCAAACACAGCAATATCCGGTATTATTGAACGACCTTCAAATGTACAGCGTAATTCAGGAAAGGCATAAGCAATTTTTTGCGGTTTAGCAATCTCATTAATAGCTGTGATTAAACTGCTTTGTAAAGTACTGTGCTCTCCTTGTGGCATAGGCTTTTGGTATATTTTTCCGTTAAAATACTCGCTTGCTGGTTTTGTCTCTGCTAGTTGTAAAAACTTTTCTAAACTTAGTCCTGTGGTTGGCTGAATAGATAACGTCATAATTTACAACTTATCAAAAATTGATTATTTTATCTTTAGAAGAATGTAACAATTAGTGCGTAGGCGTAGCCCGTCTTAGACATCACATTCCTTTCACTAGCTATTGTAATTTTATCAAATAGGTCAAATGAAATATTAGGCGATCGCAATAATAACGTTGATGACCTGTTCTGGGTTAATTATCATTTGTCATTTGTTACTGGAAAGAGACAAGGAAGAAATTTGTCTTCTTGTCTCCACTCTCTACCTCTACTCCTAACTAGGGCGATTATTTTCTAATCCTGGGATTTGTTTAGAAAACAATTCGTTAGAGTTAACCTGACCATCTGAAACGACAGAACGTATGCCCTCTAAAGCAGCAGGAATGGAACGCGGATCTATAAAAATCACCTTGCTGCTATCGCTTTTACCAATTGTTGCGCCCATATCGAGATAACCCAAGGCAAATAGAACTTCCACTGCTTTATTGGCATTGGGGTTATTATGGAGCTTTTGGGCAATAATTTCTGATGACTCTGCGATCGCCTGGGCTTTCAAAACCTGCTGCTGACGTTCGGCTTGAGCTTTCAGAACGATCGCCTTTTGTTCAGCTTCCGCTTGCAAAATCACCGATTTTTGACGAGCTTCCGCATCCAAGATTTGCGCCTCAGCTTTACCTCTGGCGCTATTGACAGCAGCTTCGCGATCGCCTTCTGAAGTTAAAATTGCTGCCCGTTTGCGTCGTTCTGCCGACATTTGCAATTCCATCGATTCACGCACTGCTTGAGAGGGAATAATATCTCGCAGTTCTACCCGTGTCACTTTCACACCCCAAGGATCGGTAGCAACATCCAAATCCTGTAACAAAAGCTCACTGATATGGGAACGAGCAGTAAAGGTTTGATCCAACTCCAATTGTCCCATTTCGGCGCGAATTTGAGTCAGCACCATGTTTACCATTGCCGACTGGAGATTTTCTACCTTGTACCAGGCTTTTTCCATATCCACAATGCGCCAATAAAACACTGCATCTACCTCAATGCCAACGTTGTCACGGGTGATGCATTGTTGGGGAGGAATATCTAAGACTTTTTCTTTGATAGTTTCTCGGTAGACAACTCTATCTACGAAAGGAACGACAAAGTTTAGTCCTGGTTCCAGTTTTTTGTTATAACTACCCAATCTTTCCACCAAAGCTTGATTACCCTGATTGACGACTTTCACCGAACCTGCGACAGCAGAACCACCAAGAGCTAAAAATACTAGTAAAAAAAACTGTTCCATTGTGAATCTCCTAATTTTTATTAATAAAGGGAGTGCGAAGTGGAGGAGATGAGTGAGCAGAGGAAGTAGAGTAAGAAGAACTATTGAATTTTGACAAATGACAAATACTTCGACTACGCTCAGTACAAGTGACAAATGACAAATACTTAAGAATTCAACAGATTTTCCGGTATAACAATCAAAGTAGTACCTTCCCTCCTAACCACATAAACTCTTTGATGGGGTGGTATGGTAAATTTGTCATCGTCACATCTTGCTTGCCAAGAATTTCCCTCATACCGCACCCGCCCTGTTTTCCCAGGCAGAATTTCTGTTAAGGTTTCAGCTATAACTGCATCCCGAATTTTTGATTTGCGTTGTCTTGGTTGCAAAAACCGACGAGAAAGCACGATTAGGGCTGTGGAAACCAACAGCCAAACCACAATTTGCAACCATACACTTCCCATACCCACTCCAGACAGCAGCGCCACCACAAAAGCGCTAATTCCCATCATGAAGGCGACAAACGCCGATGGTAAGAACAATTCTGTTAAACACAAAACTGCTCCTGCCATCAGCCAGATTAAGGTAAAACTTGGCATAGCGCCATCCTAGTCTCTACATTATTGACGTAAATGCATTTCTACGATTAGATACAGCCAGACGTAAGTTATTTACAGAAAACAAAACCGGGTATTTCTACCAATAATTTTGCTTAATTTCAGTAACAAGGTGTAGCTAGCGGTACACAAATCCAGTTTATTCTAGCCTTCAATTCATTGCCAGCTAAAGTTAATCGAAGTTCACGAGTTGATTGTTTTTTTAATTTATACTTTTATGATTTCTACTCAACTGATAATTTTTTGTATAAATCCAGGCTGTAATAGCCCCATTAATCCGATGGGAGATAGCGTTTGTGCCAGTTGCCAAACTCCTTTGGTTCACCGCTATCTGTGGGCGACTGGCTTATTGTCTGCTCAAATCCCACCAGGCACAAAGGTAGCAGATAGGTATGAGGTAATTAAACAACAGATTTGGCTGGATACTCAACCGGGACTGCCGCCAGATGTACCTGAAGAATTGCCAACGGAAGTAATTCCTTATTTACGATTATATCAAGAGCGGTTACATCTGCCCCAGGCTTATGGGTTTGCTAGTAATCTTGAGGAAGATACAACTGATATCCTCTTATTGGAAAATGCGCCGATAGATAAGACAGGAAATATCTATCCAACTATTGTTGAGGCTTGGCAGGAAGCCACGGCAGTACGACAAGTTTATTGGCTGTGGCAAATTCTCCAACTTTGGACACCTCTAGCAGAATTGGGACTTAGCCGCAGTTTACTAGTAGCAGATAACTTGAGAGTCGAAGGTTGGTGTATACAACTGTTGGAACTCTACCAAACACCAGATGATCAGAAGCTGAGTTTACAAAATCTGGGGGAGTGTTGGCAGTTTTGGGTAGTTTCTGCAAAGGCATCAGTAACCAAAGGGTTACAGAACATTGTTCAGCAGATGTGTGAAACCGAGATTGAGTTAGAGGCGATTAATATTCAACTCAATAATTTACTACTAGCAGTTGCCGCCGAATTGCCATTAGTCTTGAAGGTGGCAGGCTCTACAGATATTGGCCCAATGATGGCGCAAAATGAAGATGCTTGCTATCCCAATAGTTTGAGTGATTTAGATGAACCTTTATTGCGCCACTTGTCGATTGTTTGCGATGGTATTGGCGGACACAAAGGCGGTGAGGTTGCGAGTCAGTTGGCAGTACAGTCTGTAAAGTTGCAAATTCGCGCTTTACTAACTGAGGTGACAGAACAAACTGTACTTTTTCCACCTGAGTTGTTGCAGGAACAATTAGAAGCAAGCTTACGGGTGGTAAATAATCTAATTTGTGCCCGCAATAACGAACAAAAACGCCAAGGCAGAGAACGCATGGCTACAACTATTGTCATGGCCTTGCAAGTTCCACAACGAGTCCAGACAAGTACTGGGTGGCAATCAAATAATACCCATGAGCTTTACTTGGCTAATGTTGGCGATAGCCGTGCCTATTGGATTACTCGCAATTATTGCCAGCTACTGACAGTAGATGATGATGTGGCAACGCGAGAAGTACGCCTTGCTAAAAGCTTGTATCGAAAAGCACTTTTAAGACCAGATGCGAGTGCTTTAACTCAAGCATTGGGGACAAGAGATTCAGAATCTTTGCGTCTCAAGGTTCAGCGGTTTATTCTGGAAGAAGATGGCATCTTGCTACTGTGTTCTGATGGTTTAAGTGATAATAACTGGGTGGAACAATCTTGGCAGGATTATGCAATACCCGTGTTAACAGGGCAAATGACAGTTGAAGATGCTGTCCGCAACTGGATTAACTTGGCAAATGAAAAAAATGGACGTGATAATACTTCGGTTGTTTTGACTTATTGCCGTGTCTCTCCAGAATACTTAGTACCTGTGACTCCGGCGTTGCCAGAAGAGATTATAGAAGCAGAAATACAGGAAGAAGAACAAGAGGAACTAGAGGAAGTAGAAGAACTAGAAGAACCAACTTCTTTTACAGAAAGTTCGCAAGCTTTGCTAGATTTGGATCTAGATTTGGATCTAGATTTGGATCTTTCAGAAGAACCACCTCTCAACCCAGAAATTCCACCAACCTTAATTACAAAACCTAAGCGGGGTAAACGTTTGGTAATGCTGGGGGGAGTGTTGGCGTTGCTTGTGGGGGGTACAAGTCTGGGATTATTTGCTTGGTGGCAAATTAATCCTCAAGGATTACAGCAAATGTGTCGGCAACTTCCCCAAAAAGTGCAGTCAGTGTGTCCGACTGGGAAATAGGTTATCCCGAAATGTTCTAATGTTGATCAGAAATATTCCAGTATTGATAAGGAATATTGTAATTTTGATGAGAAATATTAGAACATTCCTTATGGATATTGTAATGTTGATGAGGAATATTGCAGCATTGATAAGGAATATTGTAATGTTGATGAGAAATATTAGAACATTCCTTATGGATATTGCAATGTTTGGGAGAAACATTGCAATCTTGACAAGAACTACTTGTAGATTCAGAGTGATGGAAAAGAAAGTGGCGATCGCTAGTGAGTCAATATAAGGCAAGCGATCGCACCACAAATAACTCTACATAACATTTTGCCTGATTTTGGTGTGCAGTGAGGTACACCCGTAGGGGCACGGCAGTGCCCATTAGTGTCAACTTAAGCTGAAAGCTATATTGGGTAGGTGTTTTACACATCACCTCACGCCCTCATCCCCTAACCCCTTCTCCCAAGGGAGAAGGGGAATTGAATCTCAAGCTCCCCTCTCACGGATGGGAGAGGGGCTGGGGGTGAGGGCAAAACGTTTTCACCAAGCGGGTTTCACGTTAAGTTGACACCAATGGGCACTGCCGTGCCCCTACACCCCGCGATATAATCTTGTACTGCATCTGAATGGGAACCGCTATAATTGCGGATTATGATTTAATTAATCATTCAAAACTATTAAACAACCCAGAATATAATCCAGAGCAAGTTAAAACGCTGAAATTGATTCAAGGAGCGTTGCGACTATCAGCGCATATATATTTTAGTATACGCGATCGCTTGAGAACTGCCATTTGTGCGATTATCAAAAGGCAGCAGTTGTCTCCCCATTCATTCATCTTCCTCTTAGGAGGCTTTGGGTTTGACGAACTTGAGAGTCATGCGATCGCTCTCCCCAATAGTGAGCAAGCGTTCCCTGTCCTTTTGACCTTGGCTCAAGGTTGGAGGTAGTGTCCAAACTCCGCCCGGATAGTCCTTGGTATCTTTTGGGTTGGCGTTAATCTCTGATTTGCCTACCAATTTGAAGCCAGCCTTCTCCACAGCAGCAATTACCCCATCTTCTGACATATAGCCCGTTTTGATACTCTCTTGTAAAGAAATCCCCCCAAGACCACGGTGTTCTTCCACCCCTAAGATACCCCCTGGCTTGAGTGCTTTGTAAGCTGCCGCGTAAACCTGCTCGGCATAGCCAGCTTTTACCCAGTTGTGAATATTACGGAAAGTAACAACCATGTCCACAGAGTTGTCTGGGGCTAGGGTAAGTTCATTTGGGGGATTGATTTGGGCTACTTTGACCTGACCAAAAACCTCTGGATTAGCTGCCAGCTTCTCTTGCAAAGCCAAAGCGGGTTTACTTGTGCTAGGAGTAAAGTTAGTAACTATGAGTTGTCCCTTGGGCGCTAGAAATGGGGCTAATATCTCAGTATACCAGCCGCTTCCTGGCCACAATTCAACCACCGTCATATTTGGGCGCAGACCGAAGAATTCGAGAGTCTGGGCTGGGTGGCGGTACTTGTCTCGAAGGCGATTCTGCTCTGAGCGATGACTGCTAGTTAGTATGGTTTGGAGTGTAGTTGTGTCGCTGAATGTCGCTTTTTGGCTCTCGTTAGCTAGAGCATTGGGGGGTATCACAGATGCCAATACAAGCAAAGCTAGAGTCAGGGCTTTCAGTAAGCCTTGGCGGGGGATGAGATTTTGTGTAAATTTCATAGCTGTTGTTTTTATTTTCCCTTTCAGCATAAGGGTTAATAGCGTAGCGATCGCACTTCAACTCACTACAACCACAAATCAACTCTATCGATTAACACTAGTCATCGTACTAGTTAGCCTGACCAACTTGTGTAGCTTCTGGAATTTCAATCAATTTCCCAGTTTTGACATCGTAAAGGTAGCCATAAATCGGAATTTCTGGCGGTACTAATGCGTGAAAGCGAATCCGTTTCAATTTTTGCCTATCTCGCCAAGTGCAGGTGTACCCGCAAAATTCCTTGAATTACCTCTTGTACAGCTTCTTTACTCAAGCTGCCATCTACCCGAACAATTCGTGAGGGATGGGAGGCGGCTATTTGTGCGTATCCTTGTTGAACTCGCCGATGAAAAGCGATTGTCTCCTGTTCAATGCGGTCTAGCCCTACTTGGTCTGAGAGTTTGCGGGCTAGTCCAACTTCGACATCGACATCTAGCCAAATAGTTAGATCGCTTTCTAAACCACCAGTAGCAATATTATTAAGCTGATTGATTAAACTCATGTTCAGACCGCGACCATATCCTTGGTAGGCAATGGTAGAGTCAGTGTAGCGATCGCATAAAATATATTTCCCAGTTGCGAGATTTGGTTTAAGTTCTTGTTCAACGTGTTGCGCTCGGTCAGCAGCATACAACAAAAGTTCTGTCACTTCTGCAACTGGCTCTCCCTGAGCGGAGCCGTTCGCGTAGCGTCCCGCAGGGAAGGGTTTATCTTCTGACTTTTCTAGTAGCAAGCGGCGAAGATGTAAACCTAACTCTGTTCCCCCTGGTTCGCGAGTTACCACCACAGTTACACCTAGACTTTCCAACCACTCAGAACAAAGCTGGATTTGGCTGGTTTTGCCACAGCCTTCCACCCCTTCAAATACAATTAATTTACCACCCATGCTTTTTTGTTCGCTGCTATAAACTGATTCGCTGACGTTTCATCAGATCAAGAATAGCGCGAAGTCTAAAATTAACCTGCAATTGCGTAGGCGTAGCCCATCGTAGATATCGTAGTCTATGATTTAGTTACCTGAAAATTGCTGTAATATGATGTCCGCATAAATAAATAGTTATGATTCCCACAGTGATTGCACCCCACCCCCAACCCCTCCCTGCAAGCGGGGAAGGGAGACAAAGTGTAGCTTTGGCGGGGTGGGGTGATTCGGGTTTAATAAGTAATCAAGCGGACATGATATAACTTAGACGGTATAGTATCTCGCCAGCCTTGGGCACAAGCAAGATGCCTTCATGTTCTCGGTTAGCCCATTCAGTGGGTCGAATAGTCGCGGGGTCACGATAGTTCAAGTTATGAGCAGCACAGCGTTCAGCAGAAATGCCAGTAGCTAAAGTCACGCGAATTCGCGCTTGTTCTCCTTTTATCGGATCAAAAGTACCCATCCCTTTTAAGTGAGTACTATGGGCTAGCACTCCAGCAGGATACTTTTGAAATTTACCCCACTGTTTGAGAAAGTAATCCCGCACATGATAGCCAACTTGGGACAGAATTTCACCGTGTGTATAGCTAAACTCGGTAATGTGAGGCGCATATATAATTAACTCGCCTCCGTCAGCTACCACTGGTTCTAACTTGTACATTCCTTTTGCTGCTGTCCAAATGTCATCATACATTTGGGGCATGACAGAAAGCACTTGTTTAAAAGACCGATCTACATATTTAATATGCAGTTTAGCTGATAATTGTGCAGCAGCTTCCCAGGCTGACTCTGGTTGACCTATATAAAGTCCAGCTAGCTGATTTGTTTTCGGTGCAACGACCATCGCCAAACAAAGTTTTGAGGTAGAAATCAGGTTAGCGGCTCGGTTAATCAAACGCCGGACTGGTGTTATTCCCAGCGTACCAATAATTTCGTAACAAGTAATTAAAGCACCTAACCAGTGGGAGAGATTAATTACTTCTTGACCACCAATACCAGGAAAAAAATATTTATTTCCACCAGAGAAACCGACAACTTCGTGAGGAAAAACTGGCCCACAAATCACGATCAAATCGTATTCTGTTACAAGCTTATTAATACGCACATCAACTGACTGATGTAGCATTCCACCGCTAATCTCTGCTATCTCGTCTGCCGAAATTACTCCACAAGAAATAAAGGTATTCGGATCGTTCCAAAGATGGTTAAAGATGCGAATTTTTTGAAAAGTTGTTTCTCGCTCCTCCGGTGTAACTCCCACCAAGTGATTGATTTGTTCTTCACTCATGGGATTATGTGTACCCAGAGCGATCAAAAAATCCAGAGCCGCTACTCTTTGACTCAACTCCTGATGAAGCAATCGAAACATTTGAGGGATGGGAGCAGTGCGGGTACTATCTGGAATTAACACCAAGATGCGCTGTCCATCCAACTTCGGGTCTGCTAAAGCTTGATGAACTAGCCCGGAAACTTGCTCATCTGAAAGTGTCCCGTTATTTACAGCCAGTGAATACATGACATTATTAAACTCCACTGTAGATACTAAATCCACCATCTACCGGCACAACTACCCCGTTAACAAAACTAGAACCAGAACTACATAACCAGATTAAGGTGCTGAGTAATTCATCTGGTTTTCCGAAACGCCCGGCGGGGGTATGGTCAATAATTTTTTGCCCACGTTCGGTCAAACTACCATCAGAATTTAAGAGTAAATCTCGATTTTGTTCGCCAATAAAAAAACCTGGTGCGATCGCATTTACTCGCATTCCATCACCATACTTTTGGGCGAGTTCTACGGCTAGCCAGCGAGTAAAGTTATCTATCCCTGCTTTCGCGGCTGAGTAGCCAACCACACGGCTAATCGCTCGAATGGCAGACATAGAAGAAATATTCACAATGCAACCGTGAGGCTGACTTCTTTCCACCATTGCTTGACCAAAAACCTGACAAGGTAGTAGAGTGCCAACTAAATTGAGGCTAACTACTTCCTCAAAAGCAACGCGAGGCATATCAAAAATAGTCGCATCAGGAGTAATTGTAGCAGCAGCAATATTACCGCCAGCCATATTTACCAGGATATCTATCTCACCCCAACGCTGTATAATAACATCCCTAGCGATTTCTAATTGGGAGCGATCGCTAACATCTGCTACCACAGCGATACTTTCTCCACCGTTAGCAGTAATCTCAGCCACCACCGCCCCCGCCCTGACTTCATTGCGACCCAAAACGACCACTCGCGCTCCAGCCAGAGCCAAACCCTTTGCCATAACCCCACCAAGCACACCAGAACCACCCGTAACTACCGCTACGCGCTCCTTCAAGCTAAAAAGTTTGTTTAAAATCAACTCTGACATCACCCATTCCCCCTCTCTGCGTACCTCTGCGCTTCCCTTCGTGCGACGGCAGTCGCTACAACGGGGGGAACCCCCGCAACGCGCTGCCTCCCCTTTGCGTTTAAATTCCCCCCCCTCAACTCCCCTCAAACTTATAAGCAACCTTAGCGAGGTCATAAGCCAAAGCACGAGCCATATCATACCCTTCCTCCTCCTCAACCAATCCCCGTGCGACCAATCCAGCCAACCAATTACAAGCTACCCGCCGCCAGACATTATGACGAGCCGGAATCGAAACAAAAGCCCGTGTATCATCATTAAACCCGGCTGTATTATAAAGTCCAGCAGTTTCCATTACCTGATTGAAATAACGCTCCATACCATTTACGCTGTCGTGAAACCACCAAGGCGGCCCGAGCAATACACTGGGATAATGACCAGCTAACGGAGCCATCTCGCGGCTATAAGTGCTTTCATCCATGCCAAAAATGATTAAATGGAAGCGGCGATCGTTACCGTAAGCTGACAACAACGGGCGTAGATTTTCAGTCCATTCTATTTTTACGGGAATATCAGCGCCTTTATCAGCTCCAAATTTCTCAAATAAAGCCGGATTATGGTTACGCATCACACCACAATGCATTTGCATCACCAAGCCATCTTCTACACTCATCCGCGCCATTTCCATGAAGATATGACCGGTAAAATTTTCTACATCACCTGAATTCAGCTTGCCGATTAATGCTCTCGCAAAGATAGCTTCAGCTTCTTGGTCAGAAAGACGTGTGGTATAAGGTGTAGCTGCACCTTGATCGGTAGCTGTCGCACCCATTTTTTTAAAGAAAGCTCGACGTTCTTCGAGAGCTTGCACAAAATTGGCGTAAGTGTTAATTTCTCTACCGATACTGCTTTCCAACTTGGTAAGATTTTCGCGCCAACCAGGAGCATCTAGGTTAACTACTGCATCTGGGCGAAAAGTTGGTCTGATTTGAGTAAAACCTGCTTCGTGGAGCGATCGCTGATTCTCTAGGTTATCACTGACGGCATCGGTAGTACAAAGCACTTCGATATTAAAGCGTTTGAATAAAGCACGAGGGGAAAACTCCGGTAAGGCTAACAAACCTTGCAGATAATCATAGATATGTCCAGCATTGTGAGAATTTAAAGGTTCATCTACGCCAAAGACGTTAGTTAGTTCCTCTTTCAGCCACAACCCAGACGGAGTACCTTGGAATAGATAAAAATGGTCGGCGAACAATTGCCAGATTTTGCGGTGGTCGGTTTCTCCTGGTGAACCATCATTGGTTGGTATGCCTAAAGCTTGCAGAGATATGCCCCGACTATAGAGCATCCGCAAAAGGTAGTGGTTAGGGATAATCAGTAATTCCGTCGGTGAACCAAAACGGGCTGCGGGATTAGCTAACAAAGCTGGATCTACGTGTCCGTGTGGGCAAACTAGAGGTAACGCAGATATGCTATCAAAAAATTGATGGGCTAGTCGTCTTTGAACTGGTTCTGGAGAAAAGCAGCGATCGGGAGATAAACTCGGTTTTTTAGTTAACATAATTTTTGTTTGATTAAAATTCCTAACATAAATTGTTTTGAATTTTAAATTGTTAATAATGCTGCACTACTACCACGCTGTACTAGAAAAGGAGATAAAACGCGGTTTTTCACAGTTTTTTCTTCTAATAAATCGAGTAACATTTGCATGGCTATGCCACCAATTTCTAACATTGGCTGGCTAACTGTAGTTAGTGCCGGCGTAACGTAACAACCTAGAGCAATACCATCAAATCCAACAAGGCTGAGATTTCGCGGTACTAAAATACCTAATTCTTGGCAAGCTAACAAAGCGCCAATTGCTACCATATCGTTGTAACAAAATATGCCTGTAACTTCCGCAGTCAATAGTTTAGACAGCATATTTTGCCCGGTGTTCACATCGCTAGTTCTGGTATCATATTCATCACTAATTGAAACCCAATCAGTATTTGGTGGAATACCAGCTTCCGCAAGGGCCATTTGATATCCTTCTAGGCGTTGCTGGTTCGACCTGCTGCGATCGCCTACACCCAGATAACCAATAGCGGTGTGTCCTAAACTAATTAGATGCTCTGTCGCTAATTTAGCACCTAAGCGATCGTCTATTGCTACCGAGTGAAATATTTCCGATTGATCTTCAGTCTGGCTATTAATCAAAACTGTTGGTACAGCAATTTGTGTGAGTTGTTTAGTATGCTGTTTACTAATTCGCGAGTCGGCTACTAAGATCCCGTCCACTCTACGGCGATGAAAAGTATCAATAGCTGCCATTTCCTGCTCAAAATCTCGGTGTGAAGCACTCAATAAAACACTCAAACCTGCTGGTCTGGCTATCTTCTCGATTCCCTCTACTACCTCCGCAAAAAAGGGATCTGAAATTGAAGTTACTACTACACCAATAGTATTAGTACGTTTATTTTGTAAGCTTTGAGCAATAGCATTCGGCACATAGCTCATCTCCTGCGCCAGTCGCTTAATTTCTTCTCGCACTTTTGGGCTAATGAGAGCGTTATCTCGCAAAGCACGTGAAACTGTAGAATGAGAAACGCCTGCTCTGCGAGCAATATCTTCAATTGAAATTCTTCGTTTATTCATTATTTTATCTTAGCTTTTAAATATTGCACACGTGTGCAATTGTATGTATTATAGAAAAGAATCGTTATTTGTCAAGAGATAATACAACTCACATTTTGTATGGAAAAGAGTTTCTCCATGATTACAACTACAAGTTACCAATTACAAATTCCGAATTAGTAGAACTTTTATTAAGAAAAAATGATTATCCTCGTAATGGGTGTATCTGGTTCTGGCAAAACCACCATCGGAAAACTACTAGCAGACTCCTTAGAATGGGAATTTAGCGACGCTGATACTTTCCACTCGCCAGAGAATGTTAAGAAAATGCGGCGCGGTATCCCTCTGAGTGAAGATGACAGGATGCCTTGGTTACAAGATTTGCAAACAGCTATTAAACACTGGCTGCAAGAAAATAAAAATGTGGTGCTGGCGTGTTCGGCTTTAAAAGATAGCTATCGGCAATTTTTATTATTAGATTGCGATGGCTCCGCCAACGCCAAGGGCGAACGCATCAAGTTAGTTTACCTCAAAGGGTCTTATGAGTTAATTCAAATGCGCTTACAAGAGCGTAGCAATCATTACATGAGCGAAAAACTGCTCGATAGCCAGTTTTATACACTTGAAGAACCAGTAGATACTCTATGTATAGATGTTGCACAGCCACCCCAGATAATTGTCCAAAACATTAGAACTGCTCTGGAAATTTAGCTGATTAGTGACAACCGTAATATTAAGATTAATCACGTATCTACAAAAACACGAACTTTTGGCAACTAAATCACATCGGATGTTGAGTCTAAAGAAATATCAAAGCAAGCAGATAACTGTAATGGTAGGAGAAAACTAGTGTTTATAAGATTAGCGCAACAGCATCAGCAATTCGTCCAAGACTTGGTAATGAACCTGCAAGCTTTGACAATTATACTTGAGCGGCGTGGCTATACTGCGTCTTGTTATACATGCGGCGAGCAAATGAAGAGTGCTTCATTTATGGTTAGCCTGAAAGAAAAGCACCTGATTCGGTTTTTAGTGTCTGATTACGGAATTACTTGGATGGAATTGTGGGACGATCGCGAATTAATGAAGTTGGAGGGTGCAGAAGCGATAAACCAGTTACAAGAGTTGGCTAATCTTGTTAAGTATTCCACGACTGTACAATTGACAAATTGATACTAAGCTGGTTGAGTCAGACATAAAAATTCATAATTATAGTTTTTGCACACGTGTGCAAACAAAGATTAGCTTATATTTAGTAAATTCATGCACAGATGTGCAAAAAACAAAAGCACCATTTTTATACTGAACCAAACAGATCGGATAAAACACTTGGTGAAGTAGAGCGTGTATAGGTATGCAAAGACGAAATTAAACTTAACACACATATTTGCACACGTGTGCAAATATAAATAATAAGTCGAATATAGTTTTTGCATACCTGTGCATAATAGAGTGCAAAAGTACTATTTAACAAATACAATATCGACAAGTAGAAAGAGATGTCTCAAACTCTAAATAATGCCATTCTTCAGGTTCAAAACAATCCCTTACATTCACTAGAAGAATGGGAAGAAGACTTACTTAATCGCTATCCCGATCCAGATAGCATAGTTAAAGAAGGTAAAACCACCGAAGAGTACAGGAATTACGAAACGACTATTAGAGATACGGTCAAAGAGTTTTATCGGTTAAACCATATTAATCAAACATATAATTTTGTACTTCAAAAAGAAAAAGAATTTTTGAAGTTTGATAAAAAAGAAATGTCTATTTGGGATGCGGTCGAATTTTTGAATCAATTAGTCGATGATTCCGATCCTGATACAGATATGGATCAGTTACAACATCTATTGCAAACATCAGAAGCTATTCGCGCTGATGGTCATCCTGATTGGATGGTACTTACCGGCTTCTTTCACGATATGGGGAAAGTCCTTTGTCTGTTTGGTGAACCTCAATGGGCTACCGTAGGGGATACTTATCCTGTAGGTTGTACATTTTCTGATAAAATTGTTTTCTCAGAATTCTTTAAAGAAAATCCTGATTATAATAATCCCGATTACAACACTAAATATGGCATTTATGAGCCTAACTGTGGATTGAGTAATGTACATATCTCATGGGGGCATGATGAATATTTTTATCAGATGATGAAAAACTATTTGCCCGAACCTGCATTGTATATGCTTCGCTATCACTCATTTTATCCTCAACATCGTGAAAATGCGTATGAGCATTTGATGGATAAACATGATAAAGAAATGTTTAAATGGGTAAGTTTATTCAATCCCTACGATTTGTATTCAAAAAACCCTATTCCTCCTGATTGGCAGAAATTAAAACCATACTATGAAGATTTGGTGGCTAAATATTTACCCGCAACATTAAAGTTTTAAACTGCTTGAAAAATAATTCAAAATTTTCTATTTTTAAGGGGATAAAGTAAGAACAAGATATTGGTATACAAACTTTATTTATCCCAAATCAGGCTTAAAAATATTATCTTGTTTACTCTTGTATTGCCTTCAAGTGATGGAGGAGGAATAACAAATAAATACGCTTGGCAAGCTGATTATAGTTTATTTATAAAATCTAAGCAAAGGATGTTTACATTTTTCAAAACCTAGTATTCACAATCAAAAAAATTTCTACTTTAATAGTATCTTTTCTGAAGGAGATTGATTGAGAAATGTTAAAAACTTTAATATTGACCCTAATATTGAATAGGCTAATTTATGCAAATGCTTTAAAAAGAAGACCTTGGGTTTTCTCGAGAGATTTAAAACCTTTTGCATTTGTAAAGTTCAATAAACAAAATTAATTTTTGCACTGGAGCCAGATAAAATGAAGAAAGTCAAAACAAATAAAGATTTACAAGTTTAATAAAACTAATTTTTGGAAGTTTCACTTAAAAGCTGTTTTCAAGCTACGCACTACGAAATAATTCCACCAAGAAAAATGTAATTATTTGAAGTAATGTCATGTTCGTGATTTTGCTTTAAAAATAAACCATTTAGTTTAGTGAAACTAATCGCAATCACTCCAATTATGTCAAATCACAAGACCTTTGGAGTTTAAATTCCAAAAGCTAGTGCGATCGCTAGGTTAGGTCTAAGTTTTTCAGACCTAGTTTAGATTGTGATGACATCGATAAAATTTCAATCCGTTGTTATAAATATGAAGAGAATTTCGCTCATAGTTGGCATATTAGGTTTCGCGGTTGTTGGTTGCACAAATGGCGTTAAAAATGACAACACTGCTACTAATGCTACTACTAACAAGGCTACTAATATAAGTGCAGAGAGTCTTAGTACTCCAAATAAAAAATTGCAAACAATCGGCGTAGCTTTGGGTGACTTAGGCAATCCCTTCTATAATGCAGTGCAGAAGGGAACTGAGACAGAAGCTCAGAAAATCGGGGGTAATATTAGAGTTAATGTGGTTTCTAGTGCCTTTGACCTAAACCAACAAAGCAACCAAATCGAAAATTTTACGGCTGCGAATACTGACCTAATTATCCTTAGCGCTGTTGATAAAAAAGGAGTTAAACCAGTTATTGACCAAGCAAGGCTTGCAGGTAGGGTTGTTATTGCATTAGATTCAGCCGTTGATGCAGATGTGGATGCGATGATTAGTTCCAACAATACCCAAGCTGGTGAGATTGCTTGCCAATATATTGCCGATCGCCTCAAAGGTCAAGGTAGTGTAGTCATTCTCAACGGTACTCCGATGGACTCAATCAATCAGCGAGTGAGTGGCTGTGAGAAGTCATTGTCCAAATATCCTAATATTAAACTCATCTCTAAAGAGCAAAACGCCGAAGGCACAAGGGATGGAGGACTAAGAGTCATGAGCGATTTGCTGACCACCTTTCCCAAAATTGATGCCGTTTTTGCTACGAACGATCAAAGCGGTGTTGGTGCAGATTTAGCCGCTAGACAAGCAAGACGCAATGAATTTTTTATTGTTGGGGTTGATGGATCGCCAGATGCAACCAAAGCAATGGAAGACAAAGATGGTGTATTTGCTGCAACTGCTGCTCAAAATCCCGCAGGGATGGCTCAAAAAGCGGTTCAGATTGGCAACGATATCATCCAGGGTAAAAAACCTGAGTCATCTGAGATTCTAATTCCAGTCAAGTTGGTTACTAGAGAGAACCTTAGCAGCTACAAAGGCTGGTAATTTGTAATTCGTAATTACAACATACGGATAAAGACTTGATACAGGAGGGGTAGAATATTTACTCTGTTTTTTAAATACATTGGTTTCAAATTTGATGTAAGTAAGAATGACTTGTAGGAGATATATGAATGTGAAAAAGATTGCGTTTACCTGTGGTGTTACGCGAAGCGTAATCGCAGCTAGCTTACTAGGTATTATCAGTAGCAGTCTTATCGGCTGTACAAATGGTTCTTCTGATGACAATACCGTTACCAACACTGATATTAAACCTGCTACCAATATTAGTGCAGAAACTAAAACCGCCACTGGGAATACAAAGTTGCGATCGGTTGCCTTCACCGTTGGCGATCTAAGTAACCCTTTCTTCGTCGTTATGGGACAAGCAGTTGAGGCAGAAGCGAAGAGAATTGGCGGAAAAGATGTCAATGTTATTATAGCTTCCAGTGCTTATGACCTTAACCAACAAGCCAATCAAATTGAAAATTTTACTGCTGCGAATACTGATATCATTGTTTTGAATGCTGCTGATAAAAGTGGAATTAAGCCGATAGTTGAAAAAGCCAAACTTGCAGGTAGAATTGTCATTGCCGTAGACACAGGTGCTGAGGGAGGTGTGGATGCCACCATCACTACTAATAATATCCAAGCTGGAGAAGTTAGTTGCAGATATATTGCTGACCGCCTTAAAGGCAAAGGCAATGTAGTAATAGTTAATGGGCCGCCAGTGGACTCGGTGATTCAGCGAGTTAGTGGCTGCGAGAGTGTATTGTCTAAATATCCCGATATCAAAATCCTCTCTAAAAACCAGAATGCAGACGGTAGTCGGGATGGAGGACTTAGAGTTATGACTGATTTGCTCACAACCTTTCCGAAAATTGATGCTGTTTTTGCCATTAATGATCCGAGTGGAGTCGGTGCAGAACTCGCAGCTAACCAAGCACAACGTAAAGATTTCTTTATTGTCGGGGTTGATGGTGCGCCAGAAGCAATAACTGCGATCGCAAATAAAGATGGTTTATATGCAGCAACTGCTACTCAAAATCCGCGAGGGATGGCCGAAAAAGCAGTTCAAGTTGGCAACGACATTTTAAATGGGAAAAAACCTAGCAGTCCCACCATTTTGATTCCAGTTAAGTTGATCACAAAAGATAACGTCAGCACAGAAAAAGGCTGGGAGTAATAAAAATTGTGAATTTACAATTGAAAATTATGTCTTTTGATATAAATCCTTTGGTGCATTTGTAAATTTTTTGCACATACCTAAAATGTCCAGCGTTTTTCACTTAAATTAATACCAAACCTCATCTCTATGTCCTGGTTTTTATTTAATAGAAAGATAAGTTTAGAAAGAGGTTAGAAACCCGCTGCACCCTATCTATAACCACTATGTATGTGCATCAGGGGAAAGTCTGATTGTCTATTTATAGCACTCAAATTTTCCCAATAACCTCCACGAACTAACGTTAACAACAAAATATGAAAATGTCTCTTACCCACTCACCATTCCATATTTTCAAACTAGTATTCAGCTTTTAAAACATGATTTTGCGATCCATCAAATATGAGTTTATTAATTTCTAATTCACAATCGTGAATTTTAAATAGTTTTTACAGGTTTTGCTCATGACAACAAATATTGAAACCTCACGTTCTGATACACCAACTAGCACCCCAGTGTTAGAAATGCAAGGGATTACAAAACGATTTCACGGTGTATCTGCGCTCCAAAATGTTAATCTCACGATTTATCCGGGAGAAGTTCACGCCCTCATGGGTGAAAATGGAGCGGGCAAAAGCACATTGATGAAAATCCTGGCTGGGGCTTACATTGCCGATGAAGGAGAAATTCGTATCAATGGTCAACCGCTGAAAATTACCGATCCGGCGACAGCACGCAAAGCGGGTATTAATCTCATTTATCAAGAACTGAATGTTGCACCGAATTTAACCGTTACCGAAAATATGTTTATGGGTAGCGAGTTGCGGCGAGGTCAGTTTTTAGACCGCAAAGCGATGCAATTGGAAGCAGAGGAAGTGCTGGAAAGCCTTGGAGCCAATTTTACCGCGCAGACTATAGTTGGTACTTTGTCCATCGCCGAACAGCAGCAAGTGGAAATTGCCAGGGCGCTGAAGGATAAAAGCCGCGTTTTGGTGATGGATGAACCAACAGCAGCATTGTCTGACCGCGAGAGTGACCATTTATTTGAGGTAATTCGTAAACTGCGGAATGATGGCATTGCCATTATTTACATCAGCCATCGCATGGAAGAAATCTATGCCCTAGCTGACCGGATTAGCGTGTTGCGTGATGGTCAATATATTGGCAGTTTGACACGCAGTGAAATTTCTCCACAGCGATTGGTGCAGATGATGGTCGGTCGCTCTATGCAAGACTTTTACGAACATCAACGGCAAACGAATCCTGGCCCAGTGGTGCTGTCAGTCAGAAATATGAGCGACGTTCGCAAGAAGATTGAGCCGGCTAGTTTTGAACTTCATGCTGGAGAAATTCTGGGTTTAGCGGGGTTGGTAGGTGCCGGACGCACAGAACTATCGCGGCTGATTTTTGGTGCTGACCGTAAGGCCAGTGGTGAAGTATTCTTGAATGGCAAAAAACTGGAAATTAATACGCCCAGTGATGCCATCGAAGCGGGAATTGGCTACGTTCCAGAAGACCGGAAAGACCAAGGTTTATTTCTGGAGATGAGTGCCCGCAAGAATATTGCCATCAACACACTCAAGCAAGATGCAAAAGGTGGAATTGTTAACTGGCCTTCAGTGAATCGGCTGTCAACAGAGGCGGTGGAAAACTTTAATATTCGTCTAGCCAATTTGGAAATTAGAGCATTGGATCTTTCTGGTGGTAATCAGCAGAAGCTACTACTAGCGCGTTGGTTAGCCATTAAACCGAGAGTGTTGATGTTAGATGAGCCGACACGCGGCGTAGATATCGGTGCTAAAAGCGAAATTTACCGAATTATGAGCGAATTAGCAGCACAAGGTGTTGCTATTTTAATGGTTTCCAGCGAACTATCGGAGATTGTCGGCATGAGCGATCGCGTTTTGGTGATGCGAGAAGGACAGCTGGTAGGCGAACTGGATGGCAGTCTTGGTCAAGAAATCACCCAAGAAAAGATTATGCACTACGCAACTGGAGCATCGGAGGTATTAGCATCATGAGTCAAACAGTCAGACCGCCTATCAATAAATCAGCCAACAATCCCGCATCTCGCAACCGTAAATCAATCAGCACTCTGTTGGAAGTTGCGGGTATTTTGCCAATCTTAGTAATTATCTGCATCTTATTTGCATTCCTTTCTCCTAACTTCCTCACCGGCGGTAACATCGTTAATATCTTGCGTCAAGCATCAATCAATATTGTGCTGGCGACAGGAATGACCTTTGTAATTCTCACCGGAGGTATTGACCTTTCCGTTGGGTCAATCTTAGCTGTTTCTGCTGTAGTTGCATTGCTGGTATCGCTACTGCCGGCTTTAAGTTGGGCAGCTGTACCTGCTGCGTTGCTAGCAGGATTGCTGTTAGGCTTACTCAACGGTGCGCTCATTACCTTCTTGGATGTGCCA
Organism: Nostoc sp.; assembly: GCF_036918245.1. Taxonomy (GTDB): domain Bacteria; phylum Cyanobacteriota; class Cyanobacteriia; order Cyanobacteriales; family Nostocaceae; genus Nostoc. The sequence goes on from NZ_JBALEF010000102.1 coordinate 29,543, forward strand.
CCTTTTATTGTCACCTTGGGTTCACTAACTGCTTTGCGGGGTGTGGGCTTCTTGATTGCCAAGGGGACAACGCTGATTAACCGGGACATCAATTTTGCCTGGGTGGGTAATAGTTATGTCGGTCCCCTACCGTGGCTAGTGATAATTGCGCTACTGACTGTGATAGCTAGCTGGTTTGTGCTACGCCAAACAGTTTTAGGAGTGCAGATATATGCCGTTGGTGGTAACGAGCGGGCAGCCAGATTAACAGGGATTAAAGTTAATCGTGTCTTGCTATTTGTCTATGGTATTAGCGGATTACTGGCAGGCTTAGGAGGAATCATGAGCGCCAGCCGTCTTTATAGTGCCAGTGGCGTATTAGGTCAGGGTTATGAATTAGATGCGATCGCAGCTGTTATTCTAGGTGGAACCAGCTTTACAGGTGGTATTGGTACCATTGGCGGCACCCTTTTAGGCGCATTGATTATTGCTATTCTCAACAACGGTTTAACTTTGTTGAACCTATCTTACTTCTGGCAACTAGTCGTCAAAGGACTAGTAATTATTTTGGCAGTAATGATCGATCGGTTACGCAGACGTTCTAGACGGTAAAGAATTAATTTCTTTGGGAATTGGGCATTGAGAATAGAGGATGAGTCTTGGAACTCCATTAATAAGTCTTTGAACTCCGTTAATGAGTTTTTGAACTCCGTTAATGAGTCTTTGAACTCCGTTAATGTGAGTTCGGTAGATTCTGAAGAACCCCTCTCCAAACCTCTCCCCGAAACGGAGAGAGGCTTAAGAACCTAAACCTAATTTTTGCGTTGCTCCTCCCTTTCCGCTTCGGAGAGGGAGGCTGGGAGGGAGAGGTCTGTCGAATTCACGTTCCATTAATGAGCCTTTGGTTTCTACTCCCCACTCCCCACTCCCCACTCCTCAGTTCATGACAACTATTTATAACTATGTCTTCCACTACTGTTCGTCGTAAATCCAACACGTTTTATGTAATTTTGATTGCTGGTGCTGCGGCACTCGGCGGGTTTTTATTCGGTTTTGACACTGCTGTAATCAACGGCGCGGTTTTATCTCTAGCAAAAGCTTTTAATACCAATAGTTTGGTGACAGGGCTGGCAGTGTCCCTAGCGTTACTGGGGTCTGCGGTAGGAGCCTTCTTTGCTGGACAGATTGCAGACCGTTATGGTCGAGTCAACGCAATGGTGGTTGCTTCGGCGTTGTTTACTATCAGTGCTATTGGCTCTGGGTTTGCCTTCACTATCTGGGATTTTATCTTTTGGCGAGTATTGGGTGGGATTGGCATCGGCGTTGCTAGCGTTATCGCGCCGGCTTACATTGCAGAATGTTCTCCCACCCATTTGCGGGGAAGGTTAGGATCTCTGCAACAATTAGCGATCGTAGTAGGAATTTTCGTTGCCTTATTAAGCGACTACTTTATCGCTGTGTCAGCAGGTTCAGCAGACTCGCCGTTTTTGTTTGGGGTTGCAGCTTGGCGCTGGATGTTTTGGACAGCAGTCCCACCAGCAGTATTCTACGGGATGGTAGCTTTAACAATTCCTGAATCTCCCCGTTATTTGGTTGCTAAAGGACGGGAACCAGAAGCTGCTAACGTTCTGACCAAGATTTTAGGGGGTGACGTACTGCCAAAAATTGAAGAAATTCGGCAGACAGTGCTTCGTGAACGCCAACCCAGCTTTTCTGACCTCTTAAGCAGAAGTGGCGGACTCTTGCCAATTGTTTGGATAGGAATAGGCTTATCTGTATTACAGCAATTTGTTGGGATTAATGTAATCTTTTACTACAGCAGTGTTTTGTGGCGTGCTGTCGGGTTTTCCGAAAAAGATTCCCTATCAATCACGGTGATTACAGGAGCCGTCAACATTATTACAACACTGATTGCGATCGCCTTCGTAGATAAATTTGGTCGCAAGCCCTTACTCATACTAGGGTCAATAGGCATGACCTTGACCTTGGGGACGATGGCTTATCTTTTTGGCAATGCTCCCCTTGATGCTGCTGGGAACCCCAATCTTACCGGAAGCGCAGGTACTATAGCTCTGATCGCAGCCAACCTCTATGTATTTTGCTTCGGTTTCTCCTGGGGGCCAGTGGTTTGGGTGCTGTTGGGAGAAATGTTTAATAACAAAATTCGAGCCGCCGCACTTTCGATTGCTGCTGCTATGCAATGGGTTGCCAATTTCCTTATTTCCACAACATTTCCTCCTATACTGCAATATTTTGGTCTAGGTTCTGCCTATGGACTCTATACAATTGCAGCAGCTACCTCATTCTTTTTCATTCTCTTTTTTATTAAAGAAACCAAAGGAATTGAGTTGGAAGATATGTAATTAGCATCCATCTAGTACCGCTACGCGTAATTCGTAATCTGTATCTCTGTATCCTCTGCGCCTGTGTGGTTACATGGTTAAGGGAGTTTGTAGTAAGCAATTTAGCGCTTAGATTATGGCTAAAGCCACCCACTACGAACTTATCAAAATTAATGTGGTGGAGTACTAGTAGTCTGTCTTATTAAATTTGTAGGGTAAATTAACTTTTAAATTTCTCTTCTTTTTTCTTTTTCTTCCTGTACTTCGCGTACTTCGCGGTTCGTTCTTTTACCCCTCAGAATTAATACGATAGACCACTAGATGGAACATTCACAACTGATGACGACAACATACAGCAGATTTCAAGTTTATGAGGTACAAAAATAGTGCGAATCGTTGGGTAGAAACTAGCCCTGAAATGGGCAGAAGATTACCCGCAAAGGTCTGAACCTTGACAACTTGATAGCCATGCAGGT
>NZ_JBALEF010000103.1:0-93891 GCF_036918245.1 Nostoc sp.
TTCCAACCTCGCGCTAACTCTTGCACTGCCATAGTTTGTATGCTCTTATCCTCACCAGACTGAGCAAGGGATTTGAGCATTGGCAAAGTATCTGGATCATCTTTCCAACCTCGCGCTAACTCTTGCACTGCCATAGTTTGTATGCTCGTATCCTCACTAAATTGAGTAAGGGATTTGAGCATTGGCAAAGTATCTGGGTCATCTTTCCAACCTCGCGCTAATTCTTGTATTGCTGCATAGGCAGATGTGTTCTCTCTATATGTGTTCTCTCCATAATGAATAGCTTGAGCAAGAGATTTGAGTATTGGTAAAGTATCTGGGTCATCTTTCCAACCTCGTACTAACTCCCGCACTGCCATAGCTGCCATATATCCATAACCATACATAGCTAAATTTTTTAGCCAAGGTAATGTCTCTACGTGGTTACTCCATGTAGTTGTAATGATTGAAATCACCTTAGTACTAATTATATCGATTAAGTTAGCTGCTTCTTCTGGGAAGGTATAACCCATATCTTCTCCGCTATACGGAGCATAAACCTCAACTAATTTTTTTAGACGTTCAACTAATTTATTATCAGTTGATGTAATCGCCAAGCGGTTTCTTACATCTGACATACACTCAGATGCGAGAATAAGTATGTCAATAACTTCTACTTCACACCATTCATTTATTTGTTCATCATATACTTCAATTAAATCATCAATAATATCACCTGCAAACTTTGGCTCAAGCATTCCTGTTATCAAGCGTAGAACTTCACGCCAACTTTCATCTCGCCAGTGTTTGCCAAAAACTTCATTCTTAAGTTCCTCAATAGTCAGCGTTTGCGTTTCTTTAAACTGCCAGACAAACTCGCAAGCACAAAAATATTCTAAAAATGTCCGATGTACAAAAGCATAATAATCCGCACCCAGGAAACATAACATAAAGTTGCGAGTCCGCAGTTGATTAATCATCACCCGCGCAGCTTCTCTGGGTTTATCAACTTCTATGGTTTTGAGATAGTCAGTCAAAACTTTGACTAAATCATTTTCATTAATCAAATTACCTGCTAAACCCTTCTCACCAGTTTGCATAAGATAAGCAACCTGACGCAGCATCGCTTGCTTATCTTTATAATCAATCGTCTTGGGATCTAACCTTTTATCTTCTATCAAAGCGCGTTCTACATCCCATTGATGCAGCAGTACCCGCGATGCTTGATTATAAAGCTCGGCTCTATCTCTTGGTAGCTCTTGATTCCGATTAAGAATTGCCATCATCGTCAACAGCAGAGGATTTCCCGCCAATTCTGCAATAGATTTGGAAGCTGCAATTCCTCTTTGTAGCCGTTCCCGTTTTCTCACCTTATCTACTGCATCGGTAAAAGTTAACTCATGCCAACGGTAGATAAAATCCTGAATTTGTTCCGAGTCTAAATCTTCCAATTTGAAGTGGTGAAACCCAGCATCGTGCAATTTTTGGCGTTTATAGCCAATAATCCGAGAAGTGACAATTACCTGCACATCAGGATAGTCATTAGTAAAGCGATGAATATCAGTAATTACATCCTCTCGCTTACCAGGGTCAAATACCTCATCCAAACCATCAAACATCACTAAAGCATTACCAGCTTTTAATTGTTTATCTAGTTCAAGCTGATTGAGATGATGAATTGCACCACTACCTTGATGAAAAAATTCTAGAAAATTATTGCACTCTTTATCTTCCCGTCGCCGCATATAAGTGCGTAATTCAATTAGCAACGGAATTGGTAATGAGATAACATTATCCAGTGGAGACTCTGCCCAATTCAAAGCAAGAAATTGCAACAATGTAGACTTACCTGAACCAGGATCGCCCAAAATCACAAGATATTTATAATCTTGCTTTTTATTGACGACATCTAAGACTGAACGGATCGGCTGTTCAAAATAAACCCGTTTGTGGCGTTCTAAATCTTCTAATTCCACTTCCGCTTCTACTTGGTCACTTTCTCGCAGCCGTCTAAGATGTTCTTTAGGCAGTTCGTGAACTTGTGCTAAAACTTGATGAGTTTCTCGGACGTTTTGAGCAGTAAAAATCCGCCATAATTTCAGTTCGTTATAAGCATAGCCACTAGTATCTAAGCTATCTAACTTGAGATTGCCATAGCGTTCGCGGATTCCTTCTTGATAGCGTTTCAAATCAAAGGTGGGAATAAGCTCACCAGACCCTCTTGTGTTCTTTTCGATTTGTTCCAGATTTTGGGAATCTAGAATAGCTCTGAGTTCAGGAATTCCTCGAATAATCTCTTTAACTTTTTGCAGATATTTCTTAGCAACCCGTTTCCAGTTAAAATCATCTGGTAATGGATTTGAGACATTAATTTTATCCCAATTTTCTTGTAATCTATTAGTGTCTATAGCTGGATTGTCATCTTTAAAGGCATTTCCCAAAATTTGTTTAACTTCTTGATTTTTGACAAATTGCTTTATCGGCTGCGTATACTTTTTGATTTCATCTTCAGAAAGTTCCCCACCTTTTAAATCTTCCTGCACCAGTTGTAAAAATTCTTTTAACGCTTTACCAGCAGCAATTTCTATATCTTCCTTCTTAAGTTTCTCTAAAATATTCTTCGGGATGCCTTTTAATAAATCTTTAGCCCAATCTTTAGCAGCATCCTTGGCTAAGTCTTCCAGAATGGGTTTAAAAATCAACCCGGCGGCCTGAGTTACACCCCACATAGCTAACCAGTCCAGCATAATACTCGCTTCTGTTGAGATTTTGATTACGAGTATATCCACTAGCTTGAGTAATGTTTCACAATTTCAGGGTTATTGCAAAAATATTCACAGGAATCTGAAGAACCTCTCTCTAAATCTCTCTCCTAAAAGGAGAGAGACTTTGAATTTTCCCCCTTCCCGCGTCGGGAAGGAGGTTAGGGGGTTAGGTTTGGCGTTAGTTTTTTAAATCGATTGCTAAGTGCGATGTCTACGACGGGCTGCGCCTACGCATAAAGCTATTCTCTGGTGACACCGGAATAGAGTATTGGTATAAGTTACGTTAGGTTATAATTAGCAGTCAAACTTTTAAAACCAATGAACTGGAAACTTGACGAAGCACAACAAAAATTGCCAGAGGTAATTGATGCTATTGCATCAAAACCTCAATTAATCTTCAAGCAGGACAAATTAGTTGCTGCGATCGTAGAACCTAAACTTTTCCAAGATTTCCTTGCTTGGCATCAACAACAAAAAGTCTCTTCCCTCGCAGATGCTTTTGTCGAACTTCGTCAACTCTGTGCTGAAGAAAATTACATTTTAGAAACTCCTCCACGATGTGGCGATCGCCATATCCCATTTGCTGAGGAGCGGTATTGCCATACTTAATCCATTTACTTAAGTTTTGAGATGCGATCGCAATTTCCTCCACAGCACGCTCACTCTCGCTACAACCATGAGCCGCCGCTAGTTCTACCAAGGGATATGTGCAATCAATCACCACAGAAATTTTACCAACTTCAATCAATTATTTAAGAAAAACCAAGTCTTCAGCGTTGGGTTTTTCAAACACAAACTTGGCTTTTTGACTGGGAAGGAACGCTGTTAAGACGTTCTGCATAATGGTTTCGACGCTAGGTAGCTTGAGGACTCTTTTAGTTGGAAAGAGCGATCGCTTTGTCTTTCTTGGTAACTCTCGGTTCACCCATTTTTTGATGAGTTAGAAAAAATAGCAGTAGATAAAGATATTTTAAGTGTTGAAAAAAAATAATATCCTTGAGTTAGTTTTGTTCTGACTCTCGGTCAAATCGGCTAGCCGAGAATTATGTGTAACATAGATCACTACCAAGCTAGAGGGAAGTTCAAAATGGTTGCATTTACTCTAAAACCAACACAGATACTTGGACGCATACTATCCGCATCGCTAATTAGTTTGATGTCCTTAGAGGTTCTTACCACCGCAGCGATCAGCCAACCGCCCCCTGCGTCTGTTGAAACCAAGCTGAAAGTGCCTAGTACAATGACCTCTTGGCCCTTTAATACTAACCGTTACTTGAAAGTGCCGCCCAATTTCTCCGTCTCTGTTTATGCTCGCATTAACAAAGCTCGCTTTATGGCAGTTGCTCCCAATGGGGATCTTCTAGTATCACAGCCCAGTTCCGGTAAAGTGTTACTTGTCCGGCCAAATGGCAGCAAAGACCCAATTATTTCTGACTTCGTGACGGGTCTACGCAAACCACATGACATTGTGTTTCATAAGATTGACAACACCACATACATTTATATCTCTGAAACTCATCAAATTAACCGCTTCATCTACAACACTGGAGACTTAATCGCGAAAAATCGTCAAATCGTTGTAACTGGCTTACCAGACAAAAGCACACAAGAACTCAAAGGCGCTTATGGTCACGAACTGAAAAATATCGCACTTGATGCCAACCACAAACTGTACGTGTCGATCGCCTCTACATGCAATGCCTGTAAGGAGGATACTGTCAGTACTCCAAAACGTGGTGCAATTTACCAATACAACGCTAATGGAACCAATCAGCGACTTTTTGCCCAAGGTTTACGTAATGCTGAAGGGTTAGCATTCTTACCTGGCACAAATGACCTTTGGGTAGTCGTTAATAATCGAGATAACATCGCCTATCCCTTCAAAGATAGCAGTAACAATTACGGTAAGGTTATCCCCTCCTACGTAGACAACCATCCACCAGAAGAGTTCACGAAAGTCCGAGATGGCGGTAACTACGGTTGGCCATTCTGCAATCCCAATCCTGACACGTCAAACGGCCTCAACAATATGCCATTTAACTGGGACTATCAGTTCAATGGTGATGGAAAGGTTAATTGTAATGCAATGGACAGGATTAGCAAAGGTATCCAAGCCCATTCGGCTCCCTTGGGACTAACATTCTTACAAAATACCAACTTTCCTAGCCTATACTCAAATGGGGTAGTGACAGGGCTGCATGGTTCATGGAATCGGCAGAAGAAAACGGGCTACAAAATAGCTTACTTTCCCTGGAACAGTACAACAAAGACCCCAGAGCAGGAGATAGATTTAGTCACCGGTTGGGTAGTTTCAGCAACGCAAGAAACCTGGGGGCGACCTGTGGATATGGTAGTAGACCGACAAGGTAATTTGTTAATTTCGGATGACTACAGCGGCACTATCTATAAGCTTTCCTACACGCCGTCATAACTGGTTAAGGTCTACAAAGACCCTAACTTTGGCGGAATTTCCCAGTCTTTTCTTACGACTCCAGGAGTATACAAAGCCAACCGAGGTGACTTAAATATTGTTGGTAATGACAACTTAACGTGAAACCCTCTTGGTGAGAACGTTTTGCCCTCACCCCCAGCCCCTCTCCCATCCGTGAGAGGGGAGCTAGAGATTCAATTCCTCTTCTCCCAAGGGAGAAGGGGTTAGGGGATGAGGGCGTGAGGTTGATGTGTAAAACACCTACCCAATATAGCTTTCAGCTGAAGTTGACACGTATGAGCATTGCTGTGCCCCTATCGCGTCGTCTATTTATCTGAAAATAGCTGTAAAAGTGTTCTATTGAACGCTTACGCCGAAGTCCAAAATTTAAAAAGGTCTGATATCAAGTCCGGTTAATCACTTATGATTAGCGCATCTGTGCAAAAGTCGGAAATGCCTCTTTCCCCCTGACCCCTGCGGTCTAAATGATAAGTCTTTAGCCGGACATGATATGAGAGGTTGTTTGGAAAGTCAACTAGAAACTGCGATGTCTACGACGGGCTGCGCCTACGCAATTTTTCCCACTGCACGCTCAGTTTCGCTATAACCATGAGCCGCCGCTAGTTCTTGTAAGGGATATGTGCATCTTGCAGTACCTAACAGTGTTTTTGATGATTTATTTGAAGAACCCATCGGCAAACTGTTACTGAGAAATCATCGTTTAAAGCTGATTACCTTTGATCCAAAACAGGAGGTCATTAAACAATGGATTATACCAAGTTAGACGACTATCGCCAGGTAATTGAAACTATCCTCAGTGAATATGCATCGCTACCCTATTCCTATGCCAAGATTCAATCAGAAGTGGTGTTTGATCGAACCCGCGTTGGCGCAGCCTCTCTGAAAGAGACTCGCTATTTGTGGATGGATCTAGGTTGGGATAGCGATCGCCGCATTCATGGCTGTCTGGTTCATATTGACCTAATTGATGGCAAAATCTGGATTCAACGGGATGGCACGGAAGAATGCATTGCCGTCGATTTAGAACGGGCTGGAATTCCTAAAGAACACATTGTTCTGGGGTTTCGTCCACCGGAGTTAAGACCATACACTGGCTATGCAGTTGCTTAAGGTGCGTAGGCGCAGCCCGTCGTAGACATCGCTCTTTAAAAGTTAACACGCAACATTCTCTTTATTCTTCAGTGGTAAATACAACACCTTCATACAGCAATTCAATCGAACACTCAAATTCAATGCTCGATAGAGTGACGATATCTCCAGGGGTGTAGGGATAGTAAAGCCACATCCTACCCTCACCCCGACAGTAACGCTCGACGGAGATTTTTTCCGAGTCAATCAAGATATATTCTTGCAAACTGGGGATTGTCAGATAATAAGTGAATTTTTCACCCCGATCTTTAGCGCTTGTACCTGGCGAAAAAACTTCGACAATCAGCTTGGGATGTTGAATAAATTTGCGGGCATTCAGGTCTTCAGGGTTGCAACTGACAATAACATCAGGATAATAGTAGCGGCTCTGGGCAGTGAGTTGCATTTTCACGTCTGACACATTCACTCGACAACCTCTAGAACGCAAATGAGGGTACAAAGCTCTGTAGAGATTTAGTGCAATGTCGTTATGGGGAATTGTACCGCTTGTCAAGGCAAATACCTCGCCATTGGCATATTCGTAGCGAACGTCTTGCTGAAGTTCCCATTCGAAATATTCCTCAACGGTCATGTTTAGCGGCTGTTGGGGGATGGCGATCATAACTAAGATTTCTTCACGCTTGGTTTGATTGTAGCTAAATAGTATCAGTAACAAAGAGCAATATCTGAAAAATCTCTCCTAAAAGAAGAAAGATTTTAAACTTTCCCCTTTCCTAGCACAGGAAGGTGGTTGAGGTTTTTGCTAAGGTTTGTAATGAGCAATTCAGAAAATTCATTGCGATCGCTCAATCATGTTAGATTATAGTTTGTTGTTTCTCTTAAACACAAAATCTGAGAGTTTCCTACCCATCTCCTCATTGTGGGACTGAAAAAAAAAGGAGTTAAAAGTTAAGTTTTTTGAAAATGATATGCAGCAACACACCTGTTTTCATTACCTCATATCGCTTATCAGACAAGACTTACAACCACAATTGAATATGATTGTCAAAGCAAAAATTAAAAAAATATGAATTGCATTTTTACCCTCAAAAAAATGATATGTTAGATACAGAATTGAATTTCGCACGTTTCTGGAGTAGAACGATATAGACTACTCCAGTTTTTCACCCTCAAACCCTTGGCATTGATTGCTTCTGACGGAACTTGAGGGCAATCTGAGTACACATTTAAATAACTCAAACCCAGTTGAAAGTTAGTTTAATTCCTTGCTGGGATTGGGTTTTAGCTGAGTACAAAGAAATCCTGAACCCCCATCTATAAATACTAGAACCCCAACCAAAAAAGACTAGAACCCCTACCTGAAAAAAACTTTTTTAATTCTTGTAATGCTTGAAGAATTAGGGTTTTTAGTATTTGAGTACAAATGTAATAAATCCAATAAATTCTATCCTAGACAGACGCAACATCTGGCTGGAAGATGGCTGCTATAAATCTTATATCGCCAATCACCTAACGCTCTGAAACAAAACAAAGCGAAAAGTGAGTGGAGGGATGACATAGCACCATGCCTGAAGTGAATAGAAGTCGCGGCTGTAAGCACAAATTCTACCCAAGAACCGAACGTTGACACACACCAGCCGAACATCAGATATCTATCGCCTGCTTTACTTGAAAACAAGTTGCCCCAACCCAAGGGTTTGCAGGCAGTGTGAAAGACGCGACTTCAATTCTGGGCATGAAAAAGTAGCAACAGCATCTCCCACAGTGGCAGCCAAGTCCACCGACCTTTTGCAAAACTCAATGACATCATCGTCTAAACGACTCCTCAACTCTACCGCCACGGAATCGCCAACCCAAGCAAAATCAGGTGGTTGCGGCTGCGACAGCCCCAGCAGCGCCACCGTGGAAAGGGATGAAATGCTCCAAGAACGCATTGCTAAACATCCCTGCTACAGCGAAGACGCTCATCACCACTACGCGCGGATGCACGTTGCAGTTGCTCCAGCCTGCAACATTCAATGCAACTATTGCAATCGGAAATATGATTGTGCTAACGAAAGCCGTCCTGGAGTAGTTAGCGAATTGCTAACACCAGAACAAGCAGCACACAAAGCTTTGGTCATTGGCGGCAAGATACCCCAAATGACAGTTGTGGGAATTGCTGGCCCTGGCGACCCATTGGCGAACCCAGATAAGACTTTCCGCACATTTGAGTTGATTGCAGAGCAAGCACCAGATATCAAGCTGTGCTTATCAACCAATGGTTTAATGCTGCCTGACTACGTTGATCGTATTAAACAATTAAATATAGATCACGTTACGATCACCATTAACATGGTAGATCCAGAGATTGGTGCTAAGATTTATCCTTGGGTTCACTATAACCGCAAGCGTTATAAAGGCATTGAAGGCGCAAGAATTCTCCACGAAAGACAGATGGAAGGATTGCAAGCCTTAAAAGATGCTGACATCTTGTGCAAAGTTAACTCTGTAATGATTCCCGGAATTAATGACCAGCACTTAGTTGAAGTGAATCGAGTCATTCGTGAGAAAGGTGCATTCTTGCACAACATCATGCCATTGATTTCTGCACCAGAACATGGCACACACTTCGGTTTAATCGGTCAACGCGGCCCCACACCCAAAGAACTCAAAGAAGTTCAAGACAACTGCTCTGGTAACATGAAAATGATGCGTCACTGTCGCCAGTGCCGTGCCGATGCAGTCGGATTATTGGGAGAAGACCGCAGCCAAGAATTTTCCAAAGAGAAATTCTTGGAAATGACTCCAGAATACGACATGGACAAACGCCAAGAAGTTCACGACGGTATTGAGAAGTTTAAAGAAGAACTGAAAGTAGCCAAAGATAAGGCATTAGCTGGCAAGAAATTTGCCAACAGTCCGAAAGTCCTCGTTGCAGTAGCAACCAAAGGCGGCGGATTGGTTAACCAGCACTTCGGTCATGCCAAAGAATTCCAAATTTACGAAGTGGGTGGGGACGAAGTTCGCTTTGTGAGTCATCGCAAAATTGACCAATACTGCCAAAGTGGATACGGCGAGGAAGCTTCTTTTGAGCATATTATGAAAGCGATCGCAGATTGCAAAGCAGTTTTAGTCTCCAAGATTGGTAACAGTCCTCAAGAAAAATTGCAAGAAGCTGGAATACAGAGTGTTGAAGCTTACGACGTGATTGAGAAGGTTGCTTTGGAGTTTTACGAGCAATACGTTAAGGAATTAGGGAATTAGGGAATAGGGCATGGGGCATGGGGAATAAGAAGAATTATCCCCAATGCCGCCAGTCGCCTCCCAGCTACGGCACTGTCACCGCGATGCTCAATGCTCAATGCCCAATGCCCAATGCCCAATGCCCCTTACCTAAAAAGGAGAATAAATCATGGCTTACAAAATTCTTACTAGCCAGTGTATTTCCTGCAATCTCTGTCTATCTGTATGTCCCACAAATGCAGTTAAAGTGGTTGACGGACAGCACTGGATTGACCCTGAACTTTGTACAAATTGTATTGGTAGCATTCATACCATGCCTCAGTGTAAAGCTGGTTGTCCCACCTGCGACGGTTGCGTTAAGCAGCCTAGCGATTATTGGGAAGGCTGGTTTACCAATTACAATCGCGTAGTTGCTAAATTAACAAATAAACAAGATTACTGGGAGCGTTGGTTTAACAGCTATTCCCAGACTTACTCCAAACAGTTGCAAAAGCGTCAATCCCAATCAGTGGGATCTGAAGCTGAAATAATTCGTAATGACGCTCCTACGTCGCTAACGCTACGCTAACGTAATTGAAGACAACAATGCAAAATAACTGCATCTATCTCGATAATAATGCCACCACTAAGGTAGACTCAGAAGTTATAGAGGTAATGCTACCTTACCTGACAGATTATTACGGCAATCCCTCCAGTATGCATACCTTTGGTGGGCAAGTCGGTAAAGCAGTGAGAACAGCAAGAGAACAACTTGCAGCCATCCTGGGAGCCGATGAGTCAGAAATTGTCTACACAAGTTGTGGAACTGAGGGAGATAACGCGGCGATTCGAGCCGCACTGTTAACGCAACCAGAAAAGCGGCACATCATCACCACCCAAGTTGAACATCCAGCAGTACTCAATGTCTGCAAACAATTAGAAACCCAAGGTTACAGTGTTACCTATCTATCAGTAAACAAACAAGGGCAGCTGGATCTAGATGAACTAGAAGCTTCCTTGACAGGTAACACCGCCTTGGTGACAATTATGTATGCTAATAATGAAACCGGCACGGTTTTCCCGATTGAGCAAATTGGGTTGCGCGTAAAAGAATATGGCGCTATCTTCCATGTAGATGCGGTGCAAGCAGTGGGAAAAATCCCCTTAAATATGAAAACTAGCACCGTAGATATGTTAACCCTGTCTGGTCACAAGTTGCACGGCCCTAAAGGAATTGGTGCTTTATATATCCGGCGCGGAGTTCGGTTCCGTCCCTTCATTCTTGGGGGACACCAAGAACGCGGACGGAGAGCGGGAACAGAGAATGTTCCAGCAATTATCGCCTTGGGCAAAGCTGCGGAACTAGAACTGTTACACTTAGAAGAAGCGGCCACAAGAGAAACAAGGCTGCGCGATCGCCTCGAACAAACTTTACTTGCGACAATTCCCGATTGTGTAGTTAACGGGGACGTTACGCAGAGATTGCCCAACACAACAAATATCGGCTTCAAGTACATCGAAGGTGAAGCAATCTTACTGTTATTAAACAAATACGGTATCTGTGCATCATCCGGTTCTGCTTGTACCTCCGGTTCGCTGGAACCTTCCCACGTCCTGCGGGCAATGGGCTTACCCTATACAACTTTGCACGGTTCTATACGCTTCAGTCTTTGTCGCTACACCACAGAAGCCGAAATCGATCAAGTGATAGAGGTAATGCCTAGTATTGTAGAACGTTTACGCGCCCTCTCACCCTTCAAAAATGATAATGCAGGTTGGCTGCAAGGACAAGAACAAGCACTGGCGCATCGTTAATTAAGGAGTAGGGGATAGGGAATAGCGAATAGGGAATAAAGAATTAACTATTCTCCACTCCCCACTCAGCATGGGCTAAACCCCCGCTACCGCTAACAGCACGGGCTAAACGCCCCGCTACCGCTAACACCACTCAGAACTTAATAATATGTGGGACTACACTGATAAAGTATTAGAACTGTTTTACGATCCCAAAAATCAGGGAGAAATTGAAGAAACGAGCGAAGCTGGAGTTAAGGTTGCAACGGGAGAAATCGGTAGCATTGCTTGCGGCGATGCTCTGAGATTGCACCTGAAAGTAGAAGTAGAATCTGATAAGATTCTAGATGCTCGCTTTCAGACCTTTGGTTGTACTAGTGCGATCGCATCTTCTAGTGCATTAACCGAAATGATCAAAGGTTTAACCTTAGATGAAGCCCTGAAAGTGTCCAACAGAGACATTGCAGATTACCTGGGTGGTTTACCAGAAGCAAAGATGCACTGCTCTGTCATGGGACAAGAAGCGCTAGAAGCCGCTATCTATAATTATCGTGGCATTCCTCTAGCTACCCACGATGATGATGATGAAGGCGCGTTAGTTTGCAGTTGCTTTGGGATTAGCGAGTCCAAAATTCGCCGCGTCGTTCTAGAAAATAATCTCACTGGTGCTGAAGAGGTAACAAATTATGTGAAAGCTGGTGGTGGATGCGGTTCCTGTTTGGCGAACATTGATGATATAATTAAATCAGTTCAACAGGAATACGCCTCATCTGCTATCAACGATTACGGCGTAAAAGTTGCCACAGAAATTGTTACGTCTAAAGAGCGATCGCTAACTAACGTGCAAAAGATTGCTCTAATTCAAAAAGTTCTCGATGAAGAAATCAGACCCGTACTCATTGCAGACGGCGGAGATGTAGAACTCTATGATGTCGAAGGCGATCGCGTTAAAGTTGTCCTGCAAGGTGCTTGCGGTTCCTGTTCTAGTAGTACAGCAACCCTAAAAATTGCGATCGAAGCCAGATTACAAGATCGTGTCAGCAAGAGCCTTGTAGTCGAAGCAGTTTAGGAATTGCTGTAGGACTTAACGTACTCTACAAATACGCTCTAATATGCATTCAGCCAGGAATAGAAAGTAGGATTTGAACCATATAATTGTCTCCACATCAATGCTTCAATCCTACTGACAACCGATAGCTAAATTAGCTATTACGGCTAACAGCATATAGGCTTCATAGATTAAGCGCCTACTTGCGAATTTCATCATCCAACTCGCTTCAAAGGAACAGGAAATGAGCACATTGTACGACAAACTTGGCGGACAACCAGCTATTGAACAAATAGTAGATGAACTCCACAAACGCATTGCGACAGATAGCCTCCTCAATCCCATTTTTGCTGGTACAGATATGGTCAAGCAACGTAATCATCTAGTTGCTTTCTTATCTGAGATTTTTGAGGGGCCAAAGCAATACGCCGGTCGTCCAATGGACAAAACCCACGCTGGAATGAATTTACAGCAACAACACTTCGATGAGATCGCCAAGCTTTTGAGTGAATCAATGGCTGTGCGTGGAGAGTCGCCAGAAGATACCCAAGCTGCACTAGAGCGCGTCTCAAATTTCAAGGGCGCTATTTTGAACAAGTAATAGGACTGATGCATTGATTGTTGACAAATAACAAAGTCAAGTCCTATTTGGTCTTTCCAGCTAAAGCACATTATGACGTATTTGTAAATGGCGTAAGCTCTTAGTCATTAGTCATTTGACTAATGACTAAGGACAAAAGACAAAAAGAAAAGAAATTTAACCAAGAAATATATGTACTTGCTTTCGATCATTTTAGCTGTGGAGCGATCGCCCCCAGCAGGCATTTATGCCAACGCTACCAACGATGCTCTACACGCGCTCACTACTGTCGCTCAACTGGCGTGAACGCAACTGACAAACGCGCATACCCACCAACCAACCAATTGCAGGAAAACACGAACAATGACAGACGAAAAGATTAGACAGATAGCTTTCTACGGTAAGGGCGGTATCGGTAAATCTACCACTTCCCAAAACACCTTGGCAGCTATGGCAGAAATGGGTCAACGCATCCTCATCGTCGGTTGCGACCCTAAAGCTGACTCCACCCGTTTGATGCTACACAGCAAAGCTCAAACAACCGTTCTTCACCTCGCCGCAGAACGTGGTGCAGTAGAAGATATCGAAATCGAAGAAGTGATGTTGAAGGGTTTCCGTGACGTTCTTTGCGTAGAATCTGGTGGTCCAGAACCCGGTGTAGGTTGTGCAGGTCGTGGTATCATCACCGCTATCAACTTCTTGGAAGAAAACGGTGCTTACCAAAACCTAGACTTCGTATCTTACGACGTATTGGGTGACGTTGTGTGTGGTGGTTTCGCAATGCCTATCCGCGAAGGTAAGGCACAAGAAATCTACATCGTTACATCAGGTGAAATGATGGCGATGTACGCTGCTAACAACATCGCTCGTGGTGTTCTTAAGTATGCTCACACTGGTGGCGTGCGTTTGGGTGGTTTGATTTGTAACAGCCGTAATACTGACCGGGAAATCGATCTGATCGAAACCTTGGCAAAACGGTTGAACACCCAAATGATTCACTACGTACCCCGTGACAACATCGTTCAACACGCAGAATTGCGCCGGATGACTGTTAACGAGTACGCACCAGAAAGCAACCAAGCTAACGAATATCGAACATTAGCTACAAAGATCATCGACAACAAGAATCTATCTATTCCTACACCCATCGAAATGGAAGAACTAGAAGAATTGTTGATTGAATTCGGTATTCTCGAAAGCGAGGAAAATGCTGCAATGTTGGTTGGCAAGACTGCTACTGAAGTTCCTGTAGTATAATTTGCTGCTAATAAATAATGCTCTAGCACAAGGAAAAAGGAAGAGTTCCATATCTTACCTTTTACCTTTGACCCTCTCCTCTACATCTCCCCCCTAACCTTAGAGGGGACTCCTAGTCCCCCTATGCCTGATCCTTACGAGTCACAAAGGTTAAGTATGACACCTCCAGAAAATCAAAACATCATCGAAGAAAGAAAAGAACTAATTAAAGAAGTTCTAAACGCTTACCCCGATAAAGCTAAGAAAAAGCGGGAAAAGCACTTAAACGTATACGAAGAAGGTAAGTCCGACTGCGGCGTTAAATCTAACATCAAATCCCTCCCTGGTGTAATGACCGCTCGTGGTTGTGCTTACGCCGGTTCTAAAGGTGTGGTTTGGGGCCCTATTAAGGACATGATCCACATCAGCCACGGGCCTGTAGGTTGCGGTTACTGGTCTTGGTCTGGTCGTCGTAACTACTACATCGGCACCACAGGTATTGATACCTTTGGTACGATGCACTTCACCTCCGACTTCCAAGAACGAGATATCGTTTTCGGTGGTGACAAAAAACTTACCAAGCTCATCCAAGAACTTGATGTACTTTTCCCCCTCAACCGTGGTGTTTCCATTCAATCTGAATGTCCCATCGGTCTAATTGGGGATGACATCGAAGCTGTTGCTCGGAAGACATCCAAAGAAATTGGCAAGCCAGTTGTACCTGTGCGTTGCGAAGGCTTCCGGGGTGTTTCTCAATCTTTGGGACACCACATTGCTAACGACATGGTTCGTGACTGGGTATTCACCAGATCCGACCAAGCTAAGAAAGACGGTACACTTCAGTTTGAAGGTACTCCTTATGATGTAGCCATCATTGGTGACTACAACATCGGTGGTGATGCTTGGGCTAGCCGCATCCTGTTAGAAGAACTCGGTTTGCGCGTAGTCGCTCAGTGGTCAGGTGATGGCACCATCAACGAAATGTTGATGACCCCCAATGTAAAGATGAACCTCATCCACTGCTATCGGTCGATGAACTACATCAGCCGTCACATGGAAGAAGCTTACGGTATACCCTGTACGAAGTATGATTTAATGTGTTGTGATACCAGGATTTAGTCCACGTCTAACTTTGCTTAGTTTAAACATTGTTCTAAATGGACTAAATTTTAAGACACATTTAAGACACAATGAAAAGCAAGGCACAGGACGTTTTTGAAGATTTCACTCCGCCAGCATCTACCGATGGCAGCTATCTAGGAACACAGAAACAAATGAAAGCTACTCGGCAGCATCTGGAACGCAAATTTGAGAAAGGCTTGGCAGACACTAGGTCCCGTCTAAAAGCCGCTAAGGTGAAAGTGGGTTTGGTCGTGGCACGGGAAACTATTCAATTGCAAGCATCGCTACCAATCAAACCGGGCGATCGCGACACTAAAGGAACTGGTTTTAAGCAGTACAAGATTTCGCTAAACATCCCTGCAAGCCTGGACGGGTTGAGAACAGCAGAAGAAGAGGCAAACGAGTTAGGCAAGCTGCTTGCCCGTAAACAGTTTGAATGGACTGAGAAATATCTGGGTAAAGTCGCTAAGGTCGGCAACAGATCCCAAACGCTTGGTGATGTTTTAGAAGAGTTTGAAACTGAATATTTCAAAACACGCAAATTAACAGAAAAAAGTAAACACACCTTTTTCTACTACAAGGAGTATTTACGGCGATTGATTGGGCTAGATACTTTATTGACTCAACCGGAGATTGATAAAAGATTTGCAGAATTGACGGGTGATTCCGCCAAATACAGTGCTGTTAAATCATTGAAGGTTTTAAAAGCAACTCTTAATTTAACTAGTTTCACTCTCGAACATTTTAAAGCTACACAACCCAAGAGTCAGGCTAGGGACATTCCCAGTGATGAAGATATCATCAAATATCAGGAATCTTTTCATAAGTACTCTTTGACTAGAAGCCTAACAATTAAAAAGAATTGCTTAGACAGTTGGAAGATGTGGGAATGGGTATATGGAATGCTTGCTACCTATGGACTACGCCCAAGAGAACTGTTTGTAAACCCTGGAATTGATTGGTGGTTGAGTTCTGAAAATAAAGATAATACATGGAAGGTTCACCCAGATACTAAGACTGGTTATAGAGAAGCCTTACCGCTACATCCTGAATGGGTTTATCTGTTTGATTTAAAAAACGTAGAGTATTTGGAACTGTTAAAAGCTCAAACTGATGGCAGAACTAGTTTTACAGATATCAACACTATTCGGGTTAATTGTTCATCCTGGTTTAGGCGCGTAAATATTCCGTTTACGCCTTATGATTTACGCCACACTTGGGCGATTCGAGCGCACATGATGGGCATTCCAATTAAAGCTGCTGCTGACAATTTGGGGCATTCTGTAGAGATTCACACTGAGATTTATCAGAAGTGGTTCAGCTTGGAGAACCGGAGGAAGGTAATTAAGCAGGCAGTGGATAAAAAAGATGATATGGATATGTTGAAGCAGGAGAATGCACGGCTAAGGGCTGAGGTGGAATATCTCAGGCAAGCTCTGGCACGGCATCAAATCAGTGAGGTTTTGTCTACTTAACTCACTGCAAAGTGTGGTTTATTAGCAGAGGTGTATCTCTATCTATTTAGCTTTTAAAACTGTTAAAACAGTGCTGCTACATTTTTGGGCAATATATTAGATAAAAAGGCTATTTTTTGGGAATTTATGTTAAAAAATAGCCAGTCAAAAAATTGTCTACAGTTGCTAAAAACGTTATCCAGAGCGGATTTTACCCGCCTACAGTTTCGTCTACACCTGTAGAGAGTGTAGACGTACTCAACCTGCACTGTAACCGCACTTGTCACCGTTGATCGTGGCATTGTAACCGCTCTTGTCACCGTCGATCGTGGCACACAAAGCGTACTTGTCACCTTCTGTTGTTGCAGTGTAGGCGAACTGTAGATGGGTTGAAACCGAGTTGAAACCGTGCATAAGTTGACTATAAACCGTGCTTTAGTTCCTTGATAAAAGCGTCAATCGCCTTTCCTGCCGTTGATTGCTTGCCCACTTTAAGCTTATTCAAAGCGCGATCGCGGGCTGCTTCATAGTCCGGCTGCGCGAAATTACCTGTTGTCTGTAACCGTTGCCTAAGTTGCTGGCTTTCCCTCTCCAGGCTTTTAACTTGGGACTGCAACTGGTCGATGGTTTCACTGTTCGCTACAGTTGACTCAATATTGCTTGGCTGCCCGGTAGCGCTATTCTCCTCTACTACCGGGCTTTCGATTTTCCCCGCAGTTCCTCCAGTTGCGATCGCACTTCACCCAAGCTTACCGCTAGACTGTTTTCTATACGCTTGTCTATCAGTGCTTCAATACTGTCTTCTATGCGTTTGTCTATGAGATTAATTAAATTTGAATCATCGCCTACGAGGGTAGACACATCGCTAGGTATTCTCCTTTCTGCTAAACACTTATCGATAAATTCGTTGAGAACAGCTGAAGCATTAGTTCCTTGGTTGGTAGCTAGAGATTTAAAGGCTTTCCATTTTTCTGGCTCAATGCGAAAAGTTGCAAGCTTAACACCAATTACTGCTTCCCCGTTAAATTCAGGCTCTAGCAGTTCTATCAAGCTGTCTTCCACGTAAGTCAGTCCATCCACTGCAACGGGAAACCAACCTATGCGCGTATCTGTTCCAGCTTCAACGAATTGGACAATTCTATGATGTTGGAAAAATCGATTTCTCAAATTGGTTGTCTTACCAATGTACAACAGGTTGTTAGACGACCAAACAAGATAAACAGCAGAAATCTCTGGCAGGTTATTTTTTTCCGTCATTAGCAGAGATGGCAGGCTAGAGCGCAACATCCCCACAACAACAGATGTTCTATCCTGTCCAGTTGCCTCAACATGGGAAGTGATGAGTGCTGCCAAGTCATCTGGACAGCGAAAGGTTAACGATACAGACATAATTTATTTGTCTTACCAGTGCATTGCATTAGTCTAACACTAAATGCAAGACGATACGTAAGTTAATCCTTGACTTTTGTCTAACAGATGTATTACTGTATATCCATAACGCTTAAATAAAGCGCAAGACACTAGGTCGTAGCGAGTAAATCGTAGCGTCGTTTCGCTCCCCTAGTACCCACAGCAGATGAATAAATGAAGTCAGCGCTTGAATGCGCCCCGGCAAGAGAGTCATTCACCTCTCCCCCACCGGCACGACTTCCCCAATCGTTCAGTTTGAAGACCCACGATTAAGAGGCAATACAAATTATGCAACAAGCGCAGACCGACAGCAATGGTACTGTACCTGTTTTTACTGCGGATGAAGGTAATGATTCTCTGGCTGCGATGATGACACGCGCCCTGGATGAATGGAACGTTATTCAGTATTACCAGCAGCTTTTAGAACTTGAACACATCGAGTCCGCAGACTCTATTGCGCTGCTTACCGATTGCTACCTAAAGCTTTCAGAACCGCACCGGGACGAGTTGGAACTAACTTTAAGAGCTATGCACAAGTTGATTAGCACTATCTCAAAAGGTACTTAAAGCTGGGAGATAGAGCCGATGTAATTAATTAAACATAGCATTTGTAGGGGTGATCGTCGTCGGTGACGATCACCCCACGATCACCCCCCCCGATCACCCCTAAAGTTATTATCTGGCAAGGCTTCTGGCGATTGGTGATCGTCAACCTAGGAAAAATGCCCATTATTTTCTCTGACTCATTCAATTTTTTTTTTGGTGATTTTTCTGTACTTAGACGATCACCTTCGGTTGTATCGCTTGCTGTGTCTAGATTGATGGGGTGATCGTAGGGGTGATCGTAGGGGTGATCGGGGGGTGATCGGGGGGTGATCGGGGGTGATCGTGGTGTTAGAGCATACTTAGAGTAAAAAGAGGTTCTAAGCCAGCAGTGACAATATATTGAGTCGTTTTAGGAGGTGATTTACCGAGGAATTTGACAACGTGTATCCACGGTGTCAAATCTCCAGGGTGTCAAATCCTGAAGTTGACAACGTGTATCCACGGTGTCAAATCTCCAGGGTGTCAAATCCTGAAGTTGACATACTAAAATTAGTCAGTCAAATTTTCATAGCTTTGAATGGCTGCTTATTTGCGCCGTGCAGCATTAGTGTCCGTAGACAAAAAAAAACAACCCCTGTCTAAGCTGGAGTTGTTTAACATTTTCAAAACAATGAGAAATTTATATGTCAAATTCAAACATAGAGCAGTTTGGTAATTTGGTGCAAGATGCACAACGAGATGACGGCTATATCAATGCTACTAAGTGGTTTAAGCATTTTGGGCATGACTTGAGTAACTGGAAGCGATTGCCAGAAACAAAAGCTAGATCAGAGGATTTGAAAATTACAGAGTCAAATGCTGAACCCTGGATTGTTGAGCCCATAGGTAAAACTTGGGTAACTTGGGTTCACCCAATCATGGTAGTTCACCTAGCCAGCTACCTCGATCCAGGCTTCGCCAACTATGTAGCCAAGATTTTTATCAGGTATGCCAAGGCTGACCCAACTCTTGCTGCTGATATTGCCTCACGCCAAAACACAGTAGAAGGGCTGGATATTATCGACGAGGCAGTTCAGAAGCAATACAGCCTCATTTTTGGGCGCGATTGGCTCTGTGAAACACAAAGAATCAGGCTTGATCACTTCAGAGAAACTGAGTGGGGAGAGGGGCTGTTTGAGTCCAGTTTAGTGTCTCTTTTAAACAAAAAGTTTGGATTGCCTTGCGAAAAACTTGTTTTGAGTATTCCACTTGGTGAACATACCTTCAATTTAATGGAGGACTTTTTGGAAGAGAAGTACCCTGGCATTTATCAAAGCCAGTACTCACATTCATCAATAGAAGATGAAATTGCTCTATTTAGCTATTTCATCCTAGAAATTAATGATTGGGTAAAAGAGAAAGGCGGCACTGATTGCAGCCTTTTGCTGCAACCGCAGCGCGGCTACAATTGTCCCGATTGAGGGAACGCTACAAGGAGCGACACAGCCGCAACGCGAACACCTGCGGCTGTGTCGCCATCAGTCGGTATCATGTTGATTTGCTTCAGTTCAAAAATGTGAACTGTGGTTCAGAATCGCCGTCAGCCCCTATCATCTCAGTTTGGTTAAGTTCAAAGTTATGAACCACCGTTCTGAACCGTTGCTAAAATTGCTAGGCTCCTTGTTAGTTGGTTGGTTCAGTGGTTCAAAGGGTCGGTTCAACGGTTCAAGCCGCGATGGTGCTAAACCTTAGTTATTGGAAATCGAAGTAGGAGATATTAGATATCTGCGCTGGAAAAACAAGCCTTGGAAATGTTATACATTTCCCTATGCCCTGGAAGCATCCAAGAACATCACGACAATTGCCGAACCCTATAGGGTTTCTCATGTATCGGGAACTGCTCTCAAATCTCATACGCTAATATTCTCCACCCCCCTATAGGGTTCGGTAAAATCTCACGCGAAATCATTCGGTTTTAATCAACGACAACCTAATTAAGGGTTAAGGACCAATCGGGAGAGTTAGCGATCGCGCAGTAGTCACGCAATTTTAGTTGAGTGAAACTCTGTCAAGGGTTAAGGCTCGATAGGGAGAGTGAGTAGTTAGTGGCTCGTAATCATTCTGTCGATGAGTATACTGTCCGGCACGAACTGCGTAGCCACTCAACAGGGAGAGTGAATAGTTAATCACTTGTAATCAACTTAAAAAATCATCTACGAACAACGGCGATATAAACCTAATAGGTTTCCAGAAAATCAATGGTGTGAAACGGTGAATATTTCCATGTATTAAACCAGTGACAAGTTAACTTGCCGAAGAAGAATTAACGTGGTTTAGCGTGGGAGAGCTTCACGAGATTTCAAACCACGCTAAAACTTCTGGGAGATATAATATATGTCCGAAAACTAAACCACGCTAATAATGCATCCTTCAGCATGATTTATTTTGGCGGAAACCTTAAGGCTTCCGCGTTTTTTGAAGTAGTTTGAATGAAGTTCCCAAATAGTCGGTTTTTTCATGCTGCTAAAAGTCGAGAGTGCAGCAACTGATTACCGCGTTGCATCCGAACGCAGACTGTACAGCAGTTCTTGCCACCATCAAATTTTTGCAACGGTAGAGCGTTAGTTGTGCAATTTTGGCGACCGCACAGAGTCAACCAAGTTTCCTGATCAGCTTTTTCACCGTCCATTAGATGCAGCACTCCATTTTCGCTAATCCGCCTTCCCAGTACTTCCATGCCAAATACACTCGCGTTTTAGCCTAGTGTATAAAGTTTGACAAAGAACCTGCAAGTTGTTGCAAAAATTTGCTGGACTACTTTAAGTTATCCGCCAGCGAATTTTGACGAAAATTTACCGGACAGCACTATGTTATCCGCCAGCAAATTTTGACTTATGCACCACTGTTGCATCTCCAGTCGAGGGTTAAGGTTCGATTCCTAATTCTGTTGGTATACAGCTAAAACTTCACACCCTTAAGCCACAATTTGCAAATCAAATTACCATTTCACTAGAGTTTTGGATGTTTAAATCGCAAGCTTTAAGACAAAAACAAGCTACAGGAAACGCAGACTTGTAGAACCATTGATATATAAGAGTTGTAGACTTCAAGCTATCGTATACCCTGGTTGGAATACAACTTCTTCGGCCCCACCAAGATTGCTGAATCTTTACGGGAAATTGCTTCTAAGTTTGACGAGACAATCCAAGCAAACGCTGAGAAGGTTATCGCCAAGTATCAGCCCACAATGGATACGATTCTTCAGAAATACCGCCCCCGCTTGGATGGTAAGACCGTTGCCATCATGGTTGGTGGTCTACGTCCTCGTCACGTTGTCCCAGCTTTCCAAGACTTGGGCATGAAGATGATTGGTACAGGTTATGAGTTCGCTCATAATGATGACTACAAACGTACTGCTGGCTATATCGAAAACGGCACCATCGTTTATGACGACGTTACCGCTTACGAATTCGAGGAATTTATCAAAGCCCTCAAGCCTGACCTAGTAGCTTCTGGTGTGAAAGAGAAGTACGTCTTCCAAAAGATGGGTCTTCCTTTCCGTCAAATGCACTCTTGGGATTACTCCGAACCTAGCGATGCCTTCGGCGGGCTACGCGCCAACGCTCTTACAATTGATATATTGCAAGGTTTTTTAGCGGCGGGAGAAAAAAGAGCCTATTTCTAGCCTAAGCGCGAGTTTTAGGGTTATCTAGGAATAATCTGTTTTGATGCTTTAAACAATATAACTCTTATGCAGTCTCATTTTTAGATTTTGCTTGCATTTTGCTTAAAGAATAACTGTAAAATGAAAGACTATTTTTAATGACGATTTTTTAGATTAAATGGTGCGATCTGGTGATGGAGGATGCTTAAGTGTAGTCCGTCACAGACATCGGCAAAACCGGGAATAATTCATCTAGGGTATTTCAAACCTCAAGTTGCTATTGGCAAAGTCGGCTGAGAAGTTTTCGGCAATAAATCAACAGGTTTAGTCATACATGGATAGATTGTACGACTAATACCTTTTTGATTTTGGGCAAATCCTAGATGTGATTTAACTATAAATTACCAGTCTCTAATTTTTTCTTGATTTCATTGAGATAGGCTTTTCCATCACTAATATTAGGATAGCCCGACTTAATCCATTGAATTAAAGCCTCACCAAGCACAAGTACTCTTTTTTGAGATTCATTCCATTCCTGATAAGTACCATATATAGTGGCTGCCAAAGATACGCCGAATGTAAACGGAGCTAACGCAATACCTACGACAGCCCAAAGTGCTTCAACTTTTGCTGCACTCCATATACCTTCCCAAAACACGTTGCTAATGGATTCAGCACTTTGCATCTTTTCCGGTGGGACTCCCATAATCTCACAAATTGTGAAATTCATACTATGTAATCTTGTTGGGAAAACAGTAACAGAAGAGAAAGGAATAAGTGCTGATGTTGCGTTGCCTTCTGCATATTCAGTCACTATTCTTCTGGCTACTTGCTCTCGTACTTGAAAAACATTACTTTCAATGTTCGTTAATGCTTGGTTAGCTGGATCAATTACTTTAACCAACGTGCTACTATAATCAGCGTGATTATATAACCAGTCCATCAGGTCTTTTGGAGGCGGTTGTCTCTTGTAAGATTCAGAATCAGAATCAAATAGAGATGCAGAGCCAAAAACAATATCAGTTTCAATATTATTTACAAAGGATCTCATCTTTGACTTTATTTCTCATACTTATTAAAAAATATAACAGTAGGAAGTCCAGGCATCAGTTTGGTTGCCCATCGAAACAAGTCAAGTTCTGGTTCATAGGGCTGGTCATCTATTACAAGTATCTTTACATGCGCTCGACGAATATTTTCTTTGGCTTCTTCATCATCAGCCAAATTGTGCATAATACCTGGCGTATCATGGATTTCCCACTTATCAAGTTTTATTGAACCATTAGCTTTTATTCCTGTACCTTGGATAACATCGGTTTTGTAAACATCAGCCTTTAAGAGAGAATTTGCCAAAGAGGATTTACCCACGTTTACTTTACCCATGACTACTATCCTGATATGTTGCTCTTGGAGTGCTTCAAGAATTGCGTCAAGAGTATCAAAATCATCGAGAATCTGCGAGGACTCGCCCTCACTTATATCTAAATTTGCTAATTCAGTGCGAAGAGGCTTTAGTTTTGCGTGAAGATCCTCTCGTATCAATTTCAAAGATTCCAAACGATTTGTTTGCGATATCATAATTTTTCTCATTTCTTAAAGGTATGAACATCGATAGATAGGGGTTTGATTGTGCCCTTACCATAAACTGATCGATCGGCATAAAGACTTATCCTGAAAAATTCCGTTTAATTATTCGATTTAGGATAATTAAACAGAATTTTTCTATCCAATTTTGCGTTCAAATACTATAATAAATGTTCCGTTTAATTACTTAAATTGGGACGGTTATCCAAAACTTTCACATCTAATATCCCTATATATAATGCAAAATTTTCTCGCGGCGGAAGAAAAAAGAGCCTATTTTAGTTACTTCATAACAGCAGAAGTCAGCGACGGCAGATCAGCTTCAATACCTAGTAAAAGTCTGAATCGGCTATCTGCCGCACTGAAGTGTTACTCTGCTGTTACACTAGCCTCTCAATTAAATTGCTTTGTATAAAATAACTTTATCCATCTGAGTTAAACATTAAAGTAATTGAAAAAACTCCAACAGCAATAATAAGTGTGACTTGAGTAGCTTTTACGATGATGAACCATGTACTTGCTAGGACAAGTACACAAAGTAGAAATAGAATTACGAACAAATGCCAGCCCTTTGCAAGAATACTGGATTCAGTAGCAATTTGATTTGCTGATTCAGATATCCAGTTCCAAACTCCTTTCACAGGATCTGCTGCAACATTACCCAATGCCTCCATAATTTGCTTCCTTAACAAAAATATTCAAGCTAATCCTAGCCTCCCTAAACTATTGAATCTAACCGAAAGACTACCGATTATATACTTGTCAATTCCGAATTGATTACGTCAGTACCGAAAGAACCGCAGATTTCCAGATGACTTGTGGAATTCGTAATATTCTAGCAAAAGAAGGTAATAAAGATGATTTAATTGCTTTTATGTGCGATTTTTATGTGCGATCGCCCCAATTCGACAACATTTAAAGATTATCTGTGAGATGGACAAGAAGTAGACCGTTGTAGCGATGTCTGCGACGGGCTACGCCTACGCCCTCACTCGACAATAAACTAGGCGATCGCATTAAACTGTTACTACCTCAATTAACAATCCGGGTATTTTGCCCAAATCCCGATGATTGCGCGTTAATAAAAGTAATTTACGAGATAGTGCGACGCCGAATAGCCCGTCGTAGACATCGCAGTAAAAGAAGTAAACTGTTGTTACGATCGCGACTTAAATAACGTTTTTCTTACTTAGGGCACTCAACCAGACAACAAGATCGCAAAGCCTTCTTGGGTGAAGTCTTTATCGTGTGTCAGTACCTCTATGATCTCCAGTTGGCGCATGGTGTGCATAGAAATGCAATCTGTCAAGCTATATCCTTTATCAAAGCGTTGAGAATACAGAGCTAGACCACCTAAAAAGGATTCGCGTGTTTGGGGAATAACTTGAACCCGATCATTTTGTAGAATGCTTTGTGCTAGTTGAAATATTCCGCTTCGGGTGTATCTACCAGCAGTTGAGAAATAATTCACAAACTCAGTCAGCACTTCATCGGTTGTAATTAGTCTTGTTTGCATCAGCGATTTGTGTATGTCTTGAGTGCGGACATGCCATGCATCTCGTGGATTAGCAAGCGCTATCCAGTAAAACGTGTCTACAAAAACAGGATTCATGCTGATGTTTGAGGAGTTCCGTAAAGATACTGGTCATGCTGCTCTGCGCTATCTGTGTGCAAGTTAACCAGTTCTTCAGGAGGAATACTCTGAGCAAATTGTTCGAACTCGTTGAAGAGATTTAGCAGAGAGTTATCTGCTTGAACAGGAGAAGCAATTACTTGAGTGCTATCTGCTTCTTGAATACTATCTTGATTAGAACCTTGGAAGCTAGGTTGCGCCTTTACAGACTGCAAAATGTACAAAATTGCTTCTATCAGTTCCTCTGGTGCTTACTCAATTTCTCGAAGAAGTTGCTCTTTCGCTGTCATTTCTGATACCCTCAAGCAAATACTTGAAATTGTACTATTAAGTTTAACTCCCATCACTCTCACTTAAATAATATTTTAAGCGATCGCCTTTAGGTATTGTGTGTGAGATCCATAAGAAGTAGACATCGCAGTAACACTACGCTTCGTTGCAGCACGATGTAAAGCTGTTCTAGACTTAGAAAGATACCATACAGTGCTTTTTCACTAATCAGAGCTAATTGGGTTCGCTTTCCTAAAGTTTCATTTAAGCACGAAGGAATAGAAAGAGGTACAAGCTTGGGAAAGAGATCGGCTTCTTGGGTGGTAATTCCCAAAACAGCCGAAACTTTTTCTAGAGTAAAGTCGCTGTACTCCATAGTTTTGACTCAGGAATGTTGCTCAATACACTTGAGGGACAAAAAACTGCTCATTGCGGGGAGCGCGAACATAATCCTCAGCCAGGGGTCTAGACGGAAGCTCTAAGGGAGGAGGTGTCATGTCTTCGTAAGGAACTTTGCTCAACAAATGATGAATGCAGTTGAGCCGCGCACGTCTTTTATTATCCGCTTCAATCGTAAACCAGGGGGCTTCTGGAATATTCGTGTAAGCAAACATGGTATCTTTTGCTTTGGAGAAATCTACCCAGCGATCGCGTGATTCCAAATCCATTGGGCTGAGTTTCCAGCGCCTTGCTGGATCGTGACTGCGAGAGAGAAAGCGTTCCTCTTGTTCTTCATCGCTGACGGAAAACCAGTACTTGATTAAAACAATGCCCGATCGCACCAGCATTCGTTCAAATTCCGGACAAGATTGCATGAATTCTTGATATTCTGCTTCAGTACAAAAACCCATTACTCGTTCAACTCCGGCTCGGTTGTACCAACTGCGATCAAAGAGGACAATTTCGCCTGCTGTCGGAAGATATTGCACGTAGCGCTGAAAATACCACTGAGTTTTCTCGCGATCTGAGGGGGTTCCCAGAGCCACTACACGACAGCCACGAGGATTAAGTGGATCGGCAATGCGTTTAATTACTCCTCCTTTGCCAGCAGCATCGCGCCCTTCAAATATAACGACAACCCGATAGCCGACGTGCTTAATCCAGTATTGCATTTTGACTAATTCAATCTGGAGTTGCTCTAGTTCAGTTTCAAAAGTCTTTTTGGGAATTTTCTTGGCAAAAACTTCTGTGCTACCATCAAAAATCCGTTTGGATTTTTTAGATTTTTTCTTATCTTTTGCCTTTACTAGGTTTTCTATTACAGTGGCTTGAACTAAATCATTATTTTGCTGGTTTTTAATTTCATCAATTGACATCGCAGTGACTCCATGCCATTGAATCGGCATAAATTAGAGTTTATCTATAAAGTATATATTTGAATGCAGACTGAGTGTATATTTACACCTTCGGAAGTATTCTTACACCAAAGATGTAAAACCAACAAGCTAACGACAGTTAAACATACAAGCCTTTGTACATCAACCTTTTGCTAACTTACTTTCCTATACAGATTGGGTTAAGCGCGATCGCAAATATTTTTTCACAATTACAGAGTTTTCATGTATTTGAACCACACCTGTCGTAGGGGTGCAAGGCCTTGCGCCCCTACCGCGTGGTCTATTTACCTGAAATAGCTGTAAATTCATCAATATGCGATCTAACCTAACTCTCAATTTTTAATAACTAAATCACTGCGGGTTCATCCGAATCAAGTCTGTTAAGATACTATCCAAGCTACCGTTAACTTGAATCCGATCAATCTTCTCTAATACTTCCAGTTCCTTTAGACGCAATGCAACGGGGTTATCCTCCATCACTTTGGCGGTGTTTAGCATACTGCGAGTAGCAGCAGTTTCTTCTCTACGTCTGACTACGTTTGCTTGAGCAGCTTTTTCTGCCTCAACTACCTTACTCAAGATAGTCTTAATCTCACCAGGTAAAATAATATCTTTCACACCTACAGAATCTACTCGGCAACTCCCATCAGCAATCATTCTTGGGCTTCAGTCTGGAAAAGCTAAACCAGTCATGGGGTCACGAATATACAACCCTAATGTGAGACTACGCATCGCTTCATCCCAAACGGGTATTAATTGTTCTGCTTGATCTGCCCAATAATCGAATGTAATTAAGCATTGAACATTCGACCCCAAACCAATGCAAGTCCGCGAAAAAGCTTCCCGTGGTTCTTCTTGAGTGTCAATGAACTTCATCTCTGTCCAGACAATTCTGGCGGTTTGGCGCTTGACGGTAACAATTTCTCCTTTGGCAATGATGTTGCGGCTGTCGTCTTCCAGGACTTTCTTCAAGGTGGATTTTAGCGGAAACTGGCTCCAGTCATTGGGTGGCAGGCGATTAAAAGATACTTCCAGACAGCAATCATCGTTGGGCGGTTTTTTATCCATGAACTTGAAGGATTTCTCTTGTGGCTCAAAAACCCAATTATGGGGAACATTGAAACGAACAGCGCCTCGATCTGCAACAAAAATTTTGTAGCCTGATGGAGATTCCCAGCGATGATCGGGTTTTAGTTCAAGTGTTTCTTTAATCCACTGAAGATTGCTTTTTTTACGCTTTGCCATAGTGTTTCTGCATTTTCTGCTGAAGAGGGTGTCACCGATAGCGTAGCGTAAAGCCTTCTCTTCTCTACGAGAGGCTGCGCCAACGAGACGCTGCGCGAATGGTATAGCTTCTCTACGAGACGCTACGCGTAGCTTGCTTCTCCGTAGGAGTATGCTTAGAGCGACGCAGGAGGGTCATAGCCCATCGTAGACATTGCCCTTTTTGTTAATGTTATCAAATTGCTAGTATTTTGAATAACTCTTATATTAAATAAATAAAATTTTCGGGATTCTATATCAAGGAATCCAAGGTAACTGTAACGTTGTGATTAAAGTTTCAGCTTTTAGCATTAAAATCTTAGCAGCAGTATTCATGGTTATGGATCATGTGTGCTATTTGCTAATGCCAGAGTTGGTAATCTTGCACTTATTGGGGCGATTGAGCTTTCCCCTCTTTGCATGGCTTCTGGCTGAAGGCGAAAAACATACCCATAATGTACACCGCTATGGGGGGAGACTATTAATTACAGCAATAATATCTCAGCCAATCTATAGTATTGTCTTCCAGAGCTTATCACTTAATATTCTGTTCACGCTTCTTCTTGGACTTGTGATGTTGCGTTTAGTAAAGCGTTACCCACAATTATGGCAGCAATTAATAATTATCGGCTTGTGTGCAGTAGTTGCCGAGGGCTTGGGCGTTGAATATGGAACTTATGGGATTGGAGTAATTTTCTTGATGTCCCTAATAGACAAACTCAAACCCAAAGTATGGTTGCTCTACTGGTGCATTTTTCACTTTTTTATTTTAGTAATCCTATCCATGCTTAATATATTTCAAGGTTGGGCAATTCTTGCAGGATTCATTGTTTTTCAATTTAATGGTCAACAAGGTTCACCAGGTAGATGGTTCTATGTATTTTACCCGGCTCATATAATAATTTTAGGTATAATCAATTATTTAATCCAGTCCAGGTAGGATTTCTATATCTATCTAATCCACGTGCGGTTACAAGATAAACTACAAACGTTCCCAACCAATGACTACTAGAATAATGGTCAATTGCAACATCTACCAACCCACATTGGCGATGTAAAACAGTAACAGAACGCAGGGTATCGAGTCGAGAATCGTTATCGGGTAATCGAGAGATTATTCCCTCAAGCATCCAAGCTCGACTGAGATTTAAACCCCGAAAATGAGATTGTAAATAGTCGTTGGGTTTAGTTGTTTGTACAGGTTGCAACCAGTTCACTGCATCTTCTGTGAGTAATTGTGGAAGAAAATCGGTAAGCCAATTTGCAAAATCTGTTGGTGAAAGAATGCGTCGCATTAAATCCGCTTCTGCAAGACAGGGAGAGACAAAATCATAACCCAATGGTTCAAAATGCAATGGATAGTTGCGATCGCTGCGATAAAATTTTTGGGCTTTGTCTTCGATCAGATCGGCAAAGTCTTTATTCTTCCTACTTTGCGCCCAATCGAGTGCTAAACCAAGTGGAAACGCGGTTTGAAAGTGTGCTCCAGTGCGATTGGGAAGTTCGAGTTTTTCAAGCCAGCGATAAAAGTTGTTGGCAACTAAGGTTTCTAACGGTTCTAACGCCGCTAGCCATTCTTTACCTTGAGAATCATCCCATTCATGCAATTCCGTAGCGAGTTGCAACAGCCATGAAAACCCATAAGGACATTCAAAGAAGGGACATCGATTAAAATGGGTAATCTCTCCTTGAATTTTCTCTGGAGTCAGGGTTTGGGTTAGTGCTTCCCTTGCTGTCGGCTGAAATTCAGCATCAGGAAAATAACGAGCTAGCCTTGCAAGTAACCAATGCCCATGTACGGCAGAATGCCAATCCAAACAACCATAAAAAGCTGGCATTAATTCGCGTGGCGGCTTAATGTCCTCATCACTTTCAAACCAGAAAATATTGTTGTGCGGATACTCTTGGTTGATGCAGTTCAGCACTAATTGAACAAACTTGGCTGCGATCGCTACGTCAATCTCTATTGCTTGGAGTTGCATGGTTTCTCAGCAGTAGTCTTGCAATTGTCTTTTTAGCATTATAGAGAAAATATCCTAAAGCACAACTGGAGTCGTGTACATTGAGATGATTATGGGGCTACCGTCTTGATGCAGCTTGCTTAATTATAAATCGCATCAGGAAATCCATTAGCCCATCACTAGCAAACTTACGAAATATTACCAAAAATGTTGCCCTGCTTCTGCGTAAGCAGTATTACCTGATGTCTGCAATAATTTTTCAATTGCGATCGCTCAAGCAATAGCCTCCGGTGGAATAGAAATCTGCCAGAAATCCTGCATCCCTCGACGTGCCTCACTATCCGAAATACTATCGGCCAGTTTTAAACAAAGTTGAGCAATTAACCAATTGTATTTTTATTGCTAAAAAAGTCTAAAATACAGATATATCTATATAGATAGATACTATAAATATATATATCATTCTTTAGGAAGATATGTTTTTCAAAAAACACTTCTATTAAACTATAAACTTGAAAAACAAATAGTGGATATACATTTCATTCAATGATATTCATCAGATAAATATTATAAATCTTAGTCTTTTGTTAACGTTTACCAGTTATGATGCCAGAGTAGTGAATGATAATAATTCGGATTTAGATATCTAGGGATAATTGTGTCATCCAGGAAATATGCCCTAGATTTATCCCCTAAGCTGCAAAATTGTAGCCAAAACCAACTACTGAATAGCTAAATCTTTAAGGTAATAAGCATGAGTTATACTATCGATTCCGCACGCAATATTTTCTCTAGCACTCAAGTGGCAGATGCTGTTCCAGCTACTACAGCAATGTTTGCTGAACTGAACATTGAGGATCAACTGGCATTTCTTTGGTATGCCTACGCTGAAGTAGGTCGTACAATTACTCCAGCTGCTCCCGGAAAAGCAAATCTCCAATTAATGGAAGGTATATTCAACCAAATTAAGCAGATGTCTCATGAAGAACAAACGCAATTAATGGGAGATTTAGCGAGTAATGCTGATACTCCTATTAGCCGTTCCTATGCATACTTTGGTGTCAACGCCAAGCTGGGATTCTGGTGGCAGTTAGGAGAGTGGATGAAAGAGGGTATCGTTGCTCCTATGCCAGTTGGCTATCAAATGTCAACTCCAGTTAAAGCATTGCTACAAGCTGTTCAGAGAATCGATCAGAGTCAACAAATTACTGTACTACGCAATACTGTAGTAAATATGGGCTTCGATCCATCTCTAGCTGATAACAAACAGGCAAAAGTTATAAACTTTAAGTTCCCACGTGAATCTCTAAGTCCCCAATTTACTATTGAAGGAGTTACAGAACCGACAGTGCTGAAATACATTGAAGCCATGAATGCAGATAACTTTGAAGCTGCTGTTGCTTTATTTGCTAACAACGGTGCGCTGCAACCACCCTTCCAAAAACCAATTGTTGGTCGAGAAGCGATCACTTCCTACCTACGAGATGAGGGACAAGGATTAGTAATGAAGCCAACTAAAGGCGTTTCGGAAACTATAGAAGATGGTTATACACAGCATAAAATTACTGGCACGGTCGAAACTCCTTGGTTTGGAGGTAATGTTGGGATGAACATTGCTTGGCGATTTTTACTCGATCCTCAAGGTCAAATTTACTTTGTGGGTATTGACTTACTTGCTTCTCCCAAAGAACTGCTTAACCTAACTCGCAAGTAAAATTTCTTTGCTCTGTTAAGACAAAAGCAATTGCGCTTGTCTTAGATGATGTTTTAAAAGGGTTTTTTGCTCTTATAGTTAGCAAAGCATTGCATCTTAGTACATAGCTAAAACCTTAATTTTGTGTTGTACTTAACCCAGTGCAGAACTGCAAAATTATAGTTTTTGGGACTTTTAAAACATCGTCTAAGCGCCATGATGATCATCAAATAAAATCTCAATCAATGCTCGGTTCTAGGTGAACCGAGCTTCAGTCAAATGTAGGTAAGCTAGTGTAAATTTGCTGTTTACTCAAATCAATGTTAATCACGTTCCCCAATTCAAAGGCTGGAGTAGAAACAGTGAAATTTTCTAGTACATTTTTTGTTGTCTGAAATTTTCCCGAAGCCAAGTAGAGCGTTTCACCACAGTAAACAATCGCATAAATCCATTCTCGCCCTTGCCACTGAATACCGCAACAATAGAGTGATAAATCAGAGCTTGAGAACAAGACTGTTGCTAACAAAATTTTATTTTTTAATGTCTCACAATAATCATAACGGTCATTGCAGCGCAGAAATATAGATAAAGTCGAATTTAGTTAGCAAAATGAGCTTTTACTTACTCAAAATGCCATTTGACTTACTCATTTCAGCCAGTAATAGGGTGTGTTGTCGCGCAGCGCAACGCACCTTACTAGAGGGATGCGATCGCACTACATGCAATAATCATGCTGCCTCAATGTCAGATTCCAACGTGCCGAAGAGAGATTTCACAAAAGTTAGTGCCTCATTGTCATCCATTAGTAGTTTCTGTACAGCCCCCTCATACTGTTCACGGTTTTGACACCCAAGTTCCTTTGCAATTTTGTCTAGAGCAGGCGTTTCGCGAATTGGATATTGTGAAATGATTTCTGTCAAATTGCCAGCATCAAGTGCATTTTGTAACCTTTCACGCTCTGCTGTGACAACACTAACCACATCAATAGAAATACTTATGGGGTTACCATTAGCAATTTGTTCTCTTCGAGGCAAATGCTGAAAAATCTTTTCACGAATCGCCTTTTCAGCTGTTCGCTCACTTAAGCGTTGAATATGTGGCTGGACTGCCGCAATCGCAGCAGTTTTGGCATTAGCGAGGCAAGTAGGGGCGTCATCTCCTGTAACGACTGCATAGCGCTGTGCAACAAGGGATTGAACGCATGGATGGTAATAGATAGACTCGACAGAGAAGACTGAAAGGGCATATACGCCCTTCTCTTTAAGCCGATTAATGTCGGCTTCCGTACGTCGATCATTATCAACGATACCAAAAGCATGAAGCCAGTGAAGATTGCCAGCGTCCCGGATGCTGGAAACGGCATGTTCAACATCACGACAGCTCGATTTAGCAACGATGGAGACGTTTGGAAACACTAGACTGTAAAGCGGTTTATCAAGGCTTCGCTCAGTACCTTCGATAAATAGGAGCTTTCTGCGTGCGCCAAGGATATCCTTTTTGAGGTCATCATCAATCTCAGTTTCGGGAGGAAGAAGATCCGCGTCCCAACCACTGACGGAAGATTCAGCATAGGTGCAGCCTCGGATGAGCAATGTACGTGCGCCCGGATTATTGAGGGGCAGCATCACGTCGTGCGTAGACACAATAAATGCACAATCATGCCGTATGGAGAACAAAAGTGTCAGGAGCGATGAAGGTGGCGCTCCGGCTCATCAATTAGTACCAATGTACCGTTCTTAACAGTCAGTACGTTTGCCGCAATTAATAAGGCATTACGTTCGCCGTCCGAAAGCTCCGCAATGCTATAGGGGGTGCCGCCACATTTGCTTGCAACTACCTGAGCGCTCTCAATGACAAATAAATCGGAATATTTGAAAGACGTAGAAGCTCATTGATGAGCTTTATAGGAGCATCTTTCTTTGAAAGAGTCTTTGCAAGCTCAATGTTGTTGCCATCGACTGCATCGGCAATTGATCGAGCACGCACGTTTTCGGCGTCAATCAGGTCATAGATCGCAACGCTCGTACGTTGTGTAGCGAAATCGTCTCTCCAGCGCGACTGTAGACTGGTGTCTACGCTTCGCATATGGGATTCATAGTCTTGCTTTTGCTTGGGTGATAAATCCATTGCATTGGAAGAAAACCAATTTTGGCGATGTGCCGATATTCGTCGCGCATTAGCGTGATGAGGAGTATATAACTGTTGCATCAAACTGGACTTGCCAGTACCGTTAGCACCAAGAATGAATAGGTTTTCTCCTACACTGACAGTGAGATTGAGTGGTTCGCCAACAGAGCGAGGAATAGTCAAATTGAAGGTCACGGCGTGTTACCATTTAGACTTTTATAATCGTAAATAATTATACTAGTATAAAATGCAAAAGAGGATGGCAGATTACCCTAAGTGCCTAACTAGTTGTACAAAATACAGTAAAAGACTGTATTTTGTTATGCTCATTTTTTATTTGAGATTTTTACGTTGACTATAACTGATCGCTGCATCAAGAAAATAGATAAAGTCAAATTGAGTAAGCAAAATGGCATTTTACTTACTCAAAATGAGCTTTTACTTACTCATTTTGGTGTTTTCCGCAAGTCAAATGAGCTTTTACTTATTCAAAAGCAGCTTTTGCTTTCTCATTTTGGTGTTTTCCGCAAGTCAAATGAGCTTTTACTTACTCATTTTGGTGTTTTCCGCAAGCAAAAGAAGCTTTTACTTTCTCAAACCCCAGTTTGCTTTCTCATTTCAGTATTTCGCGCATTTATGACAAATATTGCACTTGTAGCAAAAACCATTGTAGATTTGCCAGAATTCTCTCAGGCTAATCTATACGTAAGCCTTTTAAGGTAAAGAATATTAACAGTACTCTATTAGAAGGTGTAGATCATGGCTCGGAGAAAAAGAACTTCCCTAGTGTTAGAAAGAGCAGTGCGGCGTGCAGCTAGCATAAACTCAATTGATCCGAGTTTAGATTTAGGCAATGGACTTACCTTACCTGCCTTTTCAACGCTGATCGAAACGATGCGAACTAAAGAAAATGCATACAACAGTGCCCTTTCCAGCTTGGATAAATTGTATCGTGAGATGCTGGAAACAGAAGGCAAGTTGGGAGATATGACAGAACACATGCTAATGGCAGTGGGGACTCGATATGGCAAAAGTAGTGTCGAGTACGGTATGGCGGGAGGAGTTCCTGAAAACCAGCGTCGGAAGGGACTACGAGGCGAGTCGTCAACTGTCAGTGATGAGCAACCGTCATTCGTTGCTAGTGTGGAGAGCAAGAATGGAAAGAAATCAGCAGTCACAAATTAGGATGTGCTATTTTACTCAAAATTTGGTTTAGTCCAAAGTCTTGCGTAGACGCATACTCCTACGACGGATCTCTCCGAAAAAGAGACGTAGCAGTGCTATGTCTCTACTGCAACTAAAATCTTACAGCGTATTTCAGGTAAATGAAGTACACGGGTAGGGGCACAACATGTTGTGCCCTTACAATTATCTGTACCTCACCTTGGCGTAGCCTCTCGTAGAGAAGTTGCAATTTACTGTAGGTGCGAGAGGCTTCGCCACGCCAGAGGCGATCGCACCTCAGATTTTCCATCAGGTACACTTTTATAGAGACTTTATCCGTTCTACGCCGCCCCATATTTCAAAAAATCGTTTAGTTTCAGCTTCTATCTCTGAAATTGTTCTTGGCTGTCGATTCCCAGAACCTGGAAAAACAATATAAACGATATCCTTGGGAATTCCTCGCCTGACTCTTGATTGTACTAATGGATCGTTTCCAACAGCCTGAGACAAAGCTATTGAACCCTCTCCAATCTGGTATTTAGGGCCAACATCAGCATAAATTGCAAAAGCGAGTTTTTCATTGTTAGTGTTGTAAACAACTGCAAAATCACCTAATTTAACGCCTGTAACCTTTCTAAAATCACCATTTCCCGGAAGAACAATATACGGAATCTTTGTTGAATCAACATAGCGACGTGGATCTTGTTTGACAAATCCAGAGTCAAATAATGCAGTCGTAGAAATATAGTATCCAGGATATGGATCGGTACTGCCTTGAATAAATGGATTGCCGTTTTTATCTACAGCTAGTGCCCACCAGTTATCTGAATACCCAGCATTTGCCAAAAAATCAATCCCTGTATCTGCGGGGTGATAAGCATTAGGCGCACCATCAGCATTAATGCTCATACCTGTTTCATAGAAAAATGCAGATTCTCCATTTGCCTGGAGAATGGGAATTTCACCAATTTTAAGAACAGTCTTGATAGAAAATTTTGTGACTGGATTCAGGAATTTTTGAGCGACAAAACCTTCTAAAGTTTTTCCTTCAAGAATAGTTGCAACCTTCCACCACTTGTCATTATCCGAATTTTTAATTTTAGATACAATATATCCTTTTGGAAGAGCTGCTATTTGATTGGCTTCGTCAACAATCGGTGCTGAACGTATATTCAAACTATCTGAGATTACTTGAAATTGCTGCATAAATTACTCCAAATTTAAAAGTTGAACTCATGAAACTACATTAAAAAAACCAAATTTTGTGCTAATGCTATTGCTAATATCTAGAACATCTCAAACTCTGATTTTTTTGGATCGCGCCAGTTGCTACAAGTTGCTACAAGGGGGATTCAGTAAGTTGGGCGGGCAATACCTGATTTCCCTGCTCTTACAGCTATTTTCAGGTAAATAGACCACGCGGTAGGGGCGCAAGGCCTTGCACCCCTACAACAGATGTGGTTCAAATACTTGAATTCTGCTCAAGGCGAATACAGGAGAAGGAACCCCCGCAACGTA
Organism: Nostoc sp.; assembly: GCF_036918245.1. Classification (GTDB taxonomy): domain Bacteria; phylum Cyanobacteriota; class Cyanobacteriia; order Cyanobacteriales; family Nostocaceae; genus Nostoc. Next base: position 36,873 of record NZ_JBALEF010000103.1, read on the forward strand.
CCCTAAATCTAAATGTCACTTAATAAATCGCTGGATTTCGATCCCCGACTTCTTGCAGACACCCGGAGGGTAGAAGTTGGGGTTCTGGGCAGCAATTTTTGCTTAAGTAAGTACCATTCCACCCTACAGCCGCCTTTGACTTGACAAAAAAATTTAAACAAAGGTGAGTATGTGAACATCTTGGGAACTATAAAAGCAAATCAAATTAGCAGAACTTTCAGTTTCCAGCAATGAAGACTCCCTATCTCAGCAAAGCTAAGGCGTTCCCATTACAGATTGTTCTTATTGTTCCCTTTGTGATCCAAATTTTTGCAGCAGTCAGTTTAGTGGGTTATTTGTCCTTTAAAAACGGACAAAGAGCAGTTAACGACCTAGCAGAACAATTGATACATCGCACCAGTGATGTCGTGGATGAACATCTGAAGTCTTATCTTTCGATTCCGCAAACCCTTAATCAGATCAACGCAGATACCATCCGCAGGGGAATTTTAGATGTACGCGATCGCCAAACCCTTGGCAAGTATTTCTGGGATCAGATGCAGGCGTACGATCTTACTTATATTGGTATCGGACTAACGACGGGTGAGGGGATGGGAGTAGCTCGTTATGATGGCAAGACGATTACCATTGATGATTGGACTGCCAAGCTTCCCAATAATATTTCCACTTATGCCACAGATAATCAAGGTAATCGAACTCAGGTAAATGCTCGATGGACTTGGAACAATTTCAGTGAGTCTTGGTATACCCAACCCATCGCTGCTGGTAAACCTATTTGGGGAAAGATTGTGACTGCAAATTTTCCAACGGGGCCTTACATCACCGCCTCTGCTAGTCGTCCAATTTATGATTCGCAAAATCGCTTATTAGGAATGATTGCAACAGACATTCACCTACTAAAACTCAGCGATTTTTTACGTAATTTGGATATTAGTCAGTCTGGGCGGGTGTTCCTTTTGGAGCGGGATGGCACATTAATTGCCAGTTCCGGTACAGAGAAGCCTTTTGTCCTTGTCAATCAAGAGATCCGGCGATTGCGAGCGATCAATAGTTCTGACCCAATAATACAGAAGATTGCCAGACACCTCCAAATCTCCGGGTTTGGCTCTATCACCCAAGATACAGATTTTCAACTTGAGGTGGAAGGAAAACGGCATTTTGTCAATGTTGTACCTTGGCGTGACAAATATGGTTTGAATTGGCTAATGGTAGTGAGTGTGCCAGAAAACACATTCATGGCCCAAATTAACGCCAACACGCGCACCACGATCGCCCTTTGTTTGAGCGCATTAGTCGTTGCTTCAGTGATAGGCGTGTTTACCTCCCATTGGATTGTGCGCCCGATTCTCCACCTGAATTGGGCAAGTGAGGCAATGGCAGCCGGCAATTTAAATCAGACAGTACAAACTAGCAGTATTCGAGAACTTAATACCCTATCTAACTCTTTCAACCACATGGCAGGGCAATTGCATGAATCCTTTACTGCTTTAGAGAAAAGCAAAGAAGAACTAGAAGAACGGGTAGAAGAACGCACTACTGAACTTAAAAATGCATTAGGGGAATTGCAGCGCACTCAATCTCAAGTTATTCAAAGTGAAAAAATGTCTAGTCTGGGACAACTAGTTGCTGGAGTTGCACACGAAATTAATAATCCAGTCAACTTTATTCATGGCAACCTCGCCCATGTGCAGGAATATACCCAGGATTTATTAGCGCTTATGCAGTTGTATCAGCAATATAATCCCTACCCTGCTGCTGAAATTCAAACCGTTGCCGAAGACATCGATCTGGAGTTTTTGCAGTCAGACTTGCCAAAAATGTTGTCTTCTATGAAAGTGGGCACCGATCGCATTCGTCAAATTGTACTGTCGCTGCGGAATTTCTCTCGCATTGACGAAGCGGAATTTAAATGCGTCGATATTCATGAAGGTATCGATAGTACTTTGATGATTTTGCAGCACCGCCTCAAAGCTAAACCAGAACAACCTGAAATTGATGTGATTAAAGACTACGGCACTGTACCCCTCGTAGAATGCTATGCCGGACAACTCAATCAGGTATTTATGAATATTTTAATAAATGCGATTGATGCGTTAGAAGAAAATAAAATTAAGCTTACCTATCAGGAAATTAAGGAAAATCCCAGTCAAATTAAGATTCGCACATCGGTAGTTAATTTAACGTGGTTGGAAGTGGCGATCGCTGATAACGGAGTTGGTATTTCTAAAGAATTTCAGCAACGAATATTCGATCCCTTTTTCACCACTAAACCCATTGGTAAAGGAACCGGAATGGGTATGTCCATCAGCTACCAAATCATCACAGAAAAACATGGCGGTAAACTGGAGTGCTTTTCAACTCCTGAAAAAGGAACCGAGTTTATCATTCAGATTCCTCTGCGGCTAAGGAATGGTTGAACTATGAATTATGGCTCAGGCTTGGGGGAACAGGAAGATGTAGAGAGTTTTGGATTATACAGCAGATTTCAAGTTGAGGAGGGGTGTACTTCATTGACTTATGAAGTGCTGTAAGTAACAATACCTTTGCTAATTTCCGAAGCTTGAACAATGATTTGGTGTTTAGTGTTTAGGGCGATCGCTATGCACGATCGCAACAGGGCTATTGGATTGGTGCGATCGCTGTCACTTCACTTAACTTCTATAGATATTGTTCGACCAAAGGATATCGGAAAATATGTCTATTGTAAAGTTATTTTACTGATAATATAATATACAAATTTTGTCGTTAACAAATTATACAGTTGAACAGATAGTTAAAATCAGTAGTTCTGTTTGTTAAAAAATATATGCAGATACATCAGGTGATTGAAACCTACGATCAGGGATCGGTGGATTATGACGCGATTATGAAGCGTTACTGGCACATTGAGCGCCAACCTCTAATTGATTCTTTGCAACTGAAGCGAGGACAAACTGTACTAGATGCTGCGGTAGGAACAGGTCTTAATCTTCCAGCCTACCCTGAAGGCGTGCATGTCGTCGGTATTGATCTTTCTGAGAAGATGATGGATGAAGCACGTAAAAAACGCGTATCCGCAGATATCACCTTCAAGGTATCGGATCTCTGCAATCTTGATTTTCCTGATAATACCTTTGATGCAGCAGCGTCGGGATATACGCTCTGTGTCGTTAACGATCCAGTCGGTGCACTTGCAGAGATTCTGCGAGTTACTAAACCTGGTGCCTTGATTGCCATTCTCGATTACTGCAAATCGCAAGATCCAGAGATTCAGAAATGGCAAGAGTTGATATCTGATGCAGCTTCACAGCTAGGTTTCCCGACTGGCAAGATCAAGTGGGATGCATTGATGGATTATGACGAATTGATTTACAACAGGAAGCTTCCTATTGAAGTGCTTACAGACGATCGCATAGAAAGTCAAAACCCGTTTTTATGTGGTTGTCAATTATTGCTTAAAAACTCAAAAGCTTAAAGGCGACAGTATCGCACTCTTGTTCAATGAGTGCGATATCTACGACAAGCCGGATCACAAGTGATACCATGTCCGCTTGATTACTTATTAAACCCGAATCACCCCACCCCGCCAAAGCTACACTTTGTCTCCCCTCCCCGCAAGCGGGGAGGGGATTAAGGGGAGCCAGTGCGTTGGGCGGGCAATGCCCGACTTGTTCGCGTAGCTTCTCCCCTTGGGAGAAGCACCTGGCGTGTGGGGTGCAATGACTGTGGGAATCATAACTAATTATGCGGACATGATATGATTTTGAAACAGTTCTAAAACATGTTGCCAAGCATCAGGAGCCGCTTCTGGGTTATAACTTGGGTGCTGGGCTAAAAATGGGTATTGGTTTTTGAAGAATCCAGCGAAAAATCCGTGTCCGGCGTCGTATCGAAATACACGATGATTGATTTGATGTTTCTTTAATTCTGCCTCAATTTGCTCGTTTTCTTCTTGCGAAACTAATGCATCTCTTGTACCAAAAAATGCATAGATAGTACCTTGAATTTCTGAGGTGCGATTAATGGTTGGAGTGTCTTCACCATAACTAGCAGTGGTAATCCCACCACCGTAAAACGAAGCTGTGGCTTTGATATCAGGTAAAGTTGCAGCCATATAAGCAACATGACCGCCAAAACAGAAACCAATGACACCGAGCGTATCATCTTTGACATTGGGTAAAGTTTTGAGGTAAGTAATAGTAGCTTGAATATCGCTGAATATCTCTTGATATTTTACTTGTTGATAGTATTGCAAGCCCAGCCGATAGCTTTCTGGGCTATACCCAACATCTTCAGGGCTAAAGTCAGCCTCAAAACCGGGAGCAATACGTTGATACATGGCTGGAGCGATCGCTACATAACCTTGTTTAGCGATTAGCTTGGTGATATCTCTAATATTACTGTTGATTCCAAAAATTTCTGGAAAAACTATAACCGCCCCAAAGGTTCCCTTTTGTGCTGGTTGAGCTAAGTAAGCATCGATTTCTAAGTCATTATTAGGTACTTTGACATAACAAGTGTTGATTCCGATGTTTGTTGTTTCTAGCATCTTTGTTTCGACGAAATTTATACCAATTCATCTATTCTGACTATTTTTCAACACCAATGGGCGATGTCTACTACGGGCACAAACACCAGCGATCACAATCGCTACACAACTAACTTGCGCGTGTAAATGCCAAATATCTCAGTTGATCAGCTAAATTTCTAACTTTTGAATAGGTGGTATTTCAAACTTCTGGATGATGCTAAGGGTTTTTAATTTGTGCGACCTTAATCAAGTAAGCATAAAGACTCAATATTAAAAAGCACAAGAAAAAACAATGCCTGATGAATCATTTAGAACAAACGTTCCAGAAGTTGACCCAACGGAGATTGAAGATTCTCGAACTGCGATCGCTGACGAACATCGCTCGTTCCTGGAAAAGGTCATGGTTCAAAGCGGATTTGCGGATTTGTATGACGCAAGAGACTTTTCCGAAGTTGTGTTTCGTGTTATGCGCGACTTAATGACCACGGACACAATTGATCGCGTCGAGGCAGAACTACATACAGAAGCTATACCTACGGATGAAAAAGCACTCCAGTTTGAAGTAGCTGACCTCTGGAAAGACACCAATCCCATTGTGAAATTTTTAAGTCGAATCCGTCAACCTTTGACAGGCCCGGCTCCCCTTGGAATTGATTCCAATTTATTTATCAGGCGGGTTGCTAATGAAGGAGGACTCCCAGGAACAGTCGAGGTAGAGCAGGCAGTTAAAGCGGTGTTTTCTGCCACCAAAGACCAACTTTCCCAAGAGCGGATTCAGGAAATTGCTGGTTTGCTCCCTGACCGTATCCGTGAGCTTTGGGAGCAGGCTTAATTAGAAAGTTAAAAAAAGTCAAGTCTGTTTGCGAATAATCATCACAAACAGGCTTTCTATATAATAGGTTTACTGATTCACAGCCAATCACTCTGCAAGCTTCACCGTTTGGTTCACCACTGGGCGTGGTTTCCGGCGATAATCTGACTTGCGTGTTCCACCAGCCATCCCGTACTCATCACTATTTTTGCCATAGCGAGATGCAACACTCAACAGCATCTGCTCAGAATAAGTATTCAATGCACGTTCTGCATCTTCTAATGCATTCTGCGTCTTATCCATCATTGTTCGAACACTCTGCATAGTCTAACAGCTACATAGCTTTGATGACTTCACAGGTAACTTTAGACTACTGTCTTCACAGATAACCTCAATAGGTATAATTATTTATTATACGGAAATTTAAAGAGTAAGCTAGTAGCGTGCGTTATCGCGCAGCGTAACGCACCACATCATTTTTATTAACAAATTTCACTCCGCTTATAAACTATTTCCATCCTCAACTTCTCAATCTCCAATCTCAAGTTATCATTCTCTATCCTCAACTTAGCATTCTCTTCCCTAATCAACTCAACTTCATTCCTCTTACTCAAAGCCTGATTAATCGCCAACTTCCGCATATCTAGCGAAAACCAACGCTGATATGTTTGGGTATGAACCTGCACACTATGCCCCAAATTATCCGCCGCCGCTTTAATTGGTATCCCCAAAATATGTGCCCGAATTGCCCAAGCGTGACGTAAATCATAGGGTTTAAAATCCAATCCTATTTTACGAAACCACCAACTAACTCGCTGTGTTAACGCCGTTATGTCTGCATGATTAGTGTTATCTTTTTTAGCGATCGCACTCGCCAACATCTCCAAATATTTAGAATTTCTCAAATCAAACTCATCAATCCATTGCCTATATAATGGTAATGCTTGTCTCTCACCAGTCTTACAGTCCTTATGAACTTTCCATGTCAAATCTGTATTTTCTTGACTCAACCACCAATCAATATCAGGATTCATAAAAAGTTCTCGTGGACGTAAACCAAAAACTGCTAACATTCCATACGTCCAGCGCCAAAGCTGCCAGCTATCTTGAACATTTTGATTAACTTGATTCCCTCTGTTATTTTGATAATCTTCAAACTTGATAATTCCCTCAGATATTTCCACATCGTTCGGTATATTTCGGGAATTATTCTCCGGCATCTTGGAATATTTAGATAAATCAATTTCGATATTGAATGTCACACAAAATGCTGCTATGGCTCTAGCTGCATTATACTTAGCCCATTCTTTCTCGATTTGTTCAATTGAACTTATCAGATTTTCAGCAGTTGCCAAATCTTTAGAATTCGTAAACCGTTTTGTTCGGGAAAAGTAATAAAAAAAAGTATGTTCGCTTTTAGTTGTGCGTTTATGAGTTTTAAAATACTCTTCTTCAAATTTTTCAAGTAATTCCCCTATAGATTGAAAATCTTTTTTAATTGCCTCATTTCCTAAATATTTATCGTTCCATTCAAACGTTTTACGAGCAATTAACTTCCCTAATTCATAAGCTTCTTCCTCAGCCGTCTTGAGTCCATCCAAATTAGCGGGAATATTCAAACTGAGATTATATTGCTTTCTCCCAGTACCGTTGCTATCTTTGTCTCCTGGTTTAATTGGTAACGTCGCTCGTAATTGCAGGCTTCCATTCGATTCCCTAATTGTCACCTTTGCCTTTGCAGACTTCAAACGCAGATTAACTTTTTCTAAATCCAGTAGTACTTTAGTTCTCATGTGTTCTTTTTGCTACTGTGCTTGCAGAGATGAGCAAAAAAACGGGCGATTTTTTAATCGCCTTGGCTCAGGACAGCATTTAGATGATGCCTGAGTCCTAAACCTAATTATGCATCGCTGTATTTTTAGCCTATATTTAGCCTAAAAATAAATGTGTTATCGGCGAACAATGTTTATTGCTGACACTGTTTACTGCAAACATTAGGCTACTGAAAAGAATTAAACCACAAAAAGGATTACTCCGGTCCTTATCACGGTTACGATGGCTTCGCCATCTTCGCACGCGACATGGACTTGGCACTCAACAGCCCAACCTGGGGATTAATTGGCGCTCCTTGGAATGAAAAAGCTAACGCTAAGAAGGCTGTAGCTAAAGCTGAAGCTGAAGCTAAAGTTGAAGCTAAAGCTGCCGTCTAAGGAAATGCGAGCTAGATAAGTAAGGATAACCTGGGGCTAAAACCCCAGGGGGGAGTTGGGAATCCAAAATTCAAAACTGAAAAATTAAAATTTCTTTTGATTTTTGCATTTTGAATTTTGAATCATATTCCCATCTCCCACCCCCGCCTCAAATCCTTATTCCTCAATCAGTAAAAGAATTCAGTAAGCTTGGAGATCCAAAAATGCCTCAGAATCCAGAAAAAATTCAAGACCACGTAGAGTTATTCCACCAACCGGAGTACCAACAACTATTCAAAAACAAAAAGGAATTTGAAAACGGTCACGAAGCCGAAGAAGTACAACGGGTTGCAGAGTGGACAAAGGGTTGGGATTATCGTGAAAAGAACTTCGCTCGTGAAGCTTTAACCGTTAACCCTGCTAAAGGTTGCCAACCATTGGGAGCAATCTTTGCTGCTGTTGGTTTTGAAGGCACTCTACCTTTTGTTCAAGGTTCTCAAGGTTGCGTTGCTTACTTCCGCACCCACTTAACCCGTCACTACAAAGAACCATTCTCTGGTGTGTCTTCTTCAATGACTGAAGATGCAGCCGTGTTTGGTGGTCTGCAAAACATGATTGACGGCTTGGCGAACTCTTACCAACTCTACAAGCCCAAGATGATCGCTGTCTGCACCACCTGTATGGCAGAAGTAATTGGTGATGACTTGCAGTCTTTCATCAACAACGCCAAGGAAGCTGGTTCAGTTCCTCAAGATTTCCCAGTACCCTACGCTCACACCCCTAGCTTTGTTGGCTCCCACATCACTGGTTACGACAACATGATGAAGGGAATTCTTTCTAACCTGACAGCAGGTCATAAGAAAGAAACCAGCAACGGTAAGATCAACTTCATCCCAGGTTTTGACACCTACGTAGGCAACAACCGGGAAATCAAGCGGATTGCTTCCCTGTTCGGCTTAGACTACACCATTCTAGCTGACAACAGCGACTACCTGGATTCACCAAACACAGGTGAGTTCAATATGTATCCAGGTGGAACAAAGATAGAAGATGCAGAAGATTCAATTAATGCTAAAGCTACAATTGCTCTGCAATCATACTCCACCCTCAAAACCCGCGAGTACATCGAAAAAGAGTGGAAGCAACCAACCGCAGTTTGCCGTCCTTGGGGTATTAAGGGTACTGATGAGTTCTTGATGAAAATCAGTGAACTTAGTGGTTTACCCATTCCCGAACAATTGGAAATTGAACGCGGTCAGGCAGTTGATGCCATGACTGACTCCCACTCATGGATTCACGGCAAGCGCTTCGCTATCTACGGCGAACCAGATTTAGTATACAGCGTAGTTGGCTTTATGCTAGAAATGGGTGCTGAACCTGTGCATATCTTGGTTAACAACAGCAACGAAGTATTTGAAGCAGATATGAAAGAACTGCTTGCTTCTAGCCCCTTTGGTAAGAATGCAACTGTTTGGGGTGGTAAAGACTTGTGGCACATGCGTTCTTTGTTGTTCACCGAACCAGTAGACTTCTTGGTTGGTAACACTTACGGTAAGTACCTGTGGCGTGACACCAAGATTCCCCTCGTGAGAATCGGCTACCCGATCATGGATCGTCACCACCTACACCGCTACTCCACCATTGGTTACCAAGGTCTGATCAACCTCCTCAACTGGACTGTAAATACCCTGTTTGAAGAAATCGATCGCAACACCAACATTCCTTCTAAGACAGATATTTCCTACGACTTGATTCGTTAGGAATTGCGTAGAAACACAACGTGTTAATTAAAGGGTGAAGAAGGGGAGTAGGGAGTAGGGAGTAGGGACTGGGGACTGGGTACTAGGGACTGGGAAAACACCCAATGCCCAATGCCCAATGCCCCATGCCCAATCCCCAATCCCCAATCCCCAACTCCCCTTTTTCTTTCTAGCATTTACCCAAGGGATTTATAAATGGAAACCATCAATCACACTCACGAACACACTCACACTCATCCTCATCCTAATTACCATCCACCTAACCATAAAAAACCAGGGTGGTTCCACAATCTTCTTAATCCGTTGCGCCGTGTGGTGGATGGAATTCAGGTTAAAAATAATCGCATCGCTCATCTAATTTGCCAAACTATTCCTTGTTGTTGTCCCTTTGAGCGACAAATTAAATTATTTGGGAAGTGTATTGATATTCCACCACTATGTAAACTCAATCCTTTATATGACGAATTTGTAGGATTGCGTTTTCGGTCTTTATCTTACCTCACTGATGTATGTGGAGAGGATGTCACAAAATACATTTGCTAATTATTGGGCATGGAGCATGGGGCATTGGTTATTAGTCATTAATAACTCAGGAATGACAAAGGACAAATGACTAATAACAATTAACAATTAAGTACGAGAAGAGAGATGAAAATCACCCAAGGCAAAATCAACGAACTGCTGACTGAGACAGGATGCGAGCATAATCAGCACAAACAAACAGAAAAGAAAAATAAGTCTTGCGCTCAACAGGCACAACCTGGCGCGGCTCAAGGGGGCTGCGCTTTTGATGGTGCAATGATTTCCCTAGTGCCGATCGCAGATGCTGCTCATTTAGTCCACGGGCCGATCGCCTGTGCTGGTAATTCCTGGGGCAGTCGTGGTAGTCTTTCGTCTGGCCCGCAACTCTACAAAATGGGCTTTACCACTGACTTGGGTGAAAATGATGTCATCTTCGGTGGCGAAAAGAAACTCTACAAAGCAATTCTGGAACTCAAAGAGCGCTACCAACCAGCAGCAGTATTCGTCTACGCCACTTGCGTTACAGCCCTAATTGGCGATGATATGGATGCTGTCTGCAAAGCTGCGGCTGAGAAAATTGGTATTCCTGTTGTTCCCGTCATTGCCCCAGGATTCATTGGCAGCAAAAATCTCGGCAACCGTTTTGGCGGTGAATCTTTGTTGGAATATGTTGTCGGCACAGCAGAACCCGAACATACAACGCCCTATGATATTAACTTAATCGGTGAATACAACATCGCCGGGGAAATGTGGGGAGTAACACCACTGTTAGAAAAATTAGGCATCCGTATTTTGTCTAAAATTACGGGCGATGCTCGCTACGATGAAATTCGCTACGCCCACCGTGCCAAGCTCAATGTGATGATCTGCTCACGAGCGCTGCTCAACATGGCGAGAAAGATGGAGGAGCGTTACAACATCCCTTACATTGAAGAGTCTTTCTACGGCATCGATGATATGAATCGCTGTCTGCGAAATATCGCTGCTAAATTAGGTGACGCTGATTTACAGGAGCGGACAGAAAAGCTAATTGCCGAAGAAACAGCTGCTTTAGATTTGGCACTGGCTCCTTATCGCGCTCGACTCAAAGGTAAGCGAGTTGTTTTATATACTGGTGGTGTCAAGAGTTGGTCGATTATCTCGGCGGCTAGGGATTTAGGCATTGAAGTTGTTGCTACCAGTACTCGCAAAAGCACTGAAGAAGATAAAGCCAAAATCAAGAAGTTGCTCGGCAACGATGGCATCATGCTAGAGAAGGGCAACGCTAAGGAATTGCTACAAGTGGTTAAAGACACTCGCGCAGATATGCTGATTGCTGGTGGACGTAACCAATACACTGCTTTGAAAGCTCGAATTCCTTTCCTTGATATCAACCAAGAACGCCACCATCCTTATGCAGGTTATGTAGGAATGATTGAGATGGCGCGGGAACTGTACGAAGCTCTGTATAGCCCGATTTGGGAACAAATACGCAAACCCGCTCCTTGGGACGAGGAGGTAGTTTAATGGTGTCTGTACCCTCGTTCCCAGACTCAGGCTGGGAAGGCATTCCGGGAGGGCTACTGCCCTTCTTTTTAGAGCAGATGGGGCAGAGCCTCACTGTCAGCATTCCCCGGCAGAGCCAGGGAACGAGAAAGTCCGCCCTGTGGAATGAAGAGGTAGTTTAATGGCGATCGTTACTGTTTCTAATAAAGCACTGACAGTTAATCCCCTCAAGCAAAGTCAAGCTTTGGGTGCAACCTTAGCCTTTTTGGGATTGAAAGGGACGATGCCTTTATTCCACGGTTCTCAAGGTTGTACTGCTTTCGCCAAAGTTGTCCTCGTGCGGCATTTCCGAGAAGCGATTCCTTTAGCTACCACAGCGATGACGGAAGTCACTACCATTTTGGGTGGTGAAGAGAATGTAGAACAAGCAATTCTGACTTTGGTAGAAAAAGCTAACCCAGAAATTATTGGTTTATGTAGTACTGGGTTGACTGAAACCAGAGGAGATGACATCGAGGGTTTTCTGAAGGAAATCCGCGATCGCCATCCAGAATTGAATGATTTAGCGATCGTTTTCGCACCTACCCCAGATTTTAAAGGTGCGTTGCAAGATGGCTTTGCCGTTGCTGTAGAAAGCATAGTTAAGGAAATTCCTCGCGCGGGTGGACTGAGAACTGAACAAGTCACAATTTTGGCGGGTTCTGCTTTCACACCTGGGGATGTACAGGAAATCAAAGAGATAGTCACATCCTTTGGATTAGTGCCGATAGTTGTACCCGATCTTGGCGCTTCTCTAGATGGACATTTAGAGGATAGTTATAGTGCGGTTACTGTTAGTGGGACTACCTTAAAACAGCTACGAGAAGTAGGTAGTTCTGCTTTCACCTTGGCATTAGGTGAAAGTATGCGGGGGGCTGCAAAGATTCTGGAAGAACGCTTTGGCACACCTTATGAGGTGTTTGGCGAACTGACGGGATTAGAACCAGTAGATGAATTTATTCAAGCATTGGCGATTCTGAGCGGTAATAGCGTACCCGAAAAATACCGCCGCCAACGTCGTCAGTTGCAAGATGCGATGCTGGACACCCACTTTTACTTCGGTGCAAAACGAGTTTCCCTAGCGTTAGAACCAGATTTATTGTGGTCAACAGTGCATTTTCTGCAATCGATGGGAGCGCAGATTCATGCGGCGGTGACAACCACGCGATCGCACTTACTAGAACAACTCCCGGTAAAAAGCATCACCATCGGCGATTTAGAAGACTTTGAGAGTCTAGCAGGCGGTTCTGATTTGCTGATTGGTAACTCGAATGTCGGTGCGATCGCTAAACGGCTCTCGATTCCTCTTTATCGTCTAGGATTGCCTATCTATGACCGCTTAGGTAATGGTCAATTTACCAAAGTTGGTTATCGAGGCACGATGGAACTTGTGTTTGGCATCGGCAACCTGTTTTTAGAGGCAGAAGAAGCAAGAGTTAAGCAGTTCCAAGAGTTCGGAATTGTGAGCGCAGAGTTTTGAATTCTTCTTCAAGAATTCAGGAGTCAGAATTTAGAATGCTTTCGTTCTTCGTGTCTATGCGCCTTTTGCGGTTCGTTTCTCATATACTTTGGCGCATCTCCAAACAGAATTGGTATAAATATGCAGATTTAATTCTGCCAGTCGAACTTTAATTACTCCTCAATTCTGACTCCTGAATTCCTTCTTATCAATTCAAAACTCAAAACTTTAGAGAGGAGAATTACGATGAAAATTGCCTTCACGACGAGTGACCGAGTTCATATTAATGCTCACTTCGGATGGGCCAAAATGATTGATGTTTACGAAATTTCTGATGAGGGATATCACTTCCTAGAAACCCTCAATTTTGAAGGTGAACTCAAGGAAGATGGGAATGAAGACAAAATCACCCCAAAACTTGAGTCAATAGGCGACTGTACGATTATTTACGTAACAGCAATTGGTGGTAGCGCTGCCGCTCGGTTAATCAAGAAAGGTGTCACCCCAGTGAAGGCGCGATCGGAAGAAGAAGAAATTAGCGAAGTGCTAAATAAGCTAGTGAAAACCCTCAAAGGTAATCCTCCACCTTGGTTGCGTAAAGCTTTACAGCCAAAATCCACAAATTTTGCCGATGAAGTTGAAGATGAGGCAACAGTATGACCGCAAATAATAGTGTTAACGGAACCGCTACAACTGAAGTCTTGAACTCGCCTTTTCTGAAGGTATTAATCAAACAAATCCGTGGTCAAGACAGTTATGGGGTTTATCGTACTTGGTCGGATGAGTTAATTCTTAAACCCTTTCTTGTCACCAAACAAAAGAAACGGGAAATCTCCCTTGAGGGCGAAGTCGATCCGATAACTCAAGCCCGGATTATGGCATTTTTTCGAGCTGTAGCTGCTGGGATTGAACAAGAAACAGGTTTGATATCCCAGGTTGTAGTTGATTTGAGCCATGAAGGATTTGGCTGGGCGTTAATTTTTTCTGGTCGTCTTTTGCTAGCTGTGAAAACCTTGCGAGATGCTCATCGTTTTGGCTTTGACTCGCTAGAGAAATTGGCAGAAGAGGGAGAAAACTACGTCAAAAAAGGCCTTGATTTGGCGAAACGCTTTCCTGAAGTTGGCAAACTTTAAGAGTCCTGAAAAAGGAGTGGCTGATTGTGCAAGCAGAAGAAACGAGTATTGAGGAACTACAAGGGCAAATCAGACGCCTCAATAGCAAAGCGGGTCAAATGAAAATGGATCTGCATGATTTAGCTGAAGGTCTGCCAACAGATTACACACAACTTATGGATGTTGCCGCCGCAACTTATGAAATCTATCGCCAGTTAGATGAACTTAAGCAACATCTGAAACAATTGGAGAATGCTAAATGACTGGAACTATTGATGAATTCAATAAACTCGTAGATGCAGAAGAATTTTTTCAATTCTTTAATATGTCCTACGATTTAGAAGTTGTGAATGTAAATCGCCTACATATTCTGAAAAAGTTTTCTCAATACATCCAGGAAGTTGACGATAATTCTCCTGACTTGAGTCCAGAAGAGAAATTAAATCAATATTCTTTGGCTTTGCAAAAAGCTTATCAGGTATTTATCGAATCAACACCCCACGAACAAAAGCTGTTCAAAGTGTTTAACGACAAGCCGAAAAATGTAGTCACACTGACAGAAATCACTTCTGATTAGGAGGTATAAATTGGTTAACCTGACGCCTACCGAATTAGAACGCTATCGTCGCCAAATGATGCTTCCGAATTTTGGCGAAACAGCACAGAAGCGCCTGAAGTCAGCGACAGTTCTGGTTACAGGTGTGGGGGGATTAGGCGGTACGGCGGCGCTTTACTTAGCAGTAGCAGGCGTTGGGCGGCTAATCTTAGTCCGGGGTGGTGACTTGCGGCTAGATGATATGAATCGTCAGGTTCTCATGACTGATGATTGGGTAGGTAAGCCAAGGGTATTCAAAGCTAAAGAAACTCTGGATGCGATTAATCCTGATGTCCAAGTGGAAACTGTTCATGATTACATCACCCCGGAAAATGTAGATTCGTTAGTGCAATCTGCCGATATGGCTCTTGATTGCGCCCACAATTTTACAGAGCGCAATTTGTTAAATGAAGCCTGTGTGCGATCGCGTAAGCCAATGGTAGAAGCCGCAATGAATGGGATGGAGGCTTACCTGACAACGATTATTCCTGGTGTGACTCCTTGCTTGTCTTGTTTGTTTCCAGAGAAGCCTGATTGGGATCAGCGCGGCTTTTCAGTTTTAGGCGCTGTTTCTGGAACCCTAGCTTGTCTAACAGCTTTGGAAGCTATCAAGCTGATCACTGGGTTTAGTCAGCCTCTATTGTCGCAATTGCTGACAATCGACTTAAATCGGATGGAATTTGCTAAACGCCGTTCTTACCGCGATCGCTCTTGTCCAGTATGCGGTAATAGTGCGCCTTGGAGACACGCTCAATCCAATTCGATGGAACCCACGGGTATTGCACAAAATAGTTGATTTTCGTCAGGAGTCATTAGTGAATAACAAAGGACAACTGACAAAGGACAACCCCACCTGAAATCAGAACAACTAATCGCTACAAATCAGGAGACCTGATGACCGTTACTTTATCAGAAAAAGCAGAATTTCATCTGCAGGCATTGCTCGGAGGTTCCGCACCCAACGCTAATGGCGCAACTAAAGGTGTCCGCATCTCAGTAAAAGATGGTGGTTGCAGTGGCCATGAATATGCAATGGATATCACCAGCAAGCCCCAACCAGATGATTTGGTAAGCCAGCAAGGCAAAGTGCTGGTTTACGTTGATGCCAAAAGTGCGTCGTTATTAGAAGGAATTGTGGTTGACTTCGTTGAGGGAGTGATGGAAAGCGGTTTTAAGTTCACCAACCCCAATGCAACTGATAAATGCGGTGGTTGTGGAAAGTCCCTCAAAGCAGGCGACAGTAAGCCGACTGGTGTACCTTGCAGCTAACATCATTCCGTTAGCGCCAAGTCAATTGTAGAGGCTTCCCATAGACGCACTCCACGCAGTTTTTCATAGATGCTTGAGGTGGCTTCTAGTTCGCGTTGATCCCTTACTCCTATAGAGAAGCCGACTAAGCGTAGCATCTCCGTAAGTAGAAGGGAAGCAAAAAGTAGGATAGGTTGCTCAAAAACTTCAGAAATTACACCAACTGTATAACGTTTGAGGAGAATCGGAAAATGGCTTCCTACCAAGTTAGATTAATCAACAAAAAAGAAGACATCGACACCACAATTGAAGTTGACGAAGAAACCACCATCTTAGAAGCAGCAGAAGAAAATGGGATTGAGTTGCCCTTTTCATGTCATGCAGGCTCTTGTTCTAGCTGTGTTGGTAAAGTTGTCGAAGGTGAAGTTAATCAAGACGATCAAAACTTTTTAGATGACGATCAGGTTTCTAAAGGATACGCTCTACTTTGTGTAACTTATCCTCGTTCTAATTGCACAATTAAGACACATCAAGAAGCATATCTGGTCTAAACTAGACTTTGGTTGCTGCCTTTAGCGACCAAATAAAACATGAAGGATGAAGGATGAAAATATACTTCCTTCTTCCTTTCACAATTCCTAATTTATAATTTAAATGTTTACCCGCTTTAGTGTTACTGGCTGTTCATTAGAATTATTGAGAACGGGAGAGCGAGGAATCGTGACTTTCTGTAAAACTCAGGATGGAACAATCTTTAACAAACTTATATCAATGGGAATAGTAACAGGAAGTCATATCAGTTTAAAACAAGATTCTCCTTCTTTTATTCTCAATATTGATAACATAGATTTTGTACTTGATTTAGAAAGTGTCCGAGCGATTTATGTTCGTATTATTGATAATTATATTAGTTAGCATTTATGTATAGCCTTAGTTAATTATTGCTGAAAAATAAAATAGCCGAGTTTTTAAATAAGCCGGGTATCTATGATTTTCAATTATTAAAAATCTAATATGATTGCTGTAATTACGCTTGACAACGCTATTGAACTCTTTTATTCACTAAATTATATAAATAAGTGCAATTTGATATGAAAAAGAGAGTGGCTTGTAAAGGAAGCCAACTCTATTTTTTAATCAACAGCAATTATCACATCTGATGATTTAATCACAGCATAAGCCTGCTTACCTTCTGCAAGTGATAGCTTTTCTGCTGATGATTTTGTGATGATTGACACTAGCTCTACTCCTGGTGCTAGTTCTAAAGTTATCTCAGTATTAACTGAACCATGTATAACTTTTTTGACAGTGCCCTTAAGAGAATTACGAGCGCTAATTTCCATGTTTTTAATTTGCTAACTTTAACTATTTATACTTTAGTAATTTAGCAAGTTTTGATTTTAAAACTAGCTTTATTTAAGATATCTTAATAATTTTTAAATAATTATCATTTACTTAACAGTAGCATCTCTGCTTGACAAGCATGACAAAAATGGGTAAGGCGGTCATTTGCTACAAAAAGTAAGATAAAAATTTAAAAAAACTAACTATTGATGGATATTATCATCAATTTAATATAGCTATTTATTTATGTATAACCACTGAGGTTATAAAACTTTTACGTACTTATAATAACTAGACTAAAAAGAGGTTCATATTGTGCATAATCGAGTTAATACAACAAGGCAAAATCTATTTTTTGAACACTTAAGTCCAAGTGTAGGTGTAGGATTTCCTGTTCCTAAAGACTGGTTGCCAATAACAAGTTTTCCTTTACTAATCATAGTAGGTATGACTGGCGTGGGAAAAAGCACAATCACAAAAGCTTTGGTTGAAGAAGGCTTGGATTTCACACTTTTACCTAATCGTCGTATTTTAACCGAACGCGTAATAATTGCGCCAATGTTAAAAATGCAAGAGAAACTCGTGCAATCGCATTGCCGGATTAAACGCCTAACTTATACTCGTCTTTATCGAGAATACTTCCCTGGTGGAATGGGTCACATTTTAGCTTCGCTACACATCAATCCACAAGAAGTCAACTCTATGTTAGTTTTCGATAGTTTACGTGGTGAAAATGAGGTTTGCTATGCAGCTAAAGCTTTAAAAAATGCTAAATTTGTAATGTTGACTGCACCAAATACAATGCGTTTAGAAAGACTTTTGAAACGTCATGATTCTTTTGATTGGATTGCTAGTCAAGAGTTAGATGATAATAGGCAAACTATCCCAGAAGCACTGACCAACTTTGCTAGTTTGGGCGTACCAGAGGCTTCTGTTTATTTTACTCCTAAAGAAGAACAAGAAATCTTAGAACTTGTAGGTAAACAAGTTGTCACAGATGTAGAATTGCGGGACAAACTAAAAATATTTGTCGAAGAGAGTCAAAACTATGATTCAGTTCCTACGAAACAGATTTTAGAAGCGATGGATACAAGCGATCGCTCTCTTATAATTGATACCATAGCCAGTCCCCAAGAATCAGCCAAAGCAATTATTTCTCGATTATGCAAATCTGTTAATATAAAAACTAATAAATGAATATTCTTAGTAGGAATTAGCACAAGGATTGGCCAATGTCGCTATCTGAATTTGCAATTGTAGAAAGTACTCTCCGTGAAGGTGAACAATTCGTCAAAGCCAATTTTTCTTCAAATGATAAAGTCGAAATTGCTGAGTCCCTTGCTGCATTTGGAGTGGAATATATAGAGTTAACGTCACCGATTGCTTCACCTCAGTCTAGACGAGACTGTGAACGATTGGCTCGGTTAGGCTTACCATCCAAAATATTAACTCACATTCGCTGTCACTTAGAAGATGCTAAAGTTGCTTTAGGAACAGGTGTAGCTGGGATTAATTTAACTATCGGTAGTTCTTCTTTGATGCGTCAGTTCAGTCATGGTAAAAATATTAATCAAATTATTGATTTAGCATCTGAAGTTTTAACTTTTATTCATCAACAAGCCCCTGATATTGAATTACGGTTTTCGGCTGAGGATTCGTCACGTACTTCCACAGGAGATTTAATCACAATTTACTCAGCAATTGATAAATTAGGATTTGTAAAACGCATAGGAATTGCTGATACAGTAGGAATTATTACGCCAATGCAAGTATTTGAATTAGTGAAGACTTTGCGACAGTTCACTAATTTAGATATTGAGTTTCACGGTCATAATGATACAGAATGTGCAAATGCTAACAGTTATACAGCACTGGAAGCGGGAGCAACTCATATTGACACTTGTGTTCTGGGCATTGGTGAACGCAATGGTATTACCTCACTAGCTGGATTCATCGCTAGGTTATATGCTACAAATCCAGAGCAGATTAAGTCTAAATATAACTTAGATCAACTTGGTTACTTGCATGAATTAGTTGCGAGGAAAGTTGGAATTTCTATTCCTTTTAACCACTGTGTTTTTGGAGAGAATGCGTTTAGTCATAAAGCTGGCATTCATACTAAGGCTATGCTTAATAACTCTGAGACTTATGAAGCTATTGATCCCCACAGTTTTGGTGTAACGCGCTCAATTTTAATTAATCATAAATTGGCTGGGAAACAGGCGGTTAATCATCGAGCTAATGAATTAGGACTTTCATTTAATTTATCCCAGCTTAAAGATATTACCCATAGGTTGAAAACTTTAGCTGATAAACAAAGTCTTAGTATCGAAGATGTAGACAATATTTTATATTCTTATCATTGCCAGTAAATTTAAAAATATACATTCTTACTGCTTAGATTCCTGACTTATTAAAGAAGTTGGTGATTCAAATCTACTTTTATAACATATCTGCTATTAACCTCTTTTATCAAACAAAAGTGTAAGAATTACTGCTTTTATATTATTTTTCAAGCTTTTTTAAGAAAAATATCAGGTGATCTTTATAAATAATTCATAATTTAAACTTATGAAATTGATAGCATATATGTAAGTTTAAATAATTTAGATAACATTTTTTAAATAATGGTGGGCATTGCTCACCATTCTGTTTGTCAAGCAAATTTATATTAGTAAATTGGCAGAAATAAAGTTAACTAAGGAATATCGATGAATCGAACTACCAGTCCAAATTTGAGTGAAGCAACAACCCAATGGCTAATAACAAAAAGCTATAATCCTAGCGATTTAAATCAGCCGGGTGAAAATGGCGATACAGCTTTAATGAAAGCGACAAGAGAAGGAGTTTATACAGTCGTCAAAGAACTAATTGATGCAGGTGCGGATATCAATGCTCAAAATAGCGATCGCAACAATGCTTTGTGGTTTGCTTGTTTTGGTAATCACTATGATTTAATTGATTTACTGCTGGCTCATAACATTAACATTAACAATCAAAATGATAACGGTGCAACTGTTTTAATGTACGCAGCATCAGCCGGAAAGATAGAAGTCGTCAAGTTACTTTTACAACATCATCCTAATTTATATTTAAAAAACTTAGACGATTATAAAGCCATAGATTTTGCTAGTAACGTAGAAGTCTTAAGGATACTTAAAAATGCCATTCAGTCAGATATCGGGCAAAGCCTATCATGACGCTACCAAGCATTCTTACTTATCGGTACA
Organism: Nostoc sp.; assembly: GCF_036918245.1. Taxonomy (GTDB): domain Bacteria; phylum Cyanobacteriota; class Cyanobacteriia; order Cyanobacteriales; family Nostocaceae; genus Nostoc. The sequence goes on from NZ_JBALEF010000103.1 coordinate 57,177, forward strand.
GCTCGCTCCAAATTATGTAGATGCTTCAACACAGCCATCTTCATTTAAAGTTTATCCCAAGTTTTATCGGAGAGTGAAATTAAATCTCAATAATCCTGTTCATGCTTTTATCTCATTAACCAGTGCGATAACCCTAGAAAAAGTATATAAAGATGGCCCTTATAAATTACGGGTGAATCCATCAGCAGGCGCTCTGTATCCTACAGAAGTTTACGTACAGGTTCGCGGTATTGAGGGAATAGTAAATGGTATATACCATCTAGAAGTTGAGAATAATTGTCTAACTCTCATCTATGAATTAATTGATGATGGGTTAGAGAGTTATATTATACCGGGTAAAAGTATCAACGGATTCATCTTTTTAGTTAGTTGTGTTTATTATAGGTCTAGCTGGAAATATCAAAACAGGAGCATGAGATATTGCTTCTTAGATAGCGGACACCATTTAGGTGCGATCGCAGCTTCAGCTTTTCTCCACAACCGAGATATACAACTAGTTTTTGACTTTGATAAACTCACTCTCAATTCGGATTTGGGATTTGAGAATAAAGAGTTTATCACTGCTTGTGCAGTGTCAGGAGAAGTACAAGACAAGAAAATCAGACACTTAAGGCTGAAAGTTCCTTTTGTCTGTGGTACTGATTATTTTGAAGCTAATCAATTTATCGAAGATGCCTATCAAGCAACTACTCTAGAAAAGAGTCGTCAGCAAAAATTAGAGTATCCTCAATTTGATTTTGAACAGGATAAATTTTATCAAACTGTTTGGGATAGACGTTCTATTAGACGTTTCCGGAAAGAGGCTATTTCTCAAGAAGATTATTTATATGTAGTGCAACAACTTCAGCAGTCAATACCGACAGAAAATTATGAGGAAATAGAAATTTACTCAGTGGTGCATCGGGTAGAGGGAATGACACCTGGGTTATATAGAGGTACACATCTGGTTAAAACGGGTAATTTTAGTGAAAAGACAGGTTACTTATGTATTAATCAGGCTATTGCAAGAGATAGCGCTGTAACTTTATTTTTTGTGTCAGATTATTTAAATTATCAAACTGCTATGCAAATAGCTGGGTTTCTCGGACAAAGACTTTATTTAACTAGTAATTATTTGGGAATTCAATGTAGTGGTATTGGTGCTTATTATGATGACGAAACCCAAGAATTATTAGAAACAAATAAAGATGTACTTTATGGAATGGTGATTGGAATATAAGCAGGAAGCTCAACAAGATGGCTAGAAAGATGTATTACTTCAATGGTGATGACTCACATCCAATACAACCGACATCGGCGGATATTATACTGCGGCAACAACTAGAGGATTCTATTAGCAGATACTTTTATGACGCGTGCGATCGCACAATTCAAAATTTACTATCTAATTGTCGGTGGTATGTTACAACCCATGCCAATGCTCTGACATTGGTAATTGAATGTCCCGATCAAGTTACTAATTGGCGTGTTTTACAAAAAATTGTGCCAATGGGGACATTGCTACATGGAATTGTTGACAGTGCGAAAATCCGTGTTTGTCCGCCAGAAAGTCAAGGCGTACCTTTTGAAATGAGGGTAGATGAACTTTCTGTTTATCGGGATTGGGCTTAAGAAAAGAGTTAGGAGTTAGAAATTTTTACTTATTATTCTGGCTGATAAGTGCAGCTACCTCTTCAAAAACCAAATCAGCAGAATATTTGATAGCAGGACTTAACTCCAGTCCAAAACCAAGATTTGCCGCCTCAATTAAATAAACTGTTATATCTTCGGGAAAGTCATTTTGAAAGATTTTCCGTCCGGCGGCTAAAGCATTATCCCAACGAAAATCGTGCAAGTTATAACTAGGTTCTGGCAAAGCTTCCAGTTCTTTTCCTGGAACTTTAAATACAGTACCCGGTTCAGAACCAGTTGAACTTGCATCAATAATTACTAATTGTTTACTACCTCTAGCTTGAAACATTACTTCCATCCCTGCGGTGCCACAATCATATACTTGCACATGAGGATGAGGGTTTTCAGCTAGATATTTTTGTAAGCGTTGGGCAATGATTACGCCTACTGCATCGTCATTGCGATTTAGATTGCCGCAACCAATAATAGTGAGCATGGAATAAGATTTAATTGTTTAAGCAGTTGCAAATTCTGTTAAAGCGCGATCGCTTATTTGTCTACGGAACGATCGCAATTCAACAATTAACAGTAATTAAAGTTTGTAATCCAGGCAATCAGTAGTGACTGAAACAGAGGCTCTGACTAATAATACAGACAAAGCCTCTGAAAAATAATTTATCAGCAGGAAACTAGAATTCTACACCATGTTTCTTGGCAACTTCAGTCAGTTTATCATACTGATGTTGTGATGCTTGAGTTAATATCTCTTCAGCCTGTTCTTTAGTACTTCCTTCTTTAGGAATTAAATACTTGACATAAAGAGATACAAAATCAGCAGCGATCGCTAAACCAGATAAATCATGTTTGTCAGCTTCCTTACCAGCGATCGCAGCTACTAAACCAGCTTTAATTGGGTCTGGTTTAACTTTCATGAACTGCTCTACAAGTTTAGGAACGTAGTCTTCTGGCGGCAAATTATCTAACTTACTTTTATCAGGAGTAAAGTTACATTCTGCGGCTTTAGCCTGTTCTAAAACACACCATTCTATGTATTCTTGCAATGCTGCATCAGGAACGCGAGGGAGATAATTATGTAGCGCTAAATCAGACACAAGCTTACCGTGTAAATTTCTGTTTTGTCGGAGTGCATTAATGCAAGCCTAACCCACTATTTCTATAAGTTTTAGTGTGTTACGCTACGAGTTTTGAATATGAGGCATTAGGAATAGGGCATTGGGAATAGGTTATTTCTCCCTCATTTTCCCCACTCCTCACTCCCCGGTTAAAAGAGTTGGTGGTGCGATGTCTCCGACGGGCTATGCCTACGTATTTTTGGTGTTGTCTATTTGTGTAGACAAGGGCACACTATAAGACAGGTATAAATATATGATTTGTTCATGAAACCTACTTTACACAAAGGCCAATTAATCAGATGGAAGGACGATCGCGGGTTTGGTTTCATACAACCGCATGATGGTAGTCAAGAAGTCTTTTTACACATTACGGCATTGAAAGACGTTAACCGTCGTCCCCAAGTTGGTGATTTCATTTGTTATCAATTAACAGCTAGTAAAGATGGCAAAGTGCGGGCTTGTAATGCTTCTATCGAAGAAGTTAAATCAAAATCCTTATCTTCTACTGCACCAAAGAAGTCTATATCCAGAACTGTAGACAAATCTTTATCATTAGCATTAAATACATTACTTCTATCTTTACTACCTGGGTTAGGTTCAATCCACCTTGCACTAACATCTGGCAACCTAATTCCGCTAATTCTTTATCCTGTCATGAGTTTCATTACCTTTAGGCTATATGCCGATGATAAGTCTCGCGCACAACAAGGACGATGGAGAAGGCAAGAAAATACTTTGCATCTGTGCGAATTTATGGGTGGTTGGTTAGGTGCATTTGTTGCTCAACAGAGGCTACGTCACAAAAGCAGCAAAGTTTCTTATCAAGTTGTATTTTGGGTAATAGCAATTCTTCACATTGTATTTTGGTTGGATTGGCTATTTTTTGGTAGAGCGTTGATAAATCTGTTTTTTGCTATTGCTTCTAGGGGGTAAGTAAGTTTAGTCTGATTGTGATAATGGTACAAAGGCGATGTCTATGACGGGTTACGTCTACGCTCAGGTAGATGACCAATCCTGTAAGCTGTAAAGTGAGCCTTGTCTATGATTGTGATATGAAAACTTTTACTGCGATCGCTGAAAGAGATCCTGATACTAAGTTCTATGTTGGGTATGTCCCTGGCTTTCCTGGAGCGCATTCTCAAGCTGAAACCTTGGATGAATTGCAGGAAAATTTGCGTGAAGTTATTGAAATACTTCTAGAGGACGAGTATCTGGTATTCGAGACAGAGTTTGTAGGTATACAACAGATTGTGGTTCAGTAGACCATGAGTAATATTCCTGTTCTGAAACCACAAGAAGTTGTACGAATATTGGAGAGCCTTGGGTTTGTGGAGGTACGTCAGAAGGGGTCACACAAATAGTTTCGACACGAAGATGGACAAGGAACAACATGTCCCATTTCACAAAGGGCGTCACATCTCACCAAGGTTGCTAGGGCAGATTGCGAGTGATATTGGTTTGACGATTGAAGAAATGCTGGAGTGGCGATGAGGTTTAACACTTAACCAGAAATCAAATGTTAAAATCTCACGATTTGGCTGCCCAAAGTAGCGAAATGTCGTACTGATTAAACATTGAATCGGCACTCACAAGCGTCATATCTTCTATCTGAGCCTGTGCAATCAACATTCTGTCAAAAGGATCTCGGTGATGCAAAGGTAAAGCAGCCGCTTGTAAAGCATGAGAAGCTGTAATTTCTAGCGAGCGCATTGCTAATACCATCATCCGACTAGAAATATAACTGTCTAGGGGGTCTGCCAGTGGTAACTTTCCGATCGCAACTTTTATCCCCATTTCCCAAATACTGGCAACTGAGAGCCACAATTCATTGGTTTCATCAGCAATATGGGCGATTGCTGCTTCATTCAAAAGCTCTGGTTGGGTAAACCACCATAACCAGCACTGCATATCTAGCAAAAGTTTCACTCTTGACTGCCCTCAAATGCTGCCAAAATTTCTTCTGGTAAAGGGGCATTGAAATCATCTGGCACTACAAAACGCCCTTTATCTTGCCCTAAACTATTGAGTCGATTTGATGAGGAGCGAAACGGAACCAACTTGGCGATCGGAATACCTCGGTTGGAAATAATAATTTCTTCTCCAAGTTCTACGCGTGACAACAGCTTTGAGAGATTCGTTTTAGCTTGATGAATATTTACAGTTTCCATAAGATTAAACTAAGTCTGTAAACTAAGTTTAGTTTTTTTGTGATCGTGGTGCAAGAGCGATCGCTTCTTTGGTGGTATATACAGTAACTATCATTCTTGAATAGAGCGATCGCAAGGTTGGTGTGCTTATTTAGTCAAGTAAACGTGCTTTTTGTGGTTCGTTCATCGTCAATCGGCAAAACTAAGTATTTACACTTAATTAATTTCAAACACCTAATTTTTAGTTCTAACAACAGGCAAACAACGCCGTGGAGCGGATAACCCAGCAACCTTTCTGTTCATTTATTTTACAGATATCTGCCATTGGTAAGCTGTGCTATTAGGCTGTAATGTAGACATTTAAAAATTATAAAAGTTATAATTTTGACTCTATATACTGCAAAATTTACTGTCATGAATGACTCTCAAACCTCTGAAAATTCAAGTATTGTTCCACAACAGACTGGATCAAATATGTCCCTTGATGATTTTAGGTCTCTCTTTTTTCAACTTAATGCAAAGCCTGATACAGAGATCCGTTTACTTCCAGGTAAAAAGACTTTGGAACTAGGGGATATCATAAATATCAATGAACAAATACAAGCTAAACTCAGGAATCATGATCTAACCGCAAGTATTGGATCAATTAATTTCATTCTCTCAAATAAAAAAATTAAGGACTACTCTACTTGGGTTGAATTTGAAAGAGAGAATTGGAACACTATTAATGAAAGAATTCAAACGGTTACGATCCACTGGGATTTTGTAATTAAATTACCGGGCTATCAGATTCCTCAAAGACATTCTATAAAGTTAAGGCTTGGTAATTATATTCCACCTAAAGATATGTTTCAGCTAATTCTTACAAGTGATAATATTCAGGAGTTAATAGAGGCGCGATCTTCTAGTATCTGTAAAGTTGATTTTGTCAATAATATTATTGCAATCGAATTATTGAATGTCGTGAGCAATTGGTATGAGGGTTTGAGAGATTCTCCTGAATCTAGCTTTGTTCATAGGTTTTTCAAAAAGCAAGGGAAGTTCTTAAGCGAGATTATTCGTTACGCATCGCCTATCGTGCTTTTAATAATTGTATGCCAATACTCAAATTACTTGTTTACTATTTTAGGAATCAAAGAAGAAATCTCAGTTGAAACACTACAAAATATTTTCATATTTCTGGCAGCAATTTTTCTAATTGGGTTATTTTTGGGATTTAAAATTGAAAATTTTATATATAAACGAGTAAATAAATTTGAGGAGTATCCAAGCTTTTCTATTACACGAGGAGATGAAAAAGCTCTAGAGGAGTTTGAAAATAATAATAAAAAATTGACTAAACAAATTGTTGGCAGAATTACTTGGATAGTATTCAGTATATTAGTTTCTTCATCTTTGAAATTCATAATACGTTACATGAACTCTTGAGACAATAGTCTTTGATATTGTGAAACCTAACACTGCGGTACACCGTTACTGCACTATACACCGGATAAAGAATAGTGTCATGATCTCCACCAGAAAATTTATCATTGCTAACTTCTAAGGGCATGGTTGCAATTTCTGCCAGAATCTCTCTAGAAGTTTTGTGCTTAGGTTTAGCCTCATCTGAAATCACAGTGACTTCAACACGAGTTCCTTCGGCTAATAGAATCGGCTGTGATAGCCTAATTACCTTTTGTTCATAAACAGCTTCTATAGTTATAAGTCAGAAACTTTTCCCTCATGCCCTTACTATTTGTAATCATGGCATAATATCTAATACGGTAAAAAAACACAGCTAATGACTAACTGAAAAATAATTAGCCATTAGCTATTAGTAATTAAGGCGTTGCATAAATGCGGGATGAATCGGCGGTTAAAACCATTGAGAATTCGTTCTAAATTGGGCAAAATCATCCCATGATTCAGCAACGCCGTAATTAACATCCTCTAAGCAGTCCGAAAACGTGCCAACTCCTCACCCGTCTTAGCATCATGGGCGTGAACTGTACACACCAAACAAGAATCAAACGATCGCGCCACATGACCAACTTCCACCGGATCGCTAGAATCGTAAATGGGTGTGCCAATTAAAGCTTCTTCAATAGGGCCGCGGATTCCTTCACCGTCACGAGGGCCGATATTCCAAGTACCAGGGGCAATGACTTGGTAATTCTTAATCTTACCGCCCTCCACTTCTACCCAGTGACTCAAGGAACCGCGTGCTGCTTCCGTTGCACCCCAACCCTTGCCATCTTTTTCTGTGGGTTTGATATACCAAGGGTCGTTTAATTTGAATTCGCGTAAACAGTGTTCAGCTTGACGATATAACTTGACAAGTTCGTGAACTCGTGCTAGCTGACGCACATGAATACTAGCACCACCCATTCGTTTGAAGACATCGAGGATAAATCCGTCGTAGTGCTGCCAAGATTCGCCATGTTTACCACCAGCTACTAATTGCCGCGCTAACGGGCCAGTTTCCAAACGTCCAAAGTCTTTGTGCAGGACTGCACTCGACCAAGAGTAGGCGTTATCGAAGTCTTTTGTATTGATTGCAGTGGGTTTAGTGGTGCGATCGCTTGGGTGAATATCTGCTGTGCCTTCATCGTACCAGGAGTGAGTTGTATTCTCGCGGGTAAATGACTGATCCATTAAGGTGTGAGTGTGTGTGAAACTGTCGTACACTCCACTTTTCATGATCATCGCCGCATTTCGTCCTTCAATAGTCGGCTTTTGGTATTTATCTTCATGGGCTAAATATCCCCAAGTGACATATTTACCAACACCAGCACCATATCTATCTAGACCGATATCTAAACCCATGCGCCAATAAAAACCTAAGTCGGAATCTCGATGATTTCGGTTTTCATCTAACCAGTCTCTGAAGTCCTCATAAGTCTCGATTTGTTCATAGCGTTCTAAAGAACAACCCAACCACACTGGTTCTAACCAATTGGTGCGGAAATATTCGAGAAGCGCCCAAGCACGGGTAATATCTGTAAGAGTGGGGGCGCACATTACACCACCAGGAACCATGTAGCTAGAATGAGGCCATTGTCCGCCTAATAGTGCATAAATTTCTACAGGTTTAGCGGAAATTGTTATACCTAGTTCATAAGATTTGCCTGTGAAAGCAGCAAAACGTCTAACAGCTTCCTCATAAAAGCGACTATGGCGGTATTTTTTATTGGTTAAATCAATGGCAAACAAACCATAAAAATAGCGGGGGATGCTTTGGATTGTTTCAACAATTTGACCAAGATTTCTCGCCAAAATTGCATTGCGGGGAACTTCTGTTTCCCAAGCTGTATCTAATGCCCAAGATGCACAAGTCAGGTGAGAACCGCCGCAAATGCCGCAAATGCGAGGTGTCACAATTAATCCGGCTTGGGGGTCTTTACCGCGGAGGATAACTTCAAATCCTCGGAAAAGTTCGGCATGTGTCCAGGCGTTGACTACCCGTCCATTCTCAATGTCAACTCGGACATCTAAATCGCCTTCAACTCTACCGACGGGCGAAATGTCTAGTGATTGAATTCCCATTTGTTATTTGTCCTTTGTCATTGGTCATTTGTCATTGGTCATTGGTCATTGGTCATTGGTTTTTCACAAATGACAAAGGACTAATGACTAATGACTAAACTGTAAAAAAGTCTTCTTCTGCCCAAGATGGTGCTGCATCTTTGGCGATCATTGTGAGTAAGGCGTAGTCTTTTTTGTTTACCCCTGTTGGTAATTCTTTGGGAACGCCCATGACTGTTTGGGTTTTAAATACGGTTCCCGGTTTCAAGTCAAAGAAGGGAAATTCCGGTTCGGTACAACCTAAACAAGGCATTCCGGCGCGGGTTTTGGAAGAGACGCGGTTCCATAAGATGCGGTTGCAAGAGGAATGAGTCATGGGGCCGCGACAACCTAAGTCATAGAATAAGCATCCTTTACGCTGACCAAATTCGGCGGTTGAGGCTTTGTAGGCAAAGTGGACGTTGCGGGTACAACCTGTTTGAGTATAGGTGTTGAAGAAGGTTTGGGGACGATTTAGTTCGTCGAAAGCAATGTCTGCTATGCGTCCAGTAGCGATCGCAACTAATATCTGCGTAATCCAGTCGGGATGGGCGGGACATCCAGGTATATTAATTACAGGTAATCCGGCTTGAGACAGAAAGTCTTTACCTAAAAAGCCGCCTTCTTGACGCTTGAGAAATTGCAAACCTTCCGACTCGCTGGGGTTGGGTGACATGGCAGGAATTCCTCCCCATGTAGCACAGTCTCCCACGGCAACGATAAATTGAGCAACTTTGGCGAGGTCTGCTAACCAATCTTTCATGGCGCGATCGGCAAAGCGATTCCATTCGCCTGTGCCGTTGGGAGCATTGACAACACTGCCTTCAAATACCAAGATATCTAAGGGAATTGTCCCAGAAATGCAATCCCGCAGCATTGTTTGCAAGTTGTTCCCTAGTTCCAATCCCAAAGAGGGATGCCAAAGCAAATTGATGCCAAAGTCGGCAATTAAATCGCAGACTGTCGGTTCTTCGGCGTTGAGAAATGACATGGTGTTACCCGAACAAGCACCACCCTGTAGCCATAGTACGTTAGTCATCGGCTATGCGTTTTTCTATTGTTTCCCATGCATGATGTAGGTGATAATGCTTGTAAAGTCTCACCTGCTTATCAATATTTATTTTTCAATTTTAAGATATTTTTTTATTTAATTCACTTTCATTAAAAAAAAATTAATCATTAACAATAGCTAAAAATTGGACGAGATTATTTTAAATTATTATGTTTGTTATACTCGTAACAGATTTAGCAACTAAAAAACAGTAAAAACAAAATTATTATTTTTTACTTACTGGCATTAAATAACCTCGCGTACTGAATTAATTACTGCTAAAACTCTGTAATAATTACTGCTAGCTGTTAATTCGTGCGAAAGGATGAGTATTTTAAGCAGTCAGATTTTAATGCAATAACCGAGTCAAATTCAGCAAAATATTGGGGTGCAAAGTTTTGCACCCCGTCAGCTATATATCAGTCTTTTTAAGATTTTGGTTGTGCAGCTTGCCTAACAACTTGTTCGTCGAAGCCTAACGCTTGAGCTATCTGCTCAATACTCAACCCCAACCCTAATAACTGAGGTATCGCTTCTAACTTAGCTTCTTGTCTGCCTTCTTGTTTACCTTCTGCAAAAATATCTTGGTAAAATCTAGTTTGCTTTAACTCATTTGATCCAAACATTTTTCCTATCTCCTGCTGTTTTAGGATTTCGATTGTGCAGCTTGCCTAACAACTTGTTCGTCCAAACCTAACGCTTGAGCTATCTGCTGAATACTTAAACCCAACCCTAATAACTGAGGTATCGTTTCTAACTTAGCTTCTTGTCTACCTTCTTGCCTACCTTCTTGTTTACCTTCTTGTCTACCTTCTTGCCTGCCTTCTTGTTTACCTTCTGCAAAAACATCTTGGTAAAATCTAGTTTGCTTTAACTCATTTGATCCAAACATTTTTCCGATCTCCTCCTGGCTCAATCGCGGCAACTTGTAGATTAATATCGTCTCTATCAATTGTATAATTTCCCTAATAGTAGCGACATCTAGAATTTGCTGTCGGGCACTGTTGACTATTTCTATAGCTCTTGTTGTCGCAGTTGATTCGGGTTCGATGATGAGTTTAACTGTTTCTATGCCGATTGATGATGCTTCAATTGAGCTTAATTCGTCAAGATAGACGCGAGTCACTCGTTGTGAGTTGAGTAATTCTGTATATCTTTCGGTATCTCCAGTATCAACGCTACGGTTGGGGAAGATGACAACACCACGCCAATTGTTAGTTAATTCGGTTTTGTCAAGATAGTTAAAAATTTCGGTAAATAAACGTGAGTATAACTTTTTGTCTGGTTGAAATTGCACTTCTGCAAAATAAATAGGTAGTGCTGCTGCATTTGGGAGGAAAACGCCATCGATTCTAAACGCCAGTTGTTTGACTTCGACTGAAGAAAATTGGTAAACACTAGCTAGTTGGGGCGGTTGGTTAATCAGTTCAAAGAAAGTGCTGGGGATACTCTGAAAGATCCGATAAAAAATACTGTCTGTTTTCAAGGTAGCTTGTTTTACAGTTGATGAACATATTTTACACTTCGACGATCCCGTGGCGAATCTTTGGAATATACAAAAATTAGCTGGTAAGATAGTGCATATATGGTATGTCAACAATTCAATAAATAATATTTGAATTGTGTCAAGTGATGATACAAAAAGTATTTTAAAAATATTAGGTGTTTAAAGCTGACATTAATATTAGCAATTTCCCCCTAGAATTTTAGAAATAGGGTGTTTTATATTTTAGGGATTGGGGACTAGGGATTGGGTACTGGGAAAACTCTTCCTTAATCCCTAGTTACTAATCCCTAGTTTCAGACAAAAAAGGGGAATTCCGCCTAAAGGACTCGAAGCCTGCGTAAATCAGTATGGCCCATGATGAAATGCGATCGCGTGTTTCGATAATTCATGGGTGTTAACAGACTCAATTCCCAATTGGCTAGAGTACGGCAGAGTTATGACCCCCAGCATTACAGATTCAGCGGTGAAGGCTGCGTTAGCAGCTGTTGCATCGGAGTCAGCCTCAGCAGAGGAAAAAATCCAAATGCTGATTGAGATCGCACAGGGTTTTCAAAAAAAGCCCAAAACTGCCCAAGACTTGCGAAATGCAGTTGGGTTATATTACCGGGCCTATGAAATGTGTGGTGAGGAGTATCCCCTACTAAAAGCCAGGGCGCAAGTGGGGATGGCAGGGACGTTACAAGCAATACCGGATGCTGATTACCAACTGTTGCTGCAAGCGAAAGTCGGTTATGAAGAGGCGTTACCGATTTTACAGCAATTGGCAACGCCTGAGGAAGTAGCAGAGACACAGATGAATTTTGGGCTGGTGTTGCAGTCACTAGTGCCATTCAATTTGGCACGGATAACTGACAGCATTCAGGCTTATCATGAGGCTTTGCGGGTGTTTACTTGGGAAGATTACCCCCAGGAATACGCGATTTTATATAACAATATTGCGATCGCTTACCTTTCTATGCCCCTAGCATCAGAACGGGAATACTTGCGTCAAGGGTTAGCTGTGCAATCATTTGAGGTAGCACTAAAGCATATTAATCTGATTGATCATCCTAGAGAATATGCGATGTTGCAAAACAACTTAGGTAATGCTTTGCAATATTTAGTGAGTTCTCATCCTGTGGAAAATAACTTACGGGCGATCGCAGCTTATGATGAAGCGCTAAAAGTGCGTAATCTCCAAGATACACCTTTAGAGTACGCTAACACAATTTCAAACAAAGCCAACGGCTTATTCAACTTACCCGACGACTCAGAAAAACCAGAACTTGGAAATCCTAAAAATCTCTCACAAGCACGTATTTACTATCAACAAGCTTTTGAAATCTTTACCCAAAATCAACAAATAGAACAAGCAGAGATAGTAGCCCAAGCCCTACAAGATATTGAAGCAGAAATAGTTAATAAGGAATAGGGCATTGGGAATTGGCTATTCTCCTTGCCCCCTTGTCTCCTTCATCCCCCTCATCTCCTTTATCCCCCCACTTCCCGAATTATCACGAGAAAAAACAGCATGAGAGATATCTTAACAAACCCTTCTCTGAGAGATTTTCTCACAAGTTTAGCAGATGGTGACTTAAACATAGTAACAGGATTAGTGTGGATAGTCATAGCAACAGCCTTGTCTATGGTCGGCGGTGCTATTGGTGGAATGCTGTTAGCTGGAAAAGATATCGGCTATCAGTTTTCAGCAATGCTTGGTGCATTATTTGCTCCTGCTGGTGTAATTCCTGGTATTTTTTTAGGGCTTGTAATCCTAAATTTATTGACAAACTATTAGGAGTAAATATGTTAGAAATTGGCTGGTTTTCTGCCAAGTTATTTTTCAAAGGAAAATTACTGCGCGATCCAATGTATTTTGTTAAGCGAACTGCTATTGCTACTGCTGTAGGTTCGTTACTACTAGTGTTGTTTGCACAAATCGACATTCCATTCTATTTACCAATAACATTATCTAGCCTAGTGACAGGTTTGATTATGCCATTTCTCCTCAAAGACTTCAAAATGAAATAATTTGTCATTGGTCATTTATGAATAACCAATGCCCCATGCCCAATGACTAATACTTCGACTTACCTCGGCTCCGCTCGGCACGAGTCGCTCAGTACAAGTGATTAATGACTAATGACAAACCTGGAAGAATTAGTTCGGGAAATTAACCGCTTTGAGGCAATTATATCCGAGTGGGATGAAAGCCACCGGTGTGTAGCAGTTGGTTTAAAAAGAGCAATTGAAGCTTTGCACAAAGCAGCATTGACTAGTTTAATCAAAAGCCTCAAGCAAGAATCAATGTCAGGTTTGCGTCATGCTGTGACTGATGAAGTAGTGTACGCAGTGCTGCTTTATCACGAACTAGTAAAACCACCAAAACCACCATTAGCACAGCGAATTCAAACAGCCCTTGAAGAAGTTCGCCCAGATTTAAAAAGCCATAATGGGGATGTAGAACTAGTGGCAATTAAGCCCCCAGATACAGTAGAAGTCAGATTAATAGGAACTTGCAGCAGTTGTCCGGCTTCTACTTTGACTTTATCTCAAGGAGTAGAACAAGCAATCAAAAACCATTGTCCCGAAATTACCAGAGTGGTTGCGGTCAATAATAACCTGGTTGTTAACAATGCAAGTTTTGGTTTAATTAGTCCATTTTCTTCAAAAATAACTTCTACTTGGATCAAAGTAGCAACTATTAAGCAAGTTCCTGAATTTAGTGTATTGGCAGTACAACTTGCTGGTAATTCCCTAATTTTACACCGTCAAGGTATTATAGTAAAATGTTACCGTAATGCTTGCACTCATCTAGGATCTGCCCTAGATAAGGGTAAGGTTGAAAATGGTATTATTACCTGTCCTTCCCACGGATTTCAGTACAAGTTAGAGACAGGTGAATGCTTAACAGCACCTGATGTTTCACTTCAGTCGTATCCAGTAAAAATTAAAGATGATAAGGTTTTTGTGAAACTGCAAAAATGATCGTGTAAAAGTAACATCTCAGCAAATATACTTGACGATTAGAAAATCACGGCTACTTTGCTTTTTCATTTCAGTAGTTCGCGCATTCATTTTAGTGTTTTGTGGAAGCAAAATGCCTGAATGTTTTCTCAATATACCTTAATTGTTTCTCATTTGTGCAATTCAATGATTCATTTTAGTGTTTTGAGCAAGCAAAATGCCTAAATGCTTTCTCAAAATGCTTGATTGCTTTCTCATTTCAGTAAATTTAGCAAGCAAAATGCCTAAATGCTTTCTCAAAATGCCTGATTGCTTTCTCATTTCAGTAAATTTAGCAAGCGTTTCGGTAGATTCAGCAAGCAAAATGCCCAAATGCTTTCTCAAAATGCTTGATTGCTTTCTCATTTCAGTACATCGCGCACTCATTACAAATATCGCTATGTAGCAAAAGCTACTTTAGGTTAACAATAGGTTTTTAAAATTGATTAAGACGAAAGTTGTTTAAAAGTTTTAACTTAATTTGAAATAAAAATATCAGGGAAAATTGTTACTGTTGTTACACGCTAATCAGCATTAATGCTTTTAAATAATTATCAGCGTCTATCTGCGGTTCATGGATATCCCAATCATAATTAATCCCACATTACAATTACCGCTAGAAGCAACAGAAATTTCTCAATATTTACCTCTATCACCTCAAGGTGCAGAGGTAATTTTAGGTAACATTATTGAACCACAACAATTAGTGATACCTGTAGCACCCAGCCCCACAACAATGTTTGGGCCTCGTGGTGTTTGTTTGTTATCAAAAACCGGCCCTTTATGGGTATCAGATACAGGACATCATCGATTATTAGGATGGAAAAAATTACCCACAACAGATAGTCAACCTGCTGATTGGATAATTGGACAACTTGACTTTTATCATGAAGGGCAAAATGCTAAAAGTACACCGGGAAGCGCAACCTTAAGTGTACCAACTGGAATTTGTGCTTGCGGTGAAGGGTTAGCTGTTGCAGATGCTTGGAATCATCGAGTGTTAATTTGGAAAAACTTACCAGAAGATAACAATGTTCCAGCAGATTTGGTATTAGGACAAGCTAATTTTATTAATAATGAACCAAATCGGGGAAGTCAACAAGCATCTGCCAGTACAATGCACTGGCCTTATGGTGTTTTCTATCATCAAGGACGGCTATTTATTGCTGATACAGGTAATCGAAGGGTATTAATTTGGCATCAATTACCAACAGAAAATGGTCAACCAGCTGATTTAGTTTTGGGACAACCAGATATGATATCTCGCAATGAAAACGGCGGTGCTTCTCCAACCGCAGCTAGTATGCGTTGGTGTCACGATATCACCTTTTGGGGAGAAAATCTGGTTGTCAGCGATGCAGGTAATCACCGGGTGATGATTTGGCAGGGAATACCAACAGAAAATAATGCCCCTTGTGCAGTGGTTTTAGGACAAAAAAGCTTTGATTTTGTGGAAATGAATCAAGGAGTTTATTATCCTAGTGCTAGTAGTTTGAGTATGCCTTATGGTGTCGGGGTGGCTGGGGACTGGTTATTAGTTGCAGATACTGCTAATTCCCGGTTGTTAGGATGGAGAAAGCCAGAATCAATTTTATCACTGCAAGGTGTAGTGGCAGATGGGTTAGCAGGACAAATAAATTTTCAAAGTAAAGGTGAAAATCGTAATTTCGGACTACCTAAACGAGATAGCTTAAATTGGTGTTACGGGATAAAAATTTGTGGTAATACAGCAGTGATAGCTGATTCTGGAAATAACAGAATTTTGCTGTGGCAGATTAATAATTCGTAATTCGTAATGACGCTCGTGACGCTCGTTCGCTCTTAGCGTCTCCCCTTGGGAGAAGACTCGCTAACGCTACGCTATCGCCCTTGGCGTCTCCCCTTCTCCCAAAGAGAGAGGACTCGCTAACGCTGCGCTAACGTAATTCGTAATTTGTAATTTTTGAAAATTGGATTTGTATGGCGACTGAAGAAATTAGAGTTCGCGGTACTGTTCAGGGAGTAGGATTTCGCCCTACTGTATATCGTCTGGCTAAAGCCTGCGGCTTACGTGGAGATGTTTGTAATGATGGACAAGGCGTATTAATTAGGGTATCTGGTAGTGAGAAAGCAATCACAGAATTTGTTGCCAGATTGCAAACAGAATGTCCACCGTTGGCAAGAATTAATCAACTAACTAGAACTCCTTATGAAGGTGAATTGAAATTTGATAATTTTGTGATTTCTACTAGTGTCAGTAATGCCATTAAAACAGAAATTACCCCTGATGCAGCCACTTGTTTGCAATGTCAACAAGAAATATTCGACCCCTTTAGCCGCTTTTATCGCTACCCCTTTACTAACTGTACTCATTGCGGCCCCCGCCTGAGTATTATTCGTGCCATTCCTTATGACAGATGCAATACCAGTATGTCTGCGTTTGCAATGTGTTCCGAATGTGGAAAGGAATACCACGATGTCGAAAACCGCCGTTTTCACGCCCAACCTGTAGCTTGTCATGTTTGTGGCCCCGTAGCTTGGTTAGAACGCGCCGATGGGAAATCGGTTACTGCTTCCATGTTTTCGATGTTGGATGATGTCGATGCTGTTTGTACCTTGTTGCAAAAAGGTGAGATTGTGGCAATTAAGGGGTTAGGTGGTATTCATCTAGCTTGCGATGCAACACAGGAAACCGTTGTACAAAAACTGCGCCAGCGAAAAAAGCGCTATCATAAACCTTTTGCTTTAATGGCGCGAGATATTGAAGTAATTGAACAATATTGTATTGTCAACGCCAAAGAAAAAGAATTATTAACAAGTTCTGCTGCACCAATTGTTTTATTACAGGCTTCAGATAAAAAACAATTAGCATCGTCAGTAGCATCAGGGCAAAATACTCTTGGTTTCATGCTACCTTATACGCCCTTGCATCATTTAATTCTGCGGCGGATGAATCGCCCAATTGTTTTAACAAGTGGCAATTTTGCTGATGAACCACAATGTATTGATAATGACGAAGTCAGGGAAAAATTAGGGACAATCGCTGATTATTTTCTCTTGCACAATCGAGAGATTATTAATCGGGTAGATGATTCGGTTGTGCGTGTTAGGGGTGATAAAGCTCAAACAATTCGCCGTGCTAGAGGATATGCACCAGCATCAATTAGTTTACCACTGGGATTTCACAAAGTACCGCAAATTTTAGCAATGGGCAGTGAGTTAAAAAATACCTTTTGCCTATTGCGTGAAGGAGAAGCAATTCTCTCTCAACATCTAGGAGATTTAGAAAATGCTGCCGCTTTCAACGCTTACCAAGAAAATTTAAATTTATACTTAAATTTATTTGAGCATCAACCAGAAGTAATCGCCATTGATAAACATCCTGAATATCTCTCAAGCAAACTTGGTAAAGAACTTGCAGACACAAATCAAATCAAAATTTATCCAATTCAACATCATCACGCTCATATCGCCGCTTGCATGGCAGAAAATGGTATTCCTTTAGATTCACCTCCAATATTAGGTATTGCTTTAGATGGTTTAGGTTACGGCGACGATGGTACACTTTGGGGTGGAGAATTTCTTTTAGCAGATTACCGAAAATTTAAACGACTAGCAACATTTAAACCAGTAGCAATGATTGGTGGCGAACAAGCAATTTATCAGCCTTGGCGTAATACTTATGCTCAATTAGTAGCTGCTAATCTTTGGGATGATTGCGAACAAAAGTATACTGATTTAGAAATATTTAAGTTTTTGAAAAACAAGCCAATTCAGCTACTCAATCAACTTATACAAAAAGGAATTAACTCTCCTCCAGCTTCTTCAGTGGGGCGATTGTTCGATGCAGTGGCGGCGGCTATCGGTATTTATAGAGATGAATGTAGCTATGAAGGACAAGCTGCGATCGCAATGGAAGCTATAGTAGATGTTAGCAGCTTAAATAATAATAAAGAAACGCTAATATATCCTTTTAGTTTTAGATTTTCAGATAGTATTTATTGTATAGACTCGCGCCTAATGTGGCTAGCCTTGCTCGATGACTTACAGCAGCAGATTCCACAACCAGTTATGGCTGCCAAATTTCACCAAGGTTTAGCGAATGCAATTGTGGAAATGGTTACGCATCTTTCTCAAGAAAATCTGATTTATCAGGTAGCCCTAACAGGAGGAGTATTTCAAAATTGTATATTGTTAGAGCAAGTTACCAAACGATTACAAACATTGGGAATCAAAGTACTTACTCACAGCTTAGTTCCAGCTAATGATGGCGGGTTATCTTTAGGACAAGCAGTGATTTCAGCCGCACAATTAATACATGAGTCTTGATAATTGACAAACTTTGTTTCACAAATAGCTTCCTCTACAGTTAGTTCATCTTTACAAATCAAAAAATGTGCTTAGGAATCCCCGGACAAATTATAGAAATTACCAACGTTAACCATAAATTAGCCATAGTTAACATTGGTGGTGTTAAGCGCGAAGTAAATATTGCTTGTATCGTAGATGAACAACATCCTCCCGAAGCTTGTATTGGGGATTGGGTGCTAGTGCATGTTGGCTTTGCGATGAATCGAATTAACGAACAAGAAGCGGCAGAAACATTACAACTATTCCAAGAATTAACAGCAGCAGAAGCAGGGATTAGTACGTGAAGAAAGTAGGAGGCAGGAGGTTTAAATCTAAATGAGGCAACTCTTGAAGACGCTGCGCCAACGCGATTTGTTAAAAAAACTCTCTACCACAAAAGCGAAATTAACAGATACATAAAACTTACTACTCCTCACTTTCTATGAAATATGTTGACGAATTCCGCGAACCGGAAAAAGCAGAAGCACTATACCGCGAAATCGCCAAATTATGCCATCGACTAGAAAAACCTATCAAAATAATGGAAGTATGTGGCGGACATACCCATTCTATTTTTAAATATGGTATCGAAGAAATTTTACCCCAAGCTATTGAACTAATTCATGGGCCTGGTTGTCCAGTATGCGTTATGCCAAAAGGGAGATTAGATGATGCGATCGCAATCTCTCAAAATCATAATGTCATTTTTGCCACCTTTGGCGACGCAATGCGAGTTCCCGGTTCCAAAACGAGTTTACTGCAAGCCAGGGCACAAGGTGCAGACATCCGTATGGTGTACTCTCCCTTAGATAGCCTGCAAATTGCCAGAGATAACCCCAACAAACAAGTAGTTTTCTTCGCTTTAGGCTTTGAAACCACAGCCCCCAGCACCGCCTTCACCATCCTGCAAGCAGCAGCCGAAGAAATTCCTAACTTTAGTATGTTTTCCAATCACGTCCTTGTGATTCCCGCCCTCAAAGCACTATTAGATAATCCTGACTTACAACTGGATGGATTTGTTGGGCCTGGCCATGTCAGCATGGTAATTGGCACTGACCCATATCAATTTATTTCCCAACAATATAATAAGCCAATAGTCGTTTCAGGATTTGAACCCTTAGATATTTTCCAATCGATTTGGATGCTATTGCAACAGCTAGTAGAAAATCGTTGTGAAGTCGAAAACCAATATAACCGAATTGTCCAAAAAAGCGGGAACACAGTAGCCCTACAAGCCATAAACAAAGTTTTTGCCATCCGAGATAGTTTTGATTGGCGTGGCTTAGGTGACATTCCCTATTCAGGATTAAAAATTAAACCTGAATATGCCCAATTTGATGCCGAACTGAAATTTACCTTTCCTAACCTCAAAGTAGCCGACCATAAAGCTTGTAAATGTGGAGAAATTCTCAAAGGAGTCTTAAAGCCTTGGGAGTGCAAAGTATTCGGTACAGCTTGCACACCAGAAACGCCAATCGGTACTTGTATGGTATCTTCCGAAGGTGCTTGTGCAGCCTATTACAAATACGGGCGACTCTCCACAATTGCCAAAAGAACAATCGCCCAAAAACCAAAAATAACTCAAGAACCCCTCCCTGCCTGCGGCTTCTCCTCAGACTAATAATACTCCGCGTACCTCTGCGCTTCCCTCTGCGACGGCAGTCGCTCATGGGGGAGACCCCCAGACGCTCGATGACTCGCTAACGCTGCGCTATCGCCCTTGGCGTCTCCCCTTGGGAGAAGACCGCGCTGCCTCTCCTTTGCTTTTAAAAAAAGTTTAATATGAATATTTTCCCCATAAACCCAATACAAAATCCCCTATTCCAAAAAATAGAAAAAATCCGCCGTCGCCAAACTAAAGTGCAAGACACTCATATAACTCTCGCACATGGCAGCGGTGGTAAAGCCATGCGTGATTTAATAGATGATATCTTTGTCAGCAATTTTGATAACCCAATTCTCTCACAACTAGAAGACCAGGCCAGCTTCAACTTAGCCCCTCTCCTGCAACAAGGAGACAGACTCGCATTTACAACAGATTCTTATGTTGTAGACCCCTTATTTTTTCCCGGTAGTGATATAGGAGAATTAGCTATAAACGGCACAGTTAATGATTTAGCTGTCAGTGGTGCTAAACCTTTATATCTAACTTGTAGCGTTATTTTAGAAGAAGGATTACCAGTAGAAACATTACGGCGTGTCGCAGCCAGTATGAAAGCAGCCGCAAAAGAAGCTGGTATTCAAGTTGTCACTGGTGACACAAAAGTTGTACATCGCGGTGCTGCCGATAAACTCTTTATTAATACTGCTGGTATTGGTATCATCCCGCAAGGAGTTAACATTTCTGCTCATAACATTAAACCTGGAGATGCAATAATAATTAATGGTGAAATAGGCAATCATGGGACAGCAATTTTAATTGCCCGTGGGGAATTAGCTTTAGAAACTAATATTGAAAGTGACTGTCAACCATTACATAGTTTAGTAGAAACTATTCTCCATGTATGTCCTCAAATTCATGCTATGCGAGATGCTACACGCGGTGGTTTAGCCACAGTACTAAATGAATTTGCCCTCAGTTCCGATGTGGGAATTCGTCTCTTTGAAGAATCTATCCCAGTGCGTGAAGAAGTCAACGGAGTTTGTGAAATTCTCGGTTTAGATCCATTATATTTAGCTAATGAAGGTAAGTTAGTTGTAGTAGTGGCAGCTAAATATGCAGAAATTGTTGTATCTGCCATGAAATCCCACCCCACAGGCAAAGATGCTTGTATTATTGGCGAAGTTATTTCTTCACCCCCAGGTATTGTACTTTTAAAAACAGTTTTTGGTGCTGAAAGGATTGTTGATATGTTAGTAGGCGACCAATTGCCACGAATTTGTTAATCTTTAATAGATTTTATAGTATGCACGAACTTGGAATTACCCAAAATATTGTGGCAATTGTGACTGAACACGCTAAAGGTGTAAAAGTGCAGCGAGTTTTATTAGAAATCGGCAAACTTTCAGCCATTATGCCCGACGCTATCCGATTTTGTTTTGATATTTGCACTCCAGGCACAGTTTTAGAAGGGGCGACATTAGAAATTTTGGAAATTCCCGGTTTAGCAAAATGTCACCAATGTGGTGCAGAAATTGCTCTAGATAAACCATTTGGTATCTGTAACTGTGGAAGTGTGCAATTAGATTTAATTACTGGTGAAGAACTTAAAATTAAAGAAATAGAAATAGAGGAATTATGTGTGTAACCTGCGGTTGTTCTGATGATAGTGAAACTAAAATTATCAATCTAGAAACAGGTGAAGCGGAGCATAACCATCATCATACTTTACCTGATGGTACTATCATCACTCATTCTCACAGTCATGATACTCATATAGAAGCGTCTCAAATTCATGCCAAAATACACAAGACAACGATATCCTTAGAAAAAGATATCTTGGCAAAGAATAATTTAATAGCAGCCCAAAATCGGGGCTGGTTCAAGGGTCGAAATATTCTCACCTTAAATTTAATGAGTTCTCCAGGTGCTGGGAAAACAACTCTTTTGACGCGAACCATCAATGATTTAAAGCATCAATTATCTATTAGTGTCATTGAAGGCGATCAAGAAACTGCTAATGATGCCAAAAAAATTAAAGAAACAGGTTCTAAAGTTATCCAAATCAATACCGGAACAGGCTGTCATCTAGATGCATCAATGATAGACAGGGGTTTACAACAACTGAATCCGCCACTTAATTCCGTTGTGATGATTGAAAATGTCGGAAATTTGGTTTGTCCAGCCTTATTTGATTTGGGAGAAAATGCAAAAGTCGTGATTCTCTCGGTTACGGAGGGAGAAGATAAGCCACTAAAATACCCGCATATATTCCGTGCTAGTGACATTATGATTCTCACTAAAATTGATTTGCTGCCTTATGTACAATTTGATTTGCAAAAGTGCATAGCTTATGCTAGAGAAGTAAATCCTCAAATTCAGATTTTTCAGCTTTCTGCAACTACTGGTGTAGGGTTAGATAATTGGTATAAATGGGTAACTGAAAAGCTGATAAAATGATTTATCAAGAACCTAATTAAACAGAATATCAACTAGTATACTCTTACGTAACTTTACCTCCATTTAACAAAAACACAGTCCAACTTTTAGTAAAAACTCTGCGCCCCTACCCTGCGGGAAGGCGAAGCGCCTATGCGCTTTCCTTTGCGTACTTACTCTGCGGGAAGGCGAAGCGCCTATGCGTTTCAAATAAAAGCTATCATCAATTACTCTATGGTTTCATGAAAACTAGAAGTACTTTTTAGTGAATTTGATTCAGTAAACTAGGAGATAATTTTGCTCAAAATTGTAACACCCTGCACTTTAAAAGTACAGGGTGGAAGACAGCAATAAGGATGATTCCCAGTTTCTATTTACCTCAAAGCCAATCTCGGTAAGCTGATATTTCATTTACGCTGATTTCAAATGGCATTCCTTTACCAAATGGTGGATAAACGCGGATTTTCCCATTGGTAGCAAACCGCTCTAACCTGTTACCCAACTGGGGAATATTACTGACGATATGCCAGTAAGATACTAAGTCAGGGCAGTCAATAATTAGTGTGAGGATGCTAGCATTTGTTGTGAGATACCACTGACAATTAGATAACAGTACTCGCGTAATGCGATCGCAAGCTAGATAAAAGCATCTGCCAGCAGACTGCTCTAGCTCCATTTGCAGCATTCCATCCTGTTTCGTTACCTCAGCGGGAGGTAAATCATCGGGAGGAAGCAGGTATAGTTTAGAAGACATAATTTCGCACCTCTTGGTTGTAGCGCGTCAAACTCTCTAGGTTTTTTTGCATATCCGCAGACGAGGGTTTGAGTGCTAGCGTACCTACATTTAATTCGTCCTGAAATTTTTTAATTCTGTCTCGACAAGTCTCCACATCACCGATAATTGAGTTATCAATCAAATAGTCTTCATCGAAACAAATATTTGTGCGATCGAATGGTTTTTGGTTGGGATTCGCACTGTTTTGCAATACCTCAGCCGAATTAGCTTTCATTTTCTGGCTAAATTGGCGAACAAAAGGTAACGCTTCACTCACTGCCTCGTCAGATGTTTTGCCAACAAAAAAGAAGCGTGCCAGCACTAATTTTTCCGCACCACTAGAATTTAAGGCTCGATATTTGGTAACAGTATCCTTCAATCTCTCTAGGGAAAATGGCGGCCCACCCATCAAGCTGAAGGAATGTTTAGCAGCAAGCTCAATACCGTCATCACCACCAGTGGCAACATACACTGGTATTTGACTTTGCAATGGTTTCGGGTAAATTGTTAGGCGATCGCATTGATAATATTGCCCATTAAATGATACATCAGTTTCATATAAGAGCTTTTGAATCAATGCGATCGCCTCTAGCATCTTGGGACGGGATTCACTTGGGAGTGTCGCAAAATGCTTGTTTTGTTGAGGAAAAGGGCCGCCTTTGGCAACTCCAAATAATAATCGTCCATTGCACAGGTTATCCAAAGTGGCAATATCTTCCGCCACCCTAATGGGGTTATGGAATGGCAGTAACACCGCCGCAGTGCCTAATTGGATAGTTGAAGTCAATCCCGCTAAGTGTGCCATTAACACCAACATCGATGGGCTGAGATTGGATTCACTAAAATGGTGTTCACTCACCCACGCTTCCTCAAAACCTAAGCTTTCTGCCTGTTTTACCAGTGCAACTTGCTCAAAGATGGCACGACGAGCATCTTGGTGAAAATTATCGTAATTGCAGAAAATTCCAGTTTTCATTACTTGCGTTGATACTTTGTATTCACCGTAGGTGCTGATTATTCTAGTGATCCAGAGGTTTGTAGTAAGCACTTTAGTGCTTAAATATTTGAGGAATAAAATCCTCTCTACAAAAGCATTTACCCCTCTCAATTAATGCGATGAATCACTAAGTTGCAACCCACTGCAACTCCAACCATAGCCGTGGGTTGTTCTCTTTGACCTTCGACATCGGATCGCGCAACAATCGCTTGGCATTCATGCAAACAACCTGGATTAGACCCATATTGTTTGCTACTTCCCTGAGTATTTCTTTTTGAGCTTGCACACAGGAAATCATTTCGTCAGAGCAATAAATTCCTATATATTGCAAACGTCTGGCAGGTCGTCCCCAAAAACAGGTGATGACTTTCACATAACACCCATCCAGCAATTCTCCAACTTGCGGGTAGTAATGGTTGACGACTCTTGTGAATTCTTTGGCTAAGATATCTTCAGCAATCATTGTAACTGATATTTCTGTAGCGTCCATCACGCTATTTAATATAACATAGTTTTATCAGTTAAACATGACAAAATAGTGTATTAAGCTGGAATAAAATATTAAATATTATATAAAAAAAGAGGTGTACCTCATTCGGTATCACCTCAGATTTGCGTAAAGCGTTTTTATATTAAAAGTTCGTAATTCCTAATTCGTAATTTGTCATGATATTCGCAGACTTGCCAACGTAATTATGTTAGATATAAATTAGGATTTAACCCCTAACCATAATAAATGCTACAACTTGTAGAGGCCGCTGACTCTAAGTCTTGATTTAATTACGAATTACGAATTAGTGTTGAATTCTAACTTTTAAATTTTTAATTATTATTAGCGAGCATTGCGTTCACAAACTAAGACCTCTGCTATGATATCCGGCATATTTACAAACTCTGTAAATCCTTCATAACCACGGATTGGTGAAATAAATGTATAGTTTGGATCGCACACTCCATTGTCATATACTTGAAGAAACCACCTATCGGGAAATCCTTCTATACCTAGTTCCACAGTGTACCAACTCTCGCCAATTAGACGAGAGTTAAAGATTGTGAACCACTCTCTGTTCTCTTCTGAAATATTCCAGTCTGCCATGAGCAGTTCTAAAGCTATTTGTCCTGCATCCGTTGAAGTCAACAACATTTTTACTCCTTATTTGCAACTTCAGGATTTGCAACTTCAGTATTGGGAACTTCCGGGTATAAACCTAATTCTTTAGCTAGCTCACGTGCCACAAAAAATAAAAATTGGGCACCATCTTGATTGCCTTCATGGGCAAACATAGTTGCTACTTGTAACATTGTTTGTACTAAACCGGAATCAATCAATTCGGGCTTAGATTCTAAAATTTCTGGTTCCTGACCATTAGGGCATTTCAGTAACTCATCAATCAGATTAAAATACAGCTGTTCGCGTTGTTCTGTCATGGTAATTTTGTTGATTTGAGTGAGTAAATTGTGAATAAGTTACTGTTCGATACTTTGCTGCCACAGTCTTTCCAACATTTCAACTTGTTCTTTTAAAACAGCAGCACGATGAACAAGATATCTGTCGTAAAAAAGAATTCCTAACCCAACACAAATGGGGGTTAACAGGAAGAACCATTGTAGGATAGTGGCAAATTTATATTGTTCAGCAACAGTCAACATTTGATGAATCACATTACGATCAGAGGATTGAATGTTAGTCTGAGGGGAATGTGTACCCTCTGTGTGGGGAGCCAAGACGGGAGCATCTGTAGTTGTATTGTTAACTTCGCAAGCTAAATTCTGAGATTTTACCAACTCCAGATGTCGCTCCCAAACGATGCCAAATACTACTAGTTCTGGTGAAAGCACTGCTAAAGTAACGACGCAAACTGTGAGAACATTTAAAAGTTTGGCTTTCATCTTGGCTCTCCCTTGCTAGGTAGTATGCACCCAGGAAGAAAATATCTTTTACTGTTTATCTAAAGTAGTTGTATATTTCTACCTATCAAACAGTTTTGATATTAAAATATGTGTAATCGGTAATTTTCACAATCGTTAGTTTTCAGTTATTTTTCTCATTCCCACTGATCCCTGACTAATAAAAAGTTACCAACCTTTTCACAAAACATAGGATTATTCAGTCATAAGTAACGCACTTAGATTCGGTAATCTGGTTTCATCCTACTCTCAAAAGAGAGATTAAGAAGTCCCCCCTAGTTCACTAAGCTTGCGCTCAGGAATGTTGGGGGGTAGAGGGGAATCTCTGCGTAAATCCTATACGATTTATATCAGCCGCTCTCCACAAAACAGTTTACCGCAGCCCTGTTAAGATTATTAAATTCATTAAAATAGTACTCAAAGCCTGTAATCCTTGCCTGATAAGCATTATAAAAAATAATTGGGGTATGGGTGCTAGTGTTTTTCGGACGGGGTTCTAGTATTTATGAGGTAGGGTTCTGGTGTTTTTGCACTCAATCTCAAAGCAATGTAGGCAATGGTTAAAGACTGTTTTAGATGCAATTTGGGACTGACAAAATCTGCACTCAAAAAAAATATCAATGTCTCTTGATAAAGATAGACTAATAAATTATAAAAAGCAATTAAATATTTTGAAAGTAAATTATATTTTCATAACCAATATAAAATAATGGAAAAATTATTCATATATACAGAAAGAATTAGAAAAATTGAATCTCAAGCTAAGAGACAATAGTCAGCAATTCCAAATGGTAAACTAGAAGAATGGTAAGCTAGCCTCTTCTAAAGTGAGAATCAATGGGAATATCTAATAAAAGTTCTTCCTAAACTTTCATATTTTGTGGTTTAGTTAGAATATATGGTATACGCACTCATTGACATTAAACGGCAAAATAAATACATCAAAGCTTATTGTTATAAGTAAATACTCTGTACTAAGATTTAGGATTTTAGGAGTTAAATAATGCGGATTGCTCAAGACGTAACAGAACTGATTGGACGAACTCCTTTAGTTCAACTGAACAAGATTCCTCAAGCTGAGGGAGTAGTAGCAAGGATAGTTGTTAAATTAGAAGGCATGAACCCAGCGGCTTCGGTGAAAGACCGGATTGGGTTAAGTATGGTACTCTCGGCGGAAGCGGCTGGCTCAATTTCTCCAGGAAAGACCATTTTAGTTGAGCCTACTTCAGGTAATACAGGAATTGCTCTAGCAATGGTAGCAGCGGCGCGTGGCTACCGTTTGATTTTGACAATGCCAGAGACTATGAGCCAAGAACGACGCGCGATGCTTAGAGCTTATGGTGCTTCTCTGGAGTTGACACCAGGCGCTGAGGGTATGCGGGGAGCAATTCGCAAAGCTGAAGAAATTGTGGCTAATACTCCTAATGCTTTTATGCTGCAACAGTTCTGCAACCCTGCTAATCCCAAAGTTCACCAAGAAACCACCGCCGAAGAAATTTGGGCAGATACAGACGGGGAAGTAGATATCGTCATTGTTGGGGTAGGTACTGGTGGAACGATTACTGGGATTGCAGAAGTACTCAAACAGCGCAAGCCGACTTTTAAGGCGATCGCAGTTGAACCCAGCAACAGCCCAGTCCTCTCAGGTGGTGAAGCTGGGCCACATAAAATTCAAGGTATTGGAGCCGGATTTATCCCAGATGTTCTCCGCCTAGAATTGGTTGATGAAGTCATTAGAGTCAGCGATGAACAAGCGATCGCTTATGGACGACGTTTGGCAAAAGAAGAAGGCTTATTGTCTGGCATATCCTCTGGTGCAGCTTTGTGCGCCGCAATTCAAGTAGGTAAACGTCCAGAAAATGCCGGACGTTTAATTGTCATGATTCAGCCTTCCTTTGGCGAACGTTATCTCAGCACACCCATGTTTCAAGATTTGTCTTTAGAAACTGCTGGCGTGCGTTAAAAAGACAGGGGGACAAGAGAGTAATGAACCTCTCTGTCCTTCTCATTAATTAAGGCAACTTACCTTTTGAGGTGCGATCGCATCTCATATTACATTACTAGTACAGCATGGCATAAATAAACCACCCATTCCAAATTAACCAAACGGTTATACTGCATTCATTTTGAATTTTAAATTTTGAATTCCGGCTTGCGGTACTAGTGCTTCTAACTCCTTGACATACCCACGGCTGCATAAATATTGCTACGCTCATTCCCCCTAAAAGGCGTGGGATTCTTGTGCTGAACTTTACAAGTCTTACAGTTCATGCTTGCCCAAACTATAGATATAGCGTTTCTGGGTTGAGTGCAATACAGACCTAAAAAAACAGTCCCTACCCTTGCAAAAAGATTTATTTTCTCAAAACTCTTGCTGTCTCAGTGCGTAAAGATTAACATATCTGTGGGCAGAAGCAATATCATCTTTAAACCAACTTTAACCACAGTGAAAACCTTGGACTGTCTATTTTGAATCTTGTTTAGCACCAGTTAACCTCATCTGCATATAGTGACTTAAGACCATTACCTGCTAGGTTATAAATCAATACAGACTATACTATAGACAATTTACTCCAAACTCTTTCCAGCTTTAAAATCAGAGGTATCAATGATTATAACTAATTTTAGCAAACAAAGAAATGAATTTAAAGAATCTAAAGTACTCAAAACGAAACCACATTGGCAAGGGCAAAATTTGAGCGATAGTGCTGTCAAAGGTAAAGATACCAAGATGCGAGATCCTGCACCTGATAGTTCAATTTTGAATAACTTAAATCGTGGTCGAGTTGCTATTTTTATTGATGGCTTAAGCCTTTTCCATACAGCTTTGCAACTCGGCATAGAAATTGACTACGTTAAATTGCTTTGTCATTTAACCAGCGGTTCCAGACTGTTGCGTGCTTTCTTCTATACTGGGGTTGATATCAGTAATGAAAAGCAACAGGGTTTTCTATTGTGGATGCGTCGTAATGGCTATCGCGTAGTGGCAAAGGAACTCGTTGTACCAACAGAGAATTTCAAAAAATCAAATCTGAACGTAGAAATAGCTGTAGATATGATAACTTTAGCTCCTTACTATGATACAGCGGTTTTAGTCAGTGGCGATGGAGATTTAGCTTATGCGGTAAATGCTGTCAGCAGAATGGGGGTTCGGGTGGAAGTAGTCAGTCTGCAAACAACCACTAGTGAAAGTTTGATTGATGTTGCTGACTGCTTCATTGACCTCGATAGTATTAAAACACACATTCAAAAAGATTCTAATCTTGGTTATAGTTATCGCACGCCGTCAAATTCAAACCTCTAATTAAAAAGAGGCAAAGAGGGGGAGAAGCGGGGACGCGGTAAAAGATATCTCCGTGTCTCTGTGTCTTTGTGACCCCACTCTGCCCATTTTGCTTGACCCTATATTTCAGATGGATATTTTAATAGTTGAAGATGAACCAGAAATAGCTCATTTAATCGAACTCTCTTTAGAAAAAGAAGGATTTTTTTGTCGCACTAGCCGCGATGGCATGAATGCTTTGCGGATGTTTCAAGAGCAACCACCGGATTTAATCATTCTGGATTTAATGATTCCTGGTTTGGATGGGTTGGAAGTTTGTGCCCGAATTCGCCAGAAACCAGGTGCAAAAGATCCATACATTTTGATGCTCACGGCTAAGGGTGAGGAAATCGATCGTGTCATCGGTCTATCTACTGGTGCTGATGATTATATGGTCAAACCCTTTAGCCCCAGAGAATTGGTAGCTAGGGTGCGGGCACTATTACGGCGTAGCCTCCGCCAAGGGGGACAACATCAAGTCAATCGTACCCAACACTTTATTGTCGATGTAGACCAGCGCACTGCCAGTCGCCAGATGAATTCTCAAGAAGTTGAAATTTTGGACTTAACTACCCTAGAATTTAACTTGCTAACCACCTTTGTCAGTAATCCTGGTCGAGTTTGGAACCGCACTCAACTAATTGATAAACTTTGGGGAGATAATTTTTTTGGCGATGAACGAGTTGTAGATACTCATGTAGCTCGGTTGCGAAAAAAGATTGAACCCGATCCGGCAAATCCTACTTTTATTAAAACTGTTGTTGGGGTGGGCTATAAATTTGAAGATCCTTTGGTAGTGTAAATGTTATGAAAATGGGGCTAAGAGGGCGCCTGTTTTTCTCCCACTTAGTAGTAATGATCGTGGGGGTAGCCAGTCTGGTAAGCATCAGCAAAATCTCTTCTCCCCGGTTATTTGTCTTACATTTGGAAGGATTAGAAAATCAGGGGTTCGACTTAATCGATGTCCGTGCTGAATTGGTAACAGGATTTGAACTTGCTTGGCAGCGAAGCACTATTTGGTCAGTCTTAGTCGGTACCACTGCCGCCGGAGGATTGAGTTACTGGGTGTCCAGACGGATTATGCAGCGATTGACCGAGATGGAACAAATCACCCAAAAATTTGCTGCTGGTCAGATGGATGCACGATTACCTGTGTCTGACATTCCAGAACTCAGTGGACTGAGTACCAGTTTCAACCGAATGGCAGCTAGTTTAGAAGGGGTAGAAGCGCGGCGGCGAGAAGTTATTGGAGATATGACCCATGAACTCCGAACACCATTAACTGTGGTGCGCGGTTACTTGGAAGAACTGGCTGATGGGGAAATTGAAGCGTCTCCTGAAATCTATCGGCGTTTAGCGAAAGAAACTCGACGTTTAGAGCGATTGGTGAACGATTTACAAGAACTATCTAAGGCAGAAGCAGGTTATCTACCAATTAATATCCAACGGGTAAATTTGCATCCGTTGTTAGAGTCATTAGTGGAGAAATTTACCGACCAACTATTAGAAGATGGGCCAGTTCTGCTCTTGCAATGTCCATCTGTACTACCTCCTGTATTGGCAGATATTGACCGCACAGAACAGGTATTGGTTAATCTGCTAGGTAATGCAGTGCGTTACACTAACGAAGGTTCAATTACCATTAGTGCTGGGACTGAAGCATCTCAACTCTGGATTGCGGTTAGTGATACAGGTATTGGTATCGCTCCAGAAAATTTGCCTCATGTGTTTGAGCGCTTCTGGCGAGCTGACCAATCACGCGATCGCCATTCGGGAGGTACTGGTATTGGTTTAACTATTTCCCGTCGTTTGATTGAATTACAAGGCGGTCAAATTCAGGTAGAAAGCGAATTGGGAGTTGGCAGTACGTTTCGCTTTTTTCTGCCTTTGGCTTGAGTTGAGCCATAAAACCTTGAAATCCGAGGGATTGACACAAGGTAGTCACGGCTGTGTCATACCCAATTGCTAATTTGAAAGTATCCAAAATCTTGGTTTGTTGATGAATGCCAGGATTTTAGAAATGCATAGAGTGTAACATTATGTCTACTTTTATTTTAGCTACTTTTTTGGTTAGTTTACTCAGTGCTTCGGGTTATGCTGCGATCGCCTACCTGTTCCCTCAAAATCGTTCCCAAGACTGACCAATTAAAATAATTCGTAATTCGTAATTCGTAGTTAAGAATTGAATTACGAATTAGTAATTAGTTAATCTTCTTTCTCAACAATTCTGGAATTTGAGAAGGGCGTTCAGCTACTGTCACTTCTGCTTCTTTTAAAGCAGCTAATTTACTTTGGGCTGTGCCAAAGTTAGGATCGCGTCCGATAACTGTTGCTAAAGTCCCAGTTTGACGCCAAGTTTTTCCTGGTGGTGCAAGTCTACCTGCAATGTAGGCAATTACTGGTTTATCAATTGCCTCAGCAATGTACCGCGCTGCTGCTTCTTCACTACCACCACCAGGTTGACCGACTAAAACGATCGCTTGTGTGGTTTCATCTTCGTCGAGAATTTGCAGCCATTGCAAAAATGAGGAACCGACGATCGCATCACTACCAATACTGACACTAATTGACTGCCCTAAACCTGCTTTTGTTAATTCGTAGGCAATTTCGTAGGTGAGGGTGCTGCTACGACTAACGATCCCCACTGTTCCAGGGGTATAAAATTCGCTGGGTTGAGTCCCTAAGAGAATTTTTCCCGGTACAATGATCCCCGGACTATTTGGCCCGATTACCAAAGTTTCACAGGCTTCGGCTTTGCGGAGTAATTGCACCATATCCAAAGGCGGCACACCAGCAGTAATAATAATGATCTGGCGAATCTTAGATGCGATCGCTTCTAATGCTGCATCTAACACATCGTAAGGATCTACACAAATAATTGTTGTGTCAATTGCCCCAAATTGTTCTATTACCTCCTCTACTAAATCAAATACTGGCAGTCCATGCAGTTCCTGTCCGCCGCATCCAGGATTGACACCAGCTACTAAATTTGTGCCATAAGCTTTCATTTGATCAACATGAGTGCTTGATATAAATTCACAAAAGCCTTGAATTAAGACTTTACTTTCTGGCGTTAGGTTCATAAAAAATTACCGTAAGTTTGACAACCCAGCGCCTTAAACCACTGGGTATAGAAACGATACATTTACAGTGTCGTATTGATTCAATTTTTACTGAAATTCTAAAAATTAGTCTGGAAGCTGAGTGTTCCAAAATTTAGAAAACTAGCCTCTAGCTAGGAATATTCAGTCTGAATGCACTATATAATTTAGTCCCAGGAAGCAAAGCTATACTTAATTTGAGCATCAAATTAAAAAATTTAGACCCGACGGTAAAAATTAATAATTTTTGATTTTTGAATTGGAACAAAATGACATTCACTATCTTTTATTAACCGTTGGTTTAGCAAGGAGAACTGCTGCTGCCACCGCCTCATCTAAATTTTCTACCACGACAAGCGCATCGGTGTGGGTTTTTAGTGTTGTCAAATATTTTCTCACAGTGTTAAATTCAGAACCAGCAAGGCGAACAACTAAGGATGGAAAATTAAGCTGTCGCCGAACCTTACTACCATTAGAACGTACAACCTGTGATTGAAGTTCGCTGTCGTCTTGCTGCACAACTCTAGCTATAACTTCAGCCACTTCCTCAGTTTGCGGAATGCTACCCAGAAAGTTAATTAGTATTACTTGAATGCTTTTATCAGCCTCCAGCATTTTCAAACCTGTTTCTAGGCGATCGCGGAAGGTAGTTGGTGTAGTATCTGTAAGGAAAGCATGACGTAGATTCAAACAAACACTTGGATTGCCACCAGCATTCGCAACTAAATCTAAAGTTGCCATTACTGAACCAGTACCATTACCTAAAATACCGATTTTTCCATGCATTTGCACACCATCCCAATCGCCCAAAATACCGTTGATTTCAGTAGTGGTATGACGACTGATAATTTTTGCTGCCATCTCGGCGAGATCGGGATGACGCTTGATCGCCCGTTCGTTGACCCTGACTTTACCATTAAGAGCCATAACTTGACTAGTAATACTGACTGCCAAGGGATTAATTTCGACTAAATCCAGGTCTTTTTGGACAAATAAGTGGTACATCTTCTCCACAACGCTGCTTACCGACTGCATCAGCGTCCCTTGCAAACCCATTTTCAAAGCCAATCGTCGAGCATAAAATGGCGAGAATTCCTGCTCCACGACAACGTAGTGCATTCTTTCCCCAGCCGATTCCCAATCGATGTCTGCTTCTTTGCAACCTAAAAGTACCGGTCGGCAGGCAGCAGTATCTAAAACCACTGCTAGATAAAATTCTTGGTTGGCGTCGTATTTAGATTCTGCCAGTACAACTTCCGGCAATTCGCCCCATATTGGTAAACTGAAGATATTTTGAGCTGCTGCGATCGCATCGATAGTCGTTTGGGCAAACCTGACTCCACCCGCTTTTGCCCGTTCCGCTCCGTGGACTTGAGATTTCAGTACAATTGGAAAGCGAATTTTTAACCGTTTCAAATCTGTCGGATGGTCAATTCGTTGGGAAGGCAATACCGGAATGCCTATCTTCGCAAACCATTCTTTAACTTGGTACTCTAATAAATCCATTGATACACCTTGTATTGACACTTTCCAAGATTTTGGTTATTCCTGTCTTGATATTTTGCAGCACCTTTATTGCAGAATTAACCTTTTTGCAGCTATAAAAACTTATTTTTCACGGATCAATTTTATCGAATTCAGCAAATGAAGCATATTAATTTTGATAGTCAACTTGTTTGTGCCAGAGCCACAACACATAATTAATCTCCTCAGCAAGTTCCCCAGCATAGAAGATAACTAACATTTTTGTCAAAACCCTCTGACATAGCATCGTTTTCTTAACCTTTAGATAATTTGGTAAAAATTGCTCTGCAACTAGAATTTTGCAAAGCAGTAGCTTTTGTGAATTTAATTATCGCAAAGTAATGCAGTGAAAATACTCAAACCTTCTATTATTCCCATTTTTTATTTGTAATTTATATCTGAAGACAGATTATTTAATTTTGCATCTAGCGCTGTAAAAATGTATCGCCACGAACAATATTTACTTTTTTAACTTTTGGTGAAAAGTCAGAATTTGTGTTAGAAAGTTGGTCGTTCAGATTCTCAGGCTGTGGTTGGTTAAACTGTGCATTTGCATTCAACAAACCTAAAAAGTTCATTTCATCCCCTTAAAGATAATCAAAACAATATAAAAGTTCAGCGGGAAAGCTCTATGAAAGTAGCAGTCCAGCAGGAAGATTTACAGCTTTTAGCCAAAACTTTGCAAGAACAATTACTTGTAGAAGTCTCAACGGCTGAAGTCTTCGAGGTTAAGTGCGTCGTCAATAAAGGCGAGCTAATGATTTTAACGCAACACGCGTCAGATGTAATCGTTGACGCTCAACTAATTTTTGCAGTCATTGAGGAGGTACTTCAGTCTCTACCACCCCACAAAGAGCAGCGGGTGCAATGTTTCCTCAGAGTTTTTGGCGAACAACTCCCTTATACTAAATGTTTCTTGGCATTAAAGCAGACAAGGGGATGGGTAGCAGAGGGAGATGAAAAAGCACAAGAAGATAAAGGAGTAATATCCCCCTCATCATCTCTGACATATTCTCCATCAATCAATGAGAGTGAAGAAGAAGAACTGTTTGACCCGTTTGCAGATGTGCCGAATTTGTCGGCTTCAAAGCCAGGATTCCAGGTCAAACTTATCCTACTAGCTGCGGCGTTGGTGGTAATTATAGTTTTAGGCGGTGGTGCTTACTTATTGACTCGTCCTTGCGTAATGTCTGAGTGTAAAGAAATACAAAACGCCAAGCAATTAAAAACAAAATCTCCGCAACTGATGCGCCGCGCCAAATCTGAAAAAGAATTAGTAACTGTACAACAGCAACTTGCAGCAGCCAGTACAGACCTGAATGTAATTCCTAGTTGGTCGCCTCGTTACCAGCTGTCACAGGAACTAAAAGCAAGTTTGTCTGGGCGAGCAGAAAAAATCAATCAGGTGGTCAAAGCTTTGCAAACGGCATCTTTGGCGACACAAAAAGTTCAAACTCCTGCATCTAGCTTAGAGGAATTACAAACTAGGCAACACTTATGGCGACAGGCTATAGCGCCACTAGAAAGTATAAGTTCCAGTAGTGAACTCTATGGGTTGGTGCAGGGTAAATTACTGAATTATCGTGTCCGTTTGCACGCTGTAAATCAACAGATATTTATTGAGGAGAAATGGCTGAAAAAACTAACAGCAGCAAAAGGTGTAGCCGTTACAGCCCAGAAACAGGAAGCTACTGCTAAATCATTGAATGACTGGCAAAAGGCGCAGTCTACTTGGCTGGTGGTAATTAATGCCTTGAATACCATTCCCCGAAATAGCGTTGGATACCAAGAAGCCCAAAAGCTGTTGGTAGATTATAAACCTAAGTTAGTATTAGTACGCGATCGCACTACTAAAGAACAATTAGCTGTTAAAACCTACCAACAGGCCCTTAGCACTGCCAAGCAAGCCAAAGTTTATCAACAACAAAACCAATGGCAAGCAGCGGCGATATATTGGGATCAGGCTTTACAAACTGCTAAAAAAGTTCCCCAAGATAGCTTGTACTATACTCAAGCTCAGTCTCTCATCGAACCCTATTCAGATGCGCTCAAACAAGCACAAGAAAAACTACAAGTTGTTAGTAATTTGCAACAAACCCGCACTGACTTGGATAAGACCTGTATTAATGGAATTCAGATTTGCACCTTTAGTATGGACAATGCAGGAATTATTGTCCGACTAACCCCTGAGTATGACCAAATAAGGCAAAATAATTTGGCTAATCCTTATTCTAAGAATTCGGATACTGCTGTTGACGTTACCAATCACTTGCAAATCTTGCGGGAAGCCCTAGCCGTAATTGGTGAAAATGCCAATTTATCCCTTTTTCTTTATGATTCCCAAGGTCAAGTAATTTATACGCGGACTTTAGGCAGGTAAGTAGAATACCCATTGAAGTATAAAGGATGAATTGTACATTAACTAATTATTTGTCAATTTAACAAAATATTGCCACAGCATTTCAAATATCTAAAACCCTGACATAGTAAGGATTATGTCAGGGTTTTTCCTATTTAAGGAAAATAGCGATCGCACCAGTGGGTGAAGATAACAGATTTTAGAAAATGACTTCACAATAAACCCAAGCAGTTGCCCAACAATTGGGTGATATTCCCGTTGATAGTGAAAAATTACAGATTTATAAAGCTGTACATTCGCAAATTAAATGTCGCGATTCGCAGATAGTGTCGCAACCGCATCTAAATAACTGAAACCTTTATCCTGTAAGGATTATAACCT
>NZ_JBALEF010000104.1:0-41887 GCF_036918245.1 Nostoc sp.
TCGCGGAGCGTCTGGTAGAGTAGCCATGCCGGAATGGCTTATCGGTTCAAGAATAAATCTGAGTAGGTCATGGGGAGTGTCCTTAAATAGCCGCCAATATTGGACAGTCTACTACGCTACAAGCCCCATTCTCTCGTTGATAGTGGCATCATCGTGCCAAACCGGGTTAATTGTACTCGCTTGGCTGAAAGTAAGACGAGATAAGCCTTTCAAGAAGCGCTTTTTTGGTGAAAAACTATGATTATGCTGCTAGTTTTGATCTAGTTTAAACGAAAAATCGTCGTTTCAGGCACTTGAATTTTTCGATTCGTATAAAAAACCTTTTTTGGGTGCGACAAGATGGCGCACGAAGGGCTGGAAGCCCCTAGATATAAGCCAATCGGATTGTTCGGAATTTGAGACAGCGAATCAGCCTCGGAAATTGGCGAAGGTATTGATAAGCCGAGCGCTTGCCATCTGGTCGAAGAGGTTACTTAGAGTCTTCGTAGATAGTCGCTCCCGCACTG
This sequence comes from Nostoc sp., assembly GCF_036918245.1. Taxonomy (GTDB): domain Bacteria; phylum Cyanobacteriota; class Cyanobacteriia; order Cyanobacteriales; family Nostocaceae; genus Nostoc. The sequence goes on from NZ_JBALEF010000104.1 coordinate 507, forward strand.
CGGAGTTCATCCAGAAACCATTTGGTATCCGAGAGTAGTTCGGGTAGGTAAAGCCCAGGGCGGGCAGGAGAACGGTCATTGAGTCCCAATACCGACGCCAGAGAAAGAACGACGCACAAACCCGTGAGTGAGCATGCGCCATGCTTGAACTCCAGCGTTGATCGCAAATGCTTCGTTCGACCATCGGCCTCGCCCTCGATCTCGACGACGATCTCGTGAGCCGCCTCACCGCCCCGGCGGCGGCTGGACGATTCGTCGGTCACCAAGTCGAAGCGTACATCCGACGCTCCGGGGGCGGCATGGAGGCTCACGATATCGAACGAGGAAAATGCGGTGGCATCGAGCGATCGACCGTCGACTGATTCGACCTTGCCCTTTGCGGCGTCGCCGGACAGCCATATGCGCCGCCCACCCTCGAATACCAGTGCGGCGGGAGCCAACTCGTGTACCCGCTCCATGTCTTCGAGCGACGATGGACCAGCTGTATCCTTCTCGTCGAGGATTGCTCCGATCCTGATGGATTGGATGCTCTCAAAGCCTTTGGCGCTGTTCAGCGCCAGAAACGTGGCCGCACCGGCCATCCAGTGACTGGCGACCACGACGGGTGCTGCGGTCGCACGATGCGCGAACAGCGCCAACTCGGGGCCGAGTTCGGTGAGGCCAGTGTTGATGTTCAGGTAAGGGACGCCCAAGTCCTGCGCGTAGCTCATGCCTTTAAGCCCAGCTTCGGGAGCCAACATCACCACGGCAGCTATGGCGACGTCATCACCGAGGCCCAAGCGGGGCTTATCAATATCTATGGCAACGGCTTCGGCAGCGCCCACCTCCTGGGCGACTTCGCCTGCCGCTTGCAGGTTCCGTCCTCCGATGAGCACTGGAATGCCGGGATGCCTCTGGCGAAACCACCTGACAGCGGCGCGCCCCACGACGCCCGATCCCCCGGCGAAAAGTACCTGTGCTGTCGTCATCAAGTTAGAAGCGCGTTCTTGGTCAAAAACAATGGTTGGTTCTTTGGTTTTCATAATGCAATGAATGAGTGAATGAAATATACAATCGAGCGTACCTTTGCAAGCTGTTGGCGTTTTACCTGTTTACTGCGATCGCTTGCCAATCATGTTGTTGTACGAGGAGTGCAAGCTGCATTGGATTCTCGTCTGATCTAACTTGAGTGTAATGAGTGCCAACGCTCAACTTCTTTCAGATTCTTACAATGATTTGTCAGATTCTTATGGGGTTAGCGAACCTGCTTGGGGGTGATTCCAGTCAGGCGCTTAAACTGTTGCGTCAAATGGCTTTGGCTGGAGAAGCCGACTTGTAAAGCAATGTCCGCGATCGTCAAGTCCGTTTTCGACAGCATCACTTTTGCCTGTTCCACCCGCTGTTGAATCACATACTGATGCGGCGAGATTTTCATTGCTTGTTTAAACAAACTGGCAAAGTAAGTGGGGCTGATATTAACGACATTTGCCAGTTCAACCAGTGACAAATCGCAATCGAGATGAGTGTGAATGTAGTCGATCGCTTGCTGCAACTGGATATGAGTTAAGCTTCTATTCTCAGGTGCAATGATTGGTGCATTCTCAGAATAATGCCGCAAGAGATGGATGATTAATGCTTGAGACAAAGATTCAACATATAATCGCCCCATCATGCCACCTGATTTCACCTCAGCTAAAAGTAGCATGGTAATCTGCTGAAGATTCAAGTCTTGCTGACCGAAATGGTTGACCAAATTGACCCGTGCTGTATTGATTTGGGACACTTGGGCAACTTGTTCGACCAGCTTTGGCTGTAAATGAATGTTGAGTTCCGTTTGGACAGCCTCACTTCCTGGACAACACCAGTAGCTCAACTGTTCAGCCGGAACCAAGAGGCTATCTCCTTCTTGAAAGATTGATTCGTGCCAGCGATCGTCAGATTTCTGGCTCAGATAAGTGGGATGCCCCATCGGTAAGATTAGCCAATGATCGGACAGAGCAGGCAGTTCTATTTCTTCTATTTTGCCAGGAATTGAAGTATAGTCATGCTGCTCAACCAGGATGCCATTCCAGCCCATCTGCCGACTAGATAAGGTCAGCGTTCTCTGGAGTCGTTGGTTCAGCTCACTTGGTTTAAGAAGGGTGTTTGTCATAGAATTTGCCTGTACCTACTCACTCATTCACAGCTTGGGGAAAAAACGCTTTCTGATTTTCTTAGCTTTTAACATGAGTTCATCTCAGGTCAACCCTCTTTAGGTCAACATCTTTTCTTTACGAAAAGAACATTACGCCAGCTCGATGACGATTTTACCGAAGAGATATGCTGATACTTAGGATTAATAGGCATCTATTTATACATTTATAGCCGTAGCCAGTACAGTTAGGACGTAAACTAGACAAGTGTGTTTCCTTCCTCAATTAGGACTGACTAAGCAATGCCAAACCCCTACAGTTACGATTTCCGGCAAAAGGTGATTGAAGCGATCAAATTGAACGGGTTGAAGAAAAGTGAAGCGAGTGAACTGTTTAACATCAGTAGAAACACCATAGACCTATGGTTGAAACGCTTTGCAGAAACTGGAGATTTTCAGGCAAAGCGGAATCAGTCTGGTGGTCACAGCCATAAAATTATCGATTGGGAGAAATTTCGAGCCTTTGTGAAAGTGCATGGGGATCAAACTCAAGCCGAGATGGCACAACTATGGGAGGGCGAAATTAGTGCCCGCACGATATCCCGTGCCTTAGAGAAAATCGGTTTCACGCGAAAAAAAAGACCTACGGCTATCAAGAACGCTGCGAGTCTAAACGGCAAGAGTTTATTGCTCAGATAGCTCTGCATAACTCCGATGAAATTGTCTATGTTGATGAGTCTGGCATGGATAATCGAGACGATTATGGCTATGGCTGGAATGAGCGAGGAGAAAGGTTTCACGCCCTCAAGTCTGGGCGACGCCAAGGGCGAGTAAATATGATTGCGGCATTGTGTCATCAACAGTTGATGGCTCCCTTCACAGTTGAGGGTTCTTGTAATCGAGATGTGTTTGAGACCTGGTTGGAAACTTGCTTAGTACCTGTACTTAAACCAGGGCAGGTTGTAACAATGGACAACGCCACCTTTCATAAAGGTGGACGTATTGAACAGTTGATTCGAGAGGCTGGCTGTCAAGTCCTGTATTTGCCACCTTACTCCCCAGACCTCAACCGAATTGAGAAATGCTGGTCATGGCTCAAGAGTCGAATTCGCAAACAACTCCAGCAGTTTGACACTCTTCGAGAAGCTATGGAATCTGTTTTACGCAAGGCATCCTAACTCATCTGGCTATCGCTATAGGAGCTTCAAACCCCTGCTATGCCGTATTAAATTGTTGCACCAAATAATCTATAGGTTAATTGGTACATTGAGAATTGCCAAAAATATCGATTGACAGGATGCTTATACAGTAAGGGTTACAGCCTTAGCGTACAATTTTCCCGTTTTGGCACGGTGATGCCAATAGAAAAGCCTTTGTATCGCCCTCCGTAATACTCATTAAAAACTTTATTTCCAAGGTAAGCGTCGTAACTCAAATAACCGCGGCGATCTAAATGACCAGATAAATCTGTTACGTTCCTTTGGCGTCAATCTCGCTGTTGCGGAAAGATGAACCAGCCCGCGCCCCCGAAGCCAAGTTTGATAAGGCGCAGTTGACCAGTTCGCACCCCATAGAGGATGACAGCGGCGTTGTTCAGGTTGACCCAGCGCTGACCAAGGCGGATCTGGTAGGCGAGCGGGGCACCAGCAATGCTATTAGCGGGTTGGGGTCGGGTTCGGACGGTATAGATCGATGCCGTGGGGCCAGGCACTACCCAGTAGCCGAAACCGTTATAGAAGGTCGCCGTGTACACCGACCACACACTGTCGTGTGCTGGTACTACCGCACCACTAGGAATTCTCTGCTGGGCGGAGAACGGGGTACTGATGTTCCCGACTAGATAGATGTTGGTGTCTGGTCGCTCTGGTGACGGAGCAAGGGAGCTTGGATCTGCGGGGTTGGGGAGCCGTGCAAACTGGATCACCTGAATACCAGCGAACCAACCTGGGCGGGAGATGTCATAAGGGCATGTGGTAACGAGAGGCGGGCAGGGGCTACTGGAGCCTTCACTACCTGAGCTCTCGGCTAAGGTCGAGCCGACGGGAGCAAGGACGAGGAGCGCGGAGGTAACGGCAGACATCGTCATGGCTACGACCGGATGAAGGGATGGGAGCATCGACAGTCCTCAGTAATAAGTATGCAGGAAAGCATAATAATATAGTATTATTAATAGCTTTGCCAAAATAAGAGCCTAGATAAATTTTGGCAAAAACGGTAAAACTGAGCATATATAAGCGGTTTGATGAAAACGTGGTTTGGAATCTGAAACCCTTATCCCGCTGCGATCGCTGATTCTCAATCAGTAAAGACAACGGAAAAAGAGGGGAGGTCTACGGTTTTGATGGTGGCAAGAAGGTTAAAGGACGTAAACGCCATATCGTTGTAGACTCTCAAGGATTGTTACTTGGGGTTTTCGTCACCGAAGCTAATGCCTCAGAAAGATTAGGGGCAGTGGTTGTGCTGGATGAAGCAAAGGAAAAATTGTCCAAATTAAAAGTGATCTGGGGAGACCAAGGTTATTCTGGCAAGAACTTTGCCAATGCTGTTATTCAGGTCTGTGGTGAGCAAGTACGGGTGGAAGTGATTGAACGAACCTCCAACACCTTCCTTGCGTTGCCCAAGCGATGGATTGTTGAGCACACTTTTGGCTGGCTGAATCGATTTCGGCGGTTGAGCAAAGATTATGAGGTGTATTCCGAGGTGAGTGAAGCGATGATTTATGGTTCTTTGCTTCGTCTCATGGTCAGGCGATTAGCTATTTAACATTTACTTTACGAATCAGCTCTTAGTCAGTCCTGATTGAGGAAGGAAACACACTTGTCTAGTTTACGTCCTAACTGTACTGGCTACGGCTATATTCCCAAAGTTATTTAAATTAGCATTTGGTGAAAATTGTTAACTTCACTAAGCGTGAAGAATTAACGCTGACACCAAGCTAAAATCTAGACTAAATAATTACAGCAGATTTCAAAGAAGGTGAAGTACATACACTAAGTCTCAAAACCAGGGATAAAGCCTGTTTTACTTCTGACTTCTGATGTCTTTGCGGAGCTTTCTTTGCTTTGCTCATCTTACGGTTACAGTGACAGTAGGAGCAGCCGCAATTTTTTATGTTCTCGTCCTCAGCAGAGACTAGCTTGATTTTATCCGCTTTTTTGGACTCTTTGACCCTCATCCCTCAAGGATGTTGCTGGTCATTATTGGAGAGCTTTTCACCCAGACATTTTGATTGTGATAAAAATCACCACGCTGTTCTAATGTAAACCCACCCAGCAATAATCCCAACCATACTTCTACCATCGGCATTTGCAACACACGTTGCAGTTTAACTAAAGAAATCTCATCTTTGACATTTATCAGATGGTTAGCGATGGCGCTGTGCCATTTTTCCACATCCTCATCTGATGCCAAATTGCGGACATCTTCTAAAGTTGTCACCTCATTGAGCATTGCCAAAACATTCGCTTTTTCAACAGGTGCTACTACAGAATCACCCAACTCAGTAGGATATGAAAATTGGTGTGGGCCGTGTGGTTTAAAGGTTTGTGGTGTTTGCGGTTCAATCAAATCATCTAAATCCAGATGCATTGTTGTCCGCACTAGACCAGCAAAGAGATCGGTGCTAACAATTGGCCCCTTTGGGTTATTGAGATTGCGGGTATCTTGCAATAGCACTTCGGCACGAGACTTAAGAATATCCGCAATTTGACTGAAGGCAAGCGCTGCGGTTAATAACTGTGCCTCCAAGGGTAAATTTTCTAGCTCCGCATCTAAACATTCCCACATCGGTACTAGTGTTGATGTCGCTGGAGATTCAGACAACTCATCTAATACATCCCAGATGGTTAATTGGCGGTATGTGGTCATCTCTAGGATTCTGGATGTAACGGGCAGGGTCGTACTGGGCAGTAGCTTGAGGTAATCTCAAACATATCCTTATAAAGATATAGTGAAACACTATATTGAGATGCAAAAGCCTGTAACACCTGATCTGTATAAGTGCGTATTTTACCCGCCGTTAACCCAAAGCAGTGAATTGGTTCTAAGCGGCAAACAGGTTTTTGCCCTAGCCAGAGTTCTGCACCCAAGGCATGTAATGGTTTATCCCCTGGTTCTTTATACAAATACAGCACTGCAAAATATGTTGCTGGTGGTTCGACTATTACTGAATCAATTTCTGCTGAATGACTCTCACAACGATTACGGTAAAACGAACGGCGATTGTGACAGACTTTTGGATTCCAACACCCGTCCCCTGCTGTTCCATGTAAAACTTTAGCTTGAGTTGTTGGTAATTTGGCGCATAACTGACACTTGGGATCGAGTGGCTTTGGCATAGCTTACTCTACTTCCTCTCCGATTGCACGATAGTAAGCAGCGATCGCCGCTTCTTGCTCACTGCGAAGGGTATAGCGCCGAAACGCTTTCTCGCTTTGATGTCCTGTTAATTTTCGTGCATGGCTGGGGTCAACTCCCAATAGCAATAAGTCAGTAGCGTAAGTATGTCGAAAGGAGTGAGGGTGCAAATCCTCAATATGAGCTATTTCACCAATTTTTTCTACAGCGAAGTAAATACCGTGATAACTCAAGCGTTCACCTTTGTATGAAGCATGGTGTGAAATCATCAGTGGGGAGTCGCTGTTTAACACCTCTCCTTGCTGTGAGCGCAATTGTAAATACTCTGCTAAAACTTCCCGACTCTCTTTTCGCAGTGGAACTAAGCGTGGTTCATTGGTTTTGGTGTCTGGTAAAAATAGCAGCTTGCCATCAAATGAGCCAACATTTAGCTGTACAACTTCTCCAGCACGCAGTCCATGACTGAGAATGTGAACCAGTGCTGTATCGCGTTGCTTTGTTTCTCCCAACAATTCCAACGCTGACCAAACCTGTTCCATTTGTTCTGGGGTTAAACTCTGAGCTGGTGGCAGTGGTACTTTTTCCAGTTTAATCCCCAGTGTGGGTAAGGTAGCAATAATATCAGGATACGTATAGCACATCCATTTAAAAAAGCTTTTGAGTGCTGCAACTCCTGCATTGATGCTGCTTTTAGAAAGCGGTTTACCAGCATCAGTAAGTATTTCATCACGGAGATATTCTTTATATAGCGCAAGGTGACGTGGACGCAGTTCATGATAATGTAGTTCACTCCAAGCCAAAAACCTTTTGAGTTCTCGTTCGTAAAGCTTGCGGCTGTTGGGTGCGAGATTGTTGCTGCGTAAAAATTCCAAAACTTTTACCCACCGAATATCGGTTGGTGGTCTTGTACTAGCCGTGCGCCCAGAGAGCGATGCAGTTTCAGCGTTTAGGGGAATGAGTTTGATAGGAGGTAACGAATCTGCGTTATAGTTCATTCTTTTGTTCAAAAGTCTTCAGAAGTCGGAAGTCGGAAGTAATTGTCTTATCGCTGAAGGTTATGAAAATATATTTATTCTCTATTCGGAGTTAAACTATTAATTCTCGCTTGCCGCCTTCATCCTCCTGCCGTTGGATTTGCTGCCATTTAATCTCTGTTTAATTTTGCCAGTAGAAGCAACTCAGTTGAAGTCGGAGGTCGGAAGTCTTCCGCAAGTCGGAGGTCGGAAGTCGGAAGTCGGAGGTCGGAAGTCGGAAGTCGGAAGCAGAAAATAGTGATGAGAAACTGGCTTTTGAGTTAAATAACTAAGGTTTCAGTTGCGCTCTGTGGCATCCAACTTTAAAAATTTATTCTCATTTAATCTATTCTTTATTTTGCGTGTAGAGGCAACGAGTATCTTGACTATTTCATCAGCTTCTCTAAGTAATGGGTCAAATTTAGATTTATCAACAACTTCAGATTCAATTAAAATTTCTAGCCAATATTCAGTTTCACGTGCCTCCTTGAGTGCTATTTCCATTTTGTGCAAAAAGTCTTTATCAGACTGAGCCGAACGAGATTCATGCACATTAGCACCAATACTTGTACCAGAACGCAACAGTTGCTTTGATAGCGTGCGGCAAACCCCCGGTTTTTCATCAAGAAAGCTACAAGCCTTAATGATTCTGACCGCAAACGCTTTACTCCTGTCAGTAATATTAATGTCTTTATCCATACTTATACCCGCTGTACTTTATCTTTATCTTTATTTATTCTTACTTCCGACTTCCGACTTCCGACTTCCGACTTCCGACTTCCGACTTCCGACTTCAACCATCATACCCGATCGCGGATACAAAATAAGTAACCCTTATCTTTTATCCGATATAAACTACGGTAAAAACACACGAACCCCCAGACACTACACTTTCACCAACATGCTGTGACTTACACCATAAGTTGTCCGCGACGGACAGCTTATGCTTGAAAATGGAGCTTTAAAACCTGCTCTTTTTGGGCTTTGATACGTAAATTTAGTAGTTTCAAGTTTTTCAAGCTGCAAAAATATAGATATTTTCGGTCAGTTTATGCTTTATTTCTGAATTTTCGGTCACGTTATGGTTTCAAAACCTATATTCGCAGAGCGATCGCACTACGACAAATCAAGTATTTCAGCCTTCCTTACGGACAGTTTATGGTTGAAAAAACGGTCACTTTATGGTGTAAGTCACACATGCTCAAGCGGAGGGTGCATGTTGGCAACGGAATAGAGTGCGATTCGTTGATTAGTGAATCACGGTGTAAGTCCGTACATAACTAATCCAACCTGACAGCAGATTACTGTCATTAAAGGTTGAACTCTCGGTTTGATGTAGGTGTAAGCCCTACCATTCAGACTCAGAATTGACTCCTTATCTGCCCACACCGAACAAGCTCGTTTCTTGCAGAGTGAAGCTGGGAACAGGGCGCAATCAGACAGCCGTTACGGGTTGACACTGGCGCTAATAGGGAGTTCCCAAGATGAAACAGAGCCTAGAAAAGCAACTTACGTTGAGGCAGGGCGTAACACAAAAACCCCTGACCATACTGGAGATAATTCCCGCCGTACATTCTATTTAGAAACGGCAAGAGTCCAGGGAATCTAGTAGTTGAATTGGCTACATCTAACGGAACAATCAATCTCACCGAGGGAACGAATAAAAACGAGTTGTGAGTCCTGGGGAAGTCGAACCCCAGGTAGGTAAGACGGGATACGGAACTCTCACAAGTCGGGTAGGACAGACCGTAATTGGTCTGAGGTGTTCAGAATACATTAACTAGAGAAGAGAAAATGATTAGACACAGTTACAAAACTAGTGAATCTTGGAAAGCTCTACCGTGGAAGAAATTCCGCCGTAACCTTTTCCGCCTTCAAAAGCGCGTGTACAAAGCGGTTCAAGTTGGAAACAAGCGGAAAGCTCGGTCACTCCAAAAGCTTATTCTAAAATCTACCTCGGCTCGATTTCTTGCAATAAGACAAGTATCTCAGTTAAATGCTGGTAAAAAGACGGCTGGTATCGATGGTAAAAAATTCCTCACCTTTAGCGAACGCTTCCACCTGGAAGAATGGTTAAGAGTGAATAGCGGAGATTGGAAACATCAAGGCTTACGGGAAATCTCCATCCCCAAAAAGGACGGGACTACCAGAATGCTTAAAATACCAACCATAGCGGATAGAGCTTGGCAATGCCTTGCAAAATATGCTCTGGAAGCCGCCCACGAAGCAACTTTCCACGCTAGGAGTTACGGGTTTAGACCTGGGCGCTCTGCCCATGATGCACAAAGGTACATCTTTAATAACCTACGCTCCTACGCCAACGGAATAGATAAACGAATAATCGAACTCGATATCGAAAAATGCTTTGACCGGATTAACCACTCAACAATCATGGACGAACTCATCGCCCCCAAAGGCTTAAAACTCGGTATTTTCCGATGCCTCAAGGCAAGAGTTAACCCACAATTCCCCGAACAGGGTACACCTCAAGGGGGAGTAGTCAGCCCATTACTAGCCAATATCGCACTCAACGGGATTGAAAGTATCCACAGATACCACCTAGAGTATAAACGCGGCAAAAGAATAACAAACAAGACCTCTATAGGGAGCATTGCCGAGCCATCAATCCGTTATGCGGATGACATGGTTATTATACTCCGTCCCGAAGATGATGCGACAGAGATACTTGAAAGAATCGCCGAATTTCTCCGTATTCGCGGGATGAATGTAAGCCAAAAGAAAACCAAAGTTACCGCCACGACAGACGGGTTTGATTTCCTTGGCTGGAACTTCAAAGTTCAGAGCAATGGAAAGCTTAGAAGTACTCCCTCAGTGGATAACTTTAAAGCATTCCGTAAGAAAGTAAAACACGTCGTCAACAACTCGAATTATGGTTCTATCATTAAAGCTGAGAAATTAGCCCCGATAGTTAGAGGCTGGAGAAATTACCACAAGCATTGTGATATGAACGGGTCAAAGCATTCGCTTTGGTTTATGAGCCACAGAGCATACACGGTATTTAACAAGGAAACAAAGCAAAACCGCTATTCGAGCGAAAAGCTCATAAAGAAAGCATTTCCAACGGTTCCTACCTCCGAAAATAAACACGTCATGGTTCAGGGTACAAAATCCCCCTATGACGGAGATACAGCCTACTGGAGCGAACGCAATAGTAAGCTCTACGACGGCGAAACTTCTATTGCTCTTAAGAAGCAAAACTATAGATGTGCTTCCTGCGGGTTGAGATTCATTGATGAGGGACGGGTACACCTGCACCACATTGATGAAAATCATGCCAACTGGAAAAAGAATAATCTAGAGGCAATCCACGAAAGTTGTCACGATTACAAGCACATGAGCAAAAGCGTAAGCTAAGAACATCGGGAGCCGTATGTGATGAAAGTCACAAGTACGGATCTAACTGAGAGGTGCGGGAGATAATACTCCCCATCGACTCAACCAACTATTGCGCTGCCGAGAAATTTTGTTTGTCTTTGGTATCGCTTTTGATGCGTAATTCAGCAATACACACTTCCATGGTGCTAACTTATAGTTATAGTTAGCCGTAACTTATTATAAGCACGATTCAACTATAGCTTTGACTGAGTGCAAAGATAGTTTACAAAAGTTGCTCAGGCGGTTGCCTTAGTTCCGGGTTAATTCGAGAAGCTATCCACGCGCAGATCCCGCCAGACATCAGAAATCTGCCAGCCAGAGTTGCCAACAGACTGTACCGGAGGATTATCAAGCAATGGAATATAGTCAGGAACTCTAGGTTCTATTATGATTACTGGTTTCTCCTCAACCTCAACCACAGGGGCTGTATATTTGTCAGTATTAGCTTGAAGAAGTTGGTCTTCTGCGTCTTGGATTTCCCTCATTTCCTTCAAAGTCAGCTTAGACGGTTTTTTGATGATCTTCTTCGTCTCTATATCATTAGAAGTTTTCATTGGCTGTTCCCTCGAAGGCATTGGTTCAAAATTTGGATGGGTAAAGTTAGGAGAAGTTAGGTGTTAATGATTGCACGGAATTAACAAGGTACACCAAATAAGATTGAAAATACGAGTACCTTGCTGAAGAATTTATCTTTTTCGATACAATTTTCTTTTTCGTGCAGATGCTTTTATAAGCAAGCGATCGCTTTTTAATCGTGACTGTACGTCAATATTTTTTCCCGCTTAGAAATATTACAGCAATTGTGGGGTTTTGTACCAGAACTTCATGCAGACACCCGTGTGGTAGATGTGCATATCTCTAGAAAAGCGGACAAAGGTAGAATCCAACCCCAACGACCCAGAAGTTGCGCGCGGATGTCCTCCTGATTTAGCTGCTGGAATCAAGGGAGCTAGGATTTCCCACTCCATATCAGTTAAGTCTGTGGGGTAAGAGTTTCGCACCATAAGCAACTATGTAAATATACTGCTTATGGTGTATTTACCTTTGCTTTAACTCCTTTCTCCTCGCTTTTAGATTTACTTTATAAATAGCCTATAATTCACACCACACAGCAAAAAATGACTACGCTCTAGTGGTAGTAACAAAAAATAGAAAACATATAGGTTAAATACGAAATCTTTCATTTAGATTGACGTAAGCGGCGAAACAGCCATTTAAATGGCGAAAAAGAGCGATCACTATTTAGGTGGATAACATTAAACGGTAGTTCGATGGTAAAAGTACTACCTTTACCTAATTCACTTTGCACATTCAAACTACCGTGGTGTGCCAGAACAATTGCAGAGGCGATCGCCAATCCTAATCCAGAACCGCCAGTGCTACGAGAGCGATCGCTATTCACCCGATAAAAGCGATCGTAAATTCGAGTCAGTTCCTTCTCTGGGATACCAATACCCGTATCATGAACCCGAATCACAGCATGATGGTCACTACAACCCAGGCAAACAGTAACCTCCCCTCCTTTGGGTGTATACTGAATTGCATTGACAATTAAATTAGAAACCAAACGATAAAGCTGGTCACTATCACCGACAATATTTACTGGCTTATTTACCTTGATGCTAGATTGCAGCATTACACCTGCCGCGATTGCCATCGCTTCAAATTCCTCGACTAAATCGCTGACAATATCATTTAGACAACATTGTTCTAGTTGTACTGGCAGCTGTTGCCTATCTAAACGAGCCAATAATAATAAATCTACAACCAAAGTAATAAGTCGCTGATTCTGACGGTGAATAGTTCGCAGAATGTCCCGCGTTTCTTCTTCATCCAGTTGCGACATTAAAAGCGCTGATTCCACCGTTGCGCCTGTTGCAGCTAAAGGCGTTCGCAATTCGTGTGCTGCATCTGCTGTAAACTGTTGAATTTGTCGATAAGATTGATAAATTGGCTGCATGGCTAATCCTGATAGCCACCAACTAGCAACTGCAACCATACCCATTGCGATCGGCAATCCCAAACCTAAACTTAATTTCACACTATCCAGATAACGATTAAATTCTTCAAGACTTCGCCCCACTTGCATATAGCCCCAATCCCGATGATCTTGGGTGTGTAGCATTAAAGAATTTTGGTGATAATCATTGCCTTTGCTGTCTTTGAGAAATAACCATTTTTCATTCCTGAAGACAGTAGACAGTCCTTCTGGATAATTGCCAGTAGTAGCAATCAAGCGTCCTGAAATATCAAAAAAACGCACATAGTAGTGATCTTTATTAACTACACCAAGAAAATGGCGTTTAGTATCTGACTGCTGTTGAGTACAGCCAGATCCAACTCTACATATATTTATATTTGGGAATAGCTGCTGTACAACAGGTTCCAAACTCCCAGGTTGCCTGAGCTTAAATTCAATACTGTCATGGAGTGTTCCGGCTACAGACTCAATTTCACTGTCTAAGGCTACCACATGGGCATGGAAAACAGCTCTGTAGACACCGAAAGCACAAACGCTTAAAATTGAACCCATGACGAGGGCATACCACAGAGCTAAACGAACACGAGTTCCTCGAAACAGTTTATTTTGATTCATTAATCACATTAAGACGATATCCCATACCGTGCAAAGTTTCAATCGGGTTAGCGCAGTCGAAGCAGACTAATTTGCGACGCAACAAACGTACTTGCGCCGCCACCACATTGCTAGCAGGTTCTGCACTCACTTCCCAAAGCTGATTGCGAATCTGTTCCGTGGTAACAATTTGATTGGGGTGCTTCATCAAATATTCCACCAGTTGGAATTCTTTATTAGTTAAAGAAATTTCCTGTTTTTCCCCTGTCGTGTTTTGACCGACAACTGTACTATTGCTGTAATCTAAAGTAAAGTTACCAACGGTTAGTTGTTGAGGTTGTAAGTGGGGATAACGCCGCTGCAATGCCCGCAACCTTGCCAGTAATTCTGCCATTCCAAAAGGCTTCACCAAGTAATCATCAGCACCTGCATCTAAGCCAGCAACTTTATCTTCCATGCTATCTCTAGCTGTGAGCATCAAGACAGGCAAACAACTTCCTTTTAAACGCAGCTTTTTACACAATTCCAAACCAGTAAATCCTGGGAGCATCCAATCTAAAATCGCCACTGTATATTGTGCCGAACTATTTTCTAAATATGCCCATGCTTCATTACCATCCATTACCCAGTCAACTAAATATTTTTGCTGCTTCAGCGTTCGCTTAATAGCAGCACCCAAATCTGACTCATCTTCGACCAGCAACACACGCATATCAAATTGAAAAGTTAGAGGTTCGTGGCAGTTTTGTGAAATCAGCATAGTTAATAACAGGGTTATCCCTTACAAACAGATTGACAGAAGTTTATGAAATTAGGATGAAATTCTGAGTTATTAAATAATATATACAAGCAAGCTATCTAAGATCATAAAGAGATGCTACGGCTTTGGTAGTATAAAAACTCAGTAGATATGATTGCTCAATTGGTGTGAGTGATACTCAGTTAGAGAAGTTAACAAATCTAACTAATTGCAATACGTCTACTGAGTTATTTTTTATTCTGACAGGTAATGATGAAATCAAGATGAAATATTAAGTCAGCTCATAAAATCTCTAATTGCACTTAAGCCCAACTAAAATACATCAATCAAAAGCTATGATTTAGACTTTTTTCAGTTATTAAAAAATAAGCCTTGTTTTTGATATGTCATTATAGACAAAATAATCTTATTCATATCAATTATAAATCTCAATACATTGCTCGTTTTTCTATATAAAAGCCCACCCGCAGGCGAGCTAAGATTTTTCCAAATGAGAATAGCTATAGCGTTTCCTAAGCAACTGAGGTATAGCCTAGCCACCGTAAGTCTGAATCCGGGCTAAACCAAGTGGAATTTCTTCTTTCATATCAACCTTTTTGACAGATACTGGATAATGCCAAGTTTGCTCATAACCTGGAGTATTAACTCCTTTCATACGAATTGATATGCTTGTACCAGGGGCTACTGGTTCCGAAAAAGCTACTGTAGCTTTTCTGTTGTTAATGGAAACCGTTGTCGGAATTTTTTGACCTAATTTATTTTCGACTTCAATTCCTTTATCAATACTTACCCCCTCTGGTAAATCAATCGCCAATTCTGAAAGTGCTTTACCTTGGACATGAACATCAAACTTATGAGTAGCATTTAGGGTACGGGCATTATTAGGAACAGCAGTACTATTTCCTAAATGGGAAAATTTAGCATCATTTGGATTTTTCGCCCAAGCAGTAGAAACTGAAGGAACTGAAGATGCGAGAACTAAGGTAAAGGCAACAGTGTAAATCAGCTTTTTCATCAATATTCTCCTTGTTTTGTTAATCAGTTAATTACCTCTATATCTATAATTGTGGAAGGTATTGATGAAATAGAAGTGAAATATTGTTATGTTAAGTAAAATTTAAAATATAGTTATTAATCATCAATGATTAATAATATTTGACAATTGGGTTTAAAAATCCCAAAAAGCCTCTGACATTTAACTTACAGACAAGTTAAATGTCAGAGGCTTTATTTATTGAATCGTGCTAAGTTTAAAAATTTACACGAAATCTAGCTACACCTATAGGTATTTCTGCATTAATGCCAACAAGATTAGCAGATAAACGGTAGACAGGGCCATTACCAAGAAATGGTTGTTTGACATTCTTGATATCAATCTTTAGCTTAGTATTAGGAACAATTGGTTCAGCAAAAGCTAGTAATATAGTTTTCCCATCTACAGAAACATTAGTGTTAATTTTTCTGCCATTATCTTCGTTTATAACAACATCATTAGTATTATCACTCCACCTGATAGTATTTGGAACTTCAATTTTTAACTGCGAAACACTCTTGCTATTTTTGGGAACGTGTACTCGCAAAGTATGTCTAACACGCGACCAGCGAGTCTGAGGAAATTGATAGTTACCATCAACATGAGGAACATTACCATCTTCTTCATTGGCACTTGCATAGTTGGCAGGAATTAAAAGTGCAGCAGCCAGAGTAGATATAGCAACGTAAACTAGCACTTTCTTCATGTTTTCTCCTCACTTAATCACTAATGTCAACAAATCAAAATGAACCTGTGATAAATCAATACGGAACAATCTGGTAAAACTAAAATTAACTACCTTCTACGTTTCTTACTTTTCACATTGTGAAAAGTAAGATTAGGTGTAAAGGTTTGAAGTTGTTATACTCTTACACCTCGTAATACCAACATTTTCAAAAATTTCCATGAAAAGTCAGTCTACGGTTACACGTTAATTAAAGGAAGTTAGAAATATTACCGTTAAATTGTTTATCGTTTGAAGTCAAAAAGGTATACTACCTTTATTGATAAGTTTGGCAGGTCTAAATGAAATCAAGATGAAATTTATGATGAATGTCAAAATTTAAGGATTAAAATGTAGGGAATTGAGCTATACCAACGGGAATCTCTATTTCACTACCAACAACCTTAACTGAAAAGTGGTATACAGAAGCTGGGCCTGTCACTGGTTGTTGAACTTGATTAAAACTAACTAAGAGTTTAGTGTTAGAAATAACCTTTTCAGGGAAATCTATAATAATCTGTTTGCCATTGACAGAAATATTAGTATTAATTTTTTGACCATTCGGATCAAAGACATCAATGTCATCACTCACTGCTACAGTAGATGGAGTTTCAATAATAAGTTGAGAAAGAGCGTTGTTCTTTTGGAGGATGTTTAATCGAAAAGTATGTTTGACAAGCCGCCAACTATTAGTTGGATATTGCAAGTTATTCTCAATGTTAGTCTCTTTAGCACTTGCATGACTAAAAGAAATGAAAGCTGTAGTGGCAAGAGCAAACACTGTACCTGTGTAAATCAATGTTTTCTTCATCTGGAATTTTTAAGTAAATTTTATGTAAAATAAGCTACATATTTTTGCTTATTGAACGAACCTTTACATTATGAGTTTGACAGGTCACGATGAAATCAAGATGAAATTTTGGCTGGTTTGGGAAAATTATTCGTTCATGCTATGGTAGGTAGCTACGGCTGAAGGAGAACTGCGGTTGACATAGCGAAAAATCCAATATTTGAAAATTGTATCCATGACAACTGGGACAGTAGCAATGAATAGTAAAATCAGACTTTTGTTTTCTGGAAGACCAAAATGCTTTGAGGTGTTTTCTAAAATTATTTCCCAACCATAGGTAGAGTGATAGCCGACAAAGATATCAGTAGCAAGAATAATGAAAAAAGCTTTCGCAGAGTCGCTTAAGCCATAAATTAAGTCGGCACTAAAAAATTGAATAGTGGTAAGCTGCTGCTTACCAAAGACACATAATATAATAAATGACAATAATGAAAGTATATCTGCAAATACGTTAGCAACTGCATCAATACTTTCAGTTTTGTATTTTCGGGATAACGCCATAGCCTTATCTTTGACCTTCTGTTCTACAATATTTGAAGAAAGTTCTGGAGCTTTTCCCAGCAGTACTTCAAATTTAATTTTTCGCTCAAATTTTTTAAATTCAGTTAAGGCTCTTTCTTCCTGAGAAGAATTTAAGAAAATTTCCGATGCTTCTTGGCTCCAGTATTTATAAATTAAGGGTTGAATTACAAATGTTTTAAAGAGATTATTCACTAATAATGGAACAATAAATAGAATTAACAAATAACGGAGCGAACTAATTGTTCTGTGACGAGAAGCGCGAAACTCTTCAACAACTTTATGCTCTGCATTTGGCTCTAGTGCTTGTTTTAGCTTTTCTAGAGTTTGTAGTATCGACCGAGGAACAAAGCTAGGTTTTTGAGATTTTGGATTAGGTTTCATTCTCATTTGTTCGATAAAGTCAGGCTAGTAGTATTACCGGTGTGGCTGAACTAAAAAGCCTGAGAATAGTCTGGAGTAAAGCCAAGAGATAAGCTCCTAAAAGTTACTATATATAATCAAGATGAAATTAGGATGAAATAAATCATTGAGCATTAAAAATTTACTAATAAAAAATTAGACTCTTTGAGCTAACTAAACACGATATAAACAAAAAGCCGGATTAAACTTTAAAATTAGGAGTATAAAACCAAAAATTATTATAATCATTCTCAATGATTTTACATATAAATAAATTCTGATAGATAGGACTCATATTTTATTGTTGAAAAAACTCAGTTCATCTGTGACTGATATGTTAATATATTAAAGAGAAAAGAAACATCAACAAACTGCCACCTTTCAAGCTGTAAATCCTAAATTCAAAATATTTTAGGGATTCTCTGACACCTTATACCTAACTAATCTCAATGCGTTACGTTTTCGTCTGTCAATGGTCAACGACGTTTTTGAAGCGATAGGTCTAATAGCGTCTCTAGTCTTTTATCAGTTAAGCGATGCATAGGCTCCCAGGTTTTTAAACCAAGTGAATGAACCCAAACTTGGACGTAGATAAAAGAGTATAACAATGCACTTACTATGACTATTTAGCAACAGGCTGAACGTTTGTCTTTACACCACAAGATTTGTGTTATGTTTCTGCGATTAGGCGATATTATCCCTAGTTTCACTCAAGCTTCCACTACAGGCGAGAGCAATTTAGATAAAGTGCTGGTCTAGTCCATAAAGAACAGCTTGCTGGGTGGGAAAGCAGTTGAATTTAACTGTACTAATATCTCCACCACAACAGAATTCATTCGGAGTCAATTGCATTGATTAGTGTATTAGGAGAGCTATAGATGTTTTTTCGGCAATTATTCGACCGCGAATCTTGTACTTATACTTACCTAATTGCTGACCTCAATACACAAGAAGCAATTCTGGTCGATCCAGTTTTGGAACAAGTTGAACGTGACCACCATCTTCTCCAAGAGCTTGGCTTCACACTCCGGTATTGTCTGGAAACCCATATCCACGCAGACCATATCACAGGAACTGCACAACTGCGCTCATTGACTTTTTGCCTGGGGGTACTGCCAGAAAATGCTCAGGCAGACTGCGCTAATCAGTTTATTCGAGATGGAGAAATATTGCACATAGGAAGCATTACCATCCAGGCGATCGCCACCCCTGGTCATACTGATAGCCATATGGCTTACCTAGTCAATGGCATTAACGAAGCGGCTCCAAAGGAGCTTCGCGTTCTCACAGGAGATGCTTTATTCATTCGAGGTTGTGGGCGGACAGATTTTCAAAGCGGTGATGCAGGAACTTTATATGACTCGGTGACACAACGGCTATTTACATTACCAGACGAAACCCTTGTATATCCTGGTCACGATTATCAAGGTCATATAGTATCTACAATTGGCGAAGAGAGGCGATGGAATCCGCGATTTGTAGAACGCGAATCTCGTGAGCCTGCGGCACGGTTACGCCCAACACAGATGCTCCGCGATCGCGCTAGCTTCATTGAGCTTATGACCAACTTGGATCTACCGAAACCCAAAAAAATGATGGAAGCCGTTCCTGCTAACAAACGTTGCGGTAACGTAGGTTCCCTTGGTTAAACCGTTGACTCAATATTTCGTTTGTAGCTTCTAAGTGAGAGAAAAGTATTATGTCTGCGCTAATTAAGCCAGTAGAACGCGAATCAGCCATTCCAAGTGATACATTGAGTGTGCAACATCAAATTGTAGTCGTCGGGGGTGGAGCCGCAGGGATCACAGTCGCCGCCCAACTGCTGAAAAAAAATAAGCAGCTTGATGTTGCCATTATTGAACCAAGAGACAAGCACTACTACCAACCAGCATGGACACTAGTTGGCGGCGGTGTTTACAAAGTTGAGGATACAGTCAGGGACGAAAAAGATTACATCCCTGATGGTGCTACTTGGCTCAAAGACTATGTAGCTAAGTTAGACCCAGACAACAATACAGTTATTACTCAGGAGGGAAAGCGTATTTCCTATGAATATCTAATTTTAGCTCCAGGTATTCAAATTGATTGGCATTTAATTAAAGGGCTGAAAGAAGCAATTGGGCAAGATGGCGTTTGCAGTAATTATGCTTATCAATACGCCCCTTACACCTGGGAAGTCATCAAGAACTTCAAAGGTGGTAATGCTATATTTACTTACCCTAGCACTCCGGTTAAATGTGGAGGAGCGCCACTGAAAATTATGTATTTGGCTGATGATGCCTTCAGCAAACAAGGGGTACGCCGTCACTCAAAAGTCATGTATTGCACAGCTATGGGGGTGATTTTCAGTGTGAAAGAATTCGCAAAAACACTGCTTTCTGTAGCAGAGCGTAAACAGATGGATGTGAGATACAAACATAATCTTAAAGAAATCAAAGCTGATACCAAAACAGCAATTTTTGATGTATCAACAGACTCTGGTGTTGAAGAAATAGCTATCAAATACGATCTGCTCCATGTCACGCCACCTATGAGCGCACCAGACTTTATAAAACAGAGCAAATTAGCTGTATCAGATGGAGCTGGTCAAGGCTGGGTTAATGTTAACAAATACACTCTACAGCACAATATTTACCCTAACGTTTTTAGTCTGGGCGACGCCGCTTCTCTGCCAACATCAAAAACAGCAGCAGCTGTGAGAAAACAAGCCCCAGTCGTTGTTGATAACTTACTGGCTTTGATGAACTCAAAAAATCTCAATAAAAAATACGATGGCTATACTTGCTGTCCATTAATTACAGGATATGGCAAAGTAGTACTTGCCGAATTCAATTATGACAACAAGCCCAGCCCTACATTTCCAGTTGATCCAACTAGAGAACGGTACAGTATGTGGTTGTTAAAAAAATATGGTTTCCCCTATATTTACTGGAATAGAATGTTGAGGGGTAAACCTTTTGAAGGAAAGATGTTAGGAATTAGCTCTTGAATCTCTCAGATAATTAGCCTTGTTCGATTGGAACTGAAAGTACAGGCAGATCAGGCGCTAAGGCTACCGCGTTCAGACATCGCTGCTTGTGGAAGCAATAGCGATTAGCAAAGAGCGACGTAGAAATCTTCGCTGTCTGCTTGTTCATTGACTTAAATTAGGTTATCAGGAGCGAAAGGACATTGATAACTCGGATCGCCTGTCTCCACCTGAATAGTTGGGTGTTCAATGCTGAAATTATCGTGAAGCTCACGCACTACCCGTGCTAAAAAAGTATCACCGGGATAACCTGCTGGGATGACAAGGTGAACAGTGAGTGCTGTTTCTGTGGTACTCATTGCCCAAATATGTAGGTCATGAACTTGAGCCACGCCAGGGAGTTCGGTTAGATAAGTACGGACAGCTAAAGGTTCTATTCCTGCTGGTACAGCATCTGTAATCAAATTCAAGGATTCCTGCAAAAGTCCCCAAGTGCCAACTACAATCACCACAGTAACAATCAAACTCACCGCTGGATCAAACCACAGCCAGCCTGTAGCAATAATTGCAATACCAGCTAGTACAACCCCTACAGATACCGCAGCATCTGCAACTAGATGTAAGAATGCGCCTCTGATGTTTAAGTCACTTTTACGCCCCGACAAGAACATCAAAGCACTTACTGTATTAATGAAAACTCCTATAGCTGCTACTGTAATTACTATTCCTCCTGCTACCGGAGCAGGTTCACGAAACCGTTGAATTGCTTCCCAGCCGATACCGCCAGAAACAACTAGGAGAAAAGCGGCGTTTAAAAGCGCAGCCAAAATTGAGGTGCGACGCAGCCCGTAGGTGCGACGTGATGTCGGGCGACGACGGACGAGGATGCTTGCGCCCCAAGCAAGTAGTAAACCCAAAACATCACTCAAATTGTGACCCGCATCGGCAATCAAGGCAAGGGAGTTAGCAACAATGCCATAGGTTGCCTCAATGACGACAAAACCAGTGTTTAGGGCAACACTGATAACAAAGGCGCGGTTGTAATTACTGCCACCGCGATCGTGTCCGTGACTATGATTATGAGACATGACTGTTTTTCACTCTCCGGCGGAGAAAACTTCTATAGTTTGACAAGTAACAAACTTGTCTTTAAGCATATGTTTGACCAAGGAAAAAAATTCGGTTATTGCAGTTTCACTATCAATAACCGTAACGAGAAGCGGTAATGCAGATGACTCAGTAGACGAGTCTAGCTCATTTAAAGTACGAAAAACGCCATGTTTGCCATATCCAGAAATTGCCCGCACTACCGTTACCCCTGTTAATCCTTGTCTGCGAGCCATTCCAAGCATAACTTGATGAAGGGGTTGATGTTCCCAACAATCCAACTCGCTAACATAAATTGTTAATTGTTTCCATGTTGTCATATAGCGTTTCCTATACTGGTATCGCTATTATCGCTAATTATTTATTTGCTCGGATTATCGTTTAAAGGCAAAGCGACCATTAAATTTTTCACCTTTTACATCCGTTTGAATAACAACTTTATACTCTCCCGTTGCAGTTGCAGGTAGCTTTGCTGTGTATTGCTTTTCCTCAGTATTATAAGGAACTTGTAGGGTTTTGTTACTGCCATCTGGTAGCTGAACTTGAGCCGTGAGCTTGGCATCAGTAATTGCTTTGTCCTGCTCGCCGTGTACGCTCACATCTAAATGGGTAGAATCTTTTTCTATATTTGGTTTGAACTCTAAATGATATTTGCCCGACTCTATAACTTGACCCTTATGCTCTCCATTATTAGATTGATCGCCTTTTTTATCATGAGCATGACCGTCGTTTTCATTATGCGCTTCCCCAGTTTTAGAAACGGGTTCAGTTTTAGCAGCTGTTTCTGTAGTTGCAGTCTTGGTAGCACTTTCCGAGTTAGCAGCTTGATTCCCACCATTACAAGCACCCAAAAAAATTAATCCTACACTGCTAACAATTACTAAACTGGTCTTCAGAAATTTCATTAATTCAAACTTCTTGATGTTTTGTGAATTAAAAACTAATACAGCACGTTGTAAGTAAACCACCCATTTCAAATCAATGAAACCCTTGGGGTATAGGAATTCTAATTCCTAATTCCATTAGCGTAGCGGGGCGTGGCCCATTTCAAATTCCGCGCCCGCTTTACTAGGCTCTGGCTTCTCGTGCAATTTCTGGCTGAATAATTGGTTCAGCCTTTCTTGGCACCAAAAATCTTCTAAACTGCATATATGAAGCTGGAAGTACTAACAGTGTTAAAGCAGTAGAGGTAAACAATCCACCTAATACTACAACGGCTAGTGGCTGAAGAATTTCTTTGCCTGCACCACTACCAATTACCAGTGGTACCATACCCAATGCTGAAGCCAATGCTGTCATCAAAATAGCAACTAAGCGTTCCATCGATCCTTCCATCAAAACCTGCGGTAAAGGTTGTCCTTCTGCCAATCTGGCATTGTAGTTCTCAACCAACAAAAGTCCGTTACGTGCTGCTACACCAAATAGAGTAATAAATCCTACCATTGAAGCTACGGAAATGATGCCACTTGTCAAGGCTATGGAAATCACACCACCAATTAATGCCAAAGGCAAATTAATTAAAATCATCATGGTTGCAGGAATTGATTTAACAGCAAAGTAAAGGATAAGTGCGATCGCCATAAATGCTAATGCACCAGCCGAAAGTAAAGTTTTCGTCGCTCCCTCTTGCGCTTCAAATTGACCACCGTATTCAATAAAATATCCAGCGGGTAATTGCACCTGTTGCTTAACTCTCTCCCGAATATCCTTAATTACAGAACCTAAATCTCGTCCAGCCACGTTGCTGGATACGACAATATAGCGAGAGACGTTTTCGCGGTTGATGGTATTGGGGCCTGTAGCATAGTTGATTTTTGCGACTTGGGCTAAGGGAATTTTTTGTCCGTTGGGTGTATCAACTAGCAAATTTCCGATAATTTCAATATTGTTACGGTATTTTTCTTGCAACCAAACCACCATATCAAAGGTTTGTTGTTGCTCCAATACTTGGGAAACGACTCGCCCATTCAGTGCAGTTTCTACTACCTCTGACAATTCGCCAATAGTTAAACCATAGCGGGCTGCTGCGTCGCGGTCGAATTGAATTTGTACCTGTTTAATTGGTACTTGCGGTTCTAGTTGCAAATCTACTAGACCCGAAACCTGGCCCATAGTTGATTGTACTTGTTCACCAAGGGTGCGGAGTTGTTCCAAATCGGGGCCAAAAATTTTCACAGCGATCGCACTCCGTACACCTGAGAGTACCTCATCCATCCGGTGCGAAATGAACCCGCCGATATTGGGAACGACTCCGGGAATTTTATCAAATTCTTTACGAATCGTTTCAATTGTTTCTTCTCGATCTTTTGCCCCCTCCTCGCTGAGTTGGACATCTATTTCCGCCCCATTTACACCAGCTACCTCAGTATCCCCCACAGCCCGTCCAGAGCGCAATTGAGCCGTTTCAACCCCAGGATTTTTTTTCAGGGCTTCTTCGATCGCTATGCCTACTTGATTAGTCGCATCCAGAGACTGACCAGGCATTAAAACTGCGGCGATCACCAAAGAGCGGTCTTGGAATTCTGGTAAAAAAACTTGCCCTAAACCCAGCATAATTACCAATGAAGCCACAAAGCCAGTGATCGCCATTCCTAAAATAATTTTGGGGCGGCGCATAGAAAATTTCAAAGCCGGACGGTAAAGTTTATGGGTTTGTTTTTCTAACCAAGTTTCTGTACTGGGTAATCTTGTATTCGTTAACAACAGGGCGCACATTGCTGGGGTTAATGTCAGCGCTACTAAGGTGGAAGCAGCAATTGACAGCAGATAGGCTAAACCCATTGGTGCAAAAATTCGACCTTCCACACCAGAGAGGGCGAAAATTGGTGCAAAGACAACTGCAATAATAATTGTGGCGAAGAGGACGCTAACCCGCACCTCAACTGAACCATTAAAGACTACTTGCAATGGTGGAATGGGATTACCTGCTAATTGGTTTTCCCGCAAGCGGCGGTAGACGTTTTCCATATCTACAATGGCATCATCTACCACTGAACCAATAGCCACCACCAGTCCGCCCAAAGTCATGGTGTTAATGCCTTGTCCTGTCCAGTTCAGAATCATCATTCCTAATAACAAGGACACGGGTAAGGCGCTCAAACTAATGATTACCGTGCGCCAATTCATCAAAAACAGAATCAGAATGATAGAAACGATGATAGTGCCATCACGCAAAGCTTCTTCGACGTTTTTGATCGAGGCTTCGATAAAATCTTCCTGACGGAAAGTAGTTGTAATTTTGACATCTTTAGGCAGACCGGCCTGAATTTCCTCTATTGCTTTTTCAACCGCCTTCGTTACTTTTGGCGTATCTGCTGTTGGCTGTTTGTTGACTGTCAAAATTACCGCTTTTTTACCCGTAAAACTGCCATCGCCGCGTTTGAGTGCTGCACCGATTTGGACATCCGCCACTTGTTCTAACAGTACTGGCGTGCCATTTTTGGCTTTAATTACTGATTTTTTCAACTGCTCAATAGATTCAATCCGCCCTACCCCTCGCACTAATGTCTCTTGGTCAGGAGTAATTAAAAATCCCCCTGGTGCATTAGCGTTGGCGGCGGCGGCGGCTTTGGTGACATCATCAAGGGAAACATTAAACGCCTTCAGCTTATCAGGGTTAACCAACACTTGATACTGACGCTCATCCCCACCAAATATGACGATATTACTTACACCAGGGACAGCCAACAGGCGGTTCTTCACTTGCCAGTTGACAATCCGCCAGACCTCCATTATTGAAGTGGTTTCAGAGGTAAAGGCGTATTTGACAGTCCATCCTAAAGGTGAACTGACGGGAAGAACCTCTGGATCTTCTACACCTTGCGGTAGTTGACTGCGTGCTTGTTGCAACCGTTCTGTCACCAATTGACGAGCGCGATAAATTTCTGTGTCCAAGCTAAAAGTAGCTCTCACAGCAGAAAGACCTACAGCCGAGGAAGAACGCAATGCTTCCAGTCCTGGGGTACCGTTGATAGCACTTTCTATTGGTCGGGTAACTAGGGATTCAACCTCCTCTGCTGCAAGTCCTGGTGCTTCGGTCATAATTTCGACCTGGGGTGGAGCAAAGTTGGGAAATACATCCAGTGGCATTTGCGTAAGGACGAGAAAGCCCCAAACAGATATGAGGATGGAAGCAATAACTATTAGCCAGCGTTGGGCAATAGACCATTTAACAATATAATCAAGCATTTTTAGACGTTTTAAGGGATGTCTGCTTGCTGTGCAGCTAAGTAAGTTTAAAGATCAAGTACTTTACCTACTCTCCCAAATGAAGATGAAATTGAGATGAAATTTTTAGCTTAAACTTCAAGTTGCCTCACGTCTGTCCCTTCGGGAAGCGTGGGATGAATTTTTGGGCATTGTTACAAACCATCAACAGCAGGATGGCAAACGTCAGCTTTGATGATTTTACGTGATTCCAATTGTTACCGTAATAGTTGACATAAAGTAGTTTAATTTGTTCTTGGGTGTAATGTCTTTCAATCACAAAATTGCGGCTGCTATAACTGGAAAAATTTGAGCTAAAGCAGCCCATAGTTTCCTCAACAATTCGATAACAAAATTGAATAACCCAACTATTTGTAAGGTTTTTTTAAAAGTTGGGTTTGACAATTATTTGAATTAGTTACATCTGAATCTGCTCAAGGAGAGCTTGTGTTTGCTTATACGGAAGAGTATCTCCTTGCCGTTGAAACAGACTTGCAGCTTGCTCTAAATCATTAATGGCATTTTTGCGATCGCCTAAAGCATATTCAGCAAGTCCTCGGTTGCCGTAAGCATCAGCTAAATTGGGGTTGATTTGTAGGGCTTGGTTAAAGTCAGCGATCGCCAGCTTGTGATTTCCCTGTCTATAATTCAAAAAGCCTCTATTGTAGTAAGCATCTACAGACTTCGGATCAATTTTTATTACCTGGTTAAAGTCGGTAATCGCAGCTTGAATGCTTCCTAGTTCCGCATGAGCAGTCCCCCGACTGTTGTAAGCATCTGTATGGTTGGGATTTAATCGCAGTGCTTGATCAAAGTTGATAACGGCTGCTTTAAAATCTCCTAATTGAGATTTTGCCAAACCTCTCAGGCAGAAACCCTCATAGTATGTAGGATTTAACTGTACTACCCGACTAAAATCTTCTATTGCAGCGTTGAAGTTGCCTTGCTCAAGCTTTTGCACACCCTGGCTATAGTATTCCTGATAATTCATCTGTTGGATGTGCGTTGGTGCTTTCTGTGCAGCATGAACAGCAACAGGTATTCCACTCAGTACGCTACTCGTTATTCCCAGAATGGCAACAGAAGAGTGAATATAGTTCATAGCTTAACTTTCTCCTTGATATATTTATCAAGACAGATACACGAGATTGTTCTTGACTAGATCCATCCTAAGCGGTTTAAAGCTTGAAACCCACTCAACCCAAAATACTTTGTAATAGCAACCAAACATTTAGGCCGACGATAATAATAGCAACTAACCAAGCTAGAGATTTTAGCCACAGGGGATTTACAAACTCTCCCATTAAGTGACGGTTACTTGTAAACATCACCAATGGAATCACTGCAAACGGTAACTGCAAGCTAAGGATAACTTGACTAAGAACTATGAGGCGGCTTGTGCTATTTTCCCCAAAGATAATAATCGTAATCAACGCTGGAATAATAGCAAGCAGACGGGTAACTAAACGCCGTAACCAGGATGGAAGGCGAAATTGTAAAAAGCCTTCCATGACAATCTGCCCAGCCAGAGTTGCAGTCAGTGTTGAACTTTGCCCGGAAGCAAGTAAGGCAATGCCAAAAATAGCACTAGCAGCACTAACACCTAATAATGGTGAAAGTAATTTGTAAGCATCTTGAATTTCTGCCACATTCTGATTACCAGAAAAATGAAATGTTGCGGCAGACACAATTAAAATTGCTGAGTTGATAAACAGTGCCAAAGATAGAGCAAAAGTTGAATCAATTGTGCCAAACTTAATTGCTTCCCATCTTTTTCCAGTAGTAGGTTGCCAATCACGGGTTTGCACAATAGATGAGTGTAAATATAAGTTGTGAGGCATCACTGTTGCCCCTAAAATGCCAATAGCAATGTAGAGCATTTCTGGGTTTTGTAAAATTTCTTTCTTGGGCAGATATCCAAACATTATCCCCCTCATATCAGGTCGAGAGAACAGAATTTCTGCTGTGAAACAGATGCCTACGGTTGCTACCAGCATTATTACCAGGGCTTCTGTATAGCGAAAGCCTTTACTTTGCAGGAATAGCAATACCAAGACATCCAGCGCAGTGATGCACACACCCCATAGCAAGGGAATACCGAATAAAAGTTGCAGGGCGATCGCACTTCCGAGTAGTTCTGCCAAGTCACAAGCGGCGATCGCAATCTCACACAGTATCCACAAACAAAAGCTTACCCTTCGTCCGAAATAATCCCGACAAGCCTGCGCCAAATCTCGCCCCGTAGCAACTCCCAAACGTACACACAAAGATTGCAGCAATATTGCCATCAAGTTCGACAGCAGGATCACTGTTAACAGAGTATAACCAAACTTTGACCCCCCAGCGATATCTGTTGCCCAGTTTCCAGGGTCTATGTATCCGACTGAAACCAAATACCCTGGGCCTCCATAAGCCAGCATCTTGCGCCAAAAGCTGTTGCTGTTAGGGACTTTTATACTGCGGTGAACCTCTGGTAAGCTAGGTCTGTTTTCTGGGGGAGTCATTTACTTTGCCGTTTAATATTTTCATATTATTTTCATAATTTATCTTTTCATATTCTTCTCATTATTTGGGAATATCTGGCATGAATATTAATCTTCTCAAGATTTTTACTTGTGAAATCTTGTCTCACACCAATAATTTTTGTATTTTTTTATACTTCTGATAGAACAAAAATCTAATAAGATTTGAAGTTCGTAAAGAATTTTTTTGCAATCAAGTTGCACAATGCTTTTTGATTGATGAATTACCTAAATTAATTATGAGAGGTAAAAAAATGACCAATCAGCAACTAAAGATTTGATTCATCTAAGTGTTCCTCTACAGAACGGTATAGGTTAATGATGTGACTATCAGCCAAACTGTAATAGACATTCTTACCTTCTCGACGATAGTTGACCAAACGCATCGCTTTAAATAATCGCAGTTGATGACAAACAGCTGATTCGGTCATTTTTGTTAATGCAGCTAAATCGCAAACACACAACTCTTGGAAAGCCAAAGCTGAGAGGAGGCGTAGGCGATTCGGATCTGCTAGGATTGCAAAAACTTCTGCTATTTGCTGTGCTTTAGAAGTTGCTAATATTTGCGTTTGAGTTGAACGCACATTATCTAAATGCACCAAATGAGTGTCACAGCTTGGCACATCAGGGTTTTGTCGGTTGTCGAAGTCTTGCTTTGCCTTGCCCTTGTTCATGCCTTTACGCGTAAGTAATGGTTATCAATTTCATAGTATCTAAAATGATAACCATTGTACAATTGAATAGTTATTCAATTGTTGTAGTAAGATATTGGCAGTTAACTTTGTAGTTTTTTATGTAAAGCTGCTATGACTCAAACCCCTTCCCTCAAAACCCAGTTTTTGCAAGTTGATGGTATGGACTGCGGAAGCTGTGCTAAGACAATTGAAGCCAGCTTGCAACAGCTACCCGGTGTGATGGAAGCATCAGTGAGCTTTGCAACTGCAAAAGCCAAAGTTTTATATAACCCGAAGATCCTGAGAGAAGCTGAAATTATAAATCGTATAACCACCTTGGGTTATACAGTTGAGCAGACTAGTGAACTAAAGTCTCATAATCACAGCAATTCTTGTGAAGGTGAACACGACTATAATCACGACCACGTTAAAGCGGACGTTAGTCAAAAGTTGCAGGCAAAAGTCGGTGGGATGGATTGTGGCAACTGTGCCAAAACTGTTGAAGTTGGCTTGCAGCAAATCGCTGGAGTTTTAGAGGCATCGGTTAGCTTTGCGACTGAAAGAATGCAGGTATCTTACGATCCGCAACAAGTTAGTGAAAAAACAATTTACGACCGAGTTAAAGCTTTAGGTTATACAGTTGAACAGAGTCATGAAGTAAAGCCCCATAATCACACCTCTGACTGTAATGGCAACCATGACCACCATCACACCCATTCCCATGACAGCGACCATGAGCATTTGGAAGTAGCCTTTCCTCAAAAACTACAAGCAAAAATCGGTGGGATGGACTGTGGCAGCTGTGCCAAAACTGTTGAGGTTGGTTTGCAGCAACTCGCCGGAGTTTTAGAGGTATCGGTTAGCTTTGCGACTGAAAGAATGCAGGTATCCTATGACCCGCAACAGGTAAATGAACAGACAATTTCAGATCGAGTTCGGACTCTGGGTTATACGTTTGAACAAATTGGTGAGATAAGCTCTCATCAAGATACCCACAGTCGTGACCACGATAATTCAGTCTCGAAACCAACTCAAAAACGCGACCCAGCAAGCTGGAAATTCTGGATTAACAACCGCCGAGGACAGAGCGTAATTTTAGCGGGATTGGGGTTAATCCTGGGTTTGCTGACTCAACATTTGGCATTACCGATCTGGATAGCAAGGGCTTTTTATGGAATTGGCATAGTAATTGCAGGCTATCCTATTGCACGGGCAGGTTTGTTTGAGTTGCGCTTGCGCCGTGCCGATATGAATCTGCTGATGACTATTTCAGTTATTGGGGCAGTAATTTTGGGGGACTGGTTTGAGGCAACGCTAGTCCTGTTTTTGTTTTCTTTGGGTACAACACTGCAAGTTTTCACCTTTGGTCGCACGCGCAATGCTATCAGCGCTCTCATGGATTTAACTCCACCTACTGCTACTGTCAAGCGGGGGAATAAAGAAGTTACAGTTCCTGTTGAAAGCATTCAAGTTGGTGAAATTTTGACGCTTCGACCCGGAGGGCGCGTGGCGTTGGATGGCATAGTTATTTCTGGCAGCAGTGCCATTGATCAATCGCCAATTACAGGAGAGTCAATTCCAGAAGATAAAGAAAAAGGCGATACTGTCTTTGCCGGAACATTGAATCAATCAGGCTTTTTAGAAGTAAAAGTAACTCACACTGTTAGTGATACAACTGTTTCTAAAATTATTTATTTGGTAGAATCAGCCCAAGGAAGTCGCGCTCCTTCTCAGCAGTGGGTGGATCGGTTTGCAGAGGTCTACACCCCGATTGTAATTTTGATTGCGATCGCCATTGCCTTAATTCCGCCCTTGGCTTTTGCTCAACCTTTTAACGTCTGGCTCTATCGGGCGCTGGTAATGTTGGTAATAGCCTGTCCCTGTGCCTTAGTAATTTCTACTCCTGTTTCAATTGTCAGCGCCATTGGTGCAGCAACTCGTCAGGGCGTTTTGTTCAAAGGGGGTAATGCACTGGAAACGGCTGGACGCCTTACCACCCTTGCTTTTGATAAGACTGGTACAATTACGCAAGGACTACCCGTTGTACAGAAGGTTTATGACCTTGGGACGGTAAGTGCAAATATGGTATTACAGATTGCAGCTTCACTAGAACAACAGTCAGAACATCCGCTCTCCAAGGCAATCGTAACCAAAGCTCATGAACAAGGCATGGAGTTAGAAACACCTATTAACTTTACGGCACTACCTGGGAAAGGGATTCAGGCAAACTTTGGTGAGCTGGTGTATTTCGTAGGCAATCAACGGTTGTTTTTAGACCAAGGTATTCGCTTATCTGGTGAAGTGGAATCTTTGTTGGCTGAAATTGAACAACTCGGTCAAATTCCGGTGCTGATAGGGACAAATGAAGGGTTATTGGGAGTGATCGCACTTTCCGATGGCATCCGCTTGGAAGCTACAGAAGCCCTGCGACAATTGAGGCGGGTTGGATTAAAGCGGTTGGTAATGTTGACAGGCGATCGCACTGCTGTTGCCAAGCAAATTGCCCAGCAAGTTGGAATTACAGAGTACCGAGCAGAACTGCTACCCGAAGATAAACTTGAAGAAATTCAACTCCTACGTAAAAAAGGAGTAGCAGGCATGGTTGGAGATGGTATTAACGATGCCCCTGCGCTTGCTGCTGCGGATATCAGTTTTGCGGTTGGTGGAATAGATATTGCTCTGGAGACAGCAGATGTCGTGATCGTGGGAAGCGACCTCAGACGACTTGCTTATGCAGTAGAACTAAGCCGTCGCACTGTATCTGTAATTCAACAGAATGTTGTCTTTTCTTTAGTCACAAAAGGTTTATTTCTGCTGTTGGGAACCTTTGGATTTGTTGGGTTAGCTGTAGCCGTCTTAGCAGATACAGGAACTTCCTTATTAGTTACTGCAAATGGAATGCGGCTATTTAAAACCAAGACTGTCAAGGATTAAGCAATGGTACACGACCACAGCCACAAGTATCAGGGACACGCACACGGACAGGGCAACTACAACCGCGCTTTCGCAATCGGTACTGCCCTCAATGCTATTTCTCTAATTAAAGATAGTCTGAGGCAGTTTCAACTTACTTGCAAGCTATGACGCTCGGTTCAGTCTGACACCTTGTCTCTTGACAGAAGCGATCGCTATAGTTAAGAATTCGACTACCAGCTGCCATGCACCACAATGTCACACCAATCAAAGATTAATATAAGCTTGATGGGAGCGGTATTTCTGTCAATGCTTGTCACCCCAGTGTTAGCACATAACATCAAACTATCGGGGGATGTGGCTGGTACTTGGCACGTTGAACCAAATCACAGTCCCAAAGCAGGAGAAACAGCGAGAGTCTGGATTGCACTTACCCGCAAGGGAGGGAAAATCTTGCCAGTGTCGGAGGCGAATTGCCAAATGGCTGTCTACTCTCAACCTCGTAAACAGGAAGGAAGATTCGCCTGTATTACAGCCTACGGTGCACTCGTTCTAGCCCCAATGTACCTTCTTGAATTAAGTCTAGAAACTCAACATTGCGTTTTGGGTATTTTTTAGCAATAGACACCACTAACCGCAGATTAGCCTGAATCATCTTCTGCTTGGCAATTTGTCTTTGACTTAGTTGTTGCAGCAGCACATCTTCTTTCAACTGCATCTTGTCAGCCCATTCTTGCAGAGTCGGTTCACGCTGTAATTTTTCAGATAGTTCTTCCTTCCCAGTAAGCATTGCCATCATTTGCTGAACTTGTTGAGCAAAAAAAATTTCTTGTTCATGGGTTAACAGAGCTACACGTCCAATTTTATGAAGATAGATATGTACTGTATCTGCTGTAGATGAAAATTCGTTATTCTTGCGCTTAACTTTAGTTAATTGGGATGCTGAGTTAGGCATGAATAGGTTAGCCTCCATTGAATAAATCTTGAATAAACAAATGTTCAAAAAATTATAAATAAATATAAACTAATCGAAAGGATGAAAATATTGTAAACTTCCTCACTAGCTCTATCTGAAGTAGTTATCGTGACATTTTACAGAGGTTACTAAAATTTAAAAAAGTGTAAAGTTACTCATTAAACAAGAGACATAGTTATCAAAGCTTTTAACATTTTTAATTTTCACAAATCAAAGGAAGGGTGAATATTTTTGGCAGTTTATTGTTTCAGGAGATGAAAGCTGTAAAATTCGCATTTCATCCCTATCCCCAAAATCAATTTTCCAACACAGATTCCGCTACCTTTCCATTTTCCACAACAGCCGCACTTTGCTTAGGTAACAAAAACCTACCAAACTTCGAGTACAAAGCAGGTAAAACCAACAAAGTTAACGCCGTAGAAGTAAACAACCCACCTAAGACTACAATCGAAAGAGGTTGCAAAATTTCCTTCCCTGGTCCCACTGAAATTATCAACGGAACTAAACCCAAAGCTGAAGTTAAAGATGTCATCAAAATAGCGTTGAGTCGTTCCATTGACCCAGCAATTAATACTTCTTTTAAAGACATTCCTATCGCAACTTTTGTAGTGTAATTATCTACTAATAATAATCCGTTTCGAGTAGCCACACCAAACAAAGTTACAAATCCTACCAATGAGGCTACAGAAACAACTCCTCCTGTAAAAGCTACCGCAATTACTCCACCCACTAATGCAATGGGCAAGTTAATCATAATCATCGCTGTTGAAGCAATTGATTTTACAGAAAGATACATTAGTACTGTAATCACAACAAAGGAAATAGCACTGAAAATCAGAATATTTTGTGAGGCTCGTTCTTCTGCTTCAAATTGACCTCCATATTGGATAAAATAACCTGAAGGAAGTTGCACTTGTGCCTTAACGTTATTTTGAATATCTGTCACTACAGAGCGCAAATCTCTGCCTTTAGCATTAGCAGATACCACAATTAAACGCGAAACATTTTCCCGGTTGATAGTATTAGGCCCAGTGCCATAGGCAACCGTAGCAACTTTAGCTAAGGGAATTTTATTACCATCAGGGGTATCAACTAACAAATTCTCAATTGTTTGTAGATTTTGGCGATACCGTGGTTGTAACCACACAACCAAATCAAAGCTTTGTTGCTTCTCTAAAACTTGAGAGACTGTTCTTCCATTGAGCGCAGTTTCAATAATATTAGATAATTGTCCAATAGTTAAACCGTAGCGAGATGCAGCAACACGGTCAAACTTAATTTGAATTTGTTCAACAGGGATCTGTGGTTCGAGTTGTAAATCTACAATTCCCGGAATAGATTTTATTGCGTCTTCAACTTGCTTTCCAAGCTTGCGAAGTTCTTCTAAGTCGGAACCAAAAATTTTGACCGCGATTTGACTCCTGACCCCAGACAAAATTTCATCAATACGGTGAGCAATAAATCCACCAATATTAGATGCAGCCCCTGGTATTTTGTTAAACTCTTCGCGCAACCATTCCACAGTAGCTGCACGATTTTTCATTCCTTTGTCACTCAACCCAATATCAAGGTGAGCCAAATTCACAGGTGCAGCATCCGGATCATTGGGGGCGCGTCCGGCGCGTAATTGAATATACTTTAATCTAGGGTCGTCTTTGAGTTTATCTTCCAAAGCAAAAGCAGCACTATTCGTAGCTTCTAAAGATGTACCAGGGTAAAGTGCTAAGGTATTTACCAAAGTTGATTCTTGGAATTCAGGTAGAAATGCCCGTCCTAAAGTTGGGAAAATTATAATTGCTGCTATCATTCCCGCCGCAGCCAAAGTAATCACAACTACCGAATTGCTGATAGCAAAATTGAGAAAATGGTAATAAATCCTTTTGCAAATTCTTGGTACAAAGGGTTCCCTTACTGACATTTTATCGTGAGGTAATAAAATTGCACATAAAGCCGGACTTACAAGCAGCGCTTCTAAGCTAGAAACTACAACTACTACCAGATAACTAAGACCCATCGGGCCAAAAATCCGACCTTCTACACCAGCGAGGGCAAATATGGGAGAAAAAACGACAATAGTAATTAAAGTTGCCCCAATCAAAGATTCCTGGACTTCCTGTACTCCTTCAAAAACAATTTCCAGTACTGGACTAGGGTTGGGAGAGTATTTATTTTGTCGCAACAAACGAAAAACATTTTCTGCATAGACAATGGCATCATCGATCGCTGTACCAATGGCGATCGCTAATCCTCCCAAAGTCATTGTATTTAGCCCCAAGCCCAAAAAAGATAATACTTGCAATGAAAATATAAAAGTCAGGGCAAAATTCAATAGCACAACTCCCAGAGTCCGCCAATTCATTAAAAAAGGGATGAGGATAACTGCTGCAATAATACTACCTTCCACCAAGGCTGACCTGACATTTTCCACCGAAGCATCGATATAATCTGCTTGGCGGAAGGTTTGATTTACTTTAATTTCTTTTGGTAAACCTGCTTTTAGCTCAGATATTGCGGCTTCAATAGCACGGGTGACGGTGGGAGTATCAGCTAAGGGTTGTTTATTCACTATCAGCACAACAGCATCTTTCCCATTTAAACTACCATCGCCGATTTTCACAGCACCACCAATTTGCACTTCGGCGACATCTCCCAGGCGGACGGGCGTTCCTTGACGGGCGACAACGACAGATTGTTGAAGATCATCAAGAGATTCAATCCGCCCAATTCCCCGAATTAAAGTTTGTTTGTCAGGGGTAGTCAAAAAGCCACCAGGAGCATTGACATTTGCCGCTTGTACGGCTTCACTTACCTGTTGTAAAGATACATTAAAAGCTTGTAGTTTGTTGAGGTCTACTAACACTTGATACTGACGCACATCGCCGCCATACACAAGTACCTGACTAACACCGGGAACTGCCAAGAGGCGATTCGTTACTTGCCAATCAACAATTCTGCGGACTTCCATGAGGTCGATTTTAGTAGCAGATTGGTTATTGCCTTCCGCTTCCACAGTCAAGGCGTACTTTAATACAGTACCGATGGGGGAGCTTGTAGGGGCAATTCGTGGGGTTTCGACTCCTTCTGGTAGCTTGCTTATGGCTTGTTGCAGTCGTTCTTGTATCAACTGGCGGGCTTGAAAGATATCTGTTCCCCAGCCAAAAACAATTCTGACTACAGAAAGTCCTACTGAAGAAGAGGAACGAACAGTGGTTAAGCCTGGAGTTCCATTAATGGCACTTTCAATTGGTAATGTCACCAAAGATTCGATTTCTTCTGGCGCTAGTCCAGGGGCTGCTGTCTCAATTTCGACTTGGGGAGGTGCAAAGGCTGGAAAAACATCCAGTGGCATTTTGGGGATGGTATTAAAGATAATAACTAATGTGGAAATGAGGGCAGCAATTACTACGAGCCAGCGTCGAGAAATTACCCATCTAGCAACTGTACTAATCATTTGGTTTTTGGTTAATAAATGGCGAAGGGTTTATTTATTCCTGATAAACGGGTGAGTAAATTTAAATATTAGGTGTGTCTGTTGCTAGCATCAAGCCCCGAATCAACCTAAATCAACCCAAAGCGAACTATTCCTAAATAGGATATGAACAAACTACATTCTTATACTCTCTGCGCCTGTAGCGTGAGATTTATAAACTGTCTGTTCACAATCTAAATAGTCTTGCTGTAGGTTAGTTTGATGTTAGAAAATCTAACAGAACCAAACTTCAGGTATTTATTATCTGCAACTTCGCTAATCAGTAACCACCAT
The DNA here is from genome assembly GCF_036918245.1 of Nostoc sp. GTDB lineage: Bacteria > Cyanobacteriota > Cyanobacteriia > Cyanobacteriales > Nostocaceae > Nostoc. The sequence continues at coordinate 37,374 of NZ_JBALEF010000104.1, forward strand.
CTGAATGTCGAGGACGATCGCGCTCCTCAAGATTTTTATCAGAAGTAGATGTAGATATGGTTGGTTGCTTGTGGTTGTCGAGATAAACCTCTGTTTCATAATTGAACCCGCCGTACTCTAAATTACCTGCTGGTACTAAACGGGTACGACGATTAGACCAGAAAGCACCTCCCATGAAAGCAACTGTCGCAAGTGCTACTCCTCCACCTGCTGTTAACCACAAAGGTAGTGGGAAACTGTTAGTTTTAACTTCAGTTTCTTCTGCGTGAGAACCACTTTCTTCATTGTGTTCTTCTTCTGCTTTACTATCACCCCGCAATGATTGAGCATAAAGTTGGGGCGCACGTTGGGTGACGATCGCATCTCCCTCAAACAAACCCGTCTTCACCTCAACCATGTCTCCAGAGGTTTGACCCAAGGTCACTTCCGCAGATTGGAAAGCATTCCCATTTTGGACGTAGATTATTTTTTTTCCATTCGCATCGACTACAGCCGAGCTAGGAACCGCTAAGATAGATGCCGATGATTGGTTTGTTAGTACCTCTAATTCCGCAAACATTCCAGGTTTGAGTTGTCCGCTTGGGTTATTTACTTCAGCTTGTACTGGGACAACCCGTGTTTCCCCTTGTACTACCGCACCAATCTGTGTAATCTTTCCAGAAAAAGTACGGTCTGGTAAGCTAGCAACTTTTAGACTTACTCTTTGACCTACTTTTACTTTGTCTAAATCTTTTTCATAAATATTGGCTGTGGCAAAAACCCGATTATCATTGACAATAGTCATGAGTGTGCCACCTGCATCATTAAAAGTTTGACCAAGGGTAACTTGGCGATCGGCAACTTTACCGGAGATGGGAGCAGTCACTGTCACCAATCCCTTGGCGTTAGGACGGTTGCCTATTTGTTGCAGTCTAGTATTATAAGCAGAATCACTAAGACGTAAACGCTCTTGTGCTACTTGAACAGCAGACTCAGCGCGTTTCATTTGGGCTTCGCTTTCAATGACATCTCGTCTGCTGTCGGCTGAGGTGAGTTTGGCTTTTGCTTCCGCTAATTGTGTCTGAGATTCGAGCGCGTTGCGACGTGGTAAAGCGCCTTCATTCGCTAACTGTAAATCCTTATTATATTTTTCTTCAGCAAATGCTACCTGGCTTTGTGCTTGGGCAATGTCGGCGTTAGATATTTGCCAATACCTTTGATAATTTTGTTGAGCTAATCTGGAATCGGCTTGCGCTTGCTGCAAAGAAGCTATAGCTTCCGCTCGTTTTTCTTCGGAACTAACCCGTAACTCTATCAAGTCAGGACTGGTGACAACGGCAAGGGGTTGACCCTTTTTGACTACAGCGCCGGGTTCCACCAACAATTCAACCACTTTTGCCCCTGTAATTGGGGTATTCACTTCTACTTTTTGGCTAGGTAAGGTTTCAATCTGTCCAGTACTTTTAATACCCAAAGCCAGCCGTTGCCGTTTCACTGGCTCGACTTTAATTCCCAGCCTCTGGGCAGTTTCGGCATCAACTTCGACAGAACCACTTGCTTCGCTTCCACCACCCTGAAATGAACTTCCACCAGTATGATCGTGTCCAGCACCAGCTAACACAGCCGTGGGAGTTGTCAGTAATAAAAGGCTCAGGAGTGTGCCGGAAACACAACGAATTACTGTAGGTGGTTGGAGACTGTTAGAGATTCCCATCGCTATTTTGTGTCCTTGAGTTACTATCGTGTAGATTTGTGCTTAGACGTTGGTTGACTTTTTAAGCGGGATTTCGAGAACCCCTTTTGGCAAGCAAGCGGTTTCACTCTTGGAATTTGTTCACGAAGCCAACTTAACCACTTAACTTAATAGTTTTTCACACAGATATGAAATTGAGATGAAATTAGGACGAGCGATTAGCATTCAAGTAAAAGTTATTTGTATTTGTTGGTAATGGACATATAGCACGCTATCTACTGGCATTTGCTCTCCAACAGAAGCCAGGTTTGACAGCCAAATAAATGTCGCATTTTCTTTTAGATACATAAGTTTTACGTCAAGTGTTTCTTGAAAGAGGGATAGCTGAATGTAATACTCAGCAATCCCAACAGCCTCTAATTCAACCTTAAATTAGAAATATCGGAGATTTATGTCACTTAATTGCAAAATCGAAGACAATTGCAAATGCCGCATCCTTATACCATTTCTTTATGAAGCTGCGCTAAATAAAGCTTCAAGAATAAAGTCGTAAGAAGTGAGAGAGGCAATCATGGAAGGTGTAATTGCTTTAAGAACATCAGTTAACTTCTGCTGTAGTTGTGTGAGGGTTTTACAGTTTTTCCATTGGAGTTGAGATTTAAGAAATTCCCAAAACCGCTCAATTGGGTTGAGTTCAGGAGAGTGAGGAGGTTGAAAAATAGGGATAATGTTATCTGGATAATCGAGAGCTTTCGCTTTGTGAAAAGACCCTTGGTCGAACTGGATAACCGCGATATCATCGCCAAGGTCAGCAGAGAGCAACTCCAAAAAGTGTTGAAAACAATCACTATTGAGGTAGGGGAACTCATAGAAAAAGCTGTATCCACTTAGGGGTTCTACGACTCCGTATAAATAAAAATTTTCACGTTGCCATTGGCTTAAACCCACAGGTTTAACTCCTTTAGCCGTAATTAAACGTCCTGCAATTGTCTTTAATCCTAAACGTGTTTCATCTTGGCACAAGTACCTCAATCGTTTACCTTCTCCAAATTCCTCCTGCAATAATTTGAATGCTAGAGGAAGTTTTTTTTAAAGTGAGATAGGCTTTCTGGGTGTTGTTTGCTGCTTTGAGGACGAGGCACCTTCAACTTCGCACCCAAACGCTTGCGAACAATTTCATACACTGTTTTGTAGGCAAGTGAAAGTCCTAATTCGCTCTTGAGCCATTGTTGAATTTGACCATAGCTTTGAAACCCAGATGGTTCCTGCAACTGCTGTTTCAAGCGTTCTAAGTCTGAACCACTGATGCTAGGGACTTTCCCTGGTGCATGTTTTACTTCAAGCAAGCCCCTTTGTCCTTCATCTTTATACTTTCTCACCCAACGAGTTATGGTTGCTTCATCACGCCCTAAACGTTCTGCTAGCGATCGCCTGCTGCTCACTTGACCACTCTTGAGCCAATAGAGCATTTGTAATCTTTCTTTGCTGCTTGCCTGTGTGACATGTCTAAGAGCTTTCTCCAATTCTTCTTGGCTTTCTGAAATCTCGATTTGGAATGGACGACTCATAACAAAATTACTAAATGCACCCATCTATAAGTTTGACGTAATTTAGCGCATTTTCATACAGAATTGGTATTACACCAGCCAATGTCCCAGATCAAGGTTAATGAAGTTATCTGTATTAAAGGCAGCACCCTGATAGTTTTTTACACACCTGGTCAATGCTGGGAATTCCGTATCATCAGCCGCACGGGTGGGATATTCGGTGAACAAAAGATTTATTACACGGCTGCGGCGGCGTTGACAACTGGGTTGAGTTGGCTCCGAGATGAGTTGTAATGATGAATGCCATAGCTCATCACTGTAGCAACTGGTCACATAGCCAGGTGGGAAGTAATGCAGATATGGTATTTGGAACAAGTAGTGCTAATGTACTACAAGACTGGTAATATAGTATTTTACTAAGCACCAGTTGGCCTAACTTCCTAATGCTTCACTCTGCTTCTAAGTGAGAAAGATAGTTCACGTAGATATGGATGCTTTTTACGCATCGGTAGAGCAGCGTGACAACCCTAGCTACCGAGGCAAACCGTTAGTCGTCGGTGGCAGTCCGAATCAGCGAGGCGTAGTTGCAGCAGCCAGTTATGAAGCTCGTAAGTTTGATATTAACTCCGGTGCGATTCGTTACTAAACAAAAACACGTTAATAATGTGTGTATAACTTAATCAGTGTAATCTAGACAACTAGACACTGAACTCTCAGATTGATGTAGGTGCAAGTCCTACCCGCTCGATTCTGGCGTGACTCCTTATCTGCCCACACCGACTAAGCTCGATTCTTAGAGAGTGAAGCTGGGAACAGGACACAATCAGACATCTGTTATGAGATGACACTGGTGTTAATAGGGAGTTCCTATGGTGAAACAGAGCCTAGAAAAGTAACCTAAATACAAGCAGGGCATAAGATAAGAACCCCTGACTTTATCAGAGTCAAAACCTGCTGTATGTCGGAGTTATAACAGCAAGAATCTAAGGTTTCTGATGGTTAAAGTGGCTACACCTAACGGAACTATCAATCATCTGAGGGAACGAATAAAAACGAGTTAAGGGTCTTAGAGCAGTCGTACTCTAGGTAGGTAAGACGAGATACGGAAACCCCTTAATTCGGGTAGGATGCGGCGTAATTGCTGCAAGGTATTCAGAAAACGCTTTCTTGGAGTAGAGCATGATTAGGCACAGTGTAAAAACTAGTAGTCTGCCAAGGCAACTTTGCTTGGTAGCCCCTGTTTTTGATAAGCTACTGAAAAATCAGAGAGTAGCATGCATGGTAAAAAAGTACAT
>NZ_JBALEF010000105.1:0-1726 GCF_036918245.1 Nostoc sp.
TCTATTGGCGCTTTCAAACTACAGATGCACGGAGAAAAATGGAGCGCTTATATCCGACTGTTTGACCCAGCAAAGTAGCCTTGGCAGACTACTAGCCAAGCGACAGAAGGTATTCGAGTGTATAAGTTTCGGAATGGAATTTATGAATACTGGGTGTGGGATGGCACGTTAGATAACCCGCAGTCTGGAACTTTAGAGGTGTATAAAAACAACCGTATCTTGATGAAGCAAGCTTGTAGAAAAAGTTGAATCTTCTAGCGGGTGTTATGCACTTTTTGAAAACCCAGTTAGGGCAAGCATCTTGAGTTACGCTCGCCAAATACGTTATCGCTAAAACCTTCTTAGTCAGCCAGTTTTTTCTGAAATTCATAATACCTTCTAGAAATCTTATTCACCTGATCAAACTCAAAGGATATGGAAGTGAACGCTCAACACTATGACGACATTATTATCGGCGGCGGCAAAGCGGGTAAAACACTTGCACCGGCGTTAGTCGCTGACGAACGTAAAACCGCTCTGGTTGAACGCAGTTTAAATATGATTGGTGGTGGGTGCATTAATATTGCCTGCATTCCTACTAAAACTATGGTGGCGAGTGCCAATGTGGCAAACACAGTGCGAAACAGTGCCGCTTATGGTGTTAAAGCTAATACACCCATCGTTGATCTAGCAGAGGTAATCAAACGAAAACGAACGGTTGTGCAATCTGCCCGTGAAATGAACTTGCACAATTTAGAAACGGCTCTGGATAACAACTTGCTCATTGGCACAGCAAGGTTTGTTGCTCCCAAAACAATTGAAGTGACGACGACTGAGGGAAACACTCGCGTACTTACCGCTGAACGATTGTTTGTTAATACAGGTACACGACCGTTAATTCCATCCGTACCCGGACTCATAGAAGCTAGATTTTTGACAAGTGAGTCGATTATGGAGTTAGAACACCTGCCTGAACACCTGATCGTTCTCGGTAGTAGCTATATTGGTTTAGAGTTTGCCCAGATGTTTCGGGGCTTTGGCTCTCGCGTTACTGTCATTGGGCAAAGTGAGCAAATCCTGTCACAGCAAGATCCAAATATAGCGATCGCAGTTCAAACATTGCTGGAACAAGATGGTATTGAATTCTTGCTGAAGGCGAAGGTGTTGAGGGTCGATCGCACTGGTAATGAAACCATCCTGCAAATCCAAGTTGCCGATCGTGAAATCACCCTCCAGGGGTCGCATTTGCTCGTCGCCGTTGGTCGTGCGCCCAATACCGATAGCTTAAATTTAGCTGCTGCTGGTGTGGCAACCGATACACGCGGATTTATTCAAGTCAATGATCGCCTGGAGACGAACGTACCTGGAATTTGGGCGTTAGGCGATATCAACGGCGGCCCGCAATACACTCATATATCGCTCAATGATTATCGCATTATCAAAGCTAATTTAATTGATGGGGGCAACCGTAGTACACGGGATCGATTGGTTCCATCCTGTCTGTTCATCGATCCAGAACTGGCTCATGTGGGTTTGACTGAAACTGAAGCACAGCAACAAGGATATGCTATCCGCGTGGCGAAGGTGGATGCGTCAGCCGTTCCTAGAGCGAAAACACTCGGTCAAACTGATGGACTTTTGAAGGCGATCGTGGATATAGAACCCATTTGACATCTTATCAGGTTTTGAATTAAGGTACTCCTCAGCATGTAAAATCCAATACTAATGGCGTATTCCAGCAACCTCA
>NZ_JBALEF010000106.1:0-159540 GCF_036918245.1 Nostoc sp.
GCACTCAACCTGCGGGCTTATGATTTCGTCTCCCAAGAATTACGGGCGGCGGAAGACCCTGAGTTTGAAACCTTCTATACCAAAAACATTTTGCTCAACGAGGGTATCCGCGCTTGGATGGCTCCTCAAGATCAACCCCACGAACAATTTGTATTCCCTGAAGAAGTTCTACCTCGCGGTAACGCTCTCTAAGAATTCAAATTTGACCATGACCTGAATTAGGGTTGTGATTGGCAGAAATTGACACACCCAGATTAAAATAATCTCCTTGTAATCAGCCAATAAAGTGTCAATTTTCAACATTCTCCAGAAATCTCCCATCAAAAGGTGGGAGATTTTTTCTATATATGGTTAATATCTCTAAATTTATATGTTATATTAGGTATAGGTTCTGAACCCAGAGTAAATCCTCTGCCCTTTTGAAACTAAGACCGCTTAGGCAATAAGGAGGTGATGCCCATGATAGAAAGTAGTAAATGCATGGGTCATCAGGTTGCAGTTAGCCGGCTGCGTGCCGGGGCTGTTCTCTAAAAGTTAGCCTTAGTCATCTTTGAGATACTAAGTTAGCTCAATTAGCTAGGCAAGCTCGGAGTCCCTTCCGGCAGTCTGGTTGCAACCTGAAGACCCGCTAGACCGCCCTGACTTAGATCATCCGATCTAAATCAGGGCGGATAGTTTTTTATGGGTGATTTTGCTTTATCAATGGTTACTTTTGAAAAGTTAAATAGCGATGCCTGCCACTGACAAAGCCAACCCATTTAAGTTTTCTTAAAAAGAATAAATATCTTGCATTAAATCTTAGAGTCTGACTAGATGTGAGCAATAGTATCTCTCTGTCAAGTCTGATTTAAATCTAGACACACGCATTATTGTCCTAATTTATCCTCCCATACTTTCTGTGTGGAGAATAAAAGAGGTTTGCCTTTGTCAAAGGCAAATTGTAACAAAATATACAAATAAGATTTTCTTGATATGGCAGAGCTACTCACCGAAGCGGAAATTCAAGAACAAGTAAAGAGTCTGACAGATTGGACTATTGAAAACTCCAAGTTGGAGATTACCTGCACATTCAAAGATTTTGTTGAAGCAATTGAATTTGTCAATAAGCTGGTGGAGCCGGCAGAGTCAGCGGGACATCATCCACACATAGAGATTTCCTACAATAAAGTAGAGATTACACTCACAACACATGATGCAGGCGGATTGACGCAGCTAGACTTTGATCTAGCACGAGTGATTTCCCAGATCGACTAAGTGATTTCTTCTAAATCTTGCAGCAGATGACAGGAAGTCACCACGATACACGCTTTGTATAGCCGAGTCAGTGTGTTCTAACTGGCGTGAGATTTATACTAAGGGTAAGTGCAAGAAGCGATTTCTGATGGCAAACTGCTAAGTGTCTAAAGCTCTAAAGCTTTCAGCAATTTAGCCTGCGTAGAGAGTGAATGACCCAAACCCTACCGCCTGCTTAGATATTTAGATAAGTATGTGTGACAGTTATTAAGGCGATCGCTTCAATCTTGCCATCTAGATCGGATGTTTTATAATGTTATGATATAAAGATATGTTTTTGCATAAGTTAATCACATCAGTTTTTAACCCCAAGTTAATCGTTTATTAGCTTTGCAAAAACTAGAATTGTATTAGTGGCAACTATGTCTCATCCACAGGTTTGAATGAGATGTCGCATTTTCGAGAATTAGGTGCAACGAAATCAATTATCTAAACAAGGTGTGAGGAGTAAGGTAAAGATGTCTAATCTGTTGTGGAAATCCTTAGTGGTTAGTCCAGCAGTTTTGGGAGCAACGTTGTTAGTTTCGACAACAGCAATGGCAGCTCAAAACACAACCGCTGAAGTATCGCCAGCCAAACAACCCAGTGTAACTGAAGTTGCCCAACAGCCAGAAGTATTGGCTCAAACAACCATAGATCAAGTTAACCGCTATAGTAACGAAGGTAATCAAAATAACTCTCAGTCTCAAGTAACATCAGTTTCTCAATTTTCCGATGTACAACCTACTGACTGGGCATTCCAAGCATTGCAGTCCTTGGTTGAGCGCTATGGTTGTATTGCAGGTTATCCGAATTCCACATATCGCGGTAATCGTGCTTTGACCCGTTATGAATTTGCCGCTGGTTTGAATGCTTGTTTGGATCGGGTTAACGAATTGATTGCCACAGCAACAGCTGACTTGGTGACTAAACAAGATTTAGCGACCTTACAACGGTTACAAGAAGAATTTTCCGCAGAATTGGCAACCCTACGCGGTCGCGTAGATTCCTTAGAAGCGCGGACTGCTGAAGTGGAAGCGAATCAGTTCTCCACTACCACAAAACTAGTCGGTGAAGCTGTTTTTGCCGTTAGCGATGCGTTTGGCGGAACTACTGGTGACAACAACAATACTGTCTTTCAAGATCGGGTACGTTTAGACTTGCAAACCAGCTTCACGGGTAGAGATGTTTTGCACACTCGTCTGGCAGCAGGTAATGCAGGAGCCTTTGCGCTAACGGATGATGCTGGTGTTGGTATCAATACTGCTGAAGGCACACAAACATATCAAGTTGGTATAGGCAATGGTAATAACAGTGTCAGAGTAGACCGCTTGACTTATGAAGCTCCCATAGGCCCAGCCCAAGTTTACCTCGCAGCTAGTGGCGGACGGCATAGCCAGTATGCAGCTGTCAACAATCCTTACTTTTTTGACAACACTGACGACGGTGGTAACGGCGCTTTATCTACCTTTGCTTCTGAAAGTCCCATCTATCGGATTGGTGGCGGTGCCGGTATAGCGCTCACTCTACCCATTGGTAAAGGTGGCGGCATCTTGGGAAATAGCTCAATCACTGCGGGTTATTTGGCATCAGAAGCTAATAATCCTGGTCTTGGTACAGGTCTGACCAACGGTGACTATGCAGCTCTTGGACAGTTGAACTTTAGTGTTGGCGATCGCTTGGCTTTAGCTGCTACCTACGTCCACGGATATAGCGCCAGTGGTGCTTTATTCGACTCTGGTAGAGACGGAGCAACTGGAGCTTTTGATGTAGGTACTGGACAAGCTAACTTTTTAGGTAGTGCAGCAGCAGGTGTAACCCCATCTAGCAGCAACTCCTACGGTGTGTCGGCTGCGTTCAGACCCAGCGACAAACTGTCCGTTAGTGGCTTCGTCTCTTACCATGACGTCACAGGTGTTGGTGCAGGTGATGATTATGAAGCTTGGAGCTACGGTTTAGGGGTAGCCTTACCTGATTTCGGTAAAAAGGGTAACGTTTTAGGTGTTTTTGCTGGTGCAGAACCCTATTCCTTTAACCGCCCAGGTTTTGGCGGCAACAATGATATACCCTATCACTTTGAAGGCTTCTACAAGTATCGTGTGTCGGATAATATCTCTGTAACCCCTGGTGTAATCTGGTTGACTTCTCCTGGTCAAAACAGCGATAACGATGATGCTATTATCGGTACCCTCAGAACTACTTTCACCTTCTAGAGTGTTGATTATCTACTGACAATTTTGAACTCTATTTCTCCCCGCCATCAGGCGGGGTTTTTTGTTTTCAGTAGTAATAATGGATAAACCCCAGTAGTTAACCGGAGTATACTAGAAAAGTTAGGAGTTATGGCAGGTTTGATATGAATAGACCAGAGTAATGCCCACTCTACAAGTGACTTACGCCGTGAGCAGCTTTTTCTGGGCAAGCTTTTTTAGTAGAAGTTGGCGGTATAAAGCTAGATATTGCGTAGTATCTTAACTCTACCAATTTGAGATTTTGAATTTTGGATTTGAGATTGAAGAAAAAAGCGTTCGACTGAGCGCTCACGCCGTACCCCTCCGGGGAAGCAAGCTACGCGTAGCGTTCCGTAGGAAAGTCTCAAATCCAAATTGAATGGCTCCTAACTCCTAACTCCTAATTTCTACCCCTAACTTATTGCTGCTTGTGGAACTATCCTGTAAATCGGAATACGCAATTCTCGCCTTATTAGAGATCGCCGCTCATTACGAAAGCGGCGAACCGCTGCAAATTCGACAAATTGCAGCACAACAAAACATACCCGATCGCTATCTGGAACAGCTACTAGCAACCTTGAGGCGTGGCGGTATAGTTAAAAGTCAGCGTGGGTCAAAAGGTGGCTATCTGTTAACGCGAGAACCCCGAAAAATTATCCTTTTTGAGATTTTGGAATGTTTAGAAGGCTTAGAGGCACGGGCTGGTGAAGAAAATGTTAATTCCAAAAAAAGCATAGACAGTTCAGTCATAGAAGAAATTTGGCAAGAAGCAAGTCGCGCAGCAAATTCAGTGTTGCAAAAATATACGCTCCAGGATCTTTGTGAAAAACGAGATTCGCGGCGGCAATTAGATATCATGTACTACATTTAGTCAAGAGTGATTTGTCATTTTTTGATGACTAATGACCAATGGCTAATAACTAAATAATTAAGTAGGAAGACACAAATAAACTTAACTATATCAGTCAAGGGCAAAATAGCTAAAAACCTCTTCCCTCTTGCCCCCTGCCTCTTGCCTCCTGCCTTGTCCTAATTACAATTATTTATGTCACTCTACTTAATAACTAAGGACTAATTTATGCGAATAGCTCGTAACATTACAGAACTGGTTGGTCGTACCCCTTTAGTACAGTTGAACCGTATTCCTCAAACAGAAGGATGTGTTGCGGAAATTGTGGTGAAACTGGAAAGTATGAACCCATCGGCATCAGTCAAAGACCGGATTGGGGTAAGTATGATTAACGCTGCTGAAGAGGAGGGGCTAATTACTCCTGGGAAGACAATATTGGTAGAACCCACTTCTGGAAACACCGGAATTGCCCTAGCAATGGCAGCAGCAGCTAAGGGTTATCGATTAATTTTGACAATGCCAGAGACGATGAGTGGAGAGCGTCGGGCAATGTTGCGAGCCTATGGAGCAGAACTGGAACTAACACCAGGAATGGAAGGCATGAGTGGGGCAATTCAACGAGCGCAGCAAATAGTTAATACTACACCAAATACCTATATGTTGCAGCAGTTCCGCAATCCAGCTAATGCAAAAGTGCATCGGGAAACTACAGCGCTGGAAATCTGGGAAGATACTGATGGACAAGTCGATATAATTGTGGCAGGAGTGGGTACAGGTGGTACGATCACTGGTGTAGCAGAAGTGATTAAAGCACGCAAGCCTAACGCTAAGGCAATCGCAGTTGAACCAGCCAATAGCCCAGTTTTATCTGGGGGACGACCAGGCCCCCACAAAATCCAGGGAATTGGTGCTGGGTTTATTCCCCAAGTACTCAAGATAAAATTGATTAATGAAGTGATTACCGTCACCGATGAAGAAGCGATCGCTTATAGTCGGCGTTTGGCAAAAGAAGAAGGGCTACTATCTGGTATTTCCAGTGGAGCAGCTTTATGTGCAGCAATTCGCGTCGCCCAACGTCAAGAAAATAAGGGACGTTTAATTGTAATGATTCAGCCCAGTTTTGGTGAGAGGTATTTGAGTACACCGTTGTTCCAAGACCTGGAGGCAAGATTGGCCGCTAGCGTCAGTTAACGATACATTGAATTAATGGTCAATTCTAAGCACGTTTCTAACCATTACGAAACTCTCAAAGTTAGTCCAAGTGCCAGCCAAGCGGAGATTAAGCAAGCTTATCGCCGCTTGGTTAAGTTGTTTCATCCTGACAGTAATCAGCAAACAGCCGATCGCGAACAGATTATCCGCATCAATGCAGCTTATGAGGTCTTAGGCGACAACCAAAATCGTCGTAATTATGACCAAGAACTGCAAGATGACTCCCAAAAATTAAATAGCGATCGCCAACAGCGTACAGCATCAGCGCAAAATCATTACCAGACAAGACGAAAAACTGGACGGGATGTTGACGAGCAAGTTGAAGAATGGCTACGCCAAGTTTACCAACCAGTAAATCGCTTGCTTTGTACGATTCTTTATTCGTTAGAAGAACAAATGGAGCAATTAGCTGCCGATCCCTTTGATGATGAGTTGTTAGATGAATTTCAGGAATATTTAAAAACCTGTCGAGATGACCTCAAGCAGGCACAAATTACTTTTCGCTCCCTGCCAAATCCCCCTAGTCTCGCAAGAACAGCGGCTCACCTTTACTACAGCCTCGATCAAGTAGCAGATGGACTCGATGAATTAGGTTATTTTCCTTTGAACTACGATGAGCGTTATTTACACACAGGTCATGAACTATTCCGCATAGCTACGAGATTGCACTGTGAGGCACAAGCGTCTGTTACATAGTTATTGGGCATTGGGCATGGGTGAATATCGCTGGATGTCAAAGGACAAATGACAAATGACAAATGACTAATGACACATAACTTAGGAATTAGTTTATGCTGTAAACAGAAAAAGATTAAGAAATTTTAAATTCTGCTCATAGTGTGCTCATGCAATGCATTGTTAATCGCCGCGCCCAGTTTTCAGCAAGTCATCGTTATTGGTTGCCAGAACTGAGTGAAGCCGAAAATATTGAGAAATTTGGTGTTGGTTCTAGATTTCCGGGACACGGGCATAACTATGTTTTATTCATCTCCCTAGCCGGAGAATTGGATGAATATGGTATGGTGCTGAACTTGTCTAATGTGAAACATGTAATTAAACGGGAAGTTACCAGTCAATTGGACTTCTCTTATCTCAATGATGTGTGGGCAGAATTTCAACAAACTCTGCCTACCACTGAGAATATTGCACGGATTATCTGGCAGCGGCTAGCACCTCATTTGCCTCTAGTCCGCGTGCAGTTATTTGAACATCCTGAACTTTGGGCAGATTATATGGGAAACGCAATGGAAGCCTACCTCACCATCAGTACTCACTTTAGCGCCGCCCATCGGCTAGCTCATCCTAACCTCAGTAACGAAGAAAACACTGAGATTTATGGTAAATGCGCTCGTCCCAACGGTCACGGACACAACTACCATCTAGAAGTCACTGTCAAAGGTAAAATTGACCCACGTACTGGCATGATTATTGATTTAGGTGCCCTGAATCAAGTGGTAGAAGATTATGTGGTAGAGCCATTCGATCACACCTTTTTAAACAAAGATATTCCCTATTTTGCCGAAATTGTACCCACTGCTGAAAATATTGCACTTTACATTAGTAATTTACTGCGATCGCCTATTCAGGAGTTGGGAGCTAAACTTTATAAAGTAAAATTGATTGAAAGTCCGAATAACTCCTGCGAAATCTACTGCACGGAGTCTGAATCTGATTCAGCCACTGCATCCGTGAATCAACCAGTACTAGCACGAGTTTAGCTAATTGAAAATTAGGCATAGGACATAGGGAATCTATATCATGCCCATGCCCATGCCCAGCTAAAAAAGTTTACTTACTAAGCAATTAAAACCTGGTAGCAAAGGACTTGTCAGTTCATCTTGATTGAATAAAGTAGCTGCTAACTTTAATGCAGCCTGTTCGCGTCGATAAACCTCAACTTTCTTCTGTAGAGAATCGCAAATCCAATATTCCTGAACCCCTTGCACTGAGTACAGCTTTAGCTTTGTTTCCCTGTCACGTTTCTCGTTTTTTTCACCGGGAGATAAAACTTCTATTACTAACTCTGGTGCGCCCGTGATATGTCCAGCCTCATCTAGCAAATGTTTTAACCGTTCATGACTTGCCCACACCACATCAGGGATCACATTGTCCGAATCTGAGAAAATAATTCCAGGTGCGATCGCAGCTTTACCTAGACCAGTTTTCTCTGACCAATTGTTAAGAAGTGTAACAATATTGCCACAACTTGATTGATGATCCCAACTAGGTGATTTAGTCACAAAGAGTTCTCCATCAATAATCTCATAGCGATTTCTGCGATCGCCAGCAAATAGCTCTAGGTCAGCAGTCGTCCAACGCACTGGAGTTGTTTGCATAGAAACCTCCTAGCCTTTTCCTAAATCATATTTTAAAAATACCGACGACGGGCGGAATGTCGCAAATAGCGATAAATGCCCCACGCTAAAACTCCAAAAAAGAGATTTAGTAAAAAGCGACTAAATATAAACCACAAAATATAAGTGTCAAAAAGCTTTGACGGACTCAAAGGACTAATAGTCCTGACTAAGAGAAACAGCCCAAAAATAGCATTTCCACCCAGCACAAGGGTAAACAGCACTAAACTCCTCTGCCAGTAACGGCGCTGGGGTGTACGATCTGAAATCAGGGTAATTACAGGTTTACCTTGCACTTTTCGCAGTAATTGTTCTAGTCGCCAAAACATCCACAACAGAAACGGAAATAAACCATAACTTAGGAAACGTAGGGGTAATGAATAATTCCAACCACTAGATAGGACATTCACTAGGGCATGACAGATTACAGAATTTAGCCAAGCCCGAAAAATAAACTTTTTATCTCGATTTAACCGATTTTTAGAGGAAATATAGGTTCCTAATGCATATCCCCAAGGTGCAGAGAAGATAGCATGGACTGGCGTGCCGATGGTACGTTCAAAAACTGATGCTGTACCGTGGAAAAGGTAAATCCAGTTCTCTTCGGCAGTGAATCCAAGGGAAACGGCGATCGTGAAGAGGAAAACGCTAGAGTGAAGTAATCGATACTTGTGTTGCAGATAGTAAGTTGGGACAACAACCGCAGCCAATTTGCAGCCTTCTTCAATTGGGCTTATTTCCACAAGCTGCCGCAAGGCTACACCAGGAAGCCAACGTTTAATCTGTTGCCAGTCTACAAAAGAGTTCGCTACAGTTTCAAAAACCCATTCGAGTCTAAGAGCTAAAAGACCAGATATTGCCCCGATGATAAAGAACATCAGTAACTTTAACAAAGGTGGGGCAAATGGCACTCGACAGTAGTAGTAGGCTAGTAGCAGCAAGGGTGGTATTGCTGCCCACAATACTAGAGATAAATCAACCACTCACCTGAGCAATTACTGTACGGTGACGGTGGGTATTGTTGGTGATAGTGGGAGTTTGGAAACCCGCCTCAACAATAGCTTGCTCAATGTCTAAAGCAAAATATTCATCTAAATAAGGTTCAGTACTTTTGAGCAAAGTCAAAATGTAGGCTGGCATTTTCTTGTAAACTTCAGATTTGGGATTCATATCCATGATTGCCAAGTAGCCACCCGGACGCAGCAGGCGCCGCACTTCAGCTAAAATCTGTCGGGTTGCTGATTGGGGTAATTCGTGGCACATCAGGAAAATGGAAACTAAATCAAACGAGGCATCAGGTAGCCCGGTAGATTCAGCTTGGGCATGAAGCCAATTAATTTTAGCTTGGCGTTGCCCAGCGCGGTAGTTAGCAACAGCTAAATAGTAGGGAGATAAGTCCAAGCCTGTAATTTTGGCATAGGGATAAATTTCTTGTATGGTAAATGTACTCAAACCCACACCACAGGCCAAATCTAGGATGTCTTGGGGTTGATTGGGGATTTGCACTTTGAGGATATCGTGGTAACTTTGGCGCAGTTTAGCATCTCCTTGTGCTCCAGCATCTGGCCAAATTCCGGCATGGACAGTACGAGCAGCAACTTCTAGCTCCCAAGCCGCTTTCCAACAAAGGTCTCCACCTTCGTAGGCATGGAATGGTCGCAAATAGTATTCTGGGTAGGAAAGCTGAGGATTTTGTACTTGAGCGAGATCGTCCTTCCAATCACGCCCTTGTAGTGTTTCGACTTCTTGTGTCCAAGGCACACCAATTCTCTCGGCACGTTTAATCATCATTTGTCTAGCTTGATGCTTGGCTAGGTTGGCTAAAGGCTGGATTGCCAGTATGCCATTCACCAAGCGAGAAGCTAAACCAGGATTAGTGTTTACAGCAGCAGTCATAAATCAGTTTGCATTTAACAGCCTTTTCTACTTATGACATACTTGCTGGACGGCAGTCTAGAAATGAATTGAATTGTATAACGGCAGTCTGCCTCCTTTCCCTTGCTCTAAGCAACAAATATTATAGAAGGTTGATATTTGGAGAACAGCAAAGTTCTGAGAAGATGTGAATTATGCTGGTTTCCAATTTATATTTCTTTATCCAAGAATTTTATTCAAGACTGGTAAAATTTTGATACTTAGCAATATCTATCTCAACAGGGATGGCAAAAAGCTGAGTGCCATTTCTAAAGAAAATTACAGTAAGTTAAGCTTATTGAGAGTCAAGTATGGCCAGAGCAAGAAGAAGAGCAAGTGGCTTTTTAAAAGATTTTCAAGAATTTGCCCTTAAAGGTAATGTAGTTGACTTGGCGATCGCTGTGATCATTGGTGGTGCTTTTGGCAAGATTGTTACTTCCTTTGTTGAAGATGTGATCATGCCATTGATTAATCCCTTGGTTAGTTTTGCTGGCAAAGACTGGAGAACAATCACCATTAGTCCAGGAATCAAGATTGGTGAGTTTCTTGGCGCAATAGTTGACTTTGTAATCATTGCCTTAGTTTTATTTGTGGCAATTCGAGCCTTACAAAAATTCAAGAGAAAAGAAGAAGTCGCCGATGAACCCTTGCCAGATCCTAACCTTGTAGCCCAAGAAAGATTGACTGGCGCGTTGGATAGACTCAACCAAACCTTGGAAACTCGGAATAATCAAGTTTTGTAAGTGGGGAGTGGGGGGATGAGGGAGCAGGGGAGGCAGGGGATGAGGGAGCAGGGGAGCAGGGGAGCAGAGGAGAATAATCAATACCCAATACCCAATGTCCAATGCCCAATGCCCCATGCCCAATGCCCTACTTTACAGTAGGCTTGAGAGCTAGCAACATCTCTAATTCACTAGTAGATTTATCAGGGCTAATAGCGGTAAAACCAAGACCACGAATGGAATTCAGGATGGTAATGGTATCAGCGTTAGATGATACAAAACTATTGATCAGGGGCACAGTTTTAGTTTTATCCATATCTAGGTAGAAATAGCCTCCGTTAGGCTTTTGCAAAGAACCAGTAACGGCTTTGAAGGCGTCGCTAGTTTCGAGAGATGGATTTTTGCGATCGCTAACTGCGTCAGCAATTGGGCCACCAAGAGCTACAAATACAGTATCTTGATCTAGCCAACCATGTGCCAATAAAGCTCCTTGTCGGGGAATTTGCCATTCAGTTACGTCTTTACCACCGATATTTCTGTTGGCGACATTGATTTGTTGGGTTTTGGCAAGGGTATCCAATTTTGTTAAGGTGGCTTCGGCAGTTTTGCGATCGCTAGTATCAAATACCAAAGCACCTCCAAAACCAACATTTGCTAACACTCCTTGATTTGATGGAATCGCACCAAAGGCGAATTCCCCATTCATCCAGCCAAAAATATCCTTATCTAAGTCTAAATTGACAAATTTCAGTTGTCCTCGCGCTTGTTCCAGAGCTTGCTTCATTTCTGGATAATCTTTTGACTGCTCTACTAGCACTTCCCAACCACGGCTGATACCATTTCCGCTAATCAGAGCAAAGGTATCAGCAGGAAATTGCCCAACTATATTCCCAGGACTTGATTGATACTGAAATTTATTTAATTGCGGATCTAAATTAGCGATCGCTTTTACCCGCACTCCCGCATCATCAACACCAACACCCGCTACCACAGATTTTATCTGCTTCAGTTGCGTCAGGGTTTGTGGGGGTAACTGCTTTGCCTGCGGATTTCCAGCGGTTAATTGCTGTATCATTCCGGCATAGTCTGGTACATAAATTTGGGCAAGGCTGTTTTTAACATCCACTCCTTTAAGAATGCTGCTAGCACCTTCTTTATTGGCAAAAGAAGACTGTCCCTTAAACGTGTCAATTGCTTTTTCTACAGCTTGCTTTTCGGGGGCTAATACCAACTGACTATCATTTAAAACTACACTATACGTCGGCTTGCCATTTTGTGTAGTTTCGATAATTTTTTGACCTTGATAGTCAGATTCCTGTAATTTAACTCCTTTTTGTGACTTCAATTTGTTCGCAAAATTCAGGGCGCTGAGTTTGTCCTTAATTCCCACCACTATCAGGATATTTGATTCCTGCTGTAAATTTGTTGGTACATTAGTTGTCCCAGAGGGTACCTTTAACTGTGCCGGTTTTACAGGATTTGGTGGCAATACAGCAATCATCACACTACCAGCCCAAGGCTTTATATCTTTTTCATAAGAAACGTTACTGTCACTGAAAATTTGCTTATTGAAATCTTCCAGACCTTTTGCCACTAACTTTTGTGCTTCTGGAGTGCCAAACTGCTGTAATTTTGCCCAGGCTTGAGAGTCAGTAGTAATATAAGTTGCCATCAGTGCTGTTGAAGGTACTACTTTAGCACTGCCTAGAGCGTCTGAACTACCTCCTGGTGAGCCTTTAAAGTACGTATAAGCCGCTATACTTCCGGCGACAACGACGGCAGCACCAACAGCAGGAATGAGAAATTTTGATTTACTTTCAGGCATTTTGTTATCCTCTTTTGCTCAGATTGTCACCGAGATTTATACAAGTGTCACTGTAGAGTTTTCGGATTTATAATATTTTCCGCTAATCCATCGCTAGACTAACCCATGACAAAAGGATTCAGTAGCACGCTCGTTGACAAGCTGCACATCTACCTCCTACTTGCAGAAAATTGTTGCTTTTGACATCTATCATTAATCGGATACTAATCATAAAAATTCTCAGTTAAACTCATGTCTCAATCCGCAAACATCCAACTTAAAAGTGATTTTTCACTACAAATGGGTTTTTGCAAATTAAATACATAGCAATCCTATCTGATTTGTAAAAATTGCAAGGCTAAGATCCCCGACAACTCTTATGAAGTTGAGAATCTCATTGTTTACGAATGATTTCAGATTGCTATAGCACTTGGATCTCGCAGTCGATCTATACAGCAAACAAGCTAGCGATATCTACGACGGGGTACGCCTACGCCGATTTGTTAAAGGAGTTAAGAGGATTTGGGAAGTGCAACATCAATCTACAAGCCTAACCTGCGATCGACTTTTACGGGCGTTCGCCAGTATGGGAGTTTTTACGGAGACAGAAATCGGTTATTGTACTCTCACACAACTGGTATGCTGCATTTAGTTTCAACTCCAGTTGGTATTTACTGATAAAATTAGTAATCTTACAAATTAGCGGTCTAAAATTACTCTCAAAAATACTTCAACCAGATGAGGGGCGAATTTGCAAATGATATGCTGTTCATCTCAAACAAAAGAAGTGTTCAGCAGCAGCAAGCTATCCTAAGTTATAAAAATAATTAGGAGTATTTGTACTTAATGAGAATCTATCAAGGTGCAACAAGGTGCAAGAGACTCTTGACTCAATGCCAAAAAAGTGCAGAACATCAGCAAAAGTAAATGCAGGAGGGATATGGAAAAAATCCCAGGATCGGTAGCCGATCTGCGGAAGTTCGGGTGAGATTAATTTCAATCCCCCAATCCCAAAGTGGAGTTCTCACCTCCATAATGCCCTGTTGATTTGGGAAATACATTTACTACACCGCTATTTTACTTAACTACATCCAACCAGCCAGACTTTTCAGGATTACAAGGTCAGTAAGCATCAATGTCGCAGTCTTATTTTGATACAGATAATAACGGACACAAACCTTTTGAGTTACCGGGAGCAAGACCACACTATAACCCCGATCGCCCCGGACAGGTAGAGCATATTTTTCTCGATCTCAGCTTGGATATTCCCAAGCAAAGCTATCAGGGCAGTTGTAGCATTCGCCTCTTGCCAATCCGTAATGGTATTGATCGTTTGACTTTGGATGCTGTCAATCTAAATATTGAGTCTGTGCAGGTGGACGAAGTGCCACAAAATTTTGACTATGACGGGGAACAGCTTTCCATCCAACTTTCTCAGGCAAGCCAGATTGGTAAACGCTTGCTGATTGCGATCGCCTACTCGGTGGCAAAACCGCAACGCGGTATTTATTTTATTCAACCAGATAAGCACTACCCAAACAAGCCTACTCAAGTTTGGACTCAAGGCGAAGACGAAGACTCTCGCTTTTGGTTCCCCTGCTTTGACTATCCAGGACAATTGTCTACTTCGGAAATTCGCGTCCGCGTTCCCAACCCTCTCGTGGCAATTTCCAATGGCGAATTAATTGACACCACAGAAGATGGTGATTACAAAATCTACCATTGGTCACAGCAACAAGTTCATCCTACCTACTTGATGACTTTAGCAGTAGGTGATTTTGCTGAAATTCGGGATGAGTGGAAGGGTAAAGCTGTCACCTACTATGTAGAAAAGGGACGGGAGGAAGATGCTAAACGCAGCATGGACAAAACTCCCCGAATGATCGAATTTTTGAGCCAAAAGTATGGTTATCCATACCCTTTTCCGAAATACGCCCAAGTTTGCGTCGATGACTTCATCTTTGGCGGCATGGAAAACACCTCTACAACACTGTTAACAGATAGATGTTTACTGGATGAACGGGCCGCCTTAGATAACCGCAACACCGAAGCTTTAGTCGTTCATGAACTCGCGCACCAGTGGTTTGGTGATTTGGTGGTGATTAAGCATTGGTCTCATGCTTGGATTAAAGAAGGGATGGCTTCTTACTCTGAGGTGATGTGGACAGAACAGGAATATAGTCTAGAAGAAGCAGCTTACTATCGCTTATTGGAAGCTCGTCGTTACTTAAGTGAAGATAGCAGTCGTTATCGCCGTCCAATGGTAACACACGTTTACCGAGAAGCTATTGAACTTTACGATCGCCACATCTACGAAAAAGGATCTTGTGTCTATCACATGATTCGGGCCCAATTGGGAGATGAGTTGTTTTGGCAGGGAATTCAAACATTTGTCCAAGATAATGCTCATAAAACTGTAGAAACAGTAGACTTACTCAGGGCAATTGAAAAAGCAACCGGACGTAATCTTTTGTTCCTCTTTGACCAATACGTTTATCGTGGTGGTCATCCCGATTTTAAAGTGGTTTACTCTTGGGATGGGGATGCTAATTTAGCAAAAATTACAGTAACTCAAACCCAAGCTGCTGAAGGTAAAAATGGCAGTAAAGATTTGTTTGATTTAAAAATACCTATTGGTTTTGGCTATACCCAACAGGAAGAAGTCAAGAGTGAGAAGTTAGGAGTTAAAAATAATTCCAAACTCATAACTCCTAATTCACAATTCAAAACTTTCACTGTGCGGGTGAATGAACGCGAACAAAGCTTCTACTTTCCCCTAGAAAATAAGCCCCAATTTATTAGCTTTGATGTTGGAAATAATTACCTAAAAACAGTAGCTTTGGAATATCCAATCGCGGAGTTAAAAGCACAGTTAGAATTCGATCCCGACCCGATTTCGCGTAGTTATGCAGCAACAGCTTTGGCGAAAAAAGGTGGGTTAGAAGCTATCATTGCATTGTCTGCATCGCTAAAAGATGACCCATTGTGGGGTGTGCGTGTGGAAGTTGCGAAACAACTAGCCCAAATCAATTTAGATCAAGCCTTTGATGGCTTAATTGCTGGGTTAAAAGATAAAAATGCTTATGTGCGACGAGCTGTAGTAGAAGCACTTACTCAATTCAAAACTGCTGAAAGCTATAAAGTTGTCAGAGGGTTAGTGCAAAAGGGCGATCCCAGTTATTACGTGGAAGCAGCAGCTTCTCGTGTTATCGGGGCGATCGCATCGGCAAACTTGGAAGAAAAACCCAAGGAAGACAAGGTATTAAAGCTGCTGAAATCCGTTTTGGAAGAAAAGGCAGGTTGGAATGAAGTCGTGCGGAGTGGGGCAGTTGCTGGTTTAGCTGAATTCAAAACCTCAGAAGCAGCTTTAAATCTGCTAATCGAATACACCAAACTCGGTGTACCACAACCCTTACGTTTAGCCACAATTCGCGCTTTAGGAAAGATTTCTGTCGGTCAAAGTCCGGCTAATTTGGAACGGATTTTAGAAAAATTAACAGAACTAGCCAAAGAAACCTTCTTTTTAACCCAAGTGGCGGTAGCCGCAGCATTAGGACAAATGGAAACACCCAAAGCAGTGGGGATTTTGCGATCGCTAGCTGAACAAACAGCTGATGGGCGTGTACGTCGCTCTGCTGAAGAAGAAATTTCCAAGGTGCAAAAGAACATTGGTTCAGAAAAAACCCTGCGTCAACTGCGTGAAGATTTTGACCAACTCAAACAACAAAACCAGGAATTGAGAAGCCGTTTGGAAAACTTGGAGGCCAAATCTAAATAGCACTACATGACAATTAAAAGCAGGTAATTGGTAATTGTGACAAAGCTATTAACAATTCCCAAGGTTTTAATTGATACTGTAATTTTATTGTGGACAGATAAAATATTTTATTTTCCACTTAAATCACAGGTATAAATAAACATAGTACCAAGATCCCCGAATTCTCTTAGAATTCGGGGATCTTTATGTTGTAAGCGGTTACTGAGTTTCAATTTGCATATAGAGGTACATATTTTTATTTATATAAATTAAAGTTAAGAAAAGATAAAATCATCTAAAAGTTGGATAAGTAGTTGTAGTTTTATAAAGTATAATTAAGAAAAAGATAAACAAATCTAGGCAGTAACAGATGCTAAAATCGCCTCGAACAATATCCCCAAAGGGTAGAGTTCTAGTTGTTTTAGATAAAAGACTACCGCTATCCTGAACTTGCAACTAACTTGTGGGTCAGGAGAAAAACAATCATTGTAAATTTTTCAGTTGAAGAGGCAAAAAAAGGCGTGGGTCAGTATCAACCTGCTCAACTAAAACTCTATAATCCAGATGCGATCGCTCGCTACTATAGTTACCGTCCTTGGCTAGCCTGGGGACGACTGCTGAGAATCATCTTCTCCTTTGCAGGATTTATACTCAGTCTGAAGTGGGACGAGTGGCAAGATCGAGTTGAGCAGAACAAGGGTAAACGAGCTATCCAGTTGCGAGAGATGCTCACTCGCCTCGGCCCGACTTTTATTAAAGTTGGTCAAGCCCTCTCCACCAGACCAGACCTGATACGCAAAGATTTCTTAGAAGAACTGATAAAGTTACAAGACCAGTTACCACCTTTCGATAATGCGATCGCTTACCAGATTATCGAAAGCGAACTAGGTCGTCCAATTCACGAAAGTTTTAGCGAACTGTCACCTAATCCAGTCGCTGCTGCTAGCTTGGGTCAAGTGTACCGGGGTCGTCTGGTCAGCGGTGAAGAAGTCGCCGTAAAGGTGCAACGCCCCAACTTACACCCGGTAATTACACGCGACCTATATCTGATGCGTTGGGCAGCAGGTTGGCTAGCTCCTTGGTTGCCTTTAAATCTCGGTCACGACCTAACTTTAATAGTGGACGAGTTTGGCATAAAATTATTTGAAGAAATTGACTATATTAATGAAGGCCGCAACGCCGAAAAATTTGCTAGCAACTTTCACAACGACCTACAAGTAAAAGTTCCAGGTATTTACTGGCGTTATACCAATACCCACGTTTTAACCCTAGAATGGATTGACGGTTTTAAGCTGACAGATACTCAACGCATCCGTGCAGCGGGTTTAGACCCAGAAGCGATCATCCAAATTGGCGTTACATCAGGATTGCAACAGCTTTTAGAATATGGCTTCTTCCATGCTGACCCTCATCCTGGTAATTTGTTTGCTGTGCCCGATGGTCGTATGGCTTATATTGACTTCGGCATGATGGATCAGTTGGAAGAAAGTACCAAAGAAACGCTGGTAGATGCGCTAGTGCATTTGGTGAATAAAGACTATACCGACTTAGCCGAAGACTTTGTAAAATTAGGGTTTCTGACTCCAGACACGAATATTTGTCCGATAGTGCCAGCATTAGAAGCGGTGCTAGGAAACGCTATTGGCAAAAATGTCAAGGATTTTAACTTCAAAACTATTACCGATGAATTTTCGGAACTGATGTACGAATATCCTTTCCGAGTCCCGGCAAAGTTTGCTTTGATTATTCGTTCCTTGGTGACTCAGGAAGGTATTGCCCTTAGCCTTAACCCCGATTTCAAAATTGTTGAAGTGGGTTATCCCTATATAGCACGGCGGTTACTGACAGGGGAATCGCCTGCATTACGGCGACGATTATTGAATGTGTTGTTCAAAGATGGTAAATTTCAGTGGCAACGGTTAGAGAATTTGATTGCGATCGCTCGTACCGATAACAACTTTGATGTATTGCCTACAGCCCAGATGGGGTTCCAATACTTAATGTCGGAAGAAGGCAAGTTTCTCCGGCGACAGTTGGTGCTTGCTCTCACCGAAGATGACCGCCTGCACACCGAAGATGTGCAACGCTTGTGGAACCTGGTTAAAGATGACTTAAAACCGGATCGTTTATTAAATGTAGCGATCGGTATTTTAACAGAGTTATCCAGAGAAGGTGCAGCCGCTATCCTCCCAAAAGCGACATTACTTGGGTCTTTTGCTGAGAACCAGTCAACAAATAAAAAGTAAAAAATATTTAATAGAAATTAGGAGTTTTCATGTACTATTTTCCTCTGCAACCGCCTTATTTTCTTTTACTTGTTGGCTTTTTGACTGCATTAACATCTGGTTTGGCATTATCTGGCACTTTGAAAGTAATTGTGCAGAACTGGCCAAGCGAACGAGCAGAAAATACTCAGCCACGTTCCTCATTAAAACAATTACTTGTACCATTTATCGGCATAACAGGCGGTACTTGTCTATTTATGTCTTCAGGTTTAGAGATATTTGGCTTTCCCTCATCCTTGGCTTTAGGAGTCGGTTTACCAATTAGTCTGTTTACTTGTTTGCTAGTTTGGTTGCAGTTGGGAAGTATGATGACTTTTATAGAACGCGAAGGTATGCAATCTTTAGATTTAGATTCTTTTTCTTAGGAAAGAGTAAGAAATTAATAATTTAAAATTCAAGAGAGTCTGAAACTCTCTTGAATGTCTATTGAGCAATTCTATGCTTAAAATTTCGATACTTCAGCTTAATATTGTTTATTTTTTGTTGAATAAAGCTACTAGTGGACTTTTGCAGAAGTGTTAGCTTGCTTGGGCGCTTAAAGCTTTGAGGACGTTTTTCAGGTGATTTTAAATAGCGGTAATATAAGAAAACATCGCGGTAAGCAATATCAACATCTTCACCCCCACAAAGCCTCGTAAAAGCTGAAGAAGAGACACTCATATAGTGTAAGTATGTCAATTTCTGCCCTTGGTCGTAAAGAATATTATCTACAACATCAAATTTAGAAGCCCAATGGCAACCAGTCGCTTTACCGTGATAGGCGTAATTGTAGTAAGAAATTCCACTACGTAAAACTAAATAGTTGAGAACTGTTTGATCGGAATCTGCCCATGCGAGTGCATCAGCTTCACCTGCTTCTAAGTTTGCTAGTAGATTTGCTAAATTAGCATCGTTAAAAACACCCTTTTTAGAAGCAAACCAACCAGAACAAAAAATTTGATTCCTAATATCTTCTATAGAAAAAATCTCTGCTAGCTTATCTTCTGTCCAGTTGAAAATATAATTCAAATCGGATCTATATTGAAAGTCATTCGTAATCCAATCATATTCATCCAACTTTTGATAAACATCATCGAGTGATTTCATCAATAAGGTATCTCCATCAAAGAAGATAAACTTGTCAAATGGGCCATCTAGACAGCAAAGTTTTCGATGTCTTTCTATGCGATAATTCTCTGGCAAACCATATTCTCGCCATAGCTTTAACGCCCTTGGGTGAGCTTTCCAGATACGAGAGCCAAATTCTTCCCAGTAGGCTATGGAATCAGAATTTTCAAATAAAGTAACATTATCTCTAGATGCAATTTCTGCTTTTACTTTCTCTAGCTGGTCATTATATGGAATTACACAAACAGGAATTTCTCTACCAGCATTAGCTTCTATGCTGTTGAGCAAAGCAACTAGTTGGTCATAGACAACATCATTCGCTAAGGTGTAAATACCATCTATCATTGGGATACTCCTAATATTAAGTACGGGCAGAAACAAAGGGAAATAAACGGCGAGTCAGTTTTGGAATGAAGGCAAATTTACCCTCATGAAGATAGCGATAGTGTTCCCACAATTGCCAATAGGGACTACCAGTTTTCATCCGCGTACCAGCCCAGTGGAGATATTTTAGTCGTTGTCCTCGGTCATAGAGGGCATAGTCTTGCTGTTGAAAATTTTGCGAACCTGCCCAACTACCAGGCCCACCCCCAGGAATTTTGACGAGATTTCCACGTTTAGAAATTAGTTTGAGAACAAGATAATTTAAAATTGGTTGGTCTGTAACTCCTTCAGAAAAATCGAAATATTCACGATGTGCTGCACACTCGCGTAAAGCTTCATCCATTTGTTGTTCGGTAATAACTCCTTTTCTCGAAGCCCAAAAACCGCTATTGAAAACATCTTGAAGTTGGGCATCGGAAAAAATTTGCTGCTCTTTCACAAATGGGGAAAAAATATTTCGCAGCTTGTCATTAGCATGATGGTAATCACAGCAGAAGAAATCAACTTCTGATAGTTTGTCTAAATTGTCAGCAATTTTTTCAAAAACGACAATATCCGTATCAATATAAATAAATTCATCTAAAGGCCCAAACCACGCCACCAGTTTTCGCATTTTATTGGGTAAGGCGAGGAAATCTCGGTCAAAAATTTCTCCAATGCGTTTGGTAAAGGTATCAATAAGTTCTAAATCTGGGAAAATTTGGACGTTGTGTAAGGTAGCAAGCTGTTCTGCTACCTGGTGATAATTCTCATTAAAAGGTATGAGATAAATGGTAACTTCTGGGTCATAGAAACGCATGCTATTGAGGAGAGCAATAGCATTATCGATAACGCGGTCATTGGCAACTATATAAATGCCCCGGCTCATAAATTATCCTTGGTTAATTAACTTAAATTTTCGCAAAGCTCTTGTAAGTAAATTTGCTACTGGAGCGTCATTATAATTCTTAGGAGGATTGTTAAATACTGGACGCTTTTCTGGTTCGTGTAAGTAACGATAATAGAGAAATAAATCTCGATAGGGAAATTGAATATTTTCTCCCGCACAGACTGCTTGATTGATATTGGGAGGAATTCCAATGTAATGGAGATAAGTTAGTCGATTACCGCGATCGTAAAGAATATTTTCTCGTTCCTCGAAGTGTTTAGAGCTAGCAGAACATCCTGTTTTTTCATTATCTGGCAGTTGGCAAGCAAAGTTATAAATGGAAAGATTAGACCTCATTACCATGTAGTTGATTAATGGTTGTTCGCCAGCACCACCATACAAAATTTCTGACTCCCCATTTTGTAAATGTGATATTAGCCAATTTCTTTTTTCTGAGTCAAATAGTCCTTGTTTTGCGCCATAAAAGCCTGAACAAAATATTTCAGAATCAATGCGTTTTTGCTCAAAAACTTTTAGTAATTTGGGAGAATTAATATTATATATTTTACTAACGTCTTTAAATTGAAAATCGTAGACCACAAAATCATAACTATCTAGCTTTTCAAACACTCCTGCGAGTGATTTCATCACCAAGGTGTCTGCATCTAAATAGATAAACTTCTCGAATGGCCCATCAAAAGCGCAAAAACGACGGTGAGCGCCATAAAGACGGGATTTACTCCGATTCAATCGTTCTGGGGCTGCTGTGAGCATAAATTGATCCCAGCGGTCGATTGATTCTTGATCATCGTAAAGAAATACATTAGGGCGTTTAGCTATTTCGTCAGCAATCCTTTGTGTCCGATCGTCGAAAGGATAGATACAAACAGGAGTTTCTGGACCTAAGATAACATCAATACTGTTGAGCAAAGCCACTAGTTGATCGAAAACATAATCATTGCCAAGCGTACAAATACCATTCATAATTTATGAGTGTTGATCGACAAAGTTTGATAACCAGTTAAGCAGGTTTAATTTGTGTAAAATGATTTGACGTGCTTCTGCGATCGCATCTTTGGCAGCATACCAAGCATCAGGTGTAGCTGTCACTTCTTGGATGTAGGCAATGCCTTTTTCATCTAAACTAGGCAAGCGCAAAAAACTACCCGGTGGCAATAATTTATCAGCAGCCGGACCACCATAGTAAATTGGTAAACACCAAGCAAGTAAACTATCCCAAAGTTTCTCACTCACATACCAATTATTATCAGCATAGTTTTCAATTGCCAGATTGTAATAGTATGGTGCCATGCCATACCATTTGTTACTTAGTTCTCCCGAACTGTTCGCCCATTCTGGTAAGTTACGCCCATACAAATCAAATTTCATGCCACTAGATTGCAAAGATTGTAAAAAATCTAAACGCTGGCGATGATTGACTGTGCGGCTAATTCCTGAAGTAATCCAACTACATGGAGCAACTTTTGGAGGCGGTGGCATTTCATTTAAATCTTGAAATGAATTTGAGTGATACCAAATAGCAGGCATATAGTCAGGAATGGGAGCAAAATCATCCGGGCCAGAAACGTAGCCGCAATACTTCTGGGCTTCTTGATAATTGTAATTAGTTATTTTTACAACCTCATCTAAAGGCGGTTCTCTGAGCAAATAAATAATCCGCTCTTTGTTGACACCACGCAGTAGAGACTCAACATTTACTACTGGTTTTTGTTGCTGTTTGCGAAAACTATCTAACCAAGATTTTTGCGCCGATGCTTGAGGAAAATCAAATTGATAGAGCAACATAAAGTCTGGCTTTTCCACCATTTTCAACATTTGAATGTTCTTCCAAACGCCAAAGTAGTGCGGAGTTTGTTGCCATAACCAATCTTTGTTTTTAGCAAGACCTGAATAGCTGCTAATCATCCCAACAGTTTTAATAGTCATAAATCGTATTTATTCGGTTATTTTTTAGTTAATTTTTGTACTGTTCCCCTAAAATTAATGGATGCCGATCTTCTTCTACGTAGCTTAATATTTTGGTAATTCTATTCTCCCAAGAAAATTGCTGGGCAAAATCTATACTAGCTGCATAACCCTCTATTTTTCTGGGATAAGTTTCTAAAGTATGTTGAATAGATTGGGCAAGTTTATGCGGGTTATCTGGTGTACACCAACTGGCAATCAAAGGTGATGTTTTGAATTCCATTAAAGGTGGAATCTCAGTTGCAACGATAGGAGTGCCAGCAGCCATGTACTGAAAAAACTTAACTGGATTCGTGAAATCTGCTGATTTTCCAGCGCAGTGAGGATGAACCAAAATATCAGCTGCTTGAAACAAGCTAACTAATCGTTCCCGTGGAAGTATCCATCCTAAGAATTTAACGTTTTCGACATTTTTATCTCTGGCTATTTGTTGATATGCTTGTACTTGTGCTTCTGTTCCTCCTGTGATTACAAACTGAATTTCTGGTAATTCTTTAGCACAATCAATTAACAGATCGACTCCTTTGAAAGGATACAAAGCGCCTGAATAGACAACTAAATGCTTACGTCCATTTATAAGCAATTCTTGCCGCCACTTTTCGGCTTCTTCGGGCTGTCTGATTGAAAATGATTGATTGAATCCGTTATGTAGCCAAACGACTTTTTCCGGTGGCATTCCATTTTCTATTAGGCTTTGCCGGATGGGTTCTGACTGAGTTATGGCTATTTGAAAATAGGGACTGTGGACAATTTCTTGCTCAAATTTTCGGTCTTGAAAGTAGTGACGTTCATAGATTGTA
Source organism: Nostoc sp. (assembly GCF_036918245.1). Classification (GTDB taxonomy): domain Bacteria; phylum Cyanobacteriota; class Cyanobacteriia; order Cyanobacteriales; family Nostocaceae; genus Nostoc. Next base: position 23,547 of record NZ_JBALEF010000106.1, read on the forward strand.
GGAACTTTATTTTTGACTGCGGCTTTAACAAAGTTCCAATCTCGCGTGTGGACAACTTTAGTATGAGGTAGGATATGAACTGGTAAATAATATTTAGTTACTACTGTACTGGAGTTAGTAAATTTCCCACCTATTTTATCGATAGGCCAAGGCATTGGTAATGCCGCAACTTTGAGCTTTTCTTGCACATCGTAAAATTCAATAAATTCTTTACCGGGTTTTTTAGGTTGATAAGGATAAATTAACGATAGTAGATTTACAGAAGAATTTTTTTTGTCTTGATAAATTAAAACTGAGGAGTAGCCTAAGTTAGCTGCTGCATTGGCACAAAGAACATCATGAATTTCGTGTGCTGTGTCCGGCTTTAATGATAGCTCTCCGGTATAAAAAATATATTGATTTTTCTTGGAATAATTTATCATTTTTTTGGATGATAGTTTTTTTTAAGATTGTCGTATAAGTATTTTTGTTCCTGACATTAACTAAAATTAAACTTGATTTTCAAAAAGTTTTAATATATCTAATAGATAAATAGCAGATTTATAAGATTCTGTAATTAATAGATTTTGTTTTTGGGGTTCGGATTCTAATTTATCGGCTAGTAAGCGCAGAGAGCTAATTAGAGGATAGAGACGCGTGCGAAACTCATCCGAAATATGGCTAAAGTTTTGATACTGATTATTTTCATCTTGATTTTGGTGTATATCTGACGATAACTGCCAGTTAATTTTCAGGTTAACTACATCGCTGAAGAGATCGATGGCGTTGAGAACTCTTAAGGCTGAGTTGTATGATTGGTCAATTAATTCCTGGCGCTCTTGGGAATTGTCTACTAGATCGTCAACTAATAGTCCGAGGAAACCAATCATTGAGTTCAGCCTTGTACGCAGTTCGTGAGAAATGCGGTTAAAGCTAGGATTAGTTTTGGTGGAAATTTCAGTCTGAGCGGCGAATTGCATTGAGTAGAGGCGTGAGTAGTAACCCCCTTTTTGTAAAAGTGTTTCATGGGTTCCCACTTCTACCACCTGTCCTTGATCTAATACGGCAATTTGATCGGCTTTTTGGACTGTGGAAAGACGGTGAGCAATTACCAGGGTTGTGCGATCGCGACTTAAGTCGTCGAGTGCAGCTTGTACTAAACGTTCGGAAACGGTATCTAAAGCGCTGGTGGCTTCATCTAAAATCAATATTTCTGGATTTTGCAGGAGGGCGCGAGCGATCGCTAATCTTTGCCTTTGTCCACCAGACAACATGACGCCGCGATCGCCAATTTGGCTGTCGAATCTTTGAGATAATTTATCAATAAATTCATAAGCATTTGCTCGTTTAGCTGCTGAGATAATTTCATCTTCAGTAGCTTCAGGTCTTCCATAAGCAATGTTATTTCGCACCGAGTCATTAAAGAGAAATGTATCTTGACTGACAATTCCCATGTTGGTTCTGAGAGATTTGATATCAAAATCACGCAGGTCTGTGCCATCGATAGAGATACTACCAGATGTCGGATCGTAAAATCTGGGTAAGAGGTCTGCCAAGGTGGACTTACCAGCACCAGAACCACCTACCAAAGCGAGAGTTGTACCACGAGGTAAAAATAAATTTACATCTTTGAGTACTAACTTTTCATGACTGGGGTAGGCAAAGGAAAGTAAATTAAAACGTATTCCTTCTTTTAATTCTGTGTAGATAACATTACCGTTTTTCATAAACGGCTTGCGGTCGCGACTTAAAAACTCACTCACTATTTCTACGCTAGTAGCACTATTGGCAAAGCTACTACGAAGACTATTTAACTGAGATACCAAAGGCAGCAGTCGCAGTAATACTAATAAATATGTCAGTAGTACCGTTGAAATGAAAGAAATCTGGTTAGCAAAGAAAGTTTTACTTAAGAATACAATCATAAGTAAGGCTATAACTCCCATCACCTCACTTATCGGCCCGATCGCTTGGGAATTTACCTGAGATTCAAAATCTGCTTTTTCGCGATCGCGGATTAATTTAGTAATTTTTTGATATTCTCTGTCTTCATTGGCAGTTGACTTTACCAAACGAATTCCATTCAAGGTTTCTAAAACACTGATGGAATAAGATGTAGACATTTCTGATAGTTGTTGACCAAATTTTTTTGCTCTACTAATTGTGTATTGATTGATTAATGTTATAAAACCCAACAGAATTGTTGCTGCGATTGTTAGCTGCCAAGAAATTGCTAATAATAACCCAACGAAAACTAAAATTGTAATTATTAAAATAATTAAATTTATCATACTACCGATAGCACTAGAAGTGCGGGCAGTTTCCGAACCAAGGCGATTAATAATATCGCCTACTTTCGTTTTGGAATAATAGTCTATATCAATATCTAGCAATAACTCTAAGCTAGCTTCACGAATATCCGCATTTAATTTCCGAGTGAAAACGCTCGATGTTAAAATACTAAAATAACTAGATAAGTTTTTTAATAAAATTATAAATATAATTGTTCCAGCCATTCCCAAATTGCGATAATTTTCGGGAAGATTATCAAATGGAAACATCACAGCTTTCAGAATCGGAGGAAAACCAGTTAAATCTACTGGTTGTCCGACAATTCTCAAAATTACTGGCACAATCAAAGTCACACCGACACCATTAAATAAAGCACCAGAAAATCCTAACAGCATCGTTAGGATAATTAAACCTGGATAGGGTTTGGCGAATCTTCGGATTAGTTGACCTTTAGACATTGGTTTTTATCATTTTGATTTACTTAGTATTAACATAATTCATAAATTAGTGCTTTAATTAATTGTTTGAATTACTGATTATTGATTATAAATGAGCAATTACTGACTCCATAGTAGATGCCATTTTCTCTACACTATATTTTTCTAAACATCTATTTCTCGCTTTTTTACCTACTTCGTTAGCTGTTTCTAAATCTTGAAATATTAATTTAATTTGTTCTGCAATTTGTTCTGGAGAAGCTGGATCGACTAAATAACCAACTTCATTTAAAATTTCGGGAATATCTCCTACTCGTGTTGCTAAAACTGGCTTTGCCATTGCCATACCATCCATGAGTTTAATCGGAAATTGCGCCCTTGCCACAGATGTATCTCGTTGAGGAACTACTACAATATGGGCCGCAGCCACGACTTCCGGCATTTGTTCTATTGACATTTGAGGCAGCATAATAATCCACTGTCCCCAGCGCTCAATCAATTGTTCATCATAGTTATCGTAAGGATTACCACCAACAATAACTAGCCTGAAGTCGGATTCTTGTAACTGGTCAAGTGCTATTAAAACATCCTCTAGCCCCTTGTGCGGTCTAGGCGCACCAGGGAACATGAGAACGCGGTATTCAGCTAAACCATATTTTTGGCGACTGATTTGCGGATCGTACTTTTGGGGATCAAACAAGCAAGTATCTTTGCCATTGGGTATATAAATACCACCAAAACGATTCAGCAAAAATTGAGTATCTGCTGTAATAGCGTCAGCATGATTGATCAATGACTCCATCCACTTTAAGTAAAGTGGATGGTCTGGATTCCTTAAAGCACCTTCTTTTTTTAGAAGTTCTCTAGCTAGCTGTTTTAAACTAGGGCGATACTGCCACTCATCGCCGCCATACCAACTTAATTCCCAATCATCAATATCTAAAATCACTGGTCTATGGCTGCGGATTTTGTTAATTAAAGCTACACCATAGCTTGTGGGTTTTGGTTTAACAGCGCAGATAATATCTCCATCTATCTTATTTAAAATTTGCCTGACAGAACCGAACAATTGGGGATAATTGCAGCCTGGTAGACAGAAGATTGCTAGATCGGATGGTGGCTCTGGATAAATATTTTTTCCAAATAAAAATCCTAATACTTCTACTTCATAATTTAATTTTTTAAAAATTTGACTTAGCAAATATGCTCTGTCAATTCCACCTTTAGAAAAGTTAGGCGTGAGGATTGAAACCTTTAATTTTTTATTTTGTTTATTCATAATAAATTAGGTGTCAGTCCATCAAGATACAAAGTTTTTTGAGGAATTTTTAAGATTTCATGGTAAAGTGCCAGCATTTCTGAAGCAACAGTATCCATTGTACGTACTAGCTGGATACCTTGACGTAATTTAGCTAGTAAATCGGCGTCTTTGGCTAAAGTGGCGATCGCTTCAGCCCATGCTTCTACATCTTTTGCTGGAACTAACCAACCATCGATGCCGTGACGGACTAACTCAGCAATTCCTCCTAAATTTGAACCTAGTACGGGAATACCCATAGCTTGTGCTTCTAAAGCAACTATGGGCCCAGTTTCTAACCACTGCGACGGTATTGCTAGTATATCGAAACCTGCTAATGCGTCTGGTACTGCTTCGCGTGAAAGAGGTTCAGCAATCCGAATCCGGCTATCACGAGCAGCGATCGCCATAACTTTTTCACGATTGGCAGCACCGTATTTTCCCGGATGAGTAGCATGAATAATTAACTCTACAGGTACATCATTCGGTAGACTATGTACTGCTTCCACTAAAACTTGTACCCCTTTAGTTTCTTGCCAGCGGCCCAAAAAACCGATTTTTAATGTAGAGTTTTGTAGTTTGTTTGGTGTTATTTCACGTTTGAAACTATTAGCAACACCTTGCCGAGAAACAGTAAGTTTTTCGGGAGGAACGTTGTTTGCAACAAAAGCATTGTATTGCCAATTACTCGTTACAACAATGCGATCGGCTAGTTTTGCTAGTTGCATTAAATTGCGTCTATGTTGAGACACTAGAGTAGGAATGCCTAGAGTTTTACCAAGTAGGCGTAGCTTAAAACTTTTAGAGGTAAGTAATTTTGTTTCTGCTGCTACCCCAACATCCAAGGGAACTCGGCTTAAAGCCTTGAGCATCGAAGGTGCTACTTGCTTTGGTACTCCCAAACATTGACTACAATTAACAGAGTCAATCAGCCCATCGCAAGGTTCTTTGTCCCAGCGCATCATCGTACCACGCAGACATATAGGCTCAGGTATGTGGACGGTGACTACAGTAGCCATCCCTAACTGGCGGGCGAGAGCAAGATGATGTAAACCGCAGTCAAATCGCCATGAATGTTGATGGTATACGTCGGCTCGATTGTTTTCTAGCCAATTAGCAAAAGTTTTAAAGCCTCCGTGGGGTAGCTGTTTGTGTACCTGTATCTTACTGGGGTTAGGAAAAACAGGATAACGATAAACTGAGATGCCATTGTGTTCGTAGGTATCTTCCTCTGTACCTTGTTGGGGAGCAGCAACAATACTTTCAAGTCCATGTACTTGTAAACCATGCAGTAGTGAATCTAAGTATACTTCTACACCACCTGATGAATCTGGAAAATACCAGCTAGTTGTATGGATTAGCTTCATCTATGAACCTGCAAAGAAAAAATTGGAAAGCTCATCTTTTTTTTACCATGATTGATTGTTCTATTTTTCGTGATTAACATCTATCTTTTATAAATAACCCAAAGTGAATCTATAAAATTCTCTACTAAGAGTTAATAAGTATGTACGAATAAAAATTTTTCGATTACTGATTTTGGGTTTTTGAGTAAAAAAGACAATTTAGGACAAAAAGAACAGAATAAATCTAACTTAGCTTTTACACTTCCTCCCAGAGAAATTTTACTGATATGCCCAGATCATATTTTATAGTTACTTAGCATAGTTTTAAGTATTATTACGGTTGTATACTATCATAGTATTTATGGACTTTCTCAACCTTTTCTCACTGAGATATTTAAGATTGCTGATAGATTCCAAAGTATTTACTGGAAAGGGAGATATTAAGTAATGCAAGTAATCAGGCTTGAGGCACTCTCAGATAATTACATATTTTTGCTGGTAGATCGCCAGCAACAAATTGCTGCTGTTGTCGATCCAGCAGAGGCTGAACCAGTACTAAAGCAACTTGCACAGTTAAAAGCTGAGTTGGTAGCGATTTTCAACACACACCACCACAATGACCATGTAGGTGGCAATCAGCAATTAATAGAAAACTTCCCGCAACTAACAGTCTACGGTGGCGTCGAAGATCGTGGGCGAATTCCGGGACAGCAGGTGTTTTTGCAACAAGGCGATCGCGTCCAGTTTGCAGGCCGCATAGCTGAAGTTATTTTTGTTCCCGGACATACCCGCGCTCACATCGCTTACTACTTTCCCCCCGAAAAATCTGGTGAGACAGGCGATTTATTTTGCGGCGATACCTTATTTTCCGGCGGTTGCGGTCGTTTGTTTGAAGGAACACCAACCCAAATGGTAGACTCTTTAACCAAACTGCGCTCTCTACCAGATGATACGCATATCTGGTGTGCCCACGAATACACTTTAGGAAATCTGCAATTTGCCCTAACTGTAGATGGCGACAATGCCGACTTACAAAAACGCTTCAATGAAGTGAAAAATGATCGTAGTCGAGGAGAAGCTACTATCCCCTCGCTGCTAGGAATGGAAAAGCGAACCAATCCCTTTTTACGTTGGGATCAGCCATCATTACAATCAACCGTTAAGGGTAGCGATGGAGTGCAAACTTTTGCGCGGATGCGGGAAATGAAAAATAACTTTTAGATATTGGGCATTGGGCATTGGGCATTGGGCATTGATTATTCTCCTTTGCTCCTCTGCTCCCTCATCCCCCATTTCTCCAATTTTCTAACGCTAATAGTTGCGATCGCACCCTTCCTTTCGCTAGGATCTGTAAGCTTTAGGGTATGGGCAAAGCTACTTGGGACAATATACTCATTTCAGGAGTTCTAAATTCTGAAAAAACACTCGTTATTTAGGACTCTTTACTCAGCAAGGGCTAAACGCCCCTATGGCGCAGCCTCTCGTAGAGAAGAAAGCTAACAGCACTGTTTTAGTGAACTATGCTGCCCAAACCCACCCAAATTAATCAGATTTTACAGGAAAAACGAAAAACGATGGCGAAACGCGTGCAGTTAGTTTTAAATCAGGATATCAGCAAGCTGGGAAAATCTGGCGACTTAGTGGAAGTAGCTCCTGGCTACGCTCGTAACTATCTGATTCCCCAGAAATTGGCAACCAATGCCACTCCTGGTATTCTCAAGCAAGTAGAACGCCGTCGCGAGCTAGAGCGTCAACGGGAATTAGAACTTAGACAACAAGCTCTTGAGCAAAAAGAATCTTTAGAAAAAGTTGGCAGCTTGACAATTGCCAAGCCAGTTGGTGAAAACGAAGCAATTTTCGGTACTATCACCACCCAAGACGTTGTAGATGCAATTAAGGCAGCCACCGATCAGGAAATCGATCGGCGTGGAATTACCATCCCCGATATTAACCACCTTGGTACTTATCAAGCTGAAATTAAGCTGCATTCGGAAGTAGCGGCGCAAGTCGATATTCAAGTAGTCGCTAGCTAACTCAGAAGAGGGACGAAGGGATGAGGGGATGAGGGAGCAAGAGAAACTCGTAACTCTTAACTCCTAACTCCTGTACAGACGCGATTAATCGCGTCTCTAGCAAAATCTCAAAACTAAAATCGTTTATGGCTGAAGAATTGAGTTTTCAAGGCGATGGTAGCGATGCCTACGGCGGTAAACTACGCCTCCCACCACAAAATATTGAGGCGGAAGAAGCGATTTTGGGGGGTATTTTGCTAGATCCAGAAGCGATTAGTCGAGTTAGCGATCGCCTCCTTCCCGAAGCTTTTTACATTAGCGCTCACAAAGATATTTATCAAGCAACTGTGAGGCTCCACGCCCAAGGTAAACCCACAGACTTGCTCTCAGTCACAAGTTGGCTGACTGACCATGAAATGCTAGCCCGCATTGGTGGTAGAAATAAATTAGCAACTCTGGTAGATCGTACAGTGTCAGCCGTGAATATCGACGCCTTAGCTGGGTTAGTCATGGAAAAATACCTGCGGCGACAGTTAATTAAAGCTGGCAATGAAATTGTACATCTTGGTTACGAAACAGAAACCGAGTTACCACAAGTTTTAGATCAGGCAGAACAGAAAGTTTTCGGCGTTACTCAAGAACGTCCCCAATTGGGTTTAGTTCACATTTCTGATACTCTAATTAATAATTTCCAGGATATTGAAGATAGAAATCAAGGCATTGCCTTACCTGGAATTCCCTGCGGATTTTACGATTTAGATGCGATGACTAGCGGCTTTCAACGTTCTGATTTGATTATTGTCGCGGGCCGCCCATCAATGGGAAAAACAGCATTTTGCTTAAACCTTGCTCATAATATTGCCGCTTCTTATAAATTACCAGTTGCTTTTTTCAGCTTGGAAATGTCCAAAGAGCAATTGACGCAACGTTTATTAGCTAGCGAAGCGCAAATTGAAAGTAGTTATCTGCGAACTGGCCGCCTCAGTCAAACCCAGTGGGAACCTTTAAGCCGTGCTATTGGTATCCTTTCCGAAATGCCGATTTATATTGACGATACGCCGAATATTACAGTTACACAAATGCGTAGTCAGTCAAGAAGACTGCAAGCTGAAATAGGAACTGAATTAGGATTAATTGTAATAGATTACCTGCAATTGATGGAAGGAGCAGGTGATAATCGCGTACAAGAATTATCAAAAATTACGCGTCAACTCAAAGGTTTAGCACGCGAATTATCTGTACCAGTAATTGCTTTATCTCAGTTGAGTCGAGGGGTGGAGGCACGTACTAACAAGCGTCCGATGTTATCTGATTTGAGAGAATCCGGTTCGATCGAACAAGACGCGGATTTAGTAATAATGTTGTACCGCGATGAATATTACTCTCCCGATACTCCCGATCGCGGGATTGCAGAAGTGATTATAGCTAAACACCGTAACGGGCCTACAGGTACTGCGAAACTTTTGTTCAATCCTCAGTTTACAAAGTTTCAAAATTTAAAAATTTAGCTATTGAATTGGGGACTGGGAATGGGAGACTGGGAGAAGCCAATGCCCAATGCCCAATGCCCAATGCCCAATGCCCAATGCCCAATGCCCAATGCCCAATGCTCTAGTTTTTACTTAACTCCCAGCAATTCCACTTCAAAAATTAGAGTTGCATTGGGTGGAATCACGCCACCAGCACCACGAGCGCCATAGCCTAACTCTGGGGGGATGATTAACTTACGAAGACCGCCTATTTTAATTGTGCTAACTCCTTCGTCCCAACCTTTGATTACCTGTCCAGCACCGATTTTAAAGCTGAAGGGTTGACCGCGATCGCGTGAACTATCAAACTGAGTACCATCTTCTAGAGTGCCGACATAGTGAACTTCAACCGTTTGTCCAGGTTTAGGAGTCGCCCCAGTCCCCTCTTTTAACTCCACATACTTTAATCCAGAGGGAGTAGTTACGGCATTAGCATCAGACATAGTATTACTCGCAATTAAGATATTGTTTTCAGTTACAGTTGTGGACGCTGGCGGCGTTTGGGTTAACTCGGCAGCAATGGCAGTATTCTGTTTACTGCCTACTTGCCCCACAACCAAAAGCACAACACACACCAGCATGAACGCCACGCTGAGGAAAATTGGTTTCAAAATCAGTTCTCCTTACTTAGGTATCCTGGCAAAAAGATTACCAACAGGACACATTTAGTTTAAATCAGAAAGGGCATTCTAACGCCAAAGCTTATTTTCTAAATCGCGTAATTGACGCTCTAAACGGTCAATTCTACCCCTTAGTTCGTCCACTTCTGACTGGCGAGCCACTCCCAAATCTTGCATCATATTTCGCATTTGCCGTTGCATTTGGACATCCAAGTTTCCCTGTTCCGACTTTAACTGCTGGGCAATATCATCTATTACTGCCTTGGCTTGCTCAGGATTGAGCTTACCATCTTTAACTAAATCATCGCTGACTTGCCGCAGTTTTTCTGCGACTATAGACGTTGTGCCAAGACCCACCATCATTAGCTGTTGCAACCAGTTGTTGTTGTCCATACTCCCTTCCTCTTACTTATTAACCAGCCGACCCTTGCTCCTGAGTTTAGGCAATCAAACTTCTTAAAGCGTAGTTATTCTAGCCTACAGCTCTATTTTGGCAAATTGGCAAGCACAAGGATAAGGATCAAAGGGCGTGATTATACAACTCGTCAAGTTTAAGATTGCCCAAATTTATCTATTTTGCGATGTCACAGGCAATTCCCTATAAATTACAAAGCTCACACTCACCCCTTGCGGTGATTGTGAGCAGTTCATGGGAAGATTTTATCTAGAAGGAGGCACAAATTAGGATAACAGCGATCGCTCAATATCTGAGATTGATCGTTAAAGGAGAAGTTAAATTTGTGTACGCCATTTCTGAAAAGCGATCTCGTAATCCTCTGATTTACTCTGAGAAACACTCCACCAATGAAAAAATAGTCCTAACCCCCATCCTAATATTGGGAAAATAGCCCAAAAATAACTAGGACTAGTGATTAAATTTAAGAGAATGAGGAATAAATTCACCGCTAGAAAAGAAATAAAGTGTGTCCAAAAGGCTCTGCGTCGGAAAGTATTAAATGTGTGTCGTAAACGTTCCTCTTCTTGTTGAGCCAACCACTTTTGTTCAGTTGTTTCCAAAATATTAGAAGAAATACCTAACTCAGATGCCATTTCTAAAAGCTGTTCTCGTGAAAATTCACCTTTGTCTTTACGAGTGAGTGCTTTTTGCAGGATTTGTTCTACATCTTCTGAATCGTAAGTCATTTTAATTACCTTATAAGTTTGTGTGTAAATGCGCCTTTGATTTCACGAAATTATCGATTGGCTTCGTTCAATTCAATTAGCAAATGCATCCACATTTTGCACCCAATACTTAGTGATATTCACAACACTATTATTTTCTCACAATTGATTTAGGGCTACTGTATTTGTCAATACCTCTATAATTGCTTTGATGAGAGCGATCGCTGTTACGGCATTAAGCCAAACATTGTCATTATGGAGTAAAGGAGGCTAATAGCTCGATTCTAGGTAAAGATCCAACTACATGTTGCTGCCTCAATCGAGTAAACATCGCTGAAATCACTCTTTTTAATTTCCGAAAATATTAAATTTAATGGAAGATTTAAAATATCAGCAGAAGTGTACGCTACCTAGTAGTCTGTCAAGCTTGATTTGATAGGTTCGTAGTTTGTGCTTTATAGCAGTTCCCATTCAGATGCGGCGTTATACGCAAGGTGTAGGGGCACGCTATGCTGTGCCCTTATAGGTGTACCTCACGTAAACGAGAACTGCTATAACGCTAACTACAAACAATCCGCACCTCTCAATTATTTCTTGACAGACGAGTAGATGGGAATGCGTCAATAGAGGACTCAATCAATGGGATATGTAATTGCTACTGCCAATATGAAAGGTGGTGTTGGTAAAACCACCCTCACCGTCAACTTAGCTACCTGTTTAGCTAAAAATTATGGCAAGCGGGTGCTTGTCCTTGATTTAGACAGCCAAATTAGTGCCACACTCAGTTTGATGTCGCCTTTAGATTTTGCCAAGCGTCGTAAACAAAGTAAGACATTTAGGTATCTGATAGACGAAGTTATCAATCCAGACCCACAAGCAAAACTCACAATTCAGGATATCATTCAATCCCAGGTTTGTAATCTTCCCGGACTAGATTTATTGCCGGGAGACATCGATTTATATGATGAATTTGTTGTTTCAGAAATGCTGCATCAGCAAGCAACTGCTTTGGGCGAACAGGACTTTGAAACGATTTGGAATCGCTTTGAAAGGGTCTTGATTAATAATATCTTAAAACCAGTACGTCAAGAATATGATTTTATCCTTCTCGATTGCGCCCCTGGCTATAATCTATTGACTCGTAGCGCTTTAGCTGCCAGTGATTTCTACATACTTCCTGCGAAACCAGAACCATTATCTGTAGTGGGTATTCAACTCCTAGAAAGACGGATTGCCCAATTAAAAGATAGTCACGGACATGAAACCAAAATAGATATCAAAATGTTGGGAATTGTATTTAGTATGTCCAGCGCTAATCTGCTCACTGGCAGATACTATAAACAAGTAATGCACCGCGTTGTAGAAGATTTTGGTGTCGAAAAAATTTGTAAAGTACAAATACCAGTTGATGTCAATGTTGCTAAGGCTGTTGATAGTTTTATGCCAGCTGTTTTAAATGCTCCCCAATCAGCAGGTTCAAAAGCTTTCTTTCAGTTAACTCAAGAGTTGTTGCAAAAGCTATAGCTCTAGTTAATCATTGATGAACAACATGATTTCCGATTTATTAAATTAGAGAGATGAATGTAAAGACGTAGGAATGCTACGTCTTTACAAGTGTTTCAGGCAATGAATAATTTATTTTTGGAGATGTCTATGTCTATTAAGTAGGTCGCAAATCTGAACCTTTCAATTTTTATAAAGGTCTGAAGAAAGAGAATTTATACTTACTCGGTGACAAACAAGCTACATGGAATAAATCTCAAATCCCCAATTTAAAATTCTCTATTCAATAAAACTCTTTAGGCATGAGGTCAATCCAAAATCCAAAATCCACAATTCAGTAATAAATAAGTTATCTTTTCTTAAAGTTCAGCAGTTATACGGAAGCTATAATTGGTGAGATTCAGCTATTGAGTGAAAAGGCCAGTAAATCTCACTAAGAAACAATGGTTAGTAACGATTCTGCACGGGTGGAGAACAATCAGCACTTGCTAATGCGCCTACCACGGACTCTGAGTTATCTCGAAACCTGGGGCTTCGGGTTAACTGGTCATGTTGGATGGATTGGTACTGCCCCCATCATTCATGCAGCGTTAGGCTCGAAAGCTATCTTAGTTTGGTTTTTTGGTACGATTATTTCCTTTTTGCTTAACTTGCAGGTACAAAGTCTAGGTAGGCATTGGTCAGATGTCGCTGGAGGAACACCAAACTATACCACAAGGCTATTAAAGAACTTTCCTGGCTTAGGCCGTTACGTAGCATTAGGATACTTTTTTAGCTGGGCAGCAGCACCAGCACTGTATGCGATTATTCTCACTAACTTAATTAAAGTTAATTTTGAAACACTAGGTATTTCTTGTCCAGAAACTTTGTTAAAAGTTTTATTTACAGCGATTCCTTTTATTTTAGCGTTCAGTGGTACCCGTGCGTTGGCGCTCCTGCATTTATTTTTTGTATTCCCAGCGATTTTATTACTGTTATTGTTTTGTATTCAAGGCGTATTATGGTTAGCCTTCTCATCTGCTAATTTTAATTTTCTCCCAACTAGCACACATAGCCTGAGCTTTCAAGAATGGGCAAAGTGGTTTTTTCTAGCTAGTTATTCAATTTATGCTTGTGAAACCACTTCTTCTTTTGTTGCTGATAGTCGCCACCCATATAAAACTTTAAAGTTTTTAACCGTAGCTGCTTGGTTAATTCCTCCAGTGTTTCTAGGTGGTTCTTGGGTATTAATGTGTTCTGCTCCAAATTCAACAATAGGTGACGATGCGTTCTTAAATCTGGTAGAGGCTTCTAAACCTTTTTGGGGTGAATCTGCCTCCTTTCTAGTAACACTTCTGATTACTATATCTTGCCTTCTAAGTTCTGCTACGGCAGTTTCTAACTCTCCTCGGATATTATACCAACTTGCCTTAGACAGACAGCTTTCTCCTATATTTGCATTAGTTTCCCGTCAAGGTGTCCTTGTCCCTGCTATTTTAGTTACCTTTCTACTCAGTTTACTTTGTCTAAATTTGGGAAATGTATCTCAACTTGTCACAGTAGCAGGCACCTGTTATCTTATGTCCATTATGGGGCTACATCTGGGATTATGGCTGTGTCGGGGCAAACCGCACGTGTTATGGCCTTGGTGGTCACTTGGTTTTTTCTTGTTAGAAGCAGTAGTTCTAATAGTGGGAGGTTTAGCTTGCAATTGGAGATATTTTTTAGTGGGATTATTATTACCCATTATTTTGACGATTGGAGATTTAGTGCTACGTCGGTTAAGATTTGCACCATTATACCCAAATTGGTGGACACAGCGTTACGATACTAAGTCTAGTAGAAATAATCCAGATTTTGTAGTATTACAAGTGATTGTTTTAGTATCATTGATTTGTATTACTGCTACAATCAGTTGGGTTATTCGCGATTTTTTAGATAGACACTCTAATAATCCTCAAAATTCTTTCCTAGCGATTTTATTAGTGACGCTTTCTTTTACAGGGGTTGCGATCGCTTGCTGGACAACTTTACCACAAATTATTGCTATTGATGAAGCACGCAAACAAGCAAGAAGCCTATTTATTACTACTCTTGATACCGTACCCGATACTGTTTTAGTATTAGATGAAGACGGAAATATTTCTCAAACAAATGCCGCTGCTGAAGAATTATTTCAAACAAGTGTTCAGCAGTTACTTGGGAAAAACTTGAGTCAAATTCTAATATGCTATCGCGGCAAACCGGAGCAATGGTCTATTAGGAGTGAGCAAAGCTTGAAAATTAACCAAGGTTTGCGAATTGTTGAATCGACGATTTCCCAGCCATTTAATTCTCTGCTACGGGAGTATATTGTTATTGTCCGTGACATCACTAAGCGAAAGCTAGCAGAGGAAGAATTAGTCCAGTATCGTTATCAGCTTGAGCAGTTGGTTCTAGAACGCAATATTGAACTGATTAGAGTTAATCAACAACTTCAACAAGATATTCTTAAACGTCAAGAAGCACAAGACCAATTACTGCACAATAGTCTTCATGATGGGCTAACTGGATTACCTAACCAACGATTATTTATGGAGCGGGTGCAGCAGGCAATAGAACAAGCTAAACAGCAAAATAATTATTTATTTGCGGTACTCTTCTTAGACCTAGACCGCTTTAAAGTTGTTAATGACAGCCTTGGACATCTACTAGGAAATAAACTTTTGATTGCAATTTCTCATCGCCTAAAGTCAGTTCTGCGAGGCGGAGACATAGTTGCCCGTTTTGGCGGAGATGAGTTCACAATCTTAATTGAGGAAATTGAGGATATCAACACCGCCATACAGGTCGCCGAGCGAATTAAAAAGGTGCTAGCTTTGCCATTTCAATTAAATGAGCATCGGGTGTTTACTAATGTTAGTATCGGTATCGCTTTAAGTAGAGCAGATTATCAGCAAGCAGCGCAGATTCTACGCGATGCTGATGTGGCAATGTATTGTGCCAAATCACTTGGTAAGGCACGTTATGAGGTTTTTGATCCAAAGATGCACGAGGGTGCAGCTTTGCTCTTAGAGTTAGAAACTGCTCTGCGAAATGCGCTGCTCAAGCAAGAAGAATTTCGCCTTGATTACCAGCCAATTGTTTCACTAACAACTGGCAAAATTATTGGATTTGAGGCACTGATACGTTGGTATCATCCAGAACGAGGACTTATTTCTCCTCAAGATTTTATTCCCTTAGCTGAGGAAACTGGAATGATTGTTAGTATCGGACAATGGGTGCTTTATGAAGCCTGTTACCAAATGCACAAATGGCATAAACAATTTCCTACCTCACAACCTCTGACAATTAGCGTAAATTTTTCTGGTAAACAAATCACGCAACCTGACGTGTTTAAACAGGTTAAACATATTTTGCAGCAAACTGGACTGGAGCCATGCTATTTGAAATTGGAGATTACTGAAAGCTTGTTAATGGATAATTTTGAATTAGCTACCATTGTGCTTTCCCAATTAACAGCGCTGAATGTTGAAATGCACATGGATGATTTTGGGACTGGCTATTCATCCTTGAGTTATCTACATCGCCTACCAATCAAAACCATTAAGATTGACCGCTCTTTTGTCACCAGTATAGGTAGTCCAGGAGAAAATTTAGAAATTATTCAAGCGATTGTGACATTAGCCCATAATTTAAATATGTCTGTAACAGCAGAAGGCATAGAAACTGTAGATCAATTGGCACAACTGAAAGCTTTACAATGTGATTATGGGCAAGGGTATTTTTTCTTACCACCTATGGAACGGGCAGAAGTAGAAATACTCCTTGCTGCTAACTTGTGCGGAAAAAACTTTTTAAAAAGATAAAATCTTGGGAGCAAATTCTGTTTAAAGAAACACCTTGTTAAACTGGGTGATTAATTTCACTTGGCAATCTATTCTTAGTGTAGTGCTGACTGTAGCTGAAAATTATCTACTTTATCAAGCAACCCTTCTTCTAACAAAAGTTCGTTAACAAAAGTATCAATTTTGTGTTGATCAATATTTTGCATGACTATAATGTGTACCCAATTTTCAAAAATCGCTAACTGCCACTTTTTAATTAATCTTTGAGAAGGTTTTTGAAACACTACGGTATTGGAAAATTTATTGAGCATACATGGATATTCTCGGATTTTCAGTTGTTGGAAAAGATATTGGGCATTATCTATACAGGTCTTTGCTTCTTTGGCTAATCCATCATAACCTCTTGTTTGCATTGCATACCAGAGAATCAGAGGGGTGTGACCGTTTCTAGATCCCAAAATGGTTGTATCTGATGAACCAATATATTCAATTGCTGTTTCAACTTTTTCTACCCATTTTTTCTTGGTTAAAACTACACCGCAAGGCAAGGGAGAACCAATGAATTTAGCAGAAATAGCTATACTATCTATGGGTTTTTGAAAGTTAACTTGTGGAGCGCCATCTAAAAAGGGTAATATTAATCCTGAAAGGGCGGCATCACAATGAATGTAGTAATCTTTAATCTGATTGCGCTCTAAAATATCGATAACTTTGTCTAAGTTATCAATGGCGCCTTTGACAGTAGTCCCAATATTTAAATTGACGATCGCAGGATAATTACGATTTTCGCTAATGAGTTTTTCAAAATGTTCATAATTCATCTCTCCATTAATTTGTGAGTTAACAACATTGTGTTTGATGCGGAATAGTTTTGCTGCTTTGGGTATGGAGTAATGAGAGTCTTGTGATGAGTAAAGGATGCCATCAGGATAGATTTCTCTTGCTAAGAACATCCCATATAAATTACCTTCAGTTCCGCCAGCAGTAACATAACCCCAAAACTCATTTTCTGGAATTTTATAGAGGTGAGCAAAAAAAGATAAGACTTCTTGCTCAAATTTACGAGAATGGAGACCAAAATCTGGTTCAATATAGGGATCTCCAGCATTATTTAACAGAAAATTGAAAAATTTTGCGATCGCACTGTAATCACAACTTAAATTATATGGATAGCCTGCATGAAACTGCGATCGCTGTTCTATTTGCAGCAGAAAATCAGCCAATTCCTGAGCAATTTTATTTGACATATCTCTGTATCTCTTAAATTTTGATTGAGTTAATGGATGTTTTAAACGAGATTATACGTATTAATCCATACCTTTATATTTTTTTAATAATCACCCCATTTAGCTCTTTAATAAAAGATAATACAGTGAAAATACTGATAAAAATTCAGTAATAATACCTAATTATTTACTGTAAAAGTATATTACATTTAGAACTTATGCATAATACGAAATAACCAGAATGCGTATTACATAAAATATTTTTTCAGTCGCTGACTGCAACCTGATTTAATTACATATTTAACTTTGTGTTAGTTGCGTAATTTCTGGGAATGACTAGGCTATACAGCGAAGTCCGCTTATGCGGACTTCATCATGCTAAAAATAGATTTCCAGAAATTAAATATGGGTTATACAGAACCCTAATAGAGACTTAGCACTGCTCGTCTCTATATTCTTGCAGTTTTCCAGTAGATGAGGTACAAAATGCAGGACTCACGCATCAAACATCAAGAGTTTCTACTTTCTTGTTTCTGTCTTTTGCCTCAAATCCTGTAGTTTTGTACTTCATGTAAAAGAAAATTGCTGTCAGTGCATTTAGCCATTTGTAGTTTGCTAGCGCCGTGGAATTTTTGCTTTTAAAACTCTCCAGCTAAAGCTGCTACACACCGTTCGCAAATTAGCGGATGTTCTGCTGATTCTCCTACATGAGTAGAGTAGTTCCAACAGCGATCGCACTTTTGCCCGTCTGCTTTCACCACACCAATCCCCCAGTCTTCTGTCTGTGCTGTATATTCTAATCCTTGCAATCCTTCAGCAGAATCTAATAATTCCACTTGCGAAGTCAGCAATAAATACCGCAGTTCGTCAATCCCGTTACCCTTAACAGGGTTAAAGGCTTTGATAGCATTACCTAATTGTTTGTCAGGTATATGAATCAAAGCTTTCGCTTCCAAGGAAGAACCAATGAGTTTTTCTATCCTGGCTTGTTCCAACACCTTATTAACATCGGTGCGGAGTTGTCGCAGTACTGACCAAAATTCCGCTAAATCTGGATTACGCCATTTTTCCTCTATCTGTACCCAACCAGCTTCAAACACTGATTTATAAGGTGTTTTGTAAGGGAGATATTGCCAGATATCTTCGGCAGTGTGAGATAACACTGGTGCGATCGCTCGTGCTAAATTATCTATTGCTATCTTCAGCACCGTTTGACAACTGCGACGGCGGAAAGCATCTTTTGCACTGATGTACAGCCTATCTTTGGCCACATCTAAATAAAAGTTGGATAAATCCACCACGCAGAAATTCTGCACTGTTTGGAAAAAGCGGAAGAATTGGAAACTTTCAAAGGCTTCTGTGACTTCCTCAAACACCTCGGTGATGCGGTGCAGCATATAACGGTCAAGTTCTGGCAATTCCTCAAAGGGAACTGCATCTTTTTGGGGGTCAAAATCATCCAAGCTACCCAACAAAAACCGCGCCGTATTGCGAATCTTACCTCTGACATCATTCATTTGCTTAATGATGTTTTTCCCAATGCGGACATCACCGGAGTAGTCAACCGATGACACCCACAATCGCAATACATCTGCACCGTAGGGCGGTTCTACTTTTTGATTTTTTCCGCCTTCAATGATTGTATTTGGATCGATTACATTTCCTTCTGACTTACTCATCTTTCGCCCTTGTTCGTCCAAAGCGAAGCCGTGAGTTAGTACAGTTTTGTAAGGTGCAATGTCATTTACTGCTACGCTGGTGAGCAAGCTGGATTGAAACCAACCGCGATGTTGGTCGGAACCTTCCAAATATATATCAGCAGGGTAGCGTAACTCTGGACGCTGTTGGACGACAGCCGCCCAAGATGAGCCAGAATCAAACCATACATCCATTGTGTCTGTACCTTTGCGGTAAGACTTGCCATTATTACGATAGGATTCGGGTAATAATTCCTCAACTGAAAGTTCCCACCAAGCATCGGAACCTTTTTCTGCGATGATTCCTTGGACGTGGTTGATAATTTCTTCATTCAGCAGTGGTTCTCCCGTGGCTTCGTCGTAGAAAACGGGAATCGGTACACCCCAAGCACGTTGACGAGAGATACACCAATCAGAACGTTCCGCCACCATTGGCGTAATCCGATTTTCACCTTGGGCTGGAATCCATTTTACAGTTGCGATCGCCTTTAATGCTTCTTCTCTAAATCCTTCCACGGAAGCAAACCATTGTTCAGTGGCGCGGAAAATTGTCGGCTTCTTTGTCCGCCAATCATAAGGATACTTGTGGGGGTATGGTTCTTCTTTCAACAAAGAACCAGCCGCATTTAATGCATCAATCACCGCCTGATTCCCATCACCCAACACATTCAACCCCGCAAATTCTCCCGCTTCTTCGGTAAAATTGCCATTGTCATCCACTGGTGCAAGGATGGGCAAACCGTAACGCTGACCAACAATGTAGTCTTCTTGACCATGACCGGGTGCAGTATGTACTAACCCCGTACCCGATTCAGTAGTGATGTAATCACCGCCGACAACAATCGGACTTTCGCGGTCAAACAAAGGATGACGGTAAGTAGTATGTTCTAAATCATTCCCTTTGAACGTGGCTTTTACAGTTAACTCAACTCCTAACGTTGAAGATAAACGTTCGACTAAATCAGCAGCAACGATGAGATAGCGGAACCTCACCCCCTCAGTCCCCCTCTCCGTTAACAAAGAGGGGGAAGCTACTTCTTCACTCCCCTTCCCTGCTTGCGGGGAGGGGGTTGGGGGGTGAGGTTCCACTTCCACCACTGCATAATTTAAATCTGCATTCACCGCCACAGCCAAATTCCCTGGAATTGTCCAAGGTGTAGTTGTCCAGATAGCCACACCCAAATCTGACTGATATTCCGCCAGCAGTGGTTTTACAGCTTCCGCCAAACTTGTAACTGCAAAAGCTGCATAGATACTGCGGGAAACGTGACCTTCAGGATATTCCAACTCAGCTTCAGCCAAAGCGGTATGAGAACTGGGACTCCAGTGAACCGGCTTTAAACCGCGATAGATGTAGCCTTTTAAGAACATCTGACCAAACACGCCAATTTGAGCCGCTTCATAAGCTGGCTTCAGAGTTAGATAAGGGTTATCCCAATCACCCCAAATACCGTAGCGTTTAAAATTATTGCGCTGGTCGTTTACCGTAGCTAGACCAAATTCTTTCGCTTTGTGTCGCAGTTGTAAAGGCGTTAAATTTTGCCGTTCTGCTGACTTCATGTTCTGCAAAACTTTTAACTCAATCGGTAAACCGTGACAATCCCAACCAGGGACGTAGCGAACTTTACGCCCTTGTAACATTTGGTAGCGATTAATAATATCTTTGAGAATTTTATTTAAGGCATGACCAATATGGAGTGAGCCATTAGCGTAGGGAGGCCCATCGTGCAGTATAAATAATTCGCCGGGGTTATTTTCAAAGAGGCGATCGTAAATTTTATTTTCTTCCCAAAATTTTTGGATTTCAGGCTCACGCTTGATGGCGTTTGCCCGCATATCAAAATTAGTCTTGGGTAGGTTTACAGTATCTTTGTAACTTCCTGATTCGGTCACAGTCTCATGCCTAGAATTAGGTGTGCAGGTTTTATCAATTATAGAAGATGACAGAAAACCAAAATTTGCTTTTTGAGGGCGAGTTTAATAAACCTCTCCCTACCTTGAATTTTCGTTAATAAAGTTGCAAATCAAAGATAGGATTCCACAAGGGCGACGCCGAATAGCCCGTCGTAGACATCGCCACTATAAAATTCAGATGGATTAAAGGTAGGTTGGGTTGACGTAAGGAAACCCAACTTACATTTAATCCCCTTTATAAGCTGCGGTGTACACACAAGTCGAATTACCCCCCTTAATCCCCCCTTATAAAGGGGGGAAAAAAGAAATCTATCTAGTTCCCTCCCCTTTATATGCGTCTAACTCACACCTGCTCATGAACGAACAGCGTCTACAGGCTTATAATCAGCTAATTCAAACCCTGCTAGATTGCCCTACAGGTGATGAAAAGCGACTCAGAACGTCTGAGTCGCTTGCAGCGTATGGTATAAAGGAATCCCAAAAAAATCAATTCTTCAATAGTTAGTATTTAGTAGGATGCGTTACTTCGGCGTAACACACCCCAAATAAAAGATTGGAGATTTTTTTAATGGAGTACTTCATTCATCCGAGAATTACTGTATTGCATCCAATATAAAGATAAAGTGAAAGATACAAGATTTACCGAAGGTAGCAATGGCACGTAAACGGTTGATTATCGAGATGGGGATGGGAATAGATCAGCACGGACAAGAACCGACAGTAGCAGCATCTAGGGCAGTACGTAATGCGATCGCTCACAATGCCTTACCTGGTGTTTGGGAAGTTGCAGGTTTGAGTCACCCCAATGAAATGATTATAGAGGTTCAAGTAGCAGTTCCATATCCAGAACAAGTTAGGGAAGAAGAGGTACTCGCTGTACTACCATTTGGGCGAAAAACTCTCATCGTAGAATCTGGGGGGATGATAGTTCAAGGGCGGGCGATTCCTGAACTCAACGATAAAAATGACGAAATGTTGATTGCGATCGCTGCTGTTACAGTTCTGATCGAAAATGAGTAGCTGAGGTCAAAGTTGCAACATTTATTTAATAAAATGACACATCTCCAAGAGCAACACTGGGAAAAATTATTTGGATTCCTGACCATAGAAGGGCAGTCTATGTATGGTATATGGACTGTTTACTCCCCAGAAAAAGAAGTCATCAAGTCTTCTCAAGGTATCAGAAATTTGCGTTCCAATGCTGATAAAACAATAATTACTCACACAAATCAGTTCCCTTCACCAGACGGAAGTACGCTAGAAAAACAATGGCAAATAGAAAAGGAAACTTGTAACCAGCCTGATGGATTATTGCATCCAGCAGACCCATCTAAAAGGGCATTAGCTCTTGTTGATTATGGTTCCAGTGCTTGGGTTAGCAGAAAACTGGAATCGGGACGTAGTTTCTCAGTTGAGTTATTTTTAAAGCATAAAGATTGGAATACTAGCATAGGTAGTATCTATACAGAGAATGGTGATTTAGAGAAAATTCTCCATCTGCGCGAACATTTAAATAGTTTTCCCGACACCACAACAAGCGAAGAAATAACCAGTCTGTCAGGAAGTTGGATTGGCACAAAAGAATCTATCACGTCTGATTTACAAATTTCCAATACCGAAGAAATTCGCGAGATTATTTTAGACCCGAATAATGGGAAAAATGACACTTTCTACTTACCCGATAGTGTCGTTGTGAATATTCCTAAAAAGTTGCGTGTGGGAGAGGAATTTGAGATAGTAGCCGGGAAGCTGGTTGCAGAAAATGAGTATAAACGCCTCACAGCTAAATATAATGATTCAGGTGCATTTACATTGTTGATTTCTGAGGTTTTTCACTTGCAAGATTAGCCGCTATAACAATTGGCTGATAATTACCAGGTTTGACATTTTTTTTGAGAAATCTTCTATCTCTGGGACTAAGCATTTGCTAATACAAAGAGATAAAATCATAAAAACCTGGAGAAAACTATGTCATTAGAAACAGAGACACTACAGGCGACACCACCAACTTCTACCTTTCAAAAACTTGAGGATAAGCAAGAATTTAACTGGAGGCAATGCTGGTATCCCGTCACCTTTGTACAAGACTTACCTGCCAACCGTCCTCATAGCTTTTCCTTGTACGATGAACCTTTAGTTTTGTTCCAAAACAAAGATGGACAATTTATCTGTTTAGCAGATCGTTGTCCTCACCGTACAGCTAAACTTTCTGATGGACAAATTATTGACGGCAAAATTGAGTGCTTATATCACGGTTGGCAGTTTGGCAGTGATGGTCAATGTCTGCACATTCCCCAATTAGCAACAGATGCAAAAATTCCAGCCAATGCTTGCGTACAATCCTTTAAAGTAGTGGAACGCCAAGGCATGATTTGGGTGTGGGCTGGCGAAAAAGAAACTGCTGTTGATGAAATTATTCCAATTCTGCCAGATTTAGATAAGTCAGGATTTGTATGTGCAGACTTTATATTGGATCTGCCTTATGACCAAACATATTTAGTAGAAAACGTCATCGATCCTGCTCATGTTGCTATTAGCCATAGTGGCACCAGGGGTGGTAGTAATCGTAAAAATGCCCAACCGCTAGAAATGGAAGTGCTAGAGAATTCTGTTCAGGGGGTTAAAGGCAGGTGGCGGGGAGCTAACAAATCAAATGAAGCCTGGAAGTATATTGATTTTGTTGCTCCAAGTCTTGTGCTAAACACTGTTTATATTGAAAAAAAAGATTGGACATTTGGACTAGCTTTGTATTCGATTCCTTTAGGTAAAGGGCGATGCCGTCTTTTAGCTAGAGGTTATCGTAATTTCATGACTTGGGGAGTCAAGCTGAGGCCACGCTGGCTCGATCACTTAAATACCAACAAAATATTAGAGCAGGATTTACCTTTGATTGCGGGACAACAGGCAGAAATTGAGCGCTTAGGAAGAAGTCTCAAAGAATTATATTTGCCGCTGAAAACATCTGACACATTAGTGGTTGAGTACCGCAAATGGCTCGATAAATTTGGCTCGTCTTTGCCTTTTTATCACGGCTATTCCACATGGAAAAATGTTGAGAATGACGAGTTGAATTCAAAGCCGATTTTGCTAGACAGGTTTTCGCGACACATACCTATTTGTAGTTCTTGCAATCGAGCTTATCAAGTTACAAACAGGGTCAAACAAGGTTGTATCGGGGTAGCGATCGCTCTAGCTGCTGTAGCAATACTTGCAGATGATTCTAGAATCAGAATAGCAGCAATATCGGTTTCCATAGCAGCAATTGTCATGTCTGTTATGGCTCATACACTCAAAACTCACTTTGAGCATTCCTACACTCGTCACTAAAATAGGTACTGGGAACAGTTCGTAGTATAGCGCTTCTCGTTTGTGTGAGGTACATCCGTAGGGGCACGGCACTGCCGTGCCCCTACACCTCGTGATCTAATGTTGTACCGCGATAAGGACTAAAGTCCTTATTTTCAAAGCACTTTAGTGCTTACTACAAACTTTTCATTACTAGCTTAGACATTGTACCGATACATGTGTAGTAAGTTTGCTCACCTTAAACGATTTCCTCAAACCTCAAGTCTTGTTAAGTCACGATCGAGTTAATGGCTCTGCGCTAAAGTAAAAATATTGGGATAAAAATCTCTGGCAGTAAGTTCAATACACCACTAATCTTTACCACTGCGGCGATCATGTCTCAAGAGCATAACGAATCACTCCAAATTCAGGAGATCACCAAACTCAAACCGAAACACTTTGCTGATTTAGTCAGATCGGCACAATTGGTTTTTGACCCTACAGCCGGAGTTTCGGGAAGAAATATCACAGTTGACTGGGAAGAATTTGGAATTCCCCGTGAAGTAGCGGACAATCTCAAATCACTTGGTCAGCAGTACCAGTATGCATCTCCTCACATCCCTGTTGAAGACATTTGGAGTAAATTAACTCCAGAAACTCGTATTTGGTTTGTTGAAAATAAAGATCGGTTGTGGCAGCTTGAAGAAGCTTTCCCAGCCCTTGATGAAGATTGAAGAGGGCAGGAGGAGGTAGGAGGTTGGAATTTAGATAAGACTTCTATACGAGATCGAAGATTTTAGTGAAGGACTTAAACTCTTCCTCCCTTTTGCCTCTCTACAAGGATAAACAAAAACTGCGATCGCAAGCAAATAGCGAATATTGACATTACTAGTTGCAAAGTCCTTAACTCTATTGGTCAAGGACTACTTAGCATTTCTCCAGGTTACGGTTATACTGCTATCATTGCTGGCTCTACTGGTCAGCTAAATCTACTGAGTATTATTTTATTCACATTAATAATCGTAGCAAATTAATACAGATTAAATTGAGACATCCTTTAGCTTTAGCTGGAATGTTTCAAGGTATTTTATTGTTATCTTTTTTCTTTCAGCAATAGATATATTAATTACAACAGGCTAGGAGTAATATCAAGTGCGGGTAATTCCAGTTTAAGAAGTAATCAAGCGGACATGATATAAGGTATGGCAACATCAGGGAGAAACCAATCTCCAATAACTAATAACTAATATTTGAGGAGATTTAATGTGTCTAGTCAGAAATTATCTTCGTTATTGAAACTAATAATTATTACATTGGTTACTGGTGCTAGTAGTTTAGGTATCAGCTTGCTTTTAACCACAAGCGGATTTGAGCATTTGTTGGGAATTATCAAGCCAAAAAGCGAGAGTGCTAAAGCGAGTCATAACGAACTGATGAGTGCAGATGCACAGAATATAAGTCCAGTCAAAGACCAGATGAATAAAGTGCCAAAGGCATTTCAGGGAACAATCGTTTATCAAGGGAAACTAAAAGCGAATGAGAAAGTTATTGCCCTAACTTTTGATGATGGCCCCGGCCCCAAAAATACGGCACAGATTTTAGAAATCTTAAAGAAAAATGATGTAAAAGCCACATTCTTCATGATCGGGCAAATGGTGAAATATTTTCCTCAAGTTGCCAAACAAGTGGCTGCTGATGGTCACGTAATTGGTAATCACACATGGCATCATTGGTATCGCCACACGGACTTAGCTACTGCAGCTAGTGAAATTGATCGTACAGCAGAAATCATCTACAAGACTACTGGAGAGAAAACTACTCTATTTCGTCCTCCTGGAGGCTTTTTGAATAATGGACTAGCCGAATATGCCAAAAACGAGAAATACGCTGTCATGATGTGGTCAGAAGAATCGGGAGATGCTCAACGTCGTTCGCCTCAAGTTCCAGGACTAGTCAAAAATGTGCTGAAATATGCAAAACCCGGTGCAATTGTCCTGATGCACGATGGGGGCGGCAACCGTTCCAAATCTGTCAAGGCTTTACCAGAAATGATTGCAGGTTTAAAAGCCCAAGGCTATAGATTTGTGACAATTCCCCAACTACTAGAAATACAAGCTCAAGAAAAAAGTGTGGAGACAGCATCACCTGTAGTAACAAATCAAGAACATCCAAACCAACAGCTTAATCATTAGTGATATAGCGGTTCCCATTCAGATGCGGTACAACATTACATCACGAGTGTAGGGGCACGGCAGTGCCGTGCCCCTACGGGTGTACCTCACGTAAACGGGAACCGCCATATCATGTCCAGGTAATTAGTTAGTTTCTTGACTAACAATGCGATTGTTTCGGCTGACAATGCCAATGCAGCAATCTAAAATCGGGTTTCATACTCAACTTGAAGTTGATTGTCATCCCCCACATCAGTTGAGCCTCGCATCAGAATTTCGTCATTGACTCGATAAAGGACATTGAAACGGAAAGAGTCATCGCTAGAAAGAGCGCGTGATAAAGAGGCAGAGAAATTTTTACTAATATCAAACACACCTTCCGCTGATAAATTCAGAATTGAAGCTGTTGATGTTTTTGATTCTTCATTATTAGTCGCAGGGGTAGGAAATATCCGAAATTCACTGAAACCAACAGCCTGTCCGATCGCAGTGATAGTTCCTTGTAAACTACCTAAAATGGTAGAACTAGCGAAATTAGTCAGCCCTTGGCCTGCATCTGCTTGACCGAAAGAACCCAGAATTGAGCCACCCAGCAAAGCAACTATTTCTCCCTTACTACGGCTAGGTTCACTCGTCAGTTCTAGATTCTCACCCAATTTACTAGCTGGTCCGTTCACCCTAGCTTGAACGGTAACGCTACGTAAAGTCCCAAAGTTGTTTACAGAAACATCGCTGACTTCAGAAGACAATGGTGATTCCAAAGTTTGAGTGTTCCTTGCTGATGTTTCCGGTACAATTGCCGTCAGTCGGACATCTAAAGTCGGGTCAAGTCCTTGACTTGGAATAAACCGCGCAGTTTGTTCATAGCCCCGCGCCAAGGTGAACTCAGTGGAAAATAAGCTCAGTCGTCCTCCTGTCAAACGAATCACTCCTTCAGGAAGCGGTTTGGCTAATGTACCATTAATGGTCAAGTCACCTTTAGCGTCAAACCTCAATAGGGGCTGACTCAATGCCGCTCCTCCTGGTACAAAGCTGAGTAGGGACTGAGTTGTAACCCGAATATCTTTGCCTAAAATCAACTTTAAATCTGCAAACTCTACAGGTAAATTGGGTGGAGTTGCGGCGCTAGTGCTTCCGTCTGCTGTCGCCACTGAGTTTGTGCTTCCATCCACTGTAACCACTGGGTTAGCGTTATTCTCTGCTGTAGGTGTGACGTTAGGGTTAACTTCTTGTCTATCTAGATTTATGACCTTAGTATTAGCATCTGCTGTCGCTGCTGATTTTTTCTTCGCAGCAGCCGAGTTGCCAATAATTACCTGACCATCACTCAGTTGAATCTCTCCACCAATTACAGGTTTTAAGGCTGTGCCGCGAACCACGACATCGCCACCAACACCACCTTCATACAGTCCTGCAAGCTTAAAATTGAGTTTGTCTGCTATTGATACTGTCAGGGGATTTGCTGCGGCTTGTTGAGCATCAAAAATTGGCAAGATGCCTGATGCAGTTACTTGCCCTTGATTGTAATTACCTTGAATATTTTCAACGCTTATCGTTCTACCATTAAATAGTGCTGTTCCTGTGACATTCGTTAAAGGATCGGATAAGGCTTGAGCGCGAAAAGTTGCATTATTAAGTGTGGCGTTGCCGTTGATAACTGGTTCGTTTAAAGTACCTCCAACATTTAAATCTACTTTTCCTTGACCATCTACCCAAGCGACTTGATTATTGGTCAATAGATTTAACAGTGCCAATCCTTCATTTTGCACATTGGCGTTGATGCTGATTTGATTGCTATCCGGTTGCACTTTGGCAAAAGGCAAAGGAGCTGGTACGCTACCTGTAACGGCAACTGGCTGCGTTCCTGTTACTAGTAAGGTACTATCAAAATTCAAGCGAGCTTTGTTGTAATCAAAGTTCACCAGTCCTGTTTGTACGGGTTGTTTGTTAAGGGTCGCATTCGCTAGCGCCACTTTCCCTTGAACTCTGGGGTCTTGCAAACTACCTGCTAAAGTGGCATCAGCATTTACATTACCAGTGATATCTACGGGGTATTTTTCGATATAAGGTTCTAAAAGTGATAAGGGCAGACTGGCTACATTCAATTTTCCAGATAGTTGCTCAGTTCCTAACTGTCCTGAAAACGCTACTAGTCCTTGATTAATCCCCACACTCAAGGGCGAAAGGGTGACGATACCATCGGCAAAAGTGCCTTGAGCAACGACTTGATTGATGGAATAATTACCCCATTGCCAGTTAGCACCTTGGAAATTAAAGCCGACATTCAACCCAGACTTTAACGAGCCATTGGCTGTAATTGCTCCGCTTAAAGCACCTGTTAATTCTGCAAGGCTGGGCAAAGATGGGGTTTGTTTTGTTTCAGCTTGCTGTTCTTTGGCGATCGCTGCTGTAATATTCGAGAAATATGCTAACTGTGTTTTCAAATCTGCATCGGGCAAGCTGACAGACTCAGTTGGAAGTGCTTCTGCACCAGCTAACGTCGGAGGCTGCAACCCGGTACTAAGGTCTTGAAAGTCGAAGATATTAAAGGCTTGTAAAAGTCTCTGGATTTTGGCTTGGGCAAAATTAGCTTGGAATTGAAATTGCGGGTCACTGCCCGTTTGCACATTGCCACTGAGAGCGATGTTGCTATCGCCAATCCGCAATTGACCATTAGCCAAGCTAGCCGTACCATCAGCATAATTGATGCTACCGCGAAATTCATCGGCTGCAACTCTAGCAACACGAGGCCCTGCGATCGCCACATCCCCTGCAATGGCATAATTATTTAAATTAACAACTAAATTACCCGATAATTGCCCCGCCAGTGGTTTCAATTGATTGTTAGGTAAAAAGCCCCCAACCAGAGCGATGGGAAACTGTTGGGCGTTGATGAGCAAGTTATCTCCCTCAGTTCTACCTGTAGTAACTGCGCCATCGCGTTGAACTAAAAATGAAGTGGGACGATAATCTGCACCTAAATTAAGGGCAATCCGATCCTGTTTCCCAGCTAGTCGCAGACTTGCCCCTTGTCCTCCTTGAAAATTCACGTTTCCGGTTAAAAGTGGGTCAAACGCCAAGTTACTCACATTGAAATTCCGCAGCCGAATATTGCCATTAGCTTGGGGTACATCTGGAGTTCCTGTAACTTTTCCATTAAAATCTAGTAGCCCTGCTATTGCTACGTCCCCAGGAACTTTAAAACCAGTATTTTGTAAGTTGAAATTCTGCGCCAGTACATTTAAATCAAATCCGGCAATTTGAGGTGCGCCAGTTGGGGGAGTTTGAATAGCGATCGCACCATTAGCACTCAATCCTGGGGTACTTGCGTTTTCAACTATAATCTGCTGTCCATTCCACTGAAATTGTGCAGTTAGCGGTTGTGCTAGCAGCGCTAACCCTTGAGAAACGCGGATTTGTCCGGCGGCGCGAATATCTGCAAGCTGGAAAGATTCTGCTGTGCCTGCTAATTGGATATTACTATTGAGCCGTCCTCCCAATTGTGGTGAGAAACGGTTGAGTTGAATTTGGGAAACGTTGGCAAGCACTTGCCAGCGACCAGCATCAAAGCTAACATTCCTGAGATTAACTGTACCTCCTGCTATATTCAGCCTTGCTTGTCCTTTGGCTTGAATGCTTGAGGGTTGGAAAGAAGCAGTGCTTCCTGACAAATTCAAGGCGACATTGTTTAAAACTCCCTGGAACTGGGGTGGTATCTGTCCAAAACGGCTCAATTGCAGTTGTTGGGCATTCACAAAAGCCTGCCAGCGTTGTTGTACAACTTGACCTCTAGCCCTAATTGTCCCGCCGGCCACGTTCACAGCCGCATCGGGAAAGACGATATTCTCTCCTTGTTTGATAACAACAACTCGTCCGGTGGTGGGATAGGTGGCACTAGGCGCTTGCACCCGTGCTACTGTTTGCAGATTGCTCAGAGTGCCGGAAATATCGGCATTTGCCGAGACATTCCCAATGGCGATCGAGGGTGAAGAATTGTAGGCTTTAGCGATCGCATCTCCTGGTATATTTTTTGCTTGCACAATCAACGCCACCCTACCTTGGGGTGCAAGCTGAACTCGTCCGCTAGCTGTGACTTGCCCTCCTACCTCTGGATTTGCTTGAACGCGAGAAACATTGACGTTTAACGGTGTACCTAAAGAACCAGTAATCTTAGCGTTTGCAGAGATACCACCAACATTAATGGGAGTTGAAATACCATAACCTTGAGCGATCGCATTTCCTGGGATACCCTGAGCTTGAATATCTACGCCTACCTGACCTTGGGGAGCGAGTTGAATTTGACCATTAGCTGTGATTTGCCCCCCGGCTGGCGGCGTTACTTGAACATTAGAAACATCAAGCTTCAAAGGCTGTTTGCGAAGTGAGCCAGAAATTTGGGCTTTTGCTGAAACATTGCCAACTGCGATCGGTAGAGTAACGCCATAGCTGCGTGCTAGTATATCCCCTGATATCTCATCGGCTTGAGCATTAAATATTACCCCATCTTTGGTTCCCAGATTAGCTTGACCACCGCCTATAATTTGACCACCAGCTGCGGGGACTATTTTCAGATTGGAAACAGTAAGTTGAGATGCAGTTTGAGATGCATTCAAGCGGAAATCAGTGTTGATGGTTTTAAATTGAACGCGGTCTACTTGAATCGGTTTTGTGTTATTTACCGTACCGCTGACGACTGGTTGCTCAAGTGCGCCGCGTACCTGAATATTTGCTTGAATTTCGCCACTAGCTGGGACTGACGAATTTACTTTCAGGGTATCTAAGATATTTTTCGCAGTAACTGGTTTTATTTGAGCAGAAACATTAAAACCTGTTTGAGTATTAATTGTTCCATTAGCCAGAATGGGAACTTTCCCAAAGTTCGTACTCAAATTATCTAAAGTAACTGTCTGACCCTGAAATAGAAATTTCCCATTAAAATTAGAAATCGGCTGAGGAATATTTTGAATTTTAGCGGTGACTTGATTAGCTGTAGCTGTTCCCGTAATTGCGATGTCTGATAGTTTGGGTGGAATCTGAACCCCTAAGTCAGCATTTAAATACCCAGCTTGCAGAGCGATCGGTAACTGAATTAATCTAGTAATTTCAGATGCTTGTAAATTTTGTGTTGAAAGCTGGAGGTTTGTTTGTTGAGCTTTTAGTTGGGTTTCGCCAACAATTTTAACAGCCCCTCCCCTAGTGAGTTGAGTATTGATGTCATAACCGATCCTTTGATTTTGATCAGAAAATCGGGCAACACCACCAAATTGATCTAATATTACTGAGCCTTTCGGTTTAGTTGGTGCAGCAAATGGCATTAACTCTACTTTGCCATCTTGAATTTGAAGTGACTGCAACTCAGTTTGAATAAAACCTTTTCCTTCCCCAGTCTTAACTTGGGCTGTCACCCAACGACCATCTTTATCTTGTTGAATGTAGACACTGGGTTGAATTAACGTGACATCTAATGTCAGTTTTCGGCTAAGAAGGAGTTGCAACGGCGAGAACTGCACCTCCAAAGCTTTTGCTACTACCTGATCTCGATCGCTGGCAGTTGCTGGTATCGATAGAGAGTTAAATCTCAGACTAGAAAGCGAAAAACGTTCAACGTTCCCAACTTTTACTGGACGCCCTAGTAATTGCTCAAGATTTTGCTGCACTAACGGTGCTAAATCTTTGTATACATAGCTTCTAGCCCACCAAGCACCAACTATAATTCCAACTAGCAAAACCCCACCCAGAGCCAAACTGGTACGTCCTAAAAGCAGGAGCCACAGACGACGATTAGATGGTTTTTGATTGTTTTCTGAATTTGGCGATCGCGTCATCATTGTTACTAGTCCCAGTACTTTTTTCTGGAGCGAGGCGAGAGACAGGTTAGTTATTTTTCTCAGCAAGTTACAAAATATGGTTTCACAATATCAGGATTTACGCAAGAACTTTGAGTTTAGCATTAGTCTAAAATTGTCACACTTTGCTCTTGTTCTCGCAGCAGGTGCATTTACTCGCATAAGTACTTGCAAAACTTCACTCACTTGAGGTAAAGGTAAAACATTATTAACTTATTAACTATAACAGTGGTTCAGTGTAGATTTTATCCCTTTAGTAGTATTAGGTTCACATAACAGTAATAAAGAAAAAGATTGGTTTTATAGCAATTTAGCTGTAATTAATCCTCATCCCAATGTTGGTAAAACAACTTCTTTCCTCAGAGGATGTTTTAAAAGTAAGGGAGTGTTGTGATAAAGCTCACAAGCCTTAAGCTGAAATTTGTATAAGAATCAGCACCTTGTAAGCGAATGACTAAAGTATATCCTAGTAACCTGACATGGGAGCAGTGGGAATTAATCACACAAGAGTTTCCACAAGCAAAACCAGGTGGTCGAAAGCGTACCGTTATTAGCAAAGTAGTGACTTTAGTCAATTACCTAAAATTATGAAGTACTAAATTATTACTCCAATTAACTTTGGTAGCTCGATTGTCTGTATACTTAATCTAGTTAATCAGCAAAATTTCTATACCAACAGCGTAGTATCAATATAAGTGCAGGATTAGTTGATCGGTTTATAGTTTTAATAGGTTCGATGAGTGAATTTGAACCCCAAATTATGTTGTAGTATTATTAAAAAATAAAACTTAATTACGATATTCGATAATGAATTAACTTACTACATTTAAGTTGACTAAAATGGCAAATAAGATTCATATTAATAAACTTGCAGAGGGAGTTACAGCTTGGAATGACTGGCGATCAGCAAATCCAAATATAGATGTGGATCTTAGTGGAGTTTATCTGGTTCATGAAGTATCTATAAGAAACAAAAAAAAGGCTTGGAGGCTTCTTGCATCTCTCATATCTTTGTTGATTACTCTTTTTTTATTACACACTAATTTTACAAATAATTTAATATATTTTTTTGAACATAACCAATTATTTAAAGTTAATTTATCTAGCGCTGAGTTTATATTATATATAATAATCCGTTTTTCTTTATTTTTTATTATTATGTTCACTGTCTTTCCAGGATTGGAATTAATGCTAAATTCTTCTAAAGGAAAACTAAATTTAATAAATATCAATATGAAAAAAGTAAATTTATATAGAGCAGACTTAGAAGGAGTTGATTTAAGGTACGCTGATTTAAGATATGCAGATTTAAGAAATTCCAATTTGAATTATTTGGAAGCAATTGGTACCGATTTCAGTTATGCTAATTTCACTGGAACGTGTATATCAAATTGGAATATTGATTCTTCTACTAATTTAAATAATGTAAAATGTGATTACATTTATTAGCGATTTAATTATGAACTAGATAAGTTTGACCAGCGTCGCCCTATAGACATAAATAGTATTTTTGCACCTAATGAGTTTACAGAACGTATCAAAATTGTTGAAAAAGCATTAGAAACCATCGACTTAACTTTTACAGAAGGTATTGATTGGAAAGCATTTTTCAAGTCATTTAACGAATTATGTCAGCAATACCCTGAACACAACATTGATATTCAAGGAATTGAACGTAAAAGTAACACATTAATTGTCCGATTGGATGTGAATATTGAATCAGGTATCAACACTGATGTAATTAAAGGTGCTATTGAAACTGGTTTTAAAGAATTTTATGAAAATAATGTTAAGTTTTTAGAAGCTCAATATCGGAGAGAGCTTCAAGCAAAAGATGATGAGATTACTTTCTACCGTCAGCAAAGTACGAATATTTTAGAAATTGTTAAGCTGCAAGCAACAAGACCTATTAAAGTGAAGAAGATTATGTCAAACACATATAACAATAATTTCCATAAACCAAATATTGGTAATTTCGCTAATAATATTGCAGATAATGCACGGCAACAAGCAAACCAAAATATCTACACATCTGAACAAAAACAAACTCTTGCTGATGTATTATTTGAAATACAACGGCTTCTAAAACAGTTTGAGCAAAATAATCCTACTGCTAGTGAAACGGAGAAAATTGCTTATGTAAATGATGAAACTACTCCTAGTTGGAAGCGTCGTGTTATTGGCGCATTACAGGGACTTAGTGACACTGCAATTGAAGAGTTTTTGGATAATTCTTATATCAACATTGGTAAAGCAATCATTAAAGGCTGGATCAAACCAGATTAAATAGTAATTCGTAGGTTGCGTGAAAATTAGCGAAACCAATATAATCAATTGTTTGGTTTTGCAATCGTTTCACCCAACATACATGAGAAGCGAGCGGACTATATAATTGAGTCAAGTAATGTACTATCCCCATACCATTACACCGAAAGGTTTATGAATAACAAGATTCCCGACTTCTCTAAAAAGTCGGGAATCTGAGCTTTTCAATTTATCTTTTGCAAACCTAATCAATCATCAGCTGGATCGTCAATCATTTCTGGTACTAAAGCTGGGTTACTTCTACGTTCTTGTGGTGATTGCTCTCGAATAACATCGTCTATTCTGGCAGGGTGTTTGATTTTGTCCAATACCTCTGGACTTAATTGTGATGCATCACCTTCTGGATTAGACTTTTCAGCTTGACTAGGAACTGTTTCCTTATTCATAACTATTTCCCTAAACCCTAAACTTATACGCCAAGCTTAAGTTCTTCTATGGTGGGGTACACACTATCTTGGGACTTAATTTCACATACCGATGGGTAAGAAAGGCGATCGCTCAACAAGCAATTAACTAAGTTTGCCCCACGTTTAAGTTTGCGATCCTTTGGAGCCAGTCAATGGACTGGCTCCAAAGGATCGCATTCCTTGCTGCTTCATAATTGTTCACGTATTCCCTGCTAAAGAAGAGGGCGGTGTCCAATCCCTTTGAATCCTACTCGTTTCTTTATGATTGTGGTTTTTGGCTAACCCAGAGGGCAATGTCATGAAAAATTGATATTGTTACCATTGCTCAACACGTAAACAACTAACAATGTCAGGAAAATATGACAATTAGATCCCGGAAGGGCTGATAAATTCGTAAAATAGGCAAAAACCTACTTATTACCCCTTGATCCCTAGATATGCTTAGTGGTTAATATAGACTTAACAAATAGAAATCCTCCGATCCCAAAGAAATGCTGATTTTGGCATCACAAGGAATTGAAAGGATGTTGGCTCAATTTAAAAACAGATTAAAAAACTTAAAAACTGGGCAAAACCAGGAGTCAGGAATAAGAAATTCATCTGGAATGGATGAGATTTTACATAGCATTCTTTAACCAGGGGAAATCATTTACCGCTTAAACTACTGGAGGCCAAATTAATGGCAAAAGAACGCCCGCCACTAGAGGAGATGACCTTACGCCAACTACGCAAAGTTGCTAGCGAATATAGTATCTCTCGCTATAGCCGAATGCGTAAATCACAACTACTGGCATCAATACAAGAAGTCCAGCGTAGCAAAAACTTACTCAGTCCATCTCGTTCATTGGAGGCACAAGAAACCGTGGAAGCTGCAAAGTTTGAGTTAGGTCAGGAAGATCGTACTGGCGGATCTTTAGCTGATATTGATGAAGGACTGGCAGATTTGCCCACTGGCTATGGTGAAAGCCGGATTGTACTTTTACCGCGCGATCCTCAATGGGCTTACACTTACTGGGATATTCCCAATGAACACAAAGAAGAACTGCGTCGGCAAGGCGGACAACAACTGGCACTACGGATTTATGATGTCACCGATATCAATATCGAATACCAAAGCCCCCATAGCATTCAAGAATATCCTGCTGATGAACTAGCTAGAGAATGGTATCTACCAGTTCCAGTTAGCGATCGCGATTATACGATCGATATCGGCTATCGTGCTGCTGATGGTCGCTGGTTAGTACTAGCTCGTTCTAGTAGAGTACACATTCCTCCTGTCTATCCTTCTGACTGGATTGAAGATGTCTTCATCACTGTAAATTTTGAAGAAGATTTGCGTGGCCAGACACAGTACGAACTAGTTCCCCCTGCCAAAAAGGTTGCAGCTACTGCCAATGGTAATACTGTTAATGCTGTGAATGGCAACGGCAACCCTATCTACGACGAAATCTTTGGTTTAGCGGAATCTGCCGAAGCACAACGGGTTGCTGGTTCTATCTTTGGCTCCCAACAAGGTGCAGTGCGTCCTGAACAAGCCATTAGCTCCTACATTTTCCCATCGGGTGTAGGTCTGTGGGCAACTCCTACCGTGTCTGGCTTAACCGCTTCCGGTGCAGGAATGTCAGGTGTTGGCTTCTCGGCCTCTGCCGTACCAGTGCGTCCGCGCAAGTTCTGGTTAATTGCCGATGCTGAGTTGATAGTCTACGGTGCAACTGAACCCGATGCTACTGTAACCATTGGTGGCCGTCCAATTAAGCTAAATCCAGATGGAACATTCCGCTTCCAGATGTCCTTCCAGGATGGTTTAATAGACTACCCAATTTTGGCTGTAGCTGCTGATGGTGAGCAAACCCGGTCAATTCAGATGAAATTTAATCGTGAGACACCATCTCGGAATACTAACACCAAAGAAGAAGCTGTCTTAGAATGGTTTTCTTAAATATTGGCTCTGAGATTGACTCCAAACTGAAATTTTAAATTATTCCCCGCTATAGTAATTCTGTAGCGGTTTTTTTATATTATTATGTCTACAAAAAAATTATTTTTGTTATTTATCTTGATAATCAGTGCAAGCTTATTATCAGGTTGCCAAAAGATTGAGGCAAATTTAGTCCCAAAAGCGTCTAAAAGTTGCCCTGGCAAAGATCCCAAGTTCAGTATTGATTTTTTTAAAACCAATAATCAAGGTAAAAAAAATCCCAAAGGTATTAACAATGTAATTATTTTTGATCCCAAATCAGTAGAATTAGATTTCAAAGTTAATGTTGGTCTATCTCATAAGCTTTACGCCAAAGATAGTAGAGGTAAACTACGTAAAGAATATGTAGCAAAACAGTTTCATGAACTCATCGCTGATGAAAATGCCAAGTTAAACGGACAGCTACCCATTGCCGCAATTAATGCCGACTATATAGATACTGATGATAAACCCCAAGGCTTAAATATTTCTCGTGGCGTAGAGTATTCAGGAGCATTTAAAAATAAACGTTCTTCCTTTGGGATATCAGGAGGTACACCCCAGCAGCGACAGGCTACTATTCAAGCTGGCAGAAGAGAAAATGATATTCTCAATTACAATTTAGTGGGCGGTAATGGCAGATTCTATCGTCAGGGTAAGTTTAAAGATATTTGTCAAGATTTGGGAGAATTTGCTTGTAAAAATGCGACTAATCGCTCTCTGGCAGCTATCACTAATCAAGGCTATGTAATCTTATTAGTTAATGACTTGAAAGCTAATTCAAATATTGAATTATCTCAACTTAATCAAGAGTTACTGCCAGATATGTTTGATAATGTCCTAGAAGGTATTGCTAGCAATAACTGTTTAGGTAAGATTCAAGAAGGGATTTTATTTGATGGAGGTATGTCTCCAGGATTGTATTACAACCAGAAAACTTATGTAGAAAACCTTGGGCCGATTGGTTCAGTTTTTTTGATTTACAAAAAATAAAATAGTTATAATTCCCACAGTAAGTGAACCCCTCCCCGATGCTTTGGCGGGGTGGGGTGATTCGGGTTTAATAAGTCATTAGACCTCTTGCATAAGTCGAATAGACCCCCCTTTATCCCCCCGATATATTGGGGGGAAACTTGAAATCTTGCCCCCTCCCCAACACATCGGGGAGGGTTGGGGAGGGGTGATTCAAGGATTTTTGCAAGAGGTCTATTAAGCGGACATGATATCATTGGTTATTTACAAATGACCAATAACTAATGACTAATTCACGAATTAATGCTTATTTACGACTTTGTGATTCATCTGGATTTTTAGTTTTTTGATGAGAAAAGCGAATTCCTACAAAGATATCGTAAATAAACTCTAAAAAGTCTTTCTTTTGTAGTAACCCTGAAGTTTGATAACAGCCTTTTTCATCTAATAAAGGCTTCATCAGATAGTATGTAGACTGATACTTGTACCAGGGAATACAAGTCCATAAATGATGAATTAAATGGTAGTTCTGACCTAAAATCAGGATGTTAAGAATTGGGTTGGGGTATACACGAGCATTTTTCCAGCGATCGCGTTCAACAAAGGGACGATGGGGTAAATAATCAAAAAACAAGCCCAGTATTAATCCCACTATACCAGAAGGTACAACCCAAAAATTGAGAACGTACATTAAAAAATGATATTGAACTGAGATATAAACAATTGCAACAACAATTAAACGGCTAATGAACCATTCTAATAGCTCATATTTGCGCCACAGTCGCCGTCGAAAGAAAAACACCTCATGGGACAAGAATCGAAATGCAATCAGCCACAGCGGGCCACCTGTAGAAACAAAATGATCTGGGTCATCTTTGGGATGGTTGACATGAGCATGATGCTGCAAATGTACTCGTGTAAACACTGGGAAAACGAACCCTAGCATTAGGGCGCTACCATGCCCTAGCATGGAATTAATTACTCGATTGCGGTGGGCAGATTGGTGACAAGCATCATGAATTACTGTTCCAGCACAATGCAAAGCAATAGTGTTAAAACTAAAACACAGCCAGTCTGGCCATTGCCAAAGCCAGTAACCACAATGAGATGACACCAGTACTGTCACAGATGTAAAAAACAGTATTAGTGTAGGATTGAAATCACCGGGAGGCGCTAACAATTCCTTCGGTGGAGCTTTCAGCAGTTTTTGTGCTTCTGAAGTTACTGTTCTTACTTCTGTATCTACTACGTCTTTAAAGATGACTTCCAAGTTGTTGCCATTTCGCTTTTTATAGTCATCAACGGCTGGGTCGATGATGATTAGGCTTTTGTCCGGAATGTCAAAAAAATTAGGATCTAAAGAGGTCATAATTTTCCTGGTCGTGATTCGTTGATAAAATGAGCTTGAAATCCCAAACTCAGCCAGCACAGAATAGATTTCTTGCCCCGATTAAAGAGATGAAAAGATTGAAAATTTAGCCAATACTCTTCTCTATTCAAATTAGGTATGGACTGTAAGAGATAGGGAATAGGAAAAATTTTGAATTACTTGCTACACTAGATACATAAACAAAATATTTGATTTTTCATTTCGGGAGTGAGTCCTGTTACTCATAATGCCAGCGACAACGGCATACATAGATTTTGGTTTGATATCGACATTTATCGATTTGCCCAGGCAATGTTTTTTCCGATGTGCTGAAATGACACTTTGTTATTGGTTTTGTAAAAAACAATTTTCAACAATATAAAGAATACAGTTATTTGAACGATCAACGCAAGAGTTTTGTCGGAATTTGACGTATAATAAAAATATTTTAGGAATAGATATCATACTTTTAACAAAAATGCATATTTTATTTGCTTAAATAAAAAAATCATCTTTTTCCTAACTGATGCCATAAGTATATATACTAGCGATCGCTTACTCCCCTTCGATTCCTTGCAGTTGCTGTCTTCTTCTTTTAACCAAAACTCTATTGCGGGAGTATACTGGTAGCCAGAATAGAGAAAACTTAGCGCGAACCATAACACTGATTTGTGGAGCATACCACTTCCTAATCTGATTCTGAGTTCGACACTAGCTAAAATATCAAATTTCTATACTTAATAATAAAAGTTTTGCTATGCGTCAATTATTACTAGTTTTGTCCAGTATATTAACTCTTAGCAGTTTCAATACCTCTGCCATAACAATAGCAGGCATAACGCCTGATTTATCTGAGATGCGCTTAGTTCAAAAGCTCAACTGCAATAATCCTCAAACTCAAGCAGCAATTAATGAATGTACGAAGTTATCTTATCAGAATGCAGATAAAAAACTGAATCAAGTTTATCAACAATTGATATCTACATTAGAAAGACCTAGAAAACAGAAATTGATTGCTGCACAACAAGCATGGCTCAAGTTTCGAGATACCAATTGTGAGTTTGAGAGAAGCAAATATGAGGGCGGAAGTATTGCCTCTAGCATTTATTTTGGTTGTTTGGAAAATACCACAAAACTGCGTACCCAAGAATTACAAGAATATCTCAAAACTGACCCATAAGCTTAAGCTGAAAGTCAGTCTAGAACAATAGAGTTAGACTTCTTGCATGAATCAATGAGCTTTCACCCTAAATCCCTCTCCCATGCTTGGGAGAGGGACTTTGAAATTTGTATTTGTGCAAGAGTCTATTGAGTCAGAGACTCAATGAATGCATTCCCAGGTAGCAGCCTGGGAAGGAGGGAAGTTCAAGCTAGGTTTTTATTAACTACTAGTTGTCACTGGGAACTAGACTAATTATCTTTTTCTGAGATTAACGCAAACCTAAAATTTCGGAAATCGCCGCTACAATATCCAAATAAAAGTTGCCTTTCACCGCCCGAAACAATTCAAATTTAGAGTCAGGGGCACCAAAAAATGGTCTGAGAAACCATCCTAACTGCATACCAACAAAGGCATAAAGCAATAACCAGGATCTTAAAATAGTGGTGCGGGTTTTTTTGCCAACTTCATCTTGTTGAGAAAGTAACTGCATTCCTTCATACAGGAATTTAACGCCAAATATGCCTGTAATCCCAAAAATAAACACATTCAACAGTTTAAAAAATTGATAAGAATCGGGTGTAGTAATCAGAAAAAATAGCGTAACTGGTGCCAAGCTGAATAAAAGCACGCTAATTACTGATACAGATGTAAGCAACACCACAAAATGTTGTTGAATACTGCTCCGAGAACCAAACAAAACATTAAAAAAGAACAAAGTTGGGAAACAAATAATTAGTGTTAATAAATAAAATGCCGGAAGCTTAATCGCACCCGATAATGCCTGTCCCCAACTGTGGGATGCACCGATAATTGCTCCATAAAGGGCAAAGAAAATGGAACTAGATACGAACAGAGAACTGATTTTATTTTGTAATCGCACTCCCTGACGAATTTCTTCTAAGAATGACTGACGATCGCGCAGTAAATTAATCAAAACACCAAATTGTTGAATTCCGCGATTTTGCTTTCCCAGCATAATTTTATCTGTTGTATATTTTGTGAAATTACTAATGACTAATTAACGAACTCCCAAGAGATAGCCAATAGATTTAATGACGCTTAAATAGAAATTACCTTCTCTTTCCCGGAATAGTTCAAAGACAGAACCAGGTGTGCCAAAAAACGGTCTGAGAGTCCATCCTAACTGACTGCCTACGAAAGCATAAAGAAATAGCCAAAATTGTAAAATTTTCTGGCGTGTCTTGCTACCTTCATTATCTTGTTCTAAAACTAAACTTGTGGCTTGATATAAAGACGAAACACCAATAAATCCAGTTATGGCAAAGATAAAGACATTTAACAAAATCAAAAACTGGTAATTATTGGTGGTAATCAAGAAAAACAATGTGATTGGGGCAAAGCTAAATAAAAGTACGCTCGTGACTGAAACCGCAGTTAAAACTAATGCTAAATGCTGGGCAAAAGTCCGCTTTGAACCAAAAATAATATTAGCAAAGAACAACGTCGGTATACAAATCAAAAGTGTGATTAAATAAAGGGCTGGAAGTTTAATGGCAGAAGACACAGCTTGCATCCAGCTATGGTATGCACCAATGATTCCGCCATAAGCAGCGATAAATAAGGAACTGCAAACTAGCAAAGAAATAATTTTGTTTGGTAATCTCGTACCTTGACGAATTTCCTCTAGAAATCCTTGGCGATCGCGCAGGAATCCAATCAGCACTGCAAAGTATTTGATTCCTGATGATTTCCGTTCAATCATGTTATCCTCACACCGATGAAATTCTAAGTTTAATCTGAGTAATCACCGCCAGAACCATAC
This sequence comes from Nostoc sp., assembly GCF_036918245.1. Taxonomy (GTDB): domain Bacteria; phylum Cyanobacteriota; class Cyanobacteriia; order Cyanobacteriales; family Nostocaceae; genus Nostoc. The sequence continues at coordinate 65,604 of NZ_JBALEF010000106.1, forward strand.
TTCCAAGCATCAATCAAACGATGCCAATAATATTGTTGTTCATTCGGTTGATTCTTAATCCATGTTTCTAGCATTGGACTTAACGAAAGCAAGGCAGTGTATACACCTAAATTACTGTAATGTAACATCCAATCTAACAAACTTGCCAAACCTACTTGCGGAATTATCTTGGCAACTATTCCAGGATAATATAAACCAGTTTTTAACAGTGTTTGCGTTAGTGCCGAAAACTGCACTATATCTTGTAAAAATGGTTTTAACACTGGTGTACCCAACTGTTGCATTTCCTGAAATACTGCCGAGAGTAATTGGTTAATTTGATCTGGGGCAATTTTCTGATTTACACCAACACTCATCGCCCTTTGAAACAACCAAGTGACAGTCAAACTTGGCTGATAAGGTTGCAGCAGTGTTAACGCTTTTGCAGATAATTGTTCTGTTTCTAGCGCTTCGTAAATGCCAGAAGTTAAACGCTTCAGGTGACGCACCATTGCCCCAAAACCACCAAAACTTAAAGGAGATTGACTACCACTGCTATCTCCGGCTGGTAGAATGCGATTCCAAGGGGTTTTTAGCGGACTTTGGCGATAGGTGGGAAAGAAACCAAATAGTGCCCGTTGAAATTTCAGTTTGCTCAATTCCACTCCCTGATATTCTGGTAAAAGACGCAGATATTCCTCAAATAGAGCTTCTAAACTCAAGCGTTGAGGATGTGCATCCATGTAGGTAAATAAATAAGTGGTTCTGCCATCCCTAGCTGGAAAGGCTTCCCAGAAGTACTGGCATTGATTCTGCAAAGATGTGAATGATAATAATAAATCGCCTGAGTTATTTTCTGGAAAACCTTGGGCACAACTTCCTACAACCAAGCATAAAGCGTCTGGTTTTTTGCCTTGGCGTGCTTGTTGGGTGATCGGTGAAAAATGTCCCATCGCGTCGATTAATAAGCGAGTTTTGAATTGGTTATTTACCATCACCGCGTCGGGATGAACCACTGCTTCGCTAAAAGGTGTGTTTTCTAACAACTTTCCCCCGGCGGCGAGAAATCGGGTTTTCAAGGTAGCTAGTAGATAAACTGGATCTACGCCGATATTCAAGACATCCTCTACCCAAACTTCTGTACCACCAGCAAAACTAACTCGCGCTGGGTTATATTGAGTAGCGATCGCACTTGCTAATTCTTCCTCACTCAGCAAGTTCAATTCCACAAATACATCTAATTCTTTGCGAGAAATATTCCATTCTTGTTCCCTTCCCCGCAAAATTCCCCGTTCCAACAACGCCACCCGCAACCCCTTCACCACCAAGGCGCAACCAATTAAAATGCCCAAAGTGCCACCGCAGATAATTACATCGAAGTCTACAACGCCTAAAGGCTGTTGACTTTCTTTAACTAGCGTTGGCACTGGTGCGGTGTTTTCGCGCAGAGATGTGAGGATGCGATCGCCTTGGCGCAATCCTCCTAAAACATCGCCGGGTAATTGGGAAAGAATTTCTTCAGTTAAAGACATTTTGGAAAAACTAAACTCTACATTCCAAAACTACCTGAGAATGAAGAAAGTAGATATGATTATGGCCAATTACGAATTACAAGAGTATGTCTACGACAAAACCTGTAAAACGTCTGTATACTTTTGAGGAATATCTCACCTACGATGACGGAACTGACAAGCGTTATGAACTTGAGGATGGGGTACTGCTAGAAATGCCTCCAGCCTCAGATTTGCATGAAGCTATCATTACTTTCTTGTTGATCCGCTTCTATCTGGAAATCCAACGACTAGGGTTAGACTGGCAGGTTCGCCCTAGTGGGACTGGCGTTCGTACCTCCGTCAAAAAATCCCGTCTCCCTGACTTAATTGTGATGACTGAAAAACAGCGACAATCTATTCAGGGTAAATCGGCTGTGCTTGAGTTACCTCCACTGTTGACAATAGAAGTGGTTAGCGCTGAGTCTGTGAAACGAGATTACGAAAGGAAACCACTTGAATATGCAGCCTTCTCTATCCCTGAATACTGGATTGTTGATCCTCTTGAAGCAAAGGTGACAGTCTGCTTGTTGAATCAGGGACGTTATAACCAAACAGTATTTACAGGAAACCAGCAAATATATTCTCCGACTTTCTCTGAGTTAGTATTGACAGCACAGCAGGTGTTAACGGCTTAGAAATTGTTTATCGAATTAGTTGAATCAAAAGACCTCTCCCTGGTTTTACTACGCAAAACCGTCCCTCTCCGACTCGGAGAGGGACAGACTTGAACTTTAGTTCAAGGCAGGGAGAGGTTTATCGAACTTATGTTAAATTATCCCAAACCGAATAGTTTAGAAATCGCAGGCAATAATTTATTAGTCGCTTCAACTAGAGAAGCAACAGCAGGTAAGCCTGTAAATATCCCTTTCAACATGGTGATTGCAGTTTTCGCCGTCTTCTGCTTGGTGGATTCTTGAGGATTTTTACCCGCTTCTGCCAAAGTGTTCACCTGTTCTAGGGCTTCGGCTTTGTCTTCTTCTGGCAAATATGTGGATTGGATGATTGCATCTTGCAACTGCGACAATAATTCTTTAATTCCTGGTTTCTCGGCATCGGTTGCATCAGGTAACTGATTGAGGGCAATACTCACATTACCGCTAATGGTTCCCAGATTAGCAATAGAATTATTGCCAGCGATACCGCTGACATTACTGCTGCCTTGAATATTGATGCCTCTGATATCAGACATATTTGTATCTCCTTGTGTATAAAATTTCGGCTGCTTGAGAGCAGTATCTACCATATTTTCTAAACTAATAATGCGCTTATCTTTTTCTACAAGCAATAATTGCTGACTCTGCGATAAAGCTTTGAGTTGATTATAGTTATCAAAATATTCTGCACTCAGTTGAGATTTATCGGTACCTGCTGCGGTTTTGGCTCTGAGCAAGATTTTATCATCGCCGCGCTTTTCCATTGCCACGATTTCTAACTCGGCTTCGGGATGGTTTTCGGCAAGGTTTTTGAAAGCTATGGCAACAGCGCGGGGGTCAACGCCTTGATTGTGGTAAAGGTCGAGGGTGTCAAAAATTGGCTGGATAAAGTCGGCAAAGTCGCCGTCTGTAAATATCTCTTGTTTATTATCAGGTTTGCGGAGGGGATCGGGGTCTTCTTTTGTGGGTAAGCGCATGAAGACATATTCACACCTCACCCCATGCAATTTAGTTGTATTTGTAATGCCCCAATCTTCAATGTACGCGCCTGTGAGTGTTGCACCTGTTAAATCTGTGCCGTCTAGTTGCGTTTGCTTCAGCTTTGCTCTTGACAAATCGGCATCTTGCAAGTTGGCTTCACTGAGATCAGCGCCAATAAAGCTGGCATCTGCTAGATTTGCTGATTGTAAGTTGATACCCCGCAGGTCTTCACGGTAAAAATTCTTATCCTGTCCCTGTCCTGTAATCAGCAGTTGACGTACTTGTGAGTTTTGCAGATAAGTTAAGCCAGGGCGAACACGGTCAAGCATTTTGGCTTGATGCCAACGGCTACAGATAAGAATAGTGTTTCGCAAATCTGTACTTTTGAGTGTCGCTTGGGTGAAATCAGCATTGGTTAAGTCAGCGCCACGAAAACTTGTACCTCCCGTTGCAGCAAAGGCGATCGCAATATTGCGAATTAAGGAGTGTTTTTGATCTCCTTTCATGGCTCGCCAGCTGATGTAGATACTAAATAACGTTCCGACTCCGGCTCCGGCGAAGGCGACGGCGAAGGCTCCGGCTCTGGCGAAGGCGAAGGCGAAGGCGAAGGCGACGGCGAAGGCGAAGGCGACGGCGAAGGCGACGGCGAAGGCGAAGGCGACGGCGAAGGCGACGGCGAAGGCGACGGCGAAGGCGACGGCGAAGGCGACGGCGAAGGCGACGGCGACGGCGACGGCGAAAACGACGGCGAAGGCGACGGCGACGGCTCCTAAACCAGCTATTATTCCTTGGCGAATCGTGATGAAGAAAAAGGCAATCAATGTGATTAGAGCAGCCCAGCCCACAATCTGGTTCTCACTGGATGAGCTAAATATCAGCGACACCAAGTAACCATTGAAAGCCCAGAGAAATCCTGACAGTCCCGACAATAAGAATGAGATAATAACTAAACCAATTGCCCAACGTCGTTGCAGTCCAGCTTTGGCATGGCTGAAGTTTGCCCCTGTCAGGTTGGCGTTGGTGAAGTTTGCGCCTCGGATGTCGGCATAGCTAAAGTTTGCAGCCGCAAGGTCTTGTCCTTTGAAGTTGCGTCCTCGGAGATTTTGACCGGAGAAGTCTATAGCCATGTTCCACTTTACGGAGGTGAGCAAATTTTACTACACGCTCACCCCTGTAAATTCAGGAATGGTTAGATATATTTGTTAGTTGAGGATCAAAGGTGCAATTTCGAGGTTCAAAAGTGCAATTTCGAGGTTCAAAAGTGCAACTTCGAGGCTCAAAAGGTCAACATTGAGCCTCAGAAGGTCAACATTGAGCCTCAGAAGGTCAACATTGAGCCTCAGAAGGTCAACATTGAGCCTCAGAAGGTCAACATTGAGCCTCAGAAGGTCATCGTCGAGCCTCAGAAGGTCAACATTGAGCATCAAAGGCTCATTTTTTGCCCTTTTATATTAAAATGCGATGTGCAACTTAATATTCTCACTTCTTTCCTAAAAGGCTACGGTGTACACACAAGTCAAATTACCCCCCTTAATCCCCCCTTATAAAGGGGGGAAACCAGAAAATCCAGTTCCCTCCCCTTTCTAAGGGGAGGGTTAGGGTGGGGTAAAACTGACGTTTCTGCTCCAAACAACAGTTTTGCAACAACAGGTAATGGCAGGACAATTGTTGGCAAGGCTATCACTCTTGCAACTGCGTAGCTTGCCGCCGTAGGCATCGCATCACCGTTGAGATAGCGAATAGCAATCTAATTCCTACTCAAAATTCTATAACGGTTTACAGGTGCGATTTCTGTTATTTTAGCGATCGCCAACTCTAGGGCGATATCTGACGACAAGCTGCCCTTAGCATATAAAGGAGGGAGTAAATCGACAGTGAAAAACATTAGCTATAGAAATAACTATGGAATCAAAGCAAGATGACATTACTATTCTTCAGGAAGCTGAGAAGCGTTTACGGCGACTGTCTCCAGAAAAGCTGCGGGTAGTGAGTGATTTTCTGGCGGATCTAGAAGAAAGAGAAGAAAATGAGGCGACAACGGAACTTTTGAATGTCCCTGGTTTTGAGCAAGCTTTGCGTGAAGCTATGCAGGAAGCTGAGGCTGGGGAAGTGGTGCCATTTGACAGTATTCGTCGTCATGTATGAACTGGTACTAACTCGCAAAGCACAGAAGTTTTATCAAGAAGTAGATGCATCACTAGCCCAACGACTAAACCGTTGTTTTGACCAACTGCGACAGAATGCTTAGGAACATCCAAACATCAAGCGGCTCAAAGGTGATTTCGCAGGTCTTTTTCGCTATCGAGTTGGCGACTGGCGAGTTGTTTATCAGGTGGATGAAGAACAGCAATTGATTACTATTTTACTAGTAGCTCATCGGAGCGATGTATATCGGTAAGTGTGTGGTGTGTCTCAAGTATTAATGTGGATATAGGCACTGCACAATAACTTGCATTACAGGAAATACTGATGGAACGCTCGAAAATAATTGCCATTCTTACAGGTGCGATTTCGATCATTTTAGCGATCGCCTACCTCATCCTAGTCCAACTCCTCGACTACCGAGACATGAAACCTGCCCCCATCAGCCAAGTTGTCTCGCCACCTGCCATTACTATCTCTCACTGGCAAGTTGACAAAATCACCCAAATATAAATTACATTTAGTCGATTTGTAGAGACGCAATCAACCGCGTCTCTCGTCATTTATATCAATTGATAAAACTAATGATAACTATTGATTTATCCCTGAACCAATGTATAGATAAGAATAAATACTTATATTCTTTGCTGGAATAGTTGATTATATAAGAAATAATTAGAGTAGTTATCTCAAATTTATTTAGATAAATTAATTCAATTTGGACAGATATAACGGTAAGCTATTTCTAAGAAAATTAAATAAAGATAAATTTGCTGTTCTGCGACGCCAAATAGCGCGTCGTGGACATCGTTAGGTTAACTGGGATCAACGTCAGTTGATTTAAAACCCATAATTTTTGATGACAATAATAGAGGTGAGTTGATGGCTCAGTTTCTACTTGAGACTGTTTGGCTAGTTCCGTGCTATGCCTTAATAGGTGGCTTGTTAGCCGTGCCTTGGTCGCCGGGGATCATTCGGAAAACAGGGCCAAGACCGGCGGGTTATGTAAACTTGGTGATGACATTTTTGGCATTTGTACATAGTGCGATCGCCTTACAAGCAACTTGGAATTATCCAGCCCAAGAAGTATTTATTCCGTGGTTATCTACGGCTGGTTTAGACCTGACTATTGCTTTGGATATATCCTCAGTCAGTGTCGGCGCTTTGGTTGTGATTACCGGCTTGAATTTGCTGGCGCAGATTTATGCGATCGGCTACATGGAAATGGATTGGGGTTGGGGACGCTTCTATTCTTTATTGGGATTATTTGAAGCGGGATTATGTGCCCTTGCTTTGTGTAATAACTTGTTTTTCAGCTATGTAATTTTGGAAGTCCTGACGCTGGGAACTTACTTACTAGTTGGTTTATGGTTTAGTCAGCCGTTAGTAGTTTCAGGTGCAAGAGACGCTTTCTTAACCAAGCGGGTGGGAGACTTATTCTTGCTGATGGGCGTGTTGGCATTATGGCCTTTAGCTGGAACTTGGAATTACACAGAATTAGCTGAATGGGCGGCTACTGCTAACGTCAACCCGACAACTATGGCACTGGTAAGTTTAGCTTTAATTGCTGGGCCGATGGGTAAATGTGCCCAATTTCCCCTGCATCTCTGGCTAGATGAAGCGATGGAAGGCCCTGTTCCCAGTACGATTTTGCGGAACTCGGTAGTAGTAGCTAGTGGTGCATGGGTGCTAATTAAATTGCAACCTGTGTTAACCATCTCGCCCATAGCTTCCTCGGCGATGGTTGCGATTGGTGCGGTGACAGCCGTGGGTGCTTCTTTAATTGCGATCGCTCAAATCGATCTTAAACGCTGCCAATCCTATTCTGTCAGTGCATACATGGGCTTAGTGTTCATTGCTGTGGGGGTACAGCAAGACGAAGCAGCGCTGTCGTTAGTCTTTAGCAACGCCATATCCGCAGCATTATTGGTGATGAGTACTGGCGGAATTATCTGGAATAGCATCACCCAAGATGTCACCCAACTTGGTGGACTGTGGACACGCCGCCCAATTTCCGCAATCGCCTTTATTATTGGAAGTTTGGGGTTAATTGGTTTTCCACCATTTGGTGGCTTTTGGGCGCTGATGGAATTAGCAGATAGGTTGTGGGAAACCCAACCTTGGTTAGTGGGAGTATTAATAGCAGTAAATGCTTTAACAGCCGTGAGTTTAACTAGAGAATTCGGTTTAATCTTTGGCGGTAAACCTACACAAATGAGTCAGCGATCGCCTGAAGCCCACTGGCCGATGATTCTACCAACAATGATTTTACTTGGCGTAAGCCTACATCTTCCTTTAGTGTTGCAAAGCTTATCACTTTTACCCGATTGGGCAAGCCTAAATAAAGATGTCGCACTACTTTTAATTATGTCGAGTATTTTCAGTTGCGGCATCACTGGCGTAATTTATTTAGGCAATATTCCTAAACCAATTCGTCTCCCTTGGCAAGGATTACAAGATTTACTGGCATACGACTTTTACACCCCCAAACTCTATCGGATGACGATAATTTTCAGCGTTGCCAAAATCTCGCAACTTGCCGATATGATTGACCGCTTTGTGGTTGATGGCATTGTTAATTTCGTTGGTTTATTTTCGCTATTAGGAGGCGAAGGTCTTAAATACAGCACCTCTGGACAAACCCAGTTTTATGCATTCACTGTTCTTCTAGGAGTGAGTCTTTTAGGAATATGGGTAACTTGGCCATTTTGGGGAGTACAGTTTTTAAATTTGGTTTTTCAAATCTCGACACTTGGGTAGCAGTAACTATCCGACTAAAAGTTAACAGTTTAATATTGTGAAGATAATTCCATGAGTATACAACATCCGCAGATAAATCTTTCCAGAAGAAGTTTATTCAAGTTTGGTGCAGGTGCGATCGGTACAGGTGTATTGACAGCCGGACTTGGTTCAAACTTACTTGCAGCCGAAAAAAAACCAGTAGAAGAAGATATCACGCCCGATAAGGCACTGCAAGAGTTATTAGATGGAAATGAAAGATTTGCCAAAAGAAAACGTCGTAATCCCGACCAAACATATTCACGTTTAGTCGAAGTTGCCAAAGGTCAAAAGCCCTTCGCTTCTATTCTCGGTTGTGCAGATTCACGAGTACCTTCAGAGATTGTCTTTGACCAAGGGCTTGGAGATTTATTTGTCTGCCGGATAGCTGGTAATATTGCCACAACACAGCAAATTGGTAGCTTAGAATTTGGCAGCTTAGTATTAGGCTCCAAAGTCATCATGGTAGTAGGGCATGAAAGATGTGGGGCGGTAGAAGCGGCGATTAAAGGTGCTCCAGTACCAGGACAAATTGGAAGTTTGCTTGCAGCAATTAAACCAAGTGTAGAAAGCTCAAAAGATAAATCAGGAGATAAGTTAGAAAATGCTTGTAAAGCAAATATTTTGGCGCAAGTTCAAAGATTGAAATCATCGGCAGTTTTATCTGAGTTAATCAAGGCAGAAAAGCTGAAAATAGTCGGTGGTTATTACGATTTAGATACTGGAGAAATTAGTATAGTAAGTTAGCTTTTTTGCCCTTTATCATTAGTCATTGGCTAAGAGTAAGTCATAAGGGACAAAAGACAAAGGACGAAGACGTAGGTTGGGTTGAGGAACGAAACCCAACATTATCGAGACTTTGTTGGGTTACGCTATCGCTCAACCCAACTTACTATTTTCTTAATCCAAGCGTATTGAGTCATAAAGGACAAAGGACAAAGGACAAAATTCCCATGTTAAGTGTTTTGATTTGGCTGCCAATTTTCGTTGCTATTTTCATAGCAGTCTTACCTGTAAGTATTCCTAAATATCGCATTCGTTTAATAGCATTAATTTTTTCAGGGATAGTTTTCTTCTGGAACCTTTTTATCCTGCTAAAATTTGATATCAGCAATCCTGGAATGCAATTTCAAGAGTATTTACCTTGGAATGAAACCCTTGGCTTGAGCTATCAATTAGGTGTTGACGGGCTTTCTATCTTGATGTTGGTGTTAAATAGCCTGCTCACCTGGATTGCTATTTACAGCAGTAGTAAAGAAACTGAACGCCCCCGGCTGTTTTACTCCATGATTTTATTAGTTAGTGGAGGAGTTGCAGGTGCTTTTCTTGCAGAGAATTTGCTGCTATTCTTCCTATTCTACGAACTAGAATTAATCCCCTTCTACTTACTAATTTCCATTTGGGGAGGGGCAAAACGAGGTTATGCTGGGATTAAATTCTTGATTTATACTGCTGTTTCGGGAGCATTAATTCTGGCGACATTCTTGGGTATGGTGTGGCTGAGTGGTTCTACTAATTTTGCTTTTGATGCAGTCTCTACAGAAAACCTGTCAACAACAAAGCAAATCCTTTTACTAGCAGGAATAGTGTTAGGTTTTGGAATTAAAATTCCCTTAGTTCCCTTCCATACTTGGCTACCCGATGCTTATGTTGAGGCTTCAGCACCAATTGCCATTCTTCTCGGTGGCGTGTTAGCAAAGCTGGGAACCTATGGACTGCTGCGATTTGGGTTGGGTATGTTTCCCCATGCTTGGAGTATTATTGCACCGACTTTGGCAATTTGGGGAGCAGTCAGCGCCATCTATGGGGCAGTAATTGCGATCGCTCAAAAAGATATCAAGCGCATGGTAGCATACAGTTCCGTTGGTCACATGGGCTATATCTTGCTAGCTGGTGCTGCTAGTACTCCCTTAGCACTCGTTGGTGCAGTCGCCCAAATGTTCAGCCACGGTATCATCCTAGCCATTCTTTTCCACTTGGTAGGAGTTGTAGAAGCCAAAGTCGGTACACGCGAGTTAGATAAACTCAATGGTTTAATGAGTCCCATACGCGGTTTACCCTTAATTAGCGCCTTACTAGTTTTAAGCGGTATGGCTAGCGCAGGTATTCCCGGTTTAACAGGATTTATCGCGGAATTTATCGTCTTTCAAGGCAGTTTCTCTATCTTTCCCCTCCCGACAATTTTGTGTATAGTCGCTAGTGGATTAACCGCAGTTTATTTTGTCATCCTCCTTAACCGCACCTGTTTTGGCAGACTGGATAACTTCGCCTACTATCCCAAAGTTCTTTGGTCTGAGAAAATCCCAGCTTTAATCTTGGCAGCTTTCATCATCTTTTTAGGAGTACAACCCACTTGGTTAGTACGTTGGAGTGAATCCACAACTACAACAATGGTGGCTGCAATTCCTTCTTTGGAAAAAACTGTTATCTCTGAAGTGGTAAATAATTAAGAGTTTTTAAACGCAGAGGAACGCAAAGTTTAACGCAAAGTAGGGCAGAGTTTTTGAATTCTATTCGCTAGAAGTTTACGCAATTGAGTAAATATCATTACCATGACTGCAATTAAAACAGCAATTAAATTACCTCCTTCCAAGCACGAATTTGCTGACGTAATTCATCGTCTAGAAGCAGGCGGTGCAATGTTACCCGATACTCCAGAAAATTTGATGCAAATCATCGGTTTGTACAAAGCTTATGCTGTGCCGATGGATTTTTACTGGCGTGACCTACTTTATGTTGCCGAACGCGAATTTTTAAACCCGTTACCATTCTTTAAATATTTTTTACCCAAAGAGTATTTAGAACTGCATAATCATTACGCTGGCGATGATGCCGATTTAAGAATTTGGCGCGGCGAAGCTACTGCACATCCAGAACTTTTGGCATTTATTGAGAAGGGTGAAACTTTCAAAATGCCGAAGTTGTTGCATCACTTGTTGCACGATCGCATTAACATGGAATTTGCGGAAGCTTGTTTGCGGGCGATGTTGTGGCACAGAGGGATGGGTGGACAATTTGACCCTTACCTAGATTCAGACGAATACAAAGCCAACGCTGACCGAGCAATTAAAGCTTACTTCCAAGGAAACCCCGTAATGCTGGGACTTTACAAGCTGTTCCCCGATATGTTTTTGGAACAGTGCCGCCAGATGTCATACTACGCTAATCTGGGCTTATTCTGGGAAGTTATGGCCCCAGTATTCTTTGAAATGTCCGATCGCTATGACGAAGGCACCATTAGCAGCGTCCCAGAGGCGATGAGCTTCTTAGTTAATGGTATATTTGCGATCGCAGGTCGTCCGATTTACCATCACGTTTATATTCGTGGTGAATGCTACGAAATTGTCCCCAAATCCAAGGGTTTCATGTGGCTATATGAAGCCGCATTACCTTATGTAGAAGCAGTTTTCTACCGTACTGCACCCTTTAGAGGAACAAAATCTTATAATGCTCAAGCGCGTCAAGTACCGGAAGACCAGAAAGACTTTCACTATGGTATTCTTTACGCTGATGTATTTCCAGTGGGTACTGCTGGCATTCCCCCGACATTATTAATGCAAGATATGTTGCATTTTTTGCCACCATATCTTGTTGATTATTACAGCCAACATTGCCGGGGTGAAGAAGATATGTTGATTCAGTTAGGAGTTAGTTTTCAACGATCAATGTACTGTGTCACTTCTGCGGTAATTCAAGCCTTGCGAACTGCACTTTTATATCCTTTAGATGACCAAAATCCCAAGCATTTACAAGCCAATCGAGAGTTTTTTGAAATGCAGCTAAATCGCTTTACCCGTGCTGACTACAATATTCGTGATGCTGCTCGTTTGGGGAGCATTCAAAGTCAAGATTATCGATAAGATATCTCCATCTAAAACCTTTGTAGAGACGTATCACTGCTACGTCTCTACATTCTTTTATACCAGATGTCTAATGTACCTGGAAATGCGATCGCTAATAAAGAGATGCCAACACTTTATCTGCTGCTCCTCGGAATGCAGTTGCAGCACCAGCACTCATATCCCGTGGCGCACAGATGCGATTTCTCACATAGGCGAGTGTGATAGCACCAATCGCGGCCGCAGTCGGGTCGGCATTATCTTTACCACCCACGCGTCCCCACGGTAATGCTGCACCATTGCCATTGATGAGATAGTCAGCCAGTAATCTGAGGTGAAAATCAACCACTTCTTTAACGGCTGTTGTGTCGCCATTGACCGCCAATGCTTGCACCCCGGAGTTTTTTAGAATATCTCCTAAAGCAACTTCTCGGTTATCAGTCAACCTCTCAGCCGCTTCTGCCCGAAATTGGATTTCTTGGCTAACAGCTGGGTCAGGGGGTAAGGGATTGCCGATTGGTGTCACGCCCCATCGACGACGCAAAAGTAAATTGTTGGTGGTATCATCCGATTTGACGCGGTGATAAGCGGGGCGCTGTTTGAGCGCTTCAAACCAAGCATTGATCTGAGGATACCGGGGATTTCCCTTGAGTTGATATCCCCGATAAACGGGTAAGTTAGCTGCCAATCTGTCTAAATGGGGACTATAGGTAATATCTACGACGCTAAATGTTGACAAAAAGTAGGGTCCAGGATATTTTCCGAGAAGTTGCTCCAGTTCGTCTAATTTCGCTTCAAAAGCTGCCTGTAAGCTTGCTAATTCATTCGGATCTTCCGGGGCTTGTCTGAGAAATTTGTAAGCGATATCTCTCACACCATTGGTTTCAGCATCCTCAAGCCACTGCCTAGCAACGGCGTTTTCCTCTGGGTCTTCAGGGAGCAAGGTTGGCCCAAATCGTTCTTCTAAGGCTAACAGAATCTCTTTGGATTCATAAACTAACTTGTCCTCAATTTTCGCTGCCGGGACAAGGGTTGTGGGAACTAAATCGGTATACCATTTAGGCTTGTTGCTCAAGTCGATAAACTCTGTTGCAAAGGGAATTTCTTTTTCTTCGAGAGCAAACCAAACCCGTTCGCAAAATGGACACCAAGAGTTAGTATCGCGGTAGAGCAGTACTGGCGGTTCTGTATCTGGTGGCAGTTTATGAAGACTGCCAGGGATGGGAGCAGTAGAAGGAGATTGTCCTGGTCTACGCACCCGTCGAGCCGGAGTATTTTTTTGGGCAATTTCTAACAGTTCTTCCCAATTAGGTACTGTGTCTTGAATTGACATATTTCACCTTAGTTTAAGTTAACTTTATTTGAACAAATGAGTCAGGAGTTAGAAGTTATATCATTGATTATTAAGTTTCTTATCTCTTGAGGATAGTAATTTAGACAGTCGAATAGAAATATAAAAATTGGCATGAAAAATTTATCCGTCACTGTTTATAAGTTCAATCTAAAGTATGCATATATCTGTGCTATAACGCAAAGCAGCAAACTTTTTCTAGATAGCAGACTTCAGGCTATAGACTAGTATGTTTACAGCTTTTAAATAGATAACAATCTGAGCTTTTGAACTTTCATTATAAGTAGGTGGGCGTAAATATTTGTCGTTGGGATAAAGCAGGAGGCAGGAGGGAAGAGGGTTTTAGCCTCGTTCATTTTTGTTAACATAGTTTGGTTTTATTCTGCCGACATACTTAAGCTACGGTAAATACATAAATTTACCGGAGTTAATGGTAATTATCACATGAAAATAGTTTGAAAGCAAGATTTTGCAATTTTATCGAGTGTAGCCCAAGAGTGAAGCACCCCATCCAATGAAGGCGCTACCAAAGACTAGCCATGCAGCATTGATGCGAAAGTGAATAGCTAAAATAGCTGAGACGATCGCGATCGCTAAACCGAGAAAATCTACAAATGGGTGTTGTGGTAATGTTAAAGTCGCTGCCCCCAGTTGCAGAGTAGTAACAACCATTAGCGCTACAGCACTAACATTCACAGCATCCAAAAATGCTCTAGTCCAAGAAGAGGCTCGTAAGCGGGGGATTAGGGGATTTAGGGCAGCAACGAAAACAAAAGAAGGTAGAAAAATTCCAATGGTGGCAACAATTGCGCCAGGTATGCCAGCAATTACATAACCGATAAACGTAGCAGTGGAAAGTACTGGCCCAGGGGTAAATTGGCCAATTGCGATCGCATCTAATAATTGCTGTTGTGTCAGCCAGCCGTGTTCTTGAACTAATCCCCCTTGCAGAAAAGCTACTAAAAGGTAGCCACCACCAAATAAGACACTACCGACTTTGAGAAAAAACCAACCCAATTGCCATAAAGAAACGTTGTTTACAGTAGATGCAGTAGCTAACGATGCCGCAAGTACAGTTGATGCTTTCAAAGTTGCACCTGTGCTGAGACTAGCAATCAGAAAGTTGGCTTTATCTCCTGGTTTGTCGTTTTTCTCGCCAGAATGTAACCAAACCATACCCAGCAATCCCCCAATTAATAGGGCAATTACTTCATTTAATTTAAATAACAATGTCAGCAATGCCACAGCGAAAGCGATTACTAGTAATTGGCGAGTTTTCACAGCCTTTTTTGCCAAGCCCCACAGGGCATTGATAATGATTGCTAAAACAGCCGGTTTAATGCCATAAAGTAAAGGAGCTACTTGGGGTAGAGTGCCGTAAGCAACATAAACCCAAGCAAACCCACCAGTAATGAGAACCGCAGGTAAGACAAAACAAACGCCTGACACAATCAGCCCCAGCCATCCTGCATAGATGTATCCTATATGAATAGCCATTTCTGTAGAATTTGGCCCAGGAATTAGGTTAGTAGCGCCCAGCAAATCCAGAAAATGCTCCCTTGTCAACCACTGACGCCGCTTAACCACTTCATCTTCAATCATGGCAATATGGGCAACCGGGCCCCCAAAGCCGATAACACCCAGTTTAAAAAATAGGTTGGCGAGTTCACCCAAACGACTTGGTGCTGAATTAGTCATTTTTGCTTGGCAATATACTTTTCAAGTAGGAATTGCTTGAGGTGCGGTTGTTCTAAATTTAAACCAAGCTCTTGAGCTTTCTGACTAATTTTCTCATAGGTCAGACCTTCACTAATAGCATTGGCAATCAAGGCAATACCACCAGCCCTTGCTCCAGCAGCACAGTGAATTAAGATTGGTTTAGGTAAGTTCTCAATCTCCTGAATTGCTAATTCTGTTTGCTCTTGATTTGGTTCTGAAGGCTTTAATGGGACATTGGCATATTGCAGTCCAGCCGCTTGAGCTTGCTGCTGTTCGTCACTGAGAAAACCTGCTTCATCGGGAGAACGTAGGTTCAGCACTGATTTAAATCCCTCTTGGGCTGCCTGTTTTAACTCTTCTGAAGTGAGTTGTCCAGCGGCGCTCAAATCATCACTAACTTTTTTAGTGTTGCTCATAATCTTTAAACACACTTTTTCGATAGTTTTATCGTAGTTTATTCTGTAATGGCTGGCTATATGCCTACTGGGTGCGATCGCGTGAAAAATACTGACCGACAGCAAAATCTATAACAACGGTTTAATGTTGCTACACTTGAACCGAGCAGACTGGCATCATGAAAGTGCGATCGCATCGCAGTCGGGCATAGCCAGCAAAAGCAGAACGTTTTCGTCAATATAGTAAGTAAATAATTCTTCGCCTGTCCGGTGATGCTGGACGTTAGGGCTGAACTTGGCGCAGCCGACGCTCCAGAAAGCGGCGTTCGCTGTCATTACTGACTAGCATGAGCGCGAGCGCGTAGCTCTGTGCGGCTGACGCTGAGGCTCCGATGCGGCGCAGCATCTCGGCACGGGTGGCGTGAAATAGATGGTAGCCATTAAGTTGGGGAGCAAGCCCATCAATGAGTTCGAGGGCCGTCTGAGGAGTCTCTATCATTGAGATCGCCACCGCCCGGTTCAGCGAAACAATCGGCGAGGGCTGCAAGCGTTCGAGCAAATCGTAGAAGCGGACAATTTGTAACCAGTCTGTTTCTTCTGCTTGTGCTGCCTGACAATGTAGTGCCGCGATCGCTGCTTGCACTGCAAACGAACCAATCTCGCCCCGCAATGTCTCTTCAACGAGCGGTAGCGCCTCAGCAATCTGCTGTTGGTTCCAGCGACGACGATCCTGATCTTCGAGCAACACCAGATCGCCTGCCTCATCCAAACGGGCATCGCGCCGGGAGTCGTGCAGCAACATCAGCGCCAAGAGTGCAGTCACTTCTGAGGGCGGTTGCGGTGCCATCAACGTCCTCACGAGGCGACCCAGCCGAATCGCTTCTGTGCAGAGGTCAGCCCTCACCATCGTCTCACCTCTAGTCGTCGCGTAGCCTTCATTGAAAATCAGATAGATCGCCGTCAGCACTGCGTCTACCCGCACAGACAGATCGGTTGTGTCCGGCACTTTATAGGGAATACCTGCATCCCGAATCTTGCGCTTGGCACGCACCAGCCGTTGCGCCATTGTTGCCGTGGGCACGAGAAACGCCCGCGCAATTTCATCTGTCTCAAGTCCGCCCAACAGCCGCAGCGTCAAAGCAACCTGCGCCTCGATCGCCAGTGCTGGGTGGCAGCAAGTAAAGATCAGCCGCAACCGATCGTCTGGAATTTCGTCTGTGTCATAAGTTGGCTCCTCGCGGGTTGGAATCAACCCGGAGGCGGCGTACCATTCCAGTTTTTCCGTCAGCCGTGTTCGCCGTCGCAAGCGATCGATGGCTTTGTATCGGGCTGTTTTGATGATCCACGCACAGGGGAGATCGGGCACGCCGCTGGACTGCCATTGATTCACGGCGGCTATAAAGGCTTCCTGTACCGCTTCTTCAGCCACGTCGAAATCCCCCACCAACCGGATGAGGATGGCGACGATCCGTCCCCATTCAGCCCGGTAAAGGGAGGCGATCACTTGGTTTACGTCTGTTTTTGCGTTTGGGATTATACCTGACATAAAAAATTTTTGGCGAGGTGTCGATTTGAGTCAGCACCGTTCGACTTACTAACAAAGGGAAACAACGGAGGTATACCCCAATCGTACTAAATGATAAAAATTTTTGGTGGAGTGTCGATTTGAGTCAGCACCGTTCGACTTACTAACAAAGGGAAACAACGGAGACAACCCCATGAAATATTTGCTGCTGATTTACCTGGAGGAAAATGCCCTGAGCCAAACCGAACGGGAACATTGTTATGTAGAATCCGCGCAACTGGCACAACAACTCAACTCGAAGGGGCAGTATCTTGCGACCGCCCCGCTCCACCCTGTCGCAACTGCAACCAGCATTCGGGTGCGCGATGGCAAATCGCTAGTAACTGACGGGCCGTTCGCAGAAACCCGCGAACAATTGGGCGGTTTTTTTCTGATTAATGCTCAGGATCTCGACGAAGCGATCGCGATCGCCGCGCGGATTCCAGGCGCGCGCTTCGGCACCGTTGAAATTCGACCTGTGATTGAAGTTGCTGGCTTGCCAGAGAATTCGTAACTGCACTCAACCTCAACCCAAAAGGAGAGATTCCCATGACAACCAAAAGCACGATCGCAACTAACGAAGTTCAGATTCGCCAACTAATTGCCGAGCAACAACGTGCCATCTGTACCAAGGATGTTGAGCAAATCATGTCCCATTATGCCACTGAGGTCATCGTCTTCGATGTTAAACCTCCCTTCCAAACCCAAGGGAAAGATGCTTGGGGTCAAGTGTGGTCAGAATGTTTGCCTTACTTCCCCGACACCTTTGAGATTGAAACACGAGACCTCAAGATTACCGTCAGTGAAGACTTAGCGGTTGCACATTGGCTATTTCGCTTCACAGGAACTCAAGACCATCCAGCAATGCAGACGTGGATGCGCGTCACAGCTGTCTGCCAGAAAAATCAAGGCGAATGGCAGATATTACACGAACATCTCTCGGTTCCATTCGATCCAGAGACTTCTCAAGCTGTATTCACGCTAAACCCATAAGCTAATCTACTGAGCCAACGCCATGAAACTCAATCCTTATCTTATGTTCAACGGCAACTGTGAAGCAGCGTTCAAGTTCTACGAACACTGTCTTGGCGGCAAAATTGTCATGATGATGACCCACGGAGATGCACCCTCAGCCGAGCATATACCTGCCGGATGGCATGACAAAATCATGCACGTCTGCCTCGATCTGGGCGATCGCCTCTTGATGGGATCTGACAGTCCGCCTGGATATTTTGAAACACCCCAAGGCTTTTACGTGCAAATCAGCGTTGACGAGCCAGCGGAGGCAGAACGCATTTTTCATACCCTGGCAGAAAACGGAAAAGTGAAGATGCCGATCGATCAAACCTTTTGGTCTGTCCGCTTTGGGATGTTGGTCGATCAATTCGGTATTCCGTGGATGGTCAACTGCCAGAAGACTGCTTGACTTGTGGGGAGGCGCTTATGGGCGTCTTCCCTGTAAAACCTCAGCGCTTTTTCGCCGATCTTTCACTGTGGAATAATTCAAAAGAAGAACCCATGAGTACTCAAATTTTTGTTAATCTGCCAGTCAAAAACCTCAATCAATCGATCGAGTTCTTTACTCAACTTGGCTTTGAGTTTAATTCTCAATTTACTGACGAAACTTCCACCTGTATGATTGTGTCCGAAAACATTTTCGTCATGCTCTTGACCCATGAGAAGTTTAAGACGTTTACTCCCAAAGAAATTTGTGATGCCACAAAAAGCACAGAAGCGCTTGTGTGTTTATCTTTTGATAGCCGAGAACAAGTTGATGAAATAGTTCGCAAGGCTGTCGCCGCTGGTGGAACAACCTACAATGAACCGCAAGATCACGGTTTTATGTATGGACATGGATTTGCTGACTTAGATGGCCACATTTGGGAAATTATCTACATGGAGCCAAGCGCAATAAGTCAAGGTTGAAAATGCAATGTTTAAGGAATTCCCATTCCGATGCTGTACAACGTTATATCGCATCTGAATGGGAACCGCTATAGCTGTAATCATTGGTGTCAACTTAACGTGAAAGCCAGCCTATAAGAAGCTTTTAGATATTGTCTCGTTCCCAGTCTCCGACTGGGAATGCCATCCTAGAGGCTCTGCCTCCCTTGCTGGCGGCAGAGCCATCAGGAGCAGCATTTCCAGCCAAAGGCTGGAAACGAGGTTTTAAAGGAGTTTCAGCTTACAGCTATTTTCAGGTAAATAGACCACGCGGTAGGGGCGCAAGGCCTTGCGCCCCTACAACAAATGTGGTTCAAATATATGAAAACTGCTGTAAGTTGACACCTATGAGCTGTAATACAAAAATGCAAATACTCCTACCTTCTTCAAATAGCTCTTTGCCGCACATGTCGCCCATCAAACCCTTGCTTAATCCAATTCAGACATTCATATTCAGATTTGAATAACTTTGGAGCTGCAATATTATTCAATAACTCTGGTGGGTAATGGTCATAAAAATATTTATCTCCTTCTTGGAAGATGATAATCAAATTGTTCCGATAAATGTAGCGAGACTTAAAACTATCCCCTCGATGAACAAACTCGGAATTTTGATCGATATGCTCTTTAGCAATATCAATGATATTACTAACGTCACTACCACAGATTCCTGCTGGATTTCCTGCTTTGTGAAATTGGCTTCTGTGCCCAATTTCAGATAGCATTTTATACGAATAAATTTCGTAATTATCCGCCTTACCAAAAACAAATGGAATTATGAGATATCCTTTATATGAGACTGATTTTTCATAAAGAAGACGACTCATCTCAACCTCCTTTTGTGGAATTGCTCTGAAAAAATTCGCTTTAACAGAAAAGTATTACAACACCAATTGTCTACTAAATACGATCACCATAAACTGAGCTGATTAGGGGGATGCTCAAGGTTATTCCAAGGTAGGGGTAGAACTAGTGTACCACTTTGTTCCAATAGCTGTTGGAAGTGACGGGCTGTGTTGGGCGATCGCGCTTCTATTGGACAATGGACAAAGAAATAAATTTGCACTCCCATCTGTAACCATTGCTGAATCTGCCTCACCCACTCTTCCATAAATGGCTGATTCACTGATAAATTCGGATGAGAAATAAACCGAATCAGAGTAAAAGGTGCTGTTACACTCAATTGCAACGGTAATTTAGGTTTGCGTCGTTCCGATTGTAATTGGGGATTGTCATCTCCAGTATAAATGGGGCGCGAGTCTAACAGTACCCTTCCGACACCTAACTTTTCTAAAAGCGCCGTCAAATTACTAGCATGGGGTTCCTTGAACCAGTCGGGATGGCGAACTTCCACTGCTAGGGGTGCTTCTGTACGTGGCCAAGCTTCCAGAAAGTTGGACAAATCGTCAAGTAATGCAGGTGCATAGCTGGGTGGTAACTGGGCAAAGATTGGGCCAAGATGCTTACCTAAAGGGCGCATCCCCTCCAGAAATTTTAAAGCAGCTCGGATATAAGGTTTCAGCAACCCTTGATGGGTAATATCTCGCGGTAATTTTAGACAAAATTCAAAACCTGCTGGTGTTTCAGCAGCCCAACGGGTTACAGTTTCTTGGTTAGGCACGGCATAAAAGGTGGTATTACCTTCTACAGTAGTGAAGCGACGACTGTAGAGATGGAGAAAATCGGCAGTGCGAGTACCTTGGGGATAGAGTTCACCTACCCAACCTTTATATGCCCAAACAGCACAACCGATAAAAAAGTTCACAGTGCCTACAACCCTTGATGTATCATATTCAATTTTACACGTAGGTTGTAGGGATGGATGAAGCGAGGTCAAATTCCCGACTTGTTAAAATCACAGATTTTTTTCTCAAAATGCTTGATTGCTTTCTCATTTCAGTAGATTTAGCAAGCAAAAAGGCATATTGCTTTCTCTTTTCAGTAGATCGCGTATTCATTTTAGTGTTTTAGGCAAGCAAATAGGCATATAGCAGTTTTCAATTGCATTGCATAGGAGTAATTTATGCACCAATACGTTTCAGTTAAGGGTTATTGGTGTAGATAATAGGTTTTTTAAGACGCGATAAATCGCGTCTCTACATGAGGATTTTGGTGTTATGGCCCAACCTCACTTATTGATAAATTGAACCATCAGGCATAATTGCCCCTGCTAAGTTAGTACCAACTAATTTAACCAGAAGACGCTCACCAGAGCGAATCCGCGCTCCCGTCAAGTCGGCTCCTCGCAAGTCGGCCCCACTGAGATCCGCTCCAATCAAATTAGCTGCGCGTAAATTCGCCTCCCTGAGATCGGCTAAAAGTAGGTTTGCCCGAAATAAATTTGCTTCAGATAAATTTGCACCTCTGAGGTTGACTTTGTGCATAAAAGTATCACTGAGATTAGCACCACTCAAATTCGCATAACTCAGATTTCTGCCAGATAAGTCTTTATTGCTCAAATTTGCCCGACTGTAGTCTTTGCCGCTTAAATCTGAGTTTTGTTTTGGTGGTCGCTGGGTTGGTTGAGATGGTTTTTCCTGTTGAGGTGACGGTGAGTTCTGTGTGGTTTGATATGTAGTTTGATGTGTGGTTTGAGGTTTGGTTTTTAAAGAGCGCAACTTTTCACGAGCTTCATTTATAGCTTTCAGCTTGTCTTGTGCTTTCTGCTGTAAACGGAGATTGTCTTTGGGAATGCGATCGGGATGCCAAACAAAGACTAAATCTTTGTAAGCCTGGTTCACTTCTTCAAGTGTTGCTCCAGGCTCTAATTCCAAAACTCTATAGTACTGCTCCAGATCGCTCATACGATATTTTGGTGGACAATCAACTTAATTATGAGTGATGGAGTCATCTATACGCTGCATGATTTGTTATGGATTATGGGGCATGGGGAAATAGGAGGCAGGAGGCAGAAGTTCTTTAATTTTGAATACTTCGACACGCTCAGTACAAGTTTTGAATTTATTTCTCTCATCTTCCCATCTCTCCATTTCTCCATCGAGCGATCGCTCTAAAATATGCTGCAACTGGAATCTGATAGACTTCAATATAAATCCAAGCAATAATTGATAAATGTGATAAGAAGGTTAATATTGTCCAAATATATGGCATCCAGGTAATGGGTTCCTTCAGATTAGCAGGAAAATAGTAAGCTACTATGCCAATTAGAGTAGTGGGAAGAATTATAAAAATTGCTGCTGCTAGTCCATAACCCCAACCTAATTCCACACCTTCCAACTGGCCTTCTGCCCAACTCAACCCATTCCAACGCCAAGTTAAAGGTGGTTGCCTAGAAGGCATCTTGATTTGCTGTTGTTCTAAGTTGACTGTAAAAATCTCTTGGCAAAAGTCACAAGCCATAGCTTCCATCAATGGCATGTGAGAAATCTTACCTATTCGACAGACTGGGCAGGGGTAAGCTCCATAATAGTCGAAAGATTGGGTTAAGATTTTGGAACTGGGCATAATGAGACAGATGATCCTAAAAAGTTGATCTGGTCAATGAGGACTTGGGTAAGAATAATGTATGGCGGTTGTCAATTCCCTGCAATAAGCTTTCGCAAGATGAAGTCATAAGTCAGGAGAATTATATATTTTAACTTCTCAATCCTGGCTTTTTAAGCTTCTGAGGTTATATAACTATCGTGATGTCTAATGACAAGCCGCTTTTTTCGTCTACGCAAATAAGTAACTAGTACAATCAGAACAGGGCGTGATTTTGAATTGTGCAAAGCGTTATTAGTCTTAATCCCCAGAGTTGTACTGAGTCTATCGCTTTTTTATAGTTTGTGCAGGTCTTGACAAAGCCTCCTCTTCCTGCTAATTTAACGTTAGATAGGTATATTTCTTAAGTTTTCCAGCAAAAACGCCGCAAATGTTTAACACAAATTCTTACTTTTATTTTTGGTTTAGGGTGGTTCACCGGGAGTGAATTAAGTTTCCTAATGGAAACCGCCCGGTGAACCGCAGAGCAAATTCTGCGGTTTTTGTTTTTTTAAGGAGAATTTCATTGTCATGACTTATTTCAGTAGTTGGTTTTATGGTTTTTACTTTTGGCCCAGAATAAATTCCGGGTAAATAGCGTCATGCCAATGAATTCAGAACGCGCCCGGAACTTTTAAAGGTTTCGGGCTTTTTTGTTATTTGGAAATGGGAATGGGGTATGGGGAATTGACGGACAAGGGAGGCAAAGGAGACAAGGGGAATAACCAATGCCCAATACAACTCTTGGAGAGGCTGCGCCAACGACTTTGCTCAATGCCCAATGCCCAATCCCCAATACTTAATACTTAATTTTTCAGGAGAATGTAACCATGATTAATGCCAAACTTGCTGTACAATCCCATTTAAATCACCAGACAATCGTTAAAATCTCGAAAGAAGTTGCTTTCGGCGGTAAAGAATTGGTAATTATCGGCGGTCCCTGCACTGTTGAAAGCTTAGAACAAATGGAGATAGTCGCCCAAAAGCTATCTACTGCATCAGTACAGGGGTTGCGTGGCGGTGTCTACAAACCCCGCACATCTCCCTACGCTTTCCAGGGTATGGGAGAGTCAGGATTAGAGATTTTAGCCAGGGTGCGATCGCATTACAATATGCCAGTTGTTACGGAGGTAATGTCAATTTCTCAAATTGAAGTAGTCGCCGCCCACGCTGATATGCTTCAAGTTGGTAGCCGTAATATGCAAAACTTTGACTTGCTCAAAGCTTTGGGACAAGCCGGTAAACCAATACTACTTAAACGTGGTTTAGCAGCGACTATTGAAGAATTTGTCATGGCTGCTGAATATATCCTTAGCCACGGGAATCCTGATGTGGTGTTGTGCGAAAGAGGTATTCGCAGTTTTGATGATTACACCCGTAACGTCCTAGATTTAGGGGCAGTGGCAGCACTCAAGCAAATAACTCACTTGCCTGTAATTGTAGATCCTTCTCATGCCGTCGGGAAACGGGAATTGGTCGCACCTGTGGCTAGGGCTGCGATCACTTGCGGTGCAGATGGATTAATTATTGAATGTCACCCAGAACCAGAAAAATCTGTTTCTGATGCCCGTCAAGCACTTTCTTTAGAAGATATGGTGCATTTAGTTAATAGTTTAAAGCCTGTAGCAACAGCCGTTGGGCGTAGTATATCAGATGTCGGGGCGGGTTTGGAACCTGCCCCAATTTTTTGGGCTGCTTAAATTTCATACAAGGCGATTGCTTGAATGTCTCAGTCAAAATATTTCTTTTGGCTTAAGTACAAATAGCGATCGCCTTCATAAAATAAACTTGTTACTTCAGCTATTCCATTTGTTCTCAAACAATTTTTGCAACACAATCTTCTATATATAAATCTAAATTATCATTTTAACAAATAAGACTACTTGATTTTATTCCCCAAGTCGTTTTATTCTGAAATCAGTAGATATTTTAACTTTTGCTAAATTGCCTAAAACAGTTTTGAGTATACCGAACTTTCAACTTTGAGAACCTAAAGAAGGACAATAACTAAATGCTAGAGCAGCAGATTGATTGCCCCATCAAACCTAAGACAAGTGCAATGATTATGAAACTTTTTCAAATCACTATAGTGGTCTTAGTACTTTTGATTAACTTAGCAATTGCTTTCCCCTCTTGGGCAGAAAGTACGCCTTCTTTAACGAGCAATTCTGACAACTTTCAAGTTGGGCAAAAAGTCATTTGGCTTTACAAGCCCCGCACAGATTCTGGCGATGTCCAAAAAATTCCTGCCGAAATAGTCAAGTTAAGTTCCAAGCAAGTGCAAATCAAGATTTACAAACATAACAACGAATTTGTCAATCGTTGGGTGAATCCAAACAAGCTTGAGAATTCGACAAAAGTTAAATAGTCAGTACTCTAGAATTTCGCTAGCGGGACTTAAACATTTTTGATGCATAAACAAGACTCAAATCCATACAAGGCAAGGAAAATACACCAAACGCTCAAGAATGCTTGAAACCCAGATATATCAAGAAAGTAGGCAAAACGATGTCAAAGTCTCTCTGCATATAGATTTAAGGCTCTTTTTATGGCTATTTTTTGTCTAAGTCCCACTAGATGGAGTTAAAACTCCCTTGTGTGGGTTTCGTTTTCATAATTAGGATCTTCAGTACCAAGCAGTTTGTCCCAGAACGTAAAATACAAACCGTAGTGTACTTTATACTTGCGATGATGTATGGAATGATGCATAGAACCAATAAGCCACCTTCCAATCCAGTAACTTTTAGATGAAGAAGGAAATAGCTCAAATCCGAGATGGGTAAACACTGCCCATACTGTCATAGTTATAAGTGCGGCAACTAAGGTGACGAAATGTAGCGGAACTATGAAGCTTACACCTACAAAGAAAAGTGCTTGTACGATCGCTTCTGGTAAGTCGAAGGCAGAGGAACTCCAGGGTGTTGGCTCGCCTGAACGGTGGTGTCCATAATGCATCCATCTAAAAATTAGAGGGTGGTGAAACATCCGATGGATAAAATAAAAGTAAGTATCCTGAAGAATTAGCACTGCAATAAAGCTAACTATTAAATACCACAGTCCGTATTTCCAGATGTCAGCGTATAACAGCGTTGCTCCCAAATTATACTCTGAGATCATAAACGCTCCAGAAATAGCAAAAACTACTGTGGAGATTACTGATAATTCAATATCCTTTTTAATCGAACAACTCATCAACGGTTTCAAACGCAAACTCTTGTTAGCGAGAGACTTCCCTAAAACTAAATAAAAGAGCAAGTATGCTCCCCCAGCAATCAGAAAGTATCGGGCAAGAGTGATACCGAAGAAGAAAAAGCAATAATACCAAAATGAGTGGTTCGTCAATTAGACCCATCCGTAATATTAATTCAGTGAAATGAAAATGCTGATTATGTCCAATTTTTTTGGTCTTGATTACCAAAAATAACCAAATTAAGATTTAATTTGTTAATCGACAAAATCCATTGCTTATTTTACAGCATCAAGTAGTTCAGATAATATATATTAACTTTTGTTAAGAAAAATTAAACTAATTTTATTGCATATATAAATATAAATTACTACTATTCATAAAAAAAACGTTCTTGGTTAACTTAAATTGTAGTAAATAGCTAATTTTGCAACTAGGTTACAATTTATTTAAGTCGTCCGTTTATATGATGTATTTGAACAACAATTGAATTGATTTTTACCCATTGTGTTTTTTAACACCTAAAAAAACTTTTAAATCACTTTTCCCTACGTCTACTTTTGATAAATTAATTTACTATAGATTTTGTTTTACTTTTCTAGACTCCAGCCCAACGCTACGGCTACTTCAGCAGCTAATTCTAGAGGATTGAATGGTTTAGCGTGTCCTTCTCTTGCCTTGTTCGTTCGTGCAACTTACCGTAGGGAAGGACTGATAAAACTCTCAATACGCTACAACAGAAAAAATCTTCTGCTAAACCTGTGAAAAAACGAGTAACACTCACCTTCCCGAAAAGGGCCGTGCAAATGCCAGTCACTTACGTACTGGCCAAAGAGTTCAACGTCGCCGCTAATATTATCCGCGCCCAAGTTGCCCCAAATCAAATTGGCAAACTGGTAGTGGAATTATCGGGAGACATCGATCAATTAGATGCGGCGATCGAGTGGATGCGATCGCGTAATGTTAATGTTTCTTCTACATTAGGCGAAATTGCGATCGACGAGGATGTGTGTGTCCACTGTGGCTTGTGTACTGGGGTTTGTCCTACCGAAGCCCTCACCCTCCACCCAGAGACATACAAGTTGACATTCACGCGATCGCGCTGTATTGTCTGCGAACAGTGTATCCCCACCTGTCCCGTACAAGCAATCTCTACTAACATTTAAAATTATCGTACACACTACAGACAATTGCCCATCCAACTTTCTCAGCAATCCAAAATCTAAAATTGAAGTTACCCCAACTTAAACACATCCGCGATTACCCCACCATCACCAACCAGCCTACTTTTTGCTGGAGAGTCATAAACTACCAATAGCGAAGGTATGCCAGCTACATCCTGAAACATCGTCATACCCTCAGCGTGTTCTTCTCGATTTCCATAAGGAATATCTTGCACAAAATCGGGATTGCTGAAGACATTTTCTCGTAAATTAACGCCATTTATCCAGCGATAAACTTGCACGGATCCATCTAAATCCATCGTTGGCCCGGCTAAAATCAACAAATCTTTATCATCTATATACAAATCCCGAATTCCCAAACCATTCAACCAGATAAAATGCTTTTTATATAACTCCTTTAATTCCCCAATTTGCTTTAGTTTCATAAGTCCAGGGGTAGAATCTTCTAACTCTATTTCCAGCACCACAGCCCAACCCCGCAATACAGGGCCCCGCAAACCCAGAAAGACGCGGTTTTGATAAATGCCTATTCCTTCAATATCAAAGCCATTATCCTTTCCGGGAATTCCTGCTTGAATAAACAAGCCTAAATGGGCATCATCTGCTAAAGCTGTGATCAGCAAATTACCCTGATTCGTCACTTCTAGTTTAGCGGCATTCAATTGCACATCTGGCTTTTCGGGGTGTGGGCAAGATGAGAATAGCTTACCGTCTATCAGAGGAATTCGTCCTAAAATGTAACGGTTAGGTTCCGATTCAATTTTTGCTAGCCTTTTAGAGTTTTTGGCATCTGTATTTTCAGGTTTGAATTTTTTGCGTTTGTAACTGTGAGAACCAACAAACCATAAGTAATTATCAGCGTAAGCCAGTCCTTCTATATCAATTTCTTCCTCTTCTGGTGCAGGTAAATTGATAAATTCTGCTACTCTAAATTGTTGATGTTCTGTAAATTTATCAGTATCAACCAAAGATAGACGCTCAATAGTTGAGGTTTCATCTGACCCCAACCATAAATACTTCTGATGTGTTAGCAGCAATGCTGATAAGTCTTCTCTATGTTCTTGAAAAGAATCTACAAAAGTCAATAAAACTTGATTTAGCAAATGTAAGTTTGGCATTTTGAATCATATTAAGAGTTCCAAAAACATTAGATATGCTATTATAAGATGTGATTTGATTTTCTAAAAATATTTATCTCAAAACTATAACTTATATCAACTTGACGGTGTGAAGTACCCTTGACAAATATTGCATATTTATAGCAGATGATGCAACTATCAATCGTCATAAGCATAGTTGAAAATCCTCATACCATAAAAAATATCGAAAGTAGATGCAAATTTTTAAATAATATTGTTATTATGCAATAACTTCATGAGGTAATCATTCAGACCCATTATGAAATTAGCTACACAACCTACAGTAAAAACTCTTGGTGACTACGCCTACCAAGCGATTGAAAAACACTGTAAGAAAACCTTTAAGTGGGAAAAATCAGTAAAGAAAGATGAAGACCCAGAAGCGCTGCACCAAATGCGAGTGGGAATGCGCCGCCTACGGACAGCGGTAACTCGGTTTGGGCTAGCAGTGAATGTGTCGAAACCAGTCAGCGATAAAAATATTGGTAAAATAGCCCGTCGTCTTGGTAATCTGCGAGATTTAGACGTACTCAAAGAAAGTTTGGAAAACAATTACAAACCAAACTTACCCCGCAAAGAACAGGAATCTCTACAAACAGCTTTTATAGCTTTAGCGAAACAACGTGAAGATGTACAATCGAGTGTGCAGAAAACATTAAACGATGAATCTTACAAGTCTCTAAAAGATGCATTAGATAAGTGGTTAGAGAAACCCAGTTATCAACCTTTGGCATCTATTGCCATTCAGCAAGTGCTACCAGACTTACTTTTACCAGAACTGAGTAACTTCTTACTGCATCCAGGTTGGCTAGTTGGTACTGAAGTTGTAGAATCAGAAGTGAAAATCCAGAAAAACTGGAAACCAAAAAAGATAGAAAAACAATTGACAACAGAAGGTGAAAGTCTTCATAGTTTGCGAAAAGAAGCTAAACGTATACGCTATCAAATGGAGTTGTTTACTGACTTATATGGCGATTCTTACGAAGCTTATATTACAGAAGTGAAAAATATCCAAGAAATTTTGGGTACGATGCAAGATAGTGCCGTTTTAACTGACTGGCTTGCAGATGTATACAAGTCAGAAATTCAGACTGAGTTGCCCATCCTTGCTAATTTGTTAACTGAAAATCGTTACCAGTCGTGGCAGCAGTGGCAACCTTTGCAAGAACGGTATTTGAAAACTGAAACCAGACATAGTTTTCATTTAACAATATTGCACCCGCTTTCAGGAGTAATAAGTTAAAAGTTACTCTTTATTGAGAAAGCATTGGACTAACGAACAGATAATTGAATAGGAGCTTCTAGAGACAAAACATAAACACTGCTCTAGGGAATTTATACAATACGAGTCTTTTCGGCGGAACCCAAACCTGAAATTAGTCTAATAGTGCTTTCTAGTATTGCTCCTTGCTCAGTTTGACCGGGGAGCGCCTTGGCTGAAAAAGTTCAAGGTGCTTCCACCAATCCTGCCCCAAACAGAGCCATTCTTGACGGCTTTATCATTAACTTGCATGAATTTAGATGAACTTAATATCTGAATCTAGCGGTATCTAGCAGTTCCCTTAAGTGGGAAAGTCTCATATAATTGTAGTTGCCCAAATATTGGTCTTCGGATTAATCCTGATGTTTTTTCGGTAATGAGAATTGCTTGAGTTTGGACAGGAGTTTCTCTATCACTAATAAGTAAGTTAACAGTGGGTAACAAAAAACTGAGTTTGACTGTATTGCCTCCGACAGTAGGATTTGGACTGCTAATAATTACTGTAATCAGTGTCCCGATATCAGTAGTTAATGTCTTAATGTCATCGCCACTGAAATGAAGGGAAGTATTTTGAGTTTTGTAATCAAGCTGTGAAACTTCGTTAAAGATAGAATACTTAATCTGAGTACCATTGCCATTAAGTGTAAACTCATTTGGTCGTTGCACAACAATTGCTTGTGCTTTTTTCGTAGATTTGGTCATCAACAAAGATACTAGTGATGTCGTAGTTAAGCCAGTCACAAAGGTGAGAGCAGCTTTGAGAATTTGACGGCGGGGCAAATTTGAGGATATATCTTTCAAGTTAGGATTCATAGTTTTTTCTTCTGATGCTGATTGTGACTTGTTGAAAGCTACCTAATTTTATTGCTTTATTTTTGTGATTGTTTTTCGTCTTCTTTACACCCTCAAACGGTTACAAATTTTTAGAAGTTGAAAAGTTCAATTCCTCTTGAATACTTTTAGCGTCATTATACAAATTTGTGACTTTAGAATCATTACTTGGACAGCTAATATCTGGAGATTTCTGCCCAGAATAATTGACTTGAGTTGATGTCCCGAATGAAACAGATTTCGGACACGATCTATATGGTAATTTTGACAGTGGTTTAGCTGCTGAAATATCATTGAAAAGTTTAGTAGCTGTGTTCAGTTTAATTTCACCTGTACCTTTTGTATTGCAAACAGTGTAAGTTGCCTTTCCTGATGGCAATACGGAAATGTTATACTTGCAAGTATTCGTAGAACCGCTATTAATAATAATAGCTGGCTCTTGAAGAATTGCAGCTTGTGCAAGTATTTTAAGAGAAAAAATACATAAAGGTGTAGTTAGTAAAACTGAAGCCAAGCTAATTTTATAGGATGCAAAAAGTTTCATTATCACCTCACATTTATTTTTTTAGTTATTTAGACTTATTTAACTGCTTGAAAAAAAAATTACAAGAAAATTATCCAATAGTAATTTTTTGGTTAATGCTTGATTAAGAAAAACTAGATTCATAAGTAGCACAGTGTGAAACAGAAATTATAGATAATATTTAAAACTATAGTTTACTGTATACTTTTTAGATATGTCATTATTGTGTCAACTTTGTGTCAGAAAAATATCTGATTTTAATCTGGTATCCCTATTAAATATATGCTTAGGGCTTTGCAGCAAAAAAATTCAGTGACGTAACTTTGACAGGAATGCTGCACAGTTGAACCCTACGGTTCTCGGTAGATGCTGACCTCTGCTTTGGGGTACAGGACTTTTATTTGTGTAAAAAAATTCTCTCCGAAAGCGGATTGTTTATTTTCAAGTTTGATAAATCGATACAAGACAGGCGTGATATCATGTCCGCATAATTAGTTATGATTCCCACAGCCATTGCACCCCACCCCGCCAAAGCTACGCTTTGTCTCCCCTCCCCGATGCTTTGGGGAGGGAGGGGATTAAGGGGTAGGGTTCTTCGGGTTTAATAAGTAATCAAGCGGACATGATATGAGATTGTTGGCTGGATGATTGGTAACTTTTTTCATCATATATACTACTATCATAAAATACATATAAATAGATATCTGAAACTGTTGGTTAATTAGTTTTTCAGATAAAAAATCTGTCGGCATTAACTCGACAGTGTAAATTTTATCTGCGTCTACCTCATAATCAATAACAACACCACGAGAACTTTTCCTTCTTAGACCGGGAAACAATAATTTATAAGATTTAAAAAAGTCTGGCCATAAATAAAGACGGGTTGCAGCCCGTCTAAATAGCTTGAAAGTGCAAATACACCTTGTATAGGATTGAAAATAACACAATTGATTTTCTCAGAGTTGCCAATTTGCCAATTTATAAAAAAACATCTCCATAAATTAAATATACGTTATCCAAAACCTTTGTAAAGACGTAGCAGTTCTACATATCTATATTTTTTTCACTCATATCTATTCTATAAAGAACAGATGTTAGAATCGTCCTAAAAGTCTTGGTATTTGCAGCTAAATCATTTATCCATACATATTTGAGGCTTTTTAGAAATTCCGATTGCACTCCTCACACTCATGAGCAATTTTCAGCTACTCCCTGCTCTCAAAACAGTAATAATCGCCCTAACAAGATATTGCTATGTCTAAATCAGTCATAGTAGAAGTTACAGCTAGTGGATATAAAAGCTCCTCTAATGTGTTATGACGACTGGTTTAGTTTGACATGAACTCAACCAGCAACAAAAATCAAGGTTTATAACCATCAAATATGAACGTTTTACTTCTATACCCCCGCTTTCCAAAAAGTTTTTGGTCTTTTGAAAAAACACTAGCTTTATTAGACCGTAAAGCAATGCTACCGCCTTTAGGCTTGGTAACTGTAGCAGCGATTTTACCGCAAGAATGGGATTTCAAGCTAGTAGATCGAAATGTTCGTGTCTGTACAGAAGCCGAATGGGCTTGGGCTGATTTGGTTATTATGTCGGCGATGATTGTGCAAAAAGAGGATTTGCTCTCTCAGATATTGGAAGCAAAGCAGAGAGGTAAGCAAGTCGCTGTGGGTGGGCCTTTCCCGACAGCGCTACCGAATGAAATGACATCCGCAGGAGCTGACTATTTGATATTAGATGAGGGGGAAATTACCCTACCCTTGTTTGTAGCAGCGATCGCACGCGGCGATCGCACTGGCATCTTTCGCTCTGACGGTGAAAAACCAGATGTCACCAATACTCCAACTCCTCGCTTTGACTTGCTAGAGTTTGAAGCCTATGCAGAGATGTCAGTGCAATTTTCCCGTGGATGTCCCTTCCAGTGTGAATTTTGTGACATTATTGTGCTATACGGTCGCAAACCCCGCACCAAAAACCCAGAACAACTATTAGCAGAACTTGATTATCTCTACAAACTGGGTTGGCGGCGCAGTATTTTTATGGTGGATGACAACTTCATCGGTAATAAGCGGAATGTGAAATTATTTTTGAAGTCCCTTCTACCCTGGATGGTGGAGCATAATTATCCCTTTTCCTTTGCCACAGAGGCTTCAGTTGATTTAGCCCAAGATCAAGAACTGATGGATTTGATGGTAGCGTGTAATTTTGGAGCCGTTTTTCTGGGAATTGAAACCCCCGATGAAGAAAGTCTTACTTTCACTCAGAAATATCAGAATACCAGAGATTCACTCAGTGAGGCGGTGAATAAAATTACCCGTTCCGGGCTGCGAGTCATGGCAGGCTTTATCATTGGGTTTGATGGCGAGAAAGTAGGAGCCGGCGCCCGAATTGTCAAGTTTGTGGAGCAAACAGCAATTCCCACAGCCTTATTTAGTATGCTGCAAGCACTTCCAGATACAGCCCTCTGGCATAGATTAGAAAAGGAAGGACGACTCCGCAATAAATCTGCCAATATCAACCAAACCACGTTGATGAACTTTGTCCCAACTCGACCTTTAGAAGACATCGCTCGTGAATATGTGCAGGCGTTCTGTGATTTGTATGAGCCAGAGCGGTTTTTGGAGCGTACATATAAACACTTCCGGCTTTTGGGCGAAGCAACCTACCCGAAAAAGGGCAAAGCTGCTAAAAAACCATTGAACTGGAAAGTACTCCGAGCCTTTCTGATTATTTGTTGGCGTCAAGGTGTACGTCGTCAGACACGCTGGCAATTCTGGCGCAACTTGTGGAACATGTATCAGCATAATCCGGGTGGGGTGAGTAGCTACTTAGCTGTTTGTGCCCAAATAGAGCATTTCTTGGAATATCGCCAAATTGTTCGGGATGAAATTGAGGCTCAAGTAGCTGAATTTCTGGACGCAGAAGCTAGGGTAAAACCGCAAGCAGAAGTGATGGAAGTATACTCGTAGCATTTAGAGCAAGAGTTTAAGACCTCCACTGAATAGACATCTTGCAAAAGTACTTTTGCAAGATGTTGGGGAAAGTTTAAAGGGTGAATGGCACTAAGAAAACGTGAGTTCGACGGGTTAAAAAGGTGCCTTATACCTACTTACCTAACAAACCGTCTATTGATATTTACCCTAAAGGACTGCCTGCACTACCTCCTGCCCTTTTTTAGTCCCATCGAACTCACGTTAACTAAGAGCAACACCAAGTTAAACGCGAAGTAGCAAGAGTCCACTTCTTAAAGCTTGATTCCACAGAGATAATTTTTGAACTTCTGGCAAAGAAAGAGGCTGATTTACTGATAGCGGTGGCTCTTGTTGCAGAGATAGTTGCCACCAACCGACATTGTGCCACTTACTAAATTTATACCCAACTCTGTAAAATACACCTACAGGGGAAAAACCGACAGCCTCATGCATGGCTACACTTGCTGGGTTGGGTAGAGCGATCGCAGCAAAAACGTTATAAAATCCTTGGAGTCGCAGCAACCCAAAAAGGGAAGTGTACAAAGCTTTGGCAACTCCTTTTCTGCGATATTCAACATTTACGTACACAGATGATTCTACAGACCATTGGTAAGCGGCACGAGTCCGGTAGGGAGTAGCATAGGCATAACCTAGAATCTCATCGTTAATTTCACACACTAGCCAAGGCATCTGCTGTTGATAGTTATTGATGCGTCCTTCAAATTCCGTTTTGCTGGGAGGCTCTATCTCAAAGGAAATTGAAGTTTCCCGCACAACTGGTGCATAAATTGCCAGCATTTTTAAGGCATCACTTTCATTAGCTAGTCTGATTACAACATTCACAACAGATTCTTTTTGGGTCTTAATAATTTCTTGCTAGAAACGAGGTTTGAAAAGGATTTTGGCACAGAGGGAAAAAAGAGATTTTACGAGTCACCTTGAAAGGGCTGGTTCTGAAACTTAGCCAAAATCGCAGTCATTCTGACCAGAGTAATGTTGTAGATGCTTTGCTACAAAGTACAGAGCCAACTATTCATGCCATCGGTGCTGCCATGAAACATAATCTTGAAACCAATGAACAATTGCCAGAATGAAAACCAGCGCTTTCTAGTACAGGTCGGCGGAAATAAACCTACCATTATTCAAAACAGCCAGAAAGTCCAAAATTTAAGCATACGTGACTTTTGACTTCCGCTTTGCGGTACTAGAGCATTGTTTAACAAGCCTTAAGTATCATATATAATTATTTAGCGAATTAATAATTTGCAATACTTAATGTTCGGTTAGCTAATAATTAGTAATTCATGATATTGTGATTTCCAACACATCTTTTTTTGGATTGATCGTGTAGGCTCATATCTGCTGGGTAAAATTACTAGATAAATTTATGGTAATTCAAGCACCAAGCAGCAGAATCCTTAATTCTGCTGTGGTATTACACTTGCTCACAGTTCGATTATTTGATTTTTGAGCAATTAATAAGCAACTGAACCGCAAGTTTGGTTGTTAGAGAGCATTCCATGATTACATTCAGTGTGTAGCACAGGGTGAATGCCTGAGTGCCTGACACGAATACCTCAAAGTTTTATGAGGAAAAGATTTTGTCGATATGCTATCCGAGTATTTTTTGGACTTATATCAGCGGTTAAAACCCTAATGCTGTCGTCTTGTCATCAGTCACTTGCCATGTAGGCATCTGGATTTGAGCTAGATGTGTCAGGCATTTGAGCAATTAGGAATTAGCCAACCTATCGTAGCAGCAGTCAAATAATAACTGACGTAGCTATATACAAATCAGCGATACCAACCTTAGAGCTACTGCTAAGGCAATTTTAAGAAAAGAAAAAAGCATGAGTACAACACGCAAAATTCGTTTAGGTGCATTTATTCAAGCTACCGGACATCATGTTTCTGCTTGGCGACACCCCGATACACAAGAAGATGCTGGACTGAATTTCGAGCATTACAAAGAAATTAC
The DNA here is from genome assembly GCF_036918245.1 of Nostoc sp. Taxonomy (GTDB): domain Bacteria; phylum Cyanobacteriota; class Cyanobacteriia; order Cyanobacteriales; family Nostocaceae; genus Nostoc. The sequence goes on from NZ_JBALEF010000106.1 coordinate 101,064, forward strand.
CCAAACTGCTGAACGCGGCTTATTCGATGCAGTTTTCTTGGCAGATAGTCCAGGAGTCTGGGGCGGCGCTCCAGAAACTCAGCATCGCAATGGTAAAATCGCCCATTTTGAGCCTGTCACCCTCTTCTCGGCCTTATCCTCTGTAACCCAAAAAATCGGCTTCATTTCCACCGCTTCGACCACTTATGAAGAACCCTACACTTTGGCACGTAAGTTTGCTTCCCTAGACTACTTGAGTAAGGGCCGGGCGGGGTGGAATGTAGTCACTACAGGCAATGAAAATGCTGCACGTAATTTCGGCCTTGAGCATCACCCGGAACACAGCCAGCGTTATGAACGCGCTGAAGAGTTTGTGGAAGTGGTGAAAGGTCTATGGGATAGCTGGGAAGACGATGCTTTCATCCGTGACAAAGAGTCTGGTATTTATTTTGATCCAGACAAAGTGCATACATTGAACCACAAAGGCAAATATTTTTCTGTAAAAGGCCCTTTAAACGTCGGTCGTCCGCCCCAAGGTTATCCGGTGATTGTTCAGGCTGGAGCCTCGGAATCGGGACGGGACTTAGCCGCACGCACTGCCGAGGCGATTTTCACTGCCAATCAAACCCTAGCTGATGCCCAGGAATTTTATGCTGATATCAAAGGTAGGCTAGCACAATATGGGCGATCGCCAGACGATCTAAAAATTATGCCTGGTGCTTTCCCAATCATTGGCCGTACCGAATCAGAAGCTCAAGAGAAGTACGAATTTCTGCAATCGTTAATCCATCCCGATGTCGCCTGGGAGATTTTAAAAAACTATTACAAAGGTGTGGATTTGTCGAAATATTCTTTAGATGATGTAGCTCCCGAACTACCCAGCGACACCAACACTAACAAAAGTCGTCTCAAACTAGTCAGAGATTTGGCTACTCGTGGCACTCTCACGCTGCGTCAGTTGTATCTTTCTCTTGCTACTGCACGAGGTCATCGTACCATACTCGGTACTCCTGAAACCATTGCCGACCAGCTAGAAGAATGGTTTAACAACGGTGCAGCAGATGGCTTTAATATCATGCCACCAATCCTTCCCACAGGATTAGATGACTTCGTTAACCTAGTCGTTCCCGTCCTCCAAAAACGCGGACTGTTCCGTACTGAATACGAGGGCAGTACCTTGCGTGAAAACCTGGGATTGCGTCGTCCGGCCAATCGTTTTGCTGCTAAACAACTAGCTGAAAGATTGGTGTTGGCGTAAATAATTTTTCATATCTGCACTGTGCTTATAGTGCTGTGGCATAAATGAATTTTTCACGGATGCTTAAGCCATACTTTTTAAATTGCACCTTCTGTAGATCGCCGCCTTACAGAATTTGAAAATTGTCGAGAGACGCGATAAATTGCCGTCTCTACGGGAAATGTATTTGTTAATAGCAGCATTGGATGCTGAAAAAAACCCTGTAATTTTTGTGCCGTAGGCAAGGAAAAAATATGACTGAATATAGCCGATTAAAGACCTCACGTTCTGCTGCAATCAGAGCAACCCTTGATTATCCGGTAATCGACACCGACGTTCACACCAATGATTTCACCCCAGCTTTTGAGGATTACATCGCTAAGTACGGCGGTGTGAAACTTGTAGATGAGTTACGCAAGACTGAAGCCTCGCGCCTCAACTCCAAGAGCAACGGTAAAGACTGGTATCAACAAACTCCTGAAGAACGTCAATACAACCGCACAATTCGATCGCCTTGGTGGGCTAGAGTTACCAAAAACACATTGGATCTCGCTACTTACACCCTCCCCGGACTGCTCTATGAGCGTCAGGCGGAGCAAGGGTCAGACTATTCAGTGTTGTTTCCAAACAATGTTTTAGCACCGGCTGGAGCGAGTGCAGAGAATCGTCAGGCCCTGCAACGCGCAGTCAATCACTATCATGCTGATATCTACCGGAAATATAGCGATCGCTTGACACCGGTAGCTGGTATCCCATTAACTACTCCTGAAGAAGGCATTGAGGAGCTAGAGTTTGCTGTGAAAACACTGGGCTTAAAGGTGATTAATATCACTGGCGGTGTGAAACGGCCAATCAAAGCGATCGCTGATAAATATCCAGCCGATAAATTTCCCGAAATCGCCAAGTATGCTTCTTATATCGACTTCTACGGACTAGATAGTGAATACGACTACGATCCTTTCTGGGCTAAAGTTGTGGAACTGGGAGTACCCGTCACCACCCATTACGGCAGTCAGGGCTGGACTGGTCGTTCCTCCATCAGTAATTACATGAACAACCATATCGGTCACTTCGCCGATGGTTCGGAAGCATTTGCGAAAGCGCTGTTCTTCGGCGGTGTTACCAAGCGTTTTCCACAGTTGCGTGTAGCGATGCTGGAAGGTGGTGCAGATTGGGGTGCCCGTGTCTACATCCATTTAGTAGATCGGTTCTCCAAGCGCAATGTCAAGGCACTGCAAAACTACAATCCAGCATTGACAAATGCCGATGAGTTGTTTGAAATATTTGAGCGCTACGGTGCAGAAATTACTCAAGGACATTCCCTCGATAAAGATGAATTGACCAAGACTGTACTGGGAGCTTCATTCAGCCGTTTTAGCCGTGCGCCCATTGATAGCGAATTGGATGATTTTGCCGCCGCAGGCATTGAAACCATTGAAGATATCCGCGATCGCTGGGTGAACAGTTTCTTCTTTGGTTCCGAGTCCGACGATCGCACGATCGCTACGGCATTCAATGACAAAGCTAATCCCTTGGGAGTCAAGATCAACGCCATCTATTCCTCCGATGTTGGTCACTGGGATGTACCAGACTTGACTTCACCCTTGGCTGAAAGCTGGGATTTGGTTCAAGAAGGCGTTATTTCCGAAGCCGACTTTAAATCCTATGTATTCGCTAATCCCTACAAGTTTTACACCCAAGCTAACCCTGAATTCTTCAAGGGTACAGCGATCGAATCTAAAGTAGGTAACACCGAATTTAAACAAGTGGACAAGAACCTAGTAGTGGCATAAAAGGCGAGATGAGGAAGTAGGGCGACATGAGGGAGCAGGGAAGAAGTTGCAGTAAGTTTTTCCCCTCTGCTCCTTTCTCCCTGCGCCTCTTGTGCCCAATCCCCAAATCAAATTAGGAGTCACAACAATGCCTGTCGAACAACGCTCTCATGACACCAACAATGGTTCCTTGCCTTATCTTTTCTCGCCTGTTTCTGACAATGCCAACAAACCTGCACCCTTAGTACTTTTTCTACACGGAGGACGCGATCGCGGGACTGATCTGAATGTGCTACTGAAATGGGGTCTACCTCGTTTCGTAGATTTATCCGACTCCTTAGCTTATGTCTTTGCTGCACCCCAGATTCCGGCTGAACAGACTTGGGCAGATCGAGCAGATGATGTGCTTACTTTGCTTGATGAACTGATCGTTTCTCAACCTGTCGATCCAGCGCGGGTGATATTGGCTGGGTTCAGCTTAGGCTCGGCGGGTATCTGGCATCTCGCTGCTTTACATCCCGATCGCTTCGCAGCTCTAATACCTGTGTCTGGACGTGTACCCAAAACATTAGTAGAAAGCGAACTAGCTGCACTCAAAAGCATTCCCGTTCAGATATTTCAAGGTGGACAGGACAAAAATCTGCCGATTGAGGATACAGAGAATTTTGTTGAGCGCTTACGCAAAGTAGGTGGGAAAGTTGATTTGACAGTGCTGCCGGAAGGCGATCATTTTATTGCAGATGAAGTATACGGCGATCCGAAGTTACAACAGTGGCTAATTTCCCAGAACCGTCGTGAAATTTCTGTAGTCGCTTGAGGTGAAATGTTCAAAAACTAACTTGCAATATTCTCGGAGGTAGGCATCCTGCCTGCCTAACATAACAATATATTAATATCTTCTAGAATCATGAACAGAATGCTTCTTCTCAAGTCAAAACCGAACTTTTTCGCCAAAATCCAGTTGACTTATGTCAGATTCTCGCAAAGAAATCAGAATTTGCTTTATTGGTGAATCCTTTGTCAATGGTACAGGCGATCCAGAGTTTTTGGGTTGGACAGGTAGAGTGTGCCGGAATGCTGAGTCAAGAGGATACGCTATCACCCATTACAATTTGGGGGTGCGGGCAGAGACAAGTCGGTATCTCAAACAACGTTGGTACTCGGAAGTCTCCTATCGTCTCCCAAAAGAATCCGATGGTCGAGTAGTGTTTTCCTTTGGGGCAAACGATTCAGGATGGGCGGGTAAACAGCAAGGAATCGAACTTTCAGAGTCGATCGCAAATGCTCGCAGTATCTTAAGCCAAGCAAAGCAACTCTATCCGATCTTGATGGTTAGTCCGCCACCCTGTGGTGATGTCGATCAAGAAAAAAGAAATCAAATTCTCGCAAATCTCTCAGAGGAATTCGCATTGGTTTGCGATCAGCTAGATGTTCCGTATCTTGATGTATTTTCTAGTTTGGTAAAGTCACCGATTTGGCTAGCAGAAGCAAAAGCCAATGACGGCGCTCACCCAAAAGCTGATGGTTATGCCGAATTTGCCGCGATCGTCCAAAACTGGGAAGCTTGGTTAAATTGGTTCACACCTTAAAAATGCCGAAATCGCGCTAATCATAGCTTAGTTAATATGTCCTATAGGTTTTTAGTTCTGCGTTAGCGTTAGCGAAGCGGTAGCGACGTTAGGAGCGTCAGCGGGGCGGAACGCACGTCGCATTTTATTTAAAAATTTCCACACTTTCTCAATTAACAACATCTTTATGACCTTACCAACCACTAATCTCGGTAAAACTGGATTGACCGTTTCGCGCCTCTGTCTCGGCACCATGACCTTCGGATTGCAGACCGACGAAGAAACTTCCAGGGACATCCTCGACACTGCTGCTGATGGCGGGATCAACTTTTTGGATACAGCCGACGTTTATCCCCTCGGCGGCGGGCTTGCTACTGCGGGACGCACCGAAGAAATCATTGGGCGCTGGCTGAAAGGCAAACGCGAACATTTTATCTTAGCGACCAAGTGCGTCGGTCGAGTTGGCCCTGCACCTTGGGATCAAGGGGCTTCCCGGAAACATATTTTGGATGCGATCGATGCTTCCCTGCGGCGGCTGGGAACTGATTATATCGACCTATATCAATTACACTCCGACGATGCCTCCACCCCCCTTGATGAAACTCTGGAAGCGCTGGACGCAGTGGTTCGTGCTGGCAAGGTGCGCTATATAGGGGTTTCTAACTTCTTAGCCTACCGACTCGCCCGCGCCTTGGGTCGTGCCGAGACGCGCAATTTAACCAAGTTCATCTCAATTCAACCCCGCTACAACCTGTTGTTCCGTGAAATTGAGCGAGAACTGTTGCCTCTGGCGAAAGAAGAAGGACTGGGTGTAATTTCCTACAATCCCTTGGCGGGTGGTCTACTTACTGGCAAACATATTCTCGCTCAAGGCCCCACATCAGGTACACGTTTTACGCTAGGTGCTGCCGCAGAACGTTATCAAGATCGCTACTGGCACGATCGCGAGTTCAATACTGTCGAAGATTTACGCACAGTAGCGGATCTCGCTGGATTTTCCCTCACCACCCTAGCAGTGGCTTGGGTTTTGTCTAATCCCATTATCACTGCCCCCATCATTGGCGCTAGCCGTCCAGAACAACTTGCTGACAACCTCAAGGCACTAGAACTAAAACTTGACGATAGTTTGAAACAAAAGTTAGACGACCTAACCGCCGAATACCGAAGGGGAGATTCTCTTCGTTAGTTTCTATTTATAAAAAATGATTTTCATAATTACGAATTACGTTAGCGCAGCACTAGCGATGTCGGAGCGTCATTACGAATTGGTATTAGACGTTTGCAAACCGGAACTTTCATGACAAAAAAGACCAGACAATCCAAATTTTTTCAACGTGCTGCTGATGCACCAGATTTGCCATCAACTCCATTCAGGTTCATTTGCTATTTCGTTAACCAGTTTCGCTGGTGGTATGTGCTAGCAGTTCTCTTGGAGATTATACACGCAACCTGTGGCATTATGTTGCCTTATGCCATTGGCGAGATCGTTCGGGGTGTAACGCGATCGACGGGCGACAGCAAACCCATTTTTGATGCCATGAAGCAACCCCTGATGCTGTTCATCGGCTTGAGTGTGGGTGAAGTGGTATTCGGGCGATCGGCTGGACTCTTGCAGACGATTCTCCATCCGATTCATCGACAGCACATTGTGCGATCGCTATATGCCTACTTGCAGCACCATTCGCATCGCTACTTGAGCAGTAGTTTTTCCGGGGCATTGGCACATCGGATTAGTGAAACTTCTCTGGGTGTTACCCAGACGATGCAAATGATGATTACTGAATTTATGCCAGTAATTGTTGTGTATACCGTCGCTACAACGATACTGTATCGCGCCTATCCTCCGCTAGCTGCACTTGTGGGAATATGGGCAGTTCTCTTCATCAGTATTTCGTTCTGGCTGGCAACTCGCTGCCGATTTTACTCCCGGAAAGCCGCAGCGGCAAGAAGTGAGACAACTGGGATCATCGTAGATGCGGTAACAAATCTCACTAGTAGCCGACTATTTGCTCGCTTTGGTTTTGAACGACGCTATTTGAATGAGCAATTAAGGCGCGAAATTAAAGAGGTAAGAAAGTCCAACTGGTACTCGGAGCGAATTCGCTGGTTTCAATTCATCTCAGCAGCCATTCTGAAAATCAGCACCCTGTATTACTCGCTCTCCCTTTGGAGTCAAGGAAAGATCGCTACTGCTGATTTCGTTGTCGCAACCAGTCTGTCGCTGTTGATTATTAGTGAAGCCCGCAATTTGAGCCGCCGCTTTCTGGAATTTTTTGAACATGTCGGTAATGTCGCCAATGGTGTCTTTATCATCATTCAACCGCACGAGTTGATCGATCGCGATCAGGCGATCGCCCACTCAATCACTCAAGGTAAGATTGAGTTTCGACGGGTGAATTTCAACTACACAGAAGAGAAGAAAGTTTTCAACAACCTTTCTGTCACCATCCAACCCGGACAGCGTATCGGATTGGTGGGCTTGTCCGGCTCTGGAAAATCCACCTTTGTCAATCTGATTCTGCGTTTGTTCGACCCACAATCTGGAGAGATTATCATTGATGGGGTCGATATTCGAGACATGACTCAGGATGCCTTACACGCTCAGATCAGTTTGATTCCTCAAGATCCGTCTCTGTTTCATCGCACTTTGCTGGAAAATATTCGTTACGGACGCTTAGATGCAACTGATGAGGAAGTAATAGAGGCTTCACGAAAAGCTCATGCTCACGATTTCATCGTCCAAAGTAAGGATGGTTACAATTCTCTCGTGGGCGAACGTGGTGTCAAGTTGTCTGGAGGACAGAGACAGCGCATTGTAATTGCGCGGGTAATCCTCAAAGATGCGCCGATTCTGATTTTGGATGAAGCCACCTCTAGCCTCGATTCAATCACCGAAAAAGCGATCCAAGATACCCTCGATTTAGCAATGAATGGGAAAACGGTGATCGTGGTAGCTCATCGATTATCTACCATCGTCCATCTAGATAGGATTCTGGTGTTCGACAAAGGTCGGATTATCGAAGATGGTTCCCACGCCAAACTACTAGCACTCGGCGGCGCTTACTACAGATTATGGAAAATGCAAGCAGGTGGATTTCTCCCGGAAAATCTTGACGAGGAACGCATACGCGAGGTTCGTACTGGCACAGATAACGTCGAAGAGGGAATGATCGCTTGACATTTGCCGCTACTTGAGGTTTATTTGCAAATTCAATTCAAGAATTGTCCGGGAAAGAGTCCACAAAACTAAAGTAATGTAATTGAAGTAGGGTGTGTTATCGCGTAGCGTAACGCACCAAAGTCTTCAGATGGTGCGTTATGCCTCTGGCTAACGCATTCTACGAAGTAACTTAAAAAAATACTGTCAGAACTTCAAGAACGTATACAAATTCAAATTGATGATTTAGCTACAGAACCACGTCCAAATGGGGTTATAAAGCTAAAAGGTGAAGAAAATACTTACAGAATTAGAGTCGGTGACTATCGCGTTATCTATGATATTTTCGACGATCTTCTAGTGGTGAATGTTGTGGAAGTCGGACATCGTAAAAATATTTATAAAGATGAAAGTTGAGAAGCAAGAAAAACTTAGAGCGATCGCACCTCCACAAACCCAAACGCGATTCCTACTGTAAGCTTTATAAAGTATAAATTTCCCCCACAAATAACGTATCAACAAAGATTTTATTTATCACTCTCATCCCCAGCTAGATAAGAATCAAGATTGCTAGCAAAATCCTCTGGAGCATTTATCTTGATTTGTTTCAATTTTGACATGAAACTCGGTTTTTTCAGATGTTGTTTAGATTGGGCAAAATCTTGGATTAAAAGATATAGTTCATCTAGATATTCTTGGTTAAGGCTATCAATTTCAGCGTGAATTTTGTCTTTTGCAGTCATTTCTGCCTTTCCTGTAAATACCATACTCATTGTAACTTTTAAGGATAACTGGAGAGCGATCGCTCTGCCAAACCAATCAAGCAAACGCGATCGCCCTTCCCCACAAAACCCAAATGCGTAGACGCAACGCGGCTTGTCGTTAGACATCGCACATCGCCCATATCCCCCTACTCCGGTAAACCCTCTAAATTTTCTCGCGTCAACGTAGCCATATATTCATCCTGATACTCAACATATATCTCCAACGCTGTCTGTAAATTAGCCTTAGCCTTTGCGTAATTCTCCTGCGTTTGTGCAAGCAATCCTAATTGTCCGTAAGTGCTAGCACTCGAATAGCGATCGCCAAATTCGATATCTATTTCCAGGGCTTGTTGATAATAATCCCGTGCCTGGTCGTATTCCCGCAACTCTTGGGCAACCATTCCCAAGTTGTGGTAAGTCCTAGCACTCGAATAGCGATCGTCCATCAAATTTAGCAAATACAGCTATAGCACTCATAAAACTCCGCGCGCAAGGAAAGGAAATTAGTTATGATTCCTACAATCATTGCACCCCAAAGAGCCAAAGCTATGCTTTGTCTCCCCTTTCCTTGGTATCAGCACTCGTAACTCGCTTAACCCTGAAAACTAGTTGCCAAAATTAAAGCGTTTGCAACAATTGCTCCTTCATGTATAAGAAAGGTTTAAGTATTTCCAAGAAAGGTATAAGCAGTTGCTGCAAATGCTTCATGCTTTGCAACAATTACTTGTTCATGTATAAGAAACGTTTAAGTATTTCCAAGAAAGGTATAAGCAGTTGCTGCAAATGCTTCATGCTTTGCAACAATTACTTGTTCATGTATAAGAAACGTTTAAATCATTGCAGCAATCGTTGTAATTAACTTATCAGTTGCTCTATAGTGCGTAGGCGTAGCCCGCACTTCGGCAAGCTCAGTGACCATCGTAGACATCGCAAACCGTCTCCATGAGGATGGCTTGGTGCACACAGCATCAATTCTCGCTAATTACTGCTGTAAGTTAACCTGGTAAAGAAACAGAAAGTGCGATCGCAATCAGCTTAGAAGGATTGAATTTACCTTAACAGTGCTGTTGTTTTTTGAAGAGTGACAACAGCAAACACACCAGTCCCATTACTACCAACGACACTGAAGAAGCAGATTCTGGGACAGGTTGAGGGTTTTGCACAGGCTGATAATTGATGAAATTTCCTTGAATTGGGCTGAGTGATGCCAAAAGTTGCTCAATATCCTTAGATATATTAGTGTCATTACCAACACTTTTAGAAGAGATGAGGCGGTTAAAGGTTTGGCTACTTGATACATCAAAATCTCCTGTAAACCCAAGAAAATTTTGACCTATTTTACCTATAAGAGAGTCAATCAGATTGTTGACATCAGTTTTGATCCCTAATGAGGATAACTTTAAACTGCTGGTATTGTTGACGTTTCCAATCGTTGTGTTGTCAGTCTTCGTTAACCAATTGCCATTACCAATAATTTCATTTCCATTGGTAAAAACCCAGTTACCATTACCAATAATTGTGTTATCAGTGCCGAAATCCCAATTGCCGTTTCCAATGGTTGCATTGTCACTGCCGAAGTGCCAATTACCATTACCTAGTGTTGAATTCTTACTTCCGTTGTCCCAATACCAGTTGCCGTTACCAAGGGTTGTGTTATCCTTTCCAAATAGCCAGTTGCCATTACCAATCGTTGCGTTGTCATTATTAAAGTTCCAGTTACCATTCCCAATGGTTGCACTGTTACTGCCATAATCTGAGTTAAAATTACCAATAGTTGCGTTATTATTACCAAAATTCTTGTTACCATTCCCAACCGGTGCGTTGCTCTGATTAAAGGTTTGGCTACCTGAATTAGATGTATTCCCAGTGTTACTAAAGGGTATATTGTTACCAAGGACTTCTTTCAACGGATCGAAAGGCGATTGTTGAAGCAGACTTCCAGCACCTGCAATCGGATTACTGTTACCTGCAAAAGGGTTGGTAGCCCCACCTGCGATCGGATTGCTGTTACCTGCAAACGGATTGGTACCCCCACCTGCAATCGGATTGCTGTTACCTGCAAACGGATTGGTAGCCCCACCTGGAATGGGATAACCACTGCCTGCAAACGGGTTACTACCTCCTGCTAATGTGTTATCAATACCCTTGAAATAGTTATCACCCACAACTAACTTTAATCGCTCAAAGATTAATTTCTGAAGCCCACTGCCACCATCACCTGCAAACGGGTTAATACCGCCACCTGGAATCGGATTGCTACCGTTACCTAATAACAGATTGCTACCACCCGTCAACAGGCTGCCCTTAACAGCAGACAAACTGTCATTGGCAGCAAAGGAATTACCGCTATATAGGTTGCTAGCGCCACCTGCACTTAAGGGGTTAACTCCACCATTAATAGGATTGACAGCAGACGCTTCCATTGGCACTAATTCTCCTATTTATTAGTTAAAAAATTATGGGGTCTTCAGTACTTCTTATACAAATTATGAATTTGTTAAACCCAAAATCTCTCTAAAATAAAGGCTTTAATCATCTTACCGTCAAACTAACAGAAAATATTGCTTAAATCTTTACCTGTAAAGAGTTCTAGGGCGTAAAATAGCAAACTAGTACAATAAGGCAGAAGGCACATCACCAATAATACACGCTTTTGAGCTTTATCGAATGGTATGTTTATTCGTGCCAAACCGTACTAGCATACTATGTACTGAAGAACTCATTATTGTTGCCTTTATTTATCTGCTGATTTTTGCAATAATTCTATTAAGCAAACGGGATTTATTGACCGCCAAATGGTAAGGTTTGACCACCGCCAAATGGGGAGGTTTGTCCCTGTCCACCACCAAATGGGGAGGTTTGTCCATCACCACCAAATGGGAGAGTTTGTCCTTGTCCGCTACCAAATGAGGGGGTTTGTCCTTGTCCGCTACCAAATGATGGGGTTTTTCCATCACCCAGTTCCTTGTCAAGCTTTGAGTCAACTATCTTGTCAATAGTAACCCTCAAATCGAACCCGTTCGGTATTTCACTTGTGCTAATACCATAGGTCTGGCTACCAGCACCAGTCAAAGGATCGCTACCACTACCTTGGTTACTACCACCTGCGGGTGGCTTACCACCGCCTGCGAATGGGTTACTACTGCCACCAGCACCGGTCAAAGGGTCGCTACCACCACCTGCGGATGGGCTACCACCACCTGTGGATGGGCTACCGCCGCCTGTGGATGGGTTTACACCGCCTGCAAAGATATTCCAGAAGTTATCGCCAGCGAAAGGATTACCACCGTAGGGTAAATCAGGCTGACTGCCACCGCTACCGGCACTACCACCAAATGGGCTACTGCCACCTTCTCCATTACCAACACCACTGAATAGATTTTTGACGCCTTCTTTACCGACAACTTCTTCTAAGCGACCGAAGGGTGATTGTCCAAGCGGATTGTTCCCACTAGTAGAGGAGTTACTGCTACTACTATTACTCAAATCTTCTGCCATTAGGATTAATCCTTCTATTATTTTGATGAAAATTTTGCTAGCATCGCAACATAAAATAGACAAAATATAAGTTTATTTTGTGACTTTATTATTGTTTTTTTGTTAGCAAAACTAGTCAGTAGCTATTAGATTATTTGGTTATCTTTATTAAGTGGAGATAATCAACTTTTTCTCAAAACTACTTACACTTTACAATGTATATGATTGAATTTTTAAGGACAATGAAAAATATTTTGATATATTTATCAAATTTGTAGATATTTTAAGACAATAGACCTCTTGCATAAGTCGAATAGACCCCTCTTAATCCCCCCTTATAAAGAGGGGAAACTTGAAATCTTGCTCCCTCCCCTTCACAAGGGGAGGGGTGATTCAAGGATTTTTGCAATAAGTCTAATGATTTAAAAAAATAACTAAATTTTTTGGATAATAAAATTAAATTTGGATTAAGTATTATATTGCAATGAATAATCTTTTGATAAATTTACCAAATTTTTAGATATTTAATTTATCTGTATTTATCCAACGTTATAGCGCAAGACTGATAACAATAAATAGCACAGTTAGTTATAGCTTACAATAATTAATTCGGCACAATAAAAGCAAACTATGTGAATAAAAGCAAACAAGGTTGAAACGCTTTTTATCCTTGCCCTCTGCCCCTGCTCCCTACCTTATCCCAACGATAATTATTTACGCCGACCTAGTTACCTTGCATCATATTAGCACCACTACGAAGTGCAGCGAAAAAAGGTTCAGGTACAGGGATTACTTCAGATAAATCAGCAAATTCAATCCCGGAATTGTACGCGAAAGTGTCCACAAAACTAGGGTGATGTAAATTGAACCCAAACTCCATTGATACCAAGCAAGTGCAGAGATGATACCTGGTAAGTGTTCGTCTCGCAGGCGGATGTCGTTAAATCCTAATTTAACTAGGTTGTTGAGGCTAAAATCATAGTAGTTGAGCCAGTTCCAACGCCGATCGCACAACAAGGGCATATATCGTTCCCGAAATGTCTCATTCCTTGGTATGACTGGCAAACGTCCAATCAATAATCGTAACTGGCGAAATGTGCCGTCTTCTGTGAAGTAAGAAACGTCCATTAAGTCATGATAACGACCTTGTTGGTAAAGTCGGATTAATAAAGCCATTGGGACGGGGACAATAATTATTAACAGACATCCCAATGTCAGCCAAGGTTGTTCAGCATTGCGAAAGATCGCTAGTAAGCTGAAGAATTCTAAAACGCTAAAACTGACTAATATCGAAATGGTTTCGTAAGATGTGGGAATAATTGGTATGGGATGCAGGCGACGATAACGATCCACCAGCCAAAATAGTAGGCCGAAATAAGCGATCGCTAATCCTCCCACGCCAAAGACTAACCAAAAATTTGTCCCATAGCCACTCAACAACAGCAATACACTCAACGCCAACCAACTCCAAGCTTGCAGTAACCACCCAACTATAGAAAGGGTTTCGCCAACAATTAAGCGATCGCTTAGTTGGGTATATTTTTCTAAATCGATGTCTGCTATAGTGAGTAACTCACTGCTGTTGCGAAAAGATTTTACCAGACGACGCTGGGCGATCGCTTCAGCTTGAGTTGCAGAAAAACCCAGGTTAATCAAACTTGCAACAGAAGCACTATTAATATTTGTAGCCGTCAAACGATGGCCAAACTCTATTAATCGCAGTCGTTGTTTTGTGTATTCCAGTTCATTAGCATCGGCAACTTGCTGTTGCTGACGGAAATTTTGCCCCAAATTCCGCAAAATGTTTTGATTACCTTGCAATGTTGGGATGCAGAACATCTGACCAATCTGACCGGGATTACCTAAAATTTTCGCTTGGTTAGAGTTAAAAGTTAAACCAGGTACGCTTAAACAAGCCTCTTTAGAAAACCTCGCATCACTAAAATCTGCTTGGTTCAGAATGTTTGCACCTTGCAAATTTACTAATTGGTTAAACTCCGCTTCTCGAAAGCTTACAGCTTGTTCAAAAGTCGCTTCTGTTAAAAGGAGAAACTGATTAAAATTTGCTTTAGTAAACTGGGCTTGATTGGCAAAATACACTTCTGAAAAATCAGTATTTCCTTGCCATTGGACACTACTGAATTTAGCCAACTGTTTAAAAGTTGCTTGGTTGAAGTTTGCAGTTTTCTCAAAGATACTACCTTGAAAATCAGCGAGTTCCCGAAATTTAATTTTTTTAAAATTAGCTTTTTCAAAAAATATACTGCCCTGAAAATTGCTTGGTTGTTGGAAGTTAGCACTGGTGAAATTAATGGGACGAGCAAATCTGGTTTCAGTCCAGTTAGTGGGTTGGAGAAAAGTTGCACCTTGGGCATCCACAGACTGAAGAAAAAATGTATTGGAAAACTTCACTTCGCCGTTGAAGCGAGTTTGCACCAGTGTTAAGACACCACGAAAGACGGCGATTTCAGTGTATGGAGTTGACTCTGTTCCCAGAAGCGCTCGACAATCTTTGGAGTTGGGTAAAGCGTAGGTGTAGCCCGTCGTAGACATCGCGAGTGACTCTAGACAAACGAAGCGCAAACGTTCTAGTTTTTCTTGTTCGGTAGCGGTGAAAATGGGTGCAATGGCTTTTGCATACAATGGTGTTCTTAAACCCAAATCGCTGCCGACAAAATCCCCCAAAATCAAAGCATTGCTGAGGTCTAAACCTAGAGGTTTTGTACCGAGTTCTTTTCGCAGTAGTTGGTAAAAAGCATCACGAAAGCTGGCGTTTTCTGGGCGCAAATCAATCGCCATTTTCTGCAAATCTATGGTCAAATTTCCTTCGCGGAGTATGGGTGTGCGTAGTCGTTCTTGCAATAATTCTAGAGTTAGAGGTGTGCGTTCTGGTTGTGTTTGTGCTGCCCAAGCAGGTAGGGGGAGGAAGAGGAGAAGTAAAACGCAAAGGAACGCATTCGCAAAGCGTCTCGCAGAGAAGGGAAGCGCAGAGGTACGCAGAGAAACTCCTCTGTGTACCTTTGCGTTTAACCTCTGCGTGCCTCTGCGTTTAAAAGATAAATTATGCAAATTGTTCGATCATTCGTCGCTAATCAGCAGAACAATTTTACCTGCCACAGACCCGTTTTCAATCAGCTGGTGGGCTTTAGCTGCTTCTTTTAAGGGAAATTTGTGACTCACATGGATTTTTAACTTGCCTTCATCGATCCAGGTGGCAGATTGTTCGAGAATTTCTGCATGATGCTGGAGACTCTCTTGTAATCCTAGCAAGGCTGGTGCCAACATGAATTCTAAACCAATGCGGAGGTTGCGAGTTCTAGCAGTTTTCCAAACAGTATTGGCATCTGGTTCGAGAATGGTAACAATATCACCATAGACTCGCACTGCGGGGAAGGTTTTGTGAAAGGTTTCGCCGCCTACGGTATCAAAAGCCAAGTCTACGCCTTCGCCGCCAGTCCAATCTAATACCGCTTGCACAAAGTCTGTTTGTTTATAAAAAATTACACTATCCGCACCAAGTTCTTTGACGAAATTAGCTTTTTCCTCAGAACTTACTGTGGTAGAAACAGTAGCACCTTTAAGTTTCGCCAATTGAATTGCTACATGACCGACACCACCCGCACCCGCATGAATCAAAACCCGATCTCCAGGTTCTAATCGTCCGCGTTCATATAAAGCTTCCCAGGCGGTGATTAATACCAAAGGCGCTGCTGCTGCTTCGGCAAAGGAAATAGAGGCGGGTTTACGTGCCACAAACCGCTCATCCACAACGGTATATTCAGCGTAATTTCCTTGGTGTGCGCCCAAGCCACCATAGCAAAAATATACTTTATCACCTACGTGAAAACGCTGGACGCCAGCACCCACTGCTTCAACAATACCTGCACCATCACATCCTAAAATTGTTGGCGTGCGATCGGGGTAGAAACTGCCTCGACTACGAAGTTTAGTGTCAATGGGGTTAATGCCAGCCGCCACCAAACGTACTAAAAGTTCAGTATTCCCTACGGGAACAGCAAGGTTTGGCACATCCTGTACTTGCAGAACTTCGGGACTGCCAGCTGCTGTCATCAAGACTGCTTTCACAACTCTTTCCTCCTGGCTTTAGATGCACATTCTTATGCAACTTTAGCGCAAGAGGGTAGATACAGATATGTTTCTGAGCCAAAACTGCAATGTCTTCCACAGGCGTTGCTGAATCACAATATGAATACCGATTTGTTTCACCCAATAGATTACCGTTGTGTTATGCACTTTTTTTACTCTTTCTATGGCACGGAAACCAGAACCATAATTCAGTGCTTAGACAAGTATCAGAGGCTCCCCTAACTACTGCTAGTTTTACTAGTTTGTAATAAAGTCAATTCTGAACGAAGTTTTGCAATATCTAGCTGAAGTTTCTGATTTTTTATTTGTAGTGCTTCTACTTGTGCTTTATAAGTATCACGCTCTGCTACCAATTTTTGCAGTTCATTCTGTTGAAGTGGAGAAGAAAGTGGCAGATAATTAGTGTTTGTTTGTTCAATACTAGAAACCTTAGCCTTGGGTAAGACTAATGCCTCTACTTGATTTGTATCTCTCTGCTGACTAACTGAAGAGGCTTTTTGTTGCTGTTCTTTTACTGTTTTAGGAGTTTTATATTTTTTAATGAGATTTTTAACAACCTTTGGATCAACTACTTCACCTGTTTTCAAAATATTTATTGCTTCATCTATAGCAGCTTCAGATGTACTAGGAGCGGCTAGTTTATAGAGAGCAGTAGGAGTAATACCATTAATTAAATTTCCGATAATCGGAATTCTGGACTCAAATGCTCTAGCAACATGAATAAACTCATAGGCTGAAGTTTTTCCCATTCCGAACTCCTGTCGTAACCAAGGTAAAAACTCACCATGTCCGCTAATTTTTTGAGCTTCTAACAAGTTGACACCAATGCAATAAATGTCCATAGCACTTCGTTTCAGCCTACGTCGTGTGTCTTCTGCTAGAATAGCTAGACGTTGTTGTTTTTCCTCTTTATTCTCAAAGTCTGAATTGTTCTTAGATTCTGAAGGCTGATCAATAATTTTCTCTGACTGTTTAGGTATTACTTGGATTTCTATAGGAAAAGCTGTTGACTCATGCTTACTAATTTTCATACAATCTATTCCTGCTAGCATTTGTATTTTTCCCAGAGATATTTTTGCAAAGCAGTTTTTTAGGCTTGTGATTTTATGTTTAAGGGAACTTATATTAAGTTACTCAAGTCAAGCTAATAACTTTACGCAACTTCTTGTTATATCTTTACAAAAATACATAATCGACTACTACCCCAAATACTATTTTAAAAACGCTAATATGTTGTTATTCGCCAGTTTTGCGGCTTTTTTGCAATCGGCAGAACTACTCGTACCAATTCACGATGAAGATGTACTTAATATTTATTAAACGAATTGGTAAGTACGCCTTCTCTTAGAGAGGGCTATGGATGCGGGTGATTTTCCCAATTGGTAGACGCTTTACACCGACTTCCTTCACTGGTATAAGCGCGATCGCATTTTTATTCATAATTGAGCCATTTTGTAAAGTCGCCAAACTCCTACTTCACTATGGCGACAGCCTGATCAACAAATCGGGTAAATTAAGATAAGTAAAGAAAACGCTTTGAACTAAATGGCAGCTCTAAGCTTACAAGAAATTTCTACTCAGCTAGAAAGTCCGAATTTACGCGATCGCATGGTAGCCCTTGCTAATCTGCGTCACGTTGCAGCTGAGGATGCAGTACCTTTGATTAAAAAGGTACTAGACGACGAATCTTTGCAACTGCGATCGATGGCAATATTTGCTCTGGGAATCAAGCCAACACCGGAATGTTATTCTATTTTGGTAAAAATTCTCGAAAATGACCCTGATTATGGTATACGCGCTGATGCTGCTGGTGCTTTAGGATATTTGGGTGATGCCAGAGCCTTTGAGGTACTTTCACGGGCATTTTATGAAGATACTGATTGGCTAGTACGTTTTAGTGCAGCCGTTTCTCTAGGTAATATTAAAGATCCCCGTGCCCGTCAAATTCTTCTTCAGGCATTGGATAGCAAAGAAGTAGTATTACAACAAGCTGCAATCTCTGCACTGGGAGAAATTCAAGACATTGAGTCTGTAGACAAGATCCTGCGCTTTGCCGAATCAGATGATTGGTTAGTCAGGCAGCGTTTGGCAGAAGCCTTGGGAAATCTTCCCACTCCCAAGAGTGTCTCAGCTTTAAAATACCTGGAAAAAGACAATCATTTCAACGTTGCTGAGGCAGCCAGAATTGGCCTCAAAAAGCTTGAGGAAATAGGCAATCAAGCTTAATATTAAAGCTTCCTGCTACCTTTTAATAATAATTAAGTGGGAATTTTAGCATTTTGATGCAGGGTAATTTCATTCATGAATATTGAAGAGTTTTTTCAGTTAAGTGCTGGTAAATGGTTTTCTCATCGTACTAGTCAACATTTGGCTTTTAACCAATCGGAACATAGCAAGTCAGATATTATCATTGAGGCGCTGGCAGTAGATCATCCAGAAGCAGTTAAGCTGTGTCAAAATTACAATATTAATCCTAGTTCTGCTTCCTGTGCTACCAAAATTACCTGGAACGGCACAATGGACAAGGATCAAGCAAAACATAGTGGTTCAACTGTGTTAGTTTCGGTACCTGATGCGGATAATCCGGCCCAAGGCAGGTTACTGAGAGAAATAGTTGATGCCAATAAAACTCCAGTTGCCGGACGCTATAAAACTGACAGTGATGGTGCTTTGATCCTAACTATAGAGGATGAAACCATCTTCTCAGAGGAACGCCTGTGGTTTGCTAGCCCCAATTTGCGAATGCGGGTAAATGTCCTCAAGAGTTTTGGTGGATTTAGCATCACTTCCTTCACTTCTGAGATTCGTATGGGTGGCTTTCCACCAGCCGAGAAGGCTTCTGAGGCGGCTAATTCAGTATCTAATTAAGTTCGATCGCAAAACATTCCCCCCAGAAATGGGGGGAATTAAGTAGAGATGGGTTAGGGTTAGGGAAAGTTTTGATTAAGCCTGTAATACCTTAAACCACTTATTCAAAACTGTGCTGATAGTTTTCTTAATCTGATGGTTACGACTCCACTTTTGGAATGCCATTTCATACTCTTCGCCTTTAATTTGAAAGGTATTCCAGATATCAAGCGCTACAGGCAATCCGCAGAATAGCAAAATGTACAGCGACCAAGAAATTCCGCCACCGGTGATTAAATCAAGCAGTATAAAAAAGCCATTGAAAATTGCATATTTGCTTAAACGCTTCTGAAATCTTCTGATGCGGTAGGCGTCAAAAGCTTTTCGCTGTTGAACTTGGCCCTGTTGTAATACCCAATCGCGTTCTGCTAATTTTAAAGACTCAGGTGAAATTTCTAACTCAGCAGCAATTTCTAATATATGCTCATAAGAAAATTCTGTGTCTTTATCATCTGCTTGACGAGCGATCGCTAAGTGCAGAATTTGTTGGACATCTTCTTGGCTATACGAGCGGATGCTTTGAGGTTCAAACGCCGTCATAATTCTTTCTCTTATATTACTTTCAATAGAAATTTGCTGCCCGATAGATTTTAAGCAGCTACGCCAGTACTATCTCTATTATTCTTAGATTAACAAATCTAGATGTTGTCGGCATCGAATGTATGGGATTTTTAACTTTGGGCATGGGGCATGGGGCATTGGGCATTGGGTACAAGAGGCAGAGAGAGGTGCGGAGGGGAAAAACTTACTGCAACTTCTCCCCTGCTCCCCCACTCTCCACCAATATAAAGACTCTCCAAACATCCAGATATTATCAAATGCAGCAGAGCATAATAACGAAATAACAAGTATTAACAAGGATGTAACTCAATGGTTGAAGAAAATGGATCGATTCGTACCCTATCAGTTGATATTGGCGGTAGTGGCGTTAAGGCTATGGTTTTGGATATTACGGGGAATCCTGTAACAGAAAGAGCGCGTTTAGATACACCGCAACCTGCGACACCGGAGGTTGTAATTAATGCAATTGTGGTGTTAGCCAGCGCTCAAGGTGAATTTAATCGCGTTTCGGTCGGTTTTCCTGGTGTGGTGCGGTCTGGAGTCACGGAAACAGCGGTAAACTTACATCCAGATTGGATCGGATTTGATTTGGAAACAGCATTATTAAAACACTTAAACAAGCCTGTACAGGTGATTAATGATGCAGATATGCAGGGTTTTGGTGCGATCGCAGGTAAAGGTGTCGAATTGGTGATTACTCTGGGTACGGGGTTTGGTTCGGCTTTATTTGTAGATGGGAAGCTAGTACCAAATATGGAAATGGGACATCATCCGTTTCGCAAAGGGGAGACTTTTGAGCAGCAGTTGGGGCGTGCAGAGTTAGAAAAAATTGGTGAGAAAAGATGGAATAGGCGTTTAGAAAAAGCGATCGCATCTTTGCAACATCTGTTTAATTATGACTACCTTTACATTGGCGGTGGTGAAGCTGTGAGAGTGAATTTCCAGCTACCATTAAATGTCAAACTCATCCCCAATATCACTGGTTTATTAGGCGGTATTGCTTTGTGGCGAGATGAAAAAAGGTAAAAAGTTTTTCAATATCCACAACTGGGCGTACTAAGCGATATCTAAGGGCGGCCTACGCCTACATCCTTTTTGATTAAGGTGCATCCTTTCTCAAAGTTTCAAAATGATATAAAAATTAACACAGATTAGACAAGAGAATTGCACAAACATTATGTTCAGTGCCCCTGTGTAATTTTGTCATGTAATATCTAAACTTTAACTCAAATTTAATACCGTACAACAAGGTTGTGCGGTTTCATTCTTTTGAGATTAAAGTGTGCGCTTTCCGAGAATAGGTTGAAAGAGCGACATAAGTTGTGATTGATAAAAAGTTTATAACTTCCTGTAAAATAGGAAAAAGTGTTGGAAATTAAGAGCTTTTAATCAATAGTTAAAAAACTGACTCGATGAATTCAGTAGTATTTTTAATGGCAGTATAAACATGATAAAAGCAACATCAGCATACCAAGCACGCTCCAAATATAACTGGGTAAATTTGTTTGATGACATTCCCAGATGATCGTATAGTATGTTATTGTCTAAACCATTGATTTAGATAGTATGTCTGATAACTTGATGGCTTGATTAATGATATTAATCTGATTAAATGGAATCGGAGGTGAGCAAACATGAACATGAAAATATTATCTGGAAAAATTAGTACATGACTTTTTTGTTTGGTCAGTATGTACTATCCCAAACAACAACAATGTTGTTGGTTAAAAGAAATGTTGGTTGAAGTAAAATAAACTAAAATGACTGAAATTGGCCTGATGATGACGGGCGTGTTAACAATAAGACAAGCATCTGGGAGCAATTTGCCACAGCAGCAATTATTTCAAATGGAAAATGACGTAAACCAGTCAAAACAGAGTCAGTTAGAGATAACTGCTAAAGTTACACCACCTGAATTCATGCAGACAGATGGTATTTCCCAGGCTTCTCTCTCAGCGCTGAAACTAGAAAAAGAACACATACTTCAGAAAATCAGCAAAAAGAATCTGGGACTAGTTTCTTCTAACTTAGGTAAGCCTAAGAAGTCTTTTCAATCTGGAGGTAAAGTCCGTACAAAGGCTACAGGAAAGTTCCAAAAGTTTAGTAGCCAACCTCTACCGACTCTTTATTTCGGTAGTTCTGGTATTGCTGTCAGAGCCTTACAACAGCTATTAGTGTCTAACGGTTATGCTGTGAGAGTGGATGGGATTTTTGGCGCACTAACAGAGACTGCTGTCAAAGCCTTTCAAAACCAGCGAAATTTAGGTGTAGATGGAGTAGTTGGTCAACGAACATGGAGTGCGTTGACAATTTAGTTATTTGTTTATTCTCCTTAGTCATTTGTCTTTAGTCTTTAGCTAATGACAAATGACAAATGACAAACTAACGGTACTTATGCTGCTCTAATAACTGTTGCGCTCTTGGCTTGTAAATTAAATAAAACAAAGCCTCGATATAACGCAATAAATCTTCCCGATTTTCCTTTGAGGTAAAGTTCCAGAAGCCATAAATTCGTGCTAATGATAATAGCTTGCTAGTGTGAATTTTCCAAGTATAGGTGCTGTAAACTCGGTCAATTCCTCGCTGGGAAATTTCATTCCAATAGTTAGGATTTTGTTCGGATTTAGTGATAAATTCCACAATTTTGGTGGCTGTCTCCTCTAAATTTGTCGGGTTAATCAAAAAGCCATTCACCTTATTTTGAATAATCTCCAATGGCCCACCAAACTGTGTGGCAAAAGTCGGTAATCCTGAAACCATCGCTTCTAAAATTGTCAAACCAAAAGCTTCAAATAAAGCTGGTTGTACAAAAATTCCCTGATGATCGGCAATGACTCGGTAAATTTCACCGGAATCAGTTTTGGTCAGGCGCACACCCAGCCACCGAATCTTCCCGTGGAGATTGTACTGGTCAATTATTTGGTAGAGTTTGATAATTTCGTCACGTTCTTCGTTGTCGCCTGATTCTTCGACGCGCAATTTACCCGCTACCAAAATTAAGTTGCAATGCTCTTGTAATTCTTTACTTTGACCATAACATTCAGCTAAACCTGTGAGGTTTTTGATGTGGTCAAGACGCGCCATTGAGAAGAGAGGGCGTTTGTTAGGATCGTCAAGTTTGCCAAAGATTTGTGTGGGGTCTTCCAGAGTAAAGAGTGTTTCTGCAAGGCGTTGGCGATCGCTCTCCACCCGGTCTTTATTCCGGGTGTAGGGGAAGTAATTATTTTCGTTTACTCCAGGCGGTACGACATTAAATTTGGGACTAAATAATTCAATGCCATTGGTCACATGGTACAACTCTGGCATGGTGAAGCACTTATAAGACTCGTACTGTCCCACACTATCCGGTGTTCCCACAATTTCTTGGTAGGTGCTGCTAATCACAAAATTAGCAGCATTCATCGCAATCAAATCAGCAGTGAATTGCAATGAAAAATGATATTTCTCCTCTAATTCTTGCCAGTAGAGGTTACTGAACAAGTATTTAGATTTTTCTAAAGCATGGGCAACATTGCATTGAGTAACTTTTAGCCGTCGCGCCAGCAAGAATGCAACTAAATTCCCATCAGTATAGTTTCCAACTATTAAGTCAGGTGTGCCGTGAAATTCTGCCCGTAGTTCTCTTTCGGAATCAATCGCGAAAGTTTCTAGATAAGGCCAAAACTCAAACCGAGAAATCCAGTTTTGAGTCATGTTAGGGTTAAAATCCCGTAAAGGCACTCGCAAAATCCAGGCATTTTCGGTACCAAAGACTTTTTCTAGGCGTTGATTACAAAGGGTTCCATCACTATTGGGAATCAAGCGGGTGAGAATAATCACCTTTGGCTCGACATTCAATCCCTCTAAACCGGCCAGCAGAGCATCTTCTTGTAGCTGCTTCTCTAGGCTCTTTGCCTGGTCAAGGACGTAAACTACCTGACCGCCGGTATCGGGACGCCCTAAAACTCCCTCTTGCCCAAACCAACCGTGAGCTGACACCAAGACGATTTTAAAAATCATCGGAACACGAGAAATGAAAGCTTCTAGGGTCTGAGGATCGGCAGAATCAATCAATTCATCAAGAATATTTAAGGTTTCCCGCACTCGCGCTGCGGTGTTACCCCAACCCGGCTCAAAACCCATTGTTTGCAATTGGAACCGGAATTTTTCGTAGGGTTCATCATCGGGGCGATCGCTAACAAATGTTATGGCTTTTTTAACTTGCTGGGAAAGTTGCTGCTGCGATTGAATGCGATCGTTGAGCAGCAGTTGAACACCGTTGTAGTGGTGTAGGCGCAAGAAATTCAACAAGCTGTCCAGCAATTGTTTAGAGTCTTGAAATAGTTGGCTGGAAAGATAGCGGTTGAGGTATTGTACCCCTTTACCAATATTTTTTGGGTCGCGGATGACTGGGGAGTAGTCATAAAACGGGCCGAAGTCCAATTCTAGCAGGCCGCCCTCGTTAGGATGATATTTGTTCACCAAGCGATCGCGCAGATCCAACAAATCCTGCACCGTCATCGGCTCAATGCTTAAGTCTGATGTCAACCAATAAACTTCTTGGCTGGCAATCTTAGAACGGATGATAAAACAGAAGTTTGAGTCCTCCTGAATAATTTCCTGAGTATAGTAAATGAGTTTGCCTAACTCCGAGGAAGTGTAAAAAGTCTCAGGTTTCTGGGACTTGGAGCAATACTCACTATATACATTGAGTATGTCGTTCCGCAGCAAGTACTTCTTTTCTTGTTGGCGTAATTCACTAATAAAGGAACGTAAATCACTTCTTTCTTCACTATCTAAGACTGCTTGAAGCAATTCAGACATAGCAACTCCACTAAATGACGATGTTTGCATTGTTAACTTTTTAGGCGAGACAAATAAGCCTCCACCTTTTCTGAGATACATATAAACACGAAACAACACAGATAAATTATATTTATCTGTGTACATACAAGTATCAACTTTTCAGTAGGCACTTATATCATGTTCTACTTTACTTAAAGTATCTATGACTCAGTATTTTTGGATCTCACTAAAGGAATACAATTTTTATTTCTTTTGATAGATGTTAGTAAATAACTGCATCATGATATTTTGGGCACAAATTATCACGCCCTCAACTGCTTGATTTAATCTTTACAATATTATTGACCATTCTTCTAGGCATTTTTTAACAGTTAAATGTGCGTTCAAGAACTTCTGACACTCAAATTCCCGACTTTTCTAAGAAATCGGGAATCTTAATATAAATAGCTCATGCTCCAGAGAAGTATGAGCATCTGCTTAGTTCGATAGCATAGTAACAGGTTCTCTATCCTTAGCCAGTATCGTAGAGAAGTAGCTGATCATAAGACATTGCACACCTAATTTTCATTTAGAAAGTAGATTTGCTTATAAACATCAACTTATTGATAAAATAATGAATTGTCGTAGGTTTGTAATCTTTCCAAGTCTATGAACTCGTAGACGACAGATCGTTGCTAAAGTAATGGTTATGAATGTTCAGAACCACAACCGATCTTTATATAGGAATCTATATATCAATATGAAACTATCTAGGGCGAACGATGGGAATTGAACCCACGAATGGTGGTACCACAAACCACTGCCTTAACCACTTGGCTACGCTCGCCATTCAACAATTTGAATTATAGCAATAATTTGGCAATCGATCAAGAGTTTTTGTTCAAGGAACGGACTTAGTTGATTTAGAGTCTCTGGAATCTAACGATTACAATGAATTTTACTTGGGAAATATGAAACCATTGACCATCATCGCGTATACTGGAGCAGCAGTAGGCCTCGCCGCCTTGGGTGTGACAATGGCGAAAACCAATCCCGGTCAGGTTGAATATGAAGAATATGCAGTTCAACGCCTGACAAAATACTTAAAAACTGATGTATGTAAAAAAACTACGAATATTATAGAAAATTTAATCCGTTTTAATTGCGATAAATTGGTTGACTCGGCTAGCCCGCAAATCCAAGAAGTTATTGCCAAGACTACAGAAAGACAAAATTACGTTATTTTTAGTGTTTATCGTACAGATTTAAAAATAAATTCTTGGATACCTTCGTACAAATTTGAAACGGTAGGAGCTTTTAATCAATTTTATACTTACACTGCTGAAGAACAATAAGGTAAGCAGTAGGGGAAGAATATACAGCAGAATTCAGGAGCAAAGCCGGAGACTCCGAAGCTCCGGTCAGAATGGGCTACGCCCCGTTGCGCTAACAGAAGAAAAACAGGCTTTATACCCGGTTTTGAAACGAATAGGTGTGTAGTTTACAACTTGTAATCCGCTGTCAAAGTGATTAAGAATACTTCTGTTTAGTAATTGATAATAGTTTCAATAATTACCAGAGTACTTATGAACCCCAGCTTAATGTTAAGTAAGATATAGTAACTGAGAGTTCAAGCTTTGCCGATGTCATCTGCCTATCTGCTATTATCTCACGGAAGTCGCGACCCGCGCCCAGAAATTGCTATGCAGCAACTAGCTAGGCTGGTATGTCACAAATTGCCAAAAAATCACAACTCAGTAAATAGCGAACATTTGGTTGGCATCGCTGCTTTAGAAATGAGTCCTCAGCCTTTACACGAGCAAATTCAACAATTTGCTAAAAGCGCTTTTGGCGATTGCCCACTGTCTCAAAATGAAAATCGCCTCAAAATTGTACCGCTATTTCTACTGCCGGGAGTGCATGTGATGACAGATATTCCCGCCGAAGTAGCACTAGCACAACAGGCTATTGGTCAAGATATGATCATTGAGTTGCAACCATATTTAGGTTCTCATCCTAATTTAGAGAAATTGCTGGCAAAACAAATAGCTGCTATAAAAGCAGAAGCATGGATTCTCTTAGCTCATGGTAGCCGTCGCCCAGGTTCGCAAAAAACTGTGGAAGCAATGGCGGCGAGTTTGGGAGCCGTGACTGCTTATTGGGCTGGGCCTCCTAGTTTAGAATCACGGGTGAAAGAGTTAGTAACTGCTGGTTATCGGGAAATTGCAATCTTGCCATACTTTTTATTCGCTGGTGGAATAACCGATGCGATCGCCAGCTCAATAGAGGAGCTAAAATTACAATTTTCTGCGGTGAATTTCCAATTGGCAGAGCCACTGGGAGTAAGTGCAGAATTAGCCGAGCTAATTTGGGATTTAACAGATAGATGAACCGCACAATAACAGAGAGGAACAAGTATTTGGGAAAGGTTTATTTAGTAGGTGCGGGGCCAGGTGATCCAGGACTAATAACTCTGAAGGCGAAAGGTTTGTTGGAATGTGCAGATGTAGTCATCTATGATGCCTTGGTGAGTCCGGCAATTCTGGCAATGATTAATCCCCAAGCAGAGCAAATTAATGCTGGTAAACGTGCGGGGAGACATTCGTTGTTGCAGTCAGAAACAACTCAATTGCTGATTGATAAAGCGCAGGATCATGCAATTGTAGTGCGCCTAAAGGGTGGCGATCCGTTTATTTTTGGTCGCGGTGGCGAAGAGATGGAAGAATTAGTCAAAGCTGGAATATCAACGGAAGTAGTGCCTGGTATCACTTCGGGAATTGCAGCGGCAGCATACTCAGGTATTCCTTTGACTCATCGGCTCTATAGTTCATCAGTGACATTTGTCACTGGTCATGAGGCGGCGGGTAAGTATAGACCGATTGTAAATTGGAGTGCGATCGCTCACGGTTCCGAAACCATTGTAATTTATATGGGAATTCACAATCTGCCTTATATTGTGGAAGAATTAAGTGCAGCTGGGTTGAATTTAGAAACGCCGATTGCTTTGGTGCGCTGGGGTACGCGACCAGAACAAGAAGAATTGATTGGTACTTTAAAGACAATTGTCAAACAGGTAGAGGAAACTGGATTTAGTGCGCCTGCGATCGCAGTTATTGGACAAGTAGTGAATATGCACAGTATTTTATCTGGCTGTCGCCCAGTTTGATGGTTAGCGCAAAGCTTGTTGTTTCGTATTCTCCGATAACCCTAGTGTATGATCGATAAGGTTATTCGGTTCTGGTGGGAGTCAGCTACCAGGGGTAACTCTTAAAGTTCGGTGCAAATCCGGCGCTTGGGAGCAACTGTGAACCAATTTGAGATTAACGGGACTTACAGCTATTTTCAGGTAAATAGACCACGCGGTAGGGGCGCAAGGCCTTGCGCCCCTACAACAGATGTGGTTCAAATACTTGAATTCTGCTGTAATCGAAAATCTCAAATTGAGTGAGTCAGGATGCCCACCGAAATAGATTTATTAGTTTCACATATCTGCGAGGTACAGATGACTACTACTGTAAATATTTCCCCAACTAGTCCTTTGGGTGTTACTGAACATACTTTATTTGTTTGCAAAACCTGTGCCAGTGTTTGGCAAAATGGAAAACGCTTAGGTGAAAGTGGTGGTGAAAAACTTCTACACGAACTTCAGCAGCTTGCACAAGATTGGGAATTACGAGATCAATTCCCGATTCAGGAAGTTGAATGCATGAGTGCTTGTAATCGTTCTTGTGTAGTCGCCTTTGCTGCCAAAGGTAAATTAACATATTTATTTGGTGATTTAAGCGTTGATGGTAGTGCCTCTGCGGTACTGCAATGTGCTAGTCAATACTATGCCAAAGCAGATGGTTTACTGCCTTGGTCAGAACGTCCAGAAGCAATGAAAAAGGGCATTTTAGCAAAGATTCCACCTTTATCTAAATGATCCGCGTTTTGATTCTGGGTGGGACGGGTGATGCAGCAGAATTAGCTGCCAAAGTTACGACTATCCAAGGGTTAGAAGTAATCACCTCTCTAGCTGGTCGCACCCGTGAACCATCAGTACCGTTGGGCGATTTACGGGTTGGAGGCTTCGGTGGCGTGGCTGGATTGGCTAGCTATCTGCGAGTCATGCAAATCGACTTATTAATTGATGCAACCCATCCTTTCGCTACTCAAATTTCTTTTAATGCAGCAGATGCAGCAATGGAAGTTAGAGTACCCCGTCTGATGTTAATCCGTCCGCCTTGGGAAAAAGTAAGTGGCGATCGCTGGATTGAGGTTGATAATGTTGCAGCCGCAGCAACAGCCCTGCAAAACCAGGCACAGCGGGTATTTTTGACAGTTGGTAGACAAGAACTCGCTGCTTTTGCTCACTTGGAGAAAATTTGGTTTTTGATGCGGATGATTGACCCTCCTGGCGATGATGCTTTAGTACCGCCGGGGATGGTATTGTGCGATCGCGGGCCCTTTACCCTCAATAATGAGAGACAAATTCTGATTCAGAATAACATTGATACCATCGTCAGCAAAAATAGCGGTGGTGATGCCACAAAGCCCAAGATTATTGCAGCGCGAGAACTGGGCGTAAAGGTTGTGATGGTAAATCGTCCAGCCATACCGCCAGGGGAACAGGTTAGTAATGTTGATGCTGCTTTAGCGTGGTTATTCGATCGCTACTAAGTAAATAGGCAAGATTGATAATACGATCTTTGTTAATTTCCGTATAATACACCGGAACCTTCTACAAGAAGCGCGATCGCACTAACGAGTTCCATGAAAAATCTAGCTCTATCTGCCATAGCCCTCGCCACCACATCTGGATTAGTTTTCGGGACAATGCCAGCAGCTTCTGCTTTAAGTTGGAACTGGAATTATTCTGGTACTGGCATAGAGGCGAACGGTACTTTCACCACTAATGACACCCCTAACAATTTGGGTTTTTACCTGATTACTGGAATTACTGGTACACGAAATGGTGAAACAATTACTGGTCTGCAACGCGCCGGTACTCCAATACCAGGAAACGAACCTTTTAATGTTGATAATTTAATTAGTCTTAATACTCAGCAGTTAACGGGTGACGGTTTTGGGTATTCCACTTCTGGAGGAAATTATTCAAGTCCATTTTTCGCGAGTTTTTTGCCGACACCAGGATATTTAGAGGTATTTTCTGCGCCGCCAATGATACCAGGTTTTGAAAGTTTGGGATTGGAAGATAGTGAGTTACCCATTAATTTTTCTGCAACTATATCTAATCACCGTTCCTAAACCCACTTCTATCCTTAGCTTACTTATTCTTGGCACTCTTGGCACATTTTCAGTACTCAAAGGCCACAAGCTATCCAAATTTACTCAGAAGAAGCTTGAAAAAGTTTCCTAAAACCATCAATAACAATTCTAGGACTTACGCACAGGTAACGGAAAACGAACCACAGAGAAGCCAGTGCGTTAGGCGGGTTTCCCGACTTGTTCGCGCAGCGTCTCCCCTTGGGAGAAGCAACTGGCGCGACACAGAGGTAACAGAGAAATGAGAGTTTGAGAGGGTTTTTGCGTAAGTCCTAAATTCAAAATTGTACCCTTACAGGAAAACAAGCTACGCGTAGCGTCTTGTAGAGAAGAGAGTTTCAAATGGGAATTTAAAGCCCGATTGTAGCTTGCTTTTTGTATGGTAAATTTTACTAAGTATAGTTTTGCGTAAAAGCGTAGCGTTTTTAATGCAGAGGAACGCATTAACAATGTAAGCCGCCGCATTAACAATGTAAGCCGCCGCATTAACAATGTAAGCCGACACATTAACAATGTAAGCCGCCGCATTAACAATGTAAGCCGCCGCATTAACAATGCAATCCTACACATTAACAATGTAAGCCGACACATTAACAATGCAATCCTACGCATTAACAATGCAAGCCGACGCATTGGCATTGTAGAGTATTGCCTTTCTTTAATTCGCTATGAATTAATGAAATGCTGTACTACGTGTTGACGTTCGGTCTTAAACCCTTACAGCAGTTTTCATGTATTTGAACCACATCTGTTGTAGGGGCGCAAGGCCTTGCGCCCCTACTGCGTGGTCTATTTACCTGAAAATAGCTGTAATTTTACTTGCGATTTTTCCATAGGCTCTTTGAGATACACGGGTTAAAGTAATATAGCAACGGTGGTATCATTGCATCCAAATGATACCGTGATTTTGTCTAGAGATAAAATTCTATCGCCTTGTCAACGGTAGATTATTTATAAAAGGAGTTTGCTGCAATGTCCACAACACCAACTACTCGATTAATTTTAGAGACTTTACTCCCTCATCTCAAAGTAGCAGCAGCCTATGCCCATTTTCTACAACCAAAAATTGCTGCACTTCCTGCCAAACAACAAGGAAATAACTTTTTTAGTGCTGCACTTACTGATGCAGATGTGGCTATTCAAAATCTGGTAGAAGTAGTATTACTAGGCACTTTTCCCGATATTCGCTTTTATGGTGAAGAATATGAAAGTTCTAACAACACCAAATATTTTCGCGCTACCGACCTTGGTTCAGAAGGTGATTACTTAGTCACACTCGACCCGATTGATGGCACAAAGTTTTACATGGATGGACATTCTAATTACCAAATTATTCTCAGTATTCTAAATTCGGATGACTTTGAAGCAGTAATTGCCATTTCTCCTGCCCAAAACGTTTATTTTTATGCCCTTCGAGGTGAAGGTGCTTTTAAAGGGACGCTGGAGATGAACTTAGCAGCTTGTGCCCCATTAGATATAACATCCGCCAAACCTGCTATTTTGTTGGGATGGGGAATGAATTCCATCGCACATTTACTAAAAGATAGATATAAAGTAATCGATATAGCGAATGATTACTCTAGTGATATTCAAATTCCCAATCTCAATGGTATTCTCAGTGGCGACTTGAGTGGAGCAGTGATCAAATCGGGCAAATTTATTGATGGTGCTGCACTCGCTTTTATTGCCAGAGAAGCTGGCTGGATTGTAACTACTCTTGACGGTTCAACTTTACCGCCACTGCATACTTGTGAAAATTATAGTCTGCCTGGATTGATAATAGCTGCCTCAAAATCTATTTATCAAGACCTACTGAAAGCGATGCAAAGCGTAACTGTTTGATGTAAAAGCAATTGGATACCGTCTTCCACGACTCATATTCTTTTGACAAAATGAAAATCTGTATTGTTGGCGCGGGTGCGATTGGTGGATATTTAGGGGCAAAACTGGCACTAGCAGGTGAAGAGGTGATACTGATTGCTCGTGGTTCTCATTTGGAGGCAATTCAAAGAAATGGGCTGAAGTTGCTCATGGCAGATGGTTCCAGCCAAATTGTTACTCCGTTGGCAACTAGCGATATTCAGTCAGCGGGGACGCAAGATGTAGTAATTTTAACTGTCAAAGCTCACAGTGTACCTGCGATCGCACCTCTTCTACCTGCACTCTACAATCCTCACACGATGGTGGTGACAGCCCAAAATGGCGTTCCTTGGTGGTACTTTCGCAAGTATGGCGGTGAGTATGAAGGTACGTGGATTCAATCTGTTGATCCAGATGGGATTATTGAAGCTAGTATCGGTGCTGAACGTGCTATTGGTTGTGTTGTTTACCCAGCAACTGAGATAATTGCACCAGGTGTAATTAAACATATTGAAGGCGATCGCTTTACTCTTGGTGAAATCGACGGTGCTAAAACAGAACGTATCCAATTATTAGCACAGACTTTAAAACAGGCAGGATTCAAAGCACCAATCCGCAATCAAATACGCACGGAAATTTGGATCAAGTTGTGGGGAAATGTGGCATTTAATCCGATTAGTGCCCTGACTGGTGCGACTCTAGAGGATATTTGCCGCTATCCCCTCACCCGTGAACTAGCGTGGCAAATGATGACAGAAACCCAAGCGATCGCAGAAAATTTGGGTATAAAGTTTGGCATTACTTTAGAACAACGAATTAATGGGGCAGAAAGTGTTGGTGCCCATAAAACCTCAATGCTACAAGATATTGAAGCTGGACGCGCTACGGAGATAGACGCTATTGTTGGCGCGGTGGCAGAATTGGGAAAACTTACTCAAATTCCTACACCTTATATTGATGCGATTTATGCCAGCGTCAAGTTACTGGAGGCAACCAAAGTCAGAATTTGACAGTCGCTAATTACAACATTTC
The DNA here is from genome assembly GCF_036918245.1 of Nostoc sp. Classification (GTDB taxonomy): domain Bacteria; phylum Cyanobacteriota; class Cyanobacteriia; order Cyanobacteriales; family Nostocaceae; genus Nostoc. The sequence goes on from NZ_JBALEF010000106.1 coordinate 133,514, forward strand.
ATTAATTCATAACAAATTCTCTGCGTACCTCTGCGCTTACCTCCGCGCTCCTCTGCGTTTAAATTTCAACCCTCAATTCGCCACATTTTACGTGTTTACAACTATTTTCAGGTAAATAGACTATGCGGTAGGGGCGCAAGGCCTTGCGCCCCTACAACAGATGTGGTTCAAATACATGAAAACTGCTGTAAGGTGCGGAATTTAAATTATTTATATAATGATCAAGTTTATGAAGAAAAAGAAAGTATGGCTATTAACGATACTGGTTCTAACAGTAATAGGAATCAGCATCATCACAGGACATAGTAATTCTCTAAAAGCTGCTTCATCTTTAGGCAAAGACACGCTGACGATGATTACTTCCCCAGATTATCCTCCTTATGAGTTTTATGATACTAAAGGAGGCGATCGCCAAATCGTTGGCTTTGATATAGATATTGCCAAAACCCTTGCTGAAAAACTAGGGTTTAAACTTAAAATAATGGAATCCGATTTTAATGGATTAATTCCTGCACTCCAAGCAAATCGTGCTGACTTTGTAATGGCTGGGATGACTCCGACTCCAGAACGTCAGAAAAATATTGATTTTTCAATTATTTATTACGAAGCCAAAGATACAATTGTCGCTCCTAAAGGTAGCAACCTGAAGCAGCCCCAAGACTTATCAGGAAAAAAGGTTGGGGTACAACTAGGAACTATACAAGAACAAAATGCTCAGAAAATTGCTAAAAAAGTTGCAGGTATTCAGCTAAAGCAACTCAACAAAGTGCCGGAAGTAGTTCAAGAAATCAAATCTGGGCGAATTAATGCAGCAATTGTTGAAGATACCGTCGCCAAGGGATTTGCCCAAGCTAACCCAGATTTAGAATTTAATATAATTCCCTCAGAGGAGGCAAGTGGATCGGCGATCGCTTTTCCTAAAGGTTCTTCTTTTGTAGAACCGTTTAACAAAGTCCTTCAACAAATGAAAGACGACGGCACATTGAATAAGTTTGTCGCCAAATGGTTTTCACAGAATACTACCGCCAATCCTGCATCTTCAACTCCTGCCAAAGGCGGATTGAATCTTGACTTCACCAGAATTCTTGGAGATATTCCCTTTATTCTGCGGGGAATCCCTTTAACTTTGTTGTTCACGCTATTATCCGTATCCTTGGGGTTAATCTGGGGAACAATACTGTCTCTATTAAAAATTCTCGGCATCAAGCCGCTTACCTGGGTTGCTAACGCCTACACCTCTGTTTTTCGAGGTACACCTTTGTTATTACAGTTGGCGTTGGTTTACTACGCAACACCTCAGCTTACAGGCTATGACATTTCTGCATTGGAAGCTGGGGTGCTAACTTTTACCCTGAATTCTGGCGCTTATATGTCGGAAACCATCAGGGGTGGGATTCAGGCGGTAGATAAAGGGCAAAGTGAAGCGGCGATGTCTATGGGTGTTCCCTATTGGTTGATGATGTGGGATGTGATTTTGCCCCAAGCATTAAAGAACATTCTCCCCGCATTGGTAAATGAAACTATCGGATTGCTCAAAGATTCCGCGCTGGTTTCAACGATTGGGGTAGTGGAAATATTACGCAGCGCCCAAATCGTTGGTGCAAATAAGTATATTTATTTTGAACCACTGCTATTTGCAGGATTAATCTACTATGTTTTGGTAATGGGTATGACCTTGGGTGCATCCGCTTTAGAAAGGAGGTTACGGGAAAGTGAGTAATGTAGTAATTCGCACGGAATTCTTATCTAAATCCTTTGGCAAACTCGACGTACTCAAAGATATTTCCACTGAGTTTTATCAGGGGGAAGTGGTTGCTATACTAGGCCCTTCTGGTTCAGGTAAGTCTACCTTTTTACGATGCATAAACTTACTAGAACAACCCACCAGAGGCAGAATCTACTTTCACGAGCAAGAAATTACCAATCCCAAGGCAAACATCGCTAAAGTACGTCAGCATTTGGTGATGGTATTTCAACATTTTAATTTGTTTCCCCACATGAATGTGCTGCAAAATGTCACCTACGCACCCATCAAGGTGAAAGGAATAAACAAGCAAAAAGCAGAAGAATATGGCTTAGAATTGCTTGCTAAGGTAGGTTTAGAGCCAAAAGCTAATGTGTACCCATCCAAACTATCTGGGGGACAGAAACAGCGAGTAGCGATCGCTCGGGCATTAGCAATGGAACCTGAGATGATTTTGTTTGATGAACCCACCTCTGCCCTAGATCCAGAAATGGTCAAAGATGTGCTGGAAGTGATGAAAGCTTTAGCGCTATCTGGAATGACAATGGCGATCGTTACCCATGAAATGGGCTTTGCCAGAGAAGTTGCCAATCGGATTATGTTCCTCGACCAGGGAAGTTTAGCAGAAGATACTACTCCTGACGAGTTTTTTCAAAATCCTCAGTGCGATCGCGCCAAGCAATTCTTAGAAAAAATGCTTTAGAACAATTGAAATTTGCCGCTTTTCTTGTATTCTTGAACTTACGCATTGACAAAAAATGCTAAATATACATAAGTTTCAAAACTACATCTTTTCGCAAGGGCACAGCATTCCTCATTGGTGTCAACTTAATGTGAAACCCTGGCAATGGCAATGAATGCGTTGGCTTGCATTGTTAATGCGTTGGCTTGCGTTGTTAATGCGTTGGCTTGCGTTGTTAATGCGTTGGCTTGCATTGTTAATGCGTTGGCTTGCATTGTTAATGCGTTGGCTTGCATTGTTAATGCGTTGGCTTGCATTGTTAATGCGTTGGCTTGCATTGTTAATGCATCGGCTCGCATTGTTAATGCATCGGCTCGCATTGTTCTAGCCGTAGTCACACAGATTAGGACAGTATTGATTGCTCAAAGTTTTGAAACAACTGGGTTTTGACTCAGCACTCAGCTATAATGCATCTCAATGCAATGCCAATGCGTTCCTCTGAAATGGTATTATCCCTACTTTCTCAACCGAAAGCGCACAGGCATTCTATCAGGCGGATAAATCAAAAGGTTTTGCTGTAACTGTTCCAGAGATGATCGACCGTTGACTAACTCCCAGTCAAAGTAGTGAAGCAGTAGTGCCAGCATCATCGTTCCTTCCAGCATTGACAAATGCTCTCCCAAGCAACGATGAGAACCTGAGCCAAAGTCTAGCATTGGCAGTTGACTACTTTCCTTACTTTTGTCTAACCAACGCTCTGGCAGAAATTCATCGGGATGAGAATAGACTTCTGGATCTCGTCCAGCAGCAAGCATTGACCAGAATATTTTCGTGCCACGAGGAATAACCGTACCCTCAATAACAGTGTCACGTTGAGCCTCCAATGAAGTCGAGCCGGAAGCGACTGAATAAAGGCGCAAAGTTTCCTTGAGAATAGCGCGGATGTAATTCAAATCCTTAAGGCTTTCTCCATTAATACTGCCTTGACTTTCCCAAGCTTGGTCAACAACGGACTGTGCCTGCTGCAAAACCCTTTGATTTAAGGTCAACTCTCCTATTGCAAAGGATAAAGTATGGGCCGTGGTATCAGTACCAGCGATTAAAAGTTCAATAACTTCTGCTATCAGTGTTTCCCGATTGTATTTTGGTTCTTTGGCAGCTATTTTCACTAACATTGATTCCTGGAACAAAGGACTTACCTGTGGTAAATCGGTCTGATTTTGTTCTCTCATCTGTAAAGCTAAGTCTACACGGGGAGTAATAAACTCCTCTAAATCTCGCCTTGCTGCCCAATAATCTCGTGAGTTCTTAGTTGGCAGATATTTCATCCATATCTTCTCGCCAGTAGCTACCCGTAGGAACCGATAGCCGACAATAGCCATCGCCTCATACACCTTGAGAACATCAAGGGGTTGTCCTTCATGACTAGTAATGTTTCTATCCACAGGAATGCCCAGTACTAAAGAGCAAATCACCCTCATTGTTAGTTCTACAAACAGAGGATCTACCTGAACTTCTGGTGAGGCAGCTGACTGAATTTTCTCAATTACTTGTTCGCAAGCTTGGCTAATAATTTCCACATATTTGGAGAGACCGCTAGAACTGAATTCAGGGTTCCAAGCCTTGCGTCTGTACTGCCACTCACTTCCGTTTTGACCTAAAAGAATGGGCCCACTAATGTCGTTCCAAGCTTTGCTCGCTCGCTGTGACCTAATTAGGCTACCGTCTCTCATCCCATTAACAATGGTGTCTTCAATAACTTTTGGCTTACTCAAAACGAGAACTGGCTGGCCAGTCCAGTAAACATACATTGGCCCTAGCTGCTGGCTCCAATCAAACAATAATTGGAAGAATTTCTTCTCTTTCACTGCTGCTAATACTTGAGGAATATTTCCTAATAGCCAGTGTCTCTTAGGAGAGGGAAAGGACTGTAGAGATTTGTAAGTATTTTTTTGTTTCCACCACCGCCAACCAAATATTCCCGCTGTGCTAGTAATGCCTAAGACTGTAACTAAATATGGAAATGAGTCAGAAAAAGCAATTTGAGCAGCAATCTCTTGGAACATAAATCCGCCTTTGCCCAACAAAACTTAGGTTATTCAGATACTACCGTATTGTTTCTAGATTGGTTCAGCGCGGTTCTCAGTTGAGTGGTTTCTAAAGAAAATCTAAAGGTAGCAAATAGCGATCGCCTGAAAACAGGATAATGCAGCTGAACAGGTTAATCCTTCCCATTCAACCTAGAATTATGGCGTCTACACCCAAAATCCTCGCCTTTGCCGGCAGCACCCGGATTGATTCTTACAATAAAAAATTGGTAAAAATCGCGGCAGCTGGCGCTAAGGCAGCAGGCGCAGAAGTGACTTATCTAGACCTCCGCGATTTACCTTTACCTCTGTATGATCAAGATTTGGAAGCTCAAGAAGGACTACCTGCCAACGCCCGCACGTTTAAGGACTTGATGATTTCTCATCAAGGATTGCTGATTGCTTCGCCGGAATATAACAGTTCACTCACAGCAGTTTTGAAGAATGCCATTGACTGGGCATCTCGTCCATCTCCAAATGAAGCACCTTTGGCTTTGGCTGCTTTTGCAGGGAAGGTTGCTAGTATTATGAGCGCTTCCCCAGGCGCTCTTGGTGGTTTGCGGGGGTTAGTTCACCTGCGGTCTATTTTGGGAAACATCAAAGTTTTGGTACTTCCCGACCAAGTAGCCGTACCCAAAGCTTATGAAGCCTTTAATGCTGATGGCACATTAAAAAATCCGAAACAGCAAGAATCTATTGAGCGGTTAGGCGATGGCTTAACAAAGATATTGCTGAAGCTTAACTAAATTCTTCAGGTGTTCAGTAAATAACGAACACCTATAAGTAAATGTTTGAATTCCTAATAGGGATTTTGATAAATTGCAATATCCAATATTGGGTAAGAAAGCGAATTTGCTTATCGTTTCAATCCCTAATAGGGATTTTGATAAATTGCAATGAAAATCATAGCCTGTGAGTTTTTCTAATTCGTCGTTTCAATCCCTAATAGAGATTTTGATGAATTGCAATCTTTAGGATAAGCATCTTTCTTACCACGCCACGCAAGTTTCAATCCCTAATAGGGATTTTGATGAATTGCAATTTGGAGGCAGAATATTGCCCCCTGTGGCCTCAGTTTCAATCCCTAATAGGGATTTTGATGAATTGCAATCTTCAGGGAGGATTAGCAGCAGCAGTAATCCACGTTTCAATCCCTAATAGGGATTTTGATGAATTGCAATTCGCTTGCAAAAATTTCCAATGGGATTCTTATTTGAAGTTTCAATCCCTAATAGGGATTTTGATGAATTGCAATCCGGTTTGCCCAAGTCGAAATCAACCTTAAACCCGTTTCAATCCCTAATAGGGATTTTGATGAATTGCAATCCGTGCCGGAACCCAGATGGAGGTGATCGAGTGTGTTTCAATCCCTAATAGGGATTTTGATGAATTGCAATTAAAGCACAGACACCAACAGCCTCTGATGAGTCGTTTCAATCCCTAATAGGGATTTTGATGAATTGCAATTCAACAGAATTCATCTCTGATGAATCATTGCCCGTTTCAATCCCTAATAGGGATTTTGATGAATTGCAATAGGTTTCGCCATTTCCTCAATTGGCTTTTTAGGGTTTCAATCCCTAATAGGGATTTTGATGAATTGCAATTAGTGCAAGCATGATTAATAATCGTCGGGGTCAATGTTTCAATCCCTAATAGGGATTTTGATGAATTGCAATAGCTCAAAACGCGGTCAATGACGATTAATCCAGGTTTCAATCCCTAATAGGGATTTTGATGAATTGCAATAAATATCCTGGTCTATTGTCCGGTGGTGGGGCCGTTTCAATCCCTAATAGGGATTTTGATGAATTGCAATCTTACCGTTCCTATCAATCGGAAAGCGATCGCCAGTTTCAATCCCTAATAGGGATTTTGATGAATTGCAATTCTGATTGCGATTTGCTGATTACTTTATCAAAATCGTTTCAATCCCTAATAGGGATTTTGATGAATTGCAATACCTTCAAGCCACAAGTTAAACTGTACTTTTTAGGTTTCAATCCCTAATAGGGATTTTGATGAATTGCAATTCGGCGATTCTTCTATCACTGTTCCCAGTATTAAGTTTCAATCCCTAATAGGGATTTTGATGAATTGCAATTATGAATGTGAAGGCACACCGGATGACTGGGCAGGTTTCAATCCCTAATAGGGATTTTGATGAATTGCAATTGGGATGCCAATTCGATTGGCGATCGCTTGGGCTGTTTCAATCCCTAATAGGGATTTTGATGAATTGCAATAATGGCTAATGCCTGGGCTTAATAAAGGTGCGATCTCGTTTCAATCCCTAATAGGGATTTTGATGAATTGCAATTTTTGTAATTGGCACTGTTTGTGATTTTGGTACTGGGGTTTCAATCCCTAATAGGGATTTTGATGAATTGCAATTTGAAATATCCTGGTCTATTGTCCGGTGGTGGGACAGTTTCAATCCCTAATAGGGATTTTGATGAATTGCAATTTTGCATAATGCTTATATGCTTTCTGCTAATTTGGGTTTCAATCCCTAATAGGGATTTTGATGAATTGCAATTGGGCAGATGCACTTTTACGCACTGCGGTTGACAAGTTTCAATCCCTAATAGGGATTTTGATGAATTGCAATTTGGAGTTGAGGATAAACTGAAAATCCCAATTTCAAAGTTTCAATCCCTAATAGGGATTTTGATGAATTGCAATAAACTGGAATCTGCTTCAAAATCAGCATTTTCACGTTTCAATCCCTAATAGGGATTTTGATGAATTGCAATTTTGTCGTTGAGAAACAGGAGTTGCCTATGAAATAGTTTCAATCCCTAATAGGGATTTTGATGAATTGCAATGGCGGTAGCCTGAAAGCCAAGCTGTATTTAGTTTTCAAGGTGCGGTTGCGCGATTCAAAAGCAATCATAGCATTAGAGAATTCGTTTGGAAAGAGCGCCAGGAAAATTTAAAGGCTGAAATCGTATTTTGATAAGCATTTCAGAGATTGCGCGGATGAGGATTAGGCGACTAATGGCTTGAAAGCCTTACTGGAGTTGGGATAGAAGCACTTTTTTATGGCTGTGAAATTTCTACACCTACCCCTCCGCGCATTTGAGATGCAGGAACCTAGCTAGAAGGAGACTCAGCAAAGAAAATTGTTTCGTCCCGTGGCTGTTCTCCGCCAATGCGTTCGACTTTTCGTTGACAACAGCCACAGAGAAAATAAAAGCGAACGCTGTCTGTGTCGGGTTTAATCAATTTAGCTAAACGCGATCGCAGTTTAGCATACTGAGTGGAAGTGATATCGCACTCAAACACACTCAGTTGCATCCATTGTCCGTAAGACTTGAGAACCGAATGGATTTTAGTCCGACGCTTATCTTCTGGAATGTCGTAGCTGACAACAATATACATGGAAAAATAGGGGAGAGGGATAAATGACTAATTACTTGAGAATTAAAGGAGGATATTTATCGATTTCGTTCATCAGGTACTTACTTAATAATCTCGCTTGAATTTCAAAGGATTCTTGGTAAGTGCATTTGTTTCCCATGACTGGATGCTTGAAACTCGATTGTTTCTTTTGTTCGTAGGCGCGAAGAAATGTATGCAGTCCTTCTTTGGTTAAAGACACAGCACCACTGAGCGGTTCGGTGGTAAAGTCAGTTAGAGTTAGCGATCGCTTGTTAATCAGCGACAACACTACAGCATCCACTATTAAAGGGCGAAATTCTTCCATCAAGTCTAAGGCTAGGGAAGGTCTACCATAACGCTCGACGTGTAAATATCCTAGATAGGGATCGAAGCCAACAATATTTAAAGCACTTTGCACATCATGACGTAGCAATGAATACCCAAAACTCAGCAGGGTATTAACTGGATCGGTTGGTGGGCGGCGGCGTCTGGCTTCAAATCTAAATTCTGAGGTTTTGATTAGCTGTTGAAAGCAACCAAAATAGGCTGCACTACCGGCACCTTCTAAGCCTCTGAGGGAATCTATACTGTTAGTTTTTTCTATTGGTGCGATCGCGTGTTCCAATCGAGTGATGTTATTATTCAAATCAACATCAGGATGTTCTCGCTGAGTGCGAAGTAAGCTATGGCGGTAATTTTTCAATTTACCCCGTACAAATCCTCTGACTAAGTGTATTGCTGGTTGTGATTCTCCCACAGCTTGCCATTGGGCTTTACGAACAAAGATATTTTTGGTAACTTCTGGTTCTAAACGTCCTAAATATCGGCCGTTTTGTGTGAGAAAAGTTAAACAAATGTGACGTTCTAAAAGTTCACTGACAACGGAGGGGGAAACGGTAGCCCGACCTAGTACTACAATTCCCTCTATTTTAATTAAAGGGATATCCAAAATTGTTTTTTGTTCAGCTTTGACGGTGAGACGTTCGTCAACTTTACCGATAAAAGCATCGGCTTGTGTTACGTAAACTGTTCCCATGATTTCATCCTTAATTAATTGAAAGTTATCAAACTCAATACAATACGGTTTGGTTAGCTTGTTTACTGCGCTAAGATCCCCCCAACCCCCCTTAAAAAGGGGGCTTATCTTCCTCCTTTACCCCCTTTTTAAGGGGGTCGCCACAGGCGGGGGGATTTTATTTAAACAGTGTTGAAAGTCAATACATGCTCAAACTAGAAGTTACCAGAGTATAATTTAATTAACTTCTTGATAACTTTTGACTTTATCAGTTGCTTTAGGCAAACATTGCGAATAAAGACTGCATCCTTGGCAACGTTTGCTATAAACTGGTTTTGGCATTGTTCCTGTTTCTAGGAGATTTGTGACAGATTCAATAGTTGCGATCGCACTTTGCCTTAACTCTTGATTAATCTCTACTAATTGCCGTTGATGGGAGTGGGCATAATAGATATATCCAGTGTTAACTGGTTGTCCTGTCATTTCTTCTAAGCATAAGGCTTGAGCGCAGACTTGCAACTCATCGTTATCCCATTCGCCTTTGCGTCCACGTTTGTATTCCACGGGATAAACTTGACCTGATTCGGCCTCAATTAAATCAGATTTTCCGATGAGTTTGTATTGCTCAGACTTTAGCCAAATTGCCCGAATTTGCCAAGTTTCTCCTCGTTGTACATCGCTTGTAGTGTGGACGCGATCGTGTAAACTTGTACCTTCAATGGTGTATTGATTATCAGTAAATTCGCCTGCACAAAACATCCGCCAACAGCGATGCGGACAATAGGCATATTGGTTCAATGCCGCAATGGAAATATATTCGGTTTGATTCATAACTGAGGTGGTTTTTAAATGATTATTAGAATTATGGAGAATCTAGCCGCCGTGTCATTCCCATTCCCATAGTTGTTTTTCGACCAATTCCTGCATACAAAGCAAAATCAGCTAAAGCATTAAGTTGCTTAATTTGGATTGGTTCAATTTGTCCCAAAATCTTATAGGTAACTTCGCCAATAATGCCAATAAATTTACTGCGGGAGTCGGTTAATATTTCTGTGTGAATATTGACAAATGAGGGAAATATTGACTCGATCGCAATATGAGATAATTCTATACCACTGTATTTATTCCACCGCGAAAGTAGGGAATTAAAAACAGATTCTCTGGTAGGAAGGGTAGTATCATACTGTCCTTGACGGAAGGCGGTAGGTGTGCAGAAGCTAAGGTTAATGGAAGAATTACGCTCGCTAGCTTCTTCGTATAATTGAGCATAAGTACTGGCATTTGCCCAAGGTTGAATAGATTGGGGTGTGCCTTGAATGCTGGTAATATACAAGTCAGCCGGGCCAAGATGCCAAGGGCGATTGGGATTAAGATTTAGCCAGAGTTGGGTAAGTTTGCCAAATAGAGTGTCATCTAATAAAGAGATGCGCCACCAACAAGGTGTTCCGGCGGGAATGGGTTGTTGATGTGAATATTGCAATTTAGATCCCCCCTTACCTCCTTTCAAAAGGGGAGAGTTTGTATTGCTAATTTGTAGAGGAGAGAGGGTGAAAGCTTTGTCAGCAGTGGAATCGTGCAAGCGATCACCTAATGTGGTATCTACAGAACTAACAAGGGTGAGAAATAGGGCGTGGAGATGTCTACCTGTGAGATACTGGGGTGGAATGGGCGATTGAGGTAGCAAATTCAACACTAAACTATGAGGCATACTTTCTCTTTTTGGTTGTAGACTGAGTGCTTCTTGACTCTACAGTGAACTCAGGGATTTCCTGGAGTTCAGGTTCACTCAAACTATACTGCTCACAAACTAAACTTAGGCGATTTCCTGGGGTTTTGACAGCGTTAACCGAATGGGTTAAATCACCTTGAAAATAAACTAAAGTATTGAATTGGGGCTTAATTTGCCCAAGTTGGCGTTTGTGCGATCGCAATACCAGTTCTCCCCCTTCCATATCCGCAGGTACGCGCACATAGAGGACACTGACAACCGCAGGCGGTTCAATGGTTTTGGAGTAGGAACGTAAGGAGCGATCGATATGCGGATCGACGCGGGAGCCTTCTTTCAGCAGTAAAGGATTGAGGTAAAAAGCATTACAGTTAGGCTGGAGAGCCAAATCGAGGTAAGGTTTGAAGTAGGGAAACTGCTGTTTTACTTTTGCTAATCCAGAACGCTGAAATACTACGGAAAATCCTTTAGTGGCGACAAAATCGCGGTTGAGGTTGTTGATAGCAAAGTAAGGACAAGCTTGGATTTCTCCCCACAAGTTGTTTAGGTAGTCGCTGGGGAAGGCGTTGGATTGTTGTTGATAGTGTTTCACAGTGGATGTAGTGGGAGAATACTTCAAGACTTCATCAGGTTAAATAGTATAAGGGGAAGTAGCTTAAGAACTAATCAGTATTTAAAGATTTTGTATATGTTATAATTGACGATTTCTTGTCATTATGCTGGTAAAGTAACTTTTCCTCAAAGTCAGATGTTTTTAGTTTAATAAAAACTCCTGGTAATTCAACAAAACCCAATTCTGGGTTATACGGATATTCATCTTTACCATCAAACGTCCCTGCACCTTGGTTATTGGGTGAAATTTCAATAAATATATCTTTTAAGTACGCAGAACCCCACCCTATATCTCTCAACTCCCATCGTGTATTTTCATAATTGTAGTAACGCTCATAGACATAGGTATTAGCATATTGATTATTTTTATTTTTGACTAGACGATCAATAGGAACTGTAATTTTTTGTTCTTCGCCTGTACTCTGATCTTTATAAATCAATGTTGCTGATGGCTTCCAGCTACGAGTAATTACTAAACCCTTTTCATGAGCGGGTTGACAAGTTAAGTCTGCTCCATAAACATAGTCATGCAGCATTGAAAAAAGTTCTACTACTCGATAATCATCTACTTGTTGGGTTATAGAAATACATTTAGCAATTAGTTGAGTATCAAAATCTTCTAATGATTGGAGAGTTTTTTGATATTTTCGCCATCCAAAAGAATCTAAGCTATTGGCAAAATCGGGAATTTCATCACCTACTAAAATTACTTTTGCATCTGAAATATTTCCTTTACGGTTACAGCGTCCTGCTCTCTGAATCAAATTTTCAGGTGGGCAAATTTGAGATATCAACACCTCAGCATTCAAGTCACAACCAACTTCTATTGCACTGGTTGTAACTAAAATATAAGGCTGACTGTTTGCATTCCGTTCTTGTATTTGTTTGTAGATAATTGGCCTAATTTTGTCAGCAATTCTACCGTGATAGAGAAATATAAATCGTCCACAAGCATCAGTATTAGAACCAACATTTTTAATTAAATACTGGTAAATAGCTGCTGCGTCTTTAACAGTTTCAACTACAGCAATAATTCGGCGATTAGCTTTTGATTGCCATTCCTTAAGAATAATTTTCGCAATCTCATTTTGGAACAGTTCAGGATTATCTTGGTCAAGTTTAAGATGACTATGCCATTCAAAAGCTTTTTTATTGAGATGAGGTTGCTTTAAGGTTTGCTGCTGAAATTGATTGAGTTCTTCTAAATACTGAGAGTTATCTACAAAATCAATTAAATCTTCTAAATAGTTAAATCGCTCATAATGCTCTATTGGCATAGTAGCTGTCATTAAAACAAGAGAGCGTCCAGCTTCATAGAGAGACTTGACCAAGCTTTGAAAGTTCGTAAATGATATTTCATCATAAGTATGAGCTTCATCAAAGCAAATTAAAGTGTTTTCTCGATGAATCCTTAAAGGGAAAATGAAAGACTTTTGTTTATCACCAAAAGCAAAATAACGATATAGAAACTTATCCAGGGTTGTTAATATAACATCCCCTTTATATAAATGACGGCGAGAATTGATATTTAGTGTAGAAGCGATATCTTCCCCATTGCGATAAACGCATCTGTACATCTGCGCTCCTGTGTCCACAACCAGAGATATTTCACGTTCTGGTTGTAATTTTGAAAATATCTTAAGATATTTCTCAATTCTCTCTTTCTGGTCTTCTAATAAACTACGAGCAGGTAAAGGTAGAAACAGACGATATCCTCTCGCTAATGCTGGAAATAAAATAGCTTCCATTTTCCCAGAACCCGTAGGAGATTTCAGCAGAACTGCGGGATGGTCATTATTAGCTATAGCTTTAAATACTCTGTCTTGCATAGGATTAGGAACAAAATTTTCTCCTCCCAATGCCTTATAAAAAGAGTTGCAATTCCAATCTTTTAACTTATCATCTGATTTATAGGCACTCAGGGTAATTGATTTAGGCTCTGATTTTTCAGGTTTTCCATGCTGAGACTGCCACCAGTTCTTAGCAATTTGATTTAACACTTTACCTAAGTTATAATCTTGTTCTGTATTTAGACAGTTTTGCAAACTATCTTTATCAGCTTGGCTAAGTTCCATTGACCAATATTCAAAGGTAAGTGGAGTACTACTTTTATTAAAAGGACAAGGATCAATCAAGTAAATCTTGTCATCTAACTCAGATTTTGCAGTTGTATAATCCATAAAAGCACGAGATTCTGCTTGCTCGTCATCTCCAATCACACGACAAGCTAATTCTGCTTCTATCTGGTCGCACATTTCTAAAATGTAGAGTTCACGAGCATAAGTAAGTGGGTCTTTGGCTAGAATGTCAGCATAATATTGAGATTCTTGCTTTAACTTGTAAGTATCTCGACTAATATCATTTACGGAAAAATCATGATGTCCTATAGCTAGAGTTTTTGCCCAAATATCCGAGCTATTAGCTGCAAATCGATGCCCTTTAAATGAATAAATATATTCTTTAAATTTTCTATATTGAGTAGTTTTAACTTCAAGATTAAACTTCTGAGGTTTACCCATATCATGAATGTCAGCGGCTTTTAGAACTCTCTGAAACGATTCTTGACGTTCTTCTAGTGTTGCATCTGGGAAGTCGTCGTCAAAATTCCAAGCTTTGACTAGTCTTCTAACGTTACCTACATGATTTCCCAACGGCTGAAAGTAAACCCTATTAGGTATAGGGTTAGATTTTTCAGGAAAGAATACTCGACCAAAATTAAATGGATGTTGACGCTCTGACTTAGACATAGACTTCTCCTTTCAACAGATTTATGAGAGATACAGGAATATGAATTTTTCCGTTGGTGTAATAATCTAAAGTTGGAGGATCACCAATTGGATGAGCAAAATAGGCAGTAACAAAAGGGACAAACCCATTTACCTGAGTGGGGTTCTGATCTAAAAAACCCTCCCCTTCTGACACAGGTTGAGTATTTGCTGACCAGTTGTAGCGATACAGGTTATAGATATCGCAACCTTTAATAAAGTGATTGCTTTGTAATAAGTCTTCCATTGGGACAATTGTTGATGGGTTAGCCGCAATTATTTTACGTTCCATCTCAATTAATTCTGAAACTTCTTTAACTACGGCATAACCTTCTTTACCTAATTTGCAGCCGTAGCCTTCCAATTTTTGAAAGTATTCTAGACCTGCTTTAGATTCGCTGATTACATAACCAACTAATTCTTCTGCAATGAAATATTCCCATGTGTGAAGTTGAAAATTTGCCTTGTCTTCATCCAAGTAAAGCCTAGAGAAAGAATCATGGTTAAACTCTCGCATTCCCTTTCGATAAGTCCGATGTACTCCGCTCCACTTTCCTGAAACTGGGTATGCACCCAAAGCTATATAACTAGGTGGTAGAGCATAAATTGGTGGATTTTTGTTGTTCACGCGAGTCTCAGGAATCTCTAGCTCGACGCTCATCATACCGAGTCTGCGTAAAAATCCAGATAGAGTAGTTGGCGGTACAAAAGGATAAGTTGCAATGTTAAGAATTGACCCAGGCAGGATGCGAAATGTCATCGCTGCCGTAGGCTGAATTGTTAATTTGAGGCAGTACATGACTTATGCCTGTAAAACGTTATCAACGAAGTTGCTAGAATATTCCTGCAATTTTTCTAGAGCCGCATCACCAATCCACCGCTCAAAGTGTGTTTTTTGAATATGATCAGTTGCATCTTCAGGTTTTCTAGAAAGTCGGATAAATTCTGCGATCGCTTCTTCTGGATTATTGATAGCAGGAGATACGATTGGACGTTTACGTTTTGGTACAAGGTAGCGATCTACTACTAGCAATGGTTGCCTGTCTGAGGACTCAGCGATCGCAATTCCCTTCGGATTACCAGAACCAATACGAGGTAAGGAATCAAGAAACGCATAAGCAACAGCAGCAAATTCACTATCCTTTATACTCAATGCGTGGTTTAAGACTGGATAAAGAATACCTGGTTGGTTATATTCTCGTTTGAAGGGAATTGGCTTTTCTTCCTTTTTAGATAAATTATTGGAAATTATTGCTGGATGCATTGCTCGCTGCTTTTCTACTGCAAACATTTCTTGCACTGCAACACCTCCACCATGTGTCACACGACCAATTAATGTTTTCTTTCCTGTTATTAAACCACCATAAACTGCACAAATTGGACATTCTGGTATAGCGCAGGTATTAGGAATACCACAGTCTTGTTTATCTCCTAATAATTCCCCTGTTGCTACTGGTGCCCAAATTAAGCAACGTCTTTCTACTCCCTTTCTTTTAGTTGGGGAAAGATAACATTTTTCGATTGAACGAGCTTCGCTAGAGAGATCATCTTTTATTTTGAGCTTAACTGTTTCAACTAAATTGACATTGACCTGTACTTCATGTCCAAAATATAGTTCTTGTGAACCTTCGAGCATTGCATAAATGTCAAAATGTACGCGAGGGTTATTTGCATCAGTTTTAGGAAGTCCACTTGCCATAATTATTACTCCTTTGTAGATTTTTGTTTGCGAACTAATTCAGGAAAACGAGTGTAAAGAGATAGTTTTAGTTGATATGTCAAATCTTTCCATTCTTTTTCTTGAGAATATGCCTTATTCTCTTTAAAATGCTGATAAATATTTAGAATATCGTCAGCATATATGCTAAGGTATTTTTTACCTTTTTCATCTTGTATTTCCCTGTTAGATAGTTCTAATCTATCTAATAGTTCCTTGGCTTGATCGTAGATAAAATAGTTTTCTGGATTACTGTAAAGTCGAGATTGAACACTTCTTTTTGTTTCATCTCCCAGTGTTGCGTAATAGCAGAAAGCTACAGGATCATCAACTTTTTCAATTAATTTACTTACTTCTCTTTCTACATAATCCTCTCCTTTCTTTGCTTGTCTGGCTGTAATTTCTAGAGATTGAGCAAAAGCGTAAGTTATACCTGTTAATGCAGCAATATCTATATATAACCTTGCTTTTGGTGCTGGTTGTTTATCTGAATCCATATCGACTCCTTTTGTTTTTAAATCATTTTGTATTGCCTGCCAATACATTTCACGGATTTGTTCTAATTGGTATTTATTAGACCTACTCGCAACTTTAATGAGAGTATAATCAGCCAAATAAGGTAAATCTTGTTGGATATAACGGACTGCATCAGCTAAAGGAAGATTTACTTTTTGCTGATTTTTTTCTTTGTCGATAGTAATAATTGATTGTCCATAGCTATCGATCAATCCCTTAATAAAAATTAGATGTCTGCTACTTAAGGTAATTTTTTCGCTACCTTGGATAATTAGTGAAAATTTAAAATCTGCCAACACCTCAACAGGAAAATTTTTGGCTGTTTTTACTATTGCATATTGTACTTGACCCATTTTCTGAGATGCTAAATCTCCTGTGCTTGTCTTATCTTCATTAGAATTCAAAATCAAATAACGGTCTGCACTCAGATGCATCTCTTTATTTGTCAGCATTCTGAGATAATCTTTGATTTTTAGTTTTTTTAGCTCCAAATCTGTACCATCATTTGCAGGTTCAAGCATCAAAACAACACTTTCATCTGTGACTTTCAATGGAGATGCAAAAGCTAAAGCAGAGCATGAAGAACAAATATATGGTCTACCTTCACTTGATGCTGACTGACGACGTTGAGAAGGACGCTCAAACATAAATCTGAGAACTTGCCAGCGTGCGGTTTTTGCGTCAAGTTTAACACCGCAGGAATAGCAATATTCTTTACTATCATCTCCAGGCGATCGCATTTCTCCTAAAATAGCTTCTTCTGTCAGTAACGGTTGTGGTAATGGGTCATTTAGCTGATTTTCTTCTAGCAGCCGATACATCTCAGATATACATTGAGTGAAAATATCGCCACGAGTTGAATTAATTTGGTCTGTTGCAGTTTTGGTAAAGTATTTGGAAATTCCACGAATTTCGCTAAATCTCTTAGGATTATTTTTTTCATCTAGTTTAACAAACTCAAAAGGTTCTCCTTTAGATTCATTAAATATTTGCAACTTCTGCTGAATTGATTTTTGAGTAAAAATGACTTCAGCCCTTAAGTTTTCTTGCTTTTTTTGCAGTTTATTCTGTTCTGATTTAGTCAGTTTAGCTACCGATATTTGAGTTTCTATTTGTCCCAAGTCTTGCCATGCAGCATATTGTTCTTTTAAGCTTTTACCAAAAGATTTTCGGAAATATTCAGTATATTTATTAGCTTCCTTGATTTGCATTGCTTTCTTGTCTTGCAACTCTTTTATTTTGGATTTGTCCGTTTTATCATCCAAATCAGATTCAGCAAGTTCTTTTTCTAATGCATAAATCTGTCTTTGGCGGTTATTTTGACGTTCTCCAACATCACGTATAACCGCAAAATACCAAGCTGCTAATACATTCGATTGCTCTTTCGTCAAAATTGGTACATCCAAAGTGCTAAATCCCCGTCCAGAAAGAGTAACGGAATTTAGCATCTGAATGAAAGTCTGTACTAATCCTGGTAATTGATGTTTTGTATTGCCATAATCAGAAAAAGCTACTTTTTCTAGAAACTCTTGCCAAAGTTCTGCAAAGCTCGATATTTGCTTGTTAGGAATGAAAACTCTCACATGGCGATCGCTCTCGTCAAGCACAACAATTTGATGCAGCTTTTGCAAGTATTCCAAAAATCGGTCAATTGCGCTTTCAGTCGCTAACCTTGCTTGCAATTCACCAGGTAAGGGAGATTTGTAGAGAATCTGAACTTTACCAATTTCCTGACTTTGGTAAATTACTTTATGTGCATCCAACTCAATCTGTAGTGATACCCCTATCGTTCGATTTGGCTTGGCTAAACTTAACTCTCGCTTGAGCCAAGGTGAGTCAAATTGTGATGCAAGAGCAAATGTCTCAGCTTTACTTGCTAATGTCGAAATTAAAGCCTTGGAATCTGGTAAAGGCACTTTCGCAGCAAGCGCAGCTGTTAATATCTTCAGGTTAACAGCCGTGTTCATGATTTTAAATTTGAGCAAATTTCATTTGCAGGAGCAGGTTTTGATATACCCACTCCCGACAGTTATAACCTTCTGAAACTAGAAGTTCCAGTTAGCAAAAGAAATTACGTTACCCTCGTGATCACAGATCCAAAGACACATCAACTCTGCAATCCATCGCCTACGCTTTTGGATTTGCATTGTGAAGTCATTTATCTCATCCTGATACTGGGCTATCTTCCTTGCAATCTCATTAGGATCGCAGTCCATATATTCACCTCCTCTAGCGACAAGAAAATCGCCGGAGGACATCTAGCTGTGTTACCCTAGAAACTGCGAGTTTAAAGGATATAACTGGATTCACCTCCGGTTATATTTAACACTACCAGAAATTTTCATTGTCTTACAGATATAGATTAAAAAAGCCTCTTTTGGACTATAATATCTATTAGCCTCTAAATTCCCCTAATCCCTTATCAGGGATTGAAATTTACAGGATATAGATTATAGAGGTTGAAGGTTTTCCTTCTATTCAAAACTAATCCCTATCAGGGCTTTCAAGCTAGAGCGTTGCTCTGGCTTTTTTTATACCTCCATTTTTGTCACTGCATTTAAGAAGAAAGCTTTAATTGCATTTACAATTTAAATATTGACATATATATTTCTAAATTGCAAGTACATTTTGGAGAATGCCAAGAAAAAAAGACACGATTACACTGTCAATTCCGCCAGGAACTAAGGAGCAACTAGAAGCGATCGCTCGCCAACTCAATATCACTTGGGGCAAAGAACCCAGTATTTCGGGCTTAATAGTGGCGATCGCACAAGAGTCTATAGAAGTCGGAAAGCCTTTCACTCTTGACTCAAACAAAATTAACGCATTACACAAAGCTATCAAAGCCCTGAGTGATGCAGGTCAGATAGGGGAAGCTCAAACTGTACTTACACTTTTGTTGGAGCGTAGTAATCTTGAAGCTCCCTTGCGTCAATCGCTGATGAAACAACTGAGTCAACCTGCTCCTGCGTGGCGAATTCAAATTGAAGAGTTAATCAAGAGACAACAGCCTTTCTACCTTGTCTATCAAAACTCTCAAGGTGATGAACTAGCATATACAGTTCGCTATGCTGAGGTTCGTTTCTTTGACAGACGTTTTTACTTAATGATTTGGTGTGAAGAAACTCAAGACGTAGAAAACGATATTCCTGATTTACCAGAATTATGGCACAATCGCTGCTTGCGCCTAGACCGCATCGAATCAATGGCAACTATACCTGCCAGTGGGAATTGGCGCAAAGAACTAGATTATCTAGAAGTGTACTTACATTTACGTAGTGGCTTGGTGAAAGCCTATCAGCCTAAAGAAGATGATATCAAAGATGAAATCATTGGAGATGTGCGCCAGGTGGTGCGGCGAGTAGTCAACGATTTCTGGTTGATTCGAGAAGTATCACGTTATTGGGAAGATTGCGTGATTGTATCACCTGAAAGTCTGCGCGATCGCCTCAAACAAAAACTCCTCACCCTATGCCAGTTATACGATATCGAAACCAGGAGTTAAGTCTTGTGGGGTAGGCCGGAAAGCCTGCCCTCAATCATACATCTGGCTCAATCTGTCGATATTCCTGAATGCTTCCCCTCTGAATCATCCACAATTTACCAGTTACTTCTGCGGCATTTAGCCCCTGAATCAGCGTCTCTATTAGCTTCTTGCCAAAATGTAAAATTAGGACGAGAAGGTAAGCGAATAATCACAATTCCTGGATAGTCAGAGGGATTGTATTTTAAACGATTTCCAAATCCGCGATCGCAACTAACTAAACATCTACCTTCACGGCGGCAAATATCAATAACTTCTCGATCGAGTGCAGAACTTAAACCTTGTCCTGGGACTGTTGCAACATCGTGTCCTGCTAATTGCAATAAAGTTACAACACGTAAGTCGATATTTTCATCTAGCTTTAATTTCACGCACTTGCTTCCTTTTTTTTGTCAAAGGAAGTTCCACAAAAACATCCCGCGCCATCTCTGCACCATAGGCGATACAAGCCAGTACATCTTCTCTTTCTATACTTGGATAAGCTTCAAGAACTTCTTCAATTGTTGTACCACCGGCTAAATAGTCCAAAATTAGTGATACCCAAATACGGTGTCCGCGAATGCACGGTTTACCGAAACAAATGTTCGGATCGATGGAAATGCGAGAAAGCAAATCATTGTTACTCATACAGCTTTACTTCCAGAATTTAATTCTTCTTCGTGCTGTGCGTAGTATGCCCATGCAGCCGTTAAATCATCTTTGGTGAGGGTGGGATAATTACGCAGCAATTCTGCATCATCTGCTCCTTGCTGGCGGAAAGCTACTAGTGTCCACACAGGAATGCGTGGTTGTCCACCGCAAACACCTGGAGTTAATTGAATTGTCAAACTATTGAGGCCTTCTTGTAGTAAAAGACGTTCTTCCAGAGTGAGGGAGGTGATGATTTGCAGCAGTGAATCGACCAATCGTATGTTCATGTATTTCTGCAATCCTCTACTTAGCGCAAAATCTGGTCAATCATCCGGTTTGCTTGGGAAGCATAACCGCCACCAAATAAATTGAAGTGATTCAAAATGTGATACAGGTTATAAAGCGTTTTTCTCCGTTCGTAGCCTGCATCTAAAGGAAACACTTCGTTGTAACCCTTATAAAACGCTGCTGGGAACCCACCAAACAATTCTGTCATGGCGATATCAACTTCGCGATCGCCAAAATAAGTTGCTGGATCAAATATCACTGGTTCCCCCGATGCAGTACACCCAGCATTTCCGCCCCATAAATCGCCATGTACTAAAGAAGGTTGCACCTGATGATCCGCCAATAGTTCAGGGATAGCTGCTAATAACTTGTCTTGTTGGGTAAAATTACCTCCCTGTCGCCTTGCTAACTGAAATTGATAACCCAAACGATGTTTAATATAAAATTCCGTCCAGTCTGCTGTCCAAGTATTGATTTGAGGTGTGGAACCAATGGTATTGTTAATTTTCCAACCAAAACCTTGACTGCTGCTAGCTTTATGCATTGCTGCTAACTTGCGCCCCATCTCTTCCCATGAATTGCTGTTACCGCTACCAAGTTCTAACCATTCTAGGACGATGTAGCTAGAATTATCAGCAGTACCCCAGCAAATTGGTTTGGGGATGCGAATACTAGCTGTTGCTAGCATTTGCTCTAAACCCAACGCCTCAGCTTCAAACATCGCAACTTGGGATGCAAGGTTTTGTTTGACGAAGTAGGTTATCTCACCATTAGAGACAGCATAACCTTGGTTGATGCACCCGCCACCAACCGATCGCCTTTGCTGACTTTTAAATTTTTCGCCAATCACTTGGCTAATATGGGTGTCGATTTGAGTCCACATCATGCAATTTTGGATTTTGGATTTTAGATTAGTAACTGGGCATTGAAGTACTGGTTATTAATTATCTTCCCCATGCCCTATTCCCAATTTTTAATTTACGGCTTGACAAAAACTACACCATAAGCATCTGGAGATAGATACTCTTTGGCTGCTTGCATCAAGTCTGTTGCATCTTGGCTCTGAATGATCGCGGGGTAGTTAAAGGCGGGTTCCAAATCTCCCACCAAAGATTGATAATAACCATACAACCCAGAGCGCTCGCTTGGTGTTTCGTTACCAAATATAAATCTGTTAGCGACTCGCCGCTGCACACGAGCTATTTCTGATTCTGTTACTAACTCTGTTTGTATTTTGCCAATGTGTTGAGCGATCGCATCCTCTACAACTGGTAAATTTTCTACTGCACATTTGGCTGAAATATAAAATATCCCTTGTAGCTCGTTGCTCATGTTGCTCACAGAAATCGAAGAAACTAATCCTCGTTCTTCCCGTAAATCTCTCACTAATCTTGATGTCCGTCCGTGTCCCAAAATTCCGGCTAAAACATCCAATCCATAGGTGCGATCTAACTGGGTCATTCCTGGAACCCGCCAAACCATCACTAGCCTTGCTTGCTGTAGACTTTCATCGATAAATTCTCGACGGACAACTTCTGTAAATGGTGACTCAGGGCTGAGTGGAAAGTGGGGAGTAGCGAGTGAGGAAGGTGGGATACTCTCTGGGGATAAGGGGGAATGGGGAGTTTTATTAGCTTTTGTAAATCCTTCAGCAACAGTTGCAATTAATTCTTCCACAGGCAAATTGCCCACAGCCACAGCAGTAATTGACTGGGGTTGATACCAATTAGCATGAAAATCTCGCATCTGCTGGGGTTTAAGTCCGGCAATCACAGATTCTGGCCCCAATACCGCACGGCGATAGGGTAGATAATCAAAAGCTGTCTCCATCGCCCGCCGAAATGTACGCCGCTGGGGATTATCCTCTGAACGCCTAATTTCTTCCAAAACTACCAATCGCTCACGTTCAAAGGCATCATCAGGAATACTCGCATTCGATACTACATCTATTTGTAGTGGCGCAAGCTCGGCAAAATCTTTGGGGGCAGTAGTTATATAGTAATGAGTATAGTCTTGGCTAGTAGCGGCATTGGTGACAGCACCCCGTTCTTCAATTCGACGTTCAAATTCGCCACTAGCCAGTCGTTCTGTTCCTTTAAAAATCATGTGTTCTAAAAAGTGAGCCATGCCGTTAATGGCATCAGGTTCTACAGCAGAGCCAACTTTTATCCATAAGTTGAGGTTTACGGCTTCAACTGGCATTTGCTCGGCAACGATTGTCAAACCATTGGGCAACTGGTGCAGCGTCGGAGCATTGAGACGGGGAAATTTCCGCAGGGTTGAGGTCATTGCTACTTGTGTGTGAGGAGCATGTTACTCTTTTATCTTATCTGCGACTATAAAATAAGCACTGCGATCGCTTCTCCTGTCGGAGACGCTTCTCTACGAAAGGAGAAGCGATGGCATTAGCAAGAGACGCAAAGAAGACTTGACAGGGCATCTGCCTTAAGTTGACGCTAATGGGCAGTGCCGTGCCCCTACACTCGTGATGTAATGTTGTACCGCATCTGAATAGGAACCGCTATAAGCCTGATTTTCTGCGATCGCTTGCAGTATTCGACAGTCTGCAGAAGGTAGGTTATAAACTTTGCCGTTGGATTATACAAGTAGCACTCCAACCCAAAGAGCGCAAAGGGTTTGTTTTGTTTCCAAAACACTGGGTGATAGAGCGCACCTTGGGTTGGCTTGTTTGGTGTCGGCGATTAAACAAAGACTACGAACTACTCCCTGTAACGGCAGAGACATTTGTCTAGCTTGCCATGATCCAAATTATGGTGAGACGATTGACATAAAATTTTACCCTTTATAACTTTTCAAACATTTTCTAAGACTTTGGTTTATAAGTCGAAGCAACGTATAATTCTTTCAACTGTTTAGCATCTACACTCGAAGGCGCATCTGTTAACAAACAACGTGCTTGTTGTGTCTTTGGAAAAGCAATAACATCCCGAATAGATTCTTCTCCAGCTAGCAACATTACCAAACGATCTAAACCGTAGGCGATGCCACCATGCGGCGGTGTACCATATTCAAATGCTTCTAAGAGAAAGCCAAATTTACTTTGTGCTTCTTCAAGAGATAAACCGATCGCTTCAAACACTTGCTGTTGAATTTCTCGCTGATAAATCCGCAGACTTCCGCCGCCAACTTCTACGCCGTTGAGTATTAAGTCGTAAGCTTGGGCGCGTGCAGTCTTTAAGTCGCTCAAATCATCAGGATGGGGTGCTGTAAATGGGTGGTGCAGTGCTTCTAGACGCTTCTCGTTACCATTCCACTCGAACATCGGGAAATCTGTAATCCACAGCAAGTTGATTTTTTCTGGATCGATTAAGTTAAATTCTCTAGCGATCGCTTGCCGTAATCTATCTAATGTTTTATTAACTGTAGCAGCATCACCAGCCCCAAACAACAGCAAATGTCCAGCTTTCGCACCTGTACGGCGTAAAATTTCTTGTTTTTGTTCAAGGCTGAGGTTGTCTTTTATCGCCCCAATGGTGTCAATTTCGCCATCATCCCTGACGCGGATAAAAGCTAAACCTTTAGCACCGGCTTCACTGGCTTCTTTAAATAAGTCGCCACCCGGCTTAATACGGACATTAGAAATTACATCGTTACCGTTGGGAATGGGGAGAATTTTGACGATACCACCATTGGTAACAGTGTCCCGAAAGACTTTGAAACCAGAGTCTTTGACAATATCTGAGATATCAACTAATTCCAAACCATAGCGTGTATCTGGTTTATCACTACCATAGCGTTCCATCCCCTCAGCATAAGTGAGACGGGGGAAAGGGCGCTGTAACTCAATGCCTTTAACTGTTTTGTAGATATGGCAAACTAAATTCTCATTTAGTTCGATAATTTCTTCTTGGGACATGAAGCTCATTTCCATGTCCAACTGGGTGAATTCTGGTTGTCTATCAGCGCGTAAGTCTTCGTCACGAAAGCAACGGGCAATCTGATAATATCTATCTAAGCCGGATACCATCAGCAATTGTTTAAAGAGCTGAGGTGATTGCGGCAAAGCATACCACTCACCAGGATTGACGCGACTGGGTAGAACGTAATCCCGCGCCCCTTCTGGGGTAGAACGGGTAAGAATTGGGGTTTCGACTTCGATAAAACCTTCCAAATCTTCTAGATAACGACGCATGGCTTTGACAATTTGATGACGCAGTTGCAAATTTTGCGCCATGCGTTCGCGTCGCAAATCCAAATAACGATATTTCAGCCGTAAGTCTTCCCGCACTGTTTCGGTGTCAGCTACAGAAACTTGGAAAGGTAACTGTTTGCGAACAGCATTGAGTAGTTCAATTTTATCGGCGTAAATTTCCACCTCGCCTGTGGGGATGCGGGTATTCAACGATTCTTCGGGACGTTGTGTTACCCTACCAGTGATTTTGACAACATATTCATTTCGCAGGGCATTTGCATATTCGTAAGAATCTGGGGTGCGTTGCGGATCGCTGACGATTTGGACAATTCCAGAGCGATCGCGCAAATCTAAAAATATCACACCACCATGATCGCGGCGACGGTCTACCCATCCGTAAAAGGTAACAGTTTCTCCAATATGTTCTTTTCGGAGTTCGCCGCAATAGTGAGTTCGCATAAGTCTTAGTTATTGTTTCCGGGCTAGATTGGCAAGAAAATGTCAAAGCCTTCCCATTATCTAGCATCAATAGTAATTGTAGTAGTTCTGGTGAAAGAAAAAATCAAATAATCTCACACTATATATACAGCAGTTTTCTTTTGGAGGCAGGAGGCAGGGGGCAGGAGGCAGGAGGCAGAAACTCTTTATATCTGACTTGGATGTACCGTGGCGCAGATATCTATATCTTTGTTTCAGGGGACAGTGATGTTGTTGGTGATGTCTCTTTTACTAGCGATCGCAGGATTTACAGCAGTTTATCATGTATTTGAAGCACACCTGTCGTAGGGGCGCAAGGCCTTGCGCCCCTACTGCGTGGTCTATTTACTATTTTGGTTGATTAGGACGATTTTCTTGAGGAGAGGCTCCGCCATCGCCAGGAGGATGAGGTGGAACACCTAATGCGTCGATTAACTGTTGTTCAGTGACACCCAGCTTTGCTGCTGCGGCTTTCAAATCAGGTCTGGGTGGGCGTTGATTGCGATCGCCTGGATTTGGAGGATTGGCAGGAACTCCCAATGCCGCCTTTAACTGGGCTTCTGTAACTCCTAACTTTGTCGCCGCCGCTGCAAAATCAGGTCTGGGTGGGCGTTGATTGCGATCGCCTGGATTTGGAGGATTGGCAGGAACTCCCAATGCCGCCTTTAACTGGGCTTCTGTAACTCC
>NZ_JBALEF010000107.1:0-26374 GCF_036918245.1 Nostoc sp.
ACTCATGGCTCTCAATGGTGCTGTATCTACGTATTTACAGCTTATGCCCTGAGAGCTTTTTTTACTGCATCACTGACTTTTCAAACATCCTCTAAGACTCCATACTCGTCCGCAAGCCTTATATCCAAACGAGTATGATCGCACTGCCAAACATCATTGCTACCCTCCACTTCCAACTCTCGCCCATCGCGTGTTATGTGGGTCAATCGGTCTCCTAAATAGCCAGGGCTTCTCGCTTTCTCCTTTCTCTGTTTCTGCTCAATATGTTCGTCAAGAATTCGATAAACTGATTGGTGGCTAGGATATTCACCTTTGTTCAAATTTTCTATTCTGGCTTTACCCTTAACCTTGAGAAACACCTGATGTCGGGTTATCCGTTTACTACCTTTGTTACCATCTGTGTAGGTATTAATAATAAAATCAATCCATTTTTGGTCAAGACGGTACTTACCTTTATCGGCTCTCGTATTTGCTAAACCAACTAACCTCTGTTTTCGCCATTTTTTAAGTAAGCGCTCTACTTGACGAATTGATACACCTAGTTTTTCGGCTGCTTCTTTCTTTTTAATGCTGTAGGTTGTGCGATCGCATGATTCGATTAGGCTTTGAATTACCTCCATCCTGAGTTTCACTTCATGTGTGATTAATTTATCAGATGGCAATTGGTGAACTTTTGTGGACTTTTCATCTTTTTCGATTGGACTTTGGTCATCATCTGCCTCTGAAGTTAGAGACTTTTGTGAATTTTTAGGCATCTGTTAGCTTTATAGTTACATTTGCGAGTTTATTATTCCATTTAAAACAAATGTACTATGAAATGGTAAAGTTTGCGACACCTAATTTGTGAAAAATCATGGACAGATAAATTTTAGCTTCTTGGGATGAACGACATAAAATTTATTCAATATAACAATTAGCGACTAATAATTTGTGAAATTTGCATTGAAAGGTGGTTTTGGTAAAAATAATTAAAACCCTTGTTCATCAGGGGCTTTAGCCAATATTTTGGCGACATTAATTTGTTAAATAGCGACATTTAATTTGTAAATGTACAACAGTGACAGATTAGTGTCGTTTGGACTAATTAACTGTCGTCGGGACAAATTAATTAGTCCCTCTACACCTAGCCCAAACAAATATACTCTGAAATACGCAGACGCACCTATTGAGCTTCCAGCCAACTTTTCCGATGTAACGACGAAGACACCTAGATTTTTGATCGCTACAAAAGTATCGGGTTGCTGATAGTTTTGCCTGCGGTACAGAGTCTGCTATTTGCTACCTCAGCCTTATCTAATACCAGTTGCTCTGTCTCCAAACCTTGAGCGTGAGCTTCTCCCCTGCTCTCTGCGGTGTTAATGATAAGTCTTTAACCAGACACTAGATGACAGATTAATAGTGCTGACCTACCCAAACTGAGGTGAGCTAGTCCGCAAATACACGTATGCAGCTAAATTAAAATTAGATTATTATATAACCAAAATATTACTGTGGTTTTTGAAGGTTTTTATATATTTAAATACTTGATTTCAGAGGATATAGGGTAACAATAACCAAAATGATCGCGGTACTTTAATTTTAATAAATCTTATATTATCAGATTAAAAAACTCAGAAAAGATGACAAACACAGAATGTAGAAGCTCAAGCTACGACTCGATTCTAGCCTAAAACTAATACGGTAAAACTCTGACGAATGCCAAACGTAGTTCTCCTTTAGAATATGAGAGCCTTTCTCTAGGCGTATACGCATCTATAAGAGGTATGAGGTTAAAAACCTCTTCTTTCGCACTTCAGGCTTTAGTGAAGACTTGTGCAATGTGTAGGTTTTTATGATGGAATTTTTAAATAATTGTTTCTCTACTAGCCAGTTTATTCCCCACGGACATTGCTACCTTTGGAAACCAGGATTGGTGTGGTTGCATCTGATTTCAGATGTGAAAACTTACCTTGCTTATTATTCAATTCCAGTGATGTTGGTTTATTTTGTTCGTAAATGGCGAGATATGCCTTTCAGCTGGATATTCCTAATGTTTGGTACATTCATCGTTGCTTGTGGCACAACTCATTTAATGGATGTATGGACGCTTTGGTATCCTACCTATTGGCTATCAGGGTTGCTCAAAGCTATCACTGCTTTTGTCTCCGTATTAACGGCTATAAAGCTCGTGCCATTAATGCCGCAGGTGCTAGCTCTATCGAGTCCTGCCCAACTAGAGGCTGCAAACTATCAACTAGCAAAGGAAATTGCTGAACGTATACGAGCTGAGGAGGTATTGAGGGAAAGCGAACAACGCTGGCAATTAGCTTTGCGCGGCAATAATGATGGAATTTGGGACTGGAATGTTAAAACCAATGAAGTTTTCTTCTCGGCTCGCTGGAAAGAAATGCTCGGTTACGAAGATCATGAAATTTCTAACCATTTAGATGAATGTGTGACACGAGTGCATCCGAACGATCTTGAGTGGGTGAAACAAGCGGTTCAAGATCACTTTGCTCAGAAAACACCGTTTTACATTACCGAGTATCGATCTTTATGTAAAGATGGCACCTATAAATGGATTTTAGATCGAGGGCAAGCACTGTGGGATGAAGATGGTAATGTAGTACGAATGGCAGGATCGCATACTGACATTACCGATCGCAAGCAAGCAGAGGAGACACTAAATAACCTACTTAACCAACTAGAAAGCATGGTTGAGGAAAGGACAGCAGAGTTAACAAAAATCAACGAATCACTACAGACAGAAATTACTGAACGCCAGCGTATAGAAGAAGCATTGCGAGAGAGCGAACAGCGATTTCGTGCTGCATTTCATCAAGCTGCTGTTGGTATTGTCCATGTCGCAATCGATGGAAGCTGGTTGTTAGTTAATCAGAAGCTTTGCGATATTCTCGGTTACACACTCGAAGAACTACAGTTGCTAACTTTCCAAGATATTACTCACCCAGACGATCTTAATACTGACCTGAAATATGTTAAGCAGATTCTAGCAGATAATATTCAAACTTACTCGATGGAAAAGCGCTATTTCCGCAAAGATAATTCCATAATTTGGGTTAATCTCACTGTGTCTTTAATGCGCGAACCTAGTGGAGAGCCAAAATATTTTATTTCTGTGGTCGAAGATATTAGCGAACGCAAAGCTGCGCAGCGCGAACGCAAGCAGTGGGAGAAGCAAATTAAAGCATCACTATTAGAAAAAGAGGTATTATTAAAAGAAATTTACCATCGGGTAAAAAATAATTTACAGGTTATTTCCAGTCTGCTAAACCTGCAATCTGCCTATATCAAAGACAAAGATGATTTGGTAATATTTCAACAAAGCCAGCAGCGGATTGCATCAATGGCTCTCGTTCACGAAAAATTGTATCAATCTCAAGATTTAGCAAAGATTAATTTGGGTGAATATATTCGAGATTTGGTAGTAAGTTTATTTACTGCTTACGAAGTCGATGAAAACGCGATTGCTTTGACAATAAATACTGAAGATTGTATTTTTATCGGTTTAGATACAGCAATTCCTTGTAGCTTAATTATCCATGAACTCGTATCTAATTCCTTAAAATATGCATTTATCAAAGGCAGTAATGGTGCAATCACTATTGAAATTAGGAAAATAATTAATAATAATTTAACGCTGATAGTTAGTGATAACGGTATTGGCTTACCACCAAACTTTGATTTTAAAAAACTCGCATCATTAGGATGGGAGTTGGTAGATGCTTTAACCCATCAGTTAGCAGGAAATATCAATATTACAGGCTCTACTGGAGTAGAGTGTCAGCTGACATTTCCTTTACCATAAATACGCAATTACTCAAAGATGACAAACGCAAAAATTTTAGTTGTGGAAGATGAAGCTATTGTTGCTAAAGACTTACAATATCGGCTTAAGAAATTTGGTTATATAGTGCCTGCTATTGCTTCTTCCGGAGAAGAAGCGATTAATATAGCAATAGAAATATCTCCCGATTTAGTACTGATGGATATCAAGCTTAAAGGGTCAATGGACGGGATAGAAGCTGCTGAAGAAATCTATAAGCGTTTGGATATTCCAGTAATTTATTTGACTGCTTATGCAGATGAAAACACATTAGAACGAGCTAAGATAACTGAGTCGTTTGGGTACCTACTAAAACCTTTTAAAGAAAGAGAACTACAAACAAATATTGAAATAGCTTTGATTAAACATGGTTTAGAAAAGCAATTAAAAGTTAATCAAAAATGGCTGGATGCGCTTTTAAGAAGTATCAGCGATGGTGTGATTGCTAGTGATTTACAAGATGTAATCACTTTTATGAATCCGGTTGCTGAAAATCTGACTGGATGGAAACAGTCAGAAGCTTGTGGTAGAAATTCATCAGAAGTATTTAATATTGCTAATGGCGAAACTCATAACCCTATTGAAAGTCCGATTATAAAAGTTCTTCAAGATGGTATTATCGTTAATCTTCCTGCAGAAACAATTTTGATTACTAAAGATGGTGCAGAAATACCAATTGATCACAGCGCTGCACCGATTAAAGATGACAAAGATAATATTACAGGCGCTGTATTAGTGTTTCGAGATATTACTGAGCGTAAACGAGCGATTGAGGCGCGTCAAAAGCAAATTGAGCAAGAACAACTTGTGGTGCAATGGGAAGAGATAAATCAACTCAAAAATGACTTTTTGAATTTAGTTTCTCACGAACTGCGATCGCCTCTGAGTAGTATCAAGATGATGATACAAATGATACAACTATCTAATAATGCTGAGGATACTCAACGCTATCTAAAAGTAATGGAAAGCGAGTGCGATCGCGAACTAGAATTAATTAACGATCTACTAGACTTACAACGGCTAGAAAGCTCATCCTATCCAGTTATTACACCTGATACGTTGCTCTTACAACAGTGGTTACTTTGGGTTATCGAGCCGTTTCAAATCCGTGTTCAAGAACATCAGCAAACTCTACAGCCGAATCTCCCTGCAAATCTCCCGCCGCTATTCTCAGATGGCATTAGCTTGGAACGCATCGTAGTAGAATTGCTCAATAATGCCTGTAAATACACACCTGCGGGTGGTGAAATTGTCTTAAGTGTAAGTTACAATTCCTTGGAAGCACCTGCAAAAACTATTATTACTGTCAGTAATTCAGCAGAAATTCCGGTAACAGAGTTACCACGGATATTTGATAAATTTTATCGTATCCCCAATGCAGATATCTGGAATCAAGGTGGTTCGGGACTAGGTTTATCTATAGTCCAGAAATTAGTCGAACAATTGCAAGGAAACATTCAAGTAGAAAGTGGCAATGGATGGACTACATTCACTCTTATATTAACTGATTTATAGTACTCGATAACCCAAAAATTGCTAGGTAAGGGTAGAAAATAAGGAAAAGTTTTTCGTGTTGTCAAATTTTTGGAGACTTAGCAAAGTTGCTTTGAAAGACTAATAGGTTTTTGATATTAAAATTTCATAAATTTGATCGTTATTCATGTTGGGTTTCACTGCCATCCAAACCAATCTACATTAATATATTTTATGATATAGCAGTTCCCATTCAGAGGCGGTACAACGTTATACTGCAAGGTGTAGGGAATATGCCACCTCACGTAATTACCCGAACTTGATATGAGATAATTAAAGCAAATTATTAAATATCAAAAAATGTCATTAACTATATCTTCCACACCTCAAGGTTTTAGTGCATTCATCACTAATTTGGGAATACGAGATACAACTGATGATTTTGTATTTATTAAATCATCAGTTCCTTGTGTTGCAGATGGAGTCTTCACTCAAAGTCTTTTTGCTGGGCCAAGTATTACTATTAGCCGTGATAACTTAAAAGATTCACAAGCACAAGGAATTGTCGTTATATCTAAAAATGCAAATGTAGCTAATGGTTCTGTTGGCATCGCTGACGCCCAAGAGGTTCTGCAATTAGTTGCAACTGAAACTGGAATTGCTGCACATAATATTGTGATAGCTTCTACAGGTGTAATTGGCAGACGTTACCCCATTGAAAAAATCCGGGCTGGTTTATTAGGATTGGGCAAAAAATTGACTGATGCTGATTTTCATGCCGCAGCTCGCGGTATTATGACCACCGATACAGTAACGAAATTAGCTACACGGCAAATAGGAAATGCCAAGCTAGTAGGAATTGCCAAAGGTGTTGGCATGATAGAGCCTAATATGGCTACCCTCCTAACTTTCTTTTTTACTGACGCTGCAATTTCTGCAAATAACCTTCGTTCTATTTTTCGCTCTACTATAGATAAAACTTTTAATTGCCTGAGTGTAGACACTGACACTTCTACTAGTGACTCCGCCGTGATTCTTGCTAATGGTTTAGCAGGTGAAGTTTCAGAACCAGATTTTGCTAGTGCATTGCAAGAAGTTGCACAGGAATTAGTGCTAAAAATTGCACGAGATGCAGAAGGTGCTACGAAGATAATTGAGGTGACTGTAGATTCGGCAATTAACTATGCACAAGCTAAAACAGTAGCGAAAGCAATTGTAAATTCACCATTAGTAAAAACTGCTGTTTATGGAGCAGATCCGAATTGGGGAAGAGTTGCTATGGCTATAGGCAAATGTGAAAATGAACAGCAGATAAATCCAGAAAGAGTTGTTATTAGTTTTGATAATGTGAAAGTTTATCCTAGTAGCTTAACTGAGGAAAATCTAGAACAGTTACGGCAAATTATGTCTAAAGATAAAGTAGATATTCATGTTAGCCTTAATATTGGGGAAGCCTCTGCAACTGTATGGGGTTGCGATCTTTCAGAGGGTTATATAGAAATTAATGGTAAATACTCAACTTGATTAGACCTGTTGCACAAATGCAAAATTTGCCCTTATCCTAAGTCCTTCTCCCAAGTTTCGAGAGAAATTTAGGTGAGGGCTTTTGATTCATTGCGCTCGGCGTCGAAGAAAGAGCCGAGCGTCTCGTAAATAAGGGTCAATTAGTGGGGGACGATTTCTCATTGCGCTTTTAAAGTTAAGTTGACTTTTTCGCTCGAATTTTGTCAAAGATTGTACCTTCATCAAAGAATTTTGCTTGAATCTCGTCCCATGCTCCTAAATCTTCAGCTTTAAAAATAGTTTTAATTTGGGGAAAAGTGCCTTCTGTTTCTTTGGCGATCGCAAGATTAACTGGACGAAATCCCAATTTAGCAAACTCTCGTTGTAGCTAACAGGATACTCAAACTAATTCCAGCCAAAAATAGAGAGGCAATGCCCCACGAAGAATGTCTATAGAACCAACTTTGCATTGATTGTATGCACCACCGTCTTATAACCTGCAAAGGTTTAACAATACAAGTGGAAACTAATTGAGTGAAATACCTCCTGAATTTAGGAATAAGCTGCCACTGGTTCATCAAATTTTTCCTTTGAATCTGGAGTATTTTAAACGAGATCCTGTAAAGGGTTATTATAAAACGGTGGTTAAAGAAAAGTATTTTTTATCAACCTAAATTTAAACAAGTTATTTAAAATATTAAGGAGAAGTAGTTTTAGAAACTTCTGGACTACGAATGATGATATGTCCCTTATCACTTTCTTGAATAGCTAAAACTGACGGTAGCTCATCAGGTTTTGCATTTGAGGACAATGCTCGAAACAAATAAATCCAGCCGCCACGTTCTAGGAGTAAGCGCCAGACTCTCGGCTGCTTTGGATTGCTAATATCATTATCTTCCCTGCCTCGCAAGTCGTCGAATAGACCACGATCGCCAATTATGCGATAACCTTTCAAAGACGGATCGGCAAATATATCATCAAGTTTGCGTCCTACAGCAAACTTTTCTTCCGGTGTAATTAAGGCTACAACAGGTAAAGTGGAGTTATGACCAGCATCCCGCCTGGCATCTGCAAAGCCTTGCCAACGAGCTAACCAAAATATCACAATTAATACCCAGGATACTATTACTATTTCATTGACTAGCGATCGCAGAAAATCCACTGAACGCAGTTGTCCAAAACTAAATTCAGCTAGAGATTTTAGCCGTTTAGCTGTCCATGAGCGTTTGTGTTGAGTCGCAGAGACGATCCGATTCAGTAGTAATTGGCTTGCAGAGACGAACGGTTATAGTCCAACCTGTCTTGCTGACTAATGTGAGAGATATGCCTAATAACGTCGCATTTTTTATCTTCACAAAAGGACAGTTGAGTGTTATTAAAAAATCTATTGACCCGACTAAGCTTAATGAACTTATTACCGATTACCTAAAACAGGTACAAGATGACAGTGATCCTAACTTCATTGAAACAGGTGGTAAACTTTATGATATTCTTATTCGTCCTGTAGAAGCAAAAGTTAAGTCTTTGTCACCCAAACAACTGAGTATTATTGCTACTGGTCAATTGCGCCATTTACCTTTTGAGACTCTTTACGACAGTAAAACCAACCAATTTCTGATCCAGAAATATCCTGTCAACTATCTCACTCGCATTTCCAATAATTCCCTAAAATCTCCAGGTGTGCAAAATGCCATACCCCGCAAACCACAAGCTGTTTTAGCATTTGGTAATCCAGTACCCAGTGACCCGCAAAATCTCCCAGGTGCAGAGGCAGAAGTCAGAAATATTAAGGAAATACTGCCAGACAGTGAAGTTTATATCCACAATGAAGCCACCCTGGAAAAGTTTAGATCCCAAGCATTGCGCTTTTCTTTTTTGCACTTAGCAACTCACGGCTGTTTTCAAACTGAAGATTGCAAAAAAGGTCGATTTAAAAAATAATACTTTACTATTTGCTGACAAACCCTTAGACATTGCCAATGCTGCTCTTTTAGGTTTACAAGGCACACAACTGATTACTCTTAGTGCCTGTCAAACTGCTGTAGACACTAATTTGAATGGCGCAGGAATTGCAGGAGTTGCTTATATATTTGAGCGTGCTGGTGCTAAAGCTGTGATGGCAAGTTTGTGGGCGGTTGATGATGAAGCAACTCAGCAACTAATGGTTCAATTTTATCAAAATATCAAGCAGGGTATGACGAAAGGTGAAGCTTTGCAAAAAGCTAAGTTGAAGCTAATTGCAGACCATCGTCATCCTTTTTATTGGTCGCCATTTGTACTGATTGGTGATGCACTTTAAAGTAATTCGTAATTAAGCCAAAATCCTGGCTTTACCCCCCTTAATTCCCCCTTAGGGGGGAAATATCCGGTTCTCCCCCAAGGCATCGGGGGAGTTAGAGGGGGTCAGAAGGACTTGTGTGTACACCGTAGCTCCGACTCAGAGAGGGACAGACTTGGACGAAAGTTCAAGGCAGAGAGAGGTTCGTGGAAGCTCACGTTAAGCCAAGGCGAAGGGAATTCGCCGCTACACATAAGGAAAAAATTGAGGTTTTGAAACCCACAAAGGTGGGTTTTGCTTGTGTAGATGTGGTTTCTAACCGCCTTTTTAATTACAAACCTATTTACTCACAACAACTTATCTGGTGTAATTGGCAGATTGCGAATCCGCTTACCTGTGGCATGATAAACTGCATTAGATATGGCTGCGGCTACCCCAACAATCGGAAGTTCCCCCAGGCTTTTAGTTCCTAGTGCATTCAGATAAGGATCGTGTTCTTCAACAAATTGCACTTCCATATTGGGGATATCTGCATGAACGGGAATCAGGTAATCTGAAAGGTTAACACCAACTATTCTGCCCTGATTAGCATCCATTACAGTTTTTTCCATCAGCGCCATGCCAATTCCCCATGTAATCCCGCCGATAACTTGACTTTGCGCTGTCTTGAAGTTGAGAATTCGCCCAGCACCATAAACGCCTACGCAACGTCTAACTTTGATTTCTCCCAACAACTCATCGACTGCAACTTCGACAAATATCGCACCAAAAGAGTGTTTGGCGTATTCTTGGCTTTCTGGATTGAGTGAGGATTCCTCTGTAACTTCTAAACTTTCTAATCCATGACGGCACAGAATATCGGTATAGCTGTCTCGCTTCAATGGGTCTTGTTTTGAAAATATTTGCCCTGACTCAACGGTAATATCTGCTGCTTGAGATTCGTAAAGCAGAGAATTTGCATCTTTGATCGCCATTTGAATTATCTTATCCCGCGCTGCGATCGCACTGAGAAGCCAAGGGATAGAGGTTCAAGTATACGAAAAAGCCCAAGAATTTCGTCCGGCGGGAACTGGACTAGGACTGGCTCCTAATGGTTTGAATTCTCTAGATGCGATCGCGCCGGGAATTGTCGAAACCCTCAAAAGTTCAGGATGCGAGGTTCACCACACGGTTTTAAAGAATATTCAGTCTGAGACAATCCGAACTAACGCAACTAAATATTTAGAGCAATATGGACAACCGTTGTTAACTATTTGGTGGTATCGTCTACAGCAAGTCTTAGCCTCTCGATTGCCGTCTGACATCATTCACCTCAATCATCGTTGCATCGGCTTTGAGCAAGATGCAAACGGTGTGGAAATTCATTTTGATGGCGAAAAATCGGTAGATGCAGATTTGCTGATTGGGGCTGATGGCGTTAACTCTGTGATCAGAGAAACTTTATTTGGCGAGGGTAAGCCTAATTATATCGGTAGTATGTGTTGGCGTGCCGTCATTAAGTATCGCCACAAGCTATTTAATGACTATGAACTAGTTTTTGTCAAAGGCAATCAACAGTTTATGTACCTTCTCAATGTGGGCGGCGGCTATACCAGTTGGATTAGTCGGAAGTTCTCGCCTGAGTACTCCCTTTCTCACAGCGCTGATGAAGTGAAGTCTCGCATTCTCCATGAATTAGCCGACTGGGATGAATCCTTCCGGGTGGTGGTAGAAGCGACACCAGCTGCGGAAATTTGGTTTGGGAAGGGCCGATTTGCGTAGGCGTAGCCCGCCGTAGGCATCGCCCACCGTTAACTCAATGGAGTCAAGGCAGAGTTACTCTCTTAGGCGATGCCGCTCATGCAATGGGACAGGGAGCCAATACCACTTTTGAAGATGCATACCAACTACGAGAGTGTTTTTCTGATTCAGCTAATCTGCAAGAAGCTCTGACTAAATACGAACAGTGTCGCATCGAGCGGACAAAACTCATTCAAGCTCGTAGTGCCTTGGGTGAGATGCGTTACTACGACGCTAACTTTATGGCATCCACCGAGCAGACGCAAGAGCGTCAAATGAGTCTTAATGATGATTTTCACAAATGGGTGTACAATTTTAAGCCATCTGTAAAAAGTTAAATTCTAGTGTGGTATTAGTAAAGTTACTTTGATCACAATTAGCGCATAAACTTACAGGAAGCGCTAATCTTATCGAGTAATTTGAGGTTATCAGAAGTGACTGTTTTTAGTCAAGCCCTCAAACACAACAAATTCGTTGAATAATTGAGAATTATTCGCACAAAATCAATATAACTTAATCTAATTGTTAATTTTTATGAAAAGCTAATAAGCTAATCGGCATTTAAGTTACATAAAATTAGGGCTGGAGCCGCTTCCTACAAGCGAATCATTCTGGAAAAATGAATGACGATTAGCTTAGTGATCCAATACAACCCAGATGTAGAGACGCGATTGATCGCGTTTTGAAAGACCAATTATCTACACCAATAACCCTTAACCCAAGCGGATTGGATCACTATTAGCTTTTTGGGGTAAATTGAAGTATTAAATCTCGCTTTGGAGTTGCTAATTTACCCCTATTTTTGGTTAATATTGAGCGCAAGTAATCAGTTAGCGTCTAGTTTTAATTTCCTGAAAATTCTCAATTGTCAAAAATATTTCTTCATCAGCTATTTGACTATCGTAATCGATATTAATTTTAGTTGGATAGCCAAATTTAGCATTGTATTCTACATCCAGGTTGGATGCCTTACGCTTGATAGCATCTTGAATCACATTAAAGAGTTCGGGAATTGTATCGTATTTTTGAAAGAATTGCGGATTAACTGGTTTACCGGTAGCTACAGAAGTGATTGAAGTTGTTTGACCATTACGTACTTGAATAACTACTGGCCCTCTAGCATCTGGTATGCAGAAGCAACTGTTGCTAACTGTAATACGATAGTTATAAATATTTGCCCGCTCCCACAAAAGCTTATTAAATCTCAACCGTCTTGAATTCAAGTTATTATTCGTTTGCGTTTGATATTCTGCTTTCTCGGCGGTAGTTTCGGATATCGCTGGTAGATTCAGACCTAGAGACAGCAATAGTGTTGCACTGATAAGGATAGGTAAACGCATATTAATCGATTTATTAGTTGTAAAAACTCTAACTATTATTATACTACAGCAAATTTCAACTTATTTACGAGAGGTTGTTTAAATAAACTTTATCTTTTAATTAATTTCTTTCGGAGAAAAATAAATCTGCATTTTTTAAGAAGACCCATCCACAATCCAACTTTCAATACATAAATAAGGAACTTTGCTGAAATATTTTTGATCGCCTAAAATTGCCTCCTTTTCCAAAGCGATGCCTACGGTGGTCACTGAGCTTTGTCGAAGTGCTGGCTACGCCTACGCAGCAATTCTTAAATTTTTCGTATCTATCTGGATTGAACTAATGAAAAAACAAGGACAACAAAAGACTTTCAAGCCTTGATCGCATCTTGAAAGACCAATTATCTACACCAAGAAACCTTAACCCAAGCGTATTGAGATATAAAGAGTTTCTGCCTTCTGCCTCCGTAGCCTCATACTTCATGCAAAAGAAAACTGCTGTATAATCCTCCCCGTACTTGAAGTCTGAGGAGGATTCAATGATCCCTAATTAGCAACGTTGATGATTGCTAATTTGGATTTAGCTGTAAGCTTGCAGACATGCCTTAGCTTCTATGGATTTTGAGAGATGTTTACGCAACGATCTCAAAGTTTGTAGCTGATAATAATGGTGGGGCTGTGAGTTGATTGTTATCGTTATCAATGTTGGCAAACAGACTACCTGTCCCCAAGCCTGGTGATGTCAAGTTTTGGTTGAAGAACAAGTTGCCAGTTCCAAGACTATAAGTAATGAGTCCATAGCTAGTTGCAGCTGCTGCATCATTAGCTACTATCGTAATTTGGTACAGATTATTGAGTCCGGCAAAAGTTGTCTTATCGAGGACAATTTTATCGCTATAGCTGCTGAAGTCAGTAATTTTATCTACACCGAGGTCGGCACTATTGTACCCAGCACCTGAGTTGAACACAAAGCGATCGCTACCAGCACCACCAGTCAAGATGTCATTACCTTTACCACCTCGTAAAATATCATTACCAGCATCTCCATAGAGTAAGTCATTGCCAGCACCACCATAGAGAATGTCATTACCCTCACCACCGAAGGCTCTCAACGGTGTCGCTGTACCACTACCATCAAGGAAGTCATTGCCAGCCCCACCTGTAAACCATACCGCATTTACAGAAGTTGCTGACAGGTTGTTGACATCGAGGATGTCATCACCACCCCCACCATCGATTTCAAACCTTTCTGCACTGTCTACAGTCAGAGTGAAGGGAACCAGGTTCAGCCGATCGAAGATTGCTCTACCTTGAGCATCTTGTTGCAGGCGGAAGTTGTCTCCTACACCTGCGCCATTGACCTCAACCACATCATAGCCAGCGTTACCGCTGATTCTATCGCTACCGTCACCATTGTTCCAGATTAGGCGATCGTTGCCGTTTCCACCAGTGAAGGTGTCGTTGCCACGATTTCGACTATAGTATCGTTTCCATCCCCACCAGATAGAAAGTCGATACCATCGCCACCTCGTAACAGATCGTTACCAGTATCACCATAGAGGTTGTCATTGCCAGTACCACCTGTCAAGCTGTCATTACCCTCACCACCAAAGGCTCTCAAAGGTGTCGCTGTACCACTACCATCCAGCAGATCATTTCCAGCCCCGCCTGTGAACCATACCGCATTTACAAAAGTTGCTGACAGGTTATTGACATCGAGGATGTCATCACCACCCCCACCATTGATTTCAAACCTTTCTGCACTGTCTACAGTCAGAGTAAAGGGAACCAAGTTCAGCCGATCAAAGATTGCTCTACCTTGAGCATCTTGTTGCAAGCGGAAGTTGTCTCCTACACCCGCGCCGTTGACCTCAACCACGTCATAGCCAGCGTTACCGCTAATTCTATCGCTACCGTCACCATTGTTCCAGATTAGGCGATCATTGCCGTTTCCACGATTACCGAGTATAGTATCGTTTCCGTCCCCACCGGATAGAAAGTCGATACCATCGCCACCTTGTAACAGATCGTTACCAGCATTTCCATAAAGGCTGTCATTTCCACCCAAACCATTGAAGTTATCAGAAGCGCCATTACTAATACCTACATCTGCTCCATTAGTCGGCCCTGGCCCTGGAATCCAAGTTACTGCCATGATTAATACTCCTAATTTTTAATTTATCTAAATGAACAATGAGTTCCTAATACTTTATTTTTAAGAAAAGTATAGAAGTACTAGTTTCTGTCTACTAACTACAAAACTTCTAGTTTTTAGCTGCTAAGTATTAATCAGAGATATGTTCTTCTTTTATGCAGAAGATTGGTTTTTGTAAAATTTCTTCACTAGGAGTTTTAGAGACAGACCTGACTGTATTCTGACTTTTAACGTCATCTAAAAAAGAAAGAATAGCTCGTGAATGCCTTTTGCAAGCTAGCTTTCAACTATTGAACGATTTTTATTGAACGATTTTCGTTAAAGTTTAAAATAGTG
The DNA here is from genome assembly GCF_036918245.1 of Nostoc sp. Classification (GTDB taxonomy): domain Bacteria; phylum Cyanobacteriota; class Cyanobacteriia; order Cyanobacteriales; family Nostocaceae; genus Nostoc. The sequence continues at coordinate 14,670 of NZ_JBALEF010000107.1, forward strand.
CTTCTGATCTGCGAGGATTAAATATCTATTTGTTAAATTTACAACCTGACAACTAAGTATATTAACTGGTTCAGATGTATTGATTACACAGTCGCAAATCACTTTTATGAAAAGAGCCAAATCTCATTAAAAGCAATGCCAAAAAAGAATTTCAAACGTTAAGAGAAAACGTACAATCAATATATTACCAAGTGTAATAGACATTACATTCAAGACAGGATTTAGTGTCATGTGTTTTTAAGAATACCCATCCATAGTCCAATCTTGAAAACATAAATTAGGAACTTTGCTAAAATCTTTTTGATTACGCGTAACCAAAATTGCCCCCTTAGCCAAAGCGATCGCAGCAATTCTTAAATCTTGTGTACCTATCTGGATTTTTTGCCAGCGTAAACTTTGGTAGCGACTGTATGCTGCCTCATCAAACTCCAGTAAATTCATACTACAAAAGTAAATCTGGGTTATTCGCAAATTTCTATGAGCAACTGCTAAAAATTGTGGTTTATTAGCACATTTGCTGATAGAAGCTAGTCTGCCTTTTAATTGTTCTTCCAGTGTAACTGTTGTCACAAAAATGTTGGAACTGCCAACAACTTGAGCGCGTTGTAGAATTTTAGAATTACCATGTTGAGAAAGAGTAACATGATCGGTATCGAGGATATATAGGCTCAAGCTGACTGATTCTCCTCTAAAAAAGCTTCATAAGTAGCAACTTCTACATCTAATTCACATCGATTTGCATCTATATTTTCGACAAAATCATCAAAAAGCGGATCATCTTTGAAAATACCATCAAACTTAACCCAAGGATTGGACTCTTCAACCTGCTGTTCATGTTTCAACATTGGCAAACAACAAAGCCGTAATGTGATCCACCATAAGTAAGACGTGATAGGGCTGTTGAACTCACTATCATTAATTAAACCATGAGCCATACGGTTTCTTAAATTTGAACCTGAACGCTCAATTAGCAAGCCTTGAAGATCAAAAAGTGCGTCTTCATTAAAAATTGAGTTTATTTCTGGATAATTGCGGGCGAAAAGAGTAGTATTCAAATCACGCTCATCTTCAATTCCCTGATCAATATCAATTTTTGAGGGTAACGCACCCTGCCTTCGGAGTAAATAACGGATAGAATTTTCAATTTGAGGAATGAGAATATGAGTGGATGTGAAGAAGTCTCCGATTAGCCCAGCGTAAAGCCCTTTTGCAAACTGATATTCTCTCCCAGGAGGTACAAAGAGGTTGTTTGAAACAAATGGAAATAAGTCTTTTACTTCTACACTATGTTCCAGATTTATTTGACCCCTTGCAGGCTCAATGTAAGCTTGCGCGTAAAGTTTGTGATACAGGACTGCATTCCTGTACATCTCAAAACGAATTGCTTTCTCTGCTTCATCTGAATTACTAGATTGACGGGCTACAACCTTACCCATCTCATTCATAATTGTTATTGGCATGAACTGAGACAACAAAGGTGTCTTCTCCACGCTCTGCTGAAGGTATGAAACTTTAGGTGGAATTCCCAAAAGAGCCAAGGCAAATATTGCATCTTGAAATTTTTTGCCCTTAACATAGGTTCTAGCTAGTTCTACCTCAGCGCTGATATTAAACTGAGAAGATATTGTTATTAACTCATTCAAGGATTGTTTTTGATACTCTGACAGAAGCTTACGAACTTCCTCATATCTAGCCTTCGCTGCTGCTTTTTCTTCCTCTGTACCTTGGCTTTTTAATATTTCAAATGCTTCCAACGCCTTTTGTAAATCATCTGATGCCTTTGAATAAGGCTGAGAATGTTTTGTCAATGAATCTTTAGCTTCCTTTATATAAGTTTCGGCAGCAAGTATTCGCGCTGCGTGTGTCTGTTCAGCATTTTTGTCAATGCGATGCCATTCTGCTTTTATTTCCCAGTAGTTTCTTGCCTTATCCCAGTCTTGGGAAGATTCCGCTATAATTGCTGCTTTCTCAGCCAGAGCAGCATATTTAGTCGGATTACCAAGTTTGTATTCTTGCAAAAGCTCCATAAGCTTTACTGAAAGCCACAGTGGATCTTCTCCGTTGTAGCGATTAAGAACTGCCTCTATGTGTGCGACAACTAATTCAGCTTGATAATTAATTTTGCGTGCTAGCCGAAGCGCCCGTTCAATCCTCTCGAAACACCGACTCCATTTTTCAGGATCTTCTAATTCTGTGGCAGATTGTAAGTAGGCTGTAACTGCTAACTGTGCCATCCGATAATTGCGCTTTTTGATCCAGAGAATATCCGCAATTCGTGCTTGAAGTTCTGGATCTGATACTTCAGGAGCAATGTCAGTAAGAAAATTTAAATGTTCATCAGTAAGATTTTGGAAAACTTCAGCAAAAAACTCCTCTGTTGATTCTGGCTTGATTGCAACACCAGTCACGAACGCCAAAATCTCAAAGACGGACTGTTCTGTGATATTTCCTGCCTCTTTTGCTTCCTGTGCCTTGTTCCAGAAGACTCTGTTGTAAGCAAGACACTCTTTTGTTTCGCTGCTATTAACAACTTCTAGCCAGCGAGAGTTAATGAAATCTTCTTTAGTGAGAGGAGGGTTTATTAATGGCATAGTCTAGAATTACTTAGCTATATGTCTACTATGCCAAATCTGAAATAGATCAGGCTATTGTTAGTTCTAGCTCAATAATTTAGGTAAAATCTATAAATTAACATTCCCCGGCAGAGCCAGGGAACGAAGAAATACTAACTTGTGGCTAAATTGCCCCAACCGACGTAGGGTAATTTTGTCGCTGTTGCCCGAACTTGGTCAGCGTTAGCTACTAACTGACCGCAAGCGTCCCAAGTTCCAGAAATAAATGTGCTTCTTGTGCCTTCACCGATCGCAACTGAGGCGATGTAATCATCAATTTGCACTTGCAAGGTTTCCAAATTCACTGTTACGGCGGCTTGAGGATTGGCAGCGACTAAATCTTGCAGTTGTTTAACAGTAACAGCATCGGCTGTCAGACAAGGTATGCCCATTGCCACACAGTTACCAAAAAAGATTTCGGCAAAGCTTTCACCGATTAAAGCTTGGATTCCCCATTTTGCGATTGCTTGGGGTGCATGTTCCCGTGATGAACCACAGCCAAAGTTACGGTTGACTATTAAAATATTCGCCCCTTGGTACTGGGGTTGATCGAAGGGATGTTCACCTTGAAGTGCTGTGCGATCATCAATAAATGCGCCTTCGCCTAACCCATCAAAGGTAACGGCTTTCAAATATCGGGCGGGAATAATGCGATCGGTATCTATATCATTGCCCACTAAGGGGATACCGCGCCCTGAAACTGTTTTAACTTCACTTACCATAATACTTGATAAAGGGATTGGGGACTAGAGACAGGGGACTGGGGCAAAGGGGCAGAGGGGCAAAGGAAAATAATTCACAACCAATGCCCCATGCCCAATGTCCAATGCCCCATGCCCAAAATTACAACAACTCGCGCACATCAGAAACTTCGCCTTTAATCGCAGCAGTGGCGACCATCGCCGGACTCATTAACAATGTCCGACCGGAAGAGGAACCTTGTCTTCCTTTAAAGTTGCGGTTGGAGGAAGAAGCGCTGATTTGTCTTCCTTGTAGCTTATCGGGGTTCATGGCTAGGCACATAGAACATCCCGGTTCGCGCCACTCAAATCCGGCTTCTTGAAAGATTTTATCCAATCCTTCAGCTTCTGCTTCTTCCTTCACCCTTTCCGAACCAGGGACAACGAAGGCTTTGATTCCCTCTGCAACGTGGCGACCTTTGGCGATTTTCGCCGCTTCTCGCAAATCACTAATTCTGCCATTGGTGCAACTACCAATAAAGCAGACATCGATTTTTGTACCCTTAATGGGTTGACCGGGATATAAATCCATGTAGCGGTAAGCTTCTTCGGCAATAAATCGGTCTTCTTCCAGCAGTTCTTCCGGTTGAGGTACTGACTGGTTGACACCGATACCTTGATCGGGAGTAATGCCCCAGGTAACGGTAGGAGAAATTTCCACAGCGTCAAATACCACCACATCATCATATTGGGCATCTGCATCACTCTTGATGGATTCCCACCAAGCCACTGCTTTATCCCAATCTGCATCAATGGGTGCAAAATCTCTGCCTTTGAGGTAATCGTAGGTGACACCATCGGGATTGACATAGCCGCATCTAGCACCGCCTTCGATCGCCATATTGCAGACAGTCATCCTCTCTTCCATATTCATTTGCTCAAATGTCGTCCCTGCAAATTCGTAGCCATAACCCACACCACCTTTCACACCGAGGGTGCGGATGATATGCAGGATAACATCTTTGGCGTAAACACCAGAGTTGAGAGTGCCGTTAACTTCAATTTTGCGGACTTTCAGTTTGGAAAGGGCAAGGGTTTGGGAAGCGAGAACATCCCGGACTTGGCTAGTACCGATACCAAATGCGATCGCACCAAATGCCCCATGACTGGAAGTGTGACTATCTCCACAAGCGATCGTCATTCCTGGCTGAGTCAGCCCAAGTTCTGGAGCGATGACGTGAACTATACCCTGACTACCAGAGCCAATGTTGTAAAAAGTTATGTTATTTTCTTGACAGTTATTTTCGAGCGCCTGAATCATTTCCTCTGCCAAGCTATCGGCAAAGGGACGCGCCTGGTTTTCTGTGGGCACAATATGATCGACTGTGGCGACGGTACGCTCTGGAAACAGTACCTTTAGATCCCTCTCGCGTAACATAGCAAAAGCCTGGGGACTGGTGACTTCATGAATTAGATGAAGCCCGATAAATAGTTGCGTCAGCCCTGAGGGAAGTGTACCAACGGTGTGTAAGTCCCAAACTTTGTCAAACAGGGTACCTTTGCTCATACGTCAATCAATATTTAAGGAGTCCGGTCTTAAATAGTATCAAAAAAAGTCTAGGTTTTTGCAGATCACTTAAATATTACTTACAGCTTTGGGTAAAATTGTGGCGAATTAAGGGGGAAATTTAAACGCAAAAGGGCGCAGAGGTCAGCGCAAAGGTACGCAGATAATTCGCGATGTCATTTGATTGCCTTTGAGGTAGTAAATGCGAAAATTCTCCGAAATCTTGAGATGCAAAGATGTAAATAACTTTATCCTGTTGAACAAGGATATGTTGAGACAATACGAGATAATTGCACTACCAGCATTATGCCCATAGATTTACGGGAATTTTATCAGGCTAGCGATCCCAGCAGAACTCTGTTTGTCAACAATAGCTCTGATGGCAAGTATTATATAGATTTTTCCTCGGTACGAGGTGGTGATATTCTTGGCAAGCTGAAGCAGAAAATTACTTTTTTTAAGCCGAATGAACCCACTTGCACTTTATTTACTGGACATATTGGTTGTGGGAAATCGACAGAACTATTACGGTTACAGGCAGAACTGGAAAAGTTAGGCTTCCACGTCGTCTATTTTGAGTCCAGTGATGACTTGGAAATGACTGATGTTGATATTGCTGATGTGCTGCTAGCGATCGCTCGTCGGGTAAGTCAAAGTCTGGATAAAATTACTCTAGAGTCACCCAACAAATTTAATGAGTTGCTGCAAGGTGCTTGGAAGGTCTTAAACTCCGAGGTGACGGGGGTAAAAGTTAAGGTTCCGAATGTCGGCGATTTTGGTGTCACCTCTGAAAAAGAAAAACTTTCTCTGTCTATGGGTATTGGTGAAATCACCGCGAAGATGAAAAATGACCCAACCCTGCGAGAAAAACTCAATCAGTATTTAGCACCGCAAAAAACTAAGCTGCTGGAAGCGATTAATCAAGAATTATTGGAACCTGCGATCGCTAAACTCAAACAGCAGGGTAAAAATGGTCTGGTGGTAATTGTCGATAATCTTGACCGCATAGATAATCGTGCCAAACCTTGGGGTCGTCCGCAGCAGGAATATTTATTTGTCGATCAGGGTGAGTTTTTGACAAGGCTTAATTGTCATCTACTCTACACCATGCCCTTGGCTTTGAAGTTTTCCAATGATTACGGAATGCTCACCCAGCGTTTCCCAGAAGATCCCAAGGTATTACCAATGGTACCTGTACAAAGGACTGATGGCAGTGTTCATACACAGGGAATGGCACTCATGCAGCAGATGGTACTAGCGAGAGCTTTTCCTGACATGACACCAGAGGAGCGTTTAAGTAAAGTTACCGAGATTTTTGATAGTGCTGCTAGTCTAGAGCGGTTATGTAAAATGAGCGGTGGTCATGTGCGAGACGTGCTGAGGCTGCTGAATACCTGGATTATGGAAGAGATGAGTCTTCCCCTAACCCGTGAGACCTTAGAGCAAGTGATTCGTTCTCGGCGGAATGAAATCATGTTACCGATTTCTGAGGATGAGTGGCAATTGTTACGTCATGTCAAGGAAAGGAAAAAGGTGAGTGATGACCACGGATATCAAAAACTGATCCGCAGTCGGTTTGTATTTGAATATCGCGATGGTGGCGAGTCTTGGTTTGATGTTAATCCGGTTTTGGCAGAAGCGAGGGAGTTGCAGTGAGGAATCAGCGAACCGATGAATAATTAGATGATGAAACCAGAAACTAAAAATGTTTTGTTAAAAGCTTACACACAATTGCACCAAATCACAGAAGAATTGTACTCAGCCTCCGATAAAGCCGTAGAAAACAACGATTTTGAGGACGCTAGCTTACTCGCTAGTAGAGCAGATAGACTTTATGAAGAGATAGAAAATTTAGAGATTGTAATTTCAGAACAGGAGGAAATATGAAAACAATCCCAGAGTTAAAGACTCGTATTAAAGAACTCAGTAAACAAGCTGTTGAATTTAGTAGAAAAGCATCTGAAGTATGTTTAAGTGACCGTCAACAAGCCAAGTATTTTAGACAGCAAGCAAGAGAAGCTAGCAAACGCACTCAAGTATTGATACAGGAGTTAAAACGCCAGGAAGTTTAACTTGTTGTCTTTAATTCTTCCTTTGCCTCCTACACTCTAGATTTACATCAGCTTATGACTTATGACAGACTCGCAACCATCAGAAGATGACCATGTAAATAATGATCGCTCTGTAGCACAATTAGCTTGGGCCATAGAGTCCTCTGTGGGACAGTTTAAGCTGATTTTGGCCCGGTGTAATTATGCTAGAGAGCGCGAGCGCTTAATCTCCAGATTGCGGGAAATTTGTCAAGTCGAAATTCGTGTCTTGGTGGTGCAGCAATCTAACAGGACTCTTTATACTGCGATTCAAGAAGAATTCGGCGAAGAAATACCAGCATGTGTGATGGTTGTGGGTTTGGAATCAGTGCAGAATTTGTCTGTGATGTTAACTTCTGCTAATCAGGTGCGGGAGGAGTTTCGCAAGAATTTTGCTTTTCCCTTAGTGTTGTGGATTGACGATGAAATCTACAAGCAACTAATCCAGTTTGCGCCAGATTTGGAAAGTTGGGCAACTACGAGAAATTTTGCCATCTCAACACAGGAATTAGTAGACTTTATTATCGAAACGGCTAATCAATGGTTTAGTAATAAGTTAAATTTTAGCGTAGATGTATATATCAAGCTGGAAACTGAGCTAGAAACGGCGCAAAGATATTTACTCAATCAGCCAGAGTTTTATAATTTAGAAATTCAAGCTAATTTAGAATCTTTATTAGGTTTTATCAAACAGATAAATAATCACAAAAGTTCGGTACTACAGCATTATCACAAAGCTTTAGAGCTTTGGCAGCGAAGTAATAATTTAGAGCGACAGGTCAAAATCCTCGGTGAAATAGGCTTTTGTTATTATCTCAAAGCTTTGAAACATCAAGAGATAAATCATCCAGATTGGCATACAACTTGGCATTATATTCAAGAATATATTAATTTTATTTACCAGTTCAACAGTCCAGATTTAATTGCTAGTGCAGTAGTTAAATTCGGTGATATCTTGCGAGACTTGCAAAAGTGGGAAATGTTGCAGAGTCTTTCAGAACAAGCCTTAGTAATCCATCAAAGTAACAACCAGTCAAGAGAATTAGCCAAGGATTACGGTTTTTTAGCTGAAGTGGCTTTGGCTCAAAAAGACTGGGTGAAAGCAAATCAGCTTGTTCAACAAGCCTTGAAAGTTTTTGCTGCGATTCCCAATTTGGAATCAGCGAATATCTCAGGGGTTTTATCTGAGATTTCCGAAAGGGTTTTAAAATCAAAAGATTTGAGTTTGTATCGGTTTATTTTAGGTCGTTCTCAATACCATTTAGGTCAAACTCAAGAGGCAACTCTCAGCTTAGAAACTGCTAGGGATGTGGGTAATCCCCTAGAGGATGTCAGGCTTTACTTGGATATTCTCAAGTTTTTGCAGCAGCTTTATTTTGAGCATAAAGAATATCTCCAAGCATACAAAATCAAACAGCAACGGCGTTCTATTGAACAGCAATTTGGCTTGCGGGCTTTTATTGGTGCGGGTAGGTTAGAAGCAACAAAACAAGCATTTGTAGAGACATTGCGCTCAAACTCTCCCCAAGGAAACATTGCCCCAGAAATTGCTGCATCTGGTCGCCTATTGGATGTAGAACGTTTAATTGAACGCATGGGTCGCCCTGATTATAAGCTGATAGTAATTCATGGGCAATCGGGTGTAGGCAAAAGTTCCCTGGTGAATGCGGGACTAGTGCCAGCTTTAAAGAATAAAGCGATCGGGATTCAAGATTATTTGCCGGTGGTAATGCGCGTTTACACCAACTGGGTGGAAGAGTTGGGGAAGCTTTTGGGAAATGGGGAAGATGAGGGAGAGTTAGAACTTCAAGTTTCGACCTCAGAAGCTCAACCTTCGACCTTTGAACTCGGAACTTCGACCTCAGAAGCTCAACATTCGACCTTTGAACTCGGAACTTCGACCTCAGAACCTCAACATTCGACCTTTGAACTCGGAACTTCGACCTCAGAAGCTCAACGTTCAGCCTCAGAACCTCAACCTTCGACCTCAGAACCTCAACGTTCAGCCTCAGAACCTCAACCTTCGACCTCAGAACTCGAAACTCTGCAATATAGCAGTGCAATACAGTCGGAACCTCACCCCGTATTTGCTGACGCAAACACTCCCCTCTCCTTGCTAAGGAGAGGGGTTGGGGGTGAGGTTAGAGAACCGCAATATTTAATATCCAGACTTAAAGAAAATGAACAGCGCAACCTCCGCACAGTGCTAATTTTTGATCAATTTGAGGAATTTTTCTTTGTTTACACCGAACCTGCACAAAGGAAGCAATTCTTTGAGTTTATGGGAGAGTGTCTGAATGTTCTATCGGTGAAAGTTATCTTATCGCTGCGGGTGGATTACATTCATTACTTGCTGGAGTGCAATGATTTGTCCAGTCTCAAGATTATTGGCAATGACATTCTCAGTAATAATGTGCTTTACAAGTTGGGGAACTTCTCACCTGCTGATACGAAGTCAATTATTCAGCGTTTAACTGAAAATACTAGTTTTCACTTAGAACCTGCTTTAGTTGAACAACTGGTGCAAGATTTAGCCGGAGAATTGGGTGAAGTTCGTCCCATTGAGTTGCAGGTTGTGGGGGCGCAACTGCAAACGGAGAATATTACAACTCTGGCAGAATATCAGCAGCTTGGCACTAAGGACGAATTAGTTAAGCGTTATTTGCATGAAGTTGTTAATGATTGCGGTGAAGAAAATCAGCAAGCAGCAGACATATTACTCTATTTGCTGACCGATGAAAAAGGAACTCGCCCACTCAAGACTCGCGCTGAGATGGAACGCGATTTGCTCCCGTATTTCTCGGAGATCCCCCGAATCCCCCTTAAAAAACAGGACTTTATTTTTTCCATTCCCTTTTTAAGAGAGTCGCCGCAGGCAAAGAAATCGGAAACTAAGGAGAAACAAGCTTCTGAAATCAGTAAATTAGATTTAATTTTAGAGATTTTTGTCCAATCCGGCTTAGTGGTTTTGTTACCAGAAAACCCCGCCGACCGTTATCAACTGGTACATGACTACATCGCCATCTTTATCCGCCAGCAACAGGAACCGAAGTTAAAGCAGGTAATGGCGGAACTGGAAGATGAACGAAAAGAAAGAAAACTGAGTGAGGCGAAACTGAATAGCTTTCTCAAACGCGCCCTTTTTGGTACTGTGGCCGCAGGTTTAGGATTTGCTGCTTTAGCAGCAGCAACATTCCAGTGGGCAGTAGAGGCAAATGTTAATCAAATTAACGCCATCAATAATTCTTCAGAAGCCTTTGCTGTCTCTGGAAAATATTCAGATGCTTTAATAGCAGCCTTAAAAGCAGGTAGTAAACTCAAGCATACACTTTGGGCACAGCACAGAAGCGATACCCGAACGCAAACCGTGTTAACTTTACAGCAAGCGGTTTATTTAAAGCCAAATGAAAAGAAAGAAAACCGTGCGATCGAGGTGAATACTTTAGAAGGTCATAGCGATTCGGTCATTAGCGTCGCCTACAGCCCCAATGGACAACAGTTAGCTTCTGCTAGTCGTGACAAGACGATCAAAATCTGGGATGTCAGCAGTGGTCAACTCCTGAAAACCCTGACTGGTCATAGCGATTCGGTCATTAGCGTCGCCTACAGCCCCAATGGACAACAGTTAGCTTCTGCAAGTTGGGACAAGACGATCAAAATCTGGGATGTCAGCAGTGGTCAACTCCTGAAAACCCTGACTGGTCATAGCAGTAAGGTCATTAGCGTCGCTTACAGCCTCAATGGACAACAGTTAGCTTCTGCAAGTACTGACAAGACGATTAAAATCTGGGATGTCAGCAGTGGTCAACTCCTGAAAACCCTGACTGGTCATAGCAGTGAGGTCATTAGCGTCGCCTACAGCCCCAATGGACAACAGTTAGCTTCTGCAAGTTGGGACAAGACGATCAAAATCTGGGATGTCAGCAATGGTCAACTCCTGAAAACCCTGACTGGTCATAGCAGTTCGGTCTATAGCGTCGCTTATAGCCCCAATGGACAACAGTTAGCTTCTGCAAGTACTGACAAGACGATCAAAATCTGGGATGTCAGCAGTGGTCAACTCCTGAAAACCCTGACTGGTCATAGCAGTAAGGTCTATAGCGTCGCTTATAGCCCCAATGGACAACAGTTAGCTTCTGCAAGTTGGGACAAGACGATCAAAATCTGGGATGTCAGCAGTGGTCAACTCCTGAAAACCCTGACTGGTCATAGCAGTAAGGTCATTAGCGTCGCTTACAGCCTCAATGGACAACAGTTAGCTTCTGCAAGTACTGACAAGACGATTAAAATCTGGGATGTCAGCAGTGGTCAACTCCTGAAAACCCTGACTGGTCATAGCAGTGAGGTCATTAGCGTCGCCTACAGCCCCAATGGACAACAGTTAGCTTCTGCAAGTTGGGACAAGACGATCAAAATCTGGGATGTCAGCAATGGTCAACTCCTGAAAACCCTGACTGGTCATAGCAGTTCGGTCTATAGCGTCGCTTATAGCCCCAATGGACAACAGTTAGCTTCTGCAAGTACTGACAAGACGATCAAAATCTGGGATGTCAGCAGTGGTCAACTCCTGAAAACCCTGACTGGTCATAGCAGTTCGGTCTATAGCGTCGCCTACAGCCCCAATGGACAACAGTTAGCTTCTGCAAGTACTGACAAGACGGTCAAAATCTGGGATGTCAGCAGTGGTCAACTCCTGAAAACCCTGACTGGTCATAGCAGTTCGGTCTATAGCGTCGCCTACAGCCCCAATGGACAA
>NZ_JBALEF010000108.1:0-48698 GCF_036918245.1 Nostoc sp.
AGAAGTCAGAAGTCAGAAGTCAGAAGTCAGAAGTCAGAAGTCAGAAGTCAGAAGTCAGAAGTCAGAAGTCAGAAGTCAGAAGTCAGAAGTCAGAATTAAAAATGTAATCAATCGGGGATTTAGAAGATATTTGTCAAGTCTGAAAGTATACTAAAAACCCCGCTTACATTCCTCTCCCGTTTCGGCTACAGTGTACACACAAATTGAAAAATCTGCTTCAGATTAGCTTTAATTTGGTAGGGTGCGTTATGGACTTTAGTCCTAACGTACCGAAAATCTCTGACGGTAGGTTACACTGATGCGATAACACACCCTAACAAAACTGGAAAACGCTCAAGTGGTGGCGACAAATTTTATCTATCAAGAGAAAAATTTAAGATTTGCACTGTTGTGTCAGCTTCTTGCAGGGTACGGGAGTTCAGTCGTACCAAATCAGTAGGAGTCAAATCTCTAACTTAAGAGCTACTTTCTGCAATCTTTTAAGATATACCCAAGATAGATGTAATAGTATCTAATATGTGCTAATTACTCAATACTACCAACTGAAGGATTGAAAATTAGTATTTTTCTACATAAATCTAAAATTAAAAATTGGTAACACTGATGGTTAGGAGTGTTAGAGTTTCAAGAAATTCACCGAAACTTTTCAGCGGGTATTCATGCTGAAGAAACTACAGAAAAAGCAAATTTCGATAATTGCAGGTGCAGCACTGTTTGCCTTTTTAACTGGGGCAATGGTATCAGCACCTGAGATTGGCAAGTCTCTGGGGAAATGGCTCAAACTGAGTCAGAATCAAGCAGAGCAAAAATCAGATGGTAGTGTTGCTCAATCAGCCGTCTTTGGGCTGATATCGCAATCGCTGCCAGAACGGGCGGCAAAACTAGCAACGATCGCTCAAGAATCGCGATCGCCAGATCGGAATCGCGCTCGTTATCTTTTGGCGAGTGATTATATTGAAAGAACCCAAGGGCAAAAAGCTCTGGTTTTACTCCAAGGACTAGAGAAAGACTATCCCATCCTCGCGCCCTACATTTTGCTCAAACAAGCCCAAGCAGAGGATATGTTGGGCGAGGACGGCAAAGCTTCGGATCTCAGGCAAAGGGTGCTGAAACTGTATCCCAAAGAACCGGCCGCAGTGAAAGCGCTATATCTGATTGCTCAACCAAAGCAACAAGAAACTGCGATCGCTCAATTTGCTTCCAATCCTCTAACTTGGGAAATTATCCGCAAACGCTTGCAAGAAAATCCCAATCAGCCACAATTACAATTGATTTTGGCTAAGTATGCCTACGATCAACCAGGTATAGTCGGTGTTTTGGATCAGCTAGTAAAACAGACTACCCTCAAACCTGAAGACTGGGAACTCATTGGTACTAGCTATTGGGAAAATAGTCAATTTCCCAAAGCGGCCAATGCTTACGCCCAAGCACCCAAAACATCGCGCAACCTCTACCGTACTGCACGGGGCTTACAGGTGGGAGGCAAAGATAAAGAAAAAGCGATCGCTACCTATCAACAATTAGTGCAGCAATTTCCCAATAGTGAGGAAACTGGGACGGCACTACTGCGGTTAGCAGAAACTGCAAAAACATCTAAAGACGGCTTACTGTATCTTGACCAGGTAATTAGTAAATTTCCCAAACAAGCTGGTACTGCACTGGCACAAAAAGCCAAAACTCTCCAAACTCTTAAGGATCAAAAGTCAGCTAGCGCGGTGTGGCAATTACTCATAGGTAAATACGGTAACTCTGACGAAGCAGCAGAATACCGTTGGAAAACCGCCCAAGATAAAGCCAAAGCCAAAGATTACGTCGGTGCTTGGCAATGGGCAGAACCAATCGTCACTAATAACCCCAATAGTATTTTGGCTCCAAGAGCAGGCTTTTGGGTAGGTAAATGGGCAGCTTCACTGGGGAAACAGCAAGAATCTAAAACTGCTTATGAATATGTGATTAGCCAGTTTCCCTACTCTTACTATGCATGGCGAGCCGCGACAATGTTGGGGCTAAATGTCGGCAACTTTGACAACGTGCGCGTCATGAACCCGGAAGTAATCGCACCCCAGCGTCCATTACCGCCTGCTGGTTCTGAAACTTTCAAAGAATTGTATCTGTTGGGTCAAAACCGCGATGCCTGGTTACAATGGCAAACAGAATTTCAAAACAAAATTCAGCCAACGGTAGCAGAGCAATTTACTGAAGGGTTGATGCGGCAGGCTAAGGGAGAAAATCTCATCGGAATTGATGAAATTTCTAAATTAGAAGACCGAGAAATACCAGCCGAACTTGCCCAATATCAGACTCTGAGTAAACAAATCACCTACTGGCAAGCACGTTATCCATTTCCCTATCAGCGAGAGATTGAAAAGTGGTCTATTGACCGTAAACTTAATCCTTTGCTAGTAACTGCTTTGATGCGTCAAGAGTCACGGTTTGAACCAAAAATCAAATCTGTCGCTGAAGCTACTGGTTTAATGCAGCTGTTACCGAGTACAGCTAAATGGATCGCGCCACAAATCAAGGTGGATTTCAAAACAATCAACTTAGAAAATCCCAACGATAACATCATGCTGGGTACATGGTACTTGGGTCATACCCACGATCAATATAACAATAACTCCTTGCTGGCGATCGCTAGTTACAATGCTGGTCCCGGTAATGTCTCCAAATGGTTGCAAACTCTAACTACAAAAGATCCAGATGAGTTTGTTGAAGAAATTCCCTTTGATGAAACCAAAAACTATGTGCGGCAAGTATTTGGCAACTACTGGAATTATCTAAGGCTTTACAACCCTGAAATTTCTGGCATCGTAACAAAGTACTCGACTACACACCCACAATTACCGGCGCGATAATCTTAGAAAGTTATGAGTTGTGAGTGTTGAGTTCAAGCAATTTTTTAATTCAAAGTTCACAACTCATAGTGATATCTGTTTAACTAATTACTAATAGGTATTACCTTCAATGCTGTTATTACAGCCATAAATGCTGGTACATTCAAGCAGGGCATAGGTAATAGCAAAGGCTGGTCAAAAGCATCACTTTTACCCAGGTTTATGATGTGCCATTATTGACAGTTGAAGCTCGTAAATAACTTTTCATCTGCTGGCAACAGTGTTATAAAACACAATTTTTGGAGAGGCGATCGCTAATAGCTTGAGTTGATTACACCTGTGGCGTTAATATATCTTAATGTATTCAGTATTGCTTTTTTAGCGCCCCAATGGAGTTAACCTCAAAAGAATTTAAGTCAGAACTGATATTAGAAGTCCAAGCCTGCCTGCAATTAGCAGTTCCTTTGGTAATTACTCAAATATTAGAAGCGGGCATTCCTTTATTAGATGGGGTAATGATGGGCTTACTTAACAGCCAAGCTTTAGCTGCGGGTGCTTTAGGCGCTGTCACCTTTTCTACCTTAGCTTCCGTTTGTCGTTCTGTTCTTTCAGCCGTGGGTGTGAGTGTCGCCAATGCTTTTGGTGCAGGAAAGATAGACCCAGTGAGCCGTGCTACCGGTCAAGGAATTTGGTTAGCCGTGACGATGTGCTTACCTGTGATGTTTATCATTTGGCACTTTGACTATATCCTGCTGCTAACTGGTCAAGAAGAAAGCAATGTATTATTAGCTCAAACATATTTGCGGTCTATTGTTTGGGGTTTTCCGGCTGCACTCGGTTTTTGTATCTTAAAAGAAGTTAGCTCTGCCCTGAATCGTCCCCAATTCTTAACAGTAATTACGGTAGCTGGACTATTATTAAATGCGGTTACTAATTACGTGCTAATGTTCGGTAAATTTGGTTTACCAGCCTTTGGTTTAGCCGGTATCGGTTGGGGAAGCACACTCATTTTTTGGCTAAATTTTATCGCTGCCGCCAGTTGGATTTACTTTGATAACTACTTTAAAGACTATCAGCTTGATTGTGCTTTGCATCAGTTTGATAAAGATATGTTTATAGATATCTTCCAAACTGGGTGGTTTTTGGGGTTGCAATATGGAGCAGAAATTGGAGTATTCACTGTCACTGCTTTACTGATGGGGTGGTTTGGGACAGAGACATTAGCAGCACATGAAATTACCGTCGAGACAGAAAGTTTTGTCGAAACAGTGTCTATAGGTATTTCCTATGCCGTCACGATGAGAGTAGGACAGTTGAGGGGACAAAACGATCTCAAGGGTGCAAGCACAGCGGGATTAGTCTGCATTGCGCTTGTTACTCCTTTTGTAAGTATTGTGGCACTAATTTTTTGGCTGTTTCCCAACTATATTGTGGCAATGTATTTGGATATCAGTAATCTAGATAATATCGAGATAGTTAAAACGGCAACTTCTTTCCTCGCTGCGGGGGCAATAGTCCAAATATTTTATTCTATTCAGACTATTGCTGCTGGTGCTTTAATTGGGTTGAAAGATACCAAAGTACCAGTGTTAATTACTATGTTCGCTTACTGGGGAGTAGGTCTAGGTGGTGGCTATCTGATGGCATTCACTTTCGCCTGGGGTGCTATAGGTTTATGGTTGGGTTTAGTACTAGGGCTACTTATGGGTGCAGTGCTTTTAACTGGGCGTTTTTATCTTTTGACTTCTGAGATTGAGTCTGGTTGACTAAAGAGGTAGAGGGGCAAGGGGAAGAAAACAAGGGGAAAGACTTATTGCAAGTTCTCATATCATGTCCGCTTGATTACTTATCAAACCCGAAGAACCTCACCCCGCCAAAGCTACGCTTTGTCTCCCCTCCCCGCAAGCGGGGAGCAGGGTGGTTTCATACAAAGAAAGAAAAAACCTTTTGGATTTGATTGGCTAAAGCACGTTGAGCTTGAGGGATAGTACGAAAACCGAGAAATCTGGCAAGAGTGATGAAAAAATTATGTAAGATTGCCCAGTTAACTGGTGCATTGCCACCTCGTCGCAGTGGAAAGTCTTCTGAAAAGGTAACATCACGAACCCAATGGAGTCGGTTTTCAATTCCCCAATGTTTCTGGGTGTCGGTTAAAGCATCTTTAGCCGAGACGATCTGACTACAAATATAGAACTGACGCTCTTGAAATGATTGACAATCACGGATACCAGAACGTTCAACTTGGACAAAGGTTTTAAGTCCAGCCCATTGACTTTGTAATTTTTCTGGAGCCGCGAATACCTGACAACAACGCAAAACCTTGCGATCGTGAGTATAGTCTTCTATTGTATTACTGCTCAAAGGTTCCTGGGTCTGTGACTGAGTTTGAGCCATTTTAGAGAGTGTCGGTTGATTTTCTTTTAATCCAATCAGGTAATCATTGCCACTATTGATGATTAGCGATACAGTTTTTTTTGGCAGTGTAAAGCATCAAGGGTAAAAACGACTTGTTGACCACAAAACTCAGAGATTAATTGTTTTACGATCGCTACTTCACTAATTTTTTTGTTGGACATTGGTTGCATCCTGAGTACAATGCCCCGCTCATGACTATAAACTGATACTGTATTGATAAAGTTTTGGTAGGACTGACTGTAATCTATAACTGTGCAGCGAATGCCTTTACCGTCAATTGCCAATCTTTCTCCTGGTATCGGTGGAATAAAAACTGATGCCCAATTATTAAATAAGTCAGTGAATGGCTGAAAATCTACTGTTTTCAGTACCCGTCGGAAGGTTGAATAGGATGGAAACTTAATTGTCTCCTCTAGGTTTAACAGTTGAATTAAGCTTTGTCTGTGTACTTTGGTAAAATCTTCCAGTGGTCGGTAGCCCCAATACCCAGTCATTGCTCCCAGCAATATGAGCAATAATACTAACCATAATTCATGTCTTCGTCCCCGGATATGCCTATAGTCTGGGACTTGCTGCAATTGTTCGACGAGATTCATACTTGTTAGTTATCCATTTTTCTCCACCCTCTACAAATCATTATTATTTTTCTCTCGTTGTATGAAACCACCCTGCCTCCCCGCAAGCGGGGAGGGGATTAAGGGGTGGGGTGCAATGACTGTGGGAATCATAACTAATTATGCGGACATGATATTACTCATGTTTCCTTGTTCCGTCCCCTTGTCTCCCCTGCCCTGACAGGTGTAGGTTTGTTGCACAGCGATCAAAAAATAAAGTATAGAAGTAACTGGAATAGGTAACTCAAATGCTGAAAAATGAGTACCTCAAACAGTGGTCGTGCATAGTATCAACAATGCCCACTTCTGATTACTGTTGAGAAGGTCTAAGTCTATCCCGCCAAGATGGTTGTGGCGATGAAGAACCTGAAGAACCAGAACTATTTGAAGGAGGCAACTCTCGCCGACTTCTTCTAGGCGGCGGTGAATCAGATTCTACTCTTCTGGAGCGTCGCCGTGGAGTAGATGATTCTGAGGAGGAGTTACTAGAAGTTGATTCGCTGCGATCGCGTCTTCTCCGTCTTGGGGTATAATCGCTCGATTGCTGTTCTTCTTGAGAATATCTTCTTCTGCTTCTACGTCTGTGAGATGAACCACTTTCCTCAGAATTAGAATTTCTAGCTCTTTCCCCTTCTGAGTCATCATCATCTTTAGAGGCAATAGAACGATTCAGCATTTGTTTGGGCTTGATAGACTGGGCTTTGATAGTGCCTTTGCGACCGTCTAACTTGGGTCGTTTGGGAAACTTTTCTACAGGCATTCCCTCTACCGCTTTTTCCATAAATTCGTGCCAGGTGTAAGCGGCACTACTACTACTGCCATCAGTGGGGTGGTTGTCATCGTTACCTAGCCATACCCCTGTCACCATCTGAGGAATGTAGCCAATAAACCATAAATCACGGGCTTCGTCGGAGGTGCCGGTTTTGCCTGCAACTGGTCTATTATCTAATTGGGCAGCACCACCAGTTCCCGCTTCGACGACGTTGCGTAGCATCCAAGTCATGATGGCGGCACTGTCAGTATCAAGGGCCCGTTTTGACTTGAAATTAGCTGACCAGATGACTTTGCCTTGGCGGTTGAGGATGCGAGTAATACCATGAGGCTCTGCGTGCAATCCCTGAGTTGCAAAACTGCCATAAGCGCTGGTCAACTCTAGCAGATTGACTTCATTTGAGCCGAGTGCTAAAGAGTAGGTGGGCTTGAGTTCAGATGTTATCCCCATCTCATGGGCAAGTTTAATCGTTGGTATAAATCCCACATCAATCAACACCTTGACCGCAATAATATTAACAGAGCGGGTGAGGGCATCTCGGATGTTCATTGAACCGTGGAAGTTTTCACTATAGTTTTTCGGTTCATAGCCGTCTACGACAAAGGGCGCATCCTCGTAGCTATCGTAAGGGCTTTTACCGGTAGCGATCGCAGTTGCATATACAAACCCTTTAAATGTCGATCCTGGCTGCCGTTGTGCCTGGGTAACTCGATTAAACTGATTTTTACCAAAGTCTTTTCCCCCAACCATTGCCTTAATTTCACCGTTGCGGGGGTCAATGGCCACCATTGCCGCTTGCTTAAAGTTTTCCCAGCGTCCTTGATTTCGCAATGTTTTCGCAACTGCCTCTTCTGCCACCTTCTGCCAACTTGGGTTCAGCGTGGTTTCTACTACTAGACCCCCACTTTTTAGCACATTAGGAGAAACATACTTGGGCAATTCTTTTTGGATGTAGCTGGTAAAGTAGGGTGATTCTACTTGGACTCGCTTGGGTGAACTACTTTTGAGGGTTAATGGCTCCTGAACAGCTACTTGCCTTTGCTCTGGTGTAATTACTTTATCTTCTTGCATCCGTAGCAATACCAAGTCCCGCCGCCGTTTTGCCGCTTCGGGATTTTTGTCTGGGGCGTATAAGCTAGGAGCAGGAGCTAATCCAGCAATCGTTGCCATTTGCGCGAGGGAAAGTTGGTCTGGCGACTTACTAAAGTATACCCAGGCGGCATCTGCCACACCATAAGCTCCAGATCCCAAATAAACCAGATTTAGGTAACGCTCTAGAATCTGATCTTTGGTTAATTCTTGCTCCATTTTTTGGGCTAGGCGGACTTCTTTGAGTTTGCGCCAGATTGTCTGCTCTTGTTTCAAAAATAGAATCCGCGTTAACTGTTGGGTGATGGTGCTACCACCTTCTACCACACCTTGCGATCGCAAATTATTCAAACCCGCTCTGACAATCCCTTGCGGATCGACTCCGTTGTGTTGCCTAAATCTTCTATCTTCTGAGGCGATGAAAGCTTTTTTTAAATTATCTGGTATTTGTTCTAGCTTTAGCTGTTCTCTGGTCGCTTCACCTTGTTGTTGTAATATAGCGCCATCAGCAGCTTTAATGGTCAGTGTTTGCTCTCGAAACACAGCATTCAACTCGGACTTATCTGGCAAAGTCCGATCTATTGAATTGATGCCGTAGATCAGGGCAACTATCCCACCACCAACACCCAAACCCGCCCAAAACCAGATGCGGCGATAGAGCGGTCTAGCGCCAGTTGCCCGATTGACCCTCATCTTAGATGGTAAAATTTTCATTTTGCTCAGTAACTGCCTCGTCTGCGCCAGATGTGCTGGTGGTAAGCTATCATTCGTTCCTCCTTGTCCAAAGTCACTCAAATTAGTTGGTCTTCGCTTGAACCAGGAGGTAAGCTTCCCCACGTCAGTTCCTCGCTCAAAGTAGTAAGCAATTATATAACCACCATCAATCAACTTTGGGGTTATAGCACTACCACTGTGTTAGTATAATATCCTATAAATAATTAACTGAATTCACTATAAAATAATGTTTTTTAAATTTGGTTAATTTAGTTTTATAAAAAATGCTGCAATTTTAATAACTACTGCGAATATAAAAGCTATTGACAAGTATCCGCAAAGACAGCCCGAAAACGGCTTATGTCAGGAAAGTATAATGTCTACACCGGGCTACGACGAAGCAGAGCTAAGACGAAGCGCCGTTGCTCTTGGTAGTAATATCGGCGATTCCCAGACAATTTTAGAAGCAGCTATAAAGACTTTAGCCCAAACGCCAGGTATTGTTTTAGAAGCCAGATCCCATTGGTATCAAACCAAAGCTGTTGGGCCACCACAGCCAGATTACCTCAACGGCTGCGTCACATTGCAGGTAGAAATACTCCCCCAGCAGTTATTAGAAATTTTGTTAGGAATTGAACAACAATTTGGGCGCGTACGTCAGGAACGCTGGGGGCCACGAATTCTAGATTTGGATTTGTTATTATATGATGACATTACTTTGGATACACCAAATCTCCAGATTCCCCATCCACGAATGCGGGATCGGGCCTTTGTGTTAGTCCCACTGGCAGAAATTGCCCCAGATTGGATAGAACCAGTTTCCGGGTGTGTTATTAAAGAGCTGCTGAAAAAGGTAGACTGTTCTGATGTACATTTATGGATGGACTATTAAAATTCCCATCCTTAAAAGTAGAAGAACACTGATTTTGCCTCTGTATTCACAGATAATCAGATTTTATTATGCCATTAGGTAGAGAATTACCACAACTGCTGAGACAACGCCTGTTTCATAAAGGACGCAAGTTTGATTTTGAAGTTAATCGCTTGCGTTTGCCGAATAAATCGGAAGGAGAATGGGAATGTATTCGTCACCCTGGTGGTGCCCTAGCTGTACCAGTGACAGCGGAAGGTAAACTTATACTGGTACGCCAGTACCGTTTTGCAATTCAGGGACGGATATTAGAATTTCCGGCGGGGACAGTGGAAGTAAATGAAGAGCCTTTAGAAACAATACAGCGTGAAATTGCCGAAGAAACTGGCTATAGTGCCCAAAAATGGGACAAATTAGGCGAATTTTTCCTAGCTCCTGGCTATTCTGATGAAATCATCTATGCTTTTCTGGCGCGAGATTTAGAAAAGCTGGAGACACCACCACCACAAGATGGAGACGAGGATATCGAAACTGTGTTTATGACTCCTGAAGAATTAGAAAAAGCTATTCTGGAGGGAGAACCGGTAGATGCTAAATCAGTTTCTAGCTTTTTTCTGGCGCGTCCGTTTTTAGCTTAAGTACCCTTATGCTACTAGAGTTAGCGATTGCAGATGCCTACGGTGCAGGCTTTGAATATGCAGACAAAATGATCGTTAACAATGATTTGAGTCGATACGTGGAACATCCACGTTTTCGACTATATATAGAGCGATAAATCGCTCACTACGAACAAAAGTTTTATTATCTACTTAGCGCTTCTTATTCAAATGAGAAGGAGGATTGCTGTTACAAAGCTAAATCAAAAACCTGTTGCGCGGTTAGGTTAAGTTTGGGAAAGGTGGGGGAGATAATCACATCACTACCCCTGAATAGCTTTTTTATATATTCTCCATCAATTAGTTCGCACACAAAAAGAGCAGGTTGTTTGGGGTTCCCAGTAAAATCACGTCCTCCTAACCCTGCATAATCTACAATCCAGTATTCCGCGATGCCCATCTCTTTTCTTCTCTACGAGAGGCTGCGCCAACGAGACGCTACGCGAACATAATCCCCGAACTTGTCATAATAATCGTCACGCCAATTACTGCTCACAACTTCTACTATTAATTTAACGGAAGTTGAGTTTTGAATAACTGATTCACTTTCCCAACGTGTTTCAGTATCAATAGTTTCTTGGTTCAGAACAATGATATCCGGTTCGTAACCTGACTGATGGCGATTAGGTTTAACTATCGATTCTCTAGGAATAAACCAAATATCGCCTTTAGCTGTCTCTCTAATAGTTATAAGTAGTTTTTCAATTAGGGAACCTGTTAATTTGGAATGTTTGCCTCTAGAGTTTAGGCATTTCAAAAATTACCCCATTATGTAATTCGTAGCGCAATTGTGAGGTTTCTGGATACCATTCGATAAATTCATCGAAAGTAAATGTTTTTGGTTCGGCTTGTATTTGGTTCATAAGGTTTAGTAGTTATCCTTGCTTTGAGCGATGAATCGCTCACTACGAACTAAGATTTTATTTTATGTTTAATTATGCCTACTGGTCTGTCAAACCCATTTTGACAGTTAGAGAGACGCGAGAAATCGCCGTCTCTACAGAAAATTTATTCATAAATTATTTCTTGACAGACTACTACCTACTTAATCTAGAAATCTCGCTTTTAAAAAGGCTGATATCGCACTGAAAAATTAAAGCCGTTATCTTGCAGTGAACTACCGCGATCGCTTGTACCAATTAATGGTATACCATAGTCTGCACGCAATACCAAACCGTTAAAAGGTTGCCAGTTCAAGCCCAACCCCAAGCTGGCAATGGTTTGTGGGTCGGCATTAATACCACGATTATTCCAAGCTGTACCGATGTCAAAAAATGGGATTAGCTGTAAGGTTTCTACATTTGATGCCACGGGAATCCGAACTTCCACACCTCCAACTACCCCATTGTCAGCAACAATTTGATTTTGACCATAACCGCGCACTGTATCAACTCCTCCAATGCTAATTTTTTCCAAGGAAAGTAAGGAATCAGGTGTAAGTTGAGTGTTAACTTTGGCTAGCATCAAGATGCGGGGAGATAGTCGTTGTACCCATTGAAATTGTCCCACCCAAGAGAAAAAACGCCCATCAGTACCACTATCGTTAACGGTTGCGTCAATTGCATCAATCCCAAAACTAAATTGCGATCGCGCCGCTAAAACACTGTTAGCATTACGTTGTAACCAATCTTGGGAAAAGCGGATTACCGTAACTCTTGATTCCCCATCTTCGGGGCCTTCGGTAAAGGAGAAGGGGATATCATTGAGTATGTAGGTTTGACTGCGCCGTAAATCGAATGCTAACGAGAGAGCAAATTCTCTGTTTGGCGTGTAGATTAGCGGTTGACGGACGTTAAAAGAAAGGGTTTCGGCTTCGCTGCGGATATTTAAGTCACGAAATTCACTTTCAATAATGCGGCTAGCGCTGTTGCTGTAGCGGACACCAATGGTTCCATCTAAGGCGTTGAAGGGAATAGAATAATTGATATCGTAAATGTCTAAACCTTCGCTACCACCATATTCAGCACTAAATTTATCCCCAAATCCTAATAAATTATCATGAGCAAGAAAAACACTTCCTTGTTCTGAGCCTACGCTAGTTGATTGGTTATTTGCAAAGGTAACTCCAAGGTGGAAGGCTGGCGATTCGGTAATTGTCACCTGTAAAATATTATTTCCGGGAGTGCTACCTGCGGTTAACTCAGCATTAACTCGTTGAATCACGGGGTCAAGTTGTAATAATTGTAGCGCTTGTTCGAGGCTTTTTTGATTTAAAGGCTTACCTGCAAGCCGTTCAATCCGGGAACGCACATATCCAGGCTGCAATCTTTGTAACCCTAAAATGGAAATTCCTTCGAGTTCGCCTTCCACAACTTGAATTTGCACGACACCGCTAGCGACATTTTGATTGTTGGAAATAAATGCACCACTGGTGATATAGCCATTATCAACATAGAGTTGAGTGATTTGCGATCGCAGTTGCAATAACTGCTCAAATGTGATGTTTTTATTTTCTAAAGGCTGTTTTAACTTGATGATTTCATCTTCTAAAACAGAATAGCCTGTGACTTGAATTTCTTTAACAAAGAACTTTTCACCGCTAGGAAAGATGGTATCGGGTAGATTTTTCTGTGGGGGTGATGGGAGTATGGGGACAGTTGGTGTCGGTGGTGTAGGCGGAAGAGTTGGTGTCGGTGATGGTTGGGGTAGAATTTCTTCGACTTTCCCTGGTGTATCGGGAGGAATTGTGACTCCTGATGGGGGTGTCGATTGTGCAAATACTGCAATTGGAGTGATGTTGATGCAGGTAAGCAATATGAAAAAAAGCTTTTGAAACCGAAAGTATGAACTCATTGTTTATATATGATATGTAAAATTTGTAAAATAATTTTTGCCAGTTACAATAGGGTATCTGAGAGGAGAAAATACCCAGACATCCGACTTCTGTTTAATAATTAATCAAGCAGACATGATGTTATATCATGTCCTGATTAATAATTAATCAAGCAGACATGATATTAGTAGATTCTCTAAAATTGTGTTCCCAGGCTGAAGTCTGGAACAGGATATTCTTATTTAATTAAAATACCATAATAGTTTTCTTGATGATTGCATAAAAGTGCAAATCATCAAGAAACGATTTGGAAATATCTAAGATTATTGATGGTCGCCTCCATGACCATAAAAAGTTATCCCATAGGTGCTGCAAAGATCGGACTGACGCATGACATCATAAGTACCATCGCTATAAATAGCTTTGACATCATAGGTACAATGATTACTATTATTGCCAAAGATAACGGTGTCAGATGAACCGTTAACAATATCTGAATTGAGAATATTACTACCCCAATATTTAGATTTTGTTGAGGATACATATAATTGAGTGATTTCTAACTCATTGTTGTTGTAAACTAAAAAATCGCGCTCGTCTGCAAGAGCATTTTGGCTGGTTAATGGTACTATTGGTAATGTCAAAGCTGTTGTTAAAAGTGTGTTGCGAAATAGTTTGGAAAACATAATAAACCTCTCAATCTGAGTGAAAAAAAATTACAAGATTTTTATCAGCAACGGTTAATCAATGATGGTTTTGGTTGTTTTTCGATTCATTAACCGTTTCTTTAATACTCAGATTAAGGGATATGACTAAGTAATGCATTCACCATTTATGCACATATAGTTGCATGATTTGGATGGTGCGATCGCATGATGGTGCATCCCATTTTGCAGAAAACTGTGTATGCGATTTTTCCGATATGTGCAATATTTATTTTCAACAACTTCGACTCAAGATTAATTGCCCATTGGGTAATCGATACAATCCTTGTGGTTCAATTATTGGGTCGCCTTTTTTCCAAGGACGTGGTGTTGGCTCAATACTACGTACATCACCAGTTGTGTAGGCTGAAGTCAACACATTTCCTGGAGTATAGCGTAAAGCACCAGAACCTGTAATGGTAAAAGAGTTTTCTTGTCGCTTGATGCCGCGTGAAATGCAGCTATTGGCAATGAGTGCGTTGGTATCGATGACATTTGGTGATAATCCGGTGAAGCTGTTTTGAATAGAACTGTTATCGGGTGTATTGATATTTGTTACACCGGAAACGCCTAATTCCGAACTGGCGGTAATATCACTTTTTTCGGTTAGTTTTGGACGCGATTCAATACCGAAGATACCTTGCGAGTTGATTTGGATGTTTCCACCACTTCCTGTAAAAGCATTAGCGCTGATATCGCTATTTTCTTCGGGAACTGCAACGATAAATCTTGAGTTGATATTAATATTACCGCCATTGCCACCTAATTTTTCTGTACCTGCGCTGGTGGAAATTTGGCTGTTGTGACGGAGTAAGAGTAAATCGCTGTTGATGTTGATATTACCACCGTTACCGGATGCAGTTTTGGCGGTGAGTCCGCTTTGGTTGTCTAAGGTAATTTTGGGTGAGTTGATTTCGATATTGCCACCCTTACCGACACCTCCGGCTCCCACCAGGCTAAGGATGCCAGCATTAGCAAGGTCAACAGCATTTTTTGCACCCACCGTCACATTCCCCTGTAAATTCCGGTGAAGGTATTGCAAAGCGCCCGACAGCGCTATATGCTGCAGTAAGATTATTACTTCCTACTCCATCGAAGGAAATTGTATTTCCGGCTTCAATAGTGATACTTCCTGCATTACCTTGTCCAAAGGTTACAGCCTGTATTACAAAACCATTGCTGACAAAAACAGAGTCATCAGCATTTATTTGAATATTTCCGGCGCTACCTTTTCCAAGAGTGCTTGTAGCTATTTGAGCGCCATTACCAAGAGAAAGCGATCGCGCTCTAATATTGATATTAGCCCCATTTCCTACTGCATTACCTTGTCCAAAGGTTAAAGCCTGTATTACAGAACCATTGCTGACAAAAACAGAGTCATCAGCATTTATTTGAATATTTCCGGCGCTACCTTTTCCAAGAGTGCTTGTAGCTATTTGAGCGCCATTACCAAGAGAAAGCGATCGCGCTCTAATATTGATATTAGCCCCATTTCCTATACCTAAAGAATCAACAGCACCAAGTACTCCACTGTTAGTTCCTGAAAATGAAACTTTGTCTTTTGCCAAGATAATGACATTCCCTGCATTTCCCTGTCCAAAAATTGAGGCAGAAAGTAGAGCACCATCAGTGAGGGAGAGGGAACTACCTCTGATGTTGATACCTCCACTGTTGCCTACACCTCCCGTTCCCACATTACTGAAGATGTCACCACCTACAAGGTCAACAGCATTTTTTGCATCCACTGTCACATTCCCTGCATTCCCCTGTCCATAAGTTGAGGCAGAAAGTCGAGCGTCATCACTTAGAGAGAAGTCACCAGAATCGATGGTAATATTACCTCCATTGCCTTTTGAATTCTCACTCACAAGATTGCGAATCTTACTCCCGGAGTCAGCAACTTTGATTTCCCCCGTAGCATTAAGCGTAATATCCCCCGCAGTCGCCTCTGGTTGACCCAAACCTTCAGCGATACCAGCATTCAGCAGACTCCCTCCCAAAATATTTATGTTGCGGGCATTAATTGCAATATCACCGCCACCAGCAGCTTCTACATACACACGCGCTTCATTGGTCAATGATACATCTGCACGAGTCACATTAAGAGGAAATTTCAAGCTGAGATTATCGCCATCAAAAAGAAGATTGACATTTCCAGGTGCTGCTAACCCTCCTAACTCAACTCTCCCACCATAAGCATTTAACTCGCCGCCATCCATACCAACATTACCGCCCACTAGCAGCAAACTTTTACCATCTGCTACTCGTAAACCATATACATTAAACCCTGCTGGGTCTGTTCCGGCTCGTGCAATTGAGTTATTTTGAATTCCTGCACCTTGATTAAGCTGATTAAACCACAACGCCGAAGGTTGAATCGTCAACAATGGTGCTGCTTTGGGATTGGTGGCACTGAAAATACCCTGATTGCCAAACTGCACTCCATTGGCTGTTGTCCCGACAAAACTCCCCTGCATATCTAACCGCGCATTCTGCCCAAATAAAATTCCGTTGGGATTAATCAAAAACAAATTTGCTGCACCATCAACTCCCAATGTCCCGAAAATATTCGATGCATTCCCACCTGTTACCCGCGTCAATATATTTTCTATACCAGTGGGATTACCAAAATATAGTCGTTGCCCATTTTCGATATTAAATTCGCTGAAACTATGAAAAAGATTGCTGCCGCGTATTGCACCACCGTCAATTTTGTCGCCTAGTACGCCATTAATTATAAGATTTTGCTTAAGTTGAGAAGCTTCTGCACCCAGAGTTTTATCGGGTGTGATTTGTGCATAGGCTGGCGAAGCTTGGCTGAATGCAGTGGATATTAGGCATAAAGAAAGAATACTTTTAATACTGGCTTTTTGAGGATTATGTGCTTGATCCATAAATAATTTACCTTGGATAAATTAGAATAAAATCCACAATCAGGTAAATAGCAAGGTAATGCATTTACCTTTTATGCAAATATAATTGCATGATTCTGTATAGTGCGATCGCACTATTTATGCTTACATATAATGCATCTAAAATGCGCTAAATGCCTGTATATACCGTTAGTCCGAGGCTAAGATAACTAAGTCT
Organism: Nostoc sp.; assembly: GCF_036918245.1. Taxonomy (GTDB): domain Bacteria; phylum Cyanobacteriota; class Cyanobacteriia; order Cyanobacteriales; family Nostocaceae; genus Nostoc. The sequence goes on from NZ_JBALEF010000108.1 coordinate 16,533, forward strand.
AACCCAAAATCAAGTATTTTAAGTTTTGTCTATTTAGCTTGCACTTCCAGTCATTAAATGCAAGAAAAATTGCATAAAACTGCACACTTTCCCAAAACTCAGTTTTCGATTACTATTTCTGGTAAGTTAAAAATAAAATTCATATAAGTATTTCCTCTATCAATTGATTGTGAAAAAAATTGTATAAAAAATAATTTTTCTTAAACCAAATACCAGATCCAAAGATTGCTGAATTAAAATATGAAATCCCCAAAAAAATATCTAAAACTCTTACTTTTTATGTCTTTGCGACTTTATACAAGACTAATTCATCTCTTCACCCAGCAATACCAAAAACTAAATCGCCATCGATTGATAAAAGTATTATTTTTGGCAAGTCTCGTAATTTGTTTATTGTTTGGACAAGTTGTATCTGCACAAACTCCAAATGTCATTGCACTAATTGAACAAGGAATTAAAGACTATAATGCCAGAGATTTTGTTAATGCCATAAAAAATTGGCAAGAGGCATTAAATCAGGATAAAAATAATCCGTCAGTTACAGCAGTTGTGAATGAAAATTTGGCGCGTGCTTACCAACAAATAGGAGAAAGCAAAGCAGCAATTACATCCCTTTCGGCAGCAATTAATGACTATAATACGGTGAATAATATCCAGCAAGTTGGACGTATGAAGTCAGAACTTGCCCAAGTTTACAGCAATTTGGGACAACCTCGTAAAGCGATCGCACTTTTGTGTGGCAAACTAGTAGATAAGTCGAAAAGCTCCGAAAATCAACCAAGTCAGGAAGAAAAATGCACTCCAGAAAGTGCTGAACAAATCGCCACCAAATACAACGACAAACGCGGTCATATTGCGGCTTTGGGTATTCTCGGTGAAGCATATCGCTTAATCGGAAGTTACGACCAAGCAATTAAGCATTTAGACACAGCGCAACAAGTTGCTCCCGAATCTAAATTTTTAGTGTTTAATAGTTTAGGTAATGCTTACAAAAGTCGTGGTCAATTGCGAGAATTACAAGCCGATTCGGCAAAGAAGGCTGGTATTTTTAGTAAAGAAAAAGAATTTACTCAAAATTCACAAAAAGACTACGACAAAGCCTATCAATATTTTCAAGATAGTATAAAACTCGCCCGCAACGAAAAACAACCTTTAGCAGAGATGCGGGGATTATTAAATTTTATTCAGTTGGCTTCCCAGACAAATAAGAGCAAATTTATTAATGATGAGGAGTTTAACAAAGCCCTTAAGGATGCTTTAAAAGTTCTCGAAGGTTTGTCTGATTCCGCCACAAAAGTCTATGGCGCAATTGATTTAGCTTACTTGCAGCGCGATGCTCAAGGAACTTCACCCTTTACCTACTGTCCAACTCAGCTGGTTTTATCTGGGGACAACGAAGCATTAAATTTGCTCGAAAACTCAGTATTAACAAGTAAAAAGTTACAAGATAATCGTCTAATTTCTTATTCTAATGGTGCTTTGGGCCATTTCTGGGAATGTAGCCCAGATAATGAAAAAGCATTAAATAATCAAAAAACATTAAATAATCAAAAAGCATTAAAATATACCCAAGCTGCTATCATCGCAGCAGACAGCAAATTGAGTGCAAAAGATAGCTTGTATTTGTGGGAGTGGCAAGCTGGACGGATTTTAGACGAACAAAAGCGAAAAGAAGAAGCGATCGCATCTTATCAACGAGCATTTGATACCTTAGAAGATATCCGCCAGGATATTTTGACCGCCGAACGAGATGTACAGTTTGACTTCCGCGATGTTGTTCGACCACTATACCGGACATTGGCACAGTCGCGGCTCGATTTGCTAGGAGTTGGGGCAATTGCAGACGAAGGACGTGGGAAGGAACTATCGAAAGTAGTTAACACCATCGATGCGTTGAAACTCGCAGAATTACAGAATTATTTTGGCAATGATTGCATTTTAAGTGGGTTGAATCCCAAACAGGTGGGCGAACTCCTTGAAGATAATAGCGTGACGTTTAAGAAGACTGGGTTTTTGAGTTCAATAATTTTAGATGGCAAAACCGGGATATTATTGCAGTTACCCAATCAGGCAACTAAATTTAAGTGGATTGAAGACCCCAATCAACAAGGTGAGAAAATAGTTAGCAGTGAAACCCTACAGAAAAAAATTGCCGAGTTTCGCATCGGACTAGTTAAAAGAGAAGAAATTAACTACGATACAACAATTGCAGCACAGCTTTATGATTGGATGATTCGCCCCTTTGCTGAGGATATCAACCCAGAGAAAGTCAAAACTCTGGTATTTATTCAGGATGGGTTTTTGCGTAGCGTTCCAATGGCGGCACTTTATGACAGCAAACTCAACAAATATTTAGTTGAAACCTACGCAGTTGCAACAACTCCCAGTTTACGACTAACCACACCTAAACTACGCGATCGCAGTACGCAAAAGGCGTTAATTTTGGGTTTGACAAAACAAGCCACTATCGACGGCAAGACTTTTGAACAACTTTTTGCGGTTCCCGATGAAATCAGTGCAGTTGAAAGTATATTCCCCAATCATACCCCCCTGATTGACGATAATTTTCTCCCCGAAAGTTTTCAAGACAAACTTGATAAAACCACATATCCGATTGTTCACATAGCTAGTCACGCTCAATTTGGCATCATTCCTGAAGACACCTTCATTGTCACAGGGAAAAACCAAAAACTTACCATCAGCCAATTAGAAAACTCACTGCGAAACCTCAACAGCAAATCAGATAGCGTCGAACTACTTACACTTACTGCCTGTGAAACCGCAGTTGGCGATGACCGTGCCACACTAGGATTAGCTGGAGTTGCATTGCAAGTTGGGGTTAAAAGTGCGATCGCATCTTTGTGGAGTGTTACCGATCAATCGACATCCGAACTAGTGAAAACATTTTACACCAACTATCGCAACACTGGCATGAGTATTGCAGAGGCTTTGCAAACGGCTCAAATCAGAATGATTCATGCTAAGAAATTACCGCCATCTGAAGGTGTCAATATCATGTACGATCATCCTGCATATTGGGCACCAATGGTTGCGATCGGTAATTGGCTTTGAAAAAGATCCCCAGTACCGCAAGGCGGAAGTCAAAAGTCAAAAGTCAAAAGAATTGTATTCCAAGCTCTTGCGCCATTTGGGTATGTTTAATTTACGCAGTGCTGTACTAGTAGTTCGCTAAGGGAACTTGGCTGGGTAAAGAGGAAAGGTGTTTTATCCCTATAGTTGCACAAAATCCATTCTGAATTCTGGCGACTGACGCCTTTATTCTGTTTCCATAAATTACCATAGGAACGCATAGTTATGCGTCCCTAAAGCAAATTGCTGTAAACCTTTAGAAGGTGAAAGTTGTTCTCAGCGTACCGATAATTGCATCATCGTTATTGCTGTTTTGACCAGGAGAGGTCAACCAGATTACACCAGGGGTGATTGAGATGTTATCTGACACGCGATATTTGTAAAAGCCTTCAAAGTGATAAGGTATATCATTACCAGTACCAGCAAAAACTCCTCCTCGGTTACGGGCATAAGGTTCTGCACCAGCAAAAATACCTAAAACGTTACCCTTTTTACCAAGGTCAGGTAAGGCTACCCCAAGACCGTAGCTCCAAGCTTCATAATCATCATCAGCACCAACGCCTGTGACATCGTGGTAAGAAATGAAGCCACTAATTGACAGTTTGTCACTGGGTCTGAAAGCTGCCGACACACCATAGGAATTACTGGAAGATGGGTTTAGGAGGGTGTTAGCTTGATTAGTACCTACGACGCGGATAGTGCCTGGATTACCACTACCTCCATCAAATAAACCGATACTTCCAGCACCATTATAACCGTGAACGTAGGTAGCACCTATAGAGAAGCGATCGCCAACACTAAAGTTCAACTGTCCCAGAGCTGCATAGTTACCCTCTAACAAACCTTGATTTGGCCCAGGATCATTAGCATTTGACGCCAAGTAGCCTATAGTCAATGAAGGTTTGAAAAAACTGCCACCGCTACCTAAGGGTAAAGTTAATGCTGCACCTGCACCACCACCAATGCGATAAATCGGACTTTCAGAAGCAAAGGTAGACAAGGCACCATTTCCACCATCAAAATCCTCAAAGTAAGGATTATTAGTGGGCACATAATCGCTATGAATACCTCCGGTGCCCGCAAAGTAAGCTTGAACTGGGCCTATGGGTACGTAATACGCCAGCCAGTCGATAATCACACCGTTGTTACCAGTGCTGCCGATTTGAAATGTTTGTGTGCCTTCAGTAGTATTGATCGCAACACCATCATTTCCTACTTGTGTAAAGGCTAGTGCATTACCGGCTGCAAGACGGGTGTGTAAAAGGTCTTTACCCGTGAAACTGGTTTGCAAGTCTAAACGTATCCGATCTTGGAAGACAGTATTATTTACACCGCCAGTATTATTGCCAAAAATATCACTAACAGCAAAAATAGCTTCACCCACCAATTTTGTGGTAGTGGAAAACTGATTGGCTTCTAGTTCAGCAGTCCGTGCTTCTAGAGAATCGACTCGACCGCGTAGAGTTGCCAGTTCTGCCGAGAATTCCTCTTGCAAACGCTGGAGAGTCGCCAAATCCTGTTTTGTCACCAAGTCAGCAGTTGCTGTTGCAATCAGTTCATTAACTCGATCTAAACAAGCATTCAAACCTGCGGCAAACTCATAACGAGTCAGTGCCCGATTGCCACGGTAAGTGCTATTGGGGTATCCTGCAATACAACCGTAGCGTTCAACCAAGGATTGCAAAGCTTGGAATGCCCAATCAGTCGGCTGTACATCAGAAAATTGAGAAACTGATGTGACTTGAGAGAGTGAATTCTGATTTTTGGCTTCGTTGGTGTAGCGATTAACCTCTTCTAAAACCTTATTTTCATCAGTCTTTTGGGCAACCAATTGCTGATTAACTTTTGGTTGCTCTGTTTTAATGAATCTTGAAGCATTAGCAGCTATTCGTGCTTCTGTCTGAGCAGCTATTGGCTTTGTATCTTCAAAATAACTTGCTACTTCAGCAGCCATAGCCCTAGCGGAAACCAATACCGTCACTCCCAAAACTACTGGACTTAGTACCAGAGTTTTCCACAATAGATGAGACATTTTTATTTTCCCTTCCCAAAAAATAACCAAAATCAGTTGGTTCAAGAAAAAGAGAACAAGTGATTATTCTACTTGTGGGAAATCTTATCAGATTGCTGTTACCTAAGCTATATATCTAAGAAAATTTTTACAGAGAAGGAATTGTCATGTTTTGCAGATAGTTTCTTTGTCAAGGGTTGGGTTGATAAGGGAGTTTTATACGATTTTTTGCTATATATGGATTTTAGCTTCTTGTTTTTAACCCTAGTTTTTGGTACCTCCTTTTTCTCTTTCAATTTATTCCTTAATCAAGAAAGTGCATTTATGTATGGGGTTGTGATTATAAATTAGTAATTATTGATTATTAATTCTTTTGAACTTCCAACCTGCTGAATGTTAGATATAAGTCAATACCGTCAGTGAAGCCCAAAATTCTTGGTAAAGACATAAAAATTCTCGTCTCTACAGGTTAAAAATCAATACCAAAAATCCTTAACCCAAGGAAATTTGGATATAAATGTTAGTTTCAATAATCTTTAATAGTAGCCAGTTTTGTGTCATAATAGCCACCCCAAACACTCCATCCTTTTTTAAGTCTTTGATTTAGGCAGATAATTTTTCATAACTATCAACAGTTGTTGCTTCTAATCCCAGAATGGGATACATATCTAGTTCAGATGTTCCGTGTATCGTCAAAAGCAGAGCGTCGATTAAGGCTTTGGCTTTAAGCAGCGTTTCTTGAAACTCCATCTCCGGCTCAGAAAGCGCTATAATCCCGCCACCGATACCAATGGAAGTTCGATTGGGAGTCAAAACAGCAGTCCGAATCACAATATTCAAATCGGCTGAACCATTCAAACCCAAAAAGCCGATCGCACCTGAATAAACTCCCCGCGCCTCTTGTTCCAAGCGATCAATAATTTGCATGGTGCGGATTTTGGGCGCACCAGTCATCGATCCTCCGGGAAATGCAACCCGCACGCAATCCACTGCTTGTAAATCTGAACGTAACCGCCCACGTATCGTTGTCACCAACTGATGTACAGTTGAGTATGTTTCCACATCCATTAATTTTGGTACGTGGATGCTACCAACTTTACAGACTCGTCCCAAATCATTGCGTAACAGATCGACAATCATCAGATTTTCAGCTCGGTCTTTTTCGCTGTTGCGTAGCTTCTCACGGAGGATAAAATCGGCTTCGGGGGTTTCTCCTCGTGGTAGGGTTCCCTTAATCGGCTTAGTTTCTACCCATCCTTGACGATCAATCTGTAGAAACCTTTCTGGAGATGAGCAGGCGATCGCTACGCTCGCCGCAGGCATCGCAATTTCACCAAAGCGCAAAAATGCAGAATAAGGAGCCGGATTGATTTTACGTAATGTGCGATAGAAGGTCAATGGGTCAGGGGTTGCATCGGTGTAAAGCTGATTTGTCAGGCAAACTTGATAAGTTTCTCCTTCGTGAATTTCGTCCAAGCATTGCTGAATATCTTGGATGTAATTTTGGTAAGTACGACTCAAACGGAACTTAACAGGCTGACAATTTTCTTGGGGTACAAGAGAAAAAAGAGGATCTAGAGTTTCGAGTTGTTGTTGGATAGTATCAAACCAAGTTTCTACTTGTTCTGTTTGTCCTTTTTTGATTAATTGCAGCAAATAAAGGCACTGTTCTTGATGATCGATCGCAATCATGCGATCGGCAAGTAAGAAAATTGCATCAGGTAATGGTGAAGAATGCACCAATAACGATCCACACTCCGCCTTAAGTTCATAGCCAAAATAGCCAACAAATCCGCAGTTAAAATCAAAAGGTAACTCATCAGATTGACAAAATCGGCAATCTATTTCCCGCTTCAAATACTCAAAAATACTTTCGGTGCGATGAATCACGGTATCTGACTGTGTGATGATGAGTTCTTGTATTTGGGTATGATATCGCACCAATAAACTGTTTGCTCCGCTGCCATCACCCATAAACGAGAAGCGAGATAGACCAAGTTCTACACGGCTGCTATCTAGCCAAAAAGCGTTTGCTGCATCCCCAAACAGCTGTACAAATATTTGTTCTGTATTTGGGCAGATATCTAACTTGCGTGTATACAATTCAAACTTCTCTTCCTGTTCTTGGCGGGGTTGATTCATAACAGGATTAATAGTTCCAGATCCAATCCAATATTGCTTTTGTGGACTTTTTGACTCTGCCAAGAGGTTTTCAAGCTCCGCCCCTTGTAGGTGTCTCTCCTTCTTGCCTCCTGCCTCCTGCCTCCTGCCTTCTGCCGACGCTCGCGGACTCGCTACCGCTGCGCTATCCTGCCTCCTTGGCGATTTCTCTGTAAATTTCAGCGTAATATCTCGAAAGTTTGCTATTAATCTTTGCCCATATTCTGTACAAATAGACTCTGGATGAAACTGCACGCCCCAAAAAGGTAGATGGCGATGATGTAATCCCATCACCAGTCCTTCTTCAGTCCAAGCAATTTTTTCCAGACATTCAGGTAGTTCATTAGCAACTAACAACGAATGATAGCGCACCACAGAAAAATTACTAGGAATACCTTGAAATAATTCCGAATTATTATGATAAATTTTACTGAGTCTACCGTGTCGAACTTCCGGTGCATGAATCACTCTTGCACCATGTAGATAGCCAAGTCCTTGATGCCCCAGACAGACTCCCAGCAAGGGCACATCCGCATTCTCAATTATCTGTCGGCAGACTCCAAAATCTTGCGATCTTTCTGGACGACCGGGGCCAGGTGAAATCACAATGTTGTCAAATGCAATTTCTTTCAATTCATCCCAGTTAAGGCGATCATTATAAATTACTAGAGGTAGTTTACCATTTACCTCGGCAATCATCTGATAAAGATTAAAGGTATAAGAGTCATAGTTATCAATAATTAATGTTTGCATACATACTTAATTAACAACTGTATAGAATATTTTTGCAATTAGAATAGCACCTAGATAATTTATCTGCTACTTTAAATTTTTCGGTTCTATCTCAATACAGTTCAGTTCAGGCTAAAACTCTTTGCTAAAGTCAATTTTTTTGACGAACCGCAAAGGACGCAAAGAACACAAAGGGAAGAAAGAAATGCTTAACCCAAGTGTATTGTACTATAGATAGCTATTCCAAATATGAGGCATATTCACTATTGACCAAGCCCTTATCCCTTAATCTTATCCAGAGCTAAATTCAACTTCAACACATTAACTCCAGGCTCGCCAAAGATGCCAAGAAAGCGACCATCGGTGTTTTGAGAAATTAAAGTTTCGAGTTGGTTCGGTTGAACTCCGCGCGCCTTGGCTACTCGTGCAACTTGTGCGATCGCAGCTTCCGGGGTAATGTGGGGGTCAAGGCTAGAACCAGAGGTGTAGACTAAATCGCCAGTTGGCTGCACACCTGCTTTCTTCAGACGATTGAAGTCACCTTCAACTTTTTTGCTGGGGTCTGGGTCATCTTTACCTTTAATGCGTTCCATTAATGCAGGATTACTGGGAGCCAAGTTACTAGCGCCTGAAACCCCAGTTCTCAAAACTCCTGCATCATCTTTTTTGGGATCGGCTGTGCTGTAGCTGGTGGTACTGGGACGGCTGTTAAAATAGCGATCGCTACTAAAAGGTTGACCAATCAAAGCAGAACCGACAACTTGACCTGTGCTATTTTTCAGCAGACTACCGTTTGCTTGAAATGGAAACACAATCTGCCCAATGGCAATCATTGCAAAAGGATAAATAATCGCTCCAATTACCCAGAGTACCAAGGTAGAACGAACGGCTCTACCAGCTTCACGTGCAAAACTCATTAGAATTTCTCCGGTACAAACATGACAAAAAATAAATAGATGGAAAGTCCCAGTGTCACCATTCCTAACAACCCCAATCCCCAAGATTGACTGCGGGAAAGTTGTTCATTAGTCGCTGCATAGACCATAGGTGCAACCACTAGGTTGAAACACATCGCCAAGAATAAATACAGTGGTAGCTTTTGTCTACGCCATTGACACCAGATTTCAGTTATTTCTTCTAATACTTGGGATGCAGCGATGCCTGCGGCGAGCTTCTCTACGAGACGCTTCTCTTCGAGAGGCTTTGCCAACGCGCGTCGGATCTGAATAGGTTTCATAGTAAGTTAAGACAGAGGTAGGATGATATCTATCAGTTTGATGGCAATGAAGGGTGCAACGATACCGCCAAGACCAAAGATGAAGATGTTACGACGTAACAGTTGATCTGCTGTTAAAGGTAAGAACTTCACCCCTCTGAGTGCTAGCGGAATTAGTGCTGGAATAATCAAGGCATTGTAAATCAGCGCCGAGACGATCGCAGATTGGGCACTCTTTAATCCCATAATATTAAGTGCGCCGATTCCAGCGGCGGCAAAGATTGTGGGAATGATCGCAAAATACTTGGCAATATCGTTAGCGATGGAGAATGTTGTTAATGCTCCACGAGTAATTAGCAACTGTTTACCGATGGTTACTAAGTCAATTAGCTTCGTGGGATCTGAGTCTAAGTCCACCATGTTAGCAGCTTCTTTGGCAGCTTGCGTCCCCGAATTCATCGCCACACCCACATTTGCTTGAGCCAAAGCAGGTGCATCGTTCGTACCATCCCCGGTCATTGCCACCAGTTTACCCTCAGATTGTTCCGAGCGAATCACCTCAATTTTGTCTTCTGGAGTCGCTTCGGCAATGAAATCATCCACCCCAGCCTCTTCGGCTATTACTGAAGCGGTAATTCGATTGTCACCTGTGAGCATAATAGTTTTAACACCCATGCGGCGGAGTTGGTCAAACCGTTCCCGCAGACCGGGTTTGACAATATCTTTCAGGTAGATGACACCATAAATTTTGTCATCTTGGCACACAGCTAAGGGCGTACCGCCTAACCGGGAAACTCGCTCATAAGCTGCATCTATATCATCAGGAACGTAGCCGCCACGGGAACGGATAAATCCCTTAATCGCCTCTACCGCTCCTTTGCGAATTTGTTTGCCATCAAGTAGATTCGTGCCACTCATCCGGGTTTTCGCGGAAAATTCTACACCTTCGGCTTTGTCAATGTTAAAGTCTACCCCAGCCTGGGACTTTTCTGCTAAAATCACAATCGATTTGCCTTCTGGCGTATCGTCAAACAAGCTAGCAGCTAAAGAGACTCGCGCCACGTCTATTATTGAGTGGTTATCCAGGGGAATAAACTCGTCGGCCATCCGATTACCCAAGGTGATCGTGCCTGTCTTATCTAGTACCAAGGTGTTGATGTCGCCGCAAGCTTCTACTGCTCGACCAGAGGTAGCAATGACATTAAATTGAGCAACTCGATCCATCCCTGCGATACCGATCGCACTGAGTAAACCACCGATAGTTGTAGGAATTAAAGCTACTAGTAGCGATATTAAAATAGCAACGCTAGCACCCGCCCGCAAACTGTTTCCCGCTTCAGCCCCAAAGGCTGTACTGATAAAACTGGCGATGTAGCCGACAAATGGGGGCATAGTTGCCACCACAATCAAGAATACCTGTGTTAACACTGCCAACAATACTGTCAAAGCAATCTCATTGGGAGTCTTGCTGCGTTCTGCTCCTTCTACTAAGGCAATCATGCGATCGATAAAGCCTTGTCCAGGATCGGCACTAATGCGAATTGTCAACTCATCGGAAAGTAGGCGTGTACCGCCTGTCACCGAACTGGCAATATCTGTACCTGGTTGCTTCAATACCGGGGCAGATTCTCCAGTGATTGCCGACTCATCCACTGAGCCAATGCCTTTAATGACATCGCCATCGGCGGGAATCATATTATTTGCAACCACTTTTACCAAATCGCCCCGCCGCAGTTCTGTGGAATTGACTTTTACTATGGAACCATCGGGGAGGATTTTATTAGCGATTGTATCCGATCGCGTCGATCTTAATGAATCAGCCTGAGCTTTACCGCGTCCTTCAGCTACGGCTTCCGCAAAGTTGGCAAAAACGAGTGTGAAAAAGAGAATAAAGGTAATCAACCCGTTTAACAAGCGTTGTTGGTTGACATCAGCCTGGATTGTGCCAAACAGATTTGGGTTAAGAGTAACAAGAAAGGTGACAATTGTCCCTACCCAAACAACAAACATCACCGGGTTTCTGACAGTAATTCGCGGATCGAGCTTGACAAATGATTCACTAATTGCTCTCTGGTAAAGTCCCTGCATATCTGTTTTGGGGGTATGCTTGCGTGAGTCACGAGTTTCAGATGGAATAGGAGGCGAGGGAGAATCAGTATTAATTGGCATAGATTAAATCTTGGGAATGGGGCATTGGGCATTGGGCATAGGACGATGAGGTGGATGAATCTAGTTCTGAGGTCGATGAACGGAGTTCCGAGGTCGATGAATGGAGTTCCGAGGTCGATGAATGGAGTTCCGAGGTCGATGAATGGAGTTCCGAGGTTGATGAATGGAGTTCCGAGGTTGATGAATGGAGTTCCGAGGTTGATGAACGGAGTTCCGAGGTTGATGAACGGAGTTCCGAAGTCGATGAATGGAGTTCCGAAGTCGATGAATGGAGTTCCGAAGTCGATGAATGGAGTTCTGAAGTGATGAATCAGTCTCTAATTCCCCTGTCCCCTTGTCCATTGGTGTCAACTTAACGTGAAACCCTTGTCAAAACGTGATATTCAGTTCTCTGGCTTCCCATCACGATCCGCGTTACCCCACCCTAACCCTCCCCGTATGTATTGGGGAGGGAACTATATCTCCGGTCTCCCCCCTTTATAAGGGGGGATTAAGGGGGGTAAAACGCATGTGGAATAAGCGTTTGAGCTTAAGTTGACACCAATGCCCCTACTCTCCTCATCCTCCCTCCCCAATTCCGATCCGATACCTTTGGCAATAAAAAAGGCTTCACCGATGGGGCCTAATGCTAAGACTGGGAAGAATGTAAGTGCGCCCAGAATTAAAATCACACCTGCGGTAACGCCTGTAAATAGTCCGGTATCGGTTCGTAATGTACCAGTGGTGTAGGGAACAGCTTGCTTACGAGACATACTATCTGCCAAGAACAGCAAACCGATGATCGGAATATAGCGTCCAGCTAGTAAACTGAAGCAGGTACTCAAGTTCCACCACAAAGCGGTTAAAGTTGGTGCTGTACCTGTAGACATCGCAAAAGGTGAAGGTTGTGAATCTCCCAAGCCTTCAAAGCCAGAACCGTTGTTAGCAGCCGCTGAGGCATATTCGTAGATAACTTGAGCAAAGCCGTGGAAACCTGGATTGCTAATTCCTGATAGTTGATCGGGAAACGCCAAGGCGATACCTGCGGGAATCATAATTGCGATCGGGTGAACCAGCAGAATCAAAAAACTAGCAAGTACAACCTCGCGCTTCTCAATCTTGCGTCCGAGAAATTCTGGTGTACGTCCCACCATCAACCCTGTGGCGAACACAGCCAGAATCAGGTAAGCAAACAGGTAAGCGGTTCCTGTACCCTGTCCACCCCAGATAATTTGCAGGAACATATTGGAAAGGGTAATAAAACCGCCATTGGGCATGAAAGAATCGTGTAAACTGTTGACTGCACCGCACATAGTACCAGTTGTACTCGTTGCAAACAGTGCAGATTGTGCCCAACCAAACCGGACTTCTTTACCCTCTAAATTTGGTTGCTGACTACCCAGTAGTGCATTCACAGCCGGATTGCCGTTGTATTCACCAATGGCAGTAACGATGATAAATATTACATAGAGTACACCAACCATACCGTAGACTAACCAAGCTTGCTTAGTGTTATTCGCAAACAACCCATAAGTGTAAATTAGGGAAGTAGGAATCGAAAGCATGGCGACAATCTGAATCAAGTTAGAAAATCCGTTGGGATTTTCAAAAGGGTGTGCCGAGTTGATGGCGAAAAAGCCGCCGCCGTTTTCCCCTAATTGCTTGATAATTTCAAAATGAGCAACAGGGCCACGAGCGATCGCCTGACTGATATTCGGATCTTCCAAGGTGGGGAATACAGCTGCACCCGCCAGTGTTTCGGGAACGCCAGCTGCCATGAGAGCGATCGCGCCGACAATACAAATAGGCAACAAAATTCGCGTAATCGAGCGAATTAAATCTACATAAAAGTTGCCCAAGGATCTACCAGTTAATCCGCGAATAAAAGCAATCCCCACCGCTAAACCAGTGGCAGCAGAGGTAAACATGTGATAACCAAGTCCCCACACTTGGCTGCCATAGCTCATGTAGGTTTCACCAGAATAGTGCTGCTGGTTAGTATTAGTAATAAAAGAAATAGTCGTATGCAGCACTGTATCCCAAGTTGGGGCATCTATTTTGGTTGGGTTTAATGGTAGCCATCCTTGATTCATAATAATCAAGAAAATCAGCAACCCCATTGCTACGTTGCTGTATAAAATTGCCCGCCCATACTGCCAGTCGGTCATATTTTCTTTGGTTTTAACGCCAACCAAAGAATAAAGCACTCGCTCAACCGGATTCAAAATCGGGTCGAGAAAAGTACTTTGCTCTAGGTAAACCCGCGCCATATAGCGCCCAAAAATAGGAGTAATTGCTACTACAATTAGTAGCGTTAATATAATTTGAATCCATCCTTCTAGCATGAGTCAATCAAACTCCAACCTAAGTAAACTTGAGATAAATATCAGATATTTTTTTATTAGGGATTGGAAATATTTATGAAGTATATTTACATCTTTATTAACCAACTAACTTATAATTATGGGCTTTCTCAATCATGGAGTTTTTTGTGAAAGAACACAAGGTATAAATTGATATTTAAACTATGCTATATAAGAAATATATGTTTCTATGTATAAGAGTGTTTATCTCGATATATATCTGCAAATATAGAAAGACAGCTAAATACTAAACAAATAGTTATTTGACAACTAAAACTAGCTGAGGTCTTTGAGGATTACAGTAACTTTTAGCTTTATTGACTACGTAGGGAATGAGTAAGAAACTTAAAAGGGTGGTTATAAACTGCAACGATACAAACAAAACCACGATTGACACGCAATTCGCCAAAAAGCTTAATTTATCAAACCACTTTCTCTACGAGACGCTATGCGTTGCTTCTATGAATATTTTACAAAATACCAAATTAACCTAAATATGGATATTTGGTAATATTACATTTCAATAATTGCATCCAATATTTTGTAGCATTTTTTTGAGTTATCTTTATATCGCGCAAATTATGACCTTTGCCTATCATTAACATATAATATATTAGTTGTATAGCTATAAATAAATAGCTGAAGCCCAAAGGTTTGAAATGTTGTAAGAATAGGTGATATATAATTTTAAATTTCTGTTTGTGGCGAAAATAAATCCACCATTTCATTTGATGCTCGGCTATACTTTTTTGTAGACCTAATATAGCCTCAACCTCTATAAATTTATCTTTGACTTGATTATAAAATTTTATTTCTTTCTCGATGTCTCCAGCCTTGTATGATATATCAGCATCGTCAGAGAACTGATAGGCTTGACTAATTAAATGACCAACAATTTCTGCTTTTTGTTGGTCATATCCAAGTTTCATATATATTTTAGTTGCTGCTTCTGCCAATTCAGAAAAATTTTCAGCATCATGTAGCCAATATATTTTTGTTTGTAGTTCTCCTAAAGTAGAAGCTAGAGTATTATTCATCAATGTTAGCTGGAAATATGCTTTCGATTATCTAACTTAAAATTAAACACTAAAATATAGTCTTTTAAGCATCTGAACTCAACTCGATCCAAAATCAGAAAATTAAGATTACTTAGTGCTACTCTAATGTAGTTAACCAGGCTTCTAAATCTGCGCTCGCCTGAAAATCTAACAAAGCTTCAGCGAGGTTTTCTAATTTTTCTAGAGAGAGGGTTTCAATGTGCGATACCTGACGGTAAGCTTCGCTAACGCACCTCTTGGGGTAATTCTCCCACCCTGCGAGTGAGTTGACGGAGAATGAGCGATCGTTCTCGTTGTTCTCCTCGTTGTTCCCCTTCTGCCAGAATTTCTTGATAAATTACTGACTCGCGCATCATACCCTCCCGAAATAATTGTCGAATCAAGTCCTTTCTGTATTTTAACCCCGCTAAGATTTGGGTGTAAGCAGAAATTTCTGGTCGTTGTTCTGGCTCAAGTTGATTCACTCGTTCCACAACTTGTTGTAACAAGATTTGGGGTTGCGTGGTTGCTGCCAGTGGTGCTAAGGGTAACAAAGCTGGATCGTTGAGAAATAGTTCTGGATTTTCCTCCCATAAGGGAATCACACGATATTCGTGACGGGTGGTTTCAACACTGAAGGCAGTTTCAATTACCGTTTCTGGTGCAGGGGGAAGCAATAATACAACAACTTGCGTTATTGGTAGACGATACAACCGATATAACCTTACCCAGTAATCTAGCATCCGCAGGGGTAGGGGTGGCGTGGATTCTAGTTTAGTTTGAAATTCCAGGTGTAAAATACGTCCTTGTAGCTGTAAAAATGTGACATAATCAGCGCGAATCGGTTCAATGCTCAATTCAGTTTTGAGGACTTTGACGGAAGTTTGAGGTGTACCCAAAACCCAACTGGCAAAGGTAACGGGATGTTTTTCTGAAAGTAGTTTGCACAGGTTATCAAAAGACATTGATTAATTATGAATTATAAATTTCAGGGTTGACACAATAAGCCAAACGATCGCCCCTAAGTCCCGCGATTAAATTAGCGATCGCCATTGAAGCCATTTTTGAGCGCGTTTGATGGCTGGCACTGCCAATATGAGGTGCAATAATTAGATTTTCTAGAGTCAACAACAGGCTATCGCTGGGAATCGGTTCTGGTTCGGTGACATCTACAGCCGCCGCAGCAATTTGACCACTTTTCAGGGCACGATACAGAGAATCGGGATCTACAATAGTTCCTCGCGCCGTGTTAATCAAAATAGCTGATCGCTTCATCAACTCAAATTGGCGATCGCTAATCAGATGATAAGTATCATCAGCAGATGGTGTATGCAGTGTTACAAAATCTGACTCTTGCAGCAAGTGTTCTAACGCAGCAAACTCCACACCTAAAGATTGTTCTAATTCTGGGCTGCATCGTTGCCTACTCGTATACAAAATCCGCATTTCAAAGCCTTTGGCACGACGAGCGATCGCTTGACCAATCCGCCCAAAACCAACAATTCCCAAGGTAGCACCCGTAACATTCGGCCCCAATAACAAATCTGGTTCCCAAGTCTGCCACAAACCTGCACGAGTAAACCGATCTGCCTCTACTACTCGCCGGGCAGATGCCATTAATAATGCCCAGGCAAAATCTGCGGTAGCATCGGTTAACACCCCAGGAGTATGACCGACGGGAATTTGTCGTGCCGTAGCGGCGGCAATGTCAATGTTATCGTAACCCACCGCCATTTGACTGATGACTTTGAGTTTCCCTGACTCGATCAGTTGGCGATCAATTTGGTCAGTCAGCAGACATAGCAAACCATCTATTTCCTTGACTTTTTCTAGTAAAATTTCGTAGGGAGGGGGTTGGCGTTCTGGCCAAACTTCCACAATGGCAAGCGATCGCAGTCGCTCTAATTCGATGGGTAGGCGACGAGTGACAAATACTTTAGCTTGAAGCATAGTTTTAAAATAATTTCTGGATAAAGGGACGCTTCTTGCATCAGTTTCTCTTTAAAATATCATGGCGTAAATTCAAAACCTGGTAAAGTTGGTTTTTGTTCTGTGAAAATGAACCGTGATGTTCCAATCAAGCAGTAGAGAGTCTACAGACAATCATCACAAGCCGTTGGAATTCAAAAGCTTGTCGAAATGTTCTGCCAGAAACTTACTCGATGACGTAGATATTCTGAGGATTGCTGCAAGCTTGAAACAGGATCAAAAGCAAAAAGGAAAACTGGGGCAATTTTTGACTCCTGCTCCAGTCGCGGAATTAATGGTTGGGATGTTTGGCAAGCTCGATCTTCCTCAAATATCTCTACTTGATGCTGGAGCAGGAGTTGGCTCATTACTTGCAGCCTTTGTAGCTAAACTTTGTCACAGCAAACAACGCCCAGCCAATTTAGATATTGTTGCCTATGAAATTGATCCTTTTCTGATTGGGTATTTGCATCAGACATTGAAATTATGTGCTAGAGAATGTCAAATAGCTGGTATCTCTTTAAACTATGAGATCCGAGATACGGATTTTATTGAGGATGCAGTCAGACTTCTTCAGCCTAGTTTGTTCGATAATCCTGACAATTGCAGATTTACCCACGCTATTCTCAATCCCCCATATTTAAAAATTAACGCTCATTCCAAAGTTCGTGATTTGTTACGTTCTATAGGATTAGAAGCCAGCAATTTATATACAGGTTTTATTGCTGCTACAGTTCAACTTCTTGAATCAAGAGGAGAGCTTGTAGCTATCTCGCCGCGTAGTTTCTGTAATGGGCCATATTTTAGAGACTTCCGCAGAATGTTTTTAGAAATGATGGCTTTAGACCAGATACATCTTTTTGAATCCAGACAGGAAGCTTTTAGTGATGATGAAGTTTTGCAAGAAACAATTATTATCCATGCTATCAAACAAAAACCAAAATTTGACAATGTAATCATCAGTACAAGTTCAAGTGCTAATGATGATTTTATTCTGTCAAATTCCTTAGCTTATACAGAGATAGTTATTCCCAGCGATTCGCAACAATTTATCCACATTATCCCCGATACAGTAAGTCAGCAGGTCATTGAAAAAATGGCTAATTTTACCTGCACATTAAAAGACCTAGAATTAACTGTATCAACGGGACGTGTTGTAGATTTTCGTGCTAAAGAATATCTGTGTTTAATGCCAGACAAAAATACTGTTCCCTTGATTTATCCATTGAATTTTTCAAAAGGATATGTTGAGTATCCCAAGGTAACTAGAAAGCACCAAGCTCTGGTATATACCGAAGAAACTGTCTCTCTTTTAGTACCAAATGAACATTATGTTTTGACTAAACGATTGTCCTCAAAAGAGGAAAAAAAACGAGTTGTTGCCGTTGTATATGATGCTAACAAAATTAATTGTTCTTGGGTAGGTTTTGAAAATCACTTAAATTATTTTCACAAGGACGGAAGAGGACTCAATCTTACCCTAGCACGCGGTCTTGCTGCTTATCTTAACTCTAGCCTTGTTGATACATTTTTTCGGTTGTTTAATGGGCATACTCAGGTTAATGCAACCGATTTACGAAATTTAAAATATCCCACAATAGCGCAGCTAATGACCGTAGGACTATATATTACTGAGCATTTCCCATCACAGAAAGAAATTGATGAACTTGTGCAAAAAGAGTTACTGAGTATGAGCAATCAGTCTGAAAATAACCCCTTAATAATTAAAATCCGTATTGATGAAGCATTGCAAATACTAATTGAACTTGGACTTCCACGGGCACAACTTAATGAGCGTTCAGCCTTAACCCTTTTGGCTCTACTTGACTTAAAGCCGACTGATCCTTGGGGAACTGCTACATCTCCCCTAATGGGAATTACGCCAATGATGGAATTTATGGCACAGCACTATGGCAAAACATATAAACCTAATACACGGGAAACTGTTCGCCGCCAAACAGTCCATCAATTCTTAGATGCGGCTTTGATAATTGCAAATCCAGATGCTCCTGAACGCCCCGTTAACAGTCCAAAAACAGTATATCAGATTGAAGAAAGTGTGCTTGAACTCTTACGTACTTATGGAAGTACTGAATGGAAAAAGAGCATTCGTACTTACCTTGCTTCAGTTGAAACTTTGAAAAAACGATATGCTCAGGAGCGGGAACTATCACGTATCCCTATAATAATTGAAGGAAAGTTAAAAACTCTATCACCAGGTGGACAGAATATTCTGATCGAAAAGATTATTAAGGAGTTTGCAGAACGTTTTACACCTGGAGGAAAACTGATTTATGTTGGTGATACAGATGAAAAGTTCGCGCATTTTAATAAAGTTGCATTGAGAGATTTGGGTGTTACTATCGATTTTCACGGAAAAATGCCTGATGTGATTATCCATCATATAGAAAATGATTGGCTAGTTTTAATTGAAGCTGTAACTTCTCATGGCCCAATTAACCCTAAACGCAAGAAAGAACTTGAAGTTATCTTTGCTAATATAAAAATTCCCCTTGTAATGGTAACAACCTTTTTAAGCCGGAAAGCGATGGTAGAGTATTTGGCTGAAATTGCTTGGGAAACCGATGTTTGGGTTGCGGAAGATTCTACTCATCTCATTCACTTCAATGGAGAATATTTATTACAGGCTTACAAAGTAGATAGAGATTCTGAAACAGAATAAACTATTTTTAATTTTTGATAATCTGTGCAAAAAGAAGCGTTAAGGCGATATCGGTATCTACAATATAGATCCAACAGTTCAGGCAAAGCGTAGTAGAGTTAAAATAAGAAATCTCAAGATGCATGTAGGTATGGAAACCTACCGACTATAAATTTAACAGCATATACAGCGCTAACTTCGATCGCTCCCAAAGCAAGATTGTCGCCATGACTAACTCAACTCCAATGGATGACGAGAAAAAGCTCCCAAAGAAGAAAGGCAAATCGCTTCCTCCCAAGCGGATTATCTGGCTAGGAAAGTTTGTCTGGACGAGTATGTGGCAGATAATGATGTCAAATCTTGCTCCTCGCAATCAATCGGGAGCGTATATTCGTCCTAATAGCCAGTTTCGCAAGTTCATCGGTACAGAATCAGGGAATCCACACCCACCAGCAACGGGGCGCTACAAACTCTATGTTGGGCTGGGCTGTCCTTGGGCACATCGAACTTTAGTTGTGCGATCGCTCAAAAAACTGGAAGCGGTAATATCAGTATGTATCGTCTCTCCTTCTCCCATTGAAGGCGGTTGGATATTCAACCAAGAAGAAGAAGGTTGTCGCACACTGGCTGAATTTTATCAAAAGGTAGAACCCGGCTACAGTGGGCGCTCTACAGTGCCGGTACTATGGGATAACCAAACAAAAACCATCGTCAATAATGAGAGTTCAGAGATTATCGTTATGCTGAACTCTGAGTTTAACGAATTCGCTAACAATCCGACGCTAAATCTTTACCCAGAAGAACTTAAAGAGAAAATTGACTGGTGGAATGAAAAGATTTATCACGCCGTAAATAACGGTGTATATCGCTGTGGCTTTGCCCAGACTCAAGAAGCATACAATCAAGCCTGTAATGAACTGTTCGGAACTCTTGATGAGATTGAACTTGCATTGCAGACTAATCGCTATCTCTGCGGTGAACATCTGACACTTGCAGATGTACGTTTATTTACAACATTATTTCGGTTTGATAGTGCCTACTATGGGCTGTTTAAATGCAATCGGCAGCGAATTCGAGATTATCAGAATCTCGGAGCTTATCTACGTGACTTGTATCAGCTTCCGGGTGTGGCTGACACTTGCGACGTAGAAACTGTGAAGCGGGACTACTACGGGAACCTATTCCCACTCAATCCCGGCGGCATTATTCCCAATGGCCCTGATATGTCCTATCTTAATCAACCACACGATCGCGATCGCATCGGCAAGGTGAATGCTTCATGAATCAGATTAATCGGGTTGCAATTGTCGGTGGAACTCATGGCAATGAGTTTACAGGTGCCTACCTAATCCAGAAATTTGCCCAGTTTCCCGATTTAATTACTAGATCGAGTTTTGAGACAGTCACTCTGTTAGCAAATCCCAATGCTTTTGCCGCCGGGAGACGATATTTAGAAAAAGATTTAAATCGCTGTTTTCTCAAGCAAGATTTACAAGATTCAACTCTGAATAGTTACGAAGATTTGCAGGCTAAATTAATCCAGGATACCCTAGCATTAAATGGGGATAAACAAGCAGATTTCATCTTAGACTTGCACAGCAGTACAGCTAATATGGGTCTGACAATTATTCTTGATAACAGTCATTCCTTCAACTTAAAATTGGCTGCTTATCTGAGCCAGCTTAATCCTTTCGTTAGGGTTTATCGCTGCTCTTTTAAATCAATTGCAGAAAACCCATTTGTAAATTCTCTGTGCGAATTAGGCTTTGCGTTCGAGGTTGGCCCAATTGCCCAAGGTATCTTAAAAGCGACGCTATTCCAACAAACAGAGGAACTTGTTCGCGCGCTTCTGGACTACCTAGAACAGTTTAACCAGGGTAAAATTCCATCAAATAATGAAACGTTGATTCTCTATGACCACTTATCAGTTGTAGACTATCCCAAAAAACCGGATGGTACAATCTTTGGAATGATTCATCCAGAGCTTCAGGATAAGGATTATCAAGCCTTGCACCCAGGAGATCCAATTTTTATAACTTTTGACGATAAAACAATTGTTTATGAAGGTGCATCTACTGTTTGGCCAATTTTTATTAATGAGGCAGCTTACTACGAAAAGGGAATTGCAATGTGTTTGACCCAAAAGCAGCAAATCAACATCTAGAATGTGGATAAAAATTTTTGTATAATTGCTTTTAATTGGAAGTGATGATAGAAATTGAGCATCCAAATCATTAATAACTTCTATATCTAGCGCGATGTCTGCGACGGGCTACGCATACGCTAAAATCTACTTATGTAAGTTTATATGTATCTTGGTTATAATTATTAATGATCAGTAACTAAGTATCAGGGTAAAAAGTTGTCCAAAGGTTTGATAAAATCGAGATCAAAGGACGATACTAATCTGGGCGATGCCTATGATATCAAGTCCGGGTAATTACTTATGATTCCCACAGTCATTGTACCCCACCTCTTAATCCCCTCCCCTTAGCCACTACGGTGTATACACAAGTCTGAAATAGTTTACTCACCTGGTTTTTCGCGTCAGTTTTACCCCACCCTAACCCTCCCCTTTCTAAGGGGAGGGAACTAGATTCCTGTTTCCCCCCAATAAACGGGGGTATTAAGGGGGGTAATTTGACTTGTGTATAACCGTAGTCCCTTAGCAACGGGAGGGGAGACAAAGCGTAGCTTTGGCGGGGTGGGGTGATTCGGGTTTAATAAGTAATCAAGTAGACATGATATGACGGGCGATGCCTACGAAATGCTGCTCTTAAAGTAACTCTTTATTTTGAAAATTAGGAGCCGCAAATATTCTAGCTTCAGGTTTCCCTTAAACTCAGCCTAGGTCGAACTATGAAACTTGACCAATAAAGTCCAAACCTTAGACTATAATTGACGCTTAAAATTGTCCAAATAATTTAACTCATAATGAAAACAAAGCAAAAAGGAAACAAACCAATAGCCAGTCTTTCTTTAGACTTGGATAATATTTGGTCTTATTTAAAAAATCAGGGCGCTCCGGGTTGGGAGACTTATCCTTCTTACCTGAATATCGCAGTACCTCGTTTCTTAGATATTCTCAAGCAATGGGATTTGACAATCACAGTATTCATTGTCGGTCAGGATGCAGCACTAGAAAAGAATACTAAGGCAATACAAGCGATCGCTAGCGCCGGTCACGAAATTGGCAACCATTCATTTTATCACGATCCTTGGCTACATCTGTATTCAGAGAATGAGATTGAAGAAGAGGTGGCGCTCGCCGAAGAACATATCAAGCGCGTCACTCATCAACATCCTATCGGCTTTCGGGGGCCAGGATACAGTTTTTCTCCAGCAGTATTGAAAGTCTTAGCACGACGAGGATATGAATATGATGCTTCGACTTTTCCCACATTTTTGGGGCCTATAGCACGAGCATATTATTTAATAACTTGTAAATTGAGCAAGGAAGAACGTAAAAAACGGGAAGCGCTGTTTGGCGGTTTTAAAGAGGGTTTGCAGCCTCTAAAACCTTACCAGTGGCAACTAGATAAAGATAAACTGACTGAGATTCCCGTTACCACGATGCCAATTTTTAAAGTGCCAATTCACTTCAGTTACATAATGTTTCTGAGTACATTTTCTTCAGAAGTGGCTTTACTCTACCTGCGAATTGCCCTGTCGCTGTGTAAAGTTACACGCGTCCAGCCTTCTTTGCTACTCCATCCTACAGACTTTGTAAGTCAAGAAGATGTGCCAGAACTCTCATTCTTCCCAGGTATGAGTGTCCCTACCTACAAAAAGCTGGCAATAGTGAACAAAAGTTTAGAAATGATATCCAGTCAGTTTAATGTTTTGACTGTTGGACAACACGCTAAATTTGCAGCCGATGCCCCTAAACTACCTGTATTAGTGCCTCAAAAGAGGTAAAAATATCATCTATGCGATTTATTAACAAGAATTCAGAACTCAGGAGCGGAGCCGGAGACGTTTCCGTTGCTCCGGTCAGAATTCAGTTGTCGTAGGGATACAGCATTGCTCATTGGTGTCAACTTAAGCAAAAAGCTAGTTTTAGGCTGGCTTTGACGCTAAGTTACAATGAGTATTGCTGTGCCCCTACATATGGTATATTTACCTGAAAATAGCATCTAAACTTGCACAACAAAATCTGATGCACTCAAAGTTGGCGCACCAGTCAGAGTTGCAAATAGACCGCCACTACCAAAACCAGCCGCACTGCCATTTTGGTTATAAAATAACTGTCCACGAAAAGCGTCGTAGATAATTTTCGCTGTGCTGGTTCCCCCATTAGAAATGATTTGAAAATCACTCTTGTTACTAAAACCTGTTCCAGCAGTTGAAGCGATCGCACTAAAGATAGTTTTATCTAGGACAATTTTATCACCTTGGGAACTGTTGAAGTCAGCGTAGGCGTAGCCCGTCGTAGACATCGCATCTACACCAGCAGTCAGGTCAAAAGCTGCATCGGTGTTGTAAACGAAACAGTCCGCGCCAGCACCGCCGACGAGAGTATCATTACCAGCACCGCCGACGAGAATATCATTACCATCACCGCCTCGCAATAGATCGTTGCCACTCAAGCCATAGATAATGTCATTACCCCCCTGAGCATTAATCACATCGTTGGAGTTTTCAAAACCTGTGATGCTATTATTCAGGTCATTGAGGAAAGTGACCGTGTTTTTGTTAAACAGGCTAGTTTGAGTAGAGTTGGCATCGAAGACATCAAAGCTGTCGGCGATGTTAGTTTGCCCATCAAACTCTATATTGCCAATCGCAGGTGTTGCTCCAGAAGCTGGCAGATTATCGAGGCTTTCTAATTTGAAGTTTTGCAAAGTGACTTTGCTATTAGCAACATTTTCAAAGGTAACTTCTAAGTTGTTAGCATTTTGAGTTAATTGCAGATTTTCGGCAGTTAAACCCGAACCTATAAATTGTAAGGTGTCCAAAGAAGCGATCTCTGGCGCAGACGGCTTTGAGCCTTTACCAACGCCACCAAAATCGGTGATGGTGTCATTGCCATCGCCAGGGCGAAATACAAATGTATCTTGACGGCTGTTGCTCGTCAGGGTATCATTACCAGGAGTTACCGTCGGGTTAAGGGTGTCGTCACTGTTTCTATTCGTCCCCCCAAACACTACATAGCTTTGCCCAGCAGAATCTTTGCCGTTGGGGTCGGCATTAGGTGCCCCAATAATCAGGTCGTCAACGCCATCGTTGTTAATGTCCCCCGCATTGCTGACTGAGGAGCCTGAGTAGTCCAATGCTGCAATGCCGTTAATGAAAAGGCCATTAGTGCCATTCAAAGAAAAGAGGTTGAGGGTACCACCACTGCCCAGATTCGTTCCCCCAAAGACCACATAGCTTTGCCCAGCCTCAGAGATGCCGTTGGGGTCGGCATTAGCTGCCCCAATAATCAGGTCGTCAATGCCATCATTGTTGATGTCCCCCGCTTTGCTGACTGAGTAGTATGGGAACTGACTATTAGCGCCAATGCGCTTAATTAAAAAGCCATTAGTGCCATCCAAAGAAGAGAGGTCTAAGGTGCCGCCACTACCCAGATTCGTTCCCCCGAACACCACATAGTTTTTCCCACCAGGCTCATAAGCACCACCTGCCCCAATAATCAAGTCGTCAATGCCATCATTGTTGATGTCTCCCGCATTGCTGACTGAGAAGCCTAATCCTAAAACATCACCAATGCCGTTAATCAAAAAGCCATTAGTGCCATCCAAAGAAGAGAGGTCTAGGGTGCCGCCACTGCCCAGATTCCTTCCCCCAAACACCACATAACTTTTCCCAGCACCCGTGCCGTAGGAGGAGCCATTTTCTGGTGCCCCAATAATCAGGTCGTCAACGCCATCACCGTTGATGTCCCCCACATTGCTGACTGAGTAGCCCAAGGAGTCAAATGTAGCAATGCCGTTAATCAAAAAGCCATTAGTGCCATTCAAAGAAGAGAGGTTGAGGGTACCGCCACTGCCCAGATTCGTTCCCCCGAACACCACATAGCTTTGCCCAGCATGATAGTTGCCGTTGGGAGAGGCAAGTGACCCAATAATCAGGTCGTCAACGCCATCGTTGTTAATGTCCCCCGCATTGCTGACTGAGTAACCTGAGTTGTCATCCTCAGCAATGCCGTTAATCAAAAAGCCATTAGTGCCATTTAGGTCAGAGAGGTTAAAAGTGCCGCCACTGCCTAGATTTGTTCCCCCGAACACCACATAGCTTTGCCCAGCAGAATCTTTGCCGTTGGGAGAGGCATATCGTGACCCAATAATCAGGTCGTCAACGCCATCGTTGTTAATGTCCCCCGCATTGCTGACTGAGATGCCTGAGTAAACATTTGTTGCAATGCCGTTAATTATAAAGCCGTTAGTGCCATTCAAGGAGGAGAGATTGAAAGTGCCGCCCCTGCCTAGATTCGTTCCCCCGAACACTACATAGCTTTGCCCAGCAGAATCTTTGCCGTTGGGGTCGGCATATGGTGCCCCAATAATCAGGTCGTCAATGCCATCGTTGTTGATGTCCCCCGCATTGCTGACTGAGGAGCCTGAGTTGTCATCATTAGCAATGCCGTTAATTATAAAGCCATTCGTGCCATTCAAGTCAGAGAGGTTGAAGAAAGGGTCAGCACCCGCACCACCGACAAGGGTATCATTGCCTGCACCACCGACAAGGGTATCATTGCCTGCACTACCCCGCAGCAAGTCATTGCCACTCTTGCCGTCGATGATGTCGTCACCTCCCTGACCATTAATGATATCAGCGGAGTTGTCAAAACCCGTGATATTGTTGTTGAGGTCATTGAGGAAAGTCACCGTATTCTTGTTGAATAGCGTAGTTTGAGTGGAGTTAGCATCGAAGACATCAAAGCTGTCGGCGATGTTGGTTTGCCCATCAAACAGGATATTGCCAAGTGCAGGTCGTGAACCGCTTGCAGCGAGGTTATCCAGGTTTTCTAATTTGAAGTTTTGCAGAGTGACTTTGGTAAAAGCTACATTTTCATCAAAGGTGACTTCTAAGTTGTTACCATTTTGAGTTAATTGCAAATTTTGGGCAGTTAAACCACTACCTGTAAATTGCAAGGTGTCCAAAGAGGCAATCACTGCCGACGTTGGGGTTGTGCCTTTACCAATGCCGCCAAAATCGGTGATGGTGTCATCGCCATCGCCAGGGCGAATAATAAATTTATCTTGACCGCCGTTGCCTGTTAGGGTATCATCACCAGTTAACCCATCGATGATGTTGTTGCTAGGTGTGCCAAACAAGTCGAAATCTCTATTGGGACTTCCAGTCAGGTTAGGAGGGGTGCTGCCACTCCCAATATTCGTCCCACCAAACAGCACATAGCTTTGCCCAGCAGAATCTTTGCCGTTGGGGTCGGCATATGGTGCCCCAATAATCAGGTCGTCGATGCCATCGTTGTTCACGTCCCCCGCATTGCTGACTGAGTAGCCTAATTCGTCACCTGCTGCAATGGCGTTAATGAAAAAGCCATTAGTGCCATTCAGATTATAGAGGTCGAGGATGCCGCCACTGCCCAGATTCGTCCTCCCAAATACCACATAGCTTTGCTCAGGAGTATAGTTGCCGTTGGGGTCGGAACGTCGTGCCCCAATAATCAGGTCGTCAATGCCATCGTTGTTGATGTCCCCCGCTTTACTGACTGAGATACCTGAGGAGTCATATGTAACAATACCGTTAATTAAAAAGCCATTAGTGCCATTCAAAGAAGAGAGGTTGAGGGTGCCGCCACTGCCCAGATTCCTTCCCCCAAACACCACATAGCTTTGCCCAGAAACAGTTATGCCGTTGGGAGAGGCAAAATATGCCCCAATAATCAGGTCGTCAATGCCATCGTTGTTGACGTCCCCCGCATTGCTGACTGAGAAGCCTGAGTAGTCACCTGCTGCAATGCCGTTAATTATAAAGCCATTAATGCCATTCAAAGAAGAGAGGTTGAGGGTGCCGTCACTGCCCACATTCGTTCCCCCAAACACTACATAGCTTTGCCCAGCTTTATCTTCGCCCTTGGGCGAGGCAAGTGGTGCCCCAATAATCAGGTCGTCAACGCCATCGTTGTTGATGTCCCCCGCATTGCTGGCTGAGACGCGTGAGTAGTTATCCTCAGTAATAATGCCGTTAATTAAAAAGCCATTAGTGCCATTCAAAGAAGAGAGGTTGAGGGTGCCGCCACTGCCCAGATTTGTCCCCCCAAACACCACATAGCTTTGCCCACTATAAGAGGGATTCCTTGCCCCAATAATCAGGTCGTCGATGCCATCGTTGTTGATGTCCCCTGCATTGCTGACTGAGGAGCCTGAGTTGTCATCATTAGCAATGCCGTTAATTAAAAAGCCATTAGTGCCATTCAAAGAAGAGAGGTTGAAGGTACCGCCACTGCCCACATTTGTTCCCCCAAACACCACATAGCTTTGCCCAGCATTATAGATGCCGTTGGGGTCGCCATCTGGTGCCCCAATAATCAGGTCGTCAACGCCATCGTTGTTGATGTCCCCCGCATTGCTGATTGAGTAGCCTGAGTAATTGCCTTTAATTAAAAAGCCATTAGTGCCATTTAAAGAGGAGAGGTTGAGAGTGCCGCCACTGCCCACATTTGTTCCCCCAAACACTACATAGCTTCGCCCAGAATTAGAAACACCAGAATTAGAAACATTAGGTGCCCCAATAATCAGGTCGTCAATGCCATCATTGTTGATGTCCCCCGCATTGCTGACTAAGGAGCCTGAGTTGTCATCTGCTGTAACACCGTTGATGGCGAAGCCATTAGTGCCATTCAAAGAAGAGAGGTTACCGAGATTGAATGATGAATTAGCCATGATTTTCTCCTGTGTTTATTTCTTGTTAGTCAGCGAGTGAACTTTTAGGTTTTACGCTTGAAGTTCCGTGTTCTAAGTAGGGGGGTATAGATGTATATCCCGACACTTGCACAACAAAATCTGATGTGGTGAGACTGGGCGCACTATTAACAACTGCAAATTGATTGCTACTTCCGCAACCAGGTAGGCTTTGAGTTTGTAGAATAATCGCTCATTAATTTGTACAGTGCGTCAGTCCTAGTAATATCCAGCAGCTAAAGCACAGTGAAATTCTCAGGAATTTTACTGAACCATCAAAACAATAAATATTACTAATATATACATAAATATTGTCAGGATGCTGAATATGTCAGATATGCCGCTTCAGTGCAAAAATTTGAAAGAGCAGGTTGAGTCTATATTACAACTATTACAACAAGAACCAACGCTACGTTCCCAAGATATTACACCTGTACGAACTTCTTTAAGTAAGGTGATTTCTCCCAAGTTTGAAATTGTATTTGCAGGTGCTTTTAGTGCTGGGAAATCAATGCTAATTAATGCACTATTAGAAAGAGAATTACTCTACAGCGCAGAGGGACACGCTACAGGTACAGAATGCAAAATTGAGTATGCAGAAGTAGATAAAGAACGTGTTGTTTTGACGTTTTTAAGTGAAGTAGAGATTCGGGAACAAGTAGCTTCTTTGTGTCAGCAACTAGGATTTAAAACAGTAGCTAATATCAACCAAGCTGAGGTAATTAACTTACTACGTCAAGGTTCTGAAGCGATTATTCAGCACGAAGGTGGTGAGAGTAAATCAGAACGTGCAAAACAGGCAAAGGCTTTAATGTTGTTGCTAGAGGGATATATTGCAAATAGCGATCGCATCAACACGGTGGCTAATGCTACATATTCAATGGAGCAATTTAACTTTAGTGAGTGCAGCTAGTGTAGAGTGCGATCGCTTTGTGCGAGAAAGTCCGAGATTTTACGATGAAGGCACTTTTTCTATATATCAATTTCGCCAAACTTTATCACAAACTTCTCAAGGTTACGACGCTGAAAGTATCGTGGAAGCAGAGCCAGCAATTAGGCAGTTATTAAAGTTAGATTTTGAGCCAAAAGTTTCTCAAACTATTCGCAAATCTTTCCGTCAAACCATCAACCAAACGCTCAAAACTCAGTTGTTACCAATGGCGGATCAGCAAGCGGATGAGATTTTGCAGCAATACCCACAGGCGCGTGCTTATTTAGAAAAAACACTCCAACAAGAAGCTGAAGAAAAAATTGCGAACAATCGCCGATTATTGAATGTTGTTGAAGAAAATATTGCAACATATAATTCAGCAGCTTCTAGTATCAATAATTGTTTACAGGCAATGCAATTATATGACAATCTTTTGCCTGTAATTGGTAATGCAGAGTTTATATATGCTACCTCTGGTTCATTAGACACTGATGGCAAATTTGCTAGTAATGGATTTGTCAACTCAGATGGGTTCGTTGATAAAGTAGCACAGGTTTAGTATGAATAGCAGATAAACACAGATAATTTTGGATTTTTGTAGCTTGTAGTTAGTGACTTTAGCCCTCATTAACTACAGTTTTGCGTAAAGTAGAAAATTTTCAAAAATTGAGGTTGATATGGAAGATGGATTCAAGCCAATAGAGTGTAACGATGGTGATGTTTTGGACTTTGGAGACAACACATATAAAGTTGCTAAATTTAAACAAGCAATGAATACCTCATCTAACTCCACGCTAGAATCAATATTGAATCAAGAATTAGGTAGGCAAGGAGTAAGGGTAAAACAGTCTCCAAAGGTGAATTGGTTTCAGAATGGTATGGATTGCGAAATTTTAACACTAGGTTCTCAAAGCTGGAAAAAGGGGAAAGTTAAAATTAAAATAAGTGTTGAATTTTATGTTGAAGAGGAAGATGTACAAATAACTAACAGCAACAATTTAGAAATCACCGAACCAGAGTCGCCTCTTGATGATCTTCGCCGCATGATTCAGGAGTAAAATTAGTCAATTAAAATTTACATATAACAATCCTATGTGATTTTTTTAATAGAAAAGCTTAGATTCCCGACTTATTAAATAAGTCAAGAATTTTGTTGTTGATGAATGATTTACGCTTTCTATAACTCAATACGGTAGGGTTAGAAAAAATTGTAGGTTGGGTTAAGCAAAGCGCAACCCAACAAAGCACCGGAAATGTTGGGTTTCGTTCCTCAACCTAACCTACGCAGTTTAAGGTTTTTGGCGCTAACTGAACTGTATTGTGCTATAAATACTCTTTACAAAACTGGGTACTAAGTATTAGAAAAACAGTCCCTAGTCCCCAACTCAATGGTTATGAATATCAAACGTCGGGAATTTCTCACAACCTGTGGACTTGCTAGCTTCGCTACCCAGATACCAGCAGCACTTACCGCCCAAGGTAAGGCATCTTCAAACACTAGCCGCAAGCCGCCCCACCTGCAAGCGGGCGATACAGTAGGATTAATCGCCCCTGCGGGTGTCGTTGACGCTAAAGACATCGAAGCAGCGCAGAAATCAATTTCAAAGTTGGGGTTAAAAGTCAAGCTGGGGAAGCATATTTTAGATCGTTACGGCTATTTAGCGGGTAAAGATGCCGATCGCGCCCAGGATGTAAACTTAATGTTTAGCGATCGCACCATAAAAGCAATTATTCCCATGCGTGGTGGTTGGGGTTGTAATCGCATTTTACCTTTACTCAACTACTCGCTAATCCGCTCCCATCCGAAAATTATCATCGGGTACAGCGATATTACGACGCTGTTGTTGGCAATTAATGCCCGTAGTCAAATGATTACTTTTCATGGGCCAGTTGCTACGTCTACTTGGAATCAATTTACAGTCGATTACTTTAAGCGCATCCTATTTAATGCTGAAGCGGTGACTATGCAAAATCTCAACCCTAGCGAGGTGCGGGTGGAGGCGATAGCAACGGGAAAGGCGAGGGGTAAACTTGTGAGTGGAAACTTGTCAGTGCTATCAGCAATGGTAGGTTCACCTTACCTACCTTCTTGGAACAAAAGCATCCTGTTTGTAGAAGAAATTGGCGAGGATGTTTATCGTATAGATAGGATGCTGACGCAGTTAAAAACTGCTGGGATACTTAACCAAATTGCTGGTTTTATCTTTGGGCAATGCACTAATTGTAGTCTTGGAGATGAACCATCATTTACCTTAATGCAAGTATTGCAAGACCACATACTTCCTTTAGGTATTCCTGCTTGGTACGGTTCAATGATTGGTCATATTAAGGATAAATTTACCTTGCCAATCGGTGTAGAAGTGGAAATAAATGCTGAACTTGGGACAATACGAATGTTAGAGGCGGCTGTTAGTCTTGTGTGAAGAATGCAGGAGGTTAGAATATAAAAATAGTGACTCACATTTTATCTAATATGTAGGGGCAATACCCTGCGGGAAGCCGCTTTGCGTCTACATGAATTGCCCCTACGGTAAATCAAGGCTTTCACTGCCTTTTTGCGTGAGTCCTAATTATCTATGGGGAAATGCTTTATTTTTTGCAAGTCCCCTAACACCCCTTAAGGAATGTCTAACTTATCACCATCTCATAGTGTGTCAGTGTTTACAGAGGTGGTTCGATCAATAATCTCTACTGGGAGTGATTGGGGTGAGTGAGTTTCAACACTTTTCCTCATGCCAACATCTTCAGTTTTCACCTGCTTATTATCTGCAACCAGCCGTTCATCTAATCCTACGCCCTGATTACTAGCTGATTTGACCTCTTGGGCTGCACCCTTTACTGCATTCGATGTATCTTTTGCTGCATCTTTGAAAGCTGGTTTGGCTTCCTCAACTGTCTCTTTAACAGAGTCCGCTACATTTTTAACGGCTGGTTTGACCTCTTGGGCTGCACCCTTTACTGCATTCGCTGTATCTTTT
>NZ_JBALEF010000109.1:0-63750 GCF_036918245.1 Nostoc sp.
CCATTGCATCGACTAACAATGCCATTGCATCGACTAACAATGCCATTGCATCGACTAACAATGCCATTGCATCGACTAACAATGCCATTGCATCGACTAACAATGCCATTGCATCGGCTTGTAAAAATTAACCTTACGTTACCTAGCAACTCTAAAAGACTTGTGTATACACGGTAGCGTAGAGAAGCGGGGCGTAAGCTCATTACGAATTAGGATGATTTGCTCTCAAAAAGAGAATCGGTTCTGCCAAATTATTATTTTTTAATAAAGCATCGGCATACTGCACAGGATTAGATTCTGCAAAGTAGATTCGTTGTGCGGCATGGTATCGCTGACGATACAGACGAACTGCGTTTTCCCAAGACCCAAGCCGTGCTACATCCCTGTCTACCCCACGCTGCTCGGCTACCTCAAAATCTGTATCTATATAGATACGATAGTCAAAGTAAGAGACAATCTCTGGTCGTAGCAGAAAACTGGCAGCAAAAAGAAAAATGTCTCCAGGATGGGCTTTATTAAGTGCCTCTTCCACTGGAGCATCTGTTTCCAAGTCGAACCCACGTGTCTGGTAGATTAAATTACCCCCAGGCCCGAGTGGTTCAAGCACAAGCTTTTTGAGGAGCGGATAGTTGTAGGCATCAAAATAGTAGCCTTCAGCCGACTCACGACCTCGGCGATGGCGCAGATCGCGTGGGTTATGGAAATCATCTACTGCAATGTGAACAGAACTTCTTCCACGTCTGGTTAGTATCTGCGCTAGCTCCTGTGCCAAAGTGGATTTGCCACTAGCAGTAATGCCTGTCACCGCTACTTGCAGAACACGAGAAGGCAGAGCCTCAGCACGCTCGATTAAAGTATCCGCTATTGTTTCCAAAACAGTAGCACGTGTATCACCCATGCATCGCTCCTCTGCCCAAGTATGGAACTTGCTTTACTACCAATGAAACTTCATACTTCACAGAGATTATCTAGCTGGTATTTTATTTTTACGCGAGTCCCTATTACGCAGTCACCGCTTGACGTCGGTTGTACTCAGAAGCATCTCCTTTGATAGCCTCACTTTGTTTACCATCGATGCCAACTGGGAGATCGCCGACAATTGTGACACGTTGAACGTGGCGGGGCTGGTCGCCGTAATCTGCGATCGCATAATGTTGAGTAGCCCGATTATCCCAAAAGGCTACGTCACCAACTTGCCAACGCCACCGGACTGTGTTTTCAGGACGTGTGATGTATGCTTGCAACAGCCGCAGAATGTCATCTGATTCAGTTGTTGATAAGCCACGGAACTGGCGCACAAATCCGCCGATGAATAGCCCTTGCTCCCCAGATTCGGGATGGATGCGTACAACTGGGTGCAGAGTCTCGTATACAGTCGAAGTGAAGACAGCCCGATAAGCCTTGGCATCTTCAGGTAAGTCAAATGCAGTAGCATAGTCGAATTTGTTGCTGTGTACTGCCCAAAGTTGGTCTGCGAGATTACGCAGATGGGTAGGTAAATCTTGGTATGCAGTTACAGAGTTTGCCCAGATTGTATCGCCACCAGTCGGGGGAATGTCAAGCGCTCGTAAGATAGAGCCGAGAGGAGGACGGTCTACAAATGTTACATCAGTATGCCAGCTATTGGCGCGGGAAGTGGTACGCCCATAATTCAGGTCTAAGACTTCTGGATTTTCTGGCAGCGATGGTACGGTAGGGTGGGCTGTAGTGAGTTCACCGAAGCGACGAGCGAAAGCAACCTGTCCATCAGCATCGAGTTGTTGCTGACCACGGAAAAAGATCACTTTGTATTTGACTAGAGTCTTGCGAATATCGCTGATGATGTCATCGCTGAGGTTAGAACTCAGATTAACACCAATGATTTCAGCACCGATACGTCCTGCAACTGGTTTGATATCAAAGTATTGAGAACCCATGTTTTTATCTCCAAGAAGTTTATGTTTTTACAAGAGTAGAGACGCGATTCATCGCGTCTGATTCATCGCGTTTCTACTGTTAAACACCAGGGGTAGATCCGCCATCAACGATAATCTCTGTTCCTGTAATCGATGCAGCAAGATCGGACACCAAAAATAGCGCCAGCGCGGCAATTTCTTCTGGCTGGGCGATTCTTTTTAAAGGAATACTTTGGATGTTTTGTGCCTTCACTTGCTCAACGGTGATGCCTTGTGCTTGGGCATTTTGCCGAGCTAAAGTCTCGGCACGCTCAGTAGCTGTAGCACCAGGGGAGATAGCGTTAATGCGAATCTTGTACTCAGCTAGCTCTTTAGAAATGCCCTTTGTGAAATTCAGCAAAGCAGCATTGCTTGTACCACCAGCTAGGAAGTTAGGACGAGGTGTCCGTCCTGCACCACCGACTATATTGACAATTCGCCCATCACCGTGACTTTTTTGATGGGGAACGACGGCTCTAACTAAGCGGATATAGCCCAATAATTTTAAGTTCCAAGCATCCAAAAATAAATCATCAGTGGATTCTAGGAAAGACCCAGCACGGGCTGATCCGGCATTGTTAATCAAAATATCAATCTGATTAAATTGGGCCAATGTTGTGGAGACAACTTTCTCAACATCCTCTGCTTTCGTTAAATCGGCGCTGATAGCAATAACTTTCGCGCCTGGGGTGGGTAAGGACTGGATGTCAGCTACAGCCTGATCTAAGCGTTCTTGATTGCGGGCTGCGATCGCTACATTCACACCCTCACTATAAAGTGCTTTGGCAGTAGCTAAACCAATGCCCGCACTTCCTCCTGTAACGATCGCTGTTTTACCTGATAGTTTTAGTTCTAAGCTCATACAAACATTACCCTCAAAAATGTAATTTACTTGCGAACCAATAATATTGCTGATTGAGAGCCTGTATTGTGGATATCCAAGATGGCTTGATTTTCCCCAGAAGTGCAGCCCAGAAGTATTTTGATTTCTGTATCCCGTTTTTCCAAGTCAACACTACAAATGACGGCAGTGACTTTTTTACTAGATAAACTACCTATCCAGACATCAATATTGGCTCCATCTCCAGAGCGAGTGTTTTCCAAGTATCCATAGTCCAACGGATAAACAAAGGATGGATAACGTGGATGTGATGTCCCTTTTGGGCGATCTATCTTGAGATTACTAATGGCTACAAGCTGATCTAGTTTGAACCAGAAGTCCGTACTATCCCTCATGCCATCTGCCATTGCTCAATTGGAAATGTGCAACACAGCTTTGCCAGGAAAACGCCTATCGAGTAGTTGTTGGGCTACATCAGCTATTTGTGTCCAAGAAGCTTCTAAATCAATGTGAGGATGTAACTCACCTGCTTCTACTAGACTCAAAAGCCGTTTTAGACCGACTGCTGCTGATTCAAATCTCAATTCATCAAATAGACGTAAACCATACAGGCTCACGCTACCAGTCCCAAAAAATTGAGCCGCGTTGAATGTCACTTCAGCTCCCCCAGATACTCCATACAGCACAGTTTTTCCATCCTGTGCCAGTAAGCCAAGGGCTACCCCCAAAGTCTTACCACCTACTGACTCTACAATTAGATCGTAGGGCCCATACTCGCTAGCGGGTGAAAGGTCTTCGCCAATCACCACCGATTGCGCCCCTGCTTCTCTAACTAGAGTTTCATAGCCAGCTTGACGAATATGTGCTACAACTTGCGCTCCTGACAGTTGCGCCAATTGGATAGCGAAGTAACCAACGCCTCCTGATGCACCTGTAACCAGAACTGTCCGACCCAAAAGTGAACCACCTTTTAACACTGCATGGTATGCAGTTAAACCCGCTACAGGCAGCGTGGCCGCTTGAGCAAAAGATACCGATGGCGGCACTACCGCTAAGGCGTCAGTAGGAACAGACACGAGTTCTGCCCAAGCACCAGCACGGCGCAAGCCAACTACACGCGCCCCAAGGGGAGGCCCCGAACCATCGGCAGCGGGGATTTCCACTACACCTGCTAAGTCCCAACCAGGCTGCCAACCAGCCTCAGCAGTGGTTGAACGTTTTATCTCTCCCCGATTGAGGGAAATTGCTGCTACCCGCACTAGAGCTTCATCTGGGGCAGGTTTTGGTGCAGTCACTTCACTCAGTGCCAAACGCCCTGGCACATTGGGATCAACAATCACAGCACGTATTTTGCTCATAAGGTTGCCCTAGCTTAGAGATTAATTTCTAGTTCGTTGGTTCGCAATGTTATACCTGCAATAAATAATCTCGATAGATTAGCTATTTATTCTTAACTGCAAATCCTTGCAACTAGGTTAACAAAATTTAATAAACAACGGCACCTTGATATAATTACAGTATTTTGGGTTCGTAATAAAGAAAGTTATCACAAACAGCCAGAATAATCAAGCACCTGTGAAAATATTTGTTTCATCTATTGCTGCATTGTCAGCTAGTCGCATCAACCTTCTAGCTTACTCTCTGACCAGC
The DNA here is from genome assembly GCF_036918245.1 of Nostoc sp. Lineage (GTDB taxonomy): Bacteria > Cyanobacteriota > Cyanobacteriia > Cyanobacteriales > Nostocaceae > Nostoc. The sequence goes on from NZ_JBALEF010000109.1 coordinate 4,426, forward strand.
CTTCTGTCGGGCATCTATGGATTTTGCTATGCAGTATGGTAAAATTTTAAATTAATAACTTTTATCTTTTTTATCTGATAAAAATCAAGCTTTATTCCCGAATAATTATTTTAACAATTACTGCATTATTATTTATTAATATGCTAGCAAAAAGTCAGCAATATTTATGATCAAATATCCTATTGAAAATATCTAAAATTAGCACTTTGGTAGTAAAAATTCCAGGATACTCGATTGAGTCTGTAATTTCTCAACTGCGGGACTATTTGCAACAACAGGTGGGTGTGATGATTCCGTTAATTGTCACGGCAGGTATTTGCGATCGCACCGACATTGATCGCATGTTGGCAAAAGATATCATTTGTATAGACTTTAGTCTAGTTCCCGGTGCAAAACTGTTGAACGAATTAGATATAAAACTTTGTTAATAACCAATAGTTCTGTGTTTAAACTATATTTTTATAGCAAAGTAAAATATTAAAAATTTGCTCGTTTTTTGGGGAAAATAATATTTCAGTAAACTAAGTTTTTGGGATGTTAAAAAATTTAAAATTTAGCAGGAATATTTATTTTTGAGAGTGCCTCGACTAATAATAGTTAAATTATGAGCAATAATTCCCCAGCCAACCCAACGAGAGAATCCCAATTCTCCCCAATATAAAAAGTCACTGTACACGATGATCCGGAATTGTTTAGCCCATATTTGGGCTGTAATGGTTGATTAGAAACTTCTTGCTTCTAGTCTTGCCTGAAGGGGGATAGAAACAATAAATTCAGCCCCTCGTCCTAAAACTGATACACATTCCAACTGTCCTCGATGCTTATTAGTCACAATCTGGTAACTAATAGATAACCCTAAACCAGTGCCTTTCCCAACAGGTTTTGTGGTAAAAAAGGGCGTGAACAGTTGCGATCGCACATTTTCACCGATACCAGAACCGTTGTCAGCAATGCGAATGACGGCGACATCGCCTTCAATAGTAGTACGAATTGTAATGATACTTGGCTGACGTGCGATATCGGCATAAGTCCGGTGTTCGTTAAATTCCTCTAAAGAGTCGATCGCATTTGCCAGTAGGTTCATAAATACCTGATTGAGTTGGCCAGGGTAACACTCTACAGGTGGCAGGTTGCCGTACTCCTGTATTACCTGAATTCCGGGAGAGTCTGGTTGTGGTTTGAGCCGATTTTGCAAAATCATTAGGGTACTATCAATGCCCTCATGGATATTAACGGCTTTAACTTCAGCTTCGTCTAGGCGGGAAAAGTTTCGTAAAGATAATACAATTTGACGAATACGATCAGTTCCCACTTGCATTGAAGCCAACAGCTTAGGTAAGTCTTCCATCAAAAAATCTAAGTCAACTGCATCTATTTCATTCTGAACTTTAGGCGGTAAATTCTGGTTTTGCTGCTGATAAAGTTGTATTATACTCATCAAGTCTTTGACATAATTATTTACGTAAGTAAGGTTGCCGTAGATAAAGCTGACTGGGTTATTAATTTCGTGAGCAACGCCTGCTACCAACTGCCCCAGGCTAGACATTTTTTCGCTTTGCACCATCTGGGACTGGGTGAGCTTCAATTCATCGAGCGTGTGTTCTAGCTGTTTTGCTTTCTCACGCGCTTGTGTTTCCGAAATCTCTAACTCTTGGGAGTATATGTGCAAATTTGTGTAGAGCCGAGCATTTTCTATAGAGATGGAAACTTGCGAAGTTAATAAGTTTAGTACCTCTAATCGCTCTGCGGTAAAGGCTCCGGTGGTGAGGTTATTTTCCAGGTAAAGAACTCCAGTTAGCTTACCCTGGTGAGCAAAAGGCGAACACAAAACTGATTTAGGTTGATTGGCAATAATATAGTTGTCACTCACAAAACGCTCTGTGTGACTAGCATCGTCTAAAACCAAATTTTCTTTTGTTCTTTCAACATAGTTAATCAGTAAAACTGGCAATTTATGCTTTACTTGCACCAGACTGGACGATCGCACTGTTACTTGATCTCGATCAATACTTCCTTCAGCTTCAATCACCCACTGGTTCTCCCGTTTTACAAGTAAATAACCCATTTGGGCCCCAGCATTCTCGATCGCGATCGTCATCATTTTCTCTAGCAGCCGACTTAGCTCCATCTCACTTGAGAGTGCTTGGGACGCTTTAATCGCTGTGCTAATATCTAGAGTTTGGGTTTTGGCTTCAAAAATATCCCGAATCTGCTTTGTAGCCGTACCCTGCCCAGTTACCTCCCCGACTGTATCTGTAAAAAGTTGAGAATATTGTTCGTCCAGTTGCCGGACTTTACCCGTAGCTTCCCACTTCAGATAGCGATAACGGGCTTCTTTAAAATAAACTTTGGCAAAGTTTTGCCTATCCTTGTCCAGGTAAAATCTAAATGCGAGTTCGTTTGCTAAGGCTTCATTTTGTAAATAACCATTTTCGGCAGCAGAAGCGATCGCCTTGTCGTACAGTTCCATTGCCTGATAATCTTGTTGATGAATCCGAGCCACTTCTGCTTGAATCAGTAGGAACTTGTGTTGGTAATTGGTTGGGCAGTGCATTGCCCATTGCTGGAATTTTTCTAAGTTGGCATTTAGTTTATCCAGATAAATGACTTGAGTTGCGGTATCTGCCTCTGCATAAGCCCCTGCTAAGGCAATACTTTTGTGAAAATAGAAAACAGGATTAATAAAAATTCCTCGCGCTCCCCCAACAAATTTTTCGGCATTCTCTGCATATTCAACAGCTTTGGTATAGTCTCCATACCAGTTACAAAGCGCAAGTTTATAGATGTAAACTACAAATGCACTCAACATATCCGAAGATGCCAATGCAAATTCTAGCACTTGCTGTTCATCTGCCCAATCTCCAACAAGCTGGTCAATCTTTCCTGCTGGCTTAGTTAGGTTAGCGATCGCTTCCATAGCCAGCAGATGGTAGTTCAACATATTTTTGTCAATCTTGCGGAGGCTAGGAATAAAATCTTCGGCTATTTCTGCGGTTTTTTCTAAAGATTCATTTCCAAATAATGATTGCCACAAAAAATTAACTGAACAATAACCAGACCACTGGTAAGAACCTGTTTCTAAACCACTATTAAATCCCTTCAATAAATAAGGTTTACTCTCGCTAATATGGTCTTTGTAGTGACAAACTAAACCGCCCCACATATTTAAAATATTTGCTTCTAATTCTTTCGTTCTTAAAACTTCATGCAACCGCAAAGATAGCTCACCAAACTCATAACCAGAATCTACCTCACCATATTGAAACACCAAATTAAAAGCATAAAGCATATAACCAAATACAGAAATTGGTGAGTTGCCATACTGAACTGAAAGTTGAGTTATATTCATTGATGTGATATGCAACGCTTTAGATCCTAAAAAGTAGGCAATGGGCCAGACTTCTTTTAAGATACGTTGAGCCATTAACTTCTCTTCGTCTTGCATTTTTGGTAGTTCTGCGAGACTAAAAGTTGAGCGATCGCCAATAATTTTTTTTGTTTGATTAAGTTTTGCCAACAAATATGCATCATCGGGATAAGCTGTAAACTTTAAGCCTAAAAGTTCTAAGGTGTTTAACCCAATTTTATATGCGGAGTTCAAGTCATTCTCCATCCGATAACACATAATCCGATATTCATTCACTCGACACATATCAAGAGTAGTTTTAACTTGGCTGAAAGTCTGCTCAAAAATCAGCAAAGCTTCTTCATATTTACCATTTAAAAACTCTGCTTCTCCAGATTGTAAATATAAAGTTAAGGTAAGTAAATAATTATCTTGCCAGCTATTTTCCGGTAGATAACTCATCCCTGTCTCTAGCAATTTGAGTGCAGTGACAAACGCCGAAGATGATTTTGCCCGTTGACCTGCTTTCAGATTTAATTCTGCCAGTTCATATCTTTCTGCTGGTTCCACAATCAATGAACTACCAGCATTGAGATGGTTGACAATATCAAAAAGATGTTCTTCTAACTGGGCTTTTTCAGTATTATGTAATAGTAATTTTCCCACCTTCAGGTGTACTTGTTGTTGCTGGTCGGTTGGAATTAAAGAATAGGCAGCTTGCTGAACGCGATCGTGCAAAAACTTATAGTCAACTTCTACAGCAGTATTGCAGTATATTGCCAATTCCGACTGATTCAACAACTGAGGAATTTTGTAAGTATCGCTTAAGGGAAGAATTAATCCCGCTCGCAAAGCTTCCCATAAATCAATTGCTGTTGCTGATGGAGATTTTTCGTTTACTACAGCTAGAATTTCTAAATTAAAACGGTTGCCAACACAAGCAGCTAATTGTAAAACTTGCTGCGTCGGTTCTGACAGCCTCTGAATTTTATTCACCATTAAATCGACAACATTATCGGTAATGGCTTGTGACTGAATTTTGTTGAGATCCCACTTCCAGAAACCCGAACGATAATCAAATGTCAAGAGATTATCTTGATGAAGTACTTTTAGTAACTGAGTTAAGAAAAAGGGATTACCTTGGGTTTTTTGAAACAGCAAATCGGCTAAAGGTTCTGCCTGAGATGATTCACAATTGAACGTGTCAGTAACCAGTTGAGTAATATGAGGTGTTGCTAATGGCTTCAAAAGCAACTCTTCAACGGTTGCCCCAAATGCTTGAATTGTCTCTAGCATTAGCATCAGCGGATGGGTGGGACTAACTTCGTTATCTCGATAAGCCCCAATCAGCAAGAGATACTGACTTTCTGGGTCAGTCATCAGATTCTCGACCAGGTTCACAGAGGCAGCATCTGCCCATTGGAGGTCATCTAAAAACAGTACTAAGGGATGGAGAGCAGCAGTAAAGGCATGGATAAATTGCTTAAACACCCGATTAAAACGGTTTTGAGACTCAGCAACCCCCAACTGCGGTACAGGCGCTTGCTGCCCAATAATCAGTTCTACTTCCGGGATGACATCAATAATAACTTGACCGTTAGCTCCCAATGCTCGTAGTAATTTATTTTTCCAAACCTCAACTCTGGCTTGACTTTCAGCTAACAGTTGTCGCATCAATTCTCGAAATGCCTGAATTAAAGAAGCATAAGGAATATCTCGCTTAAGTTGGTCAAATTTGCCACCGATAAAGTAACCTCGTTGCCGCACAATCGGTTTGTGAACTTCGTTAACTAGTGAGGATTTGCCGATACCAGAATATCCTCCTACCAACACAACTTCGCTAGAACCAAGGCTAACTTTTTCAAAGGCAGCCATTAAAGCCGCCACTTCTATTTCCCGACCGTAAAGTTTTTGAGCTATTTGGAATTGATGCGAAAAATCTTGCTGACCTAAATTAAAAAGGTCAATGCTGCCTTTTGTTTGCAGTTGTATCGCTGCTTGCTCTAGGTCAGCCTTTAACCCGTAAGCACTCTGGTAGCGGTCTTCAGCAGTTTTGCTCAGAAGTTTCATTGCGATCGCAGAGATTGCCAGTGGTACTTTAGGATTAATCTCGTGCGGAGCTACTGGGATTTTCGCAATGTGACAATGCACCAACTCCATTGGGTCTTGGGCATTTTGGAAGGGGAGCTGACCTGTCAGCATTTCGTAGAAAATTACACCTAATGAGTAAAAATCTGTACGATAATCTAAGGTTCGGTTGATGCGTCCAGTTTGCTCAGGCGACATATAAGCCAGCGTTCCTTCTAGGAGGTTGAGGCTACTGATTTCTGGGCTTTCTTTTGATAACAGCGAAGCGATGCTGAAGTCAATCAGTTTTATTTTTTCGGTATTGGGGTTATAAAGAATGTTTTCGGGCTTAAGATCCTTATGGATAATGTGGTGGGTATGTAACTCTCCCAAAGTTTCAGTAATTTGTTCGGCAATGTTAAGAAATTTTGTAAGTTCAACTCCTGTAGTAGATATCTGATGTTTTAAGGTTTCTCCACCAAAGTCTTCTAAAACCAGTGCTAGACCATTATTGTAGCCGTTGTCATAATTGATTAATTCATGGGCTTTAATTACACCTGCAATATTCAGGTTTTGGATAATTTCGTATTCGTGTTTGAGTTGAGCAATCTCTTTGATAGTGGGATACTCTGCTTTAAGCAGTTTGATCACAACTGAGCATTCCTTAGCCTTGGAGTATGCTCGATAAATTACTGTGGCAGCAGCCTCATAAATTAAACTTCTAATACTATAGTCAGGGATGTGAGCAATTAATTTAAACATTAATACTTGTCTGAATGTTGTTTTCTAATAAATTTTCGTGGTTCCTATGATAGTTCCCAGAATTCAAGTCAAGTTAACTCTTCAAATGCTAATTAAGGAAAAATTAGCGAGGCTGATCTTTCCCAGCACGCAATGACTATAAACTTTTTCATACAGTGTGTGCAGATCGTTTTTCTACGTACCCTCTCCCAATTTGGGAGAGGGGAGCATAATTCTCCAGTTCCCCGAATCCCATGTTGGGATTCGGGGTTAGGGGATGAGGGCAACTCTAGAACGCTTTCTCTTACCTAACTTTTACCTGAAGTTGACACCTATGGGCACTGCCGTGCCCCTACACCCCACGATATAATTTTGTACCGCATCTGAATGGGAACCGCTATATGCCTTATTCAGAACGCATAATTAATTTCACCAGCAGATGTCTAATAAATAGCTAACGAACCGTTCCCCGCAGGGCTTCAGTATCAATTGGTTTGATGAGGTAAATTAACAGCAGATTCCAAACAATTACTGCAATCAAAGGTAGTTTGCGAATTAGCTTCACCAATTTCGGACTATAACTGCCTTCAATATCTGCAATTTTCAAGTTATAACCAGCACAGCGTTGCAGACGTGGGAAAAACTTGGGATGTTCGGTATTCAACATTACAGGAAAAGCCCGTCCTGCGGTTTCATTGGTGTTGCGGACAACTTGGATATCAAATTCTGTGGCATCAAGTCCCAATGATTTGTAGAACCCGGAACGTTCATGAACTGTCAGGGTGTGAGTAGCAAATACTGATAGCAAGAAAAAGCGACTCCACAGCCTAGATTTCCAGGTGTTCCAGAGTTGCGGTTGAGAACGCAATAATGCTTTGAATATGTCCCCGTGGCGGTTTTCGTCCTGACACCAGCTCTCAAAGTAGCGGAATATGGGGTAGAACTGGTTTTCCGGGTGCTTTTCTAGATGCCTGAAAATAATAATGTAACGCCAGTAGCCGATTTTTTCTGAGAGGTAAACGGTGTAAAGTACCCATTCAATCGGGAAAAATGTATAAGTGCGGGTTTTAGTAACAGTGCCTAAATCAAGGGAGAGTTTAAAATCAGCCATTGCTTTGTTGAGAAATCCGGCGTGGCGGGCTTCATCACGCGCCATCATTTGAAATATTTCCGCTAGCACTGGACTGCGATTTTTTAGCTTGCGGGATAATTCCTTGAATAGCAAGAAGCCGGAAAACTCAGAAATGCAAGAGCGTTCCAAATACTCTATAAACGCCTGCCTTGCTTCACCATTAATGTGTTCCCAAGACTGCTCAAACGCTTCATCCCGAACAAAATGGTGGCGGTTGTAGTCTGTCCGCATTTCTGTCAACATCGCCTGCAACTCCGTTTCCTGGGCAGACAAATCCAGCTTGGCTGCGGTTTCAAAATCTGTAGTGTAAAACCGCGGGGTGAGTACAGTTTCTTTGCTGGGAGTTTTAATTTCTGGCTTCGGTAAGGTGTTAACCATGAGTAATGAGGCGATCAAATCAATAGTTCTATAACTATCAAGTTATGACAAATGCAATTATTTTGCTAGACCTCTTTACAATCCTTCAGTAAACTCGGCAGGAAGGGATTTCCAATAAATAAATTATCCATCTTGTGGATTGGGCATTTGACTGAGCGCTCACGCCGAAGTTTTGCTGCCCTGAATATGGGACGGGTGGAGCGATCGCAGCAATTCATGTAGAATTTACAGGATGAGATTTGCACATTTGAGCAAGTTGATGGAAAAGCACGCTTTCAACAAGCCACTGGAGCAAACAGAAGGCAAAGAAAGACGTAACCGCGTGATTCCAGAAGGGCGGGTGTTTAAAGAGGGTGTGAATTTTTCCGCAGTTTGGGGGAATAGCCTATCAGCTTTTAATCATCGCGAGCGCACCGTTGGACATTTAGCTAGGGCGTGAGGTACTCCTAACCATTTATCCTATCTAAATTCTTGCCCTCTGACTTGAAAGTATGGATAACAGGGCGTTGAGCCAGTGCTGAGTCCAAATACCAATCCCCAGTCATTCTTTCATCCAAGGCTTTTGAAACTTGTTTTATACTGTCTTCTTCACCGCAGTAATTCCTCAACTTGATGTTGGCTCCACAAAGTTCTGTATAAACCCTGTTGTTTTAAAAGTTCTAAGTGATTTCCGATCTGCATAATTTTTCCCTTGTCCATCACAAAAATTCGGTCAGCAGCCGCCGCCGCTGATAATTGGTGCGTAATAAAAATTACTGTTTTACGTTCAATACCACTGGAGAGATTTTTGAGGATTTGCGTGGCTGTTTGATTATCCACACTAGAGAGAGCGTCATCCAAAATTAACACTGGAGCATTGACCAACATTGCTCGAGCCAAAGCAGTACGTTGCCGTTGACCGCCAGAAAGATTAATACCGCGTTCGCCAACAATAGTTTCATATTGCTGGGGAAAATTGTGAATTTCTGATTCAATTTGGGCAAGTTTAGCGACAGATTCTACCTGCTGTTGTTCGCTAACTGGATCGCCGTAGCGAATATTATTTTTGATTGTAGTGCTAAATAGAAAGCTATCTTGAGGAACGTAGGCGATCGCACCTCGTAAATCTGTCAAAGCGATCTTAGTAATATCTAGCCCATCTAAAAACAATTGTCCTGATTCAATATCCAACAAGCGCGGTAAAGCATTGGCCAAAGTAGATTTCCCCGAACCAATTGCCCCAACAATCGCTACAGTTTCTCCAGGAGCAATGGTAAAGTTAACATTTGCTAAAGCTGGAGTAGTGGAACCAGGGTAATTGTAGGTGAGATTTTTAGCTGTCAGTTCGCCTTTAAGTTCAGCCACTGGTAGATGTATGGCATCGGCTGTGTCTTGAATTTTTGGTGTGACAGAGAGAATAGATTCAAGCCTATCGATACTAACTTCACCGCGTTGGTAGGCAGTAATTGTGAATCCTAAAAGGGCAGTGGGGAAAACTAGACGCTCTACATAAATTAACAGTGCTAAAAAATCGCCAACCTGAAGCGTCCCAGCAGACATCCGTGCCGATCCTAGCCAGATGATTACCAGTGAACTGATGTTAGCTAGCCCACCAATTAGCGGAAACAGTGTATTGCGGATTTTTGCCAATTCCAGGTTAGCAGTCAATAGCTGCTGATTTTTCTTGGCAAAAGCTCGGCGCTCGTTTGCTTCTTGGGCATAGATTTTAATTAAGGCAATACCACTAATATCCTCCTGGATGAGTTCGCTGATGTCAGAGAGTTGTTCTTGGACTTTTGCTTGTTGTTTGCGTAAGCGATCGCTAAACAGACTCACCAATAAGAGCATAAAAGGGTAGACTGCTAAGGCGGCTAGGGTGAGATCCACACTAATTGCCAGCATTACTGGCAGTGTCAGGGCATAGGCAAACACCGTATTTGCCAAACTCAAGACCGCAAAACCCAATAACCGCTTGATATTGTCCACATCACTAGTAGCCCGACTAATCAAATCGCCAGCAGTATTACTGGCAAAATAAGCAGGCTCCAGCTTCAGTAAGTGTTCAAAAATCCGTTGTTTCAGGTCAAATTCCACCTGACGTCCCACCCCAAATAGCCAAATGCGTGATGCCATCCGCATTAGCCACATCGCCGAACTGAGCAAGACAATAACTACTACATAATGTAGTATTTGGTTCCATCTGAAGGTTGTCGAGAGTTTGTCAACACCAGCACGAATCAACCAAGGGATATAAACACCCAGTGCATTGACAGACAACAAAGCGAGAATGCCCAAGGAGGCTTCCCGCCAATGGGGTCGTAGGTAAGCACTGAGTTTAGCGATTCGTCGAGATTTTGCCATTAAAGCAATTTTGCAACTTTATCATCTAGATTAACTGCTAGTCCCAGAAGGCAGCTATGCAGAGGAAATATCGCTTGTTATAAATTCAGCTTTTATTACCTCTTTTAACTGGATAGTCATTGCCGTTCGGTACTAGTAGTCCACCACAGCAACTTTAATGAAGAAATAAGTTCGTAGTCAGGACTTTAATCCTTGGATTGAGCGCTTGAGCGCTTACTACGAACCCAGTAAAGTTCTCTTACCTGATTACCGCTGAACACGCAAGAACCTGTAAACTTCAATGAGATAACTTTCCCAAGTTCTTGTTGTCAATTGCAACGTTTCCGAATTTGGTACAAAGTCTTCAAGTCGTAAACCGCGTGTGCGAATATCTTGAGGACTTCCTTGTAATAAATAGGGAGGCACTCTCAAATTATAAGAAAGAATGCTATCCCCCGTTACATCTGAGATGTTCGCTGTGGTGGGTTGCCCTAATGCCACCAATGTCTCAGATGTTGGTGTAGCAGTTGCGACAGATGTTTCACCCGTCATTGCTAGTGGCGCTCTATAAAGGAAATAAGCGACTGCTGGTGTACTTGCTAACAGCAAAATAGTCAGTGCCCAACCGATCAAGTATCCTCCTGGTTTCTCTATCCCACCTCCTTTGATTTTCTGAGCGGCAATAATCATCAGTAAAACAGAGGCTCCTAGAGGCTTGAGTGGAAAAGATAGCATCCTCCACAACGACGCCACAGCAGGTTCATTGGGGTTAAGAAATGATAGGGCTACGATTACCAAGATAACGACTAAGATTAATCGCCCGACAAAACTTCCAGAGGGATAAAATCGCTGGAACAGAGAATAGACGATAGTGCCAATCAGCAGCCACAGCAGTACCCGGCTTAATAATAGAAACATAGACTAACTCTCAAATTTTCTGGTGCAGTGAGCCAGTGTGGTGGTAAGGCAGTCCGTTTTGATCGGGGTTGCCCCCAGAAAAGACTGCCATGCATGGTTTCCCTGCATAAAACAACTGGGGACTTCTTACTGATAGCGACGTTAGAAGCGTCACTCGTAAGGCTCAACCTAGAGGTTTCGGGAAATGGATTTATTTTATTGTCAAATTGTAATCGTACTGTTTGACTTAAAATTTCTCAAACCTCACACCCAAAGACTACCGTCGTAGTGATTTTAGTGCAATTTTTTGACACTGCGTTTATTATTTATAATTTTCCAGAAGAGTAATCTGGCACCGATAAACTAAATTAATTAAGTAATCGACTCAAAAGGAAAAACTATGTCGCCTGGAAAGCCTACTATTCTGGTAACGGGAGGAGCTGGATATATTGGTTCCCATACAGTGCTTGCTTTGAAGAAAGCGGGTTATAGCGTTGTCATACTTGATAATCTGGTCTATGGACATCGCGATCTAGTAGAAAAGGTTTTACAGGTAGAACTGATAATTGGGGACACAAGCGATCGCACCTTGCTGGATCATGTATTTAAAACCCACGATATTGCTGCGGTGATGCATTTTTCTGCTTATGCCTACGTAGGAGAATCTGTTACTGATCCGGCCAAATATTACCGCAATAACGTCCTTGGTACTTTGACCCTGTTAGAAGCGATGCTGACAGCATCTGTAAAGAAATTTGTCTTTTCTTCTACCTGTGCCACCTACGGGGTACCGCAATTCGTGCCGATTCCAGAAACCCATCCCCAAAATCCGATTAATCCTTATGGGGCTACAAAGCTAATGGTAGAAAGGATTCTCTCTGATTTTGATGTCGCTTATGGTTTACAATCAGTGCGTTTTCGCTATTTCAATGCTGCTGGTGCTAATCCCAATGGCTTACTGGGCGAGGATCACAACCCAGAAACCCATTTAATTCCTTTGGTGCTAATGACAGCTTTAGGCAAACGAGAATCCATCTCAATTTTCGGCACTGATTACCCCACGCCCGATGGTACGTGTATTCGCGATTATATTCACGTTAATGACTTAGCAGATGCCCATATTTTGGGATTGGAATATTTATTAAAAGGTGGCGATAGCGAAGTTTTTAATTTGAGCAATGCCAGCGGTTTCTCCGTCAGAGAAGTCATTGCCGCAGTCGAAGAGGTGACAGGGATTTCGATACCAGTAGAAGAACGCGATCGCCGTCCTGGCGATCCCCCAATTCTCATTGGCACCAGCGATAAAGCCAGAACAATCTTAGGCTGGCAACCTCAGTATCCATCCATCAAAGATATTGTCGCTGACGCCTGGCAGTGGCATCAAAAGCGACATAAGTAAGGGCATGGAGCATGGGGCATTGGGCATTGGGCATTGGTTATTTCCTTCCCCTGTCTCCCCTGCCTCCCCTGCCTTCCCTGCTTCTTCCCTACTCCCCACCCCTCCTCATACTTTGCATGACGACAACTAAGATGCCAATAAATCCGAGAATTGGCAGTGCGATCGCCCAAGTTGGTAATTGTTGAGATTGACCCTCTACTAAATCACCATTGACATCTCGCAGGTTTCGTGTATTTTGTGTAGACCCGCCTCCTGCCACAGTCACTTCAAATTTGAATTCAAAGGGTTTGAATCTTGCCCCAGAGACAGGTTTTCCATTTAGTTGCAACTCATAAAGACCTGGTTTGGGAAAGACAACTTCTGCACCTGGGATGCCTTGATAACGTTCGGCTGCTACAGGTTCTAACTGTGGTTCTAACAGCGGTGGCTCTCCGGCTGCATAAGGTTCGGCATAAACAGCCAACTGACAATTACACTGTGACAGAGGAATCACTTTTCCACCTCTGCGGGTAAGTGCAAACCAGGCTTGGCTTGGTTCTCCAGCACGGGGATTATCATTTGGTTCAATGTGGAGAGTGCCGCCAACATCTGAGGCTACTTCCACCTTATGAGCAAAAGCAGGGTAAAGATTAGTTATTGATATAACTAAGCAACTGAGGAATAATAAATACTTTATTGTTCCTTGATTCTTCCAGAAAATGTCTTTGAGGGGGTAATGCCTCTGTTTTTGACTCCTGGGAATGGAACCTGAAAATAAGGATGATTTACCGCGATTTGGTTGGGGGAACATAAAACTTTTCTACGGCTAACTTTGACCAAAAAAAGCGCGAACGCACTAGCAAGATACTGAGAGTAACAATTACCATCAGTACTGCCGCTAATTTATTTCCCCAAGTTGATTGCAAGGAACCCAGGTAATGGGAACCAATCAACACAGTATGAATGGCACTCAAGAGCAAGGCTGGCACACCCAATAGATGAATCTGTCGCCAACGCTTGCCCAAAGATTTTTGCAACGATTCCCAACTTGTAAAAGCGGCGGGGGACATTAATACCAATGCTACAGCACCCGCAGCCATCCCCCACTGAAATTCTGGCGGCAGAAAAGAAAAGGCGGCAAAATTCCATTGCAATGAGTGTTCTATCATGTGGAAGGTGTGAACCACAGAAAGCACAAAAGATCCCACACCCAAGCCGCGACGGTAACGCAGTGGTGAAGCCCACAAGCCACTAATCGGACGCGCAATTAACGCCAAAATTAAGCAGATTAACGCCGCGTGTCCAGTGTAATCTACCATTGTGTCACCAGTCCGCAGCAAGGTGATCACGCCAATGGTGAGTGTTACCCAACCGCCTAATCGAAACAAGTGACTGCGCCTGTCTTTACTTACCAATGATGTGGAAACGCCTACACCTAGCATCGTGGGCAAGGTTCCCAAGCCAAAAGCCAGCATAGTAGCTGTACTCATCCATAAATTGCCAGTTTCAGCGGCTTTAATTTGGGCAGCATACAGGAAACCACAGGGCATTAAACCCCAAGTCATCCCCAAAAGCATTGGCGTCCACCATTTGGTTTTTAAGGAAAGTTTAACCATTCCTGTGCTGAGGCGATCGTGTAAACTACCTTGCAATAGGGGATGTAACACGGGAATACGCGGTAGTAAATCAGGTTTTACTTGTCCTAAGCCAAACCAAATCAACATCACACCAGTCAGAATTGCCATCCAGCGCCGGAAGTCGCTGCCAACACCCGCTAGCTGTCCACCTTGCAGCAATACCGAACCTAGCGCCCCAATGCCAGCACCGACTAGAGCATAGCTCAACATCCGCCCCAGGTTTAGCAGGATATGAAATTTTAATTGCTGTTGCCAAGTATCGGGTTTTTCTAAGGTTAATGTCCGTCCTAAGGAGACTGTTTGTGGACTTTTTGGCTGATGAGACAGAGAAAATGCCACTGTTAGCGGACCACACATCCCAAAGCAATGTCCAAAACTCCCCAGGAACCCCAGGATTGCGATCAGCAACAAATCTACCATAAAAAAAGTTCCGAGATTCTGAGTTATGAGTCCTGAGTGTCCGAATAAAGATGTTGAAGAAGTAATAAGAAATTTTTTTTTCTTCTTTACTCAGTACTCAACACTCCTCTAGTGCGGAACTGTAAGTGAAGTTGCGATCGCTGTCAAAAGACAAAGCGTCAAACTTGATGTTTACTTGAGGGAATTAGTTCTTTTGTACTGGTATAAGATATAAAGGTATTAATCATAAGTAAATACCTGCCTTTAATTAATAATCGTCGAATGGCTACAGTTTTTTTCTCTTATTCACATCGAGATCAAATCCTGCGCGATGAGATGGAAATTCATCTTGCTATGCTAAAAAGGCAAGGCTTCATTGAGACGTGGCATGATCGGCGAATAACTGCTGGTGAGGAATTCGATAAGGCAATAAGCAAAAACTTGGAAGAAGCAGACATCATTCTTTTATTAGTCAGTTCAGATTTTCTAGCTTCCAATTATTGTTATGACATTGAGATGCAACGTGCGATGGAAAAGCATGAGAAAGGATAATCCTACATTATACCAGTCATCCTGCGTCCATGCGATTGGCGCAGTGCACCATTTGGCAAGCTCTTGGTCATGCCAACTGATGGCAAGCCTATCACAAAATTCCCCGAAAAAGATGATGCTTTTCTTGAAGTAGTCAACGCTGTAAAACGGACAATTACTCGCTTACAACTTCGTCAGGATTCCACGCCACCAAGCAAAAGTTACGGTTCTGCTGTCAAACCACAAATTTTGGATATACCAAGATCGAGCAATTTCCGTATTCGCAAAACATTCTCGGATCGAGACAGGGATCAATTTGTAGAGGAATCGTTTGAATACATATCCAACTTTTTTGAGAATTCACTTGCTGAACTATCCAACCGAAATCCAGAAGTTGATACACATTTCAAGCGTATAGATGCAAATCATTTTTCGGCTATTGTCTACATTAGGGGAAAGAAAGCTACTGAATGTCGAATTTGGACAGGAGGAAGTAGCCGTCTTTTTAGAAGCGACATTGCATATTCCTCGAATGCTTCAGGAAGTGATAATAGTATTAATGAATCCATGTCTATAGTTGATGATGGATATGCTCTTTTTCTGCAACCTTTGGGAATGGCTTTCTTTGCAAGCCAACAGAATGTGAAGAAATTATGGTCTCAACAAGGGGCTGCTGAGTATTTTTGGGATATCTTGCTAAGACCATTGCAACAAGGCTCAACATGAATGTTCTGTCATAAAGGTCAATCTGTAAAAAACTCTTGTAAAAATAATTTCTAGTGAATTAGGGAGTTTACCAAAAGCTGACTGAGCAAGATGCCAAACAAATAAGCCAAAAGCTTATGGAACAGAGAATTTTAACGCCTGTTTGGAGTAAGCATAGGATAATACTTATCCTATAGGAATCATATTTTATTTCTGAAAAAAACTACAAGATAATACGTATAAATATCTCTGTCTAACAGCGAACAATGATAAAGCAGTATCTACAAGCTGCGATCGCTTCTCTACGGGATCAATCCCCTATCGCTTCTGTTAGAACCAAAAAATAATACTGCCCGTGGCAAATTTAGATGCGGTCGCTTTGGTTAAAGGGACTTAAACATTTTGAGGGATAAACAGTTACCAGAGAGGATAGTTTGGCAAGACTGGTTAAACAATACAAGAATGAATTTCACCCTTTGATTAAGCTGGTGCAATGGCTCTAGAGTTGATACTGACTCTAGATTTTTACCATTGCTTGCAAATTTCTCCAACTTATAAATTTTCCCGATTTTTGGTATTTTTAGCCTTTCCAGGTGGATCAAAAAGTTTAGCACACATCGGGTTAAGCATTGATTTGAAGCACGATTTTGCCCTGGACATGACCGCCCTGACTCAATTCCTGAGCTTGACGGGCTTCAGATAAAGAAAAGGTCTGAGCAAGAACCGTCTTAAGCTGCCCGGAATCGAGTAAACTAGCAATTTCCTCTAGCAGCGAGGCCGAGGGTTTCATATTCATCATCTCTGCACGGATACCTCGTTCTTGAGCTTTTTCAACATTGGGGGGAGCGGCGGTTGCAACCAGAATGCCACCTGGCTTTAGCACTGAATAAGAACGTGCTTGCGTGTCGCCACCTAACGTATCTAGAACTACATCGACATTCTCAACAACTTCTTCAAAGGGTGTTGCTTTGTAGTCAATCGCTTGATCTGCACCCAGAGACCGGACAAATTCTGCATTCGTGGCTGAGGCAGTTCCAATGACGTGCGCTCCTTTCCATTTAGCAAACTGTACCGCGAATATGCCAACTCCACCCGATGCCGCATGAATCAGGACGGTTTGACCAGGCTTGAGATCAGCATGATCAAACAACCCTTGATAGGCGGTCATTGCTACCATTGGCACCGATGCCGCTTGCACAAAATCCAGCGTCTCCGGCTTGAGGGCGATCGCATCTTGTGGAGCCGTAGCGAACTGGGCATAAGCTCCCATTCGCAGTTCACCATAAACGGCTTGACCAACTTGGAATGCTTTGACATCAGTGCCGATCGCTTCCACAATGCCTGCAATATCCATTCCAGGCGTGAACGGCAAAGGCATTGGAAAAATCTCTTTCATGTAGCCTGACCGGATTTTCCAATCGAGCGGATTGACTCCAGCCGCCTGAACCCGAATTAGCTAGGACTTACGCAAAAATCGCCCAAAAGCTTAATTTGTCGAACCGCCAAGACGCCAAGAACGCCAAGAATTCGTAGAGTATGCGTAAGTCCTATTAGCACTTCATTCGGTTGTGGTTCGGGTTGCGCTATAGTTTCCAGTGTCAGCGCGTCTGACTTCTCATAGTTATGAACGCGAATTGCTTGCATTATCTTATTTACCTCAATTGCTATAGGACTGATATTTGATTGCGTGAAAAAAACTCAGTACACCTTTATTCCTTCTTCCCAGTCCCCATTACCCCTTATCCCCAGAGGGGGCCCCACCTTCCCCAGTCTCTACAAGTAATTCATCTGAACTTTGATTACAAAAAAGATCGCGGGTATTACTTCGTTGATACCGAAGCAGGTTGTTTAACAAGCGATCGCACAGCCTCGACAATAGAAGAAGCGTCAATTTTTGCTGCATGAAGTAGCTCTTCTGGAGTCCCAGACCCAGGCAGATACCGTACTGCCAGTTTGATTAGGTTTAGTGGCAATCCCCCAGAGGTAGGAGCAGCATCTGTACCCACAAAAGCATCGAGGACAGCAGATCCCAGTCCACCCTCGCCCCAATGGTCTTCGACTACAACGAGTTTACCCTGAGTATCACGGGCAGCCTGATGCAGAGTTGTAGCATCAATTGGTTTGACTGAGTAAGCATCGATAACGCGTACCGTAATCCCTTCCTGCTTGAGGTGCTGATATGCTTTAATTGCTTCATGTAGCGTAATACCTGCTGCAATCACTGCTGCTTGATCCTGCTCAGAACTATAGATGACCTTGCTGCCACCAATTGAAAAATCCTCCTCAGCTTCATAGAGAACAGGTGTGCTTTCACGGGTTGTGCGTAGGTAGACAATACCATCACAATCGACCATTTGGGCGACAAGTTGAGCGGTTTGATTGGCATCACTAGGGTAAAGCACAGTGCTGCCGCACACTGCTCTCAAAGAAGCTAAGTCTTCTAGTGCCATTTGTGAAGGGCCATCCTCACCAATTGAAATTCCCGCATGAGAACCAACAAGTTTAATATTGGCGCGAGAAATGGCAGCCATCCGCACAAAATCAGAAGCGCGACTTAAGAATGCCGCAAAAGTAGAAGCAAAAGGCTTATACTGCCGCACTTGTAACCCCACTGCTGCGGCAACCAATTGCTGCTCGGCAATGTACATCTCAAAATAGCGCTCAGGATAAGCTTTGGCAAATTCTTCGGCGTAGGTGGAGTTGCTCACCTCACCATCTAAGGCAACTACATCTGGTCGAGACGCTCCGAGAGCTTTTAAGGTATCCCCATAAGCTTTACGGGTTGCCACTTTTTCTCCCAATTGATAGCTAGGAAGTTGAAGAGTTTGAAATTGTCCAATTGCAGTTTTTTGGATTTGTAAATTAGGTTTGGAAACGGCAATAGTGAGCTGACGTTCACCACCTAGTTCTTCGATCGCTGCCTTTGCTTGGTCAGGTTTCAAGGCTTTTCCATGCCAACCGCCAACATCTTCTAAATCTGCAACACCCTTGCCCTTCTTTGTCCGAGCCACAATCAGTGTCGGACAGTTGGGGTTATCGATAGCTGCTGTGTATGCTTCGTCAATTTCTTCTAGGTTGTGACCGTCGATTTCAATTGCCTTCCAGCCGAAAGCAAGAGCGCGATCGCAGTATGCTTGGGTGTTCCAGCCTAACATTGTTTCACCTCGCTGTCCCAAACGGTTGACATCGAGGATGGCAATCATATTTGCCAGTTTGTAGTGACTAGCGTGTTCAAAGGCTTCCCAAATAGAACCTTCCGCCATTTCACTATCCCCTAACAAAACCCAGGTGTGGTAAGGCAGCTTGTCTAAATACTCTCCAGCTAAAGCAATACCAACAGCGATCGGCAGTCCTTGTCCCAATGAACCCGTTGCCACATCTACCCAAGGTAATGCTGGGGTTGGATGCCCTTCTAGGCGACTACCAAACTTGCGAAGGGACATCAATTCGTTATCATCAATTACTCCCGCCGCTCGATAAATTGAGTACAACAGCGGTGATGCGTGTCCTTTTGAGAAGATCAGGTGATCATTGTCAGGGGAGTGCGGATTGCTGAAGTCGTAACGCAGATGCTTGGCAAGTAGCACTGCCATCAGGTCGGCAGCTGACATTGAGGAGGTGGGATGACCAGATTCGGCTGCGGTGGTGGCACGAATACTATCAATCCGCAGTTGTTGTGCCAATTCATGCCATGCTTGCAATTGTTCAAGGGTAGCCATGATCGCTCTCTTCCATGTATAGGAACTAAGGACAGCACTCACATCCTAGTCAACAAGAACAATTGTTTACTCTAACAAATGACAGAGTTAACAGGCAGAAATTTATCAACTATCAAGCTCTATGTTTAGGTACTTGCAAAGAAAAATATCTTTTCCCTACTTGCTGCCGATTTTTCAACTAGAGCCTTTGCCATCAATGATTAATACTACCGAACTTAAAATAAGCGATTGCGAAGTGCATTCAAAGCCTGATTATTACTCAAGCATTTTGATAAAAAATAATACAAAATAATCTTTTTTCAGATATTTTATGTTTTTATTTCTTAATAATTACCACTAGCGATCGCTACATTGATAATGTTGTACCGAAAGCCAATTAACAAGTTACAAAAATTCATCCAAAAACAAAGTTATCTGCATATAGGGGTTTTTCTGGCAACTCTCTTGAGCATTATATTGTTCAGTTGGGTAGCACTCTCGCAGCAACCAGTTACCCTGAATATATTAATGACTGCTCCTGATGCCGAACCTTGGAGGCAGGGTTTGATTAGAGACTTCGAGGCTGAGAACCCTGGTATTCGCATTAACTTAGTTGAAGGCCCCAATGCCACAAATTTGCTCGAAGACCTGTATACCTCATCTTTTATCTTGGGTGAATCCCCTTACGACCTGATCAATATGGATGTGATCTGGACATCCAAGTTTGCTGCTGCTGGATGGTTGCTACCCTTAGGCGATCGCATTTCTAAAAAAGAGTTGGCAGCATTTTCATCACAGGATGTAGAAGGGGGACGTTACCAAAACAAGCTGTACCGCATTCCAGTGCGTTCCGACGTGGGAATGCTCTACTACCGGGAAGATTTAATTAAACAAGCAGGGTTGAAACCGCCAGAAACCTTTGATGATTTGCTCCGAATTTCCCAAATTTTGCAGAAAAAAAACCAGGTAAATTGGGGCTATCTTTGGCAAGGTCGGCAATATGAAGGACTTGTGGCGATGTTTGCGGAAGTCCTCGATGGCTTTGGTGGCTTCTGGGTTAATCCCAAGACGCTCGAAGTTGGACTAGATCGACCAGAAACATTACGAGCCATTGAGTTTCTGCGTAGTACCGTTAAAGAAGGCGTTTCTCCTGCTGGAGTCACGACTTACCAGGAAGAAGATACCCGACGCTTGTTTCAAAGTGGTCAAGTAGCGTTTTTACGCAGTTGGCCCTATGCGTGGCCTTTAGCCCAGGCAGAAAATTCGCCAATCCGGGGCAAAATTGCGATTAAACCGATGGTTCATGCTCCTGGGAAGACGGGAGCGGCTTGTCTAGGGGGCTGGGGTTTAGGGATTGCAAAATCCTCTCAACATCCAGAAGAAGCTTGGAAAGCAATTCAGTATTTTACCAGTCGAGAAGCACAGCGCCGATTCATTTTCAGTGCAGGCTATGTGCCAAGTCGCCGGGATTTGTTTACAGACCCAGAGATTGTTGCTAAATACCCCCACTATCCGCAGTTATTGAAGGTCGTGGACAATGCAGTTTTACGTCCGCCGATCGCGCAATATCCTCAGACATCAGATATTTTGCAGCGTTATCTCAGCGCCGCCTTATCTGGTCGGATGAATCCTGAACGAGCAATGAAAGCTGCTGCTGCCGAAACACGCCGACTGCTGGGGGCAGGGGAGCAGGGGAAGTTAGAAGAAGTTAAAGCTTTGGCTTAAAGACTCGTTCATCCACCTCGGATACTCATTCATCCACCTTAAAGACTCATTAATGGAGTTCAAAGGCTCATTAATGGAGTTCAAAGGCTCATTAATGGAGTTCAAAGACTCATTAATGGAGTTCAAAGACTCATTAATGGAGTTAAAAGGCTCATTAATGGAGTTCAAAGACTCATTAATGGAGTTAAAAGGCTCATTAATGGAGTTCAAAGACTCATTAACGGAGTTCAAAATCCCCAATCCCCAATCCTTTATAACAAATGACAAATTTACATACATTCAGAAATCGAGAACAACAGACAGCCTGGATCTTACTAACACCTGCATTGCTGCTACTGTTGTTTGTATTTGCCTACCCGATTTTACGAGCATTTTGGTTAAGCGTATTTACTAAAAATTTGGCAACAGAGCTACAACCTGTATTCTCTGGTTTGGAGAATTATGTGCGGATGGCGGGGGATGGTCGTTTTTGGCAGAGTTTGTGGGCGACAACCGTGTTCACAACAGCATCAGTAATCTCAGAACTACTGCTAGGACTAGGGATTGCCTTAGTTCTCAATCAGGCGTTTCTTGGGCGGGGCATAGTGCGTACAACTGCAATTATCCCTTGGGCTTTGCCTACTGCTTTGATTGGTCTGGCGTGGTCTTGGATTTTTAACGACCAGTTTGGGGTTGTGAACGATATTTTGCAGCGATTGGGGCTGATTAAGACTGGGATTAATTGGTTAGGAGATCCAACGCTGGCGATGATCGCAGTAGTTTTTGCTGATGTTTGGAAAACTACACCGTTTATCAGTATCCTGTTGCTAGCTGGGTTGCAGTCGATATCAAAAGACCTCTATGAAGCTTACTCAGTTGATGGAGCAACTGCTTGGCAAAGTTTCCGCAATATTACCCTGCCATTACTGCTGCCGCAAATCTTAATTGCAGTGCTATTTCGGTTTGCTCAAGCTTTTGGAATTTTTGACTTGATTGCTGTAATGACTGGGGGTGGGCCTGGTGGCGCTACAGAAGTGGTGTCATTATACATTTACTCCACGGTGATGCGCTACTTAGATTTTGGTTATGGAGCAGCCCTGGTAGTAGTGACATTTTTAATATTGATTGCGGCGGTGGCGATCGCTAGTTTCTTGCTTAACAAATACCGTGCCAAAACATCAGAAGCCATTTAAGCCATGAGTGTAACTCCACAAGCAGTTCCAGCGACTCCAAGACGAACAGGGAGAAGCAAGTTTTCTCTGAAAAAAATCTTGCTGGTCATCATAGTTGTATTAATAGTGCTATTTAGCCTCGCGCCAGCTTTATGGCAATTGCTGACCTCGTTTAAAGTAAATGACGATATTGCCGCCGTTCCGACTGTCTATTTCCCCACACGCTTCACTTTCAATCACTACATTGAGTTATTTACTCGTCGCCCATTTTGGCGCTACATCTTCAACAGCGCCTTTGTGTCAATTACTTCTACCGCTGTAGCTTTAGCGATCGGCGCACCTGCGGCCTACGCACTGGCACGATTACGCCCTTGGGGCGAACGAGTTATCCTCGCCAGCATTTTAATTGTTACCTTATTTCCTGGAATTCTGTTGTTCTTAGGATTGTTAGAAATTATCCAAGCGCTGAAATTGGGCAACAATTATCTGGTGCTGATTATACCCTATACTGCGATCAATTTGCCGTTAACAATTTTAGTACTTAAAAGCTTTTTTGAACAATTGCCAAAAGATTTGGAAGATTCCGCTAGGGTCGATGGCTACAACACCTTTCAACTACTATGGCAAATCGTGCTACCCATGACCCTTCCCGCTTTAGTGACTACTGGAATCCTCACCTTTATTTTTGCTTGGAACGAGTTTATTTTTGCTCTCACGTTTATGACCCGTGAAGAGTTGAAGACGATTCCTGTTGCTGCTGCTCAGTTGGGTGGTGCGACAATATATGAAATTCCCTATGGCCCGATCGCTGCTGCAACTGTCATCGGGACATTACCCTTAATTTTACTAGTTTTGTTTTTCCAGCGCCGGATTGTCCAAGGTCTTACCGCTGGTGCTGTTAAAGGATAAAAATCAAAATGGCTAAACTCGAACTCAAAAACTTGAATAAAACCTACAACCCTAAAGTCGTCCCTGTCAAAGACGTTAGCTTAACTGTAGATAACCATGAGTTTCTGACTTTACTTGGCCCTTCTGGCTGTGGTAAATCCACCGTCCTACGCATGATTGCGGGTCTTGAGGAACCGACTCGCGGTCAGATCGAGATTGGGGATGTAGATGTCACCTATAAACGAGCAAGCGATCGCAATATTGCAATGGTATTTCAAAGCTATGCACTCTATCCCCACATGACGGTGTACGAAAACCTCGCTTCTGGACTCAAGCTGAAAAAAGTACCACCTACAGAAATTAAACAGCGAGTGGCAGAAGTGGCAGAAGTTTTAGGATTAGCAGAGTTAATGAACCGCAAGCCTGGTCAAATGTCTGGAGGTCAACGGCAGCGGGTTGCTGTCGGTCGTGCTTTGGTGCGTAATGCCGATGTCTACCTGCTGGATGAACCTTTAAGTAACCTGGATGCACTGCTGCGGGAAAGAGTCCGAGCCGATATCAAGCAAATTTTTGCAGCCCAAAAAGTGCCAGTTGTCTACGTCACCCACGACCAAACCGAAGCGATGACGCTCTCCACGAAAGTTGCATTGCTCAACGATGGCTATGTCCAGCAACTTGACCCGCCTGACCGCATTTATAACCATCCAGCTAATCTATTTGTGGCTGGATTTGTTGGTAGTCCGCAAATGAATTTGCTGACTCTACCTTGTAAGGGAAAATACGCGCTCCTGGGTAACTTCCAAGTGCTTCTCCCAGATATACCAACTGTACCACCGCAGATTGTTCTGGGAATCCGCCCAGAAGATGTCCGCATTGCTCAACCAGGTGATACTCAGACTATCCAGGGGCGAGTATTTTTAGTGGAAAATTTGGGTATGCACTATTTGGTCAGTGTTAGGATTGAGGGTTCACAAACCGAAGCGATTACAGTACGTGCTTTGTTGCCAATAGACCAAAATTGGAGTGACAAGGATATTACACTAGCATTGCCCCCTGAGGATATTCACTGGTTTGATGTGCAATCTGGCCATGCTCTTGTTAAAAGACAAATGTTAGGTGTCAGGAGCTAATACTACAGTAGTCGCCCAGATTTATCTCAGAAAAAAATATTAAACCCTTCCTAGCAATCCTGGAAAGTGATGCCTGGGGATTCTACTTCTAAATTACAAATCTCCTACAAACTTAGCTTGTAATACCATTTCTTTGTGAGGCTGCGCCAAACCCTTTTAACTTCTTCTTTCTTTGTGTCTTTTGCGTCCTTTGTGGTTCGTTTTTCTTTCTTATCCTTAAACATGGTTTAGCGCATCTTCATACAGAATTGGTATAAGGGATATAACTAATACATTACTTGTTTATTTTATAATGCTTGGACTATTGACAAGTTTTATTAGCTATAGCTCCGCTTCCAAGAACGACTACTTTTCCACACTCTGACCCATTTTTGAAAATTTTGATTTCTACTATACCCTGATGAACTGTTGTTCCTGCGGCAGAAATCAGGGTATTTTTTGGAGCAGAAAAATTAACTTTATAAGGAAGTGTTCCTGTAACCTTTTCTACTCTTGAAGGCGTACTAGTACTTTTGGAAACAATACCATAGCTGCCGAATAGCTTGCTTCCATTAGCTCCACTCCACTGAATTTCATAAGTGTCTGAACCGAAACTTAAAAGATTTGACTGCATTATAGGTTTGTATCCTACTGCTAGCAGCACGCTTCCCAGTGCTAGCCTTGCTAAGTAGTTTTTCATTTTGGTGAAAGTTGTGAGTACAAGCTTAAGTTACCCAGTTGTCCCTACAGGGGATTCACTCACAACGAATCGCACGGGGATTTGCGCTACCCTAAGTCAGGAAGCCAAGGATAAATCAGATGAGAAAATGGATTTGGCTGATGCTGTTGGTGCTGATGACAGTTGCCGTGTTGGGTAGCAGAGGTAGCACGTTTTTTGAACAGCATCTCTCACCGACAATTGTTGAGCGCATTCCAGTGAAAACACCCGAACCACAGCCAGAGTCAAGGGAAGTTTACATTGCCCCGCAAGTGTCTACTGACAAGCTGCTAAACCATATCCAAAAGTTGAATTTTCAGCGCTACACCACAAAAGAGCGATCGCTTACTCGCACTTATATTACAACTGAACTGAAAAAAGTCGGCTGGAAACCTAAATTAGAAAAGTTCTCTGACGGTGTAAATATTTTTGCCGAACGCCCAGGAACTAACAAAGCAGCTAAAGCAATTCTCGTAGCAGCGCATTACGATACTGTTGCCTCTTCCCCTGGCGCCGATGATAATGCCAGTGGTGTAGCCGTAGTGCTGGAAGTAGCTCGGTTGCTGGGATCTCGTCCTACGCCACGGACTTTACAGCTAGCTTTTTTTGACCAAGAGGAAGCAGGACTTTTGGGTAGTCAGGCTTTTGTGAGTCAGACAGCACGCTTGCAAAATTTAGGTGGCGCGATCATTATGGATATGGTAGGTTACGCTTGTTACAATACTGGCTGTCAGAAATACCCTGCCGGATTGCCTGTTACGCCACCTAGCGACAAGGGCGACTTTTTGGCAGTAGTCGGTGATACAGAACATTTACCTTTACTGTATGCCTTTCAAAATTCACACAACATCCCCTCAATCGCCCTGAATAAACAGGAATCAAATTTGCCAGCAGTTCTAACACTACCAATTCCTTTTAAAGGTTTACTGACACCAGACACCCTACGTAGCGACCATGCACCGTTTTGGTACCAAGGCGTGGGCGCTGTGCTGGTGACAGATACCGCAAATTTACGCACTCCGCACTATCATAAACCTAGCGATGTGCCAGCGACTATCGAGCGATCGTTTTTCACAGGAGCAGCACAAATTGTAGTTAATGCTACTAGTGCCTTGTTAGAGAAAGACCAGGTTTTGGAAACTCAACCACCAAGCTAACTTATAAATTATGAATTATCTTGACTAGCTTTTGGTTCAGGAAAAGTCAACGTCCAATTATTTTTATCATTGACCTGAGAATATAGACCTTGGAGAATGAGCCGGAGAGTTTTTCGAGTTCTAATCGGCTTCTTTACCAGATAAGTTCCTGGTTGAGCAAAGATATCATCAAAGTTTTGTTTATGACCAAATTGTTTTGAACAGTAACTACCAGCACCTTGGACTGTTAACACAAAAAATGGAGCTTGTTTATATTCATCAGGAATCATAAAGATTCCATATACATGGTGACGACCACGCCACGGCTGAACAATAACCTTAGTAGCATGTACTTGGAATTTTGTAGTTTTTGATGCGATAAAAGCCTCAAAATTGCAATCAGAATCATTCACAGGCCACCACAGTGTAATAATACTCAGGGAGAGCAGCAAAATTAAAAAATATGGGAGTCTGCGACGCATAAAGCCAAGAAAAATTGTTGATGCGGCTGGTAGAATTTGATGAGTAATGATAGTGCAGCTACAGCAGTCAGACTATTCACCTGCAACACCTCTGCAAGACGTTTTAAAGCGCAAAGACAAAACATTAAGCAGTCGGTTAAATTTTGCTGTCAAAAAAAATTGCAGATTGTAGATGCGATCGCTTCCCCTGTTCTCGTAGCTCCGTTACAGTATTAAACCTAGCTGAGAAACAATCGAGCTTTTGTGGCTGTTAACACTGATTTATGGTCAAATGTTTAACTGTGATGAATTCTACAATTCGTTACTTTTGTTATGCTTGTAATATGGCTGTGTTTGCATCAGCAGATGCTTTGAGGAGATTAGAGCATAGGCGTAGCCCATCGTAGACATCGCCAGCAAGTTAAGAAAAAATTTACTTTTATTTCTAAGCAATTATTTGGGTAGTCAAATACACAAATATCCGTTATATTCCCGTAAGTAACAATTGGTATAAAAGTTTATGGGAAAAAGTTGGAGAAGTCTCAAGACAGTTGCGGGTTTCTTTAGCGCAATCGCACTTACACAGTTCGGGGCAAATACTTCGGCTATTGCTGCTGACACGGTTGTTGTGCGTTTGGGTTTATTTACAGAATCCATCTCTCTTGCTGAGTTGCAAAAGGCTGTAAAAACAAGGGAATTGCCTGGGAGTTTACACTCTTTATCTGAAGAACAACGCCGCTTCTTCTTGGGGGCGCTGGGTATGAATATACCCATGAATGTTGTCACACTTGATAGGTTAATTAATACCCAGATTGGTACAACTATTCTCAATGACTTTGCTACAGCCTTAGCCCGAAAGGATAAAGCTGGGGTACAAGCACTGAGAGCAGGATTGGTATTAGGTTCTACTGCACCACAAGGTCTTTCTATACTGAGTTTTATTGCTGCTTATCCCAGTAAACGCTTAGAAATTGATTTGCCAAAGGCTTTCGTTGTTGCAGGGAATTTAAATACAGCTTTTTGGCGTACTCAGCAATTCATGTTAGCGTTGACGCGTAGCGGCTTGTCGTCAGACATTGCTCCCCAACTCGACCCCATAACAGCACAACCGAGAACACCACAGATTGTTTTCCCTTTTGATCCCAGCCAACCAGGAAGCGCCCAAGTAAAAATCCTCAACTTAAGCTTGAACGATCAAAAGCGCGATCGCAAAATCCCAGTTGATATTTACTGGTCAACTGCTGCAACTCCCGACAAACCCGTAATTGTCTTTTCTCACGGCTTCGGGTCAGTCCGCACGGACTTGCGTTACCTAGCAGAACATTTAGCATCCCACGGTTATGTAGTAGCAGCTTTAGAACATCCCGGTAGTAATCAGGCAAATGCTAACCTAGCATTACAAGGCAAAACCAGAGTCATGAAGCCTCAAGAGTTTTTGTATCGCCCTCAAGATATTAGTTTTGTCCTCGACGAATTAGCAAAGCTCAACCAAACAGCTAATCATCCCCTACAAGGGAAACTTGCAACCACAAACGCGATGGTTGTTGGCTATTCTTTTGGTGGTGGTACAGCTTTAGCACTTGCTGGAGCCGAGTTGCAACTAGAACATCTCAAACAACGCTGTAAAAAGAACCTGACTATCTTGAGTTTGGGAGAAAATATGCAGTGCATCGCTCAAGAACTACCAGAAAATAGCTATCAACTACGAGATCCCAGAATCAAACAAGCGATCGCTCTCAATCCGACAACTTCTCTGATTTTTGGCGAAACTGGGTTAACAAAGATACAAGTTCCTACCATAGTGTTAGCAGGTTCCGCCGATAAAACCACCCCAGCTTTAACTGAACAGATTGTGGGATTTGAAAAAATCCCATCCCCAAAATCACTAGTTGGTATAATTGGGGGTACTCATCTAAGTGTAAAAGACCCCAGCACCACATTAGATCAGATCGGACAACCAAATACACCGATTAGTGGCGGTGAAGTTGTCGGTGAACAAGCAGCAGATGTTCGCAAGTACGTTAAAGCTCTAACCTTGGCCTTTGCTGCACAGATGACTCCAGAAGCTAAAAACTATGCTATCTTCCTGACACCAGACTATGCCCAGTTTGCTTCAACTGCCGCATTTCCATTTCGTCTAATTACGCAGATTCCTCCTGATGCTATGGCAGTGGTGAAAGAATTTGTTGAGAAATAAGGGACTTCCAATTAAACAAATATAGGACTTACGTATCATACATATTGACTATACTAATTTTGGGCTTTTGAGCCATGTCTAACACCCAAAATAGTAAATATGCGACAAAATCATGGTTGCAGTCAGCACCGGAAATATAAATTTTGCTTAACGCATATTATGGTTAATTTGTATAGTGCGTAAGTCCTAAAATATTTAATTTTGTGAGTAGCTTACTTAAGAGTGGGGGTACGGAAACGGTAGAAGTCGCCGCTCATTTTGCCTTACCCAACGATTTTTTTAGACTAAATAAAGCTTAAACTAGCGATATTCGCTGCAAATACCTCACGTTGAGGATCAAACAATCGAAAATACAGTACTTTTCATCTAAGTGGAGTAACTACCCCACCCGCCCTATCAGGCATCTACCTAAGTATTGGAGAGAGTGTACTTTATGAATTTGTAATCCGCTGTAAGTAATATACAGCTTATAAATTGGCCTTATACCAATTCTGTGTAAACTTTTTACTTGATAAAAGTTTATTACCTTGATATCAGCCTCAAAGTTGCTGTTAAATCTATACCAAATTTTTACAGTAAAAATAACTATTTAGACATAAAATTTATAATGTATTCATGAAAATAATACAAGCTTAAGAGTGTAAACAACTAGGAGCAGATGCCGAATAATGATAATACATACGTATTCCATAAAAATCGGAAATCGTTTTTGAAAAATCTGTCAAGTAATTGTAGGGTGTGTTAGCAGAGTGTAGCACGCCTTATATGTGTTTCAAGATTTAAAGAGTAGTCCTGTAATTAACATGTTACAAACTTATTTTCATTTGTTTGAAAATAAGTTATTTTATCCGAAATATTGTTGTGTATGTATTAACGTAAATTACTTTAAGCTCACAAAAAAAATGATAGAGCGTTGTTATCTTCTACAAGCCACAAATTAACCAAAAATAAATAATTAAAGGCTTGTTTTGTTTACTTAAATAATTAGTTTTCCCTATATGTGTATTGGAAAACTAATTTGGGATTCAGAATTAAACAATTATTCCATTCCACTCAAACTTATGCAGCTCTATACAACTCGTGAAATCGAACAACTCCAAGAACACGAAGACCTTCCTTCCTTAATTGAAATTATGGAGTGGGTAAAAAACTTTTTAGGAAGGTCTCATCCTGACTTAGGTAGACCCGGCGTAGTTTGCCCTTTTGTACCTTACTCTCTCAAATCAAACAGTATTCGTCTAGCAGTTATTCACACAAAAGATTTGTATCCAGAACAATTAGAAGAGGTTGTTGGACGCTATCGAGATATATTTCTGCAAATAGATGTTGAAGAGCGAAAAATAGCAATGAATAAAGCTTTTTTACTTATCTTTCCTGACATCCATATAGAAGATGCTCCTAAAGTAATAGATAGTGTTCAGCAAAAACTTAAACCTTTGTTTGTTGAGTCAGGATTGATGATAGGAGAATTTCATAAACGGAATGAAAGTCCTGGTCTGCACAATCCAAAATTTCGCCCACTTCGTAGCCCTATCCCCTTATTAGCTATCCGGTTCATGGTTGAAGCTGACCTCCCCTTTCTTAAAAATCCTGCCGATCCCCACTTACGTATTCGGTATCTGGAAGCTTATTTAAAGCATTTCGATCAGAAATTCACAGATGAAACAAAGTTTAAAAATGCTCATCAAGCATTGGCTTTAGCAAAAGAACAAATTAAACAAGAAAATTTGGTAAGTTCTTGTATATAACAAATGTTTGAATTCATGCCTAGTAATTGAGCATGGGGTATTGAGTATTAAAAGTCTTTCCAGTTCTCTGCACCTTGAAAAAGTGGCATAAAAATGACGAATTTATTGCTAGTTGCAATCGCTTAGTGCAGATAGCATCAAATCGTTGTCAGGATGGAAATTATCGTACTACAGTAGAAGCGATCGCTAATTATCAATTAGTAAATATCAATACTTCAACAACTTCACTCTGATTTATAATAATTGCACACACGTTTTTGTGAAGAGATTTAGGATTGCTATATACAAGGGTTATAGATAATGCATATTTAATTTTTGTCGGACTTACGCGAACCTATCTCACTAATCATATTTGTGCTACAAAGCTTAAGCTTATTAAAAACTGAAAAGGAAAAATTCAGGTTTTTAAGCACACTTTATAAAAAGAAGTAGGAATTTTTAGAATAGTGGGATAAGTTCGTATTAAACTTTGGACAAAAAAGTGTTCGTATAAATTATTTGTGAACTAAAAATCTAGGCATCATAAATTATTCCAGTTAT
The DNA here is from genome assembly GCF_036918245.1 of Nostoc sp. GTDB lineage: Bacteria > Cyanobacteriota > Cyanobacteriia > Cyanobacteriales > Nostocaceae > Nostoc. Next base: position 35,327 of record NZ_JBALEF010000109.1, read on the forward strand.
TTTTCAATCTGAGTTTAATACCTAAAGTCTCAGAACATTTACGCAGCTTTTTATTTATCAGATATTGATTTTAACTGCTTCTTAACAACAGGATGCTTATTTCATTGCGTAATTTATTCCTTGGAAGTCTCGTTAGGAAATATTTTATCTACGGACGTGTAGTTACTTAGTCAATAAATAAATAAAGTATAAAAAGTCTAGTATATTTTCGCCTATCAATTCAGCATTAGCCCCAATAGGATGTAGCGAAATACATATCACTCGCCAGATTAACAGGTGGGTTCTGAGCTAAATGACCATTAATAAACCTTTGCTAATCAAGCAACCGGAAGTTGGAAAGATCATCCGTGAACTCTGTGGCATAACTGGTTTTACCCAAGAACAGTTTGCAGCATCTTTAGGTATAACTTATTCGACGGTAAACCGTTGGGAGAAAGGATATGCCAAGCCTTCATCTCTAGCTATGCAAAAGATTGAGGGGATGTTAGAGGAGATGGGTGAGCTGGGGCAGAAAGTGTCGGTGAAGTATTTGTTGAATTAGAAAGCAGGCTGAGAGGCAAATTAATTGAAGTTACTTTCCCCCAATTAACAGGTTATCGCTACGACATAACCATAAACAACTCAATTCTAATTTTACCGATGTTTGCAGACATGCATATTTTGCGGATTACTCAACCTTTGAGTTTGAGTTTACCGTAGCCGATATTTTCTTCACTTTTGAAGACGAGTTTAGGTTAAAAACGCGCAAAAATTCTCAAAATTTTTTTCTTAATTAAGCACCAATATTTTTCAGTTAACTTTATCTGGACTGTACAATGTTTGATTACTCTACCCCCGCTTTAGCTACATATCTTAATATTTCTTCGCCAAGAGCAGCTTGCACTAACGGCAGCAAAGTTGCGGTCATCAATACTGAAGGTGTATGGGAAGTAGAAAGTAATGGGACGAAAAAACTAATCCCAAACTCTAATTACGATGCTCGTGACATTGTAGCAATTGACGGCAAAACTTATGTCTTAGCTGTTCCAACGGGACTAGTAAAAATAAAAACTGACGGAACTAGGCAAAAAATAGTTAGCAATACAGCTAATCCAAAGACACGGGTAAAATTTTTGCAAAATTGGCTTATTTACCAGTCTGCAAATACTCTATCAATTTATGACAAAAACCTCAATTTTAAAGCCAAACAGAGTTATGGCGTAACTGAGGTAATGGATTTTGAGTATAAAAACGGGTATCTCTACACTAGTGGCTACCAGCAACAAAAGAGGTTAGGTATTCCCGTCCAGATAGCTTTTCTTTACCGGATGGTTTTCGACGGAGCAAAAATATTTGCTTTGGCAAATGTAGCAGGAAATAACCAAGGCAAGCTTTGGGGCTACAATTCTGCCGATCTTGCTAACGACATGGCAGACACAAGACTTAACCGATTACATATTTTTGAAGACAAGCTTTATGTCCTCGGTTCAGTTTATGGGGGTAACTCAATCTACAGGTGGAATGGCAAAGACTTATTAACAAAGACTTTAATCACCACAGACACTTATACCAATGCTGCACAGACCCGTGACGAAACAAAGGTATATATAGGAACTGTTAATCTGACTAATTTTACTGTCGAGCGTGGACAGCTAAGTTTTCCAAGAAGGCCTACAACTGCGGGGATAGGAGACGGCGGTAGCAATTTCCCTAAAACTATTTACTCAGATGGCAGTAAAATTTTTGTGGGTTCCTCTGCTGCTTATGCGATCGCCAATAGAGATAATCAAACCTTCCTGGGTAAACGCATCTCGGCTTACCGTGGAGATGCGTCTCTTTTAGTTGTCTCCAAAAACCTAATGACTCGCCACGCTTGGGTAACACCGGGAAATGGTGAAGTATTACTATTTACTGATAAATTTGCAGTAATCAAAACAGATAATAAAATAAATGACTTGGCTACAAATGTAGGAACTGCCCAGAAATTACCAACAAATACTTATTTCGTTAAGTTTTAATTGAGCAACCAGATTGTAGACAATCTGGTTGCTCAATTCTTTTTTGCAGAAAACTATAAGCTAATACAGTTCAGATAAACCCAAAACCCAGATGTAGAGACGCGATTTATCGCGTCTTGAAAGACCAATTATCTACGCCAATAACCCTTAACCCAAGCGTATTGAACTATAAGGAAGATTAATTATTAGTTTTGTTTGCGTAAACTATACGCAAACAAGTTACTTTTTTGTCCAAAATTTAACACGTACTTTACATATTAATGATAATATGCATAGCAGGCTTATTAAGCTAAAAGTTTTGCCCTGTCTCATCTAACTCTTATTCGACGCAGGATCTATTATTTTAACCATTGAGGACAAGTATAGTTCTTGTCCTTTACTTTTTTGAGAAAGTTTTCGCCACAGACTGCATTTTATTAAAGGGTAATATCAATAAATTTTAATAGTCTCTTGTTTTTTAGCACAATCTATGTAAATCTCATAACTATATAATACGGTAAATCAATAGACTTAAAGTAGTTTATCAGTAAATTACGTGGGTTAGCCAATAAACTCAAAATTTAGTGCCAAGTAAACTTTTTAGGAGATGTAATCGTGAGTGCAACCTCTTCAGGATATTGGGCAGGTGAAGCAGCAGCTAACTACGCCCGCCAACTGGGAACTCAAGCCAATCAACGCACCGTGCGCGGATTTGGAGAAGTTGGAGTGTCTGCTAATAACGCAAGCGGTAACAGCTTTGTTCCCTCAGAAGTGATTCGGGCAGTCCAAGCAGAACTACGATCGCAATATGTTCCGTACAGAGCCAGGATTGACAGAATCCCTTGGACGCCTAAATCATCTCTGGAAAGAAATCCGCAATAGTTAGTTAACCAGTGTCAGAAGATCAAGCTGTCCAAGCTAGGAACCCTGCCCGATGCTTTGGGGAGGGAACTGGATTTCCGGTTTCCCCTAATGCATCGGGGGGTTGAGGGGGCTAATTTGACTTGTGTGTACACCGTAGCAAGCTTGGGAGAGGGACTTAGGGTGAGGGCATTTGATTTATGCAAGAAGTCTATTCTGCAAGCTGCTAGGCAATTTTGTTGATTCCTGACCTGATTTGCATTTAATTTTGAGTAGACAAATTAGTGATGATGATGCTCGTGCGATCGCCTTTTTTCAACGGATTATTGCCTTCACAGGACGCGATCCCATCGACAATATCCGTAATGAAAAGTTACTTAACGATGCACAAGTTAGAGATTTTCTTAACAAGCAGTAGTAAGGGCGAATAGTACCTGTATTTTAAAGATAGCGAAAGAATGAAGAATGACAATTTTGTTACTTCGTCTTTCCTAAATTAGGAGTTACTAAACTTAAACTTGAACATTCGTGGAGGTCAAATCATGTTTTCTGGAAAAATTGAAAAAGAATTATTTGGTGAAGAAATTTGGTCAATTTCGCAAACAACTAAATTACCAGATCATCTACAGTTATTAGTGGATCAAGAACTAGGAAAACGCGATATCTGGGAATTACAATCTCAAAAGCCTGAGGATCAGCCTATTTATCCAAATCTCTATGATGACTCTAGTCATTCAACAAATATTTAACAAAAGAGGTAGTTCTTGCGTAGGGCAGGATAGCGTAGCAGTAGCGAGTCCGCATACTCTTACAGAGAAGCAAGCTAGCAAGAGCGTCTGTCTGCGACACGCTGCGCGAACGTAGAGAGCGTCGGCTGGAGAAATACTGCCCGACGCAAGAACTACTGCGATACCTACGGCGGTAAATTAGGCTCTGAGAGTAAGGGTTTAAGTCTCCCAGCAAATTCAAAATTTGGTTGGAGACTATAAAGTGGTGGGTCTAAATTCCCCACTGATTGCATTCTGAATTTTGACTTCTCTATTTAATTAATGCAAAATAATGCAAAATCGAATTCATGCTGCAAATCCCTCCCCAATTTATTTTACGTAGCAAGAGAAGGAATCAATATTAATGGCACATCTGTTTGAACCATTCAAGATTCGTGAAGTTGTTTTTCGCAACCGCATTGCCGTTTCACCGATGTGTCAATATTCCAGTACAAATGGATATGCTAATGATTGGCACGTTATTCATCTAGCTTCTCGTGCAGTTGGCGGTGCAGGTATAGTGTTCACAGAAGCAGCAGCTGTAGAGCCGCGTGGACGCATTAGCCCGCAAGATTTGGGAATTTGGTCAGATTCACACATCGAAACTTTAGCCAAGACTGTGGCATTAATTCATAATTTTGGCGCTGTTGCAGGTATTCAACTTGCTCATGCAGGTAGAAAGGCTAGCACTGCCAAACCGAGTAAGGGAGGGAAAGTGCTGGATGAATCTCAGGAAGGTTGGCGTCCCTTGGTTTCTAGTAGTGCGATCGCTTTTAGCCAAGATAGCCCAGTTCCAGAAGCCCTCAATCTTGAGGGAATTCAAGCAATTATTGACGCCTTTGCTCAAGCTGCCAAACGTTCTCTACAAGCTGGTTTCAAGGTAGTGGAAATCCATGCTGCTCACGGTTATCTACTGCACCAATTTCTCTCGCCCCTTTCTAACCATCGTCAAGATGATTATGGTGGCAGCTTTGAAAACCGGACTCGTCTGCTCAGAGAAGTAGTTCAAGCAGTCCGAGAGGTTTGGCCTCAGACACATCCACTCTGGGTACGTATTTCCGCCACCGATTGGGTAGACAATGGCTGGGATATTGAGCAAAGTATTGCTTTAAGCGACAAACTCAAGTCTTTAGGAGTGGATCTCATCGACAATTCATCAGGCGGTATCATACCAGGCGTTCATATACCAATTAAACCTGGTTATCAGACTCAATTTGCCGAACGCATCCGCCGCGAAGCTAATATTCATACAGGAGCTGTGGGCTTAATTACATCCCCTGAACAAGCTGACGAGATTATTCGTACAGAAGTAGCTGATATAGTCCTGTTAGGACGTGAACTACTCCGCAATCCTTACTGGCCACATCTGGCAGCCAAACAACTTGGACACGATAAACTCTGGCCTGTTCAATACGATCGAGCTTGGCTGTAGGCTTTCCTTGTTCCCATGCTCTGTAGATTGGTGACAACTTAAAGCGATGTCTACGACATTCTACACCTACGCCAAAATGTCAAGCAGGGTGTGGAGATAAGCCCAAAGTGCTTCGGTGTCGGGATTTGGGTTGATATTTAACAATGCCCAAATCCAATACCAAAACCCAGATGTAGAGACGCGATTTATCGCGTCTTGAAAGACCAATTATCTACACCAATAACCCTTAATCCAAGCGTATTGTGCCCAAATCCCGATTTTGGGGACAAACAAGGTAAGCAACCAAAATTAAAATTAAGACAAATACGACGATTGCAGATATATCCCATATTCTGCAGGTGCTCCGGCGTAGCCCGCCGCAGGCATCGCAAATGCTGTATTTTTGAAAATGACGTAAATGGTGCATTTTGGAAGCATGACAGCTTCAGTTTTTTACCACCTTGAGCCATACACAAAGTAATTTAAAGCACAACCCAACAACTATTCACTCTCAAGTATTGAGTGGATTCAAAAAGGTAAAATTATAAAGAATCGTTACAACATAATCATGTCAGCTATCCAAACAACTTTGGTTCTTGCCATGACGGCCGATGGAAAAATTAGTGCCGTAGATCCGAAAGCGCCCCGTGAACCCGATGTAGTCGATCAAGCACACTTGGAATATCAAGCCTCCCTTGCCGATCTAATCCTGGTAGGAGCAGGAACGATTCGGGCTGAGGGGGAAACCTTTACAATTCGCGATCGCGAACTGTTGGCAGCACGTGAGGTTCGGGGTCAGTCTCCTCAGCCGATTACTTGCGTTGTTTCAGGTTCCCTTAACTTATCGCCGGACTTGCCTTTTTTGAGTCAGGACATTGAGCGATGGATATTTACCACACGGACTGCTTTGCAGCGCAGTTCTGATACAACAACCTTGCAAAAACTGGCTGAATTAATTGATTTGGGAGATACACACCTGGACTGGGATCGGGCCTACACCTTGATGGCAGAGCGGGGTATTCACAAAGTCGTTGCTTTGGGAGGTGGCTCTTTAACAGCTGCTCTAGTTCACGCAGGGCGAATTGACGATTGGTGGTTGACCATTTGGCCGGTCATTTATGGAGGAAGGCACGCCCCTAGCCCAGTGGAGGGAGAGGGTTTTGTTCCCAATGCTGCTCCTCATCTCGAACTCATTGAAACTCGTCAGGTTGGAAGTGATTTGTTTTTACACTACCGCACGATCAAGTAAAAACGCGCTGCCAGAATTAAGCACTATGATCCTTGATATTAAAAAGCAGGGGCAGAGGGGTACTTTCACCCACAATTCCACTCAGTTTGTGCCTTTATACTCTGCCCCTTGCCTCCTGCCTCTCATCAACCAGGGGGCCAATCCAACTGTCGTCCTCCCAAAATATGCAAATGTAAATGATCGACTGTTTGACCGCCGTCATCACCAGCATTGATGACAACTCGATAACCATTTTTTAGTCCAGCAACTTCTGCAACACGTTTAGCGGTTAACAAAAGATGCCCCAACACAGCATGATCCTCAGATTCCGCCTCAGCTAATGTAGCAATGGTTTTTTTGGGAATGATCAGGATGTGAACGGGTGCTTGGGGATGGATGTCTTTGAATGCTAGGGCTAAATTATCCTCATAAACAATATCAGCGGGAATTTCCCGACGAATGATTTTGCTGAAAATCGTTTCTGTACTTTCACTCATGCCAATCTACCTACTAATCTGCTAGAGATTTTATATTAAGTCCGCCTAATTACTTATCATTGAAAAAATTTGATTGTGCGGGTATATCCCAATTTACTGTTCGGTTAGGTTTTTTCAGGTAAAAACTATGAAAAAACCTGCTAATCTTTTAAAAAGACTAGCAGGTATGGCTTATCATCAATCGGAGCGGCGGGATTCGAACCCACGACCTCCACTACCCCAAAGTGGCGCGCTACCAAGCTGCGCTACGCCCCGGTCAGAATTCCTATCATATAACAAAACTCTAGGATAATCAAGAGGCAATTTTAAAAAACCTTAAGCATCCCACTAGCTTGCAGTAAATCTGGAACAGCAGAAGCATTCCATTTACCTTCTACACATCGCCCTGTATTCAAGATGAAGCGCAGACTGTAATCATGAGGATAGCCTTCCACTTCCATCCATAATAAATCGCTTTCGGCTTCACAAGTAATTTTTTCCTCTTCCATCAATTCAGTTGCGAGTTGCTTCATGGTGTCTGCTAGCTGTGCTAGTAGACGACAAAAATCACTTAACTCGGCTTCGGTTAACTCAATTGCCCAATCATCTGTTCCGACTAAACCTTTAAACTCAGGGGTATCGGGGTTCCAGCCAATACGCCAACCCGATCCGGTTTTGACAACGCGTTCCATAGTTTAGTTTTTTAAACGCAGAGGTACGCAGAGGTTTAACGCAGAGGGGCGCAAAGGAAAATTTATCATTTTAGTAGTTCGGCACCTCCTCGTTGTGGTGGCTGTGGGCTAGTTGATGTAGTTGGACTGGGTGCGGTGTTGGAGTTAGGGGGTACGGTGTTTTGGGAAGTAGGATTAAATATATTTACTAAGACTTGTACTAGGGCATCTCGTTGGCTGTGGGTGAGGCTTTTGATAGCTTTGCGATCGCCTTCTATCGGATTTTCCTGTAGTGCATCATTTCCTGGATAGGTAGTATCATACATAATTTCATTTGCACCTAGGTAATCAGCTAAAGTCAGCTTCCAATCCAAGCGATAAATTGGGGCCCGCCCTTTGGTATAAATGTGATATCTAATTAGACGATTTGCTAAGGTATTGTTTTCGGCAACTTTACCATTTTCTTTACTGATATACTTATTTTCCCGTGGAAAATCTGGTAATTGCTGATAAACTAACTGCCAAACATCGCTAGGAGTGATTCTCTGAGCATAAGCAGGTTGGATACTAAATAAATTTCTATGTATTGATTTATCCGCCCCTGAACCCAAAACAATTACACCCATTACCATTAAGGTAAGCAGTAGTGGTGTTAAGGGATAGCTAAGGTTGAGCCAGTGCTGAGTTGCGAGTTTTGAGGAAATTGATTTAAACAGAAATTTTTTCTTTTTCATAGAACAATATTTTGGGCGTTGCTGAGTGAAAAGATGAATTTGCCTTATTTAGAATTCAGAATTCAGCACTCACCACTCAGCACTCAATCTTATAGTTCGCCGATAATTTCTGGTTGAGTCAATTCATCGGACATTTCGATAATTGCCCTTAGTACTGGCTTCATCATCGCATCTTCGTTGCTTTCAAAGTCTTCGTAACGCCGACGTTTAGCACGATTTGCTACCTGAACCGTAATGCGATAACGATTTGAGGCTGCACTAATCAGATCCTCAGCCCGGTGCATAATCTGAGATTGAGTTGTCTCGAACTTAGAACGCTTTAGCATAATCAGTGGTTCTTGGGGTCATTCTCCAGTGTAACAGCACTAAATCAGTCTACTGCTGTCTGTTTAATCGCCAGCAACCTCTCTATTGATAGAGGCTAAGATATGTGAGTAACTTTATAAGTAATTTGTAGTATTAAATAACGCACCCTCATGGCTGACCTTGTGGAAACTGCGATCGCAGCGGGTAATTTCAATACCCTAATAAAGGCTGCTAAAGCTGTAAATTTCATCGACACTTTGAAAAGCCCTGGTTCTTTCACGCTCTTTGCACCGACTGACGAAGCTTTTGCTAATCTACCAGAGGGAACTTTAGACTCGCTACTACAAGATATCCCTAAACTCCAGAAAATTGTAGCGTATCATATCGCTAGTGGGGATGTTAGGTCTGATGATTTGGTACAGATTAACGAGGCAGAGACGCTTGAAGGTTCAATTGTCGCCATTGAATCTGCCAACGGTAAATTTAAGGTGAATAACGCCAATGTCCTGAAAACAGATATCTTAACAGACAATGGCGTGATCCATATCATTGATGCGGTATTGATGCCTGCAATGGTGGCAGGAAAGTAATTTATGGGATCTGGGGCATGGGGCATTGCTTATTCTCTTTATCCCTTTCATCCCCCTTGTCCCCCACTCCCTACTCGCTACCCCCCACTCCCAGAATGCAGCCACTACGTGCAGGAACAGTCAATGACAACTGTTGAGTTTCTCCTTTACTATTCCACTCAACTTCAGCATTACCATATAAAAGCTTGTTGGGTTGAGTACGCAAAGTGGCGACATCTGCATTCGCTGTTGCCGAACTTGTACCAGCGTTGACGACAATTATTAATTCCTCTGTCCCTAGAGTTCGTGCAAAGATATAAAGTTGCCCTTGAGCATGGAGGACCTGGTAATCACCTGTACGCAAGGCTGGGTAAGTGTGGCGGAGGGCAATTAACTGGCGGTGAGTATTGAAAATTTCTTGATTCCAGTTAGTCTCTAAAGGAAAACCACGACGTGAGTCTGGGTCTATTCCTCCAGGTAAGCCAACTTCATCACCATAGTATACGCTGGAGGCACCGGGAAAGGTGAGCAACAGTAGAGTTGACAATTCTATACTGGCGATATCGCCGCCTGCAATGGTCATCAATCGGGCTGTATCGTGACTTGCAAGCAAATTGAGTTGAGTTAGCTGAATTTCCCAAGGGTAAAGTTGCAGCACTTCTTGGATTTTGGTGGCGTACTCGGCAGCAAATAAGGGTGGGTAGGGTTGATAGTCGCGGCTTTGGACTTGTTCTAAGACTACGCGATCGCCTGCTGCAAAGGCAATTGTCGGCCCGGCAAATAGATAATTCATCACGCCGTCAAATTGCGTCCCATCTAGCCACTCACGTGAATCTCCCCAGACTTCGCCCACAATATAAGCTTCGGGATTGACTGCCTTAACGCGATCGCGAAATTCCTGCCAAAAACCAGGAGTTTTGATTTCAAATGGTACATCCAATCGCCAACCATCAATGCCAAATTTAATCCAATATTCGGCAATTTCCATAATATATTCTCGTACTTCTGGATTGTCGTGGTTAAATTCTGGCAAGGCACGATTTCCCGCCCAACCCACGTAGTTAGCAGCCAACTCCCCATTATATGCTGAAAGGGGCCAACCTTCTATTTTGAACCAATTTACCCAAGGTGAATGGGGGCCATTTTCTAAAACGTCGTGGAAAAAGAAAAAGCCCCGGCTGGAATGGTTAAACACCCCATCCAGAACAACTTTGATATTCCGTTGATGGGCTGCATCGAGTAATTCCTTAAAAGCTTCGTTGCCCCCTAACATCGGGTCAACTTGATAATAATCGTGGGTATGATAACGATGATTGCTAGCGGATTGAAAAATGGGTGTGAAGTAAATCGCGTTAATCCCTAAATTCTGGATGTAGTCTAAATCCTCCATAATGCCCCATAAATCGCCGCCTTTATAGCCTTGGAGGGTTGGCATAGAGTCCCAATCTTCCCAACGGGCTTCCTGCAATAACCGTTTGCGCGGCTGTTTGCTTCTGGCAAAACGATCTGGGAAGATTTGGTAGAAAACAGCGTGTTTCACCCAGTCTGGTGTTTGAATTTGCATGAATAACTTTTTGTATGTTCAGAAGCGATCGTTGCAAATATTAGCTTCTTTATGGCTCTTACTTATGATAGAGAATCTGTCATTTGTCAGTATTCATTAGTGATTTAGCCTTTTTCATGCTGTTTTATACGCAAATGTTATCAGTCTTAACTATTTTGTTTTAGTTTTTAACAATTCAACAAGATAGACTCGCCACTGATGCATTGTGACTACTGAATTCTTCTTTAATAAATTTATTTATTACTTAATTATTCTTAATTTTATTTTTTTCACTTTGTCCGTAATGATTTAGGCAGACAATGGATTAGTTTAATAGCTTCATAAAAATTACCTGTTACCTTAGATTTCGGTAATTTTTAGATGCAACCGATCAAAGATATCTCAGGAACCACAAAAAATCACTATGAGGGATACGTAATTCAAGAAGATGAGTTATGAATTAGCAATTGTCTTAGGAATAACTCTTACCTCCTAAGCTTATTTGATGTTATCTATGAAAAAAATAGATTAACTATAGTCGCATCAAATAATCGAAGCGAAAAAACTACATAGTCTGCGTTAATGCTAAAGCGACTTATCCTGCTAGAACTACTACTTTGTTGACAGTAAATAAATTGAGTTTGAGGTAAAAATGAAACACGAAAAACTTTCTCCTGGACTACTTTTGGCATATCAAGACTATCAAAATGAAGGAGATAAAGCTTTAATTACACACAAGCGATCGCTTGGCATCATTGCCCACAAAAGCCCAGTCAAGCCCACTAAGAGCGTCGTTTTTATCTACTGCGACCCTGATGCAAACTTAAGTTATCTATCACAATATAATATTGAAGTCAATCAAAACTCTGGGAGTGTGCGGACAGCTTTCTTACCCATAGAGAGTTTAGATGTCTTATCTGAAGAAGATGTGATTCAGCGGATTAAGCCATCACGCAAACTTCATTTGAGGATGGACACTGCAATGGGAACAGTCAAACTGCCGGAGTTCCAAAATAAAACCGGACTGACTGGTAAAGGAGTAATTATCGGCATTATAGACAGTGGCATTGATCCGAAACACCCTGCTTTTGCTGGACGAATTTTACACATTTGGGATCAAACGCTGCCAGGTCCAGGAGTTACAGAGGGCGGCTATGGGGGTGAATTTACGGGAGCGCAACTGACAATTTCTCAGGATACTGGTGGTCATGGTACTCACGTTGCGGGAATTGCTGCCGGTGCCGATGCTAGTTATAGTGGTGTCGCACCAGAAGCAGAATTAGTTGTCGTCAGGTCAGATTTACAGGATGCCCACATTGCAGATGGTGTGCGTTACATTTTCCGAGTTGCCAGAGAGTTGGGACGCCCGGCAGTGGTAAATCTCAGCTTGGGTGGACACGCTGATGCCCATGATGGTAGTGATTCCTTATCCAAAGTCATTGACGCCGAAACTGGGCCAGGAAGAATTGTTTGCTGTGCTGCGGGTAACGAAGGAAACGATAACATTCATGGACAAGCGACGATACCCAGTGGACGCACTCGTGGTATGCGGTTTAATGTTCCTTTGAATCAAGTAGGCATAGTTTGGTTAAACGCTTGGTATGCCAAAGATAGCGAATTGGAAGTGTCTGTGCGGAGTCCTAACGGTTTTGTTACTCCCTTCCAAAAAATTATTACTGAAGGTAATGCTGCCCAAGATTACCAATTACCAGATGCACGGGTGCAATTAGCGACACCAGCACCAGACCAAGCCAACGGCGACCATAATTTCTTTGTGCAAATACGCGGTATTGACCCCTCGCCAGTCATGGGAGGTGTTTGGCAACTGCGAGTCCGTAACCCTTCTTCAACTGACACGCGTTTAGATGTGTGGACACTAGATGACAGTTCATCAGTGTTTTTTACAGGTAAAAGTGTGAAAGATGCGTTAAAAATTGGTTCGCCAGGAGCTGCTAGCAGTGCAATTACAGTTGCTGCCTATACAACTAAAACTAAATATACAGATATTGATAACCAAGTGCGAGAAATGGGGTTAGAACTGAATACTATTTCAGAATTCAGTAGTGAAGGGCCTCTACGCAATGATGGACACAAGCCCGATGTAGCAGCACCAGGAGCAATGATTGTTTCAACGCTTTCCGCCGATGCAAATTTTGACCGTTCATCGATGATTAATTCCAAGTTTGTGGTGCAGGCTGGTACGAGTATGGCGACACCGTTTGTTAGTGGGTTAGTGGCCCTGCTGTTGCAGCGAGATCCTAAACTCGATCCGGCTGCTGTGAAAGACTTGCTACGTAAAAATAGTGCAATTCCCGGAAAACCCACAGGCACATTTGATGACAAATGGGGTTATGGAGTGATTAATGCCTTAAATCTGTAATTAGACTGAGAAAGGTAGATATTATTTCTGTACAAGGGTAGGCAACAACAACCTATAAATTTGATAAGTTAGGGTAGGCAATTATTGCCTGCCCTGTTTACCAAGGAATTGCTGATGAATTATCAGAAACTAGATGCCGCTCTTGCTACAGCGCTGAATGATGTTCAAAATTCAGAAGAAACTAGTTTGGGGGTTTTCATCCATACTGAACCAATTCTAGACTCTGCTGCAACTAATTTTTTAGAAAGTTTAGGCGTTAGTGGTGTTAGCAGTGGGAAAGATATTTTCACAGCAACACTGTCACCAAATACCATTTCTCAGTTGTCAGAGCAACCTTGGGTGATGAGTCTGAAGCGATCGCAGCAATTACGTTTGGTTAATAGGAGAATCAATACAGGTAAGTTGGGCGTTTAATGGGCATTGCCTAGCTTTATAATGTGTAGATAATTTTTTGCTGTTACTGTGAATCCGGTTTTGGTTTTTCTGGAAACTTACACTTCACCTCAATTTCCAGATTACTTTCAGTAGAGCCTTCGGTAATGTAAGGAATACCTGCTTTACCACCCAGCTTAATGCCAAATTTAAGTTTTACCTCCTCAATCTCAGCAGTATTGAAGTCTTTAAAAGCACTCAGAGCATAGATAGTATAAGAACGAATCATTTGCCGAGCTTGTTGCATCCGAGCGATCGCATCTGTTCGTACATCCTTGTATTCTATGCCATCATCGTCCTCCTCAATTTCCGAACTTATTTCGGTGGCTGTGACGTTAATCTCAATCTGCTCAATCTCTCCATCTGCTTGGAAAAATAGTTGCTGTACTTCTGACATAAGCTACCTCGATTAAAGTTTTGTAACGTATCTGAATAAATTTCAGCTTGCTTGCAGAAAACTAACAGATGGTATTGTTTCTAGTAACACAGCCATTGATTGTGTCTGTCAAGATTATCCCGCATTTACCAACCCAAGGTGTGTTAAATGGCACGATACGCGCTTGTTATTGGCATCGCTGAGTATGTCAGCCCATCATTATCGCGTTTGTTGAAGACTACAAATGATGCTGAGGCGATCGCGCAACTCTTAGAGCAATATGGTGATTTTCAGTCTGTACAAAGACTACCACAGCGCTGGAATAAAGATAAAAACGGCTATGAAATGGCAGCGTCAAAAGTTACTGGCGCTCAACTTGGCCAAGATTTGAGAACATTCCTACTAGAGCAAGCTGCTAATAATGAAGCGCTAATTTATTTTAGCGGACACGGTTTTACTATTTCCGACAATTTGGGACAACAAAAGGGATATTTGGCAAGTTCCGATTGTCAGATTGAATTTAAAGAAAACGAAAATGTTGAACAAAAATATGGCATTCCCCTGGATAGCCTTAACGAATTAATTCGAGATTCGGAATTGAGTAGTTTAGTGATGCTACTCGATTGCTGTCATAGCGGCTATTTATTAGAAAGACAATTAATAGAAAGAACTCTTAACGCTTTCAGTTCGCAAAAAGATTATTACTTAATTACAGCATGTCGTGGCTTTGAACGCGCCGGAGTGATTAAGAGTGAAGAATATAGTATTTTTACAGGTGCAGTTGTTAAGGGATTGGCAATAGAAAATGTAGGTAGTAGTAGGCGCATTAGTGGCGATCGCTTGTTTGATTTTGTCAGCAATGAACTTAAAGGTTCCGTACAGGAGCCGATTCGCATGGGTTGGGGACGTTCGATTACTCTGGTTACTTATCCCCAATTAGATATTCCCACAGGAGAAAAAATTGCTTTCAATCAGGAAAATCCTTATCGGGGACTTTATGCATTTGAATCAGAGCAAGCGCAATATTTTTGTGGAAGAGATGAAGCAGTTCGCACCCTAATTTCGCGTTTAGCAGAGAGTCGTTTTTTGGCTGTAATTGGCTATTCAGGTAGTGGTAAATCTTCCTTAGTAAAAGCAGGTTTGTTGCCGCAACTGAAAGGCGATCGCCTGCCTGGAAGCAGTCAATGGGAAATCGCATCTTTTACACCAGGAGAACATCCTTTAGGTAAATTAGTTGATATTTTGACTCGACAACAACAGCAAAATCAGCCGCATCTATTATTTATCGATCAATTTGAAGAAATATTTACCCTTTGTCAAGACGATGAGGAACGCAAAACTTTTATCCGCTTAATAGCACAGGAAGTAAAAAAGGCTGAGGTAGAAACGCGGATAATTTTGACAATTCGTGGTGATTTCTTAAATCGTTGTGCTGACTATCGAGAAATTATTACTCTCATTAATAATATTCCTCCCACATCATTCATCATCACACCGATGTCTTTTGCTGAGTTAGAAGAAGCAATTGAAAAACCAGCCAAATTACATGGGGTAACATTTGAGCGTGGTTTAGTTTCGCAAATTTCCGCCGATGTAGTCAACCGTCCTGGTGTATTACCCATACTGCAATATGCGCTTAAAGAATTGTGGCGAGTTTGCATTGAAGAACCTGAATCGCCAGAACCGCTTTTAACTCGTAAAGGTTATGAGGAAATTGGCGGAGTTAAAGGAGCTTTAGACAAACGAGCGACAATTTTGTATGAAAGTTTAACAACTATAGATCAAGCCTTTGCGCGTCGCTTGTTTATGGAATTAGTGCAGTTAGGTGAAGCTGGAGAAGTGACGCGGCGGCGTGCTAGCTGGGAGAGATTAGAAGCAATTTCCGATTCTCCACAACAATTGCAACGGGTTGTAGGATTACTGGCAGGTTCTCAACAACGTTTAATTATCACCGATGAAAAGACAATTGAAGTTGCTCATGAAGCACTTTTATCTGAATGGAAATTATTAAATACTTGGATTGCTGAAAATCTGGAGAATATTCGTCTCAGTCGTTCTTTAGAAGAAGATTGCCAGGAATGGCTACAAAGATTTAATAAATCGGATGAAGCACTATTGGCGGGTGCAAAATTGGCTGTAATTTCTGAGTGGGTAAATAAGACTCAACCAAGACTTACGCCATTAGAATCAGAATTTTTGCATAAAAGTTTGGAGAGACGCGATCGCCAAAATCAGGCAGAATTAGAGCAAGCAAAAAAACTCCAACAGCAAGCAGAAGCTAAAGCCAAAGCTGAATCACAGAGAACTAGATTTGCGCTCGCTTCTGCAACACTTATAGTATTGTCTATGGGATTGGGATTTTTTGCATGGCGATTAATAAAAGAGAATATGGTCAAGGATGCGATCGCTTCTGGAGCATTAATTGCATCGCCTGAGCTACTTTTGCAAACAGGGAATCAGCTTGAGGCGATGATAGCAAGTGTACAAGTACTCAAGCAATTTCAAGATTTCAGTATAGACAATACTGATGCACTCAATCGACTCAAATCAGTAATTGATGGCGTACAGGAACACAATCGTTTAGAGGGACATACAGATTCTGTTACCAGTGTAAGTGTCAGTCCTAAAGATCCACTTATTGTTTCTGGAAGTAAAGATAAAACTGTGAGACTCTGGAAAATAGACGGTACTCCAATTAAAACCCCTGCACCCATGAAACATGATGCTGCTGTCTATAGTGTAAATTTTAGTCCTGACGGTCAGTATATAGTCTCTGCTGATGATGATAAAAAAGTTAAACTCTGGAAAAAAGATGGTACTTTACTTGATTCAATTAGAGAAAATAACAATATCTATTTTGTCAATTTTAGTCCTGACAATGAAATAATTTATACTATGGAAGATGGGACTATAAAATTGTGCAAATATAACTCATCAACAATTATAAAAAAACCTTATATAACCATACCAGGAAACGGTAGAGACAAAGTTTGGAGTGCAGAATTTAGTCATAATAATACTGGTGAAAATATTGTTACTGCTTCCGATGATGGAAATATTAGAATATTCACCAAAAAGGGCATTAATATTGCTACTTTACCAGGACATATTGCAGCAGTAAGTTATGCAAGTTTTGGTCTTAATAACGATACTATTATTTCTTCTAGTTACGATAATACAGTTAGAATGTGGCAAAGGAAAAATGATGGAAAAACGTGGTCAAATATAAAAAACTTAGCTGCTAACAATCCGTACAAAGTTAAATTTAGTCCAGACTATAAAACGATTGCTGCTACTAATATTGACGGAAATATCCAACTATGGAAAGATAATCAACTTACTCAACACTATTTTATAGGAAAACACAAAGATAAAATCACTGATTTGAGCTTTAGCAATGATAGTAAATGGATTGTCACTGCTAGTCGTGACCAAACTCTAAGAATATGGAGTTTAGATTCTCACTCTGAAAATAGAACCCAGACAAATACTGCCACCTTATTAAAAAAAGGCTGTAATTGGCTATCAGACTATTTAAATAATAATGATCAGGCACGGAAGAAATATTTTGATGTTCGTCATAATATCTGTAAAAATGCTAAAAAATAACAGTCATTAATAGGAAAAAATACTTAACTTAGCTGTATAATAATCATTGATAAATAGAAGGTTTAAACTATGGAAGACTTAGAAGCTAATTCCGAATCCACCCAGCCTGAAACTCTGAAGACTCAAGGAAATGAAACCAGTGCAGAACCTGGAACTAGGAAACCTGGAAGACCGACCAGGAACCCAATAGCAATATTAAAAAAGTTTTGGGACTGGATGTTTAATAATCGTTAAAAATTTTATTAAACAGGGCTTCTAACTGAATCAAGTAAAATTGCATCTCTTAGCCGTTTATGTACGGTAGTTTTCTTTTAGATGAAGTACAAAAAGCTACAGGTTTTGAGGCAGGAAGTAGAAAATCTATCTGAATGCGTGAGTGAGTCCTACATTTGCACCTCACTTACTTGTAAAGTACTGTAAATAATGCATGAGTGTAGTAAGCGCGATCGCCCCCCATTCCTCATACCAATTAATACAAATGTTCTGGTTGTCTACTTCCAGGCAGCATTATCTATCACTAGTAGTATTCTGTAAAATTCATCCCTGAGAATATTTGCTCCCCCCTTACCTGTGGTGGCAGACAGTCCTAAACTGAATATGAGAGTTGAACAGGCAGTCGGGAGAAATTTTGTGAAAAAAGTATTATCAATCATTCTTGGTGGTGGCGCGGGTACTCGGCTTTACCCGCTAACCAAACTACGCGCTAAACCAGCAGTACCAGTAGCGGGGAAGTACCGCTTAATCGATATCCCTGTCAGTAACTGCATAAATTCCGAAATATTCAAAATTTACGTCCTGACACAATTCAACTCAGCTTCCCTGAATCGTCACATCGCCCGTACCTACAACTTTACTGGCTTCAATGAAGGGTTTGTAGAAGTGCTAGCCGCACAACAAACACCAGAAAACCCTAACTGGTTCCAAGGTACAGCCGATGCTGTACGTCAGTACCTGTGGTTAATGGAAGAATGGGATGTAGAAGAATATCTAATTCTCTCAGGCGATCACCTCTACCGCATGGATTATCGCCAGTTTA
This sequence comes from Nostoc sp., assembly GCF_036918245.1. Classification (GTDB taxonomy): domain Bacteria; phylum Cyanobacteriota; class Cyanobacteriia; order Cyanobacteriales; family Nostocaceae; genus Nostoc. The sequence continues at coordinate 53,702 of NZ_JBALEF010000109.1, forward strand.
TCCAGCGCCATAGAGAAACCGGGGCTGATATTACTCTCTCAGTCATCCCCATTGATGAGCGTCGCGCCTCAGATTTTGGCTTGATGAAAATTGACGATTCTGGTAGGGTAATCGATTTTAGCGAAAAACCCAAAGGTGAAGCGTTACTCCAAATGCAAGTTGATACAAGTGTACTGGGATTATCAAAAGAACAAGCCCAGCAACAGCCCTACATCGCTTCAATGGGGATTTATGTCTTTAAAAAAGATGTTTTGTTCAAGTTGTTGAGAGAAGGTATAGAAAGGACTGATTTCGGCAAAGAAATTATTCCTGATGCCTCTAAAGATTACAACGTTCAAGCTTACCTTTTTGATGACTACTGGGAAGATATTGGAACAATCGAAGCATTTTACCATGCCAATTTAGCCCTAACTCAGCAGCCTCAGCCACCCTTTAGTTTCTACGATGAAAAGGCACCAATTTATACCCGCGCTCGTTACTTACCTCCAAGTAAACTATTAGATTGCCAGGTAACAGAATCAATTATCGGCGAAGGTTGTATTTTGAAAAATTGCCGCATTCAACATTCAGTGTTGGGAGTGCGATCGCGAATTGAATCTGGCTGCCTCATCGAAGAATCTTTGCTCATGGGTGCAGATTTTTACCAAGCTTCTGTAGAACGCCAATCCAACGTAGAACAAGGTGACATTCCTGTAGGTATTGGTGCTGACTCGATTATTCGCGGTGCCATCATCGATAAAAACGCCAGTATCGGTCACGATGTCAAAATTATCAATAAAGATAACGTGCAAGAAGCTGACCGCGAAAGTCAAGGTTTCTACATCCGTAGTGGCATCGTTGTCGTGCTGAAAAATGCTGTAATTCCTGATGGAACCATCATTTAGTCATTAGTCATTAGTCATTAGTCATTGGTCATTAGTCATTGGTTAATAGTTACAAGCAACAAAGGACAAAGGACAAGGGACAAAGGACTAATGACTAAACTCATCTTACTGATTGGTCTTCCAGGTAGCGGTAAGTCAACTTTGGCAAAACAATTACTGGCAGAATGCCCCCAAATGGCGCTAATTTCTACAGATGCTATTCGGGGGCAATTGTTCGGTTCCCAAGCCGTTCAAGGGTCTTGGCTACTGATTTGGCGCGAAATTGAGCGGCAATTTCAGCAAGCTATTTCCACAACTAATACAGCTATTTTTGATGCCACCAATGCCCAGCGCCGCCATCGTCGTGAAATCATTGCTTTCGCCCGTAACCTGGGCTTTACCCACATTAGGGGAATTTGGGTGGATACACCAGTTTGGCTGTGTTTAGCACGGAATAAAAGGCGATCGCGCCAAGTTCCAGAAGAAATTATTTTGCGGATGCATCGTCAACTCCGGGATGCTCCCCCAAGTCTGGAAGAAGGATTAGACAGCCTGAGCCGCTTATCAGAAAAATCGGAGTACGGGAATTGCGATTTCTTGGTGAGCGAGAACCACACTTGATTTTCTATATTTTTTGTTAATTTGAAATCATATTCTTTTTGTTTGGCACTATACCAGGCAAATTAAACATCTCTCATCTTCAAAATAAACATAACGGGAATTTCTATAGGAGGCTGGTAGATGGCTGCAACCGACTTCAAGGACTATTACGCTATTTTGGGAGTCAGTAAGACTGCCAGTTCAGAGGAAATCAAACAAGCCTTTCGTAAACTAGCCCGCAAATACCATCCTGATGTCAACCCAAACAACAAACAGGCAGAGGCACGCTTCAAAGAAGTTAGCGAAGCCTACGAAGTTGTGTCAGACCCAGATAAACGCAAAAAGTACGATCAATTCGGTCAATATTGGAAACAAGCTGGTGAAGGTTTCCCATCTGGCGGTGCTGGTCCCGATATGGGTAACTTTGACTTCAGTCAATACGGCAATTTTGATGAGTTCATTAATGAGTTGCTAGGACGCTTTGGTGGTCCTATCCCTCGTGGTGCGGGTGCGGGGCGCCAAAGTCAGGCACGAAGTCACTCTTACCGCACTTCTCCAGGTACCTCAACTCATTTTAGCAGCAGCTTTAACGATTTTGGATTTCAAGATGGAGGTGCGGGTAGTACCCAAGATAGTGAAGCTGCGATCGCTCTAACTTTTGCTGAAGCATTTAATGGTGTGAAAAAACGCTTCAGTTTAGGTAATGAAACAATAGATGTTAACATCCCGTCTGGGGCTAAAACTGGTACTCGCCTACGAGTGCGAGGCAAAGGTCAAATCAACCCCATGACTCAACAACGGGGGGATTTATACTTAAAAGTCGAACTTCAGCCGCACACGTTCTTCCAAATGGAAGGCGATAATCTGATTTGCGAAGTGCCAATCACACCAGATGAAGCTACTCTGGGAGCGTCTATTGATGTACCCACTCCCGATGGTTCAGTTAATGTCAAACTACCAGCAGGAGTGCGTTCTGGTCAATCTCTACGTTTACGTGGCAAAGGTTGGCCCCTCGCCAAAGGTGGACGCGGCGATCAGTTTGTGAAAGTGGCGATCGTTCCACCAAAAGACCTCAGTCAACAAGAGCGGGAATATTATGAAAAAATCCGGGCTATACGTACTTATAATCCTCGTAGTCATTTGAACCAATTCAGGCTTTAATAAGCAAAAACAGAATCCCCATAATTAAAATCTCGTCATTACCCACATTTTGGTAACAGTCAAAGTATTATGCTAAACCACATCCTGTCTAGAACTTAAGTTCTGCGGCTCAGAGCTACTGTTCACTCAAGTGGACTTGAATCATGTTCGGATGAATGTTTAACCGAACTTGAGATGAATTGTTGTTTAGTCCAGTTAAGAGAACTTGAACTATTAGCCTTGGAATTGTATTCCGAGGTTGAATAGCAACGAAGCTAAAGATAAAAAGATGTGGGTAACGACAAATAATAATTAAGGGATTTTTGTGGCGATCGCTAAAACAAGTAAAATTCAGAGACGCATTAATTTTGCGTCTCTATATTGGCTTAAGATTTGATTAGGGTCTGAATTTCCATTCAAATCTTAATAGTTCCTAATTCCTAATCCCCAGTTTCCAGCACCCAATGCAATTTATTTTGAATATTTATAGTCAATTGAATTGTTCTAACAATGTCTCAACACTAGCATTGTGATCCAAAAAAGAAAATAAATGCCAGTAGCGCAGTTTTCCTTCTTTATCTAATACAAACTGTGCTGGCAAAGGCGCTCCCAGTGCTTGTCCTGCTTGATATGTACGAAACACTCGACAACTAGGATCGCTCAATAGTGGCATTTTTAAGCCTAAATCTTTGACAACTATTTGACTCTGCCGTTCATCGGTACTAGTAATCATTAAAACTTCTATACCGCGATTTTTGAATTGCTCGTAGTTTTGATTTAAAGCTTTGATGTGAGGAAAACAAAAAGGACAATATTGCTTTTCGGTAAAGATGCGAGTCAAGGCTAGTAACACTGGTTGTTTGCCTTTATAATCAGACAATTTTACTAAAGTCCCGTTGGTAATATCTGGCAACTGAAAGTTTGGTGTTCCCACTTCCAATCTGAGTTTATTGCTAGCTGGAACTGGTAAAAAATTACGGACAAATCTCTCATTTAATAAGCCACTAAAGTCAGTTGAAGTAAGCATATTTTAACCTTGATTATTTAAATAATATTTTATAAAAAACCACAGATATTTACGGAAGTTAACATTGTTTAATGTGTATCTCTGTTTATCTGTGGTTTTCATTGATTTTGCTTTCAACTCCAAAAGGCTGGATTAGAGTTTTTAGCTAGCAAAATTTAGACAGCAGAGAAGTAGACTTTAGACTTCACTGGGTCAGGATTCATTGTCTTGTCACCAGGTTGCCAACCAGCTGGGCAAACTTCGTCAGGGTGAGACTGAACATACTGAATTGCTTGTAATGTCCGCAGGGTTTCATCAACGCTACGACCAAAAGCTAGATTGTTAATGGTGGCGTGCTGTATGATACCATCTTTATCGATGATGAACAGACCACGCAAGGCAATGCCTGCTGCTGGGTCAAGAACGTTGTAAGCGGCGCTAATCTCTTTCTTAATGTCAGAGACTAGAGGATAATTCAGGTCGCCGACGCCACCAGACTTACGATCTGTTTGAATCCAGGCGAGGTGAGAGAATTCACTGTCAACGGAAGCCCCAAGGACTTCAGTATTGATTTTCTTGAATTCTTCGTAGCGATCGCTAAATGCTGTAATTTCAGTAGGACAAACAAAGGTAAAGTCTAGTGGGTAGAAAAACAGGACGACATACTTACCGCGATAATCGGAAAGTTTGATTGTCTTAAATTCCTGATCTACCACAGCCGTTGCTGCGAAATCGGGAGCTTGTTGACCAACGCGGAGGCTTCCTTCGGTTCCGTAAGTAAGGGACATATTAACCTAATTCTCCTTTATCGGTTTAGTAGCGTTGGAATTTGGGTCAAATAAAATTCACCCATCCACGCTCTTACAGTTTAATTACGATCTGTTACGACTATATCATACTCATAACGATTTTGAGTAGCAAATGCCAGATTTAGATACAAGAGAATGGTTGCTTACCAACGGCTTGGGAAGTTTTGCCAGCGGTACAGTTTCTGATGTCCGCACGCGCACCTATCATGGTTGGCTGTTTGCCGCGACAAACCCACCTTCTGGAAAGACTCTGCTGTTTTCGCACCTAGAAGCTAGCTTGGAAATATTAGGCAGCGTTGTGGCACTGGGGACAAATGTTTGGGGTAACGGTCAGATTGAGCGAACAGGCTCTGAGCAGCTACGCCGTTTTGATATTAACCCAGTTCCCAAATGGACTTGGGGTCAAGATAACTGGCAATTAACTAGACAATTGGTGATGCCCTATGGTTTGGTGGAGACTGGGGACAAAGGGAAAGAGACAAGGGGACAAGGGGAAAAGGAGACAAGGGGGGATAAGCAATGGCCCAATGCCCAATTTTGCCATCGAATTTTAATTCAGTATCGCTATGAGGGAAGTGAAACAGCTATTTTACGGTTGCGACTGTTGATAGCAGAACGTGACTTTCACCACCAGCAGACTGCTAGTCAAGAATTACAGTTTTTACAATTGCTAGGGCAACAGCAAGTCTGTCTGCAAGCAATCAATTCTGGGCGCTTCGGCATACCTTGGCACTTGCGCTGGACACAAGGAAATTATCAACCGGATGCAGTCTGGTATTGGGATTATGGATTGTCTGAGGAGACAAAACGGGGATTAGGCGACAAAGAAGACCTCCACAGTCCTGGTTACTTGATAGTCACACTCCAACCAGGAGATACGGTGACTTTAGAAGCACGAGTCGCGAAAACCGACTCAGTGCCAGGTGTTCTCACCCTCAAAACCTTCACAGAAGCTGTGGAGGCAGAGCAAGAAAGGCTCTCACAGATTTTTGGATGGAGAGGGGGAGGTAGAGGAGCAGAGGCGCTGGGGAGATGGGGAGCTGGGGAGCTGGGGAGAAGTTGCAGTCAGTTTTTCCCCTCTGCCCCTCTGCCCCTTTGCACCTCTGCCTCTTATACCCACTCCCCAATCTGGCAACAACTACTCAAAGCAAGCGATCAATTTATCGTCTATCGAGCCTCAATTGCAGGCCCCACGGTTATTGCTGGTTATCACTGGTTTAATGACTGGGGACGCGATACATTAATCGCTTTACCGGGGTTGGCACTACTTCCACAGCGCTTTGACCTAGCAAAAGGAGTATTGCGAACTTTTGGGCATTATTGTCGCCACGGTTTGATTGCGAATGCATTTCCCGATCTCAATGGCGAACCAATTTATAACAGTATTGATGCGGCATTGTGGTGGATTGAAACTTTAGGACTTTATTTAGAAGCTACCCAAGACTGGGATTTTTTGGCAGAGCAATTCCCTGTAGTACAGCAAATCTATAAAGCATTTGTCGGTGGTACACATTTCAATATCCAGGTCGATGCTACCGATGGGCTAGTTAGTTGGGATGCTCGTGGTGTAGCTCTCACCTGGATGGATGTAGTAATTGGGGCACACCCCGTCACGCCCCGTTACGGGAAGCCAGTAGAAATCAATGCGCTGTGGTATTCTGCTTTATGTTGGCTGAGTCAGTGGGCAGAGCGCTTGAGCCAAATGGAATATGGCTCACCAGTGCGTCTCACTAAGCAAGCACAGCGTTATGCTAACCAAGCACAACACGTGAAAACCTCGCTGCAAAAGTTCTGGAATCCTCAGCTAGGTTATCTGTACGATACTATTGAGCCGGACGATCGCCGGAATTTTCAAATTCGTCCGAATGCCGTTTTGGCGCTATCACTACACCATTGTGGGTTTTCTGAACAGCAAGGGTGTCAGATATTAGATTTGGCAACTACCAGCTTGCTCACCCCTTATGGTCTTCGCAGTCTCGATCCAGGAGATCCCGAATATAAAGGGAAATATGAGGGCAATCAACAGCAACGCGATCGCGCTTATCACCAAGGCACTGTTTGGACTTGGCTAATTGGGCCATATATTCGGGCTTGGCAACGTTTTTATCCACAACAATCGCTGCCTTTTGATTGGCAACCCTTGCTCGATCACTTTTTCTTTGACGCTTGTCTTGGTTCTATTTCTGAGATTTTTGATGGCGATTCACCTCACACACCCAGAGGAGCGATCGCTCAAGCTTGGTCAGTTGCCGAAATAATCCGCCACATTAAATAGTTGTAGGGATATAGATAGTCTTGGATAATTATTCTTGATTAACATACATTCACAAATTAATGTTGCTAGTTGGAACCTACAAAACCCTTACTATACAAGCTTTTTATTAATTTATCTGATTATCCAAAAGTGACTAGATATTTTCGATTATTTCACAAATTGAGGCCGCAAAACCAAAAAATTTTATTTCCTTCTGTGAGAAAATAAAATATGAAAAAAGTTTATCAACGAGATGTAGTATTCTTGATAGTAGCAATGTATTTCAGGCTTAATTTAGATACTCTACAGGATAGATGATTGACAGCGCAATCACTATTGATAAAGCTAATTTTATATTTCCTTATAGAAAACACATCATATCTTAACGCTAAATAAGCCTAAAGAAGTATAGATATGAATTAAGAAATAAATTAATAAAATAAAGTACAAAAAATTAAGTTCACGTAGGAAGAATTGTAAATAAAGTGACTCAAACTAATAACAAGACTAACTTTCAAGAAGAAACAGATTTAGGGACTTCTATTGCTCTGGCTACTACTACAGATAAATGGGAAGTATTGTCGTACAGTGCTCCAATCCTACCCATACATGCCGCTCTACTTCGTACTGGTAAGATATTCTTGTTCTGTGGCTCAGGTAACGATCCTAATCGGTTAAATACTCCCTATGACAGTGTAGTCTGGGATGTAAACAAGGGAACCTTTTCCCGTCAAGCGCCTCCATTGGATAGTAACAAGCAACCAATGGATCTTTTTTGCGCTGGTCACTCCTTCCGCCCTGATGGGATGTTACTAGTTGCAGGTGGAACTTTGCGCTATGACCCATTTTACGGTTCACCCTATGCTCTGATGTTTGATCCCATTGCTGAGAAATGGGTCAAGATACTATCAATGAATAATGGTCGTTGGTATCCTACTGTGTTAACACTAGGCAGCGGTCGAATCTTAGCAGTATCTGGGCCAGATAAAGATGGCAACCTCAATAGACAACCAGAAATTTATTCTGCTTTCTTTCCAAATGGTTGGAACGCTTTTCCAAAAACTAGTGCCTTACCGGCATACGCGCATCTGTTTCTACTAAATAGTGGAAAAATTTTTTATTCAGGTGGTCAGATGGGTGGAAACTATGGATCGAGCCCAAGGATATTAACCCTGCCAGAAACATTTACACAATCCATTCCAGAAAAAGTAGTGCCGGGGCTGCAAGACTCAGCTTTTGGCGATCAAGCTGCCAGTGTGCTTTTACCACCTGCACAAGATCAAAAGGTGATGATTCTCGGTGGGGGTAGTGGTAAGACAGCAACAAAGAGGGTAAATATTGTCGATTTAAAAGCTACTAATCCAACTTACGTAGCAGCAAAGCCTTTAAACTATGCTCGGATGCATCACAGCGCAGTTTTATTGCCCGATCGCACAGTGTTTGTTTGCAATGGTAGCAAAATGAATGAGGATACAAAACAATCAATGCTGCCAGCAGAAATCTACAATCCAGCTACAAATACTTGGACAGTAGTAGCTAAACAAAATGTTCCCCGCGTATATCACTCAGTAGCCTTGCTACTACCAGATGGTAGGGTCGTCACAGCTGGGGGGAACCCTCAACGGAGGGTCAATGAACTGCGATTAGAAATCTACAGTCCTGCGTATATGTCGCGATCGCGACCAGTTATTCGGAGCGCTCCTCAAACAGTGACCTACGGGCAGCAATTTACAATTCAGACACCCCAGGCTGCGAATATTAAATGGGTTAGTTTTATTAGACCAATGGCAACTACCCATTCTTGCGATACAGAACAAAGGTTAGTGGATGCACCCATTACTTCTAGAAACGCTACTTCTCTTAAGGTCACGGTAATAAACAATCGAAACATCGCACCCCCAGGCTGGTACATGCTTTTTATTAGTGACAACAATGGAACACCCTCAGTAGCAACCTGGACGCAAATATATTAGCCTTATCTGTTTATGTTCGCACTGCTACCCAATAAAAGTCATTAATTCTAGGAAGGAAAATATGAATTACAAGCTATCACGTCGACAGTTTGGACAGTTGGCACTTGCTGGAACTGTATTATCTGGACTTAGTTATCTCACCAAGAAAGTCTTGGCAGAAACACCAGGTGTAAATATTGTAGGTATAGGTTCTAGCCCGATGGTTACTACTGACCAAACGGCTATTACAGAGGTAAACACCACTGAATTAGTAGAGAACACTGCCCTAAACAGTGTAAGCACAGATATTCGCACAGATATGAAGCCTGTAGGACTAGTTTTGCAATCCTTAGTTACAGGAAAGGCTCAGGTACTTACGGATAAAAGTACACCTCTATTAGAGCCTAATGAGATATTGAGTGGTTTTACCTCTTTAAGCGATGGCACACTTGTTGTAGCCATTACTCCGGTTGCGATTAGTCGGAGAGAGGCGACACCTACTCGCATTACATTTTTGGGTACGCCTGTAAAAACTTTGATAGTCTCAGGACTTAAACCAAATCAACAGCTTGGAAGCTTGCTAGGTACTAATGATGGGCGACTCATTGGTCTAGTAGGTAAGAAAAACGGTACACCACCGATCAGATTGGTAGATATTAACCTTCAAACAGGAGAGATAAGTTCTATTAGTAAGGTTAAATTCCTGGACGATGAGCGGGTCAGCAATCTAGCTGAGTGCCCAGATGGAATACTTTATACCTCTATAGTTGGTGCGTATGGTGATACAACTCTGGTGCAGCTAGATTCAAATCAAAAAAAGCCCATCAGACTAGGACAATTGAAAGTTAATGGTGAAGCATGGAATAATGGCTTACAAGGCTTAGTTTGCTCTGCAACAGGTCAACTCCTCGCCTTTGGAGCTATGAGATATGAGACACCTAATGCTGTGTATATTGTTGACAAGAACAGTGGAAATATGACTCGGCTACAAAACTTTGATACTACTCAGATTACGCGTGCTCGTGCTTAGAAGGAATTGAGCTGATATCTCTAGCAAAAAACTGCCTAGCCCTCATCTTTGCTTGAGGGCTTTTTATTGATATTGATTGGTACAGCTTATTATTAAGAATATTTTTGACTTATTTTCTAATTAGTTACCCCTGGAAATTCTGATTGATACAGAACAGCAGTAACTCAAAAAAATTTATAATGATTTTGATAGGTATGCTTATATCAGGAAAGGTTGCCGAAGTTCAAAACTTACTCATTAGATTCTCCTTTGGAGTACAGCGATCGCCTTTTCGATAGCTAAGAATCTAATGAGAGTGTGTTATACCAATTTAATATGAAGCTACATATAATGGTAAGAAGCCAACTCCTAAGTTTAAATAGTCATGAGCCGCCCGTTTAAGATTGAAATCACGG
>NZ_JBALEF010000110.1:0-11930 GCF_036918245.1 Nostoc sp.
CTCGGTCTATATCTTGAGGCAGGTTTTGGTTCATATTTGTGATACTCCCCCTCAAGTGTCCCCCTTGTCAATACTCTGCCACCTGAATCCTTACCTACATCACTAATTTCTAACCTTGCTAAGGCTACTGTTTTCGTTTTGGGAACATTAATTGTATTGCAAACAGTGGGTGTTCAAATTACACCGATAATCACAACTTTAGGTATTGGTGGTATAGCAGTTGGTTTAGCACTTCAAGACACACTTGCAAATTTATTTTCTGGTTTTTACTTAATTATTTCTAAGCAAGTGAGAACTGGAGATTATGTGAAATTAGATGCTGGACATGAGGGATATGTTATAGATATTTCTTGGCGGAATACGACAATTAAAGAAATTTCCAATAATGTAGTCATTGTTCCTAATTCTAAGTTGTCTTCTGCAATTTTCACAAACTATCATTTACCCGCAAAGGAAATTACTTTAACAATGGATGTGGGTGTAAGTTATGATAGCGATTTGGAAGAAGTTGAAAGAGTAACTGTAGAAGTTGCTAAAGAAGTCATGCAAGAAATTGCACCGGAATTAAAAGAAAGTGAACCATATATCAGATTTCATACTTTTAATGATTTTAGTATAGATTTTACGTTATATATGCGCGTAAGTGAATACTTTGACCAACGTATTGGTAAACATCTATTTGTCAAAAAATTACACAAACGCTACCAGCAAGCAGGAATTCAAATTCCCTTTCCCATCAGAGAGGTTTATGTGCCAAATAATGTAAATAAAAATTCCGCATTAAATCCAGACTAACTCTTGCTAAGTACAGCATTTGATTAATTTGTAGCGAATTAAATTTGGCAATACCTTGCAATGCCAATGCATCCCGATACAATGCCAATGCATCTCGATACAATGCCAATGCATCTCGATACAATGCCAATGCATCTCGATACAATGCCAATGCATCCCGATACAATGCCAATGCATCCCGATGCAATGCCAATGCATCCCGATACAATGCCAATGCATCTCGATACAATGCCAATGCATCCCGATGCAATGCCAATGCGTCGGCCGTATTGTTAATGTGTCGCCCTGCATTAAAAAAGCTACGCCTTTACACAAAACTGTACTAAGGGAGGTGTTTTGTAGAGAGGGGAGGGAGACGGCGTTTATATCGTCCTTGCAGGTTCCTGGTGAGCAACACACAGGCAAATATGGCGGTTGAAAGTAGCACTACACTAGCTCCAGAGGCAATATTGAGGTAGTAGCTGAAGTAGATGCCTATAAACGAAATCGCAGTTCCTAAAATCCCGGAAATAATCATCAGATAAGCAAAGCGATCGCTCACTAATCGCGCAATTGATGCCGGAATCACCACGGCTGAAATAATCAAAGTTACCCCCAACACATTCAGTGTCGCCACTAGTAAAGTTGCCAACATCAAAGCAAATAAAGTATCCATTGCAAAAACGGGTACGCCATGAACTTGAGCAACTTCTCGGTCAAAACACCAAAATAGCAACGGGCGATAAAACAAGAAAACCAGACTGAGTAAGACAATCGTCACACCCGTCACTACCCACAAATCATTAGGGGAAACGCCCAACACATTGCCAAACAAAGCGGCTTCAAAGTTTTGGCTAAACTTGCGATAGCTACTGATCACAGCTACTCCTAAAGCAAAGCTAGCAGTTGTGACAATTCCAATAGCTGCATCCGAGTATATTTTGCGTCCTGTCAAATATTGAATCAGCAGGGCAGCTGCAAAACCCCAAATCCCAGAGCCAATGTAGAAATTCAAGCCCAGTACATAACTCAGCACGGCTCCCCCCAAAATCGCATGAGATAAACCGTGGGCAATGTAACTCATTCTCCGAGTTGTAATATAAACTCCCATAATGCCGCATAATAGCCCTGCCATCATGCCTACTAAAATGGCACGGCTAAAAAATTCGTAGCGAAAGGGAGCTAGTAAAAAATCCATATTTTTATCAACAAAGGCAGGAGACAGAGGATTGAAGCAAGGACGACGCCAGATGCTCCACGGAGGCGATCGCTGGTAATAGGAAAAATCATGGTGAGCCAAAAGCTCATGGGTAGTGCAAGCGATGTCTTATTCCTGTTGCGTTGGTCGGATTAAAATTTCATTCACGTTGACGTGAGGCGGTTGGGTAACAGCATAGACGATCGCCCGTGCAATATCTTCCGGTTGCAGCGGAGTGACGGCTTTGAACCGGGCTTCGAGCGCCTGTTTCGCAGCCGGATCGGTGATATTGTCGATAAATTCGGTGGCAACCAGACCAGGTTCAATAATGGTGACACGAATATTGTCTTTATGAACTTCCTGCCGCAGAGCTTCTGAAATCGCATTTACGCCCCATTTGGTGGCGCTGTACACACCCATGCCTGCCCGCGTAATCCGTCCGGCAACGGATGAAAGATTGACCACATGCCCAACGCCCTGTGCTTTGAAGATAGGCAAAACCGCATGAGTTGCATACAGCAATCCCAAAACGTTCAGGTCGAACTGTCGCCGCCACTCTGCTGAATCGCCATCCTCAATCGTTCCCAATCCTCCAACGCCCGCATTATTCACAAGAATATCGATTCGTCCTAAAGTTGTGTTGACCTTTTGCACCAGTGAGTTCACTTGGGTTTCATCGCTGACATCCGTGACAATCGGTAAAGCCTTTCCACCAACCGCTTCAATTTTTTGTGCAATTTCATTCAATCGCTCGATTCGACGAGCCGCGATCGCCACGTGTGCGCCTTCTTCTGCAAGAGCGATCGCCGTCGCCGCCCCAATTCCTGAAGATGCACCTGTAATAATTGCCACTTTTGCGTCTAATTTGCCTGCCATCATTTCCTCCTGATAATTTTCTGATACTTGATGATTGCACTCACACTCTAGTAACTGTAGCCCATACCAGCTTCAACCCAGCACCACTGACTGCGCTTTCTTTGAGTAGCTTTCTGATGGTTCGATACCTGCGTACAGAGGAGAAGAGATATATTCAGTATTAAATTTGTGCTTTTGTCAATGCGTAAGTCCTAAATACTTCTTTCCTCCTGCCTCCTGCCTTTGTTTGTAAAAGCAAGCTGATATGGCTCAGTGACAATTATCTTGCACGCAATAGTTCCAAATTTTATAGTCAAGTATAGTCAGACATTTAAAATTTAGGTTTGAGCAACTCTACTTTTGGCGTAGTCACGTTTAAATAGTGGAGTTATCCGCCTTGGATGTACTACCAGACATCCCCTATCCCTTAGAATAGACTTGTTGCAGTCGAACCCTTCGGGATTACTTTTTCTGCCGATGTTCAATGCACCATTAAGATCGGCATGAATCTTTAAACCATCCTTACTCAGATACCACGCACGTTTAACACGCTTTCCTGAGAAAATGTGGTTTACCTTATTGTTAGGGTCATAAGTTGGGATAATGTCCCAATCAATTGCTGAAGCCCGACTAGTGTAGGATTCCTCTGTAACCTTAACGGTAATGCCAACTCGTTCTAATTTATAAGTCAGCATTTCGATAAATCTAGCGTGCGGTATTTGGGTGAAGTTCTGGTTGTTCCGTTTCCCTAAATTAAGATGAGTTTTCCACTGTTCATTTTTTCCTATTGACACATGAGTTACTCCTAAGTACAAAAATTCGTTCACAATCATTTTCGTGGATTGATGCAGGTAGGAATCTAGAAAATTGTTTCGGTTACGAACTATGTTTGCAATCCGCTTTTATGAACCTCTTTCAGGAGGCAGGAACCCTCGGAATTTAGCAATCTGCTTGTTGTAGAACTGGTTAGCTGATTTTAATGGTTTCCCATTTACGGCGATTGGTTGAATTGTTAGGTCATTGAAAACAATTGTCGCCAAGTTATCAAGCCCAATATCGATCGCTGCATTTAGTTGAGGGTTAAGACTGCAAAAGAACTCACTCGTTTCTGGTATTTCATAAACCACTTCAACAACAAAGCATCCGGTTTTTGGCATGATTCGCACTTCGCACAAATTCTCAAACTTTAAAAGAGGCTTTACCGGAATGCTGATTGGTGACATTGAAGGAACTATCCAACCCTTGTTAAACTCTCTCTTGCCAATAGCCTGATTGTTAAATTTAACTAGATTTTTGTCATCAATATAACTAGGTGGTTTCGGTTTACCTGTGAACTTATTTGAGTTAAGTTTATATGCTGCCAAAGCTTTGTAGTAGGCTATCCAAGCGTCTCCATTTTGTTTGAAGACCAGTTGAGCTACCTTAGCTGGTAATGCTTTATAGCTATCATGCTGTTTAAATAAAATATCTAATTTAGCCTGTGATTGTGTCCCCCATCCATAGAAAAACCCTTGGCGTTGTGTGAATTGAGCCGTGTTATAAAGCTGTCGAGAAATTGTGGTGATGTTAGCACAATAATCAAACCATTCATGCCCATCTTTGATTAAATGTTTTTCTACTTGCCGCATGATGATTACTTTTAATCTCAAATTAATATACTATGTTTCAGGTATCTGAATTCATTTGATTATATTTGACTATGTTTTATTTAAAGTTTTTCAATACTTCCGGCAAGTTGTCTTGCATTTGATGACGTAGGGAAGTACCACCGCTAGCGATCAAGATTCGGTCTTGTTGGTGGAAAACTACCATTTCTCCACCAAAAGTCTGCCGAAGATTTGCAGGACTGAAGACATCGATAGGTTGACCTTGACAAATTAAACCGTGGTTGAAACATACCACCCAAGGTAGATGAGTCGCTACCGAGTTGAGGTCATGGGTGGAGAGGATAATTGTCAAGCCTTTCTGATTTAAATCAGCTAATAGGTGCAATAGTTCGTGTTGAACGTGCAAGTCGGAACTGCTGGTGGGTTCATCTAAAAGGACTATTTCTGGTTCTCCTACTAAAGCACGGGCAATAAAAACCCTTTGCTGTTGCCCACCAGATAGATTACCGATCGGTTGATGGGCAACATGGGCAACCCCGACGCGCTCCAGGAGTTCGCTGGCAACTTGGCGATCGCGCCGCGAAGACCAAGGCAACACCTTCTGCTTTTGGTAACGCCCCATCATCACCACTTCCAGAGCCGTAACTGGAAAAGTCCAATCCACCGTTTCCACCTGCGGCACATAGCCCACCGCCTTTGGTGATACTCCTGGCTTTAAACGCTTTCCTCGAAACCAAATCTCTCCAGCCCAAGGATGAACTAATCCTAAAATCGCTCTAATTAAAGTGCTTTTACCACTCCCAGAAGGCCCTACCAAACCAGTAAGTTGACCAGGATAAAGCGTCAAATTAACATCCCTAAACACTGGCTGGGTTTGATAACCACAGGTTAAATTTCTAACTTCAAGTATTGGTTGCATATACAGCAGATTTCAAATTGGTGAACTACATAACGATTCGTCTAAAAGCCAGGTAGAAAGCGTGTTTTACTTCTGAATTCTGACTTCTGAATTCTGCTGTACTTATTTTATTAATCTTACTTAGTTGCTGTTGGTCCAACAACATTTCCAGTGTTCAAGTTCTTCACTAAATCAGGATTTCCTCCTAAATTAGAAGCGATAATTCGCATATTGTTAGCCATCATCCCAATATAAGTATGCTCAGGATTAGTGTTTTCCATTGCATTAGCTGAACCTGTTCCAGGTAACTCATCATCGGCAGTGTTGGCAGTTTTTATCTTTGCTTCGCGGGCAATTTGTTCTTCTACCTTGCTGGGGTAGACCTCAGAACCAAAAATTGCTGGAACGCCTGTTTTGCGAATTTGGTCAATTAGCTTTGCGACATCTTGAGCGGATGGTTCCTTAAAATCTGAAGGTTGAATCGCACCAATTACTTGAAAACCATACTCTCTAGCCCAATACGCCCAAGAATCATGGTAGGTCAAAAGTTTACGGTTTTTGGCGGGAATACTGGCGACGATTTCCCGTGTTGCCTTGTCTAAGGCATCCAGACGTTGTAAGTAATTTTTGAGATTAGTAGCGTAATAATCTTTGCCAGCAGGATCTAAAGTAGTTAACTGTTGGGCGGCTAGTTTGGCGTAAGCCTCAGCATACTTGGGGTTTACCCATAAATGCGGATTGGGATCACCCTTTTCTTTGGGAAAGCTGAAGTCGAAAAGCCATTGATCTTGAGTAATGGTATTACTGCCTAGTTCAAAGATTTTAGTTTCTTTAGGCTTCGAGGCTTTTGCTAGTTTTTCTGTTGGGGATTCCAAATGCAACCCATTGGCGATAATCAAATTAGCTTTGGATAGCAAATCAGAATCACTGGGACGAGGTTCAAAGGTATGGGAGTCGGTTCCTTCTGGAATAATACCCTTAACTTCTAAGCGATCGCCTGCAATGTTACTCACAATATTGGTTAAAGGAGCGACTGTCGTTACAACTAAAGGCTTATTTTGTGTCTTTTGTCCTACTTGAACTGGAGTGGTTGTTACTTCAGGATTGGAAGACACCGTTTTATCTGGAGACGGACTGCAAGCTACTACCATGAAGCTAAGTACAAATAGCAATCCGGGGAGGGTCTTCATTACAATCAAGCCTTCTAAATTAAAGGGTCAACCTCTAATTAGACCTTTTACCGATATCAAGATGCAATGCCCCCTCAGGGTATTTTCGGTTAATTTTTAGATTTTTGTACCGAACAGCCTACTTAACCTGAATTGGAAAAATCCAGATTAAGTAGGCTGTTTTGCAGATGGTGAACTCCACGAGTAATCATGAGAACGCCAACCTATGAAAAGGATTGGCGACAGCTAGGCATTATAATCTATTTTTATGCCAATATTATCAATTCAGGGACTGCTACTATACTTCAGCACACCATTAATATTTTCAATTCCTTGCAAGACTATTGAAGTCCACTTAAGTGTGCCATTTCTACTTTTACAAGCAGCTTTTAAATAGTTTCCTTTGATGCGGATATTCTGGCAAGTGAACTGATAATTGCTAACTTTACCAGGGTCAGTCACTTTGAAAGTACCGTTAATATTTTCAATCCCCCGTAAGACTATTGAAGTTTTCTTGAACGAACCATTGGATCGGCTACAACTAGCTGAGAGAACGTTGCCAAAAACTGAGATATTGTTACAGCTTTTCTGATAACTGCTAGGTGTAGCATTAGCAGGGCTATTAATCCCAACTAAAGTAGATGTTGCTAAAAGAGCAATTACATTAAATAAATTTCGCTTCATGGGGCTTCATTATGTGGATAAAATATACTACATCTTCAAATAACCAGATTTCGGATGCAATCCCATAATTTTCCATCCGTCTCTCCTCATACGCGATTATCATTTTTATTAATAATAATATTTTGAGTATTTTAACTGGTTGACAAAAGGGACTTTATCTTAATTTCTTACGAATGGGTACATATCAAAACCTCACCCCTAACCCCTCGTCCTTAGTAAGGAGAGGAGAGATAAAGCACAGCTTTATCGGGGTGAGGCTTCAGGATATTTTCGGTTGATTTTTAGATTTTTTTACCAAACAGCTTACATAACCGGAATTAGAGAAATCCAGATTAAGCATATTTTGCAGATGGTGAACTCCACGAGTAATCATGAGAACGCCAACCTGTGAAAACGATTGGCGACGGCTAGGCATTTATTTAATTAGCTCTTTCTAATGTAGATAATCCCTTAAATATTGGTCGGATGTCGGCAACCACTATCTAGTCTCATTAGATTGCTAATGCTCGTTTTTCTAAGCGTAGTTCAAAGCGATCGCCTGGTTTCGGCTCGAGTACCTTCGTCGCAAGATTGTTTTTCTCAAGTAACGAGCGAAATTCCTCAGCAGTTCCTTTAGTTTGAATGAATTTCATCAGGAATCCTTCAAACGCCACATCACCACCAGCCGCAGTAGGTATTATTACTTGAGGCTGTAATGATTTTACGACTTCTAAAGCACTATTTTGTCCTTTAATAATCGACCCAAGCAAAGGTAGCGTCATATCAATAAACGGTGTAATCACTACATCGATAGGTGTAGCTTGCTGAAGTTGTGGAGAATGATACCCATGAGGCTCGTAGTATACAGTTAAACCACTCTCCAATTCTTTGAGGAGATAACTATTTTCTACCAAAGTGGGGCCAATTGGAGAGCCAGGGAAAGCTTTGATTTCAATTTGATTATTTAAAGTGAAAGTTTCACCATGAGCCAATACTGTTACTTGGGTGTAACCTAACTGCTGTACTACCTTAGCTGCATTGGGAGAAGCTACAACCTTGATGCTGTGGTCGAGCAGCTTGAGCGTTGGTGGGTGAGTATGGTCTTCTAAACCCTGAGACAGCAGAATCAGATCGATATTATCTGGTATCGGGCGCTCTTGCGATCGCGAACCTTTAAAAAACCAATCCAAATTGCTAAAAATTAACGAACCAACCAGCCAAGGGTCTATTAATACTCGTTTTCCGCCGATTTCCAGCAGCCAAGAGTTGCTGTCTAACCAAGTTAAAAACATAAACTTATGTGAAGATAACGCCTACCTTCATTATCAATGATGTCAGCTTTATTGCAGGCATTGAGGTTACTACTGCGTTCTCACCACAGAGCGATCGTAATTTCAATTATAGAAATTTTTACCTATCACTCTCAAGAAAACGTCTCCCCAGATCCAACGATAAAATAAGTACCACCTCTTCCACCGATAAACTAAGAGTACTGGCAATCTGTTCTATACTCAAGCCTAATTCCAATAATCTAGGTATTGCATCCTGTCGCGCTTGTTCTGCTTCTTGTCGCGCTTGTTCTGTTTCTTTATGACTTAACAGTTTTCTCCCAGTTTGGGGGTTAAAAAACCGCAATTCTTCGTCAATCAATCTGAGGTCTAAACCCAATACTTCACTGTGAAAAGACGAGACACCATCGGGTAAAAAGTTGGATGTAATGGGTTGATATTTGCGCTCAAATAAATAGGAACCCTTTAGTCGTGGGTTGAGGTAATCTCCGGTTGGGTCATACTGAAAATACTCTTGCACACCTAAAAGTGAATATTTCTTGGGTTTATCCTCTTCATCGTTTTCTTGGGTGCTTGCAGAAGTGATTTCCAAAATAAAATTAGGGACTTTACCCCCTTCTTCCCAAACCTTGTAGCTGACGCGCTTTTTCTTGTCTACCTCAAATACCACAAAGACATCAGGAGCAATCACAGCACTAGGAATGCCCTTTTTGTAGTAAACAAATAGATTCCCTGATACGTAAACATCATTTCGGTCTTGGAAATAAATGTCTAAGGCTTCTACAGCATAAATTAGATAATCCCGTGCTGGGTCGCTCTCAGCTATTGGTTTACCATCAAAGCTGGGGTAGATAATTTCGGTCTTGAGTTGGTTAGCAGAAAGGGTCATGCATGGTCGCTTCTCTCCGAGACGCTGCGCGTAGCTTGCTTCCCCAAAGGGGTACGCTCCAATTCAAAATAGGTTATAGGGCAAAGACTTTAACTCAACTGGGACTGATTTCAAAATAGCATTTTGTTCAGACTTCATTTTAGGTCAGAGAACATTAGTATATTTGAAGAAAGACTTTATTAATCTTAATAATGACTGTAACTACACAACAGCTTACAACCCAAGACGCCTTTGAAAAATTCATTTGGACTTGGCAGGGTTACAAAATTCAGTACACTGTCATGGGTACAGGACGCCCTTTGGTACTGGTTCACGGCTTTGGTGCTTCCATTGGACACTGGCGCAAAAATATCCCAGTCTTAGCTAATGCTGGCTACCAGGTATTTGCCATAGACCTTTTAGGTTTTGGCGGTTCTGATAAAGCGGCCATTGATTACAGTGTGGAAGTTTGGGTGGAACTGCTGAAAGATTTTTGCACAGCACACATCCAAGAACCTGCTGTATTTATTGGCAACTCCATTGGCGCACTTCTGAGCTTGATTGTACTGGTAGAACATCCAGAAATTGCTGCTGGCGGTATTTTAATTAACTCTGCGGGTGGGTTGAGTCATCGTCCCCACGAATTGAACCCGCCACTACGGATGGTGATGGCAACTTTTAATCGGTTTGTGCGATCGCCAATTACAGGTAAATTAGTCTTTAACCGCATCCGCCAAAAAGCCCAAATTCGCCGCACCCTCTACCAAGTTTACCGAAACCGTGAAGCCGTCACCGATGAATTAGTCGATTTACTTTATACTCCTTCTTGCGATTCAGGAGCGCAACAAGTCTTCGCATCTATTCTCACAGCCCCTCCTGGTCCAAGTCCAGAGGAACTTTTGCCCAAAGTAGAACATCCTTTATTAGTAATTTGGGGTGCTGACGATCCCTGGACACCAATTACCGGGGCCAAGATTTACGAAAAGGCACGGGAGAATGGCAAAGATATCAAAATTGTTCCCATTCCCAATGCCGGTCATTGTCCTCACGATGAGGTTCCAGATGTTGTCAATGCCCAGATTGTCGATTGGCTAGCGCAAAGGTGATAATTTCGCCTTTCTGCCGATATATATTAGCCCAAGCAAGGTAAAAATGGGGCTAACAATCTGGGTGAGTGGATCTTAATCTTTTAATTGCACCTTGACAGAATCAAACTCGTATGGTGTGTGAAATGGAGCTTGATGTGCGTAATCGAGATAAAAGGGTAATTCCCTTAAATCACCATCCAGATTTTTCAGAACTTGGCTATCAAGTCATCAGCGAACTAGGACGCAACCAAGAAGGGGGACGCATTACTTACTTAGCTAATGTCCTCAACTCTAATCAACAGGTGGTAATTAAAGAGTTTTGTTTTGCTCGTGCAGGTGCTGATTTATCAGGTGTGAAAGCATATCAGCGCGAAATTGAAATCTTGCAACAACTCAATCATTCCCGCATTCCTCGCTATATAGATTCCTTTGAAATGCCAGGGGCTTTTTATCTGGTACAGGAATATAAAAATGCCCCATCCTTGGGATTAAAATGCAGCTTTAATCCTGAAGAAATTAAGCAAATTGCTCTCTCAATCTTAGAAATTTTGGTTTATCTGCAAAAGCAAGTTTCCCCAATTATTCATCGGGATATTAAGCCAGAGAATATTTTGGTTGATGAAGAACTAAATGCTTATCTGGTTGATTTTGGGTTGGCTAGAATACAGGGTGCGAAAGTAGCTCTAAGCAGCTTGATAGCAGGAACTCCAGGTTTTATGCCACCAGAAGAACAGTTTGGTCATTCTCTGACTGAGGCATCAGATTTATATAGTTTAGGAGCAACACTAATTTGCTTACTTACTAATACCCGTTCTGTTGAGATTGGCAAATTAATTGATGATAACTATCGCTTTAATTTCCAGCAATTAATTCCTCAAATCAGTCCGCGTTTCCGGTGGTGGTTGATGAAAATGGTGGAACGTAACCGAAAACGTCGCTATGCTAATGCGGCTATTGCTTTAAAAGCACTTGGGACAATTGAGGTTGTTGGTAGTGCGACTGGGATAGATAATTTAATCAAGACAATCAAACCTAGAAAACGAGCCACTTTGTTGGGACTAGCTACTGTTGTTACACTGGCTGCGGTTGCGGGAACTTTGATGAGTTGTCAGCCTGGTAATACGGTTAGGCAATTGCTGGAAGCTAGAGAATGTCAAAGCTTTGATTTAAGCTCAGGTTGCCAAGAAAAAATCGGAAATTAAGATTAATTAGGTTGCATCTGGCTAAGGATTACAGCGGTTTTCAATTGAATAGACTACACGCGTAGGGGCACAATATATTGTGCCCCTACAATTATGTATATTCCACGCTTGTGAAAATTGCTGGAATTTGCATGAGTATCCAATACTCGTCAACGGAGATAAAAGGTGGATGAATCCAGTTTAAATACTCGTCAACGGAGATAAAAGGTGGATGAATCCAGTTCAAATACTCGTCAACGGAGATAAAAGGTGGATGAATCCAGTTCAAATACTCGTCAACGGAGATAAAAGGTGGATGAATCCAGTTCAAATACTCGTC
>NZ_JBALEF010000111.1:0-45329 GCF_036918245.1 Nostoc sp.
CGAATCCGCAAAAAACTCGATCAGTTTGATTGTTTACGAGATGCGATTGAGGATGTCTTGCGTTTGGTGTCCTAACCGCCTTGGCGGTTGCTATACTAAGCAAAACCTGTCCCTTTCCGATGCGGAGAGGGACAGGTTTGAACAAAAATTCAAGGTAGGAAGAGGTTTGATAACTAATTACTTGATTTGCTGATGTGCATCTTGTCCATCCCAACAGACTAAGGTAGGTGTAGCTATACTTTTAGTCTGGTAGGCGTTTTTAACACCAACCCAGTTACTAGCAATTGGCATTCGCCAACCGGTTCCAAAAGCGCGATCGGTGATTTTTAAGCCGGGGGGTGCTTGTCGCCGTTTAAATTCAGCCCGCGCCACCATTTGAATTACTCTGTCTACAATCACCGCATCGTGATCGGCTGCTACAATTTGCGCTGCTGATTGGTGGTTGTGAATCAGGCGTTGCAAAATATCGTCCAAAATTTCGTAAGGCGGTAGAGAGTCTTGATCTACTTGGCCTGGTTTGAGTTCGGCGCTGGGTGCTTTAGTCAAAACGTTTTGCGGAATAATTTCATTATGGCGATTTAACCAATGGCAAAGTGAATACACACGGGTTTTAGGAACATCTGCAATCACTGCTAACCCGCCATTCATATCGCCGTAGAGAGTACAGTAACCAACTGCCATTTCTGACTTGTTACCAGTAGATAAAAGCAAATAGCCAAATTTATTAGCGATCGCCATTAATAAATTACCGCGAATCCGAGATTGGATATTCTCTTCAGCCAGTCCAAACTCTGTACCCGCAAACAAATCATCTAATGTTTGATCGAAGCCTTGCATTAACTCGCCAATTGGTAAAAGATGAGTCTTAATCCCCAAATTTTCGGCTAATGCCACAGCATCACTGATAGAATGCTCGGAACTGTAAGGGGAAGGCATGAGAACGCCGAGGACATTTTCTTTACCAAGTGCAGCGCTGGCGATCGCAGCTACTATTGCAGAGTCAATCCCGCCACTTAAACCCAACACTACTTTAGAAAAGCGACACTTGTGGGCATAATCTCGCACTCCCAAAACCAACGCTTGCCAAATTTCTTCATCTTCCGATTCATACATCGGTTCTACAGAACCCAACTGCAAATCACGTTGCGCCTCGTCAAATTCTACTATTAATAAATCGGTGTCAAAACCACGGGCACGAGATATAATTTCACCTTGACGATTTAAGGCAAAACTACGCCCATCAAAAATTAGGTCATCATTTCCCCCAACCTGATTAGCGTAAATCATCGGTTGTTGAAAACGTACTGCACTATGCCTGAACATTATTTCGCGAAACTGCTGCTTGCCGACAGTGTAGGGCGAAGCAGACAAATTTACAGTCAAATCTACACCTAAAATTGCTAAGTCAGCAATCGGATTCACTGTATAACTACGTTTGCCCCAAAATTCCTCATCGTTCCATAAATCTTCGCAAATAGTTACGCCAATATGGATATCATCGAGAGTGAAATAATTAGCTTGCAAGCCTTCTTCAAAATAGCGGCGTTCATCAAAGACATCGTAAGTAGGCAAAAGTCGCTTGTGAAAAACTTGCTTAACCTTGCCATTCTCTAACAAAGCCATGCTGTTAAATAAGCTTTTACCACCACTAATATGTGCTTTAACATTCGGTTCAACAGTTCCTACCAACACAGCTAAATTTTGTGGTAAATCCTGAGCCAGGTTTTGTAAAGTCATGCCCATCGCTTCCACAAAACTAGGATTTAGTAATAAATCTCTTGGTGGATAGCCACACAAAGAAAGTTCTGGTGTCAACAACAAACGCGCACCGCTAGATGCTGCTCGTTGTGCCGCTTCCAGTATTTTTTGGGCATTTAAAAGCAAATCACCGATAGTAGGATTAATTTGAGCGATCGCAATTTTCATTTTGTTTGTCATTTTGTTTGTCATTTGTCATTTGTCATTGGTAAATGCTCAAATAACTTACTCTGGACTTGAGACTTTTAACTCTGGGCTTTGGGTAACAATTGATTAAATAAACACCAAAGGTTTATCTTTTAAGGGAGCAAAAGCTTCGGCGTCAAACTTATACAAGCTAGCCGGACGACCAGCACCCCGTGATACCTTAATTCCGGTATCGCATAAAAAACCTAACTTGAGTAGACGCGCTCGAAAATTAGAATAATCGGAAAAATTGTCACCTAAAACTGTGGCGTATAACTGATATAAATCATTCAAGGTGAACATTTCTGGCAAGACTTCAAAAGCCACTGGGCTGTACTCTAATTTATTTCGTAACCGCCGATGTCCATAAGCCAAAATTTCGTTATGGTCAAAAGCTAATTGCGGCACTTGTTTGACAGGATACCAAGCGATGCCAGTCATGCGATCGGCAATTAATTCGGCTTCTTCAAATCGCACTAAGGCAAAGTAACTAACTGATAAATAACGCACACCATAACTATCATTTGCTTCCCGTGGATCGCGATTCGGCCCGCCAAATGTATACAGTTGTTCTAAATAGAGATTGTTGACCTTAATTTTCTCTGCCATAATGCGATAGGCGGCATCTTCTAAAGACTCTCCTGGACGTACCAAAGTACCAGGAAGACTCCAATGATTTAAAAATGGTTCTTGCTGTCGCATTACTAGTAGAACTAACAGCCGATTTTGTACAGTATCTACAGAAAAAATTACATTATCAACACCAACCTTGAAATCGGCCAAAGGTTGTTGGTTTAACGGAGTTGGTATCTTTTTTTGTGAACGTCCTGGCATTCGTACAAATGCTCTTGATTAATATAGGCAACTACAGGGGCTGTGAGGGCTTGGGGATCTCCATGTTCGCGGTACGCTGTTGAGGAAACATCTAGACCGGTCAGACTAGCGATCGCAATCTTCCCTCCCAGCTTTTGCACTACCTCTGAACTAGACTCATCTATTGCATATCCCGGTCGCGGTACAATCAGTAGTTGCACTTCCTGTAACAAATCTTCAATGCGATACCAACGTGGTAGCTGACTCAGTAAATCTGAACCAATAATTAACGTCAATTCAGCATCCTCACCCCAAATAAGCTTCGCTTTTTCCACTGTTTCCAGTGTTCTGAAGCTACTTAATTCTTGTTCCAAAGCAATATTGTGCCGTGGCGCGTCTATATCCGCAATTAACAGTCGCAGCATTGCCGCCCGATGCTCTAAGGGTGTTTGATGGGACTTAAATGGATTATCCGCCGCCCAAACTGCTACCCAATCATAACGCTCAGACAACCAACTCAGAATTTTTTGATGACCAGCAGTTGGTGGATCGGCACTAGTACCAAACAAAGCAATTCTCATCATCTTACTTTGCGTCCTTTACGTCCTTGGCGGTAGCCAGCGGCTTGCCCCTGGCGCGTCTACGTTTCTTAGTCTCCTCTGTCAACTCTTGCAGTGCGGCAGAAATTTCCACTTGCACCGCGATAGGATGATCCAAACGCCGTGTCTGTTCTGGCAAACTGGCAACTGAGGCGGCGGTACGCTGACGAATTGTTGCCAACGACTCTAACGGCTGCACCCGTTCACCTTCTTGCACTACCAACTGCAACAAAGGTTCTTCTTCTTGAGGGATTTCACCTAAGAGTCCCAACCTGTCTGCTTTTACCTTATCTCCCGTAAACGAGCGAAAAATCTGCTTGCGTCCTGGATAAGTAACTTTACCACTAGACTGCTTCATCACTGGGATGCCATCAATGTCTACAAGTTTATAAACTCCATTGACAGGCGAACCTGTAACTAGTCGCGTTCCCAGTCCGTAACCATCAATCTCAGCCCCAGCAGCTTTTAATCTGGCAATTTCCCACTCGTCCAAGTCGCCACTAGCAAAAATTGGCACACCGGGAAGGAGCGATCGCACCTGTTTTGATAAGGTAACTAAATCTCCTGAGTCCAATCTCACTCCTGTTAATTTCATTTCCCCAGAATTTACTTTTTCGGCCAAGCGCTGGGCAGCAGCAATGGTATCGTAAGTATCAATCAGCAACGGCGCACCCGGAAAATATCGATGAAATGCACTAAAAGCTTGCTCTTCAGTGCCTTCTAGTGCTGACAATGCCATCACCAAGGCGTGTGCCATCGTACCACTTGGCTTTTGTCCCAGTTGTAGCGCTGCTAACACATTGGAAGTGGAATCTAACCCACCCGCCAAAGCTGCCCGTGCCGCCCACAAAGACCCTTGGGGACTAAATGCTCGTCTTGTCCCAAATTCTAAAAGTGTTGCTGATTCCCCTGCTACATCCCGCAACCGTGCTGCTTTTGTGGCAATCAAAGTCTGGTAATTAATCGTATTCAGCAGGTAAGTTTCCACTAGTTGTGCTTGCCAAAGGGGTGCTTCCACTCGCAACAGTGGTTGATTGGCAAATACAGCCGTCCCTTCCGGTACTGCCCAAACATCACCTGTAAACTTTCCCTCAGCTAAAAGTGACCAAAAGCGATCGCCTGCGTGAGCAAAAATTCCTGTTGCCTGTAATGCCGCAATTTGCGCGGAACTAAAGCGGAATTTGGCTAAATATTCCAATGCCTGCGTTAGCCCCATTGCAATTAAATAACCAAAACCCTCTGGCAATCGTCTGACAGACAATTCAAAGCTTGCCCGTCGTTGTTCTATACCTTCACCTGTGTAACAAGCTGCCATCGTCAACTGGTAAAGGTCGGTCAGCAAGCTGTAATCATCGGCAGAAAGGTTTAGTTCCTGGTTCTGCTGGCTTTGCTGTTTATATACATAGTCCAAATCTGGCATAAAAGTTGTCATGCAAGAGCTTCCTTACAAGATGCTTCTTTTATTATGGTAATATTTACCATAAATAATGTCAACTCTCAGCACGTGTATTTTCAGATATTCCTGTATAACAGTAGGTTTACAGATAAACTAATCCTAGCTTCATAGAATATTTAATATTTTTTAATAGTAAAAGTTAGCAATAATCTTGATCTGACAAAGCGGCTAATGAAAAGCAACAATATCCTGTCAGAGAAAGTTTGTTTGCCAGCCTCTTTTCCCAACTGGGGTTGGAGAAACAAGTATGTTACAATTAGAATCTAAAGGGAAAAGTTTGTTTTTCTGAAAAGCTAAAGTATTGCGAAGTTATCTGAAGAAATATTGCATATATTCTCAATATATTGAGAACTAGAGCCAGCTTTGAATATCAGTATTAGAGTATAAGTAGCACAATTAAAGCGACTCGAAAAAAGGAGTCCAATATTATGGCTATTTCCCAAATTATTGCAAACATAACCCAGTATATTTCTGAAGCTGCAATGCGGATTTTTGGCCCTACGGATGATGCTTATCCTACTATTGGCGTACAACCTTTTACAGGTGAGCCTTACGATAAGCGTACAGCCGATACTTGGTAAATTATTGAATAATGATAAGCATACTGAGACTAAAATATTTGTCCAGCAAGGCTTTGAGCGTAAAAAGGTTTCATTAATCAAACTGGAGTTCTAAGTAAGTAGGCGTGAATAATTAAAGGTTTAAGATTTATAGTAAGCGGCTCTAGCTCTGAAAATATGGCTGGAGCCGCTTACTACAAACCAATTTTATTAGTTTTACATTGCCTAACATAATTTAATTTATTTTTGCCCAGCTTTCCCGACGCAGGAAGGAGGAAAATTTCAAAGCCTCTTCCCTTTTAGGGGAGAGGTTTTCCAGACACTGTTAAAAGTCAGAGCAATTTTAAGTTGGCAAACTACTCAAAGCGATCGCATCTTATACCATTTCACTCAATGACAGATCGCCCAGCCGTAAAGATTTGTTGTACCGTTAGTTGCATTAATTTTATTTATTTTCATATTTAGAGGGAAAAATGAATAAGATTTCTTTTTGGAAAAGTTATTTTGCCTTGACTTTTAAATTTTTGGTACCGATAGCTCCTGCTGCACACTTGGTTACTTTACTTGGCCTGCTGCTCGGAGTACATCAAACGGCATCTGCTACGACGATTACGTTTGAGAAAGCATCTGTAGGGACACTATCAACCTATACTGAATCTGGTTTTACAACTTCGGTAGTTTCTGGGCCTTGGGTTGCAATTGACTCATACGGGAATCCGGCTCCCTTCATAGAGTTTACCAATGAGGCTGGTCAGAACCCGCTGGCTGCGACAATTGAAATTACAAACGATGACTCCACGTTTAAATTCAACTCGGTTGATCTTTACTCCAGCGTGACACCAATCCCTTATGTAATAACGGGATTGTTGAATTCAACGCCAGTATTTTCTTTTGAAGGTACGGTTCCAAACACTTTTGGTAATTTTCAAACTGTGGTCAACTCGAACTCGAATTACTTAATCGACAGCCTGACAATCTCTCTAACTAACCCGGCAGCACCGTGTTGCTCTAATCCTATGGGGCTTGATAATATTACTGTGACACCCATTTCCACTACTTCAGTTCCTGAGCCAAATAGTTCTCTATTTTTTTTACTGGCACTTCCAGTTGTCACTTGGCTTCGTCGAGCGACATCTGACTCCTCGCTCAACAATCCGTAATGAGTTCATAGCGATCGCACTCACGGTAATGGCTAATAAATTCATCAACGGTTATAATTTTTGGGGCTGATTTAACCATTGTGATTATTCCTCATGATTTGGGATAAGCCAGTAAGGTAAGGTGTTATAGCGATGAATTCTGCTCAATATAAGAGCGGAGAGCGGAGTTAATTAGAGATTCGTAGCCTTTTCCTTTGCTTTTAAACCAATCTAGAATATCTTGATCTAGTTGAATTAATGTAGCTTCTTGGCTAACAGGTTTTACCATTTTAGCTGTTTCCCAGAATTGCTGATCTAATTCAGGAATATCTGAAGTATCAATCGCTGTATCAGGGATATTTTCGAGTTCTTTAAGTCGATTGGGTGAGATACTCATAGTAGGTTCTCCTTTCTTTGGGGGTGGCTTTTCGGGCAGAGATTAATCGAATTTTGCCGTTTCTGTCTGTATGGACAACAGTAACAATTACAACACCTTGGATTGAGCCAATACTAATTTCTCGAATTTCTTCATAGTCGTACCGTTCATCAATTGAGGTGAAAACAACACCGTCAAATATTTCTGTAGCTTCTTCAAAACTAATTCCATGTTTCTGAATATTTTGTTGGTTTTTATTTTTATCCAATTCAAATTTAATTCAACTATACATAATTAATATAGAGTCAAGTGTAATAAATCAGATAAAGGCATGAGGAAAAACTCACGCCTTTTTATTTAAACTTTTTTATCAGCGATTGCTAAGAGTTCTAGAATCGCTCCATTTGTCCAGCCGAAACCAACTTCGTTAGAACTATACCCAAAGCAGATTTCGTCGGAAACATTGGCAGAACAGCGCTCAACATCATATTTCTCAACTAGGGTATTGTGACGCTCGAATTCTTTAACTACCATCGCTAAAAATTTGTTGGCAATACGATCGCCTTCTGCGTGAAACCCATAGCGGTGAAGTCCCTGGACGGCAATTAACGTCAATGGTGCCCAGCCAAAGGGTGCATCCCACTGGTTGCCGGTGACACGAGTACTAGTAAAAATTCCGCCTGGGGCTTCAAACAAAGAGAGATTTTTGACAACGCGTTTGGCTTGAGTTGGAGAAGCAATTCCCAACCAGAGAGGATAGAAGGTGGTAGCAAATTCGTAGCGGCGGCGTTTTCCACTCTGGAAGTGGTAGTCGAAATATAATCCTTGTTCTTCATCCCAGAGAAATTGATCGATGCGATCGCGGCGGATATCTGCACGACTACTCCATTTTTGTTGCAGTTGTTCGTTTCCCAGAATACCCTTAATTTGCGCCATGTCTTGTTCAACCTGATACAGCAAACTGTTGAGGCACACAGGAGCGTAGTGGAGGATATCAGCACTGAAAGGGCCAAATCGGTTGGTGATATCAAAACCAGACTCGCGCATGGTGCGATCGCTCTTGTAAAATAGGTTGGTCAGTTGGTCAGTTTCCTGGTTGTAATAAAGACTAACGTCATAATCCTCAACTTCAAAAGTTTTATAGTACTCCTTGACGCGATCGTAGTGGCTTTTCCCCTGCTCATCCCGCTCGGAGAACACAACTTCTGGCGCGGGGCCTTCCCCAAAGGCATAAAATCTAGATAAGCCGGTTGCAGCATTCAAATGGGGCGGAACTACCCAATAATAGTAAAACTGTTCTAAAAGCGGTACGATTGACTTTAACCACTCTTTATCCTGGGTGTGCTGGAATAATGCCAAAACCATCATGCTGAGGACAGGAGGCTGCGATCGCGACAGCATATAAGTCCGGTTGGAATTGAGGACGATGCCGTAATTCTGCACCTGGTACAGCAGTTGGTCTACTTGGCTTTGCGCTAGTTCTAATTCCCCATCGTGCAAAAGTCCCAGTAATATAAAGTAGCTGTCCCAGCCATACATTTCATTAAAACGACCACCTGGTACGACATAAGGCCCTGGTAGGTACAACAATCCGTGATCTTTAATCGCCTCCACTTCACTTGGCAAAGTGCGAATTTCCAGGCATTCCATATCCTTGGGAGATAGCGATCGCTCCAACACACTTCTAATCTTGGGAGAATCTTCTAAGGGGGAAATGTAGACAATCCAACAAGCATCTTTTTTGTGCTCTAGTTTGGTATCCCTTGCAGATTGTAATAAGTGTTCGTGCGATCGCGTTAAGGTTTTCCACGTTTTTTTGATGTGGAGGCGCACGGCATCAATCTGCGTGGTGGTAAGTGCTGGTGGAGTGTCCGTGTAAGCTGGAGTAGTCATAATTCATCTCAAAATTCAAAATGGGGCTGGAGAGACTAAGGACTAGTACCGCAAGGCGGAAGTCAAAAGTCAACGGTGAGCGAAGTCGAACCGTTGACTTTTGACTTCCCCAAAGGGGCTGACACAGCTAGATCAAGGAGCAAGAAAGCAAGGCAGAATTTTCCCCTCTGCCTCTTTTGCCCCTCTGCCCCTCTGCCTCTTTTACCCCATGCCCGTTAGTCACTGACTAACAGTGCAACTGGAAAATCGGCGAGGGCTGCTGCGATAGATAATGTTTCTGTAGCTTGTAGGGGTTGCTGAGTTAGGACGTTTTTCCAGGTTTGGGAAGTTCCAGAGGGTAATTGCAGATGCGTATCTTGCCAAACTGACTCGCCCAAGGGATTCTCTCCAGGCTGGATGAGGCTAGTTAAAAAGCGTGGCGCGATCGCGATCGCTGTTTGATTTCCCTCCCGCCGCGCAAAGGCGATAATGTGATTGGCGTAGGTTCCCTGAACTTCTAACGGCAGATAGTCGCCATCCTGGAATAATGAGACATAGTTTGTTCTAGCTTGGAGTAATTGAGCCGTTAAAAACAGTTTGATTCTGCCGTCTGTTTTGTCGTTCAGTAACTCCTGAATTAGTCCGAGAATGTCTGTTTTTGCCTGTTCGCGGATGGCGCTTAAGTAAGTACGTCGCTGTTCAAAATCCACGGGACGGCGATTGTCTGGATCGACTAGACTCAGTTCCCAAAGTTCCGTTCCCTGGTATAAGTCGGGTACGCCGGGTGCGGTAATCTTCAGTAGAGTTTGGGAAAGGGAATTAAATATCCCATAGTCTGCAATTCGCTGTTGAAAGGGACGAAAAGCTTCTAGAAATTCCCCGGAGATGGTAGGATCGAGTACTTTCCCAATAAAGGAAGTACAAGCTTCTTCATACCCGCTATCAGGTCGTAACCAGGCTGTATGCACCTTTGCTTCTCGTATTGCCTTTATTATATATTCCTTCACCCGTTCCACGAAGGATTCATGTTCGTGTTCTGCAAAAGGAAACGCCCCCACTAGGGTTTGGTAGAGAAAATACTCATCGTTGCGATCGGGGATAGCAAAGCCGTGACGATCGCTCCGATGTCCTCGATTAATAGCACTCCAAGTATTTACCTGCTGATCCCATTCATCGGGGATTTCTGAAAGGACATTCAATCTGGCCCGGACATCTTCGCCGCGTTTGGTGTCGTGGGTGGCGGTGGTGTTCATTGTGTGGGGCCAGGTTGCTTGGTGCTGTTTGTTAAAGGCATGAAATTTGCTTACTGGAATCCCAAAATGACCGGGATTTCCCCCGACTTCATTGAGCGACAGCAAGCGATTGTATACATATAATGTGGTGTCTTCTACGCCTTTGGCCATTAGCGGCCCACTGTATTGCTGCATTCGCAAGACAAAATATATCCACTGTTCGCGTTCTGTTTGAGTTAGAGAATTATCAAACTCTAGCAGCATTAACTTTTCAATAAAGGTCAGTTCGTTCTGCAACAGGGGCGTTTGTTCTTTGGCTTGGCTAATTACTTCTTGAATGGTAGCGCGATCGCTATCTCCAATTCCATCAGGGGTAATATAGGTACGGTAAATTGGGAACTGTGTTAAAACTTCGGCGATCGCTCTTTTCAAGCCATTCAGTGTAAAATCATTGCCATAGCGATATTTGCTGGAAATGTTCTTTAACAAAACAGCCAGATTGTCAATATCACCGGCTAAATTCTTTTCTAGTATCAGGTGCTTTTTATCTTTTACTACCGATGCATAAGCTGCTCTTGAACCAATAAAGTTCTGGTAAATTTTATCGAAGGATGATTCATTTTCAGTTTGACAAAATACGCCATTTACATAGTTAAGAAAGTCATATCCCGATGTTCCTTCAATTTCCCAGTTTTCCGGCAACTCTTCGGTGAGTTCTAAAATCTTCTCGACCGTAATGTAAACATCTCCTGTTTTTTCCCGCAGCCTCTCGATATACTGAATTGGATTATAAAGTCCATCAATATGATCGATCCGTAAACCGGTAAACTTGCCTTCCTCAACCAGCTTTTGAATCAAGCTGTGGGTATTATTAAAAACCCGCACTTCTTCAACTTTAACGGAAATCAATTCGTTGACAGTAAAGAAACGGCGGTAGTTCATTTCTTCTGCCCCAACCTTCCAGAAGGCGAGACGGTAAAATTGGTCATTGAGTAAATCATCTAGGAGGTTAAAGCTTTCTGAATTGCCCGGTTCTCCGTTGAAAGTTTGGATATTTTCGTCAATGAACTCGTGGATGGTATCGTTTGTGGTGTAGAGTTCCCAAACCAATCCTTTAATAAATGCGATTTGGTCTTGTCGCTGTTTACCCGCAACTTCTGAGGGCACATTTTTGAGAATGTAGAGAATCCCCAATAGCTTAATAAAATCGGGGTGATTGCGTCCCAGTGTGCGCGTGAGTTTACCTAAGTTCTGAGTGATAACTTTTGTGTAAGATTCTAACCGCAACGGCAGTTTTAAGTCGTAATAGTTGACAGTTAAACCGTTTTGTTCATATTGCAGTTGAATGTGTCCGTTTTCCAGGGATACACCGTAGAAATCTCCCAGTAGCGGCGCGAGAATTCGCTCTTGGCGATCGCCAAAGGGTGCATTCCAAGAAAGGTCGAAGTAGTCGGTATAGCTGGAATCTGGACCGTGTTCCAGTATGTCCATCAAGTAATCGTTTTCGCTACTATAGGCCATGTGGTTGGGCACTATATCTTGTAACCAGCCCATACCAAGGGATTGAACTTCATCAACTAATGCATCAAAGGATTCATTAGTTCCCAATTCTGGATTTAGTTGAGTGGCATCTACTATATCGTAGCCGTGGGTACTCCCGGATCGGGCTTTGAAAATCGGGGAAGCATATAAATCAGAAACGCCCAAATCTGCTAAATAAGCTGCGATCGCTTTAGCGTTGTCAAAGCCAAACTGAGGTGTAAACTGAATTCGATAAGTGGCGGTAGGAATTCGCATGAGTTTGTTCTAATGAGAGATGGGGCGATACGGTTTGGTTAACATCTTTGTCTCTCGAAGATCCCCCCAACCCCCCTTAAAAAGGGGGGCTTTTTCTGATCTTTACCCCCTTTTTAAGGGGGTCGCCGCAGGCGGGGGGATCTTATCTGAAATGTTTTGAGAGGTGAGGGAGTTTGAGCCTTTTTACTCGAACGTTGAGCCTTTTTGCTTGAACGTTAAGCCTTTTTACTCGGACGTTGAGCCTTTTTGCTCGAACGTTGAGCCTTTTTGCTCGAACGTTGAGCCTTTTTACTCGAACGTTGAGCCTTTTTGCTCGAACGTTGAGCCTTTTTACTCGAACCTTGAGCCTTTTTGCTCGAACATTGAGCCTTTTTACTCGGACGTTGAGCCTTTTTGCTCGAACGTTGAGCCTTTTTGCTCGAACATTGAGCCTTTTTGCTCGAACGTTGAGGTTATCAGGGTGAAACTTTAAGTTCTAACTCTCCCCCTCATCCTTTTTCATAGAGTACTAAACTAGTAGGTTGCAATTTCACTTCTTGGCTCACAGAAAGATGTTCAGGGGCCTCAGAACCATGCCCAGACCATGAGGTATCAGCCGAGTCTAACAATTTATTAGCATTTTGCTCAAACGGCAAAGTCACTGTCACCGCCGATGAATTGAAATTCATTACAAATATAACTTCACTCGATTCGCACCAACGACGCACGATCACCAAATCCTTCTCTTTATCGCTAGTCGCTTGGATGAAATTGCGGTCTTGATTCAAAAGGGCTGGATGCGTCTTACGTAAATTAATTAATTGGCGATACCAATTCCACAGAACTTTGTGCTTACCTTCATTGCGTAATTCCCAGTTGAGTTTAGACTTTAGGAAAGTTTCTGCTGATTCTGGATCTGGAGGATCGTCTGCAAAGTGAAATGCTTCAAATTCTTGTTTGCGTCCGGCTCGAACTAATTGAATTAAATCAGGATCGGAGTGACTGACAAAGTAAATGAAGGGTGCAGTTTCACCGTATTCCTCTCCCATGAACAACAGGGGTAAGTTGGGCGACAGCAGCACAGCGCCAGCAGCTAACTTTAATCCTTCAAAAGAGATGCGCTGGGTAAGGCGTTCTCCTTTCATTTGATTGCCGATTTGGTCGTGATTCTGAATGCAGACTGTAAACTGTGATAAAGGGCGATCGCGGCAAGATACACCATGAAATCGGTTGCGGTGTGGTGCGTACTTCCAATCGTAGATAAAAGTATCTTCATAAGCTTTTGCCAGATCAGCAACCTGCCCAAAATCTTGATAATATCCTTGGCGATCGCCTGTCAAAAGTGCGTGCAATGCATGGTGGAAATCATCACTCCACTGAGCATCGAGTCCATATCCACCCAATTCTGCTGGACGAATTAATTGCGGATTATTCATATCACTTTCGGCAACTAGATGGCGTTTCCATCTTTGCCCTTGTTGTGAGAAATGATGAACAGCTTCAGCTAATTCCCACAAAAAATGCTTCGCCCCCAAGTCGTAAATTGCTTGAACGGCATCCAACCGCAATGCATCAATGTGAAACTCACCCAACCAGTACAGCGCATTTTCGATAAAATAATTTCGCACACCCTGACTATGGGCATCGTCAAAATTCAGCGCTTCACCCCACGGCGTTTTATAGGTTTGAGTAAAGTAGGGCGCGAACTGACTCATATAGTTGCCTTCTGGGCCAAAGTGGTTATATACCACATCCAGCACAACGGCGATATCATTTTGGTGGCAAGCATTTACCAGTTGCTTGAGTTCAGCTGGACTACCATAGGAATTTTGCACAGCATAAGGGTAAACGCCATCATAACCCCAGTTGCGATATGCAAGAGTTGCCTCAATATGAGTGTCTCCCGGAACCTGGGAAATGGGCATGATTTCAATAGCGTTAATTCCCAGTTCCCTTAGCTCTGGTAAACGGGGAATGATCGCGGTGAAAGTTCCTTCCGGCGTGAATGTCCCAACGTGAACTTCATAGAAAATCATCGACTCCAGAGGAACACCCGCCCATCCTTCATCTGTCCACTCAAAATCATGATCGATAATTTGCGACGGCCCATGCACCCCTTCCGGTTGATACTGCGACGCCGGATCGGCAAAGGTGTCTTGGCCATTCAAGACATACTGATAAAGCGTACCTGGATATACATCGTTGACTTTCGTGTGCCAGTATCCCTCAGACTGAGGCTTGAGGGGAATTAACTGCTGTTCTGGCGTCAAAATTTTTACCGTAACGCTGTCTAATAGCGGAGACCAAACTGTAAATTCACACTCTCCGTTACCCAAGTAGTTAGCACCAATTTTCACGCAGTATCCTCCCGTCAAACTCTTTGTTGTGCCGAATTGTGGCGCGATCGCAATGTCATTGATTGCACAATGTTTACAAACACGCCAGATAGCATAATGGTTAGTCTACCAGACTTTTTGCTAGCATCTGGAGGCGGATTTTTTACCAGAACAAATTCTGTCTAATGACAAATAAGGAGGCAGTAGGGATTTTGAAACTTACGCAGCTGGGTAAAGCTTCGTGTAGCTGCGGTTTCTAACAGCCTATTTAACTTAAGTTGACTTGCAGCTACCATCAACACAGTATGCCGATTGATATGTATTAGAACGTTTACCAAAGAGTGCATAGCGGTTATCGCGGATTTGTTCGTAAAAGCGATCACCTGCCCATTTCATCCCCGGCAATGCTCGATAAGCGTCTACAAATATACTTCCTGCTGGCAATAACCGCCCAATTTCTTCTACTGCATTACTACCTTGCCAACGTCTCTGAGGTAGATTGCCATCAATTAAAATCATCCCCTGTTCGCAATCTTGGGCTGAAATTCCCCACTGTAAAAGTGTTTGCTCATCTTGCATGGGACTGTAGCGAAACAGCTTTCCCTTGTCTAAAGTTTCTAGCAACTGCACTAGGGAAACGCAGAGATTACAATTCCCGTCGTAGATTACGTAGTAATTCATAAAAATAACAGCTCTTTGGCAATTGACTTGTCGGATGTGTCTAAACACAACTTTGGTATTCTAGCTTAGAAAACCGTAGCGATCGCTTTTGCCTCACCGAATCATCCCCAGCCCCCAATCCCCAGTTCAAATATGCATAATGTCGTCTAGCTTAAGTTGTAAATTTGGCAAGACATCAGAAGAAATAGTATCTCCTAAGCGATATTGTTGCTGCTGGTATACACCGTTAACTAACTGACAAACGGTGAATGTAGGTTGTTTGGGATTGCCGATAAATTGCAAACCACCCAAACCACGAAAGTCCACAATCCAATATTCTGGGATATTAAGAAAAGCGTATTCTTCCACAATTCTTGCATAATCGTCTTGCCAATTAGTACTTACAACCTCAGCAATAAGTTTAATTGTATTGCCGTTACAAATAATCGGTTCTTTTTGCCAGAGTGGTTCTTTACTAAGTTCTGCTTTATCTAAAACAATTACATCAGGACGCAGTGCTGTAGCTTCAGCCGCAGGTGGTTTAATCAGACTAGTTTTTGGAACTAGCCAGTTGAAATTAGAATTAAAAATTTCAACATAGATTCTACCAGCAATACTACCTGCAACAGCTTCGTGTGGCCCTGTAGGTTCCATGTCTCTTATTTGTCCGTCGATTAATTCGTAACGTGTATTATCACCATATTGAGCGATAAATTCCTCAAAGGTAAGTAGTTTGGGTGAAGTGTAGGTCATTATGTCTTGTTTTGACTGAACGTAGGCTTATTGTAGCGACTGCCATTGCAAAGTACAGGAAAGGTGGGTTAATTTTTGCAAGCAATCACATTCACAAGGCGGCCGTCGCATTCACAATGTAAGCGATCGCATTTACAAGGCGGCCGTCGCATTCACAATGTAAGCGATCGCATTTACAAGGCGGCGATCGCATTCACAATGCAAGTCATCGCATTCACAATGCAAGTCGTCGCATTCACAATGCAAGTCGTCGCATTCACAATGCAAGTCGTCGCATTCACAATGCAAGTCGTCGCATTTACAAGGCGGCGGCCGCATTTAAATAGCACGACAATACAAATACTAAAAGGCTTCTCCTCAAATATCCCCTCGATTTCCAGTTATCATGCCTTTGGAATAGTATTTGCTTAGTTTTTTCATTAATCAGAAAATATTCATGAAATATAAACTTTTGGGCAAAAGCGGCTTAAGAGTATCTGAACTCTCCTTGGGAACCATGACCTTTGGTGAAGATTGGGGTTGGGGTGCATCTGTTGACGAAAGTCGGAAAATTTTTGATAGCTATGTAGAAGCGGGGGGAAATTTCATTGACACCGCCAACGGTTATACCGATGGTAGCAGTGAAAAAATTGTTGGTGAGTTAATTGCTAAAGAACGGGAAAGCTTTGTAGTTGCGACAAAATATTCCTTTCCGTTACAGATGAATGGCAAGAAGGGCGACCCGAACGCCAGTGGAAACCATCGCAAGAATTTAATTCAATCTTTGGAAGGTAGTCTCAAACGGCTAAATACTGATTACATTGATTTATTCTGGTTGCACGCTTGGGATTTTACAACACCGATTGAAGAAGTCTTGCGATCGCTTGATGATGTAGTCCGTCAAGGTAAAGTGCTTTACATCGGTATTTCTGACACACCCGCTTGGATTGTTTCCCAAGCAAATACCATCGCCCATTATCAAGGATGGACGCAGTTTGTTGCTCTGCAAATTGAGTATAGTTTGATTCAGCGAACACCAGAGCGGGACTTGATCCCGATGGCAAAAGCTTTGGATTTGGCACTAACGCCGTGGTCGCCCTTGGGTGGTGGAGTGCTGACAGGAAAGTATAACAAACCCAGTCAAGAAGGCGGCGAACAAGGGCGAGTAGCGAGTTTAGGGGGAGAAGTTTCTCAAAAGAATTTAGCGATCGCGCAAGTTGTCAGTGAAGTTGCGGCAGAAATTGGCCATACACCTTCACAGGTAGCATTAGCTTGGTTACGCGCTCAAACTGGTGTGATTATTCCGATCGTTGGGGCACGTAAATTAACTC
The DNA here is from genome assembly GCF_036918245.1 of Nostoc sp. GTDB lineage: Bacteria > Cyanobacteriota > Cyanobacteriia > Cyanobacteriales > Nostocaceae > Nostoc. The sequence continues at coordinate 16,827 of NZ_JBALEF010000111.1, forward strand.
AGTTTAAAGATAACTTAGCTTCTTTAGATGTCAGCCTCTCGCCAGAACATTTGCAACGCTTAGATGAAGTCAGTCAAATTGAACTGGGTTTTCCCCATGACTTTTTGCACAGTGATATGATTCGCGATCGCCTTTTTGGTGGTACATTCAATACCATAGAAAACCATCGTATTTGACCAAGAGTCATAAGCAGTAACACATTCAGCCATTAATATAATCTGTCGTCAGAGAGTTTCGCCTAGCCAACCAAAATCTGTAAAGTTAGATGCAAAAGGCATTAACGTAAGAAGCATGAGCGACGACACCATTTCATCACGTCTGTACCCTACCCGCATTGACATTCCTGCTGAAGCACGAGTGCAAATCGTGGTACTTCTCAACCAAACCTTGGCAGCTACTTCGGATTTGAAAACCCAAGCAAAGCAAGCGCACTGGAATGTAAAAGGAACTGACTTCTACCAGTTACACCTATTATTTGATGAACTTGCTGGGGAATTGGAAGAGTACATCGATATGATAGCTGAACGCGTCACAGCTTTAGGCGGATACGCTTTCGGAACAGTTCGCGCCGCAGCTAGTAATTCCATCCTGCCAGAATATCCTTTAGATATTTTGGATGGTAAAGACCATGTGACAGCCTTGGCAGATCGCTATGCATCCTATGGTAAACATCTCCGGCAAGCGATCGATAAAACTGATGAATTAGGCGACCTCGATACTGCTGACCTTTACACCGAAATTTCTCGCACCATTGACAAACGACTCTGGTTCTTAGAAGCTCATCTGCAAGTAGCAGAAATTAAGGCAGAGAATGGCAAAGCGGGTATTACTCAAACTCAAAAGATACCTGCTAGTGTAAATTAAGCACTTCTGAGAAACATTTGATTTAGTAGTAGTAGGGTGCGTTAGGCTAAAGCCTAACGCACTTTTTTATATAGCGCTGCGTTAGGCGCTTTAATCATATTTTTTGTAACAAACTATATCAAAATATGCGCCGAACACACCCTACTAGCGTGACTTATTGAATAAATATAAAATTTTATTGTCCGATGATTTAAATGAAAATCTCACAGTATCTTTTTAGTAAGTACCCCACTTTTAAGTGCGTACTTTTCATTTTATATGTGTATGTTTTATTATTTAAATAGTTCAAAAGTAATTCGGAATTCGTAATCAGCTACGCCCCACTATGCTAAACAAATTCGTAATACTTACCAAAGGCAAGAAGCAAGCTACGTAATACTTCGGCTACGCTCAGTACAAGTTCGTAATTAAATACTTAATTTTTTGACACTCAAAACTAATTAACAGCGAGGTAAATCTATGTCTCAAAAGACAATTAGCCACCTAATTCATGATAGAAACGCCCGTGGTCACGCTAAAATGGGCTGGCTCGATAGTTATCACACATTTTCCTTCGGTAGTTTTTACGATCCCAACCGCATGGGATTTCGCTCTCTGCGGGTAATTAACGACGATCGCATCGCCCCTGGTGCTGGATTCCCTACCCACAGCCATCGTGACATGGAAATCCTCACTTATGTCTTAGAAGGTGCTGTAGAGCATAAAGACAGCTTGGGTACTGGTTCGGTGATTCGCCCTGGTGATGCCCAAATTATGAGTGCTGGAACTGGAATCAGCCACAGTGAATTTAATCCCTCACCAACAGAACCACTACACTTGCTACAAATCTGGATTCTTCCCGATCGAGAAGGTTTAGCACCAAGATATGAACAAAAAGCTTTTCCTCTAGAAGAAAAGCGTGGCAAACTTCGCTTAATCGCTGCTAAAGATGGGCGCGATGGTGCTGTGACAATTTACCAAGATGTTGATTTATACACATCTGTTTTAGAGTCAGGTGATGTTGTTAATTATCAAGTCAAACCCGGTCGTTATGCCTGGTTACAAGTAGCGCAAGGTATAGTCAACTTAAATGGTGAAGAACTCAGAGCCGGTGATGGTGTACAAATCAACGGCGAAGAACAGCTAGAAATTAGCACCAGCATAGGCGGCGAAATCTTGCTTTTCGATTTAGGCTAATATCTCCTTTCTCTGGTAAAAGGCTCATCTAAATGAGCCTTTTACTCAGAATATTACGTTTACTAATCAAGTATGTTTGCAGCTTCCGTGAAGGCAAATAAAATCACTGGAAATGCTAGCAGAATGTCTCAGAGCGCTTAGTGCAGATCCAGATTCTTTGGTTTAGGATGTGCTTTGGGGTGAATTATGGCGATCGCAATCTCCGACAAGCAAGCCACAAGTCTAAAAAACTGGTGAACGAGTATCAAAGACTCATTAATGGAGTTCAGAACCTCTTTAATGAAGCTCAAAGACTCTTTAATGAAGCTCAAAGGCTCATTAATGGAGTTCAGAACCTCTTTAATGAGTATCAAAGACTCATTAATGGAGTTCAAAGCCTCTTTAATGAAGCTCAAAGGCTCATTAATGGAGTTCAGAGCCTCTTTAATGAGTATCAAAGGCTCATTAATGGAGTTCAAAGACTTGTGGATGAATCAGCTTAGCGCAAAAGAGGCGATCGCTCATACAAATTTTTAAAGATAGGCGACAGATACCAACCTGAAAAGCCAGATTAAATTCTGACTTTCTTAATTACGAACTACGGATTACGAATTACGAATTAAACCTTGCACTCTCGCTACAATTTGCCTCAAGGCATCAGCATTAGGGGATTGGATACGCTGAAATATCTCTAAGGCTGACTGTAAATAATCTAGCGCTTGACTGTAATTACCCTGTTGTTCTGCTAAATTCCCTAAACGCCACAATGTATATGCCTTGCCTAAAATATTATCAATTTGCTCATGAAGGCTAAAAGATTGTTGAAAAATGTCTATTGCTTCGTTTATTTCTCCTGTCTTAGCTTTGAGTTTCCCAAGTTCCACCAACGTCCAGGCTTTGCCTTTAATACTGCCCATTTTCTCATGGAGGATAAGGGTTTCTTGAAAAAGATTTATTGCTTCGCTGAACTCACCTATGTCGGTTTTGAGTATCGCCAGTGCAAGCAACGTCCAGGACTTGCCTTGATCACCGCCAATTTGCTCCCAGAGGACAAGGGACTGTTGAAAAAGAGCTATTGCTTCACTGGTTTCTCCTGTATTAGCTTTTAGCCTCCCCATTTCGTGCAACGTCCAAGCCTTGCAAGCCTTGCCTTGGATTTGTTCAGGGACAGCAAGGGCTTGTTGAAAAAGGTGTATTGCTTCGTTGATCTCACCCCTCTCAGCTTTGAGTGTCCCTAGTTTGAGCAATATCTCAGCTATACCTTGAATATCACCGATTTGTTTACGGAGAGTAAGGGATTTTTCTAAAAGGACTATTGCTTCATTGGTTTCTCCGGTATCAGCTTTTAGCCTCCCTATTTCTAAAAACTGGGTAGAAACAGAAAGCGGTGGTGCTGGTTTACGTCCACGAGTCCGCAAAGGTGTGACTAATGAACTTGGTAAATTACCTCCTGCATAAAAACGCAATAAATGCCAATCCCGCGCCTTGTTCTTAATTAATGCTTGGTATGTACAAGCAACAGCCTCGGTGATTTGCTTTCCGGCTGATAATTCCTGATATAATGCGGCTGCTGCGGCTGTAGCATCAGGATCTAAAACCTTTTGACCCCAACCCAAAACCGCCTTTGCACCCGATTTGAGCAATTCTTCAGCCATTGATGGCACAGATCCCGAATTGCCAGCTTGCCCAGTGCGACAACCAGAGAGGAAGATCAGTTTAGGCAGTCGAAATTGTAATTCTTGAGCTATATCCCCAGCACTGGCATAGAAAGCTTCACCGATTTCGGTTTCTGTAATAAAGCGGGGTTGCCCATCTTGTAAAGTAGCATGACCCGTCAAGTGTAAAACATCAAAATAACCGCTGTCGTAACCATCGACTAAATAACCCAACTCCGACAAACAGCCGCTTTCTTCCACCGTCAGCGCTAAAGGTTGCCGCTTTGTCGCCTCCAAAATCCGCGCTTCCTCTCCCTCAAAATCCAGCACAGGTTTGACATCCAAAGGCGAAGTTGCCATAAACAAAACTTGCAGCGCCCGGTTTTCTGGTTCACCCTCAAAAGTCAATTTTTTTACCGTGCTATCTGACACCCAACGCACCGGGACAATAGCCGGGACTCGCTCAACCAAAAAGCTAACACCATCGTGCAGGACTTCCCAAGGCAGATGGGCGAGTTTTTCTGTTACGGCGATCGCTAACACAATTCCTTCCCACCGATACTTATCTAGCAAGGGTTGTAGCCAGCGCTCGCTCCCATCCAACCAGTTATACAATCGCCGTCCAGTTACCGTATAATCCTCTGGGAAAAACGAAACGTAATAATCTCTCTCAGCCAACTTAATCAAATCGGTGATTTCTGATAGAGGAAGCGATCGCTTTTCATACTGATTTGGATTATCAATAAAGTAACGTAGCTCTACGTAATTCTCATCAACTGGCTTGAGGTCGAGGTGGAGCGTTTGCACGTTCTCAATCCTGAGACTTTAGTATTTACCCCAAGTCTACCACCCCCAATTCCGCAACAACAGACGCGATTAATCGCGTCTCTACGATTCTAAAATTTGGCGAATCTCTTCCAAGGTTGCATCCTCTAAAAGGATACGTCTACCATTGCGCCCGACAATCAACACCTTTTCAATTCTTTTACCAGACTGCTTGGCTTTATACTCTTGATACCACTTGCGGATTTGTTCAGCAATGGCGATCGCACCCCCAACAATACCAACGATGGTAGCAACTGTTGCTGTTACTCCTTCTCTTTCGGGTGCATCTGAACTCACTGCATAGTTACCAGATATACCAGGAATTGCCAAAAGCGCCTCTGTTGCTGCGATCGCATCTTTCCCCTCAATCGCCAACTGAATTTCTGCCATAGTGTTGATCTGTAAGTAACTCCAGGCTTATTTTAAACAACATCCCAAGGCAGTTTCTTCTAAAAATTCCTAATTCTTGTCGTAAAGAATGTCTGAAAACCTAAATTTTCGGTTTTTAGTTATCAATCAACTTACAACAAGGGGCTTAAGCCCCTTGTTTTGTCTTAGTCTGCGCAGACAGACTTTAACTGTGTAAAATGAGACTGTTGAAAAACTATATCCAAATCACGGTTATACTTTCTCATAAAACCACCAAAATACTTGGGCCAATGGCCAAAAAGTTCTTAGTTTGGGAAAGATATATCAGACTTTAATAACTATTAGAGGTGGCTGTAATGCCGACGATTCATTTTGTGGATGGTGAAAAAGGCGGGGTAGGAAAGTCTCTCTTTGCCAGGACAATGATTCAGTATTGTCTGGATAAGAGAATCCCATTTGTACCAGTGGAGACAGATAGATCGAATCCAGATGTTGCAGGGGTATATAAGGAGATATGTAAGTATGCTGTGTTTAGTGAGAATGAACGACAGGCAAATAAGGCAGATAGAATATTTGAGTGGGCGATAGAGAAGCCAGTAATTGTGAATTTAGCCGCACAATCGCATAGAGCAGTACAAGGGTGGATTGAATCTAATCAATTACTTGAACTAGGAAGTTCACAGGGAGTTCTGTTTTGCAAATGGTTTGTATCGACAGGAGGATACGACAGCATCAACCTGTTTACTCAGTCAGTGAATACTTACGGTGAGAAAATCCCTCATATTCTGGTGAGGAATTTAGGGCTGTGTGATGATTGGGAGCATCTAGAGTCAGACTCCAACTATCAGAACATAGTAAATAAATATCAGATAAAAGTTATAGATTTTCCGAAGTTAGCATACAGAGAAAGAAACATAATTGACCAAAATCGCCTGACTTTTGCAGAGGCTAGAGAGTATAAAGAATTTGGGATAATTGGGAAACAGAGAATAGTGAATTTTCTGAAGCTTGCTTATGGTGCTTTTGAGAAAGTAGGTATCTGGTATGAAAAAGTTGAGTAGCAGCCATTAGTCATTGGTCATTAGTACCAATGACTTCGGACAAACCTTAGCAGGAGATTAAATGGGGGTGCGATGGTGTACCCGCCCGCTGTAGGCGATCGCTTTGCGAATTTGACTACAATCCTTAGAAAGAGTAGCAAAAACCTAAATGTCTAAAAAGCCCGATTCGCAGTTCCAAAATCTCTTTAGTTCACCCAAATCAACCAACTGGGACGAAAGATTAGCCCAAATAGCCTATCGTTTTAACCGAGAATATCAACGTGAAACCTTTGAACTCCCAGCAGAAGTACAGGCGATGCCGATATTCCGCGAGTGGATTGGAGGTAGTTTTTCAGGGAGAATTGCTTCCCCTTTCTGGGAAATTGCTAAACCTCAAAAAAACCAGCACTGTATAGATATTGGCTGTGGGATCAGCTTTTTAATCTATCCTTGGCGGGATTGGCAAGCATTTTTTTATGGGCAAGAAATTAGTAATGTGGCACGTGATACCCTGAATTCTCGTGGGCCGCAGTTGAATTCTAAGCTGTTCAAAGGTGTTGAGTTGGGAGCAGCCCATCAGTTAAACTATTCATCAGAGCAGTTTGATCTAGCGATCGCCACAGGATTTAGCTGCTATTTTCCCCTCGAATATTGGGATGCTGTACTAGCAGAAGTCAAGCGGGTGTTAAAGCCAGGCGGACATTTTGTGTTTGACGTTCTCAATCCAGAACAGCCTTTAGCGGAAGATTGGGCAGTTCTGGAAACCTATTTAGGGGCTGAGGTGTTTTTAGAGCCTTTGCCTAAGTGGGAAAAAACGATTAAGGCCGCCGGTGCTAAAGTCGTAACGCATAAATCAGGGGAATTATTCGAGGTGTATAAGGTGCGATTTTAAAAATCTTATTACTCAGGGATAAGTGGACTCATTGGATCTAAAGAAGTTGTAAAAACAAAATAGATTACCCCAGCGCCGAGAATCATCACAGCCAGACTGAACAGTAACACCCATCGGTCTGTTGGTTCGTAAGTATCTTCTTCGATATCACGACGGACAGCAAAATAGTGTACTGTTGAGAGCCACACCGTGATTAAACCCACCAGCGAGAAGACTAAACCTAACTTCCAGCCGTTACCAGGACGGGGTACCAAAGGTACTTGGAAGGCACGCAAACGCACGATGACGACACCAAAACCTAAAAGAGCGATCCCTGTCCGCATCCAAGCGAGGTAGGTACGCTCATTTGCCAAGTGATCTCGGATTCTGGACGGATTCAGTCTTCCTGGCTTTTTTTTATCTTGATCTTCTTCTGTAGGTTTCAATTTTAACTGCATCAATAACACCCTTATCCCCAAAGCGGCTTTTCTCAAAAAAATGCGGAGGTAGTAAGAAATCTCTTTCCAGATGACTTGCAGCCAGCACAATAGTTGCGCTACTGAAATATACTTGTTGTGATTGTACATTTTTTCCAAAATTTATTTTAATGCAGATATCGAAATAAAACAAGCCTGACCGAATAATTCGGAATTCGTAATTTATGTTATGGAGCAACTGTAAGTAATAAGGGTTCATAAAGAAAACAGCCAATTTCAGAGAGATTTTCACCAGTGTTTGTCCTGTTTTTCTCTGAAATTGGCTGTTACCCTGTTGAAATTGAGAACAATCTATAAACAGTTACAAGTCTAAATTTCTTACCATACGCCTAGTAACTGTTGAGTGTTCAATGATTTAAGACTTCATGATAGGCGCATTGGGAATACGTGTATCTATTATAGCCTGTGAGACATTCGGGATAAACCAGTTAACTTCGTTAGCTTTGACAATTTGAGCATTAGGAATGTTGATTTCAATTGCAGCAGTATCTGGATTAGTTTTAATTGCTAACTTACTGCCATCAGGTATCTTAATAGCTACTGCCTCTGTAAATTCTTGAGCTTGTCCATCTGCGGTTAAACCTGCAATTGTGGCATCATTTGGCAGATAGAAGCCATCACAATCCCAGTTATTTTTAGTGGACTGACCATCAGCTAGAAAATATAGACCGTTCTCGTACATGGCATCTTCATCCTCTTCCTCATTTAGTCTTTTGCCATATACTGCTATGGTGTTACCTGTTTTATTTTCGCATTGACCCCAATTAATTCCTGTCTCTAAAGCATATTTTTGGAATGTTAACTCATCGATTTTCTGCTGAATTTGCTCTGGCGTGATACCTTCTACTTGAGTTTGGGCTTCTTTGACCTTAGTTAGTTCATTAAGTGTTTTCGTGACTTCGATGTAATCAGGGTTTTTGCTAAATTTTGCTCGATCAGCAAAAGAAGGTTGAGCAAAGGCGAAATTAGCGACAATCATTAAGAGAATTAGCAGAGATTTCCAGATTTTCATGTTTTGATTCCTATTGATGGGTAAAATATTTTGCTGTTGGGAATTCATGATGTACTTCTTTTTAGACAATAAATTTTTCTTGTTCTTCACTTGATGGCTGAGTATTGAAACCTAAAATTAATGAGAATATATAACTAGAAACTACAGATAAAAGAGTCCAAGTAACATTTTCTGTGACAATAAACACGCCCAAACCAATCAAGATACAAGGTACAAAAGTATTACCATTTTCAGTTAAAAAATTGGCGATCGCAGGCAAGTAGGTTAATTTGTAAGCGGTATAACACCATACACCCACTAAGGTAAAGAATACACTTAGTATCACCAGCAGACTATCTAATTCTGAGTTGGCAAACAGGGGTACATAGACACTGATATTATCACTACCATTGGCAAAGGCGATCGCAGCTACATTACAAGTTTGCGGAGAGAGAAAACTGCTAACTATAGAGGGACAAGATGGCTCAGTTTCTTCTTCGGCTTCCTGTGGTGAATCCTCTTCGCGTTTTAGTAAACCGCTCACACCAATGATTATTGGCATAAAACCAAGTAGTCTAATCCAGTCCTGCGGTATGATTAGTCCACCGAAGAAACCAGGAAGGCTAGCAACGATCAATGCTGCAAAACCGAGATACTGACCAGCAACGATGTGACGACTACGAAACGTTTTAGTTATTTGCGAAAAAAGCAATGTCAGAACGACAATATCATCAATGTTGGTGGCAGTGAATGCGGTAATCCCTGTGGTAATTGCAGTTACTAAATCGTTCATTTGTGAATGTCCTTATTTTCATGCTGGGGAATTGGGCATGGGGCATTGGTTGTTCTCCCTCTGCTTCCCCTGCTTCTTCCGCTCTCTACTTGGCCGTTTGAGTCCGTGCCGAAGCCTTGATTTATACTTTAGTCAAACTAACCGATAGAATCAAATGCTTTTATTTGTCAAAATGATAAATGAAAGTGATTAAAATTTTGACACCAAGTCTTAGGGATACGATAAATGGCAGGAATGACGCTTGAGCAGCTAAAAATATTTCTGGCTGTGGCGCAGAACTTACACTTCACTCGCGCAGCAGAGGAGCTTTATATTACACAACCTGCGGTCAGTGCAGCGATCCACAACTTAGAGCAAGAATACGGAGTGAAACTATTCCATCGGATTGGTCGCCATATCGAGATTGCTGAGGCGGGTAAATTACTGCAAGTAGAAGCGCAGAAAATTCTCGATCAAGTTTCCTTGACAGAAAGGGGATTGCGAGAATTGAACAATCTGCAACGAGGTGAATTGAAATTAGGATCGAGTCTGACAATTGGTAACTACTGGCTACCAAGTAAGATTAGTGAGTTTAAGAGCCAATATCCTGGTATCCAGATTGACTGTACCCTTGCCAATGCAGAAACGATTTGTGTCGGTACAGCGATGGGACAGTTTGATTTAGGTTTGGTAGAAGGAGATGTGAAGCCAGCGCTTCAGAATACTCTGGAGTACGAAATAGTGGCGAGCGATCGCTTGCAAATTGTGGTTGGTCAAAAACACCCTTGGTTTGAGTGGGGAGAAATTGACTTAAGCCAACTAACTCAAACTCCTTGGGTGATGCGGGTGCGGGAATCTGGTACACAGCAAAGGTTTGAGGAAGCGTTGCAAAATTGGGGGATTAATCTCAGCGAACTGAATGTAATTTTAGTGTTCGCCAGTGGTGAGATGGCAAAAGCCGCGATTGAAAATGGCGTAGGCGCAACTGGAATTTCTGAGTTGATGGTAAAAAAAGAAATCCAGTTGGGGACTTTGCGGGCAATTCGAGTTATTGATAACAGAGAAGGCAACGGTGCAATCGCAGAAATAGTTCGACCTTTTTTCAAAATCAAGCATCGTCAGCGTTTTCAAACTGCTCTTTCCAAAGTCTTTGAACAAATTTTGATATCGTCTATGTTAGATGGCTCACATCAACATGTGTCAGTTATTTAAAGGGGATTGGGGATTGGGGATTGGGCACAAGAGGCAGAGGGGCAGAGGCGAAAAACTTACTGCAACTGCTTCCTGCTCCCTCATCTCCCCCAGTTCCCAATCCCCTTCACACCTTCTGCATATTTCTACTGATGGGGTCAAAACCTCTAGAAAACCGCGTACTTTCATCGTAGTAAGCGCCAGTCAGATTCGCTCCATACAACTTGGCATAGTTGAGTTTTGCTCCTCGGAGATTTGCTTCATTCAGATTGGCACCGCTCAAATTAGCTCTGGTCAAATTCGCTTTGGCTAAGTTAGTTCTACTCAAATCTGCTCCCCAGAGTTTAGCTTTAGCTAGGTTAACTCCACTTAAGTCAGATCCCCATAAATTAATTCCAGGCAAATCGGCTCCAATCAGCTTGTCCTTACTCAAGTTGACGGCTGGAAAATATCTTTCCCCTGCGGCAAAACGCCTTTTTAATTCTTCAGCATTCATGCGTCGCGTTGACCTTTCTTAGCAATACAGAAGTTATTTGTTCCCACTCCTGGCTTAGTTCTCCTGAAAATGCTGGCTGACCACTGCGTTGATACCAGTAATGGGCATTTTTCAAATCGCCTTCTTTGCGGTGTAGGTAAGCATGAACCCAGGCACTATCAGCATCGCTGGCATCTGTAACTATTTCATGAGCTTTGTTCCAATCACCTTTGTTGTCATACCACATTGCTTGCAGCCCTTTTGATAGTGTCTCAGGACATGGGCGCTGCTTTTCCATCAATCGCAGGAATTCCTCTATATTCACGATCGCCACCCAACAAGAATTAAACTTCTATCTCTAAGATACTCCTCAGCTTCAGGGGAAGATGGGATTGGGGGAGCAAGTTGCAGTAAGTTTTTCCCCTCTGCCCACCCGGTCAGCGTTAGGGGTTCCTGCCATAGACCTCTGCCCCTCCGCACCTTGTGCCCAATGCCCTTCATCTCTACTTAACTGGAATAACTTCAAACTGGAAAGTACCGATCAAACGGTCATCAATATAGACTTCTATTCTATGCTTACCAACTGGATCGCCAGGGGCGATTGTCCAAAAATTCTCAATCACACCTTCTGGAGCCGACTGTGTGCGCCGTGTTACAGATGTCTTGCCGTCTACTGATATTGAGAAATCTTCACCATTATCTGTACCCCAAGTTTCTGGAGGTTTTGGTAAATACAAGACCTCACGCCATTTCACTTCACCTTGGTAGTCTTTGAGTTTAATCCGCCACCCGTAGGTGTTTCCTTCCTGAAGTGGCACTCTTGTTGTCTGGAAAATGGTAACGTTTCCTTTGGAGTCAACTCTCTTTAGACCAAACTCGGTGTTACTGACAGTAATCTGTTTTGCATTCGTTGGCGGCGGAGATGATATGGCATTTTCTACCAAAACAGAAGTAGCGTTGATTGGCTCAGAACCGATGACCCCAGATATTAGCCAAAAAGCAGCTAGCACAGCAGTAGTAGTCCAAATTCTCATTAGTATGGTTTTCCTGTCAGACTTTTGGTACTTATTCAAGTAATCTGCCATGTTTTCCGGGTCAAGGTTAGCGATGGTTAGACAAAGACGAAATTGCTTTCAGAAATTTAGCGGATTTAATCAACCCACTGACTTTGGTTAACATCCAATCTAAAATCAGTAAATCATAATCTTGGCGAAAGGCAAACCATTGCGCCGTCGTTTCTCCATCTGCGTAGGCGTAGCCCGCCGTAGGCATCGCATCTTCTTGTATACCCATTCCTTACCGTCTTACTCTACGAGACACTCCACGAACGGGACAGTGTGGCATAAATATAGTATTCTGAATCCTGAATTCTGAATTCTAACTCCTTGTTTATATCTTCCTTACTTCATCACACTTTGTACATGAGATACCAAGTTGGCGGTAGCCTCCACAGTGACGATCCCAGCTTATGTTGTGCGTCAAGCAGACGAAAAACTTTATAATAGAGGACACAAAGAATGAAGACACTAGCGACTCTTGGTATCCTCTACCTCCAATATCTCCCGTGCCTACCGATGATAGTCGAGAACATGACATTTACATCTTTTGTTGGAGAGCATCCAGGCATCATTGCTCAAGAAAAAGGATTCTTCAAAGCCAAGCGGTAGATGTGGAACTAATTCATAAACAATACCCTCAATTGGAACAAGCAAACTTCAATGCGGCTAAATATGATGGTATTACATCGTCCTTGGGAAATTTTATAATCTTGAGTGCCACAAATCCAGATATACAAAGCGTGATCGTTATAGATGAATCAATAGGAGCAGATGTAGTAGTTGCCCAATCAAAAATTAAAACCGTCGCTGATTTGAAAGGGAAAAAGCTGGGTGCAAATCTAGGTGGTTTTAGCGAAGTTTTCGTACTGAAATGTTGAAAACTGCCAACTTAACCAGTGATGATGTGAGCTTGGTTAAATTAGAGGCTTTAGAAATTCCTCAACGCCTGAAAAATAATACGATTCAAGCCGGACACACTTGGGAACCCCATCTCTCTGAAGCGATGAAATTAGGGGGAAATATCCTATTTACGAGCAAACAAACCCCTGGCTTGATTTTAGATTTGATTATCTTTCGCGGTGAAATAATCCGCGATCGCTATTGTAATGATTAAAACATTTTTTATAGCAATACCTTCATTCCCGGCACCACTACATCAGTAACAATCACATCCGGCTTTTCTTGCAAAATTATACTAAGTTATAAGTACGTTGCAACGCTTGCTGAAGTAAAGATTGATATTCTTCATCCCCAACCCGATAAGCACCGAACCTTTCCAAATGGGGATTCATCATTTGGGCATCAAAAAACACAAATTCCCTCTGACGCAATCTTTCTACCAACTTTACCATCGCTACCTTTGAACCTTCAGGAATGCGGTAAAACATCGACTCGCCAATAAAAGCCCCACCAATCACAATCCCTAAAATTCCCCCGGCTAATTCGTCACCTTGCCAAGTTTCAAAACTATAAGCATAACCCTTCTGGTAAAGCAGCCAGTAAATCTTTTGTAATTCCGGTGAAATCCAGGTTGTCTCTCTGTCAGCACAGCCAGCCACTACAGCCTGAAAGTCTCGATTAATCGCCACACTAAACCGCTCTTGATTCAGAACGCGCTGCAAAGACTTGGGGTAGCGAAACCTCTCATCCAAAGGAATCAAAGTCCGATCGCGACTTCCGTACCAACTCAGGCGATCGCGCTCATCAGCCATGAGAAAATAGCCTTGTGCATAGCCCTCAACAATAGCGGCGATATCATATTGCATAAATAAATATAAAAAAACACTCTTAGAAACGCAATTTGATGCTAAAAAGTCAACCTCAGCGTTCCTCTGCGTTTCCCTCCGCGTCCCTCTGCGTTAAAAAAAAATGACTCAACCAATTCCACCCATCACCCTACCACCCCCTGAAAACCCCCTGCTCGAAGGTGAATGGTTAAGAGAACGCTTACAACGGTGGCTAGATACAGAATTTATCCCCGAAGCAGTCAACCAAAATATAGCCCAACGAGCCGCACAGATTTTTGTGCGTCAACGGATGGAAGGAGAAAATGACCTTGGTTCTCTAGTAATTGCCATTGTCACAGAGATGCAGTCCTATGATTTTTCCAATAGCTTCTACGGAGAGTTTGCGATCGCCAACGCCGTCAGCGATCTACTCTTAGAAAGTCTGGGAATTGATAAGTGTTGTGGTCAATAATTTTTGTCATTAGTCATTTGTCCTTTGTCCTTTGCAAATGACTAATGACTAATGACTCTTGACTACCAACTAGACTTAACAACTCCAGGTAAAAGACCTTCATGCGCCCATTCTCGCAGTACGTTCCGAGATAACCCAAAATCGCGGTAAACACCTCTAGAACGACCAGTCAACCAGCAACGGTTGCGGTGGCGGGTGGGCGCACTATTCCGGGGTAGCTGTTGAATCTTCCGGTGGATTTCTAGCTTATCCAAAGGAGATGCTGCACTTCTGAACTCTTCCAAAAGAGCTTCTCGCTTGTCAGCATACTTTTCTATCAACTTGGTGCGCTTTTTCTCGCGCTCAATCAAGCTCTTTTTTGCCATATATTCTCTAACTTATTTAAAGACACCGTTTTCCATTCTACAGTCTCTCCATCAATTCTGGGGTTACTTGTGTCGCTGACCCTACAACCACTGGCTTATTTGCAGCAGGACATAAATCGGCAAGTTCACAAGCAACACAGACGGGAGAGCGCGCTTTACAAATAGCACGACCGTGATAAATCAGCCGAATTGACCAATTTTCCCAATCAGGCTGAGGCAATAAACCCATTAAATCTTGCTCAATCCGAAGGGGATCTTTTGCTTCAGTTAAACCCAAACGTTCGCACAGGCGCTTAACGTGAGTATCTACTGTCACCCCAACATTAATGCCATAACCATGACCCAAGACTACATTTGCTGTCTTTCGCGCCACACCTGGAAGCTTTAATAATTGCTCCATTTGGTTGGGGACAACAGAGTTAAACTCAGTGACAATCATCCGACAAGCAGCTTGAATGTTCTTGGCTTTATTGCGATAAAACCCTGTTGAACGCACCAAGTTTTCTAATTCTACTAAGTCAGCGATCGCTAAACTCTCAGCATCAGGAAACTTACCAAATAAAGCTGGTGTCACCTTATTTACCCGCTCATCAGTACACTGAGCAGAGAGAATCGTTGCCACTAACAGTTGTACTGGGGTTGAGTAATTCAAAGAGCAGGTAGCATCTGGATAAAGACGCTTCAGACGAGCTAAAATTTCTATCGCCCGTTGCTTTTTAGATAATGATTTGCGGGTAATGCTCACTGGAACAATTTTTGTACCCACTCCAATTGGCTAGTTAATTGAGTAGTTTCTTTGACGATCAGAAAAATTCCTAACCCTAAGAGTAACACCAAACCGGTTTGCATTACACCTTCTTGAATGCGGGACGGTACAGGCTTACCGCGTAAACCTTCAATCAGCAGAAAAGCGAGTTGTCCGCCATCCAAAGCTGGTAAAGGCAAAATATTGATAATAGCCAAGTTAATGCTGATAATTGCAGCAAAAGACAACAAATTTGCGCTATTGTCCTCAGCTAATTTTGCACCTATTTTGACAATATTAACTGGCCCAGAAACTTGTCCAGCAGTTTGTTGAAAGTTGGTAATTAACTGCCCAAAACCGCTGAGTGTCCCAACAAATAATTGTTGAAACCTGTCAGCTGCAATGCCAAAAATTTCAAAAGGACTATTAGGACGGCGATAAACTGCTGTAGCATTTGGACTAAGTGCCACACCAACTACACCTTTGCCATCGGCTCCCAGTTTTGGCGTTAATTTCAGGGTTTGTTGTTGGTTTTTACGCAGAATTTTCAGTTCGATTTGCTGATTGGGATGAGTTTGAATTTCTTTAGTCAGCAAAGGAGTTGACTTGTCAGAAGCCGAGAGTTCTTGACCGTTAACAGCCAGAATAATATCTCCTTCTCGAATTCCTGCTTGATAAGCAACAGATTCTTGATTAACAGGCTGTACAACGACACCAGCTTGATAGTTTAATTCCTTGGGAATGCCGACAATACCCAATTGCAGAGCCAACACCAAGTAGGCAAATATTAAATTGGCGATTACTCCGGCACTGATAACTATCGCCCTGTCTAAAACTGGACGGTTACGCAGCAGATTCGGGTCATTGGGTGGAACATCGCTATCGGGATCATCATCGGGAAAGCCCACAAAGCCGCCCAAGGGAAAGGCACGGACAGCATATTCGGTTTGTGAACCTTGGTACTTCAAAAGAACTGGGCCAAAACCCAAAGAAAAACGGTTAACGAGAATGCCTTGAGAACGTGCTGCAACAAAATGCCCCAACTCGTGTACCAAGATCAAAACAGCCAAGACTGCGATCGCTGCTAAAACTGACATAGAGTAAATTAGTGAAGATATTAAGCTATAGTTATCTCCATTCTAATTGGGCATTGGGTATTGGGCATTGGGCATTGGGCATTGGTAAAAGACAAAGGACTAATGACTAATGACAAATTACAAAACTTCACGCCCAAAATAAGGTTGCAGCACTTCTGGTATCTTCACCGTCCCATCAGGTTGTTGATAATTTTCCAAAATTGCTGCCATCGTCCTTCCTACCGCCAAACCCGAACCATTCAGAGTATGTACGAACTGAGTACCTTTCTTCCCCGCCTCTTTGAAGCGAATATCAGCCCGTCGTGCCTGGAAATCTATAGTATTGGAACAACTAGAAATTTCGCGGTATTTGCCAGAAGATGGCAACCAAACCTCTAAATCATAAGTTTTGGTAGAGGCAAATCCCAAATCTCCAGTACTTAAATTTACTACTCGGTAAGGCAACCGCAATGCCTGTAAAATTGCTTCTGCATTCCCTACCAATTTCTCCAATTCATCAAAAGACGTACTGGGTTCGACAAACTTCACCATTTCCACCTTGTTAAATTGATGCAGGCGAATTAATCCCCGCATATCGCGCCCATAACTACCAGCCTCGCGGCGAAAACAGGGAGTAAAGGCACAGTGGTAAATAGGCAAATCTTCAGCAGCAAGAATTTCACCCCGGTAGAGATTTGTAACTGGAACTTCCGCCGTCGGAATCAGCCATAAGTCATCATCAGCGCATTTAAAGCTTTCTTCCGCAAACTTGGGTAACTGACCGGTCGCCGTCAAAGACTCAGTATTGACTAATAGAGGCGGACTGACTTCCACATACCCAGCTTGAGTATGGAGACTCAGCATAAATTGAATTAATGCCCTTTCCAATGCTGCACCAGCGCCTATCAATGTCACAAATCGACTTTGGGCAACTTTTACAGCTCGTTCAACATTGAGAATACCCAGCTTTTCGCCAATTTCCCAGTGAGGAAGAATATTCTGATTTTGGGGAATGTACTCATCACCCCAACGCCGCACCTCTACGTTATCTTCCTCATTCTTACCAAGGGGTGTAGAGTCGCTTGGCAAGTTGGGAAGGGCCAACACAAGTTGAGCAATTTCAGCTTTGAGGTTTTTTTCCTGGGGTTCCAGTTGACTCAACGTCGCTTTGACAGAGTTCCCTTCATCCCGCAAAGCTTGAATTTCTGGATCTTGAGGATTGATCCCAGATTTAATCTTCTGCCCGACAATTTTACCAATTTCGTTGCTCCGGGCTTGGAGTTGACTACGCGTCCCCTCAAGTTCCCGTTGTTGCCGATCTAACAGTAATATCGGTTCGATGTCGTATTTACCATTACGACTATTCAATCGTTCTTGAACTAATTGCGGATTTTCCCGTATTTGCTTAATATCCAGCACAGATTTTTCTCAGTTTTTAGCCTAAAATCTTCCTGTCAATACAGTTAACACATAAGCATTTAGCATATAGTAATTTTGCTTTGCTGTAACTGCAAAAACAAAGTTTATTAGAAAAATCAGTTTCAATCTCTGAGCAAGATTTTACCCTAGCATCACTGCCAGGGCTAAGAAACCATATAATGCATTAAACCAATCATGAATTCGTATTTTGAGTCACTGTCGTTTCAGAAACCTGAGCAAGACTTTGATCATTACCATTATTGTTATCAACGGCTGCAAACGTCCTTTGAGTGATATTCGGTGGTTCCTTATCGTCTCTAGTTTGTCCAGGTGAAGGTAACCAGTATGCAAGCACACCTGATAAACCACCCCAGTAAAGCGCAATATTCTTATCGTCCTCTGCTGGCGAGCCAAGCTTGAAAATGCACAGCCCCAATACGATGCTACTAAAGAAAACCTGTACGCCAAATCTCCATACGTCTTGATTAAATTTCTGTGCTGGTTGATTTCTCATGGTGTCAAATTGATTTTTCATGGTGTCAGACTTCTAAAAAAGGTACATATTATCCCTGTGCTAGTTTTGGCATCACCTACTACTACAGCTTGGCAAAATTCCTAATTACGCTCGTACCTTTACAGGGATCTTGTTACGCGCAGCGTGCCGTTTTCCTGACTCGCTAACGTAATTTGTAATTCCTATACCGCAAGCGTTCCATTGATTTGAATTACGCAGTGCTGTACTAGTAAGATGTTTTTCAAGGATTATGTAGTTATCTTCACACCCAGTTTTGTCCGTTTCGGAAAAATTATGATTAACTTCTTTAGACTTTTGAAAACTCAGCACTCATAATATTAGGGTCGGTTAATCCGATTGAGCAACCAAAGTGACGCAATAAGCCCTGCAAAGTGGGCTGAGACGGTGTTAGTGTTTGCCTGTACTACAAGCATATCTAGACCGCTAATAATTCGGGTAGGGTCAAAAAATTGGGTAGTTATAGCTTGGGGAGAAATGGATCTTGCTACCAGTGTTCCAACGATCGCTTGCGCCCCCAAAAGAGTTACCAGCGTTCCTCCTAAATTCACCCACACCCCTAAGCATAATACTTGCACAGTCTCGCTTTTCCGAGGGCGGTTGCTGGGATTGGAGGATTCCAATTGCTTGCCAATTCTCGTGTAACGGTAAGCTAAATAAATCCCCCCACCTAAAACAACCAGTCCACAAATTGCTAAAAATACGCCAAAGCCAGTCCCAGGATTATTACTAGAACTGCCAGTTCTTTGATTAAAGATGGCGAACAGCAGCACAATTATGCTAGAAACAACGCCTAGTACTAGCTGAATCCAGAAGCTAATCCAACCTGTAAGGCGAAAAGTTTGGGCAATTGCCCTAAGAGTTGAGGAAGATGATGGGGCATCGGGAGTTTGTGACATAGCGATCGCTAATATGCTGGGTGCTTGATTAAGGAAGGCGAGGACGAGAGGACGAAGGGATGCGAGGACACGGAGAGTTCTTTCCCTACGTTTCCCCTAGTCTTTAGCGCCTTCTTTGATAAATTTACTATCACACTTGCCAAATAAGACAAGAAATTCTGCGAACGAGGAAATCAGAAATGGTTACTGCTTAAATGTGTATACCGACGTAGCAGCTTGCTCCCAGATATATCCCTTAGCTGAAGATTTTAGAATTTGTATTGGGAAAATCACTGTAAAACAAAGTGTTTATTAAGTTTTACAGACAAAATAGCATTTTACCTGTAAAATTTCTTCGATGGCATTTTATTGCTTAAGCAGTTCTAAGCAGCTCGGCATCAGTTAACACCAAGATAGTGACTTGCTCACTGTCTGTTCGCTCCTCACCACACCGTATCGAGCTTGAGTGGGGGTACATTATTTTGTGCCCCTAAAACTCGCAAACTCACCCCACAACTTCACAGGCGTGGGTAATTGTTTGATGTTTACGCAATGGATATCTAGTCTAAGTAGCTTTATATGTATTACTCACGTAGTAGTAGCACTGTATACTGGCTACAAGGATTGTAGACTTTACCCTAAGGCCTTTTTTTAGCCATTCACTAACCATGAAACTTGAGGATATATATCAATTTTTTGAGAATCCTCCGCCAACTTACCTTTGTCAGGAACTAGCAGTTTGTTACATACTGTCTGTTTTATTACAAGGTGAATCCTACGGAACCGAGTTGATCGAGCAATTAGAAACTGAGTATCCCGTCTATCGGCTTTCAGATACCGTACTTTACAGTGCAATCAAATTTCTGGAAGACCAAAGGGCAATCACTGGATATTGGAAGAAACTCGAAGGACGGGGACGCCCCAGGCGGATGTACCAAGTTTCTCCCGAATGGCAAGTTCAAGCTCAGAATTTAGCTTTTCAATGGCAAGACTACATCAACGTGAGGAAAAAGTAACGAATAATTGATAATGAATAAGTCTCCTCCAGTCAAACACTAACAATTAGTTATGGATACTGCTATTCTGCCATCTACGTTCCTGCTAACCTTGTTGTTATCGGTTGGGCTGTTTTTCTTTATTCGTGCCTCGACTAAAGACCGTACAGAAATAGCCCAACTAGTATCTGAGCAAGATGAAGCTGTTTTAATGTCTCAATTAAAAGAGTATTTTCGATTGCGGTCTTACCAAGTGGCAGTGGTAGACCGAGAACAAAATCAGGTAACTTTTGAAGGTAATGTTCGCCCTAGCTGGTTCTTAGCTATATTTCTAACTTTACTGGCAGCTACTGGGATTGTTTGTCTATCTTTGGTTGCATCCCTGCTTTTTCCTAGCCTCAGTACCCTTGTTCTGGCGATGGTACTGCTGTCGCCTTTAAGTGGTCTATTTTATTGGAAAAAATCTGGAAGACTTGAGAAGGTGTCGCTCAAAGTAGAAACAACTCAGAGCGAACAAACCTCCTCAAGTAAGATCACTGTAGTTGCCCATCGAGATGAACTCAGTGAGTTACAGAGGACTCTACAGCTCAAGCCTGGGAAATAATTGTTGATTCTTGCGACCATCTCTTAACTATGATATGCAGACTTCTGACCTAACCTACTCTTTAGGCAATGGAAAGTAGTCAGGAGAAAATCAAGACTGCTGCTTTGTCAGTTTTCCCCACGACTTGGGTCGTGGGGAAAAAATTTAAATTCATTAACTTAAATTCATTGACAGAGCTTACTTAACCATCTACGGCATAAGAGCGCAACTTCACTAGCACTTTTAGACGCGCTTGGCTCTATACCCACTCCCTTCTGCATCATCAAAGTAGTATCAACCCATGCAATCTAGCGTGGTTTGAAACAGGTTCACTTTCCAACTACCTGGACTAGATTTACTGGCAAATCAGCTACAAACTAAAAAAAAATTAAATTTTGCATAAACTTAGCAATTTTGCCAGTTAATAATAGTCAGGAGCCACATTCAATGCCTAAGATGACCATCTATGGTTCACCGACTAGCTAAAGCAAGAGGTTCTTGACCTGGTGAAGGTTCTAACACCCTCAAACTAGGAAACAAGAAATGGTTTTCCTCTACGTATTGAGCACCAAACAGTCCCTTTTCTGCCCAGAAATAACGATCTGTAGTGTGTTCATTTCGCTTTACAAGTAGCAACGCTGGTGGCAAAATTCCTTCAGCTTGAATGAATCTTCTCGCTGCTGTCACAGGCTTTTCTTCACCACTTTCGATGCTATATTGAGGCACGTGCTCCAAAATGCGCCGTCCTTCCTGACGACGACGACTCTTCCTTTTGCGTCTCCTTGCCAATCTATTGTCCTCCTCTTTCAAGCTATAGATTGTAGTGATAGCTACAAAATACGTCGTCATTATATAGGTTCTAGTTCAGAAGATCAATAGTTTTTAACCTTTTAATATAAGAAAGTTAATATATTTGAAACATAGAGAAAACAAAATTACCTAAGAATATAATCCCTTAGTACAAACCATCTCTAAGAAAATTTTAGTTAAGCTTTATTAAATGAGTGAGGTAAAAATTAAGTATCCTCTCTTACATCATGCCTCAAAATCTATAATCTTGAGCAAAAGCTAAAAAATGTTAATGTCTGCCAGTTCCGATTTTCTTGCTCTGTGTCGAGAGCAAATAGCGCTACTAACCCAAGGGCTGGGAGCAACTTTAAGTATTGTGTACCTAACACAAGAATTGGTAGATACTCCTTCCGGCGATGCCAAACTGATTCCTGTAGTGATTTACCCGGAAACAGCATTATTACCCCAAGGTGAGGAAACTATTGAAGCGACGGCATACAAGCAACTTCAAGTTGGAAATGCGTTTATATTACCCAATCATCAAGGAAGGTTATTGACACCGGGTTCAGAATTTCCAACTTCGTCACAGGAGTCTGAGATACCAGATGCGTCTCAACCCGATCTTAAAGAGGAATACCTACTTAGTGGCAACCAAATTGTTTTACCTCTGATTTATGAGGGTGTGATGATGGGGTTACTGGTGACACGCAGGAAAGACCGGGCGTGGAATGAACACGAGCAAAGTCAGATTCAGCGGATAGCCCAAACATTAGCGATCGCTTGTATTTTAGATCAGCGACGAGCATGGTTTGAGCAACAGTTGCATGAACAACAAATTCTCCAAGAAAAACAGCGGGATTTGTTGGATAACCTGTTGCATCAGTTTCGTAACCCATTAACGGCGTTGCGAACTTTTGGCAAACTGCTATTGAAGCGACTACAACCAGCAGACACCAACCGGGATGTAGCAAATAGTATTGTCCGGGAAAGCGATCGCCTCCAAGAATTACTGCAACAATTTGAGCAAGTAATTGACTTGACAGAGGCAGATTTAGCACCACTACATCTACCGGAAGATGAAGTATTTGTAGAAGCAACTATCCAAAAATCCGCTAAACCGCCGCTATTATTACCGGGAACGGGAGATAAAGCAGTTGACTGCTCCTTAGCAGATATATTAGAACCATTATTAATATCAGCCAAAGCGATCGCCCAAGAGCGAAAGCTAAAACTAATAACTGAAATTCAACAGAATTCATCCCTAGTACGTGCCAATGTCAAAGCATTACGAGAGGTATTGACTAACATTATTGATAATGCTTTGAAATATACTCCCACTGGTGGCAAAATTCTGATTCAGGCTGGGCAAGAAAAAGCTAATTTTCAGGGAATAGTTATTAGTGATAATGGGCCTGGCATTCCACCCCAGGATTTAGAACATCTTGGAGAACGGCATTATCGGGGTGTACAAGCGCAAACAGAAATCCCTGGCACAGGTTTAGGGTTAGCGATCGCTAAACAATTGATAGAGCAAATGCAGGGCGAAATCGAGGTTTTCAGCCCTGCAATCAACTCTAAGCTAACGTCGCCCGATGCACCGGGAACTACTTTTATTATTTGGTTGCCGGAAGTTTAAAATTAACATTAGTCATTTGTCATTTGTCTTTTGTCATTTGTAAAGACTAATAACTAATAACTGAAGTTAAGAGTTGGTCATTTGTTATTTGTAAATACTAAATACTAATGACTAATAACTATCTTAGTGAAACCAACAAGTTTTGATTAATTGTCATTTGTAAATCGGTATTTGGGTCAATGGCAATTAAGTCAACACTATTCTTGCCGAAGAACAGACCAACCAACGCACCGATACCAGCACCACCCAAGACTTCTTCTGTGGCAATGGCGCGATCGCCAGTGACAGCAGATACCGCAGTAGCTGCACCTGCGCCCAATACAGTATTTTTGATAATTGAACCAACACTAGTACCTTTCTTGACGGTTTCAGTTTTGGTAATCACTTCAGAACTAGCATTAAGCTGATACTCTTGACCATTGGCCAAAACTAATTTCTCGGCAACGAATTGAGAACCGCCTGTAGCAGGTTTGAGTTGACCAACAACTTGGCTACCAGCAGGAATCACTACAGATCCGTCTTGTGTCACCACGTTTTGGGATACTGTCAATGTCAAGGGTGATGTTTCATCCTTTGTAACTAGAATTTTTTCTGCCTTGTCATACTTCACAGGAATAGTAGTCCCTTGGGCAATTGTCACTGATGCAGGTGTTGGGGTAGTAGATCCGACAGCCACAACATAGGGTGAGTTAATTGCTGAGGCTTGATTAGAACTAACCAATGCTTGGTAGATAAAAGCTGCTACCTGCGCGCGAGTGGCAGTTGCAGTTGGATTCAGGAAGTTCACGTTCGGATAGTTCACCACAATTCGCTTTTGGGTTGCTGCAGCGATCGGGCTACGGGCATAGCTAGCGATGTTAGAGGCATCGTTGAAGTATTGTAGAGTGCTTTCGGGATTGCCACTGGCACTATATTCCAGACCGTTAGCGAGGGCAACCAAAACCTGCTCGCGGGGAATAGCTTGGTTAGGCTCAAAGCGATTACCAGGATATCCAGATAAGAAACCAATAGTATAAGCTTGCCCAATCGCACTGGATGCCCAATAGTTGCTAGGTACATCAGCAAAACTGATTGGCTGCCGTTGCTGTGCTTTTTGGAAAGCTTTGTTGACCATCGCGGCAAATTGAGCGCGTGTCACCGGTTCTTCAGGGCGGAAGCTACCATCAGGAAATCCGGCAATTACACCTCGCTGTGACAATTGTTGAATAAATTGTGCCGCCCAATAGTTAGATGAAACATCAGAAAAAGTAGTTTGAGCTAAAGATGGCGAAGCTGTAATGAAAGGCGCTACAGTACCGACTGTGACGCTCAAAGCCATGAGTGCAGCTGTTCTAGATTGCCAACGATTTAAGTTAAACATTATTTTTTTCTCCGGTACAATTATTTTTTTACTGTTAATTAGTTAGACATTTACTAAAGTATAAGGTTCCTAATTGTTTTGCTTTTTGTACAAACCATTACTTTAGTCATACAGTCATAATTAAAAAATCTATGCCAAACGAACTAGCTAATAGAAGTAATGTAATCATCCTATTACCTATTAGCAACTTTTCAAAAATCTAGATATTAAGTGAGACGATACAGAGATATAATAGTTGCTGTTAAATAGAAAATTTTATGGTTAAAAGTATAGGCGATCGCACACTCTAGTTAAGGTAGCGATCGCCTATTGAATAACTATTTAAGTCAACAGATTCTAATTGTGACTAATACAGGTGTTGAAGTAGTAGACCCGACAACTACTGTATATGGCGAGTTAATTGCTAAGTTTTAACACAACATAAGGCGAGTTAATTGCTGAGGCTTGATTAGAACTAACCAATGCTTGGTAGATAAAAGCTGCGACCTGGGCGCGAGTAGCGGTTGCAGTCGGATTCAGTAACTTTACATTAGGATAGTTAACTACAATTTGCTTTTGGGTTGCTGCTGCGATCGGGCTACGGGCATAGCTAGCGATGTTAGGGGCATCGTTGAAGTATTTCAGAGTGCTTTCGGTATTGCCACTGGGACTATATTTCAGACCGTTAGCGAGGGCAACCAAAACCTGTTCGCGGGGAATAGCTTGGTTAGGCTCAAAGCGATTTCCAGGATAACCAGATAAGAAACCAATAGTATAAGCTTGCCCAATCGCACTGGATGCCCAATAGTTGCTAGGTACATCAGCAAAACTGATTGGCTGCCGTTGCTGTGCTTTTTGGAAAGCTTTGTCGATCATCGCGGCAAATTGGGCGCGTGTCACCGGTTCTTCTGGGCGGAAGCTACCATCAGGAAATCCGGCAATTACACCTCGCTGTGACAATTGTTGAAGAAATTGTGCCGCCCAATAGTTAGATGAAACATCAGAAAAAGCAGTTTGAGTTGAAGATAGCGGGGAGCATCCCACTTTGATGGGTTTGTCTTGCAAAGGATAATTCACCGACTCACAAACAAAACCTGCCGAATTAGCCTGTATAGAAGTCCGCGTTGGCGGATTTCGTTTATCTGGCTGTGATTTCCAATCGTCAGATATTTTTTCAAGAGTGGGATGCTTACTTAAAAACTCTGAATCTGCAACAATATCGTGAGATCCCTTAACATTTATCTTAGAACTATTGAGATAGATATTATAGTCATAAACAACGTTTTTGTTTTTAGTGTTATTATTAATATTTTTTCCAGGAAAAGCATAGAGAATATTCCTGAGAATTTTGACATCAGATGACGTATGAGCAAATATTTGCCCACCATTAAGTTCTGGACTCTGATTATTTAAAACAGCTGTGTTATTTACAATATCAACATGATCGCTAAAAAATGAATGAATCCCCGATCCACCATTATTAAATGCAAGATTGTTTTGAACTAAAGTACGTCCTTTATACGCACCCAATTTGGAGTTATCTTGATTTCTTGTACTATCGATAATAATGCCATTACCGTCTGTAATTTTTCCGACTGCAATCCAAGGGATATACATGCGATTGTTGTAAGTCTTGTTGTTAGTAACAAACATCTTGTATCCCTGGTTGTTGTCAGAATTCCAATTATTCAACATTGAAATTCCACTAGAACCATAAACACCATACCAGGCATTATTAAATACCACATTATTATCTATTGTCACATAGTCTGCTTGAATCGCTGAAATACCTGCTCCTCCACAGTCATGCACTTTGTTGTTCAAAATACGGATGTGATGAACATGACCATTCGTTCGACCATCAACATTGATACAATTTCCATTAGTCAGTGGGTTTTGTTTGTTAGTCTTCTGACTCATCGCATAATCAAGGGTTATATTGGCATTGTTTCCTATAACCTCTAACCCGTTGATCTCAATATATGAAGCTTTATTTGAAATCGAGATACCATTCCATGTATTGTGCTTAATTTTTGGGAAATGCCCAGGATATGCTTTATACTTAATCCATGCATTTGCAGTTCCAGAACGTTTAATATTTACTACATTTCCAGCTTTGCCTGTATTTGTGTATACTCCGTTCATAATCAACACTGTATCGCCAGGGTTGGTAAGGTCTGCTGCCTTTTGAATTGTCCTAAAAGCTGATGAAGTAGAGAATCCGCTATTATTGTCGTTTCCACTACCACTAACATAGTATGTTTTAGGTGTTGAATTCTTGCTGATTAGGTTGTCATGGCTGGATAGACTCATTTCCTTGTTTGTGGATACGTGACGGACGTTTTCTACTAAAGATACTTTTATATTGTCTCCCGGTATCAAAAGACTTAATATTACCGGAATTCCAAGATATGTGCTTAAACCGAAACCTTGAATTACCATCAGAATAGGCTCCTCAATCGCTACTACTTAAAAAAAGTATCAGGATATTCCATAATTTTGAATACTCTTTTAGATACAGAATACAATAGAGCCAACTTTTAAATAAGTATTCCAAGAAATATCGATACTGATTAAGACGATATAGAGGTGGAATAGTTGCTGTTCAATAGAAATTTTTATGGTTAAAAATAAAGGCGATCGCACACTTCAGTTAAAGTGGCGATCGCATATAAGGGATGATTAAATTCACAACTTGAATGAAGTTAAATCTAGTAGCGGGATTGTGGTACTAAATTCAAGTTAGAATTCAATGTGAGCTTTAAATCCTGTTCAGGTCTGATGACAAAGGCATTTCCTTCTTTTTTCCGCAATAGTACACTAGCACCTGCACCCGCAGCCGCACCAATAACAGGTTTTAAATCGTCAATTCTGTTGTTGCCAGTAATTAGTGAACCTAAAAGACCAGCACCCCCACCAATAGCTGCATCAGTTAAAACCTGACTGCTGTTGGGCCCCTGTTTAACTCTTTGAGTTGTGGTGTATGTCCGAGAAGTTGCATTAATCGACTGACGCTGACCATTAGAAAATTCTAATTCTTGAGCGACAAACCTTACGCCTTTTCCTTGGTTATCATCTCTATCTCTAGAATAACCATCTAAGTCAACAGGTTCTAGCCGTCCATTTATTTTAGTACCAGCAGGAATTAAGACATTTCTATTCCTATCGATAATGTCATTGGCAATTCTCAAGGTTAGAGATTTACTTTCCCCAGGAGCAATAGTAATTGTCTCTTTATCGTAGGTGACAGGAAAAGCAACTCCAGAAGGAATGGTAACGTTTCCGTATTGTCCAATTCTGTCTTGGTTAATTCTATATTGTGCATTAGCAGGAGCCAAGCTCAATAGGGGACTAATGACGGTTGTAGTAACCGCCATTGCCATAAGTGCAGCAGTACCAGATTTCCATTGATGTATGCGAGTCATAAGAGGGTTGTCCTTTGTGTATGTGATGTATGTAATGACGAGGATTCACTGAGTTTGTTTCTGACTGTTTTTGAACCTGTCTATAGGCGTATACAAGTACTTATTATGATGGGAAGTCTGTGCGATCGCACAGGTGTAGCCCGTCCTAGACATCGTTGTTCAGAATTTGTATCCTGCTAATGTGCGTTACTAAAATCAAAGGTGAGACACTCATAGGACGCAAAATGAGTATTATTTTGTTCCAGAATGCTGTTTTATTACTTATGTCCACATATCTTAAGCCATCGAATAGAGGCGAATAGGCTGACTGCGAACTATTACTTTTATTATAAATTTATTTGCTAAGAATTGGAAACTATTTTCGCTTTCTTAACAAATGATTTAGTATCTGCTATGTGTGTATTTAAGATTGCTGTTGGCGCTGTTTAATCTCTGCGATCGGTAATAACAAAGTATCTTCTATTTGCTGTCGCACTTTCCGGCTAACATAACAATCGCTATTTAGGCAATCTACCAGTATTTTGCTGGCATTATAATACTGGTTCAGTAATTTCTTTTGTTCGTGGCTGAACTGCCAATCATAACCAATATTGCGATACTTAATCATTACCTCTCTTAATTGCTTAATCCAAGCCTGACTATTAGATTGACACCATTTGTCAAATTTTTGTAAGGATTCAGGTGGCAGAGTATTGACAAGGGGGACACTTGAGGGGGAGTATCACAAATATGAACCAAAACCTGCCTCAAGATATAGAC
>NZ_JBALEF010000112.1:0-44631 GCF_036918245.1 Nostoc sp.
CACCAAATTGAACGGCTACTTTTCTGACCGAAGTATCACCTCTTTCATACGCATTTACTATTTTTGAACGCAAATCGATTGAGTACGGTTTCATTGTAGTTCTTGATACACTATTACTTAATGTACCTCACAAACCTCGAAAGTGCTGTATATCTATGAACAAGTTATATTCTAATGATTTCTCAGCTAGCAATTACTATTTTGTAAACATCTACACACTTACCAAGACAAAAAAGATGGAAAACATTAACCAGGCAAAAATGATCGAGCGTTATATTGCTTTGGCTATCGGAATCATTTATTTACTTTTAGGTTTAGCTGGATTTGTACCAGCTTTGGTTTCATTACCAGGAACGAACGAATCTTTTGTTCCACTTGATGAATCTTCTGGTGCTTATTCTGCGGGTTTTGGTTATATCTTTGGTGCAATTCCCACCAACTTTTTGCATAACATTGTACGTTGCGCCGTAGGGTTGTTAGGAATTACTTCTTACAACAATACTACCACCGCGCGTCTATTCAATCGTGGTTTTGCAGTTTCTTATGCCTTGCTGGCGCTCATCGGATTGTTGCCTTTAGGTAAGACATTTTTCGGTTTAATGCCATTGTTCGGCGCTAATGTTTTGCTTAATGCATTAGCAGCGATCGCAGCTGGCTACTATGGCGTTGTTATACCAGCTAAAGTGAGCGGTGTTAATGTATCGCAAAATCTTCAATAGTTGCTGATAGTCTGCGATGTCCAGGTAGGGCCATTGCAACATGGCCCTTCTGGTTTCCAGATCAGCATATCTAAACAGATTTGCCGCATATCCATGTTTTGTGTCCAAGCATGATAGACAACATACTCAGTCTTACCATCTGGCCCAATAACGATAGAGTTATGTCCCGGCCCTCTAACAAAATTAGGAACAGACTTTAGCACCCGTGGCCCGGTTTCGTTACCTGCATCAGAGTAAGGCCCCATCACGTTGTCAGCAACGCCATAATCTACACCGTAGTTCTCAGTTTCCCAGCGTCCACCACTATAAAAGCAGTAGTATTTACCTTCATGCTTACGAACGCAAGGGCCTTCTAAAGTATGCCAATCATAAATTTCACCGTACATTAAACGGTTGGCTAAAAACCGTTGCCAATCGGATCGCGCACGTAAAACCACTTTCCCTTCACCAGCAAGTTTAGTCATGGTTTGGAGGCGGTCTATAAACAACGCTGTACCAACACGCACTCCATCCGATGTATCCCGAAAGTCACGGGCGTAAAACAAATACCATTGTCCATCGTCATCCCGGAATGGGTGTGGATCGATCGCAAAAGGACAAGATTTTGGATCTACAAGTGGCTCACCAACATCTTGATAAGGGCCTAACGGAGTATCGCTTGTAGCCACACGTAACTGATGATTCTTATCTTCATGTCCCACAGAATAGTAGAGATAAAACTGGCGATCGTAGTAAGCAACTTCGGGGGCCCAGAAATTATCGCCAAGGGCGGGATCTGGACGCAGTAGTGCGTTACCAACAAAATCCCAATTCACAAAGTCGAAAGAGCGTAACAGAGGAAAGACACGCGATTTGTTATTGGAGTTAATATTTGGTGCATCCGGTATTTCATCTACCGTTCCTTCTGCTTCTGCTGCGCCAGTGCCGATTGCATAATATACCCCTTCGTGTTGCCAAACAAAAGGATCGGCAAAATAACCTTTGTAGACTGGATTAGTATAGGTTTGCATCTTAATTATCTATGAAATGACAAAAGTCCTTCTTCCACTAGTGGTCTGTCCCATTATTGAGAGATAAGAGAACGAACCGCAAAGGAGAGGCAGCGCGTTGCGGGAGTTCCCCCCGTTGTAGCGACTGCCGTCGCAAAGAGGAGGACACTTCCGTGGGCGGGTTTCCCGACTTGAGGAAAGTGTCCGTCGCAAAGGAAGAAGGAAAGAAGGGAAATTTAAATTTGATTCACCTATCAGACTTAATGCGATAGACGACTAGTATTTAAAATTCACGTAAGTTTCGACTTTGTTCTTAGGTAAGCTTTCTACCAGCTGACACCGTAGGATCTGCTTTAGCTTTTCTGGCAGGCTTTCATAGTAGTCTTTTGGGAGAGTCAAATCTACCTTTGGCGTATGCAACCAATGCATCGCATAGCCCATAACTACCATCGGTCTTGGCTGGTTTGTCCGATTTGGGGAACCCCGATGCAGTGCTAAAGGCGATCGCACCATCAGCTCACCTGGCTGCATATAAAAGGATTCCATCGGAATTTCACCACTAGCAACTTTCTTTAATCCTTCTTCACGCGGTAAGACATGAGTACCGCGTGCCATTTGGAACGGGCCGTTTTCTGCGGTTACTTCCACAAGGGGAAAGTTGACTGCTAGGGCGTAAAGTGGGGTTACTATGCGATCATTAAACAACGGGCGAAAATCCCGATGGATTTCCTGATAATCTGAACCCTGGAATGGGACATCAACTCCCATCTGAACCATCCCGTATTCTTGGAAAAACACGCGATCTAGGATACCCATAATTACTGGATTGGCAAAAATTAACTCATTAGCGAATGGATAAATCCAAGGTAAGGTTAGATAGTAGCGGGAAATTTCACGAGGAGCCAACCCACCTGGTTGATTTTGACGCTCGTGAAATAATTTTTCAAAAGCTTGTGTCCACTCATCAATTAATTTTTGCTCAAAAACACCAGGAATGACACAAATTCCGTCTTGATTCAGTTTTTGAGCAAATCGGTCTAGGTCGGTAGCTGAATATTTCGCTATACCGCCTATACTTTGAACCATCTTTTTTATCCTCTTCAACTTATAACTAGAGTGGTATTAATGACCTCTAGGAGATTTTTTTTATTGCTTGTCGATAGTAGCGCACTATTTTTAAAATTAGTGGCTTATACCAATCCTCTGTAACAATTAATTAAAATTAATTATGATGAATTACTTAACAAACTAAATTTTTTGACACTCCAGGCAATGCAACACTATCGCCTGGCTTTGAAGGCCATTTGACAGTCAGAATCGTGCAGTCAGACTCAGCAACCCACCAATGGGACACACCTGCACACCAAAGAACGTAATCACCTTCACAAGTTAATAAAATTTCTCTATCTTCAAATTGTAGACGAAATTGTCCGTCAATGAGAATTGAAAGTGTAGCAGCTTGGTTATTTACTGCCCATTCAGTTTTACTGTCACCTGCTTTGTGAACAGCCCATTTTACTTCTAGCATTTCCGTGGAACGCGGATCGTTTTCAGGGGTGATAAAGTGACCCATGAACCATCCCCAACGATTTACACCTTCAACGGCTGCGTTTCCATAAACAACTTTAGGCTGCATCACTTAACTCCAAGGAAGGAACCAAAATTTGTCCGGTGTAACCTGCTTGCTTGTATTGTTCAAGAATATGGGTTGCAATACCTTTGTGGCCTGATTTCACCAAAGCGACACTTGCACCGCCAAAACCAGCACCCGTAAGTCTTGCACCATACACTGCTTCTGTTTTCTGCAAAATCTCTACCAATGTATCCAGTGCAGGTACAGACACTTCGTAATCGTCTCTCAAACTGGCGTGGGATGCGTTCATCAATTCGCCAAAGCGCTCAGATGATACTCCCTGCAATACTTCCAAGACGCGGTTATTTTCTGTAATCACATGACGGGCACGCCGCCGGAGAGGTTCGGGTAGTTGTTCTGTTACTTCAACATCAGTAATATCTCGTAGTGCCTTAACTCCGAGCGATCGCGCCGCCTCCTCACACTCAGATCGGCGCTGGTTATAACCACTACTTGCAAGTGTGCGGGGTACACCGCTATCAATAACCAAAATCTCCGCTTTCTCAGGCAAAGGCATCACCCGGCGTTCTAAAGTCCGAGTATCTAAAAATAAGATATGTTCAGTATCAGCCAAGCTAGAAGCCATCTGATCCATGATGCCGCATTGCACGCCAGCATAATGAATTTCTGCTTGCTGGGCGAATTGGGCGATTTCAACATCATCAATGGTCAGCTTCAGAAGTTGGCGTAATGCCCGCAGCGTTGCTACTTCTAAAGCCGCGCTACTAGACAAACCCGAACCCATAGGAACCGATGATGTGACGTACACAGAAAGCGATGGTATTGTGTGTCCTGCTTTTTGCAAAACCTCAATACAGCCAAAGATATAACTGGCGAATCCAGACGGGGTATGATTAATATCTGAAATGCTCACTTGCTCGTTGAGATTTTCCGAGTAAAAGTGATGGTGGCGTAGCCCGCCGTAGGCATCGCTACTAAAACCTAGCTGTACCGTGGTGGATTGAGGAATCGCGGTTGGCAGAACGAAGCCATCGTTATAGTCTGTATGTTCGCCTAGTAAATTTACTCTTCCCGGCGCACTGGCTTGAGTTTCAGGTGGTTTACCGAATACTTGTTGAAAATCCATAATTTTTAATTGTACAAAGGTACAGGGCGTAACCTTCCTTCTACCTCAACATTAGGAAAATTTGAATCAAAAGTCAGATTTTCCAACTTTCCATCCTTGAGAATCACAAAAGTATCTTCAACCTTTGCCCCTGCTAAACTGGGATTCCAAGCAACAGCAATGCCTTCTGTCAAGGTATCAGTAGTAGTTGGATTTGCTACGATTTCTCGCGCTAAATATCCAGTGGTTCCTCCCTGGTGGTGTTCGCGGATGGCATTGGGAAATCCATGCTGCTCATAAGCCTGAGCTAGGGCGTGATAAACTGCATCGAGTGTGGTTCCGGGTTGGCACAAATTCAAAATTACTGCTTCTACTTCACGCACATGGGAATGCAATTCGGCCTGTTCGTCTGAAAGCTTACCAAAACAAACAAATCGAGTCAGATTTGCATACAAACCGTAACCTCTAGCGCAAAACACCAGCATCGCTTGCCGTCCAATCTGTTCTCCCGTGGGTGTAGCATGACGGTATAGCGGTAAACGCCTCTCACCTGCTACCAGTGTCAGCGCCGGATGCAATCCTTTCGCCCATAACGCCTCTGCACCCGCACCCGCTAACTGATATTCTGTCCAAGTTGGCTTGGCGGCTTTGAGTACCTCTGTCATTGCCTGACTAGCTTTTTGCCCAACTTGACGATATCGCTCTAATTCACTTGACATCATTACCCGTTTATGATTTTGCAGAGATGGGGGTAACGGCTTTTCTAAATTGGAGATGGGGCGTTCGCGCTTCGCGTTGTCGCAGACATCGCTAACTACTTTTCCGCCCCCAGTTGCATCACGAACAAAAGACTCACGGGCATCACCATCAGCCCAAGGGTTGATATGCACCTTAAAATTAGCAGGTAGTTCTTCATCTTTAAGACGCTGCGCTTCAATTTCATCTGTCAATACCCAAGCATCTTCAGTAGTTACTAATACTTCTGCTACGCCAGTTTCAGCAGTAAGCAGCACGGTGTTAGAAGCGCCAGCTGTCGCCCAGGCAAACCAGTCTGTACCGCGCAAGCGCACGCCTTGCACTTCGGTTTCACGCAAGGTTTGCCTGATTAACTCTAGTTTTTTGGAGACTTCTTCGTTCATAGAAAAAACACACATAGATATAAATGATTATCAAATTTATTTACGTCTGTCTGCGTCTGTCTGAGGGATTGAACTGACGTTGCTTGGTACAGATTAATAATACTTAATATAATTTAGTGTAAATTACAATTAACTAATGTCAAATTTAATGATGTTATTTTTTAGCAGATTAGTTTAATATTTCTTCGATTATTTTAAATACATCTATAAAATTATAGAAGTCTTCTCGTGTACCGTTAGCACACAACCAATTGCAAAGATTTTTTTTCTCATCTTTGTTTACTTCCCACTTTTCTGGAACAGTGACAGTTGTACCTCTTTCAGTTTTTGTATATTCTGACGTTATATCAATGAAAGCTGGCTTTACTGCTAAGGCCTTTTTTAAGGTTGTAACATCAAAAAGATTTTCAATTCCTTTTTTTATAGGATTTGTATCTAAAAAAAGCATTGTTCTACGAAATACGCTTCCCTTTTATTCTGATTTTTTAGAAATATCACAGTCATAGAGTAAAATTATTTTTTGTGGAGTAATCTCAGCAAGCTTAGTATTAAAATGCTTCCAGACATTATCAATATTTCCATAACCGTCAGAATCTTTGAGATTTAATTTATCTAAAATCTCATTTTTTTCAAGTAAATCAGCCGCTTTTGTTAAGTATTTAATATCGTAATCACCTTCTATAAATAAAATGGGTTTATGTGAGTTTTCGATTTCTGCCTGTATATCTTCATTAATTTTTTTTGTATTTTTAAAATAAGAATATGCTTTTTCAAACTCACTAAATTGCTCTGGGGTAATTTCTATACCTTTTGGTAGCTGGATAATCATAAAACCATCATTTCCTAGTTTTTCCTCCAGTCCAAGTATGAATAGAGGAGAGTGTGAAGTAATAATGAACTGAATTCCTGAGAATAAACTAATAAGTTCTGGGAGAATATTTCTTTGGTGTAATGAATGAAGATGTATGTCAATCTCATCAATAACTACTAATCCACGAATTTTATCAAGGCTTTCAAATACAGTTGAAGTGCATAAATCATAATCACGTAAGATTGTTAAGAAGAGGTTTAGTAGTGCAGTTTCTCCAGTAGAAAGCTGGAATATATTGGGAACTAATAATTTATCATCATTTATCAACGAAACATTTCGGTCATTCTTTCCTCCAATACCAAATCTGAGATTACCTTCTTTTTGAAAAAAATTTTTCAAAATTAACAAAATTGAGTTATATATATATTTGTACTATCGCCTTTGTATCCTGTAATGACATTCCATATGGATGAACCAAGTTGTGTATTTACTATTTGAGGAGTTATTTGAATTTCTAAGACACTTCTATCAAATATGAGATCAAACAACCAATTTTGATTATTTTTGAGTGGCGCGTAGTTAATGATTTGTCGGTTTAAAAAGCCTTTTACTTGTTTAATATGTGAAAAACTTGCTTTAGCATTTAAATTATCCCAATTCAGCCATGCAGGTTCTTCAAACCTGTTAGGCGGAAAGTAAAGGAGGCTATTTCTATTATATGTATATTCTAATTTTTCTCTTTGGATGTTAAAGTTTCTAAAGAAAAAACTATTATCATTTTCAGGTATTTGATTCCACTCTTTATAAATTGATGTTATTCCATCTTGAGCTTCAATTTCTTTCCTTGCTCGATTAAGTTGCCATTCAAAGTAAGTTAACTCTTCTTCAAACTCTATTTTGCCGAAAGAATATGTTGAGCCAATTTTAATATAATGCGGACTTCGATACTTATAAACTTTACCTTTTTGCACTTCAGAATTATCAAAAATTTCTTGTTGAGCAGCTATAATAGCATTAACAATATAGGAAATAAAAATACTTTTTCCTGAGCCCTTTTCACCTACAATAATGACAGGCTTGGGTTGAGAACTTTCATTGAAGGGTAAATCAATATCTAAATAGTTTATAGGGCCTACATTTTCAAGTAAAACTTTTTTTAAATACATATTATTTTTCTTATAAATTGTATTTATACTGAATTTTGAGGTTAACACATATTTTGGCGGCTTGTAGAGGTATTGCAGATCGCCAGTAAAACGTAGGTAAAAAAAAATCGCAGGTTGGTGTAAACAGTCGCAACTCAACAACAATTTCGATAATGTTGGATTTTCTACCGTCAAACCAATCTGCGTAGATTTTGATTTTGGTTTTTTTCTGAAAAATAAGCGCATTTCGTAACGTATGCGCTTGTTTTGGTTTGCCAATTTCCCCTTTATGCAGAAATTGGCATTTGCAGATTGACATTCACTGCCTGTAACTCTTTAGCTTTCTCCTCCGGTAAAGCATCATTGGCAAACATCCCTGCTGCGAGTTCGGTTCCCGCCAGATACTTTAGCCTTTCGCTTGTCCGATATGGTGGAAAAAACTCGGCGTGTAAATGCGCTTCTGGATGCGCTAAACCGTCAGTTGGTGCTTGGAACCAAGCCATCAAGTAAGGAAAGGGACGATTCCACAAACCGTCATACTTGAGAGTGACAGTTTTTAACGCTTTAGCAAGTCCCCAACGTTGCTCTGGCGTAAGATCCATAAAAGTGCCAACTGGCTCTTTAGGAGCAATCCAAACTTCATAGGGGTAACGAGCGCATACCGGGACAAATGCGATCGCATACTCATCTTGATAAATAATCCGTTGATTGTCTGCAATCTCTTTCTGAATCAAGTCTTGCAGTAAACCCCGCCGATGTTTTTCATAATACTCCTGCTGCATTGACAGCATCCGCGCTGGCACAGGCGGTATAAAAGGATAGGCGTAAATTTGCCCGTGGGGATGGTGCAAAGTTACGCCCACCTCTATACCCTTATTTTCAAAAGGCAGCACATACTGAATTTGGGGATTTGCTCCTAATACGCGGGTGCGATCGCCCCACACTTCTAAGAGCAAATCAAGGTGTTCCAATTTCAGAGAACTAAGGGAAGCTTGGGCATTTTGAGTAAAAACCACAACTTCACACGCCCCATTAGCTGGCAATGTTTCCACAATACACTCTGGTGGGTCGTGTGCCGTTTGAGCCATTGAGGGAAAGCGATTATCAAACACCGCCACATCATACTTACCTGGGGGTAGTTCTGTAGGAAACTCCGGTTTCGTAGTGGGTGCAAGGGGGTTATATTCCGGGGGCGGCATGAAAGTCCGCCCTTGACGGTGAGAAGCGTAAGCAACCCATTCGCCGCGTAAAGGATGCCAGCGCAGGTGGGGATTTGCCTGCACTGGTTCATTACTAGGGCTAGTGGCGATGATATTCTCAGCAATCGGGTATCGACTGTATAAGGTCAGTGGGCGACCATCCGGCTTTAACAGCTTGTGGGAGTACATAATCCTTGTCCTGAAAGGGTCGCAGCGCGGATCGCCTCAACGGGAAATTTAGGCGTGCGATCGGCGTATAATAAACCGTTAGCTTCTTGGAAAGTATCTGTAAATTGCGTGTAGCAAAATCCGCTAAACAACTCGATATCATTAATCGTTTCGAGCAGAGTAGCGTATTTCATTTCTAGCTCGGAAATATTGGAGGAACGCTCATATCCCCAAGCTTTATCTGCATCGGGGGTATCAACAGGGGCATAGGCTATGCCACCAAACTCAGTCAGCATCACTGGCTGTCCCTGATGCGGAAAGTTATCCAGTGTCAGGATGCGCCCTCCAGGACGCTTCCGGTCAAACAAATCTGATAGCTTGACTTCTGGTCCATAGCGATGACCTAATCGTTGTGGGTGCGTGTCGTAGTCATGAATAGCCAGAATATCTGTATCTGTACTTTCCCAGCCATCGTTGGCAATCACTGGGCGGCTCGGATCGAGAGTTTTAGTTAGGTGAAACATTGCCAAGACGTAGTTTCGGTGAGCCGCAGTCTCAACCAAATTCGGAACTCCCCAGGATTCATTAAACGTTACCCAAGCTACGATACAGGGGTGGCTGATATCTCGCTTAATCACCTCAGCCCACTCTCGCGTTGTGCGTTCCACTGCTTTAGGCGTGAAACGATATGCACTGGGCATCTCCTCCCATACTAACAACCCCAGCACATCTGCCCAATATAAAAATCGCGGGTCTTCAATTTTCTGGTGCTTACGGACTCCGTTAAAACCCATTGCTTTAGCGAGTTCGACATCACGCCGCAATGCCCCATCGTCCGGTGCTGTCATTAGCGAATCCGGCCAGTAGCCTTGATCCAGAACTAAGCGCAAATAATAAGGACGACCGTTGAGCATAAAGCGATCGCGCTGTATTCCCACAGTCCGCATTGCTGTGTAGGATTTTGCTTCATCCAATAGTTCATTGTTATGCCAAAGTTCAATGTGGGCATCCATTATGGTTGGCTTTTCTGGACTCCACAGCAATTCATTGCGGTAGTCGTCGATACCTGGATCGGAAAGGGAGATGCGACGGCCAATTTCTCCGTTAAACACTTCATAGGTATCGTTTGCGAGCACGGTATTGCCAATGCTCAGTTTTACCTTGATTTGGATACCAGCAGGTGCATCACCTGCGATCGCAGCATAACAACCAACTTCCCACCGCTCAAAATCGGGACTCCACCGGATGTGATCGATGTAAGTTCTACCCACACGCTCAATCCAGACTGTTTGCCAAATACCACTGGTGCGAGGATACCAAATACTGTGCGGCTCCAATTGCCAATCCTGCTTTCCTCTAGGCTTGGCAAGGTCACACGGATCATCCTGGGCCCAGACTGTTACTTTAGTTATGCCAGTGTCATTCAAAACTGCGGTAATATCCAGCGTGAAAGGAGTATGTCCCCCTTCATGCTCTACCATGTATTGACCATTGACCCATACACGGGCGCGATAATCCACAGCCCCAAAGTGCAGTAATAATCTGCCGTCACCTTCAGGCGTTTCAAATTCTCGCTCATACCAGCAGTTTGGATGAAAACCTGTATCACCAATACCACTTTTGGTAGATTCGGGAGCAAAGGGAACTTGTATATGATGACTCCACCCCTGGATATCGCCTGGTTGAACACATCGCCCTTCATGGTCAAATGCGAACTTCCACAGACCGTTTAAATTTAGCCAGTGCGATCGCTTTAACAATGGTCGGGGGTGTGTTGCTGTTAAGTCCACAAAGTTATTATCAGTTTTAGAGGCTAATTTTACCTCAGGGTTGTTTATATCTAACAATTTCATCAAATTTCCTCCCTATCCATAACTCAATCAACCCCTGCTATAGATTAAATCCAGACCCAAATATTGGATTGCGGTATATAGCACGAGTTTTGACCCGATCATTTATTGCTCGGTTCGAGCTAGTAACATTATATTTTTTCGTAGCCAATGCTGATACCTTCCCCACTTACGTGTTGAAGTATAGCAATAAGTTTATATACCCCTAGCTCGTGACATTATGGCATATACATTACTAATCTTTGCCAGGTTATCTAAAAAAAAAGCATTAAATTTAGGTGGCTAATAACTATTATAAATCTGCCACACAATAAAGTGGTTGTCATGAAAATTTTATTTATATAAATTGTTTAAGTAAATGTTTCAAAATCATTTATTAGTCAATAAGCATTAGCAAACAAAAGAAAAATCACTAAAATCAGGTTATATAAGGGAATAACGGAACCATCCATGAACCTATCCCACTAATAACATTTTGTTAATCCAGATATGGATTGTAGCAAGGTCAATGAATGCGTCGAAGTAAACCTTTTGACGTTCCCATATTCCGACGAGACAGCGATATTTGCGCTGATACCAAGCAAAACACCGCTCTTGCTGAAATCTAGGAACAGAGATTTTGATCGGTCTTCCTCTACTTTGCCAGTGCAAGTGCAACTGATTTGCATAAATGCTTGGTGACATCAATTAAGCCTGCGAATGATTAATTAATAACGATGTAAACCACCAGATTAAGGTGCTAAGACCAACAACAATAATGGTTGTAGTCACTGGATGCTTCTCAGCCTTCACGTAGAGGCTACCCGATCGAATCCAGCCTTGGTGAGTCCCCCGCTCATGCATCTGACTTTTCCCGTTAAGTCTCGAAAAGCTTGCTAAATAAGGATTTAAGAAATAGCACAGCATATACGGTACAGTAGTTAAAATCGGGTGCTAAAGGTAACAACAATGCTGGACTGGTGGGAGAAAAATTTTGCGACCTGTGAGTTAGGCGATAAGCCTGACGGCATGGCTACGCTTACCGCCGATTAAATGAGCGGGCTTTTGTCTTTAGGCTATGCTCTAAGCCTTGGATTCGGTAAAGCATTCTCAGAAATCTTCAGCAATGGAACAGTACTCAAGAGAGCTTACGAGTTTTGGCCAACCCAAAAGTGGAATTTTCAAAGCTGATAGAACCGCACTGTCAAATGACGGCGGAAACTGTTGCAGAATGCGACGTAGTGCTGTGTGTCGGAGACACAACTTTCCTTGATTATGGCAGTATTGTGGCTAAAACAGAAGGTTATGGTCCGATTGGTAAGGGAGGTCGTCACCTGTGGGGGTATTTTAATTCCTCACATTCCAGATGTCTATGGTATATCTACACTACATCGCTTAGAGCCTGAACCTGGACGACGCTTACCGACAGAACATCTCGTCACAATAGATATAGAAAGCCGTTTAACTAAATGTGTACAGAATTCTCATATATCTATAGTTTCTTGGCATCATCAAGCAGTAGATAAAGTACCATCTTCTTGGCGGATTGTTGGTCATGCTCCAGATGATGGGGTCATTGAAGCTGTGGAGCATGAACATCATCCTTGGGCAATTGGTGTGCAATGGCATCCTGAGCTTTCAATTTCTGATCCTAGTAATCAAAAAATTTTTCAAGCTTTCGTTCAGGCTGCACATACTCAACAAAGCTAACTCAGGATTTAAAGTTTTATCGGCATTATTTTTCATAATTCATCATATTGGTTTAGCAGCGAGCGATCGCAGGTATTGCATCAAGGACAATCACCTGTTCCATCCCAAGACCTTCATTCACTGTTCAATAGCTTTAAAATCTGTAGCGCTTATCCCGCACAGCTTAGAGCTTTTCTTAGTGCCATTCACCTATAACCCGACACATCAATGGTTCTACTTCCCTCAAATGCAACCAAATGAGGCACTGTTGATTAAGTGCTTTGACTCCGCAGAAGACGGACGAGCCAGGTTTGCTGCTCATACTGGGTTTGATGACCCAACAAGCCCACCAGATGCCCCAACTAGAGAAAGTATTGAGTTGCGGACGCTGGTTTTCTATCCTGGATAAATTAGGAATAACAATTCAAAAAATCTTTTGTCAATAAGACAGGTATAAAAAATCTTGAAAACAAGTACCGTCACTCCGAAGAAAATTCCCAAAAAAAGCAATTCGATAGTTGCTGGTTCAACAACACCATACAGGTAAAAATTTTTTCGTTGCCATCCAACAATACCTTCGGGTTTAACCCCTTTGAGGGTAATTGTGCGACCAGTTATAGTTTTAAGCCCAAAGCGACTCTCATCATGGAGAACTGGTATGAGTCGGGTAGGTCGGAGGTATCGCTACCCCATTCTCTCCTAAGAACCGTATGTAGAGCGTGTTATGCACTTTTGGGGTTCGCTAGAGTAGAGATATGGAAAGAGAAGGATACCCAACTACAGCTACATCCCAGAATGGATTTGTTGATGACAGTAGAGACGAACTAATTGCATTTTTGAATAGTTATCTTTACTACATATACGATTTTTAAGTTTTGTAATGTTTGTAAATTTCTTCACTTTTGTACAGGCTTTGTCCACGAATTAGGCAAGTGTGACCTTGTTTTGAGGCAATCTTTTGAATACTTTTAGAATAGTTCAAGGTTTTATCCTTTAATAACAATGTTTAATAGTTGATAAAGTCGTTCATTTTTATCTGTAGAGAAAGTTGTTCCTAGTTGATTTACTGACTGAGTATGCATTGCTATCTTTTTCCGAATATCAGATATAATTTGAGGTGACACCTTCAATTCGGAAAGAAAATTGAAGAATTTGACGTTCCTGTTTTATCAAAACTAGGGGGTGTTTGCTGCAATAAATAGTTTGCCAGACTATGAATGCTAGGGTACGTGAATAAATCTACAATCTTCAGGAAAGGATAATCTGAAGATAATAAGTGATGAACCTGCACTACTAAGAGTGAATGACCGCCAACTTCAAAAAAGCTATCGTGGATGCTAATTTCTTGACGATTGAAGACCTGTCGCCAAGCAGCAGCAATTTTCTCTTCTGCTTGATTGCAGGGAGGAGCATAAGGTACGGCAGATGATGGAATCATGGAGACGGGTAATGCTTTTTGATCGATCTTGCCATTAGGGGTGTGTGGAAATTGTTCTAGGGTGACAAAAGCACTGGGGATCATATAGCCTGGAAGTCTTTCTTTCAAATAGTTGCGTAGATCCGAGATTTGACAATCGCCAAATTAGGGTGTCAAGTAGGCGACCAATCCTGAGCTACCATTCTCTTCTGCCCGTGCCACTACCACAGCGTTCTGGACATTAGGATATTGACCTA
The DNA here is from genome assembly GCF_036918245.1 of Nostoc sp. Lineage (GTDB taxonomy): Bacteria > Cyanobacteriota > Cyanobacteriia > Cyanobacteriales > Nostocaceae > Nostoc. Next base: position 14,062 of record NZ_JBALEF010000112.1, read on the forward strand.
GCACTGATTCAATTTCTCCCAACTCAATGCGGAAGCCACGAATCTTTACCTGATAATCAACACGTCCTAAAAACTCAATATTGCCATCGCTCAAGTAGCGAGTCATATCTCCTGTTTTGTAAAGGCGGGTGCATAATTCATTGCTGAAGCTGAAATGATTACGGATGAATTTCTGCTCGGTCAACTCTGGTTGATTGAGATAGCTGCGAGTCAGACCAATACCACTAATATACAGTTCGCCTGGAACTCCGATAGGAACTGGCTGGAGATTTCGGTCTAAAATGTAAATTTTTGTATTAGCAAACGGTCGTCCAATCGGTACTAGTCCATCAACAGACAACTTAATTGAAGCATTTTCAAAATATGAACTGTCAATGGTCGCTTCACTCACCCCATAAGAATTGATCAAACGAGTCTGGGCACCTAAAAAATGTTGAAATTGTCGATACTCCTGTACATACCAACTATCTGAACCTACGATCAACAACTTCATGAAGCTCAGGTGTAGAAGTATAAAAAAGTTGTACAATTTTGCAGTTTGTAACCCCTATATTAGCGTTGGCATTCACGCGACTTATAAAAATAAAGTTGTACAATTTTCCTAAAATTCGTCATATTGATAAATAAAAAAGTTGTACAATATCTCAAAAGCAAGCCTTGTAAGGGTTTGGAACTATTTACTACAAGATTCAATGGCGATCGCATTCCAAGTACAAAGCTGAATCAACAGCTTGAGTTTCGAGGGATGCGATCGCACTCTATTTCACTTTACCTGTAGCCACTAGCATGGAGCAATCGCTTAAATCAGCCCTCAATTAAGCAACGCCATTTTCTAGGCAACATCAAGCTACCACAGCTAAAAACAGTAAATATACTAGCTACTAACCAGCCTAGTGTCTCTTATGGTCATAAGGAGCAATGTTCTACCACAAAACATTAGTGTCTACATTGCCACCAACATCTGCCAAAAAGGAAGACACCGCAACATGCTTAGACTTGAGGATCTGACAAAAGGCACACAAGTACAAGGTATTCTGCCAAATAGTATTGTCACCATCGTCGATGCTCAGTGGCATGGTTCTGATGTTGTGGAATTAACATACAAAGATGCTAGCGGCACGTTAGGGAATGAGTTAGTCTTTCGAGACAGAGAACCTACCCTGGAAATAATCACCTCTGGTGGTGCTTGGAGTTTCACTGCTGATGGGGCTAATTTTCGTCTGGCATCAGAAGCGCACCGCATCCGTCTAGCTTATCTCTTCGACCCCTTGCTAGCTGTTCACACCTCTCTAGTAGAACCTTTACCACACCAAATAACCGCAGTTTATGGGGAAATGTTGACTCGACAACCTCTGCGTTTTCTCTTAGCAGATGATCCAGGTGCAGGTAAAACTATTATGGCGGGGTTGCTGATGCGGGAATTGCTCATCCGAGGTGATTTGCATCGTTGCCTTGTGATTTGTCCCGGCAGTTTAGCCCCACAATGGCAAGATGAATTGTCGCAAAAGTTTCATTTACGCTTTGAAATTCTCACCAACGATCGCATTGAATCAGCAGTAACTGGAAATGCTTTTGCTGAAATGCCGTTGGTGATTGTGCGACTGGACAAACTCAGCCGTAATCAAGATTTACAAGCAAAACTAGCGCAGACAGACTGGGATTTAGTTGTTTGTGACGAAGCTCATAAAATGTCAGCTTCATTTTTTGGTGGTGAAATTAAAGAGACGAAACGCTACAAACTTGGTAAGTTACTCTCGACTTTGACTAGGCATTTTTTATTAATGTCAGCGACACCACATAACGGCAAAGAGGAAGACTTCCAGTTGTTTATGGCGTTATTGGATGGAGACAGATTTGAAGGGCGCTTCCGCGATGGTGTTCACGTAGCCGATACTTCCGACTTGATGCGGCGATTGGTTAAAGAAGATTTGCTGAAATTTGATGGAAAACCGCTATTTCCTGAACGCCAAGCTAGCACTATAGAATATGAACTATCGGATTTAGAAGCGGTACTTTATAAGCGAGTCACTGAGTACGTCCGCGAGGAATTTAATCGTGCCGATGCTTTAGAAAATGAAGGGCGCAAAGGTAATGTTGGCTTTGCTTTGACTATTTTGCAACGTCGGCTTGCTTCTTCCCCAGAAGCTATATATCAATCGCTGCTACGCCGCCGGGAAAGGTTGCAAAAACGGCTGAGGGAAGAAGAAGCTTTGAGGCGAGGAAGTAACGTAATCATTGAATTTAGGCAGATTCTGGATCTAGAAGACTTAGAAGATGATTTAGAGGATATTCCTGGTGAAGAACGAGAAGCAACAGAACAGGAAGTTGTTGACCTAGCTACAGCATCACGGACGATCGCAGAATTACAAACAGAAATTAAGCTTTTAGAAGAATTAGAGCAACTGGCATTGCGGGTGCGACGTAGTGGTAAAGATAAAAAATGGGAAGAACTCTCTAATCTGTTGCAAAATGATGCCGAAATGTTCAATGCCCAAGGACATCGGCGCAAACTCTTGATTTTTACCGAGTACCGGGACACATTAAATTATTTGACAGATCGGATTCGCACGCTACTAGGGCGTAATGAAGCTGTGGTAAATATACATGGCGCAATGGGACGCGAAGAACGCCGCAAAATGCAGGAGGCGTTTACCCAAGATATCGAAGTACAAGTCTTAATAGCTACGGATGCTGCGGGTGAAGGGATTAACTTGCAAAGGGCGCACCTCATGGTTAATTACGATTTACCTTGGAATCCTAACCGCCTAGAACAGCGTTTCGGGCGAATTCACAGGATTGGCCAGACGGAGGTCTGTCACTTATGGAATTTAGTGGCAAAAGGCACTCGTGAAGGCGATGTCTATTTGGCGTTATTGAAAAAGATAGAGGCAGAGCAGAAGGCACTGGGGGGTCAAGTATTTGATGTATTGGGGAAAGCGATCGCAGGGACAGAATTACGAGAGTTATTGATTGAAGCAATTCGCTATGGCGATCAACCAGAGGTGCGAGACAGACTCAACCAAATCGTACATGATAAACTCGACCAACAGCGACTACGCGAACTTTTAGAAGAAAGGGCTTTGGCACGGGATTCGATGGATATCGCCAAAGTGCAGCAAATTCGGGAAGAAATGGAAAGGGCAGAAGCGCGACGGTTGCAACCTCATTTTATTGCTTCTTTCTTCCTAGAAGCATTTACCCAATTAGGTGGAACATTGCGTCAACGAGAACCCCAGCGTTACGAAATCAGTCATGTTCCGGCAGTTATTCGCAATCGAGGGCGGCAAATTGGTGTAGGAGAACCGTTGTTGCTACGTTACGAACGTGTCTGCTTTGAAAAAGATTTGATCAGCGTTTCTCTTAAACCTCTAGCTGCCTTCATCTGTTCTGGACATTCTCTACTGGATGCCACAATTGATCTGACTTTGGAACGACACCGGGATTTGTTGAAACAAGGGACTATCTTAGTCGATGAAAATGATTCCAGCGAAGGAACCCGCGCCTTAGTTTATCTAGAACATTCCATACAAGACGCGCGGACAAATCTAAATGGCTCTAGGCGTTTAGTATCGCGGCGGATGCAATATGTAGAAATCAATCCAGAAGGTAATATTTACAATGCAGGTTACGCACCTTACCTCAATTACCGTCCGCTAACAGACGAGGAAAAGGGTGTTGTGGAAAAAGTTTTAGAAGAATCTTGGTTACGAGAAGATTTAGAAGCAAAAGCTAAGAGTTATGCGATCGCTCACCTTGTTCCCCAACATCTTCAAGAACTCAAGCAGCGCAAAGAGGAACTAATTGCTAAAACGATGACAGCAGTGAAAGATAGATTAACTAAGGAGATTAATTACTGGGATCATCGGGCAGAAGAACTGAAAATGCAAGAGGAAGCTGGCAAGCCTAATGCCAAAATTAACTCAGGTAAAGCACGTCAGCGAGCGGATGATTTACAAGCACGGTTAATGCAGCGCTTGGAGGAATTAGAGCAAGAACGTAGATTATCGCCATTACCGCCTGTAGTAGTTGGGGGTGCGTTGGTAGTTTCAGTAGGCTTGCTGCAACGAATGCAAGGCAAACAAAAGGCAACAACAGCGATGTTTGCTAGAGAGACGGAACGAGTAGAACAGGCAGCAATGACGGCTGTGATGGAAGTAGAACGCAATTTAGGGTACGAACCAACTGATGTGAGTATCCAGAAGTGCGGCTATGATATTGAGTCACGCATCCCTAAAACAGGGCAGTTGCGGTTTATTGAAGTCAAGGGAAGAATTGCAACTGGACAGACAGTGACAGTAACTAAGAATGAAATTATCACTGCCTTAAATAAGCCTGAGAACTTTATTTTGGCACTGGTGAAAGTGCCTCCGGCAGATGTAATCGATAGTAATTGTTCAATTCGCTATGTGCAGCAACCGTTTCATAAAGAGCCAGATTTCGCAGTCACGAGTGTAAATTACAATTTACAAGAATTGTGGCAGATGGGGACAGCACCGCAATAATTGGAGATTTTAGAGAATTGATCTGCGATCGCAATTTTGTAAGAGTAATCGCTCTTAAGTCTGCCTACTTTATTGGATAGCTAGTTATCCAAGTAAAAAGGGATGCTTTTAGTGAGAGCAATCACAGGACTAAACTAACTCCTTAGCAGAAATCCTCAGAGGCTCGACTTTATGCGATCGCTTTCCTTTGGGTGCTACAAAGCGAATCTCGACATCGTAACCTGCACTCCTAGCAAGTTTTGCTAGGGTTTCAATTTTAGGAACCTGTTTCCCAGATTCAATCCGAGCTAGCTGTGGCTGTTTAATGCCAACCAACTTAGCAAAATCCCGTTGGTTTAAGCCGCTAGCCTTCCTTAAAGCAATAACTTGTTTTGCACACTGGAATTCAGATTCCAAGGCATCGTATTCAGCCTTTACGTCTGGATCTGCTAAAACCTCATCACGGATAGAATCCCAAGAAATTGTGTTAGAAGTCATCGTTTTTTACCCTTCTTGGACTTATTACCTTCTGGAGAAGAAGCTTTCTCCTGCTGATTTTTCTCTTGATTCACAAACTCTTTCATCCGTTGTTTAGCTAAGTCCAACTCTTTTTTAGGTAGCTTTGGACTTTTCTTTTGAAAGCCGTGAAGTAATATGAATCGCTTGCCAGTGTAGGCAAAGTAGATTAAACGATAAGTATTTGTGTTTTGTTCTGCTCGAATTTCATAAAGCTTGTCTTCAACGTGCTTAACATGAGGCTCTCCTACAGATGTGCCTTGCTCCTGCAAGAGGTCAAAAATACGACCTAATCTAGCCTTGACCTTTGCCTCCTGTTCATCAAACCAATCTTTCGCTGGGGATTGACCGTCAGCAGATTGATAAAATTCTATTTTCCACTCGCTCACTTACTAATGCACTATTCTGATAACGTTAATGTTATCAGAAATCTTCGCTATGTTCAACGTCTTGTACCTGTTAAAGCGGAAAAGTTTTCCATAACCTTACGATAGAGCCACTGTCTTGAACGTAGCTCTCGATTTTCGGCTTGTCAGATTTTGGTTTTAGGAGTCCTAGCAACAAAGACGGAATTCTCAAAAAACTTTATATTTTTTTTGATATTTTACGTATTTTAACTTAGATACATCTACGATTTATGAAAACTATAATTACCGGATGAAGCTCTGTAACTAAGTTAAGCAAGCAACAACCAACAAAGGTTAATTAGCCCAATAAATTCTTTGATGCAATGATTCCGTAAGTCCACTCATTCGGAATATTTTGCGCTGCTTGCTGGTAGAAATACAGACTTCAATTATACAAGTCTGGCAAAATGAATGACCTACCGCAAGAAGCTAATCGAAGTAGCATTACCACTGGAAGCGATTAATCAAGAATCTGCTAGAGAAAAATCAATTAGGCATGGACACCCTTCTACGCTACATTTGTGGTGGGCGCGGCGACCGCTAGCAACTTGTCGGGCAGTTTTGTTTTCGTCTTTGGTAGATGATCCCTCAAGTCATCCTGATAAATTTCCCACAAAAGAGGCGCAGGATACAGAGAGAAAACGCCTGTTTGAAATTATCGAGCAATTGGTGAAGTGGGAAAATATCAATAATCAGGAAGTTTTAGACGCAGCTAAAGCAGAAATTCTCAAATCAACAAATAATAATCCACCGCCTGTCCTAGACCCTTTTTGCGGTGGGGGTTCCATACCTTTGGAAGCTCAAAGATTGGGGTTAGAAGCGCACGGCAGTGATATTAATCCGGTGGCGGTTTTGATTACTAAGGCTTTAATTGAAATTCCGCCGAAGTTTGCAAATCAGCCTCCAGTTAACCCTGAATCTCAAAAAAAATCTTTGAAGACACAAAAATGGTTTGGGGCGCAGGGTTTAGCTGAAGATGTGCGTTATTACGGGCAATGGATGCGAGATGAGGCTTTTAAGAGAATAGGGCATCTTTATCCGAAGGTGAATTTACCGCAGGAGTATGGTGGTGGGGAGGCAACTGTTATTGCTTGGTTGTGGGCAAGAACAGTCAAATGTCCTAACCCTGCTTGTGGTGCAATAATGCCGTTAGTGCGATCGTTTGCACTTTCGACTAAGAAGGGAAAAGAAGCTTGGGTTGAACCTATTGTTGATAACACCCAGCAACCGCGTGTTTTACATTTTCAGGTAAAGACTGGCAAAGGTAAGCCACCAGAAGGAACAGTTAGTCGTAAAGGTGCAGTATGCGTTTGTTGTAGTACACCTGTGCCTTTGGACTACATCCGCAGTGAAGGGAAAGCAGAACAGATGGATGCAAAGTTAATGGCTGTTGTGGTAGAAGCCAAGCGTGGGCGGGTGTATTTGTCACCCAATCAAGAATATGAGGAAATTGCAACACAAGCACAACCTGAGTGGAAACCTGAAGCTGAACTACCTCATAATCCAAGAGACTTTAAAACGCCTAATTATGGAATGCGAACCTTTGCTGATTTATTTACCCTACGCCAGCTTGTAGCGCTAACCACTTTCAGTGACTTGGTAAAGGAAGCACGAGAAAAAATACTTGCTGACGCTGTAACCAATGGAATACTTGATGATAGTCTTCCGCTTTGCGAGGAAGGATCAGGGGCAACGGGTTATGCTGATGCAGTAGCGACCTATTTAGCTTTTGGAGTAAGCAAGTTAAGTGACTACAACAGCTCCCTGGTAATTTGGAGTCCGAGTAGAGATCAAGCTAAGTCTACTTTTGCTAGACAAGCCCTTCCTATGGTGTGGGATTTTACGGAAGTTAACCCACTAGCTGGCGCTGCTGGAGATTTCACAGTAAGTCTCAGAGGAATTGTTGAAGTACTGGAAAAGAGTGTCCCTGCATCAATTAGTGGTTATAGTTGTCAAGCTGATGCAACTACAGATAGTGGCAATGGTATTCCCTATATTTTGATTTCTACAGATCCACCTTATTTTGACTCAATTGGATATTCAGACTTGTCAGACTTTTTCTATATATGGTTACGTCGTTCTTTAAACCCTATTTACCCTCAATTATTTGATACTCTACTTACGCCCAAAGCTCAAGAACTGGTTGCTACCCCTTACCGTTTCGGTGGTAGCAGAAAGAAAGCTGAAATATTTTTTCAGGAAGGGTTAAGAAAAGCTTTTGCACGAATAGGTAATGCAACTGTTCCTGATTATCCATTTAGCGTCTATTACGCTGTGAAACAGAATGAAGAAGATGAGGAACATGAGAACGGGGTTACAGCAGTTGCTTCTACTGGTTGGGAAACTATGCTTGAAGGTTTAATTCAAGCAGGCTTTTCTATTAATGGTACTTGGCCAATGCGGACAGAACGTAGTGTGCGTAGTGTAGCTATTGGTAGCAATGCCCTTGCTTCCTCTATCGTCCTCGTCTGCCGTCCCCGCCCAGAAACCGCCCCATCCACCACCCGCCGACAATTCGTCAACATTCTCAAACGCGAACTCCCTGATGCTCTGCAAAAACTGCAACAAGGCAACATAGCCCCAGTAGACTTAGCACAAGCCAGCATTGGCCCTGGTATGGCATATTTACTCCCGCTACAGCAAAGTCATAGAATCAGACGGGAAAGAAATGCCTGTGCGTACCGCCTTGCAATTAATTAACCAAACCCTAGACGAATTCCTCGCTGAACAAGAAGGCGAATTTGACGCTGAAACCCGCTTTGCTCTGATTTGGTATGAACAGCACACCTTTACTGAAGGTTTATTTGGCGATGCTGAAACCCTCTCCAAAGCAAAGAATACAGCAGTACACGGCTTGGTAGACGCTGGTATCCTCACTGCCAAGGCGGGTAAAGTGCGACTATTGCGCCGCGATGAATTATCCAAAAATTGGAATCCCCAAACCGATAACCGCCTCACGGTCTGGGAAGCCACACAGCACATGATTCGGGAATTGCAAGACGGTGCGGGAAATCAAGGTGCTGCAAATTTACTCTCTCAACTGGGAACCATAGGAGAAGCAGTAAGGGAATTAGCTTATCGGCTGTATAACATTTGCGACAGAAAAGGCTGGGCTGCTGAAGGTGTCGCTTACAACAGCTTGGTGATTTCCTGGCCAGAAATTTCTCGACTCGCTGCTGAAACCGATGAATCGACTCCTTTACAAATGGCTTTACTTTAATTACTTTCGACTCTCGTTATTAGCCTCAGCCTATTAACACATTCTGGGTGGCTCTAACGCCCAGAGTATATGTAGCGATCGTCAGGCAGCAGCCCTGAGTTAAAAGAAAAACTAGTATAAAAAATCTATGTCCGTAAGTAACCGCGAACGAGTTGGCAGGGTGCTAGACCTTTTGAGAGAAGGCTTATATCCTTTTGTCGAAAGGGAAATGCGTTCCATTTATGGCGATAAGTGGGTAGTTGCCGCTACACCTTTTGTTCCAGAAGACCACAGCCTAAGACGTACTGTCCAGCAAATTCTCAAGCAGGACGAATCAGCACTGCTGAAACTCATGTCTAATCAGTGGCGTGAGGTGTTCAAAAAGACTCTGGGCAATGCAGAAAGAAGCTTGGTTGGGGAATTAATTGACACGCGCAACTCTTGGGCGCACAATAAGCCACTCTCTACAGATGATGCCTATCGCGCTCTTGATAGCGTATCGCGGTTACTTTCTGCTTTTTCCGCACCAGAAGCAGATGAAGTTGATAAACAAAAACAAGAACTTTTGCGGGTACGCTTTACAGAACAAGCCCGTCGTGAAACTCGTCGTGCTACTCACCAACCTCTAGAAGGCAATCCTGTAGGCGGTTTAAAACCCTGGCGAGAAATTGTTACACCTCACCCAGATGTTGCCTCTGGTAGCTACCAACAAGCAGAATTTGCTGCCGACCTCTGGCAAGTTTATTTAGATGAAGGTTCCGACGAATACCGCATACCTACAGAGTTTTTTAGCCGTACTTTTCTCACCGAAGGGCTAAAGCAACTGCTCACAAATGCCTTGCTACGTCTTTCTAGCAATGCAGGCGACCCCGTTATCGAACTGCAAACCAACTTTGGTGGCGGCAAAACCCACGCGATGCTGGCACTATACCACCTGTTTATGGGAGTTCCCGCATCCGAGTTACCAGGATTGGAACCAGTGCTGGAAGCGGCAAATGTTTTACCTTTGCCAAAAGTTAACACAGCAGTGCTGGTAGGAAATAAAATTTCTCCCGGTCAGCCTCAACCTAAAAAAGATGGCACATTTGTCCGAACACTCTGGGGCGAATTAGCTTGGCAACTGGGCGGTAGGGAAGCCTACGAAATGATTCGAGAGGCAGATGAAACCTCAACGAACCCTGGCGATACCCTGCGGCTGCTGTTTAACCGCTATGCACCCTGCCTGATTTTAATTGATGAATGGGTAGCTTATGCCCGACAGCTTCACGAAATAAACGACCTTCCGGGGGGCAGCTTTGACACTCACTTTACCTTTGCCCAGACTTTGAGTGAGTCGGCAAAAAACGCCAACCAAACTCTTTTGGTTGTGAGTATCCCTGCATCTGATAATGAGATTGGAGGCGATCGCGGTAAAGCAGCCTTAAGTAGACTCAAAAATGCTATTGGCAGAGTTGAATCTCCTTGGCGACCAGCAACTGCCGATGAAAGCTTTGAAATTGTGCGGCGGCGGCTGTTTCAACCCATCACCGAAGAAAATGGCTTTATTGCCCGTGATGCAATCATCCGTGCCTTTGCAGAAATGTACCAAAACCAATCTCAGGAGTTTCCTAGTGAGTGCCGAGAAGCTAGTTACAAACGACGGCTAGAAAATGCCTATCCTATCCATCCAGAACTGTTTGACCGACTTTATAATGACTGGTCAACTCTCGACAAATTCCAACGCACGCGGGGTGTGCTGCGACTGATGGCAAAGGTGATTCATTCACTTTGGGAAGGACAGGACAAAAGTTTGTTAATCATGCCTGCCAGTGTGCCAATGGATGACGGACAGGTACAAACAGAATTGACCCGCTACCTAGAAGATAACTGGGTGCCAGTCATTGAAAAAGATGTAGATGGATATAATTCTCTACCATTAGCGTGCGATCGCCAAAACCCGAATTTAGGACGTTACTCTGCCTGTCGCCGTGTTGCTCGGACGATTTACCTTGGTTCTGCCCCAACTCTAAGAGCAGCCAATCGCGGTGTAGAAGATCATCGGATCAAGTTAGGGTGTGTTCAACCAGGGGAAAGTGCAGCAACTTTTGGCGATGCTTTGCGCCGACTTACCGACCAGTCCACACATCTTTATGTCGATAACACTCGTTACTGGTTCTCAACTCAGCCTAGTGTCACCAGACTTGCCCAAGACCGAGCCGAGCAAATCCAACAGGATCAGGATAAAGTTTGGGATGAAATCATTCTCCGATTAAAGGCTGATAAGCAACGGGGTGAGTTTACTGGAGTACATATTGCTCCCGACTCCTCGGCAGATGTTCCTGATGAAATGGCCGTAAGGCTGGTTGTTATGGGGCCACAACATCCCCATAAAAATAAGGAAAGCGAAACCCCAGCCCGCGCCAAAGCCGAAGAAATACTGAACCAAAAGGGAGCCAGTCCTCGGTACTGCAAAAATATGTTGCTGTTCCTGGCACCAGACAAGACAAAACTGGAGCTATTAGAACAATCTGTTTGCCAGTACCTTGCCTGGAATTCGATTATTCGGGATAAAGAAGCCTTAAACTTAGATGTTTTTCAAAGCAATCAGGCGACGACTAAACAACAGCAAACCGACAAGGATCTAAAAAATTTAATTCAAGAAGCTTACATCTGGCTGTTAGTACCGATGCAACCCGACCCTCAAGGAGAGATTGAATGGCAAGAAATTCGATTGCAAAAGCAAGACTCTCCTATTCTGCAAGCAAGCCGCAAAGCAGTTCATGAAGAACATTTGATTGCTAACTATGCCGCCAGCCGCCTGCGCCTAGAAGCCCTCGATCCTTATCTCTGGCGCGATGTAAACCACCTCGACCTTAAAAAGTTGTGGGAATACTTAGCGTATTACCTTTACCTGCCACGCATCAAAAATCAACAGGTACTATTACAAGCGATCGCAGAAGGAATTGCAGCGTTACTGTGGAATGAAAACTTTGCTTATGCCACAGGCTGGGATGAATCCAAAGGACGTTATCTTGGTTTGAAAGCAGCTGAACACATTACCGTAACCCTTAGCAGTCAAAATCTGATAGTTAAGCCAGAAGTAGCACAACGTCAAATTGATGCAGATGCTGCTGTTAAACCTGTAACTCCACCATCAGTTAAAGAAAAAACAGGAAGCTACAAGACTGGAAAGGAAAAAACTATTGACACTGTAGTAACAGCAAATGGCTCCTCTGATAGCCAAGTAACTGTCATAGTTCCACCAAAACGTTTCTATGGTTCAGTCAAATTGGACGCATTGCGGCTAAGACGTGACATAGGACAGATAGCAGACGAGGTTATTCAACACCTCAGTAGTTTAGTAGATGCTGAAGTAGAAATTACCTTAGAACTTCAGGTCACTGTCCCTGAAGGAGTGCCAGAGAACGTGATTCGCACAGTCAGCGAGAACTGTCGGGTTCTCAAATTTAGTAATCAGGGATTTGAACAAGAATGAAGTTGAGGTACATAAACCTTGTTAGAAAGTAATGAGGTAAAGCATTACGTCACTCTCAAGAGTGCGTAGGCGTAGCCCGTCGTAGACATCGCCATTGTAGTTATAGTAAATACGTTGTTAGTACTTGTAGTAACTAAACAATTAACTATCACAGTCAATCGTCTTAATAAAGCTAAACCCGTCAGACATCTGACGGGCTTTTTGGCATCTTGGGAGCAGAACTGATAATTTCATCTATCCATCGCCTGAGAGAATCGTTCTCTTCTCTCAGGCTGCTAATTTTCCCAAGTATTCATTTTGGAGTACAGCAACCTGTTGTTTTAATGTCTCTAAGTCCACCTGCATTTTGGCTAAATCTGGAGTTCCTTGGGATTCTTCAGCCAGGTAAGAACGAATCCAACCCATGATTAATTCTGAGGCTGTCTTGCCCTCAGTTTTAGCTTTGTCCATAAAAGCTTCCTTAGTCTCATCGTCCATTCTGACAATGATTTGATTGCCCAATTTTGTTGTTTGCCGCTTTACCATATTCCTTTCTGCTAGAAACTCTCAATCTGTAATAACTCTATTTACCTTAATTGTGGCTAATTTTGAAAATTTTGTAGTAACGCTCTTGTTTTAGTAATAACAGGTAATTACAATGGAGTAACAAGACAAAGGCGATCGCCCTCCGTTCAAAGATTGCGATCGCCTTTTGTAAAGCCCCATCAATGAGGTTACTCAGATGATTGTACAAGATGAATTTGACAAACAAGCCTCGGCTCAAGCAGAGTTTGAGGAATATGTTGACCACTTAGCTGACGCAGTAGCGCCAGAAATTGAAATTGACTCAGTGCCAGATGATTTGGGAGAACTGTATCGAGTTTGGAACGGTTCCCAACTTCTAGGAACTTTTTACCAGAATCTTGAAGGCAAATGGATAGCACAGCCCTGTAATAGCGATAAAAGACACTGCTGTGACACTTCTGATTCAGCGCTGCTTTTGATTATTGCTGTCAACGGCTTACTAGTCGCGGATGTAGCTTAGAACTCAATATTCTTCCCATCACTTAGAGACGTGTTAAAGTCACGTCTCTTTCTTGTTTGGAGCTTTTGATTAACAGAACTATGATCTAGAAAGTGTTATTAACTTAATTCGGTTGCTTATAAAGCTCATTTTCTAGAGCTGCTTGTACTCTCTGTGAGCAATTTTCTCGTAGTGCAGCCAGTCTAATCACCTTCCAAGGCTGAATTTCTTCTCCGCAATCATCAAGCCGCTTAATTGCCCACTTAATACGCCGAATCTGAAAATCCTCTACAGTTTCGTTTATATTGGTAATCCGTGTTGAAAAATTCCTCAATAGAATTCGTCAGAAATCTAATTACGAGTAGATGTCTGATGGGATGAAATGACTTTCTATGCTTCCTAACAATGCTGAATAGCCAGTTTTGCTCATTTTCGTAATTCACCATTGAGTTAACAGCCACAAGCACTTCAGCACCATAAAAGAACAAGAAATTATCTAGTAGTCTCTTTTGGTTTACTCGCCCGGTTGCCGTTGCAAAATCTTTTTCAATCAATAAAGCTATATATTTTCTTTGAAACCACTCTAGTTCTCTAGAGAAAAGATTACTAGTTATCAACCAGGAAATGTCTTGAGCCAGCAGTCGCAACTTTTTTAAAGTCTCTTGACTGTAAGTCTATTGTATCGGTAGAACATGACAGTTTTCTTGGCTTGTAGCATAGTATTCATGCCTATTAAAACCTTGCATGGGAATTGTGCTATCTTGCAAAGTCACACCATGAACTGGGCAAACCAGAACCCCTGGTGTTTGGTGTAGCCTATGCCAGTATGACTCCCCATAGTTTTGCAAATCTTCTTCCAAGCATTTTGGGCAAAATCGCAGATACCTCTGCATCTTCAACGAACTCGCCATAATTCCGGTTCTGGTATGAATATCTCCTCCGAAATCTGCTTTCATAGACTCCATTACCTGGCTGGCTCTTTTCGGTGGCAGGAAAACACTGTAGAAAGGATAGAGGGTATATTTATATATCAAATCTTCTACTTGATAATTCGAGATAAATTGTAGATTCTCAATCAACGAATTAAGGTTAGAAGGTAAGTCAACAGTAGCTATTACATCTTGAGAATTAAATAGCTCTCTTAAAGTTATTTTTGGACTTGTGTTACCACTCCTAATGTGGTAGCGAACCAAGATGCTGTATAAAATTTCATCTGGATAAGGGGCTGGAAAAAAGCCAAGCATAGATTCTTTCTTATGTTGAAACCTGAAAAGAATATTTTTGTAAATTCCAAAGTGTTTCAAGTTTGTGGCGATCGCCTTCCACACCTTTCTCTCCCCAGCAAACAAAATTATCAGGATTTTTGTCCTCTATCATCAAAATTTTAGGTGTTACACAATGCCTATATTATCAATAATTTAGGTATTACACAATAACTAAATATCTTTGACCAATTTATAGAATCTACCCGTAGTCCTTGCTGTTGACTATGATTTAGGAGGTGTGTAATAGCTGGGTACTAATGGGGAAGAAAGGGCACAAAGGACAAAAAGACGTACCAGAGATGTACGACGAGGTGAAAAAAAGGGTCAACCTAGCCCTTACTCCTACTGGTATTAAAGGATTAGATGCGATCGCCTCCAATTTTGATATAAGCAGGTCGGAGCTTGTAGAGAGAATTGGCAGACGACTGATTTGCCTAGATGTAAATTCCTTCACTGAGGAGGAAATGGAAGCCATAAAAAAGCACTGACCGAATTGATTGCTATTTACAGCGATCAGTTGAACCGTCAGGGTTTGTTTGCTGGTCTTGGTGCAGTTGAGGGCGATCGCAAGTTGCAACTACACAAGCAGATTGAGCAATGGGAACAAATCCGCACAAAAATTTCGCATGAAGAAGGTTGAAGGAAGTTTTTGAAGTATAAGTTATGGTAAAGAGCAGCAAAATCTTGCTTAACGTCTGACGACATCTAATGTTAAAGAAACAGAACAACTTTGTCAGCCTTTGTCTTTTCAAGTTCTGCTCAACGTCTGACGACATCTAATGTTAAAGAACAAAGTTATTGAGAATCACTAATGTTCAACGCATTCCTCTGCTCAACGTCTGACGACATCTAATGTTAAAGAACAGCGATGGCTAAACATATTAATCCATCAGGTCTTCTAGATAATCTTACAAGCATATGTCATTAAGAGGTACTAAATTTGCAAAATTTAATAGGCTAGGTTAGTTTAGCAACGCCCAGAAGACTTATTATTGAAACTTTTTCAGGAATTACAAGCATCCTAAGTTATAGGAAAACGCTAAATTACTGATTCAGTAAAGAATACCGACTTTTTATCTCTTTATGTTGGTTCAACAAGCAGATATCCTTGTGAAAATCTAAATATCCTCATTTTTCAACTAGTTTGAATTGTAGTCCACGATAAATTCGGTGGTTGCCATACTTGGGACTCTTGAAGCTCATAACACTGCCAGCGCGTTCTCTTAGACCCAACATGATCAACCCAGTAAGGTAAGGTTAGCGAACCATCTTCATTTGTAACTAACCACCACAGCAACTCACCATGATACTTCTCAGGTAAAAGGGTAACAGTATTGACTAAATCCCGGCTTTCACCTAAACACAGCCCACCAAATCGATTGATAGAACCTGGGTTCGCAAATGCCTGCTGCAAACGTTCTGGTAAAGTAGGCTTTGCTTTGTCTGTTTTTACCCAAACTACAAACTCAATGTTCGTTAGCAACTCTTGGTAATCAGGTTTAGCATTCTTAGGGTGGTGGATATCTTTCGTTTTAAACCTGCGAAAAGTCCGAATTACAAGAGATTTTTCTGGTTTAGACAAGAGCGCGATCGCTAATTGAGTTCCACAATGCTTATAACGATCTGTCTCACCAATCAGAGAAAGTAACATCCCGTACACCGTAGAAGGCGGTGGTACTGGATACGTTTCAGCATATTCTCTAGCACGGGATTGACGAAAACAAGCAATAGGTACTTCAACTTTCAAAGCAATTGTCGTCATGTTAATCGCTCCCCGATGACAACTGCAAATCTTCAGCAATGACCTGTTTTAATGCTTTGACTGCCGACTTCACTCCAGGAAACACATTTGCTCCCAAATCTTCTAAACCCTGAGAAATTAAGCCTCCAATCCATAATTCTTTGGGATCAATATCTTCTACTTCCACCTGTCGCACTAAGTTGGATACTGACAAATTCCCCAGTTCATCTTGCTCAAAGCAATATAGAAAACGAGGGGAAAAATCATGTGTCCAGCGCAGTACAATACTTTCAGGGGAGAAATCATACAAAAAACGGGCATGATTTCCCGCGACTTCACCAATCGAAATCAAACCATCTAGAACAGGATGGATGCGAGATTTATCTTTGAGGCTATCAGGTGTCAATGCAAAACCATATTGATAACGAGTAGCATGAATCTCTGTGGCATAAAGAGAATTTCGTCCTTTTACTCCACTGACAGCATTAAAGGTAATGTCTCCCGTAAAAGGTATGATTGACACTGCACGAGTAACTTCTAATACACCTCGTCTAGCAGTTATTTTTCCTTTAGGCTTTTGCTTGCCCTTACGTGGAGAAGTTTGCTTATCCTTACCTTTAGAACTTTTTTTGTTCTCATCTTGGGATGCTCCTTCGGACTCGCCTTCAGACTCATCTGACGCTTCCACCTTTGCTGCTTCTGCCTGCATAAATCCTAAAATATCATCATCAATAAAGCGAATCTCATCAAAGTTAGGGTCTTGCCAAACATGATCCGCTACTGGTTGAGCGTTCTCATCCCAACATCGATTCACCGGATAGCCAACATTTTGCCAGTAGTAGCTTAATGCCCAACGAATCGCCTCAGATGAAATGGTAGTATGAACTTCACCTTTCCAAATTAATTTTTGTAAGGGAGTTATATTACCTTCATTTTCCCCACGATTATTAGCTGCGGTTCCATAGCTAGTCAAAATATTACCGAATAAATGAAACATTTAAAATTGCCTATTAAATTCATGTTTTGTGCTTTATTAAGCAAAAGAATGTGTAATTATTCACTATTAGAATCAGAGATTTCCAATATTTGTTTCTCAATCACATTGCTTTTTGGATAACTAGTAAGAGCAATAAAAGTTAAATCTCTGGCAACTTTCCAATCCATTATCCCAGAAGTTAATGGCAGTAATTCTTCCCAGTGTTTCTCTAAAATGGAAAGTTGGCCTGATCTTCCCCAAAACTCCGCAATGAATTTCCGAAAGTTTTCAGCATTTGTACAACGTCCTAGTTGCGATAAAATACGTATGTTTTCTCTTTCAATTTGAGCATATTGACCTTCATTTGTTCGCCCATGAATTTTAGCGTAGATTTTCTTCAATGCCTCATGACAAGCTTTAATAAATAATTTTTGACTTTCTAGATTCCATTCAGAGTTTTGAATCATCTTATTAACTCCATCATTAGTAATGAGTTTCAATAAACTTTTATTTTTAAAGATTGTATATAAATTAGCCCACCAAGGAAAGCCCTTTACTAAGTTATCGGCAATTGTTCCCCTAAACATGTTGCTAATGATAAAATTTTTATTTTTATACTTAATAATTTGGTACTCTGGAAAATAAATACGACTAAGCTTATAGATAAAAGCTATTATTTCAGTCGCTTCTACTACTGCTATTTCTATGCGAGTTTTTTGCTGCTTTGACCAAATTACCGTTCCAAATAACATGACCTGGCATCGTTTTACTTGATCGGGTGTAGTCAGTTCTATAATTGTTTCGTAAGTAAGGAATCTTAATGCAGCATCTCCTAAGCTAGATACATGGAAATCCTTGTAATCTAAGTTTCCCAAATTCCAGTATTCCTGGGCATAAATTTCTAAGTCAACCACTTCAGGTATAACTAGAGCATATTGTGTATGTTCCAGTTTGGTATGCGATCGCATAACAAAGTAGTGGCAAGCGACAGGAGCATATAAAAGAGCAAAAGTCAGTTGTGGTTTCTCTTCAAACTTAGTTTCTTTTGTAAAAGCAACATGACGAACTACAGACCCTGGATATAGCCACCCTGCGACACCAATTGATTGTTCAAATAATTGACCTTGTTTATCACAGAGTTGTTTAGCAAAATGTTGATGAGCATAGGAAACTGCTTTCTTAAACTCAACATCGATTTCTACACCATCAACTATTAATGACCAGGATTTACTGCCGTCAAATTTAAAAACCTGATTATGTTGGAGAAACGTTCCTGTTATTCCCAAGTGAATATTAATTTGGGTTTCAATATTGATTGAATGCGTATTTAAGCCTGTCAGCGAAATTAGACCTTCTTCATTAATCTGAAAAGATTGCTTTAGCAGCCAGTCTAAAACTACGAAATCCTGCCCTTTCCATTCAAGGCTGATACTGCGAGGAGTCAGCAACCAAGTTAAATTACCAGGTCGTTCCGTAGGTATTGGGTATAGTTTTTCTAGTTGCTTGAGCGTCATCCACAGCCCTGCTATGCCAGCACGATGTATCCAAGTTATGCTTGGGTCGCCCAGATTTAACTGGATTTTGGGATTGACAACACTAGCTACTATGGACATCTTATTTATTTCTGGGAAATACTCTTAAACTTTTATTGGGTAATAGTCAAAACCAGCTTTAACTTGCGTTTCCCTTTCTCTTCACTGGCACAAAAATGCCACAGCCCATCTTACGCTTTTCCCCAATGCCATATCTCAGTAATGTTAGCGAATCTTCATTGCTGAGATTAATGATTTCTAACCTAAAACCCACAACCGTAAAGCGCTTGATTTTGATACTTCTACGTTTTGGGCTACCATCAGTATTTTTAGTAATAAAGGCTTTTCCCTGAATACCCAGTTGTTCTAACTGACGCTGTGCTGCTGCTAAAAATGACTCCGGTTCTTGATAACCCTGGATAATCACTATACGCGATCGCAATCTCTCAGTAGGCTCAAGCAAATAAATTTCAGGAATCCCCAAGCGAATTGTATGCTTGCCAATTTTCAGGGACTTACCTGCTAACGGATAAACCAAACGCACTTGATCTACTAGTAGCTGAATCCGAAGCCTAGAATTTTTAGTTAGCTGAATTACGCTTTCCTTGGGAATACCTGCAATAGTATGAATTCCAAAGCTGCTTGACGAATTAGCTCAACAGTAATAATTTCTTTCCCGCCTATTGAAATTGCTCTCCATTGAAGCATTTTGTAAAGTTTGATAGCAATATCCATAATTCCCTGACTTTCGTCATAAAAAACTTCATTTATCTCATCTGAGAAAGGAACAAAAGTTTTTGTCCATTGGTATTACCACATTCCTTCCATAAAGAAATACCATTTATGAGCATTTACCATTCTGTCCCAAATTACACTTCCTTCTCCTGTTCCTCTCCTAGCATTTATAAAATTTCCTTGAAGAATAGGAAAAGCCTCATTTGTACCAACTCGAATTACTGGGACTCCTACAGTATTGTCCTCAATTTAAAATTTTTTCCACAATTTCCTGGCATTTTTTGACATTTCTGAAGATATTTGCCGGATAGGAAGTTGGAAATAGGTTGCTACTTTCACTCATAATACTACCCAAAAACTCTGAGGTCATAGATTGAATATCATCAATTTGTACTGCGGTTAAATCAGATGATATGCTCAAAAAATTCTCTGTTAAGGCTTTGTACCCCAGGTGTAGTATGAGACGATTACTAGAAGTAGCAAATAGCTTTTCTCTTCCATCTCGTTGTTTTTGTACTTCTGATAATTTATTCTCTACTACTCTTAAGATTTGAACTAATTTCCAAAGGTTAGAACCATTTACTGATGTATTAAAGAGAGTTTTGTATGGAGGTTTTTCTATATCTTCCCATAAAACACCAATTTTATCTTTAACTCGCGTGGCGAAAGAAACCTCATTCTGTTTGCACGCTCGACTAATCGTAGCTTCATTTAAATCAAAACCTTTTTCTCCATCTGGGATTGATTCACCTGACTTATAAGTATAAATAATTCCTTCTAAGTGAAGTTCATTTTTTATTCTTTCTTGCTCTGGATCGAGAGCTACAAATTCTCGACGATCAATTCGGTTCTGAGTATTGTTGAATCGAGTAATTTCTGTAGCAAATTCTTCAGTACAGTTTTCTAAGGAGATAAAACGAATAAGAACTCTTGCTTTTTCAACCTGCTCAGGAGAATTTTGATATGCTCTTGCTATCGATCCAACAGTCTGAGCGCCATTAACTACTTTGACATCTTTACATTCAAATATGCCCATGTCTCTTCCACTACCACCAAGCGGTTTTTTCCCAATACTAGAACACAAAGCTGTTATGCCATTGTTATAATACCAAAATTTTTCCGGTTCTTTTTTGAGTGTATTGATAATACCTTCATTAACTTCACTATCTTTTACAAAAAGCCTAATATTTGAAGAGAACAATTTAGGAGAATGTTTAGTCCACTAATCAGCTACTTCCCTAGCAGACACTTGCCCATAATATGATTGATAGGGTTCTTTTGTTTGTGCCCACTCAAACAGGCAAACATCTAAATTTATAGGATTGCCAGATGCTCCTTGAGATATAATATTATATATATATGCCTGGTTATAAACTCTCATACTAACAATATCTGATGAATCGTTCATCTCACCTAATAGATCATCCAATTCTCTTTTTGGTTCATCTGCTAAGGGAGTTTGACCTGAATAGACAAGAATTATTTCAAATCTTGTTCCTGCGTCATTCAGCGCTTCTTCAATATCTGGAGTTTTATTATTAAATTTTGAGTTGAATCTGTCATATCTAGCATTTACCAAGTCTTTAAAACCTCTAGTAAATTTCATTACCTCATCTGTTTTAACACTACCTTTACTGTCTTGTTTCCATTTGGACTGTAATACATACATTATTTTTTCTCGCCTGTCAAAATAAAGTGAATCTATTCTATTATCCTGTCCACCATCAACTATCGATTTTGATGCTTCTTGAGGAGAGATATTAGCTAAAACCATCAAAGTAAATGCAGCTAGACTTCTTGTTAAGAAAATTAACTCTCTGTCTGTTTCAGATTTATTTTGATAATCTGATAAGTCAATCAAACCATTAAATGTTTTTTGAAGGTATGACTTTATTTGACGTAGGTGGATTTCACTCATAATGTTGGTAGATGTAATTAACTTGGATGTTATCGGCTCAAATTTTTACAGACTTGTCTGTAGTATAAAGACGTTGTAAAAATATACATTCGGGTTTTTGCGATCGCATTTGGATAATTTTACCCTTTACTGCAAATCCAACGAATGCTTACTTAAGTATTAATAAATATATTATACTTATAATCATTGCCATAAAAATGGCTTCTGCAAGCCATAGAACTTCTTCAGAAGCCATTTTACCTTAATTTTGAGTATAAAATAATACTATTCTACAGTAACGCTTTTAGCTAGATTACGAGGTTGATCGACATCCAAACCGCGACGGGCGGCAATATGATAAGCCAATAATTGCAAAGGAACTACTGTGAGAATCGGAGAAAGTAATTCTTCTACATGAGAGATGGGAAAAAGATCGTTAAAAATTTCCGCAGCTTCGCCATCGTTGACGGGAGTCACGCCAATTAACCGAGAATCTCTAGCTTTGGCTTCTTGGGCATTAGAAATAACTTTTTCGTACACACTACCAGGTATTGCGATCGCAACTACTGGTACTTTCGCATCTAAAAGCGCGATCGGGCCATGTTTCATCTCTCCAGCCGGATACCCTTCGGCGTGAATATAGCTAATTTCTTTTAGTTTCAACGCCCCTTCTAAAGCAATGGGAAAGTTAATTCCTCTTCCCACAAAAATGAAATCTTTGGTTTCGGCGAATTCGTGGGCTAGCTGTTCGCTTAAACGTTCCTGACTTTCTAAAGTTGCTTCAATTTCTTTGGGAATCTGTCGTAACCCATTAATAATTTGATCTAATGTATCTTTTGAAACTGTCTGACGACGAGCGGCTAAATCCAATGCCAAAGCATAAAATGCCATCAGTTGAGCAGTAAAAGTTTTCGTCGCTGCTACCCCAATTTCAATTCCCGCTAGGGTACTGATGATATGGGGTACTAGATGACCAAGGCTGCTTTCAGGACGATTGGTAATGCCCAGTAGTCGCGCTTGATATTTGGGTTCTTTTCCCTGGCGACGTTCTTTTTCCATAGTCAAAGCTGCGAGGGTATCAGCTGTTTCACCTGATTGGGTAACACCAACAATCAAGGTGTTAGCTGTCACGGGTGATGGTGCATAGCGATACTCAGAAGCATAATGTACTTGAGTTGAAATTCCTGCTAGTTGTTCGAGTAAATATTTTCCGATTAATGCTGCGTGCCAACTTGTACCACAGGCGACGATCTGAATTTGTTCTAAATCCTTGTATAAATCCGCAGGTAAACCAAGATTGATTGGCGATTCGGTAGATTCTCCAAGATTAGTAAAGTATGCGTCTAAACTAGCTCTTACTACCCCTGGTTGCTCATGGATTTCTTTGAGCATGAAGTGTTTGAATCCCTGCTTTTCTACCATTGCAGGATTGAAGTTGAGCAGCCGGGGTTGTTTTTTCAACCTATCGCCAGCAAAATTGTAAATCTCAACGCCCAAAGGTGTGAGGCGGGCAATTTCGCCATTTTCCAGAGGTAGCACTGCACGGGTATAGGCAACGATCGCAGGCGTGTCAGATGCACAAAAGAACTCCCCTTGCCCAAAACCAATTACCAAAGGTGCTTGTTGGCGGACAACAATCAATTCATCGGGGTAGTCAGCAGAAATAACTGCGATCGCAAATGCCCCTTTTAGGTGGTTAACAGCTTGGCGAACTGCCTCTAGGAAGGGAGATGAGGAAGATGAAGGAGGAAGATTCTTTAAAAATTCGGCTATTAAATGGGGAATGACTTCGGTATCAGTTTCAGAAAGAAACTGGTGTCCTTTCGCTTTGAGTTCCTCGCGTAACTCGCGGTAGTTTTCAATAATGCCATTTTGCACTACCGCCACTCGCTTTGCCGTATCCAAATGGGGATGGGCGTTGTACTCTTCTGGTTTACCATGAGTTGCCCAGCGTGTATGACCAATACCAATTGGGGCAGGGGTTTCTATTTGTTCCAGTTTAGAACGCAGGTTATGGAGTTTACCCTTTGCCCGCACACAATTTACCTCACCTTCCCAAACAGTGGCGATTCCAGCCGAATCGTAGCCCCTGTACTCTAGTTTCTCCAGTCCAGCCAGTAAAATGTCTGTCGCCGCTTGAGTGCCTATATATCCAACAATTCCGCACATTCTTCACACCACTTTTTTTCAGGATGATTAAATCCAGTATAGTCGGTAGCATAAAGTGGACATTTTGCAAAGAAAAAAGGGAGTAAGATACTCCCTCTACCACTAGGTATTGTTATGGATTTTAGGTTTTTTTTACAGCGGATTCCCCGTCAGCTTTTGACCTGACGGTACAAATACGGCTTCTAGGATTTACATACCCAGAGATTATATCCCCAATCTAAAATTGCGATTTCGTAAGGCGGGCAGTGTCCACTCTACGATCGTAAAGGTGCTTGCTATTGAGACAATTAAAAGCCTTGAGTGCCAAGTTCCGAGTTCCAAGTTCCGAGTGAAGAATCAAAAAATTTTGTTTCTGATTTACTTCTTTTTGTCTCAGCACCCAGCACTCAGCACTCAGCACTCAGCTTTTTAGTAAGCTAGACCCATACTGCGAGTTGTTTCAGCGCCCAGGTAAACCCGGATGCTCAAAAAGTCGGTGGGACAAGCGGTTTCGCAACGCTTACAGCCCACGCAGTCTTCTGTACGGGGTGAAGAGGCAATTTGAGCAGCTTTACAGCCATCCCAAGGAACCATCTCAAGTACATCAGTAGGGCAAGCGCGGACGCATTGGGTGCAGCCAATGCAGGTATCGTAGATTTTTACAGAATGAGACATTGAATAAACGGCTCCTTTCGAGTGTTCTTCTCTGCGAAAGAATCATAATCAACGCATAGTCTACCGCAGTGGTTGATAGGCCGTAATCAAAAGGCTACATAACTTCAAACAATGTAATAAGCAGCGTTAAAATTTCTTTTTGCGAGATTGTCCCTATTGACTGATAATCAGCAACATCATCAGAGCGTATTTACCACAGTGGTATACCATAACGGGGTTGAATCGTAAAGATAGATGAAACAAAATTAAAAGTAAATAGAAACATCTCCATAATTTTAACTATGGGGATTTTGGGTAATAATCTGATTTTGCGATCGCCACTTCCCCGTGCAAACAAAAGCAGTTCGGCAATTTATATTACGCAAAAGCAGTTTTATTACTGAATCAAACTGCTTTTGCTATGTAAATGATTAATTTACAGACTGCGATCGCTCACCGATAACTCGTATATTTAACTTTTTAGGTCTGGCAATTTCATAATGTTTACTCCTACATATCAGAGTATTTCAGAAATTGCAAACTCATCATTTATAGTAGCAATTTTTGTTTCAATCTTTGGCTCAATAGCCGTCACTTGCAGTTGTTCTTCTAGATTATTAGCATCAACTAATTTATCTTTTACATACTCCCTTTCTCGGATTTGTCGGACAATACTTTCTAACAGCCAAAGTTGTTCTTCCACAGACAAGGTAAGGATAGAGCGCTCAATTTCTAGTAAATTCGGTGAGATCATTTTACTTTTGATTCCTAGTAAGGTGTATTTTTCAAAGATATTATATTCAGTCTATCTGGTTAACCTAGAGCATCGCCAATTCTCCATCATTTTCCCCACGCCTATCATTTCACAAATCATCAGAGATTGCTATAAATAACTAAAAGCCCGTTTTATGACTTTTTAATTAAGTATTACTGCTGAAGCAAAATGTGCGCTAAACTGACTACATGAATTACGAAACAGCTAGGAAACTCCTCATAGATCAGACAATCACAACCGAGGAAAACCCAGATGCGCTGTTAACGCGTATGAAACAGGGCAAACCGCCGGTACCCGGTCAGATCACTTCGATTTTGTTGGCATTGAAAGTGGTGTTTGAAGCCCTCAAAGATGCAAAGAGCCTAGACCGAGAACTGGCTTTGGCCCTTTATCAGTTAAGTATTAAGGCACAACAGCTATTTGGCGCAGGGCGGAAAGCCGGGGTTGATTGGCCACCACTACTCAAAGAAGATTTACTACGAATTTCCTTAGCAGCTGAAAGTATCTTTTCGGGTATATGGCAAACCTTAGCTCAGATGGAGTTGGGGAAGAGATGAGGAAGAAATCAATTCAAAATTCAAAATTTAAAATTCAAAATTCAAAATTAAAGAACTTCTGCCTCCTACCTGGTTGTTGAGCGTAGTCGAAACACTGCCTCCTGCCTCCTCTTGTCCAATGCCCATTAACGAATTTGCAGTTCATTTTCTAACTTGTCTAGGTCAGTTTTGAGCAAAACAGTCATTTGACCTGTAAAAGCTTTGCCAGTCTTGGGTTGGGCAACTTCCACCCAATATACATAGCGATCGCCTACTCGTAATTCTCCCTTTAAGGCTTCTCGAATCGGAGTTTTGGCTAGACGTGCCGAATTAACTACATTCTGGTTGGGATATTGATACACGACTTGGGCGCGATCGTAGTCTTGATAAATCTCCAAGCCATAAATTACCCGCAAGGATTCTTGGAGACGCGCAAATGTCATGCCGTTAATAGCATCATACATAGTAATGCGCTCAGTCCGAATTCTGCCACGGTCTTTAGAAAACTCTACCCTACCGGGAGGCAATACTGACGCTTGAAAAGTGAAGCGTTGGGCAGCAGTATCAGTCTTTTGCACAAATAATCGCTCTCCGCTCCTGGGGCGGAGTGTCGGATGTGCTTTAATCCAAGTGCCTACCTCTTCTGTACTTTGCCCTGGTAAAGCATTGGCTTGGGAATCAAAAAGCGTTCCGACACAGAGCCAGGGCATTAGAGAAAAAGGTAAAATTAAACAGTTAAGCAGAGATTTTTTGAGCATTTTGCTGTTGAGGATTTTTATAGAAATTTCCCATTCGGGAGTAACCATAGTCTTCCCGTTTTTCAGCAAAATTACTTCAATGGATTGCAGCGATCGCGTCGCGTTACAGCAGAATTCAAGTATTTGAACCACATCTGTTGTAGGGGCGCAAGGCCTTGCGCCCCTACCGCGTGGTCTATTTACCTGAAAATAGCTGTAATTAGAGAGTTAGCTGAGGCAGTGCGTAAATAAACCACCGATTCCAAATCAATGAAACCCTTACGCTGTATTCATTTTTAATTTTTAATTCCCCATTCCCATCACTAAGCACTTCTCAAAGCCACAATGGGGTCGAGTTTAGCAGCGCGACGTGCAGGAACAACACCAAAGAATAAACCAATAGCCCCAGAGACACCAACAGCCATAGTAATCGCTACAGGAGAAAGACTCGCTTCTAAAGGAGTCAAGGCTCCCACTAATAGGATGCCACTGACACCAACCGCAGTCCCAACTAAGCCGCCAGCGGCAGAAACTATCACTGCCTCAATGATGAACTGTAGCAAAATATCTTGTTCAGTTGCCCCGATCGCTTTTCGCAATCCGATTTCTTGGGTGCGTTCGGTGACGGAGACTAGCATAATATTCATAATGCCAATGCCGCCGACAAACAGGGATATGCCTGCGATCGCAGCTAGCATAATTGTCAATGCACCTGTAATTTGACCGACAGTTTGCAAAGCATCCTTTTGAGAGCGAAGAGTAAAGTCATCTTCACCATTAATTTTGTGCCGTAAACGCAGCAAATTAGTAATTTGAAATTCTGCTGCATCCACGCTATCGGAATCACGAGCGGCAGCAACGAGATAATCTAAAGCAATACCATAGGGAGAATTCTTGCCCACAAGTCGGTTTGCAGATGTCGTGATTGGTATTAGGGCAGCATTATCATAATCTGCTCCCACGCTGGAACCTTTGGCTGTTAACGTCCCAATCACTTGAAAGCTGGTATTTCCAACTCGCAATTGCTGACCTATAGCGTTAGTATTACCAAATAGTTTTTCTGTCAAGTCTCCACCTAGCACAACGACTTGGTTACTTCGCTTGATGTCTACCTCGGAGAAAAACCTGCCTTTAGCAGTTTCAAAATCCCGCACCGACAGGAAACTGGGAGTTGTGCCAATGATGTTGACATCGGTGTTTCTGTTGCGGTATGTAACCACCTGTCTGGTGTTTAATTCGGGAGAAACTCCTACTACTGTTGGTACTTGAGAGGCGATCGCATCCGCATCTTGCAACACTAGAGTTTTTGGTACTTCAAAGGAGATCCGCTGAGTTTCTCGATTACCTGGCAGTACAAATAGCACATTTGGCCCTAGTGACTCCAACTGTTTATTAATGTACTTTTGCCCACCTTCGCCAATCCCAATCATCGCAATCACGGAAGCGTTGCCAATAACTATACCCAACATCGTGAGAGCGCTACGCAGCTTATTTGACAGCAGGGTTTTCCCCGCCATATTCATGCTTTCTAAAAAATTCATATCTTATATAATTACGAACTTGTACTGAGCGTAGCCGAAGTATTACGAACTTGTACTGAGCTTGTCCTGAGCGTAGTCGAAGGGCGTAGCCGAAGTATTACGAATTATTTTGTTCTTTCGCCTTTTCGATTTTGTAGTCTTTGGGTGGGTTAACAAAAATGCGATCGCCTTGTTTAACTCCCCCTAAAATCTGAGTTTGGTCTTGAATTTGTGCCCCAATTGTAATTTCGCGGAACTGGGGTTTATTCTTTGCATCGGGTACGAGTACACCAGTTTTACCCTTTTCGGTGACGATTGACACCGTTGGTAACACCAAGGCATTATTAACGCGATCGCCTAAAAAAGTCAGATCCACATTTAAGCCAGAACGCAGTTTATCTATGCCAGTATTGAGAGCAACCCGCACCTGGAAGGATGTCACACCTTGTTCTATCACTGCTTCAGGAGCAATCAGGCGCACATGACCTTTAAAAACTTGATCCGGATATGCATCAGCAACAATTTCCACCTGCTGCCCCGGTTTAATTCTGCCAATGTCGGCTTCAGGAACTTGAGCTAATATTTCTAAACCGCGTGCTACAGCGACAATTGAACTGGAAGTTGCCGATGCACTAGCAGAAGCAGAAGTTGTCGGTGTGACAAACGCGCCGGGTTCGGCATACTTTTGGGTAACAATTCCCGACAAAGGAGCGCGAATAATAGTATCTTCCAACTGCACTTGCACACCCTTTAACTGAGCCTCAGCAGATGCAACCGCAGCTTGACGCTGGGCAATTTCCTCAGAACGAGTGCCATCTTCTAACAGTACCAATGCTGCCCGTGCTTCGTTAACAGCGGCTTGGCGTTGGTCAATTTCCTCACTCCGAGTGCCACTTTGGACTAACGACAATCGTTTTTTTATTTCTTCTAAACTGGCTTTAGCACTTTTGTCGTCGCTGATGGCTTGATCAAGTAATTGTTTATTCTCCGCTCCCTGTTCGTATAGGTATTGATAACGCTTTACCTGTCCACTGGTGTAATTCGCCTTTGCTTGAGCCGCATCCACTTGGGATTGAGACTGAGCAATCTCTTGGGGACGATTACCAGCCTTAGCTGCGGCTAATTGGGCTTGAGATTGTGCTAATCGCGCCCTAGCTTGAGCGATTTCTTGAGGACGACTACCAGCCTTAGCTTCGGCTAGCTGTGCTTGACTTTGGGCTAAGTTAGCACGGTACTGGCTCCTTTGAGCTTCAATACTGGCGCTATCCATGCGGGCGAGAATTTGCCCTTGTTGAATGCGATCGCCTTGTTCCACATATAATTGCGACAGCACTCCAGGATTCTTGGGACTAATATTTACGCTTTGAACTGGCACGACTTTGCCACTAGCTGTAATCCGCAAAGTGACGTTTTGTGCTGCAACTGGCACAGTTAGTTGAGCAATATCTTCTTTGTTTGTCCCTTGATTTACTAAAGTGTAAGTTGTTATAGTACCCACAACCAAAGCACTCCCTGCCATCAGCCCTATCAGCCAGCGCAATGGATACTTAACTTTGCCAATAACTGGAATTTCTATGTGCGTAGCCATATTATAGAAGCCTGTAAATCTTGCTGTATAAGAATATTTTTTAGTTAGAGGACAAATGGGTAATACGGAGTTGTTAAAGCTTTGGGATTAAATTTTTATGAGTCAATTAACAACCAGATGCATAATAAGCTTCACAGTTGCTTAATCTTCCTTAATACTAGGCATTCGTATTTCTGTATGTCTTCACCTAAAAGGGTGACTTTAGCCACAGCATATTAGTGCAATTCTGAACTATTCGTGAGAAACAAGATTCCCGACTTTTTTGAGAAGCTGGGAATCTCCGGCTGGGAATTCTCACAAATTAGATAGGATTGCTATAGTGCGATCGGGCTTTAGTTGCTCTGTATCCTTTTCTTTTTCCCTACTCCCCATTCCCTACTGCAAAGCAGTTTGTAATTATTGCTGAAATTGGGTTAATAACCAAGCACCAACTTGACTTTGATTTATTTGACGAGTTCGCCGTAATGCATCGTTTAATAAAGAAATAGCTAGTCCTGGTAATACCTGAGATTCTGTAATCCGCCTACTACCTTGGTTTTCAATAGCAAAAGCCATAACTTGGACATTCTGGACATTTAAAATCCAGTATTCTTTTACTCCTAAATCTTCGTATAAAAGTCGTTTTTCACCTTGATCGTCAGCAAGTGAGGTATTAGCTACTTCAATAACTAAATCTGGTGGTGGATATATATCTAGATTAATGATTGAAGTTCCATAAGGAATGACATCAGCATTCTCACCAATATAGTAAGACACATCAGGTTGAGCTTCCTTAAAGCCTGTTTTCCGATATGTACAATTAGTTAAGCCTTTGGCAGGGATGCCTTTAATTGTGCAAAAAAGGTTAACAGCAAAGGCAATAATTGTGTTGTCGCAAGCGTGGTCATGGCCTAGTGCGTAGATTTCAATCCTCATCTGTCCATTGTGGTAGTAGCCCTTGGCTTTTTCGTAGGCAGGATTTTCAATTATTTGGATATATTCATCCCAAGTTGCTGTTATCCAGGTATCGGTTGCTAGTTGGGTCTGTAATTCGCTCATAATATTGCGAAAGAGGAACTTTAACAACGATCATACAAGTTTCATTTTCCAGCACTAAGCTGACACCAAAGCTTTAACTGCATTCTTGCTAACAATTTTCGTAGGGTGTGTTATGCCGGAGGCTAACGCACCGATGGTCTACTTTAATGAATCCAGTCTTTAAGGTGGATGAACGGAGTTCTGAGGTGGATGAACGGAGTTCTGAGGTGGATGAACGGAGTTCTGAAGTGGATGAACGGAGTTCTGAGGTGAATGAACGGAGTTCTGAAGTGGATGAACGGAGTTCTGAAGTGGATGAACGGAGTTCTGAAGTGGATGAACGGAGTTCTGAAGTGGATGAACGGAGT
>NZ_JBALEF010000113.1:0-32048 GCF_036918245.1 Nostoc sp.
CGGTCTATATCTTGAGGCAGGTTTTGGTTCATATTTGTGATACTCCCCCTCAAGTGTCCCCCTTGTCAATACTCTGCCACCTGAATCCTTACGATAAAGTTTACTCCACAGGGGTAAAACTCACAGCAGAAGCGATGGAGAAAGTTGAATCCCACATTCACCGTCTTCCCAATCTCAAAAAATGGTTTGTGGAAATTTTTGCTAAATCAGCATAGCTATTCTGACTTTTCACGGCATGTGGAAAAGGTTATTTTGAGGGTTTCTCAAACCCTAACTTTTACGTTACCTATTTTCATTAACTTAGAGTTATTGAGAATTAGACTGTGGAAAAAGCCACGCTGTTTCGTGGTTTGAGGACTTACCGTGAAAAGTCAGCACAGCTATTGGATCATTTTTTGTGGAGTTCTATTACTAGTTTGTGGGATAGATTCATCATTCTGAACGTAGGGCTTTTACTGGGTCGATCTGGCTGGCCCGCACGGCGGGAAGCAAACTAGCTCCTACCCCTACCGCTAACGCTGACCCTAGTGCTAGCACTGCAATTCTGCTATCAAACTCATAGGGCAAGCTAAAGGTATCCGTAACCACAACTGTCAATCCATGCACCACTCCCAGCCCTGCTGTCCCTCCTATTAGACTTAAAAGCATCGCCTCTAGAATAAATTGCTGCATGATTTCCCGTTGGGTTGCACCCACCGCCCGTCTCAAACCTATTTCAGCGGTTCGTTCTGTTACTGAGGCAATCATAATATTTGCAATCCCAACACCGCCAACTAATAGCGCGATCACTCCTACTGCTGTTAGACCTTGGGAAGCCATCTCTAGAGTTTTCTGCTGCTGTATAATATCTGATACATTATTCCAAAATTTAAATTTGTAACCTGGAAATCTTTGTAGCAGCAATTCCTCTGCTTGGTGGCTTAACTCTTCCACATCTTCAAGTGAGTAAGGGCGCATTTGGATACTCCCAATGTCGCGGCTACCAGTCAAAGCGTTGTAAATAGACATCGGCACATACAGTTGGCCCGCCGGGGGTGCATTTTCATTTAGACTAGTCGCTATGACCCCTATGACAATATAGGGTCTTTGCCCAGCATAAATCAGTTGCCCCACAGGTTCCTGCTTTTGGAAAAGTTGTTCTGCTAGCAATTGATCGATTACTATCACCGGACGGTAGTTAGCAAAATCTTCAGATGTGAAAAACCGTCCCAAAACCAATGATTTCCCTGAAGTCAGCAAAAAATCTTGGGAAACAGGTGACATGGGTGGAGTAAATTCCTTGTCCCGAAATACAGTTGGCGTAGAACCAGCCCAATTAAAAGAACTGATCGCTTGCAAGCCTACCATTCGCTGTCGTAAGAATTCCATGTCTTCCAACTTGAGTTGGGTGGTTTGACCGCCAGAATCCCAGTTTGGATAAACTGAAACTTGAGGTGCGCCTCGTTTTGCTAATTGTTGAGCGATCGCGGCTCGGCTAATATTACCAACCTGAAGTGTAGCGCTGACAGCAGCCACACCCATAAACACCCCTAGAGTAGTCAGAGCAGAACGCAACGGGTTCCTACCTAAGGAGTGAAAGGTAATATTTAATAAGTCAAAAACTGAAAGAGCCATAATAGTCGCTTTGCTCTAGCTTGAAAATGGGTGGGTGTAAGGGTGTGGGGTGAATGTCACGAAAATAAGCTGGGGGAGTAAAGTCGAAATATTAATTTATTTATTACTTTTCACTTGCCTTAACTGGCAACCCTGGCTTGAGTTGCGACTCAACGGGCGGCAGTATGACCTTTTCACCAGGATGCAAACCAGAGGTTACTTCTACAGCCATTAACCCGTCCAATCCCAGATTAATGGTACGTTTTTGGGCTTGATTTTGGCTATCCCGAACCCATACAAAGGGACGCGCTTCCGATCGCACAATAGCCTCCGTCTTCAAAACTACTACGTTCTGCCGTTGCTGCAACACAACCTCGACATTTACTCTACTACCAGGGAGCAGTGCGCGAGTAGGGGTATCAAGCCGAATGGTTGCGGGTACTGTTGGTTGATCTGATTGTTTTGGACTGCTACCGTCTTGTTTTTGGTCTTCAGTGGTGAGTGCTTGAGGATACAAGCTTTGCACGCGTCCAGAGAATGTCTTTGCATTAGGCCCAATCGCATTAATGCGGGCAAATTGATTGACCCGGACTTGAGCAGCGTTGAGGGTAGAAAGCTGGAGTTTCACCAATACTTTTCCTGGGTCACCCAGAGTGAGCAGATTGGTACGCAACTCGACCCCATCACCATCCTCTACATTGACACCCAAAACTACCCCATTCAATGGTGCAGTCACGATATTATCTTGGAGCTGCTGCTGAATAAGTTGGCGCTCCAATTGCAAAGTCTGAATTTTGAGGGCGGTTGTACGTACCTCTGCTTGAATATCTCGTAGGCTAGCCCGAGCAACGCGCACTGCATCTTCCTGCGTTTGAGCTTGTTGTTGTGCAATAGCTCCCTCTCGCACCAGGGGAGTAAGCCTCTGGAGTTGTCGTTCCTCGGCTGTTAATCGTTCTTGGGCTTCAAGAATTTTCTGGCGACTACGTGCTAGGTTGAGTTGCTCTTGTTGAATTTGCAACTGCTGATTGGCAAGAGCAATTTTTCGCTCAGGGTAGCGTAGGGTGAGCAGCACTTGACCAAGTTTTACCCCGTCACCAGGTTTTACCATTACTCGTTCTACTGCACCCTCTTTTGGGGACTTCAAGATTCGCTGTTCCTGCAACTCAACAGTACCGCTCTCATTGATTGTAGTTTCAATATTACCTCGCTCCACAGTTAGCAAGCGTACTGCTACTGGTTCAGGAGCTTGGTTGAGAACTAAAAAGTAGGTCAGCCAACCGCCAGCGCTAGCTAGAGCCAAAACTCCTGACCAGGCTAGCCATCGACCTGGGATATTGAATTTACCTTTTTCATATTTCCAGTTCATGAAAACTTGATCCAGTGAGAGTTTGCAGTTTACTACAAGCGATCGCAGCCCAAGGCTTTCACCGCATATTATTAATGTTGGAGAATCTCACAGCCACAGATCGAACACGACGAGGCGGCTGTTGTGCAAAATGCAGCGGAAATTTAAACTGAGATAATTTCGTAGCCCAGAGTAATAATCAAGCCACCAAAATGCCGGCCATGCAATGACCATGAAACTTGCTCCCGCTTGGCGCATTCGTTCAAGTTCCCGGATGGCGATCTCGTCATCCAGTGGCGCTCCCCAGTACTGACCGTCATGTTCCAGGAAGGGCAGAGCATCGAATTGCGACAGAATCTTGCAGCCCCATTGATTTTCATCGACCAAAATCAAACGCTTCCCGGCTGGAATCACAGATGCAATTTCCTGCATAGCAATTTGTAGCCGCTCTGACCAACTCAAATTAAGTTCAGGTATCAGTTCAGATGTCAACTCACTACGGCGCATATTTATATACAACAGGCGCTCTGCTAGCCACTGACGATAAGATGCATCCTCTGCACGCGGTGACTGTAACAAATAAGCAATCGCATCATTACGTTCTGCCATCACAGCCAGCGATCCTGTTCCCGCAGAGCCGAAGCTAACCTGGGAATCCTGTTCAACATGGAACCGGACTTGAGCCATTTCTTTAGCAATAAAGAAGAAATCGAATTGCACTGCCATCCGCAAGTATAGATTCAAGTCTAACAAGTACTTAGAGTGCGTTATGTCGAACCCCCCAACCGCCCTGAGTGCATAAGCACGAAACATCACTGCACTGGTACGCAAAATCCATTTTCGCCCATCAACAATTTGATGGATGAAGTCTAGACCGGAGATTAGCCCTTCTGGTAACCGATCTGAAAATTCTGTACCTGTGACATGCAATGTACCACCGTTAATGTTAATAAATTCAGGTAGGCCAGCCGACAGACCAGCATGAGGATGGTTATCCAATGCTAGGACAGACTCGCGAATGAAGTTGGGCAGCAGTACATCATCATCCGATAAGATGCTGAGATAGGGACTAGTGTTTAGCTCAACACTCCGCTGCCAATTGCCAAATATGCCAATATTGACTTCGTTGCGTACATAAATAATTCGCGAATCCGCGAATGAGCGTACAACCGCCTCTGTATCATCGTCAGAAGCATTATCTAATACAAGCACCTGGTAATCTGGATAGTCCTGTGCTAGCACGCTCTCAAGGCTAACCTTTAGTAACTCCGAGCGATTGTAGGTTGGGATTGCGATCGTAACTTTGGTTTCAGGTTTCATATCGTTTCTGCTCACTTCCTGTTTTGCTAATAACGTTCAGGTAGTATCAACCTAAAGTGTGTAAATCAAAGACAACCAAGCGTTCATTTTCCAAAAGACAACGAAACCTAGCATGCAAATAGCGAACGAATTCAGCATAGTAGTCAAGCCACCAGAAGGCAGGCCAGGCAAACACGATGAAACTTGCGCCTTCACGGTGCAGTCGCTCAAATTCCTTAATTGCTATGGTATCCTCACTAGGAGGCCCCCAATACACACCCTCTTTTTCTAGAAAAGGGATCGCTTTGCAATTTTCAAGTAGCTGATGATGACCCAATTCGTCCATGTCAACCAAAATATAATTCTGCCCTTGTGCAATCAAGGAGCCTAACTCTTTACCCAACTCGACCATCCGCTGAAGATATTTGTGACAAGAATCTTCCCTATATTCAAATGCATCTTTAACTTTAATGCCTTGTTTGTGTAAATATTCCCGTAGAACTTTCTCTTCATAATAATAGTGGCTAAGTCGCCACCTATAAGTACGCTTGTTTGTGCCATTATGACCATGAATGCGGTATAGCGACTGATACTCATTAATACGCCTGATACTGCCGGAAAAAGGAGCCAAAAAGCCGAGGTATGACTCTGCATTTAATCGATAGTTAGTCTCAGGCATAGGTAAGATTTTCTCTAAATAGCTGCGTAACCAAACGTTACCGCTAGTAGGTGGAAAAGTATGACCTTCTAAACCATATTTAAGCTGCTCATTGTACAAATTACCTTCTGGCAAAATACCTTCACAATCAAGTTTTTCTAGTAAGTTGCTATTAACATCAATGACACGCAAGGGCCAATGAACCTTAACTGCATCTGGATCGTCACGCAAGATTTTAACTGCTCTTTCAATACCACTTAGTAGCAAAACATCATCTGAATCTAAGAAGCATATAACCTCACCACAACTAATAGCAAAACCAGCATTAAATGCAGATGCTTGTCCACCATTATCTTTTAAGACAGGAACAATTTTTTCTCCATAACTGGCAATGATTTGTTGTGAGTTATCGGTTGAACCATCATCAACTACGATGACTTCTGTAGGCTGATAGCTTTGATTTAGGGCACTTTCAATTGCCTCGGACAGAAAAGTTCCATAGTTATAATTGGTAATGATAATACTGGCTAGAGTTTTTTGCATATACTTTTCCCTCTATCCTAAGTCAAACACAATTACATAATCGTTTTTTAACAAGTAAGGAAACTTTTGACGCAAATAGTCATGAAATCCAGTAAAGTACTCTAGCCACCAAAAAGCCGTCCAAAAGAAGACAATTGCATATACCCCAGTTTGGTGCAATCGCTCAAATTCTTGAATTGCCATATTATCATCTATGGGAATTCCCCAATAATGTCCGTTGCATTCAGTAAAGGGAATAGTCTGAAAACCTTCAATGATTTTGTTGCCATTTAGGCAATCCTCATCGACTAAAATGAAAGATTTGTCTGCTGAAATCACAGCCTTCAGTTCCTCCCTCAAATCATACAGATGACCAATGCGATTACGCTCTTCCACGAAATATAAATCTGCCGTCATTTGAGCCAGATTCCACTTTTTTTGAATCTCATCTAACTCCTTAGCAGCTTGTTGAATATCCCATCTTTTAAAGAAATAATCGAGGTTATCGCGTTCTGGAGGAAAAGGATGCCAGAAATGAATAACAGACTTCGGTTCAAACACAACTGGGATGTTAGAATTATACAAAGCCATACTAGAATCAATCCAATCTAAATAGACGACATCATCAAAAGGGATCACTCGATCGAAAACACTTCGACGGTAAAGTTGACAATGAACCTCTCCAGATAACTCTATCTTTCGGCGATGGGAACCTTGATCAAGCTGTTGATCGCCTGTAGCTGGCAGAATTTCCAACTTGATCCCATCCGTCGTTTGTACTGAATGAACCTGTCCTAAGTTTGGATCCCAGTGAATTTTAGTTGCACCTAAACCGCCCTCGATAATACGGGGAATGGCCACATCAGCTGGATGTTCTTCACAAGCCTGGATGAGATAAGACAGCCAATCCTCTTCTACGAGAACATCATTCTCGATGAAACACAAGAAATCATCATTAGGGTTAGATTCCTGAATTACCAGATTTCTTGATTGGTTAGGCATCAAATAATAATCCTTATAAATGACTTTGACATTGCTACGCCCCGCAAGCACCTGTTCAATTTGCTTCCAGTAAACTTCAGGAGTGTTGCAATTTATCACAATTAAATTAAAAGGAATATGCGTGTAGTCAAAAATTCGCTGCAAAGATTCCGCAGCTAATGAAAACTGTTCGCGAGGAAAAAATCCAATGGTGACTGTTGGCATATTGATATTTTTAAATTGAATCATGATGATTAATTCATGGCTGCTTCTAGCAGGGAGGACAGAACTTTATGGGAGTCAAAATAATCTTCCGCAATCTTCCGTGCGGCATGACGATGTTTTTCATAGTTAGAATTGATCATGTGGACACCGTTCATCGCCTCGCAGAGGTCTTGGAAGATTAAAAGTCCTTCTCTGATCGGTAGCCAATCGCTTAAGCCTGTGTCTTGAACTAGAATTGGCCTGCCGGAGGCTAGGTAACAGACGCTGCGATCGCTAAACCAGCCACCTTTGGTAGCAACATAACCCTGTTTTGCTACTCCAAACTCAGCACGGGATGCTTGAACAAATTTCTGATAAGACTCTGGTGTAAAGGACGCAAGCCATCCGGGAATCACCTCCCAGCCAGACTGCGATAGTTCATCAGGAAAGCCGCCGCTTAATGCAATCCGAAACTGCTGTTTGGTGAGTTGCGGTATATCAATAAACTTTAAGAACTCTTTATCCTTGTTGCCGTAGGTGATTCCTTCGTATACTACTTCCCGATAACTGTGCCACTGCATAATCGAACTGAAGCCGATGGTATCATTGTCTTCAATTACTGGCCAGTAAGGCAGTGCTACTGGAGGTAATGTCTTTAGCCAATGCCTACCGTTTGTGGGGATAAGACAGTCTTCAGCATCAATGCGTTGCCCAATTGTGAACAGGCGATCGCAACGTTCAATCGTCTCTATTAATTCCGAATTACCGCTAGCAATATTAATCTGCGTAAAACCGGGATCTGCATCAATATAGATGCGGCGTTGCGGCCATCCATACTCATCTCTCCAAACAGAAAGTGGTGAGCCACGGATAATCATTAAATCAGCCTGGGAGCAGATGTCTTTGAATTTGTCAATCTCCATACCGACTGAATGCTCGTCAGTTCGGTAAATCCACTGGTTTTTGAAACCAAGCGGTTCTAGGCAGTTTTTAATATAATTTGTCGGATAGTCTAACTCCGTCGTGATTTGCTCGGTTTCCCAGTTGTAAACCCACGACATCGATCCACATTCTTCCAAGTAGAAAATATCATGTCCAAGGGCACGCAGACCCAGAAGGTATTGCAGGTCAGACCAGGCGTTGCCCCCTATGGGAAATCGACCGATAGCACTAGCAAAAATTATAATCATCCTATTTTAAATTTATTAAATGTTTTGATTAGATGTATTAGCTCATGATTTCTCCTTCTTCATAGGCAGTCAGACTGGAAATGGAGATAGATGAGTTCTAGTCGTAGTTAAAACTGTTTCCAGTAGTCGAGGTAGCACCACTTTGTAACTGAAGAATTGCTCGGCTAATTCCCCTGCTGCTTGACAGTGAGCCTGGTAATTTGTATTGACGCGCTCGATACAGCCTACGGCTTCCTGTAAGCATGAAAACACTAGCACACCCTGCCCCGTCGGTAACCAATCGCTAAATCCGGTATCTTGTAAAATGACGGGACGACCAGCAGCGAGATAGCAGACGCTGCGATCGCTAAACCAACCGCTACGAGTTTTTACATAAGCCTGTTTGGCAACGCTAAACTCCCCACGGGAGCTAGTCAGGTAAGTTATGTAGGTTGACAGACTAGCGCTAATTTCCTTACCATCTCGAATTAACCAGCCTGCTGCCTGTAGAGATTTCGCAACCTCTGCTATTTCTGCGTCCTTGCCGGCAAGAGCGAGTTCGAGTTTTTGCGAACAGTAGCTAGGGAGTTCCAGCAGGCGCATAAATTCCTGATCTTTCTGTCCATAATGCTCACCTTTGTAAGTCACGCCTCCATAAGCATTCCAATTGGCAATTGTCGTGAATGGTAAATTTGCGCGTTCTTCGCCACTATCTTCTGGAGTAAGTATCGGGGTTTTCCATATCTCTGGCACAACAGGCGGTACAGTGGGGAGCCATTTAATTCCATCACTCGGTATGCCGCAATTGGGTTGCCCAATATTAACGCCATAACTAAAGTAGGCGTGATATTCATTGCGACCCTCGGCAGCGAATGTCCCAATCTGGGTAAAGAATGGATCCATATCGATTAATACTCGATGTTTGCATAAAAGAAATTCAGGTAACCAGCAAACTCCACCGATATTTAATAGCAGATCCGCCGTCTTGAGCATCTGCTTTATTTCTTGCCAATCTGCACCGTAGACAGTTCCTGTATCACGATTTACATAGCACACTGTCGCATTTACACCATAAGTGTTTATTAGTGCCTGGACTGCCTGCAAACCAACTTGGGGAGCATCATTGTAATTGTGGTTGATCGGGTTATAGCAGGACTGAAACCAGCCACTTTCTTCCAGGTATAGAACTTCATGTCCCAGATTATGTAGCCCTAACACATAGTGAAAGTAGGCTAAGAGATTGCCAGCTACTGGATGTCGAATCATATATCCGCAAACAACAATGCGTGCCATGCTTATAACCCCGCTTGCTCCATGAGACTGCCAATCACTTTCTCTGCGGCAAAGTACTCTGAGGCAATTTCACGAGCTGCTTGGCAATTGCCTTCGTAGTCGCTTTCGATCGCGTCCACTGCCGCCAGAATATCTTCCATAGTGTTGAATGCAAATAATCCCTTCCCCGTGGGCAAGAACTTGCTAAACCCTGTTTCTTGGGTGATTACAGGACGCCCTGCTGCCAGATAGCAGGCAGAGCGATCGCTAAACCAGCCACTATGCAGTCGCGTGTATTGATCCTTAGCTACGGTGAATTCTCCGCGCGATCGCTGGATATAATTGCGATAATAATTCAGATTTTGGGAGAGTTCCATTGAATCTACCTGGCTCCAACCGTGTTTTTGCAGCAGGTATCGCACATCCTGACTTACATCAGCAGCCGCAATCTCAAATTGCACTGAGCGCTGGTGCGGAAGATCGATAAATTTTTCAAACTCGCGTGCCTTTCGCCAGTAATAGGTTTCACCCTGATAGGTAATATCTTTACCTCCCTTATTGTCCCAAGTGGTAATGGTGTTGTAAGCGATGCCTGGCGTGTTATCTGACGAATCCCACAAGTCCATCACAATCGGTTGACGAGTCGGCAACCACTCAAAGCGAGCAGTTGGTATTCCACAGTCTGGCGCACCCAAATTTTCCCCAAAGCTAAAGTGTGTATCATGGGCTTCCAGATCAGCAATTAAGGTTTCGTCCCCCTGAACAACCCGAATCTGAGATCCAACTGGATCAGATTCAACATAGATGCGGCGACGACAAGCTAAATGCTCCTCACGGATTTCTTGAGCGCCAGTTACATTTAAGAATGCGTCTGCTTCGCTATATAGCTTTAAGATTTGGGCTTCGCTCATCCCATAACACTCACCCCCTGGATAGTGGCCGCGAAATGCCCAACGCTCTTTAAAGCCATAGACCTCCAAAATTGGTGCTACTCGCTTAATGTTCTCGCTAGCATCTGGAGATAGATCGTTGATTAGGGGGTTGTAAATCCAGCGTCCTGAATCTTCGATGTAGTAGGGGTCATAGCCGAGTTGACGCAGCCCAAGTATATAGTGGAGAAATTGATAAGTTACTCCTGCTAGGGGATACCAAAACAAAATCCCGAAGACAATAATTTTTCCCTTAGTAGGGGGTTCACAATTCATGCTTGCTACCTCCTGCCTCTAACTGCCGAACGATCCGGGCAGGATTGCCAGCCACAACGGTGTACGGTGGAACATCCTCGCTAACAACAGATCGGGCACCGACGATCGCCCCTTCACCTATTGTCACCCCCGGCAAAATACAGGAATCAAATCCAATCCAGACGTTATCTTGAATCCAAATTGGTTGGGCTGGCACATCGGCGCTAGAGAATTGAGAAAGTTGACACGATGCTCGTTCTAAAATTTTTCGTCGCTTGGCAATGTCGAATGGTAAACGGTAGGTATCCATTAGGACAACTTGCCAGGAGATCAAAGCATAATTGCCAATCTTCAGTTCGGCATCACAGACGATGCGGGCACCGTGAATCAATGCATATTCCCCCACCTTTACCTGAGCGCGGGAACCCAGGTCTAACATAGTATCTTTGTATACAGCAGAACCTCTACCCAATCGTAGCCCTACTGGCAATTGGCTGCGGTAAAGTTTAAAGCTGAGGCTAGTCTCAATATAAGTGTCGTCTCCTAAAACAACATTGTCGGGAATTGTTCCCGGATACCAGTCCCAAGGCAATGTTCGTGTGGCATCCATTAGGCTTCTACCTCCCCAATCACCTGGGCTGGATTGCCCATCACCCTGCTACGTGGTGGTATATTCCGTGTCACCAATGCCCCAGCCTCAATCCAAGCTCCAGCACCGATGCGAACTCCTTTGAGGATTGTGACATTGGGGCCAACCCAAACATCATCCTCAATGATCACGGACTGGCATATCACAGGAGGGCGGAGCCGTCCTTTTCCCAGAGGAGAGCAGGCGATCGCATCTGCAATTCGTTCTGCTGGTGCGATCGGATGAAAGTCAGTGTCAGCGATCGTGGTATTCCATCCCAAAACCACATAGTTGCCGATACAAATTTCCTGTTCGCAAAGCAGGATGACACTAGTCAAATAGCAATAGTCTCCAATCTCAACCCTAGCAGCTTTGCCCAGCGCAAAGTGTACATAATCCAACGTGCAGTTTTCTCCAACGAGCAAGGCGGGGTTGATGCGGCTCTGGAAGCGAGCAAAACAGCGCTCATCATGGTTGATAACACTGTTGAGTCCCACCTGGACATTGGGTGGAAGAGCTATTGTCTGGCAATCGGGTGGCTGGTTGGTTAAATCATTCACAAATTCAGGGGAGCGCTGCATGTTGTAATGCGAATCAAGATAGGTTGGTAAACGGTCTGTTAAGTTTTGGAAAAAGAGTATAATCTTATAATAAAAATAATCAATAACTCAGTGTTTTAATCCTCGGATATTTTTGACAATTGCTGTAGTTACCTCTTTTAAAAATGCTTTAAGTTTCTAGGCTGATGCTTGTTGTGTTGAGCCGAAGTGTAATTTATACAGCCTCTTGTAATAACCACTAACTGCTAGCAACTCCTCGTGAGTTCCCATCTCTACTACTTTTCCCTGATCCAAAACTACGATTCGGTTGGCTCGTTGAATTGTCGAGAGGCGATGGGCAATAATAAACGTAGTCCGTCCTGCCATGAGCCGCTCTAATGCCTCCAGCAACAGAAACTCGGTTTGAGCATCCAGGGCG
Source organism: Nostoc sp. (assembly GCF_036918245.1). Taxonomy (GTDB): domain Bacteria; phylum Cyanobacteriota; class Cyanobacteriia; order Cyanobacteriales; family Nostocaceae; genus Nostoc. The sequence continues at coordinate 11,834 of NZ_JBALEF010000113.1, forward strand.
GAGGTGGGTTCATCCAGAATTAGCACTGGAGCATCTTTGAGCAGGGCGCGGGCGATCGCTAACCGTTGCTTCTCGCCTCCTGAAAGTGTGGCTCCGCGCTCACCAATTACCGTGTCATAACCTTGAGGTAATCGTTGAATAAAGGTGTCAGCATTCGCAGCTTGGGCGGCTTTGACGATCGCTTCGCGGCTAGCATTATAGCAGCCATAGGCAATGTTCTCTGCGATAGTTATCGGCAGCAAAAACGGCTCTTGCAACACTAGGGCAATCTGCTCGCGCAGGCTTTTCAGTTGCACACTTTGGACATCCACGCCATCAAAGAGAATTCGTCCCTGCCAGGGGTCAAAAAAACGAAGGATCAGGGAGACTAGGGTAGTTTTGCCAGCACCTGTTGCGCCTACTAGCACGATTGTTTCTCCCGGTCGCGCTTCTAAGGTAATTTCTTGGAGAACGGGATAGTTAGGTTCGTAACCGAAGGTGACTTTCTCTAAACATACGTGTCCGCGTCCTCCTGCTGGATGAGCAGGCAATGGTCTGGCAGCGGGGGCATCTTGCACCCCATCTTTAGCATCTAAAACCTCTAACACTCTACGAGCACTAGCAGCCGCTGCCGCAAAACTGGACGATATATAAGCCAGAGTCGCCATCGGCACGTACAGGGAGGCGAGATAAGAGAGAAAGACCAGCAAAGAACCAATTGAGAGTGACCCATCCAAAACCTGGAAGCCACCGTAAGCCATGATTGCTGCTGTTCCTACTGCGGTTACGCCTCCCACCCCAACTTTGAATTGCATTTGGGCAAGGATAGAGCGTACATAAGCTTGGAGGGCTTTTTGAGACAGGTAGTGAAAGCGTTCATCTTCGTGTGCTTCACGTCCGAATGCTTGAATAATCGGTAGCGCTGTCAAGGTCTGCTCACTCAACGCCACAATCTCACCTTCAAATTGTTGATACTGATAGGTTCGTTCAGTCATGGGCTGGTTAAAGACCCAAATTAGTAACATTATTAGAGGAGCAATTAAAAGCGAGAGCAGTGAAAGGAAATGATTAATCTGCCACATGACGGCGAACATTGCTACCAAATTCACCAGGGAAGTAAGCACGGGCAGAAAAACCCCCATCGCCAGATTCTGAATGCAGATGCTGTCAGTCATTACTCGCCTAACAAGATCGCCAGCCCGCTGTTGGTTGTGGAATCTCAAAGAAAGATGCTGTAAGCGATCAAACAGTGCTGCTCCCAAGTCATAAACCATCTGGTTGGCAACACCAGCTCCAACATATTCCTGTATAAGACGAACCCCCTCACTGGATAAAAATAGAAAGATTGTGGCACCTGCTAACCAACCGAGCAACTGAATGTTAGATTCACTGCCAGGCAAAGTTTTGAGCCAAACAACGCTATTTGGCAGCGATTGGTTGCTCAAGACGCAATCAACGATCAACTTCAAAGGCCAGGGCTTGAGTACATTCAGCCCCACATTAATCAGCATTAGCACCATTACAAACGTGAGTCCGTGCCAACGAACCAGGGCGTAACGTGCCAGTCGCAGCCACCACAGTTTCATAAAATGACCTCCTGCGGCGGTTTGGAAAACTGCAAGGAGTGCAAACGATGGTAGAAACCACCGACAGCCAGCAACTCTTGGTGTGTTCCCATCTCCACAACCTTTCCCTGCTCCAGAACCACAATTCGATCTGCTCGTTGAATCGTGGAAAGTCGATGGGCAATGATAAATGTAGTCCGTCCTTCGATCAGGCGATTTAAAGCTTCCAGCAGTAAATTCTCAGTCTGGGCATCCAGGGCAGAAGTAGGTTCATCGAGAATTAGTACTGGCGCATCCTTAAGCAACGCCCGTGCGATCGCTAGTCGCTGTCTCTGTCCTCCAGAGAGGAGCGCTCCTCTTTCGCCAATCAGGGTGTCATAGCCTTGGGGCAACCGTTGGATAAAGTCGTCCGCTTTGGCCGCTTTGGCTGCTGCTACAATTTTCTCTAGGCTTGCCTCTGGACACGCGTAGGCAATATTCTGTGCCACCGAGAGGGGCAGCAAAAACGGCTCTTGCAGCACTAGGGCAATCTGCTCGCGCAGGCTTTCCAGTTGCACACCTCGTACATCCACGCCATCAAAGAGGACTCGTCCCTGCCAAGGGTCAAAAAAGCGGGGAATCAGAGAAACCAGTGTACTCTTACCAGCACCCGTTGCGCCTACCAGAGCGATCGTTTCTCCCGGTCGCGCTTCCAGGGTAATTTCTTGCAGGACGGGATAGTTAGGTTCGTAACCGAAAGTGACTTTCTCTAAACATACGTGTCCGCGTCCTCCCAACGGACGAACTGGCAATGGTCTGGCAGTAGGAGCATCTTGTACCCCATCTTGAGCATCCAAAACTTCTAAAACTCTATCTATATTGGCATCTACGGACTTCAGGCTCCCGTAGATGCCAAATAGTCCCTTAAATGCTGCTTGTATAGACTGGAGATATGCTAAGAAGACGAGCAGGCTGCCGATACTCATAGTCTCCAATAACACCTGCTGCCCGCCCACATACAGAACAAGCGCAGTACCGATCGTTGTCACAGTACCATTTGCCACACCGTAAACACTCTTGAGCAGAGTTTCGCGTTGTGATAAAACAACTGCGTCTGCCGCTAAATGTTCAAACTGCCGGGTATTGTAACTCTCTCTACCAAATGCCTGGATCATGGGGATTGCTGTTACCGTTTGGTGGACAAAACTGGTGAGGCGGGACTGGGCTTCTCGGTTAAGTTTTGTCCGGCGCTTGAGTCGGGAACCAAAAACAAGGGCTGAACCACCCATCATTGGTGCTACGAAAAGCGAAAGCAATGTTAGTAAAGGACTCAGATTCCAGGCGACGATGCTAATAGTTGCTAGCGTCAGCAGGTACTGCACAGGTGAAATCAGCAAAGCACCGCTCAAGGTGTAAACGCAATAAGTATCTCCGGCCAAACGGCTGAGGGAATCACCAACAGTCCGTTGGTTATGGAACAACAGTGAAAGGCGTTGCAAACGATAGAACAGTTTCTGGGCCAGTTCGTAGACCATACCTTGCCCGACAGCACTCCAGGCCCAGTTAAGGCTAGTTTCCAAGGTAGCATTTAGAGCATAAAGACCGAGGTTACAAACAGCGGCGACAACGACCAGCAGCATCGGTGTGAGCGCCAAGTTAAAAGTCTCCAGAAATGAGCCAGCTAGCGGGGGGATCACTGCTTGACCGAAGGCATAATCCACCAGGATTTTCATTGGCCAAGGTTGAAGTGTTGCGGTGGCTGAAGTGCCAGCTGTGAGACCGAGGATTGCTATTAAGGTACGCCAGTGGCGCAGCGGATATCGGAGCATGTGCCCGTATCGATGCATTATCGCTTTGATCTCTTGCCTCACTTACAGATTTCCCTCCCGTCTAGTCATTTCATTTGTTACTGGAGTACCAAGACGTTCGTCAGGACTGTAATATTGCACTTTCTGTGACAGACTTGTTGCTGGTGGTTTGTATTGGCAGCAAGTTCACTCTTCTGGCAACAATCTCTAGTACTTGATAAACAATACGCCCCAACTGGAAGTTCTGATATAAGATGAAAGCGGCGTTGAGCATACTTACTGCAATTGTGACTGTTGCTACTTCTGGCATTCCCAGAACGATCTCCAGAATTGTGAAGAGACAATAGCCAACCATAGCCATAGTTGCTAACTGTGACATTCTCAGGGCACACCGCATCCTCAAAACTCTTTTGTTACCTCCATGATTTTCGGTACATACTTTGAGCTGAACTTTTGACCAAATCCCCTGGTAAATCTCTAAATCCCAGTCGCTCCAGCCTTGATCCATTGCAATGAAATACTTGGAAGGCAGGAGTAAATCCATTACCTTTTGCAGCAGGTTCTCCTTCTCCATTCCTGTTTCTGTCCAATAGGACAACTCATAAGCGCGATCGCGCCAAGAAATATTTACTTTGCTGGCTGGCGAATCAAACTTAATTAAATCTGTTTGAGTTAGTGTTTGAGTCATTTTTTTAGATGCTTCTATTTTTCTTTACAGCTCATCAAACTTTATCGGCTCCGCTTTATTAAGTTCCTTGATCCGCCACTTATATCTCTCTATACTACGTACAAGCGGGCCCAGGTAAATCAGCAGCGCCACAAGCAACCGTGCCCTTCTTTTGACAAAACGAGAGTCAATTCGCGCTTGTATAGCACCAGCTACACACCAGCTAAAAGAGATGAGGAACATTGCTGCACCCAACCACGGGCGATCGCCAGACAAAAGCGCAGATACAAATAGGATTAAAGCTGCTACATTCCACTCTAGTGTGAGAGGTAGGTAAGAGATGAGAGAAGAAGGAGGCTCGTACAAGGTTTGAAAGAGACCGCGACCAAACACCCCAGAGTAGATAATTGGTTGACCAATACGAAGAAAAGTAGATAAATCTCCGTAGATTCTCCCCAACCAAGAGGGCTGCCCCAGAAGGTTAAAGCGGTAGGGATGCTTAAAATAAACGAGTGCTTCTGCCTTACCATAGCCTTGCTGCTGCTTCAGATAGGCAGCTACTGTGTTACGGCGAAAATGCCATACTATTGCCGTTGGGCTAAAACCAATGGTGTAACCTTTATCTTGCAGCCGCCAACAGATATCGACATCATCACCAGCAGTACGAAATATCGGGTTGAAGCCGTTAATTTCTTCTAGAATCTCCCGACGAAAAGCCATGTTGCAGCCAGCAATATGTTCGGCTACCTCATCACTCAAAAGTATATGAGTAGGTACGCCAGGAGAGACAGCAACGCAGGCGGGAACAAGAGAGTCTTCCGGGGGAGATAAGTTTGGCCCACCTACGGCAGCTACACCAGAGGAAAGAAACTTGGCCACCAGATAGGTGAGCCAGTCAGGATCTACCATACAATCAGAATCGGTATAGGCCATAATCTCGCCAGTAGCGGCGGCCATACCAACGTTACGTGCAACGCTTAATCCCTTGTTTTCTTGGTTAATTAGGCGTACATAGTCGTAACGCTGAGTAATTTCGAGAGTGCGATCGCGTGATCCATCATTAACTACAATGACTTCATAGTTGGGATAGTTGAGTTCTTTGAGAGAAGCTAGACAACTATCCATCGTGCGTTCAGCATTGTAAGCGCATACAACCACTGAGACTTTGGGATACTCAGATAACACTGGCGGCAGAGGTGCTGTGTAATATTGCTGAACTGTCTGGAAAGCTGGTTTCTTGAGCCGTTTGGCATCAACTAAACCAAAAGCCCAGTCCTGTATGGCATATCCACCAGTAAACCATTCATCCGTCCAAGAAAAGATGATCGTTCCTGCTGCTCCCATATCAAAACTAGATGACAGCTTTTGAGAAAGAATTTCGGCTTGGACTTGGGTTCCTTCACCCATCGAGTCAACGCCAAACTCACTCAGTACTAAAGGTTTATCCTCAGCAAGGTTATGAAGTCGAGAGAGGTAGCGGCGAAAATCTTGTTCCCGATGCAGGTAAACGTTAAAGCATGAGAAGTCAGTAAAGTCAATATTTAAATACTCAGTGCAAGGATAATTGGCATAACTTACTAAACCTTCGGGATCACTGGATTTTGCTACCGCCATTAACTCTTTGATAAAAGCCCGAACTGGTTTTGCTCCATGCCATCGGACAATATCTGGAGGAATCTCATTGCCCACTAAATAGGCAAAGGTGGCGGGATGACCCCGGCAAGCTTTAACTCCTTGAGCAATGCAGTTACGGATTTCTGCTTTCACAGCAGAAGAGCCGAGGAAGGCGATATGCTGAGACCAAGGTATACCAATTAACAGCCTAAGACCATAGATTGCAGCTAGATCCAAAAGCCAATCAGGTGGAACAGTATAGGTACGCAGACAGTTAGCACCCATTTCTGCGATCATGGCGAAATCTTTTTCCACAACTGATTTTTCTGGAAAGGACTCACCGTGGCTACCGATGGAGAAAGGGCCGTAACTAACTCCTTTAAGAAAAAACTTTTTATCTCTAATAAAGAAAAACTTACCTTTTACTGTGACTACCTCGCCTTTTGCAAGTGGTTCAGCACAGAAGCCAGAAGGTGTTGAAGTCAAATTTAGCAAATTACCCCCGACAATTCACTGCAAATTTATTTCCTTGCTGCTGAAACGCTAGCTCAGTTTACTTAAAAGAGAAACACACGTATACCTACATCAGTAACGCATCCGCAGCATATTTTTTTTGCGTTAATACCACCACAACCGCTATCAATTATTAACAATCTTGTAATATTTAAACTGTCTCAGTAGTACGTTTGCAATCGCGTTTACGAAAATGTATAAGTTAACTTACAAATGGGTCGGCGTAAATAATTATTGTTGGGATAAGGCAGGGGGCTTTCTACCATAGGGCAAGGGGAGAAAGAGTTTCAGCTTTATTTACTTTTCTTCACAAAGTTTGGTTTTATTGCACCGACTTACTTATTTTCAGTCGAGTTTTGTATTAAATTGGTCAATCATCTGCGTAAAAATGCCCTAACTCAGCAGCGCCAGTTGCTGAGTTAGTTCAAAAATTTGCGGTTGAATACATGAACTTATCCCCCTATTCTAAAAATCCCTACTTCTTTTCATAAAATGTGCTTGAAAGCCTTGATTTTTCGTTTTCAGTTCTCAATAAGCTTAAACTTTGTAGTACATATATTATCGAATAGAATTTAGGAGTCAGGAGTCAGAATTCAGTTGGGTATTCTGAGAGAAATTGCGGATAGCGCATAGCAAGCCTACGTACCCCGCAGGGAAGCAAGTTACGCGCAGCGTCTCGTACAGAGCGTCTTGATTCTGAATTCTGAATTCTGAATTTTGCATTCTTCTTCAATAGTGCAATAGATTCATAAATTCAGTGTTCAATTTCAGGCAATGGACGAAATATTACAAAAAATTTTATGCTACATATACTAACCTTAAGAGGGGTAGTTCTAAAACTGTTGCTATTGTCGTTTATAAACCTGCTATATGCTGCTATATCTCATCAATATTTTAGGGGTAGGTAACAATAACGTTGCCAAAATAGTTTCTGTTAGAGTAGGAGTTATTTGACAAGTACTCTTGAGACAATCTATTAATAAATGGTTGGCAGTGTAGTACTGTTTGAGTATTTGTTTGTGCTGCTCACTGAACTGCCATTGATGACCAATATTGCGACACCGAACTATCACCAATCTCAATTCATTAGCCCAAGTCTGACCGTTAGCATTCCACCATTCTTTTAACTTTTCTCTGCCTTGAACTGGAGTCGGTAACTGCTCTTTGAGTTTTTGCAAAGAACTCTGTAACTCAGGGTTAGAGGCAAGAGTTCGGTCATCAGGGAGAGCAAAGCTTAAAGCCAAAACTCGATCCAAAGACGGCTCGTAAGGCAGGGCAAGGCTTAACTGAAGCGCACACTGAAGAGCTATATCTAGAGCTAAATCAGGAGTAAGATTACTAGTGAGCCTGAGATCGATACCAAGAGAAAAAGCCAAGTCATTAATCAAGTTCAAGTTGTCGAGAAGTTCTAGTGTCAGATAAAAGGCACGAATAGCTACTCTTTTATGGGTAAACTGAACTGAAAGGGACTTATCGTTAAGCCAGTTGAAGAACTTTTGCAATTGCTTATCAAAGGCGACAAGCTGATCAATATCTTGCTTGATGAATTGCAACAGACAACTGGGATTATCCAACATGCCAGCGGTTAGTAAAAAGATTTTGCGCCAACGTGGTTCAGTCAAATGGCTAACCAGGTCAATTAATTTTTTTTCTAATATTTGTGGGTTGGGACTAGTAACAATATTTTTAGCTGTTAAATACTCCTGAAAAGCTATATGCGAGAACGAGTAAATTCCCCGTGCCTGCTCTATCAGTAATCCATGTATCTCAAGCAATTTCAGCACTGCTTCACTATTGAATTGCAGTACTTCCGGCTCAGTTTGGGCCATAGGTAAGTTGCAGAGGTAGTCCGTAATGTATTGCTGGACATTACTTTGTGTGAAAAAGTAATGACCTTGCTTAAAGGTAATAGCAGCAATTTGACTCAGCAGTTCAAGCTTCTGAGGTAAAGACAAATGAAGATAAATTTCATTTCGTTTAATGTTCCTCACTTTATCCCGGCGATTGAGCAAAATCTCCAACCCTTGCTTGTAAAGTTCGACCTTTCTAACTGGAAAGTCTGAGCGGGCTTGAAACACACAACAAACCAGATTAAGTAAAAGTGGCTTTACAGCTAGTTCTCGAATTTGTTTATTCTCCAACAACTGTAATTTTTGTACGAACTGACAAGCTAAGGCTTTTCCTTCTTCTAGGGAATTCTTGCTAACGCTGACAAACCAATTTTGGACAAAAGCCTCAATTTGGGAAAAATCAAAATCAGCAATTTCAACATCGCTAAATTCCTCAAAACGATAGTGTTGGTAACCGATACGACATGTAATAATAAACTTATTTTTGTAATACTTTTCAGTAAAAATCGCCATTTTACTGATGATTTTGGCGTTATCATCTTCTGGAATTTCATCTAAGCCATCCAGCAGAATTAACATCCTGCCGTCAACCAGTAATGTTTGGATTTCTTGGTCTGAAGCACCGCAATCGGCAAGCTCTTGACTAATATAGTTTAATAAACTGTAATTTCCAGTTTCTTTAGCATCCTCAGCAAAGTTTTTCAAACGAATAAAAATGGGTATCCGGTCTGATAGTAATTTGCTTTGATTGCATTGCATAGCAATATACTTTAAAAATGTGGTTTTCCCAGACCCTGGTTTACCTAGTACCATTAGTTTGGAATAGGTGATAACTGCTTGTATTGCAGAGACTCGTTCTTGATAAAGTTGATTAAAATCAAAACAGTCGAACTCTTCTGTAATAGACTCTTGTAGGTCGAGGATATCTAACCATCTTCGACTTGTAATATTATTCAGAATATTGGTGTCGACATAAATTTCTTCTAGTTGAATTGGTTGGGGGATATCTAACAACCGCGTAGTGGCACATTGGGATTGAATCTTATCACTTCGACGCGATCGCAACATTTGCACCAAGCTTTCGACATCTTGGCAGTTTTCCCATGTCTGGTTGTTTTCTGTCAGTAGCCTCTGATCCGGTAGTTGAGCAATGTCTTGCCAATCTAAACCGAGTTGAAAGCAAATCTCCATAAAGTTCTGACGCTCAATCGGTTTGCCTGTAAAAAATTTCCAGATTGACTGGCGAGTCTCAAGTCCTACCTCACTAGCTAGATACTCTTGCGTCCATTCCCTGACTTTAAAAGCCCTTTTTGCTTTCTCAATACCTACAGTAGATGCTTTCAACGAACGTCCTGCCATAAAACAGTTTTGAATCTCCAGCTATTAACTTAAGGAAGCATTGAATAAATTAATGATTAATTATTAATTTATATATATCTTACTTCAAACTTGGAGCTTCATAAAGTTTTTTCTAATAGCTTAAAAAACACAATGGCTGAAACAATGCTGTAGTTAACGTAATTAATGTCGTGTACTTAATATTTATCAAGAATATTTATCAAGATTAGTTTTCTGAATGGCTTTTAAAAATAACTAATTTAAAACGGGGGTTTCCTCCCCCTTATGGCTTACTTTTTATCAATAAACAATGACTTTTAGCCTTTTGTTATTTTAAATACTATTAAATGTAACAAAAGTAGGAAAAGTAGGAAAAGTAGGAAAAATAGACAAATTAAAGCAAACTCAACTGATATAACTTATACATTAAGTCATACATTCTCCTGAACGCGATCGCAAACATACTTATTAGACACTGGTATCTATGTAAGGGATTGTGCTAGATACCACAATATTAAGCGCAGTTAAGACAGTCTTGTAAGCGGTTCTTCATGCGAGGTAGCTCGTCTTGAGGAAATGGTTTTGTAGTTTTGTAGTAAGTCAACAAAGGTTTTTTACAAAACCAAGCTCTACCTATCAGGATTTGACATCCATGAAAATACTGGTAACTGGAACTGAAGGCTATATCGGTTCTTTATTAGCCCCAATCTTGATGCAACACGGTCATGAGGTTATCGGAGTTGACACAGGATTCTACAAAGTTGGTTGGCTGTACAACGGTACCGAACTCACAGCCAAAACTCTTAATAAAGATATCCGCCATATCACAGTTGAAGATTTACAAGGTGTTGAGGCAGTCATTCATTTAGCTGAACTCTCCAACGATCCCGCCGGGCAGTTACGTCCTGATGTGACTTATGAAATTAACCATCAAGGCTCAGTTCAACTTGCTCAACTAGCTAAAACAGTCGGTGTGCGTCGCTTTGTTTATACGTCTTCGTGCAGTGTCTATGGCGTTGGTACTGATGACTACGTTACGGAGGAGTCTCCTGTCAGCCCCCAAACGGCCTATGCTGAATGTAAAACCTTGGTAGAGCGAGATGTCAAGTTATTAGCTGACGATAGTTTCTCTCCTACCTTTTTGCGGAATGCCACCGCCTACGGCGCATCTCCCAGAATGCGCTTCGATATTGTGTTAAATAACCTGTCTGGGCTGGCATGGACGACTAAAGAAATCAAGATGACAAGCGACGGTACTCCTTGGCGACCGCTAGTTCATTTGCTAGATATTTGCAAAGCAATTGTATGTACTCTAGAAGCTCCGCGCGACATTATTCACAACCAAATTTTCAATGTGGGTGACACTGCTAGCAACTATAAAGTCAAAGAAATTGCCCAGATAGTAGCTGAAGTTTTTACTGGATGCCAGCTTTCTTTTGGTGACACTAGTGCTGATAACCGCAGCTATCGAGTTTCTTTCGAGAAGATCAACACCAGACTACCGGGATTTAAGTGTGAGTGGAATGCAGTTAAAGGTACACAGCAATTGTTCAATGTGTTTACTGCTATCGATATGTCAGAATCCACTTTTTTATTTAAAGGGTTCACTCGCTTAAAGCAGCTAGAGTATCTGATTCGGACTCAGCAAATAGATCAAAATTTCTTCTGGAATAAGTCATGCTATTCACAGAAACTGCACTCAAAGGTGCATTCGTTATTGACATAGAGCAACGGCAAGATACTCGTGGCTTCTTTGCTCGTACTTTTTGCGCTCAGGAATTTTTGGCTCACGGTTTAAAGCCAACAATTGCCCAATGCAATGTCGCTTTCAACCACAAAAAGGGTATTCTCCGGGGTATGCATTATCAAGTTACTCCGGCAACCGAGGTAAAATTGGTTCGTTGTACTCGTGGCGCTATCTATGATGTGATCATCGACCTGCGCCCTGAATCTCCTACATATAAGTTACATGTTGGTGTTGAGCTATCAGCAGAGAACCGTAAAGCTTTATACGTGCCTGAGATGTTTGCTCATGGTTATCAGACGCTAACTGATGCGGCTGAAGTTGTGTATCAAATGAGTGAATTCTATGCGCCAGATTATCAGTGTGGGCTGCCCTATAACGATCCAGCTTTTGGGATTGAATGGCCTTTACCTATAAGTGAAATTTCTGAGAAAGATACAACCTGGCCTTTGTTTGAATCTGTTTTAGACTCTACCCACGCCCAACCAGGTGTGAAGATGTAAGGATTCTCATATACCTCTATCAAATTGCATATAACAGTGTGGGAGCTAACAAATAAATGACTACGATAACTTTGCAACCTTCTGTACAAAATGGTACAAGCGTAAATCTTTGTAACTGTCGATTCTGTGGGACAACGTTAGAGCACACCTTTGTGGATTTGGGAATGTCACCACTGTGTGAAAGTTACGTGACAGCAGAACAGCTAAACCAAATGGAACCCTTTTATCCACTGCATGTCTACGTGTGCGATCGCTGTTTTTTAGTTCAACTTCAAGAATATGTAAGTCCGCAAGATATTTTCAGCCACTATGCCTACTTTTCGTCTTACTCTGATTCTTGGCTACAACATGCCAAAAATTATACCGAAAAAGTAATAGCTCGCTTTGGACTTAACTCCTCAAGCCAAGTAGTAGAAATAGCTAGTAATGATGGTTACTTATTGCAATATTTTGTATCAAAAAAAATACCTGTCCTGGGTATAGAACCAGCAGCTAATGTTGCTGAGGTAGCTATTACAAAAGGCATTCCTACAACTGTCAAGTTCTTTGGACAAAACACAGCAGATGAATTAGCTGCTAATGGCAAGCAAGCAGATTTATTAATAGGTAACAATGTGCTTGCTCATGTACCTGATATCAACGATTTTGTCGCAGGCTGTAAAATTTTACTTAAGCCTGAAGGTGTCATTACTATGGAATTTCCTCATTTAATGCGACTAATCGAGGGAAACCAATTTGATACTATCTATCATGAACACTTTTCTTACTTATCCTTACTCACAGTAGAGAAGATGTTTGCTGCTCACAATTTAACTATCTTTGATGTAGAAGAACTTTCCACACATGGTGGTTCTCTGAGAATTTATGCTTGCCATGTAGACGATAATTCTAAATCTATCAGTCAGCAGGTAAAAGACTTAAGACCAAGAGAAGAAGCAGCAGGGTTTAGCAACATAGAAAGTTATTTTTCTTTTACTGAAAAAGTAAAAGAAACCAAGTTTCAACTTTTGGAATTTTTAATTGCAGCTAAACGGCAAGGAAAATCAATCGTTGGTTACGGCGCTCCTGGCAAAGGTAACACTCTTTTGAATTATTGTGGAATTAGAGAAGATTTTCTTGATTACACTGTAGACCGAAATCCCTTCAAACAAGGTAAATTTTTACCAGGTACTCATATACCAATCTTTCATCCAGACAAGATTCAAGAAACTAAGCCAGATTATCTGTTGATTTTACCTTGGAATCTGAAAAATGAAGTAATGTCCCAGATGTCGTCTGTACGTGATTGGGGTGGAAAATTTGTAGTCCCGATTCCGGAGATTAATGTCTATGCTTGAGCAAGAAGGCAACTGGAATTTAATCTGATTTATTAATACCAAAGGAAATTACGATGAAAGTAGTTTTATTTTGCGGTGGTTTAGGAACAAGATTAAGAGAATTGTCCACCAATATTCCTAAGCCAATGGTTCATATAGGCTACAGACCAATATTGTGGCATGTGATGAAATACTATGCTCACTATGGACACAAAGATTTTATTTTGTGCCTTGGTTATAAAGCAGATGTCATCAAAAATTATTTTCTCCATTATGATGAGTGTGTTTCCAATGATTTCACTTTACAGGAGGGAGGCAGAAAAATTAAACTCGTAAATAGTGATATTGAAGATTGGAATATTACTTTTGTTGATACAGGCTTGACTTCAAACATAGGTCAAAGGTTCAAGGCAGTTGAAAAATACTTAGAAGGAGAAGAGTCCTTTTTAGTCAATTATAGCGACGGCTTAACAGATTTACACCTACCTGACTTAATTAATGACTTTTATAGACATAACAAAATAGCCAGTTTTCTGTGTGTAAAACCATCGCAAAGTTTCCATTTAGTTTCAATACAAGAAAATGGGTTAGTAAATGATATCCAAAGTGTTCAGCAAGCTGGTATTAGGATAAATGGCGGCTTCTTTATATTTAATAAAGACATCTTTAAATATATTGAAGCCGGAGAAGAATTAGTAGTTGAACCATTTCAAAGACTAATTAAAACAAAACAACTAGTAGCTTATAAATATAACGGCTTTTGGGCGTGCATGGATACTTTCAAAGAGCAACAGCAATTAGATGATATGTATTGTCAAGGTAACGCTCCTTGGGCAGTATGGAAACTTCTTAAAAAGGAGGAAAAATCTTTAGAATATAGCCGCCTTAATCAGTTCAGAAATGATTCTGTACCAGTAATTTTTGCTCAAGGATAACTACAAATTTATTTAATAGAACAGTAGATATACTAAGTAAATATCTACTGTCATTAGCCTTTTCAACAAGTGGTTACAAAAAAATATTCTATAAAGTTAAAAAATCAGTAAGATACTTAAATTTACTTTTGATGGAGAAAAAAAACTTTGACTATAAAGTTTTGTGTTTAGGAGCGCATTGTGATGATATAGAAATTGGTTGCGGAGGTACGATATTAAAATTAGTAGAAACTTACCCAAATATTATGTTTTATTGGGTTGTATTTAGTTCAAACTTACAAAGAGAAGAGGAAGCTTATAACAGCGCTAATAGATTTTTAAAAAATAAACATATAAAAAATCTAGTAATAAAAAATTTTAAAGATGGATTTTTCCCTTTCATAGCAATTGAAATTAAAGGCTTTTTCGAGGAATTAAAACGAGAATATAGTCCTGATTTAATTTTTACTCATTATCGCCAGGATTTGCATCAAGATCATCGCTTAATTTCCGAATTTACTTGGAATACATTTAGAAATCACTTAATTTTAGAGTATGAAATACCTAAATATGATGGTGATTTAGGAAATCCTAATTTTTTTGTTAATTTAAATGAGGAAATTTGCCAAAATAAAGTTCAATACATTATTGATAGCTTTCCGTCGCAAAATAATAAACAATGGTTTACAGAAGAAACCTTTATATCAATTCTAAGGTTGCGAGGAGTTGAATCTAACTCACCCAATAAATATGCAGAAGCTTTTTATTGCCGCAAAATCGTTTTCTAGCTTGAATCTCTTTTTTGGTTTAGAATTAGAATAATAAATACAAAAACTTGCATACATATTAGTATTCAAATCTTCAAGATAATATAACTATTTCTTAATTTATTAAACATAATCTTATCCTGAAGAAGTTTTTGTAACATAACCCATTTTATAAAGTAATTTAATAAATAAAATGCAGAAAAATATTGATATAAACAATAGTACTAATGTAAATGATATTAGCTGTAAAATGTATCAGTTAATGTCAGATATGTATCCTATTTGTCGTAGTATTACTGGGGATGGCTTAAGAAAAACACTAAACATTATTAAACAACATATACCCTTAAATATTCATGATATTCCCACTGGCACTCAAGTATTTGATTGGACTATTCCCAAAGAATGGAATATTAGAGATGCCTTTATCAAAAACTCACAGGGTAAAAAGATTATAAATTTCCATCAATCTAATCTCCATGTAGTTAATTACAGCATTAATATTCATGAGAAGATGCTATTAAAGGATTTAAAAGCACATCTTTTTAAACTGCACGATCAGCCTGATTGGATTCCTTATAGAACTTCTTACTACGAAGAAAACTGGGGTTTTTGTCTTAGTCATAATCAATTATTGGAACTAAAAGATGAAGAATATGAAGTTTGCATTGATTCTTCGTTAGAGAATGGTTGTTTAACTTACGGAGAGTATTACATTAGAGGAAAAAAAACGGATGAAATTATAATTTCGTGTCATACCTGCCACCCATCGCTTTGTAATGACAATCTCTCAGGTATAGCATTGGCAACCTTCTTAGCCAAACATCTCAGCGAAATTTCACCTTCTTACTCCTATCGCTTTCTCTTTATTCCTGGAACCATCGGTTCTATTACTTGGTTAGCTTTAAATGAAGCTAATGTTGACAAAATTAAACATGGTTTAGTTGTAACCTGTGTGGGTGATCCGGGCAAGTCTCATTACAAAAAAAGCCGTCGAGGTAATGCCGAAATTGATAAAGCTGTTACTCATGTGTTGAAGAGTTCTGGTCAAGATTATGAAATTATGGAGTTCTCTCCCTATGGCTATGATGAACGGCAGTTTTGTTCACCAGGCTTTAATCTTCCTGTAGGGTGTTTTATGAGATCGCCTCATGGTACTTATCCCCAATATCATACATCTGCCGACAATTTGGAACTTGTACAACCTCAATATCTTGCTGATTCTTTATCAAAAATTTTGTCGGTTTTAGATATTATAGAAAATAATAAAAAATACTTAAATCAAAACCCTAAATGCGAACCGCAGTTAGGTAAACGAGGATTATACAGTGCTATAGGTGGGCAAACTGATACAAAAAAGAGTGAAATGGCTATGTTGTGGATTTTAAACTTATCTGATGGTAATCATACGCTATTAGAGATTTCGGAAGAATCAGGTATAGAGTTTGATGTGATTAAGAAAACAGCAGATACATTGTTACAGTTCAAATTGTTGAAAGAATATTAATAATTCTAAAACGAAATTTGGGAATTCTTGAGATATTTCAGCTATACATCTTTACGTTTATGAAAACTAGCATTATCTCAAATTAAAATAATCTTAGGACCATACTTGGAGAAATCTTCAGGGCGGTTTCCTTTACTTACCCACTCTTCGTTTAATTAATTCATTCAATTGTTGTAATTGCTGGTAAAAAATATCTGCATTACCTTTTTTAACAAAAAAGCATACTTGTTTCTGGTCTGATTCCCCAGGGCAAACGCATCTAAATATTGACGAGCCTGAATCAGGGTGAAATATACCAAGACTCAAACTAAATAAGGCTTTGAGGAAATTAAATCTCCCTGTATATGAAAATGAGAATCATTACGAGGGGGGAGTTAGAGGCAGCCGACGGCTGCCTGAATTTTCACGGTCAGTTCTCCACTAAATAGCGTAGGTTTTCTCACAGTCTGATTCTCAATAGTTTTAGATTAATGACTAGGAATCACGAGAAGATCAGCGCAAAGAAAAACTCAATTTATGCGATCGCCATCGGCTCATGGCGGTTACGCCATCGCCCTCCCGATCAAAGTGACTTTTACAGATGCCGTGAAAAGTCAGGACGGCTGCCCTTCATTGAACGTGGTATTCTCACATTTATCAGAAAGAAGAATTACGTTCTCCCAGATCCTCTCTATGAAGCTCAAACCCAAAATTACGATTGCTGACCATTTTGCGGTGATACAAGATCCACGAATAGATCGCACCAAACGACATAAATTAATCGATATCATGACCATTGCCGTATGTGCTGTGATTTGTGGTGCGGATGGTTGGGTAGGAATAGAGACTTGAGCTTAGTGCAAAATATGAATGGTTAAAAACATTTTTAGAGTTGCCAAATGGTATTCCGTCTCATGATACTTTTGCGCGAGTATTTGGGGTACAAGTATCATCGGAACAGAAAACCGGGTTAAGCTTAAAAGTCTTATCCTGTAAGGATTTTATTGAGGGTTGTAGTAACTGATGTTTCAAGTTACCAAGTAGTTGCTTAACGAGTAAAGCAGGTTTCAGCGTTGAAATAAATTTGTATTATTAATGTAATAATGCTTAACCCGGTTTTCTGTCCCAATGGTACTAATACCCCTAGGTCGCTTGAGTTTAGAGAAATCCATAATCTGGAAAGTTATACGTAAATACTTGTACAATGATAACTGCTTGATAGTAATAAAACTAACATTTGGCAACAAGCTATACCGTTAGGGACTTCCAAGGAATAAATTACTCAAAAAAATTGAAAGCATATATTTAAGCAAGAATGATAATCATTATGAGGGGGTAAGCGGTGGTCGCCGTCGGCGACCACCGCTTACCCCCTTAAGTATTCATAAAAAGCTCTGCACTCTGTAACAGATTTCAGGTGCATGGTAAGAATTAATATTAATGATTAAAGAGTCAAAACATTTTAGTAATAATAATGATTAAAATTAGGTGCTGACACAATAGATATCAACAAACCACTTTCCTAAATTGGGAAACTTTTCATGCGTAGATTGAGTGAGACGGTTTACTTGCTTTTCGATAGCAGACATAGCACTTTTGGTTAGCTTAACCCCAGTAGAATAAGTTTGAGTTACTAACTTAACCACAGGATGTTTCCCTTTCCATGTCATATTTTCAGCAAACTTTAAAGCTGTCTCTACTTCATCTAAAATACTACCATTCCAATATTTCTCTAATATCCCCCATGTTCGCTCAATCGGATTATATTTGCTGTGATATGGGGGATAGTAGGCTAAACGTATATTCAGTTGATTAGATTGAGCAAACTCCACTATACGTTTCATGAATTGAGTACGCCGAGAATTATTCTCTCCACCATTATCTTGATTTATAATAAGTGTTTTTATATCTGAAAATCGCCAACTTTCGCTTTTCCAAAAATCCTCCAAGATATCAACAATAAAATCACTCGTTACTTTAGATGTAAAGTATAAAAAAAGACAACTTCACAACCGATCCAACCGCAGCAACAGAATAACTGCGACCCTGCTTACCCAGATTTTTGCATTCCAAAGAATTCACCAGACTTAAATTGCCGAGATATTAGCCAACGAAGGTTTAAAGTGCTGCCACCCGATCCTCATGGGTTTGACCGAGATGGTGATGGCATTGGATGTGAACGGTAGATGTGATTTTAAGAAGATTTTGGACAGCCTTTGTCAGGAGAAGTCGGACAAATTGTAAGCTGAAATAACTAAAACTTTGTTAAGGGAAAAATGAAGTTATCGTATTATTTAGTCTGACAAAAGTTTACAGTTAGCTTTAGCCATCTGGGTGGCATTAACATAACCCTTGGGTATCGCGTATTTGCCTATCTGCCCAGACTGGGGCATTTGGTTGATTTTTGAATCACGTCAAAAGTGTGTCAGCATTGTAATTAGTTCACTTTGTTGTGAATCAATGAATTGAGCTAAACGATCGCATTGCTTCCCGGCGGGCGATCGCTTTAACTTTTCCTTGGTGTAGCCTTATGGTTGACACCAGTATATTAATAATATTATCATGTCAACTGGCGAGCGCAGTGAAAATAAAATTAAAGTAAAAATGAATATCACAGTAGATGTAACACCCATTGCTGCGTTTAGGTGGAATGAAGAAAATGCCCAAAAACTCAGGGAGCTTAGAGAGAAAGCTGGATATAGTAGACAAAAGCTATCTGATGCTGTGGGAGTTTCTGTGGC
This sequence comes from Nostoc sp., assembly GCF_036918245.1. Taxonomy (GTDB): domain Bacteria; phylum Cyanobacteriota; class Cyanobacteriia; order Cyanobacteriales; family Nostocaceae; genus Nostoc. The sequence goes on from NZ_JBALEF010000113.1 coordinate 30,618, forward strand.
TTATATTCAGCAGCTAGAGACTCCTCACGTCTTTATTAACAAACCAAAAAAACCAACTCAGATGACTGTTAGTACAGAAATTCTAGAGAAACTTTGTGCTGCTTTAGATGGGGATATCACTTCACTTATTTGGAACATAGATTACAACAGCTAAGAGAATTATCTACTACGCTCACCAGTGAAAATGCTTGATAACCACTGGTGAGCGTAGTAATATGGTAATCATAAGAGAGGAGACGAGCGCGATGCCTCTTTTGAAAAACAAAGAAGCGCTCAAAATTCAACCCTTACAAATCGAGTTAACGATACGAAACCTAAAACCAGCCGCCACCGGGACTAGCAGCCGGAAGCCAAAAACTTGTATTGCTCAAGCCACCGGAGATGATTCCGATGACCAAACCAAGTCTGAAAACTGGTTGTAAAAACTTCAATCTTTCCAGAATTAAGGCGATTGCGTACTCAGTAGTATGCAATCGCCTTTTCAATCAATTCTTATCACATGGCTGTACAGAGGACACGGTAATATCCCAATATCTTCTCTACAGCTTTGTGCTGTCTGGTGCTCTGACATCAGTTAATACGCTTTACCCTTGAACACTTTTATAGAACCCATTTGAGATCTATACAGGAGGGCAATCGAATTTGGCTGAACTACGAGCTAAGTTACAAATTTTATAGATTGATCGTCAGGATTTTTTTCTTGCTTTTTTTGTCGCTCAACACGACTGTATTGTAGGGTAATGTATCCGTTCCCAGCGGAATTGGCAGCCTAAAACTGGGGCTTTTATGATCGAGTTCGCCTAAATCAATGCTTTTCGTTATATCGCCATCTGTTGCCAGATAAGCGGTAAGTTCGCCTTTATAATCTTCAATTAAAAAGTCTCTAAAGAAAACGACTTCCCCACCCTCAGGATCTATACCAAGGATGACCGTACCGCTGAAAGTTGCGCCTTTTCGTTCTTCATCAACCGTTGCCATTGTGATTTCCGAGGGGTCTTGACCGGACATATCTGCCATAAACTTTTTCCTAGGCGAATTCTCAACAATTGAAAATGATTTTACCTAACGCTATGGGCGATCGCAAAACTCTCAGGACGTATTTCTGCATCGGTCTTGCAAATGTATAGCCAAGTTATTTCTGGTTATACGCCTAATTGGAAGATTGAGTAGGGATGATTCGGGGCTGAAAGCGATCACGAAGCGTTGCTGCAAAGCAGATCGCATCGCAGAAACCTGATAGAGGGGAGACGTTGAGAAGTTTCCGGATAACTTGATCCGACCTTGCCTCGGCAGTAGAGTGCCCTTATCTGTGAACTGACAGGTTTATGGAGTCCAAGGATATAGAACCCATTTGACATCTTATCAGGTTTTGAATTAAGGTACTCCTCAGCATGTAAAATCCAATACTAATGGCGTATTCCAGCAACCTCA
>NZ_JBALEF010000114.1:0-27747 GCF_036918245.1 Nostoc sp.
GTTGAGGTACTCCAAAGTCGTGTTGAGGTACTCCAAAGTCGTGTTGAGGTACTCCAAAGTCGTGTTGAGGTACTCCAAAGTCGTGTTGAGGTACTTGAAAGTCGTGTTGAGGTACTCCAAAGTCGTGTTGAGGTACTTGAAAGTCGTGTTGGAGTACTTCAAACTTTGTCGTACCGCGATCGAGTACACAGGTGCGTAGGCCTAGCCTGCCGTAGGCATCGCTTTCATAAATCTCCACAAACAAAGCGATGTCTACGACGGGCTATTCGGCGTCGCTTGACTTTTAAGACAGTCGCTACATTGATAGATTTTATTACAAGTAATTACCCGAAGTTGATATAATTACCTGGACACGATCTGAGATGCTAAATCTTTAACGCAGTGGAATAATTTTCTCTACCTGGACTAATTTACAGCATTGCATCAAGCTCAAACTACTCTTTATAAGACTCCAAAATTCCACTGCGAATCATTAGCTGTGGCCAAAACAACACAAAAAATGCCATCCACGTTCCTATAGGGATGGAAACGAGAACTGTTAGCCAGATAGTTTTAAATAGTAACCAGCTACCACCAATCAGTGTTACACCTGTGAGAACTATAGACCAGGGCTGACACCACCAAGGTTTATAGTTCCAAGGATTTATGGGCTTTTGTTCAGACATTAGTTTTATTTAGTCAAACTCCAAATATTCTTTTAACAATTATGAATTGTTTTGACAGATTAAGTTTTATCGTACTCTATTTTTCCGTAGTCAAGTTTGATCATTCGGTCTGCTAAATGAAAATAGCGATCGTCATGGCTAATCACCAGCAGTGTCTTACCCCGCGATCGCAGTTCTGGGAGAAGTTGAGTGTAGAATATTTCTTTGAATACTGGATCTTGATCGGCTGCCCACTCATCAAAAAGATAAATTGGTCGATCTTCCAAGTAGGCTGTGAGTAAAGCTAGCCGTTTCCGTTGTCCTTGAGAAAGAGCAGTTGTAGAAATTTGTCCATTTTCAACTTTCACCTTATGGTCTAGTTGCAGTTGTTTTAAATATTTTTTGGCTTGAGCGTCCAAATGAGAATTTTTTAATCCCAAAAGTTCTTCAAATAAATAAAAGTCGGAAAATACCACAGAAAAATGCTGGCGATACCATTCTCGATTCGGTTCGCTAATCAACTCGTCATCAAACCAAATTTCGCCGTTTTCTGGGATGTAAAGTCCAGTAATTAGTTTCGCTAATGTAGATTTACCGCTACCATTCCCGCCGACAATAAAGACTAATTCTTGAGGATATAGTGTCAATTCAATGGGGCCAAAAATAAAGCTATTATCTTCTTGTTCTGTGTAGTAAGTGTGGGTGACACTTTTAAATTTTAAGCTGTGCCAGTCAGATTTCAGAGCAGGTGGAACAGTTGATATTTCAGTTCGACTAGCTAGAGATAAACCCAGTGACTCAATTTTTTGTAAGGCAATACTGGCTTTGCTTAATAAAGGAAGTTTACTGATGATGTTATCCATTGGTAACACCAAGTAAGTGAAAGTCAAAATGTAGCCAGAGAGAGTTTCGGGATTGATGGTAAGCAGATTAGGCAGTACAAATAGAACAAAACCGAGAGCAAAAAAGAATATAAGTTGACCCCAGCTTGAAGTTATAGCAAAAAGGGTTAGACCGTTAACGTTGTGATGACGGAACTCGTTAGCAGTTGATTGTAGTTTCTTTTCTAAAAAGTCTTCACGCCGCCTGTAGTTTAGTTTGAGTTCCTTGACTCCTTCAGTAATGGTGCGAAAATGTTTAAATAGATGATCTTCATCTTCACGAGCTAGAGCCAGCAATTTTCCGCCTCTGTTGAGTAGCCACTGACAACTAGCGATCGCAACTACTGAAATCCCACAAACCATCAGTAATACTAACCAAGAGAGCCAGGTTATATATGTTATACAACCCAGGACGATCGCTAAATTAATAAAGATAAAAGGCATCTGATAAACAGCATTAGCCACTGCCTGAATATCTTCTGTGAGAGTTGCCAATAATCGAGGATTCCCTAAGCGTTCCAGATGACTCAACTCGGAAGCGAGAATCTGGCGACTTAAACGCATCCGTAATTGTAAGACTGCATTTTGAGAAAGACGAATCAGCATCACTTGAGAAATGATACTGGTAATTAGTGCAACTATTGCCAGCCCTGCAAAACCCCAAATTATCGATGTGAGGCGGGAAACACCACCGCTACTTGCAGCATGGCTAATTAAGGCAATCAAACCAGCACTACTACCGCCACTCAAAAATCCGGTAGCGATCGCGATCGCTACCATCCCCCACGAAGAACGCAAAAGAAAGTAAATCAAATTCATGACAAATGCCTATACCCAATTGGATACAACAAGAAATGAAAATCTCTCTTTTTATGTCCCATGCGCGATTTCCATAATAGTTGTTTGCCAACCAATTAAATTTGCATTGCTAGGGTAGATTTTATATTTTACCAGTTAAACACCCCTTCAAATATCACCATGAATCAGGCAGAAGGCAATATTGCGTGATTTATAATCGCCAGAACTTTGTTTTGAGCAAAAATACATTTATAATCCCTTCTGCCTTCTGCCTTTCTTTGGTAAGCTAGTTGGAATTACAGCTAATTCTGTCAAGAAACTGTCAAATTACCTGCTCAGTTTTCCAGGGTGAAATTTGCAATGACTGTGAATTTAAAGTCTTTAGAGAACCAAATTAATGTAGCGGCCGATTCCAAAACCGCTCCTGTCACTCAAGGAACCCGCTACGTTCCTTCGCACCATCGACGCATTCTGTGTATCTTTCCCAAATACAGCCGCTCCTTTGGTACTTTTCATCACGCCTATCCACTTATGGGTAGTGTCCGGGCTTTTATGCCACCCCAAGGTATTTTAATTGTGGCTGCCTACTTACCGAAACAATGGGAAGTCCGGTTTATTGATGAGAATGTCAAATCAGCAACTAGAGCTGATTATCAATGGGCTGATGTGGTGATTGTGAGTGGAATGCATATCCAAAAACCACAGATTAATCAAATTAACGAACTTGCTCATCGAGCCGGCAAAATTACCGTTGTGGGTGGCCCCTCGGTATCTGGGTGTCCAGAATATTATCCTGAATTTGACATTTTACATTTGGGCGAATTGGGAGATGCTAGTGATCGCATGATCGAATATCTAGACCAAAACTCTCAACGTCCCCAAGCGCAAATTCGCTTTGAAACCAAGGAACGTCTCCCTTTAACAGAGTTTCCCACCCCAGCTTATCATTTGCTGAATATCAATGATTATTTCTTGGCAAATGTCCAGTTTTCTAGTGGTTGTCCTTATCGCTGCGAGTTTTGTGATATTCCCGAACTCTATGGCAACAGCCCCCGGATGAAAACACCAGAGCAAGTAGTCGCTGAGTTAGATGCAATGCGACAATCTGGCAATTTGGGGGCAGTGTATTTTGTCGATGATAACTTTGTTGGCGATCGCCGCGCCGCCATGAAGTTGCTTCCTCACCTGATTGACTGGCAAAAGCGCAATGGCTACCCCATCCAGTTTGCCTGTGAAGCAACCCTCAACCTAGCTCAAAGTCCAAAGCTGTTGGAAATGATGCGCGAAGCTTATTTCTGCACAATCTTTTGCGGTATCGAAACACCAGAACCAAATGCTCTCCACGCTATTTCCAAAGACCAAAATCTGAGTATGCCAATCTTAAAAGCAATTCAGGTTTTAAATAGTTATGGCATGGAAGTAGTATCAGGAATCATCATCGGCTTAGATACAGATACACCAGAAACAGCAGACCGAATTATCGAATTTATTCGGGTATCCCAAATTCCCATGTTGACAATTAACCTACTTCATGCTTTACCGAGAACTCCTTTATGGCGGAGATTAGAAGCAGAAGGACGACTTCTCTTTGATGAAAGCCGCGAATCAAACGTTGAGTTTTTAATGCCCTACGAGCAAGTTGTTGAGATGTGGCGGCGCTGCATCACAACTGCTTATGAGCCAGAATTTTTATATCAGCGGTTTGCCTACAACATGGAACACACCTATCCAAACCGCATCGAAGTACCTAACAGCCCAGCTCGCACTTCTGGGGCTAATATTCGCAAAGGTTTAACTTATTTAGCTAATATTTTGCTGCGGATAGGTATATTTAGTAACTATCGTCAAACTTTCTGGAAAATGGCCAAGCCAGCACTAAAAGCAGGTGATATTGAAAACTTGATTCACGTTGGACTTGTCGGACACCATCTAATTAAGTTTGCCCAAGATTGCGCCAAAAACGAAGAATCGGCTTCGTTTTATTCACAAAAAATCCTTACTAAAGTTCGTAGCTAACTGTTGCTTTATTGCAATTTTTGTAGGGTGGGCACTGTTACAACAAGATTCTGCAACTCATGTTAGAGCCTTAGTGTAACAGTCAAGATCATAATGGGAGCAAACTAAGCGATCGCTTTATCGCTTTGCTGCTTCGACTAAAAACAAAGTCGCCATTCTGCAAAATACTAAAGATACTTGTGGTTGAGCAGTCAAAGGCTATGGAGACAATTACATCAGCACAATACTATCAACAGCATCTTGAAAACCGCAAGGGTTATGAAGTTGCCTACAATACTGAAGGTTATGATCGCATTGTTAGATATAGCGATCGCTATATTACAGGCAGTTATGGCGAAGTTGAACTGAGACACGGAATCCGTCTGCTGCTGTATGATGGCACATGGCTCAAAGACTTAAGTGTAGAAACCTTGTTTGACAGTCATCAACTTTATTGCAGATATTAAAAATGCTCAATTGTTTCTACCATCAGGTAACAAATTTAGCCTTGAGCAACCAGCACAGGGAATCACGACTGTAACTGCCACTAACGTTGCTGCTGGGAGTACAGAGAGTTTTGTTGATTTCTACGACGAACAACAATACCTTGTCGATCCCGATCTAGGCCGTCGAGAATTAGGATTTAATGTTCAAGTTGGTGAACAGCGTAGCCGTGGTATTGAATTTGACGTGTCTGGTGAAATTTTGCCGGGATGGAACATTATTGCTAACTATGCTTTTACAGATTCAACAATCACAAAAGACAATACCCTTCCAGTTGGTGACGAGCTTGATAACGTAGCAAAACATTCTGCTAGCCTATGGACAACCTACGAAATTCAATCTGGTAGTTTGCAAGGATTAAGCTTTAGAGTCGGAGTATTTTATGTTGGTGAAAGACAAGCACTTATCCCAAATGATTCGCAATATATATTACCCAGCTATGTCAGCACTGATGCCGCGATTTTTTACAAGCGAGACAGGTTTCGTGCCGCATTAAATTTCAAAAACCTATTTGACTTGTACTATTTTGAGTCTACGGGTATACTAGGCGATCCGTTTACTGTGCAAGGTACAGTTTCGTGGGAGCTATGATCCTACGTTTACTTAGACGAAGGGGTTCGGTTTGATGATTCTCAAATTATGATCGCCCTTCAAAGAAAGCGGAAAAATTAATCTTCCTTTGACTTAATTGTTCAAACTTGTACACCGTTAGATTATGATTTATTAATAATATTTATCATTAGAGACAACTTATTTCTCTACTTGTAGAGCATTTACCATGCAAGTAAAATCCTCTCGTCATCTAGTTTTCACTCTACATCGCTATATAGGTTTAGCTGTAGGACTGATTGCAATTATCGTCGGCTTGACTGGTAGTCTATTGGTCTTCCACTCAGAAATTAGCACCTTCGATCAGCAGCGTCGAATTGGCACCATTACTCCTCAAGGTGAACAACTGCCAGTTGAGGTTGTCCTGAACACTGTGAAAAAGACATATGCTGATCAACCAGATGCAACAGTGCAGAGGATTTATCTGCCCTCCAAGCCAAATGAGCCGATGAATGTTATCCTGAAAACCAAGCAAAAAGACTGGAATGAAAACTACGTTAACCCTTACACAGGAGCAATTCTCGGCAATAATTTAAAGCAAACTTTTGTAAATAAGTTTTTTGAAATTGTCTACCCACTCCACTACGCTCTTTTAGGCGGTGACATTGGCTATAAGTTTGTAGGCATTATTGGTTTACTGATGTCCTTCATGAGCATTACAGGTATTATCCTTTGGCCTGGTTGGCGCAGGTTGATTTCTGGCTTCAAAATTAAGTGGAATGCTCATCCCAAGCGGCTTAACTTTGATGTTCACAAAGTTGCTGGCATGATTACAGCAGTGTTTCTAATATGCACATTTTTCACCGGATTTTGCTGGAGCTTTAGTGAGTTCATCAACCCGATGATCTATGCTGTCACCTTCTCCAAACAGCAACCGACTCCGGTATCTGTTCCCATTGCTGGTAAGTCTGCGCTAGGACTCAAAGAACAATTAAAAACTGCTCAAGCTGCTTTACCAGATGCATCGCTTAGGAGTATTTCTTTTCCAAGTAAACCAGAAGAAGTTTTAACGGTTAGCTTTAAGCTTCCCCAAGAAACTGAGGACTATGGTCAAAGCAGTGTTTACCTCGACCAATATAGTGGTAAAGTTTTGCGAGTGGATAGTTCTTTGAAGGTATCATTGGGCGATCGCATCATCAATTCCTTTGTCCCTGTGCACTACGGTACTTTCTGGGGAATTCCATCCCGAATTTTCTACGTCTTTGTTGGACTTACACCATTAGTTTTATTTATCACCGGTTTTGTGATGTGGCGATATCGTTATCGGGCAAAAACTACCAATAGTGATGCCTACGGCAACCCGAAGCAGAAACGTCTAATAGAAATGTTACAGTCACGCCGTAATTAACTGACAAATATTATTGCATACATCAAAGGGGTTGCCAAAGGCATCGCCCAATAGAAATGTCACAGTCACACCTGACCCCTTTTATGCCGTTGATACAAGCATCGGCATCTTTGACTTCTATCGGGGCACGATTGAGTTGTCTGGACTGTTGAACGACTTCAGGACACTTTTATATCGCCTCAATGTCGCTTACCAGGATAGAAATACTTTCATTGAGGGGAGTGGTGATCGAAACTTCTATATTGCACCTGTGATCAGCCTGATGCTGGTTGAACGAACTCGTCTGACCCTAGAAGGCGATTACCAAGACCTAAATTCTAATATTTCCTAGCGGTCTGCCAGCAGACGGAACGCTGTTTCCTAACCCCAACGGACGCATTCCACCCGATCATAATCTTAATCAAGGCACTGAGAAAGTTACTCCGGGCAGATTTGGATATCGGTTAGAGATCGGTTTAGCGACCAGTTGTCGCTACAAAATCAATTTCTAGGATTGATTTTTAATGTCCAGAGCGATGATTTTATTATTGGCAGTGCCCTTAAGCCAGACAATTGAACTGTTAATCGTGGGCTTGAAGTATATCCTGGCAACCTACGGAACTCAAGAAAAGTAACCTTAAAGACACACTAGCGATACTTCCTTGGAAAGACGCAATCACACTGCTACCTGCCTAAGATTGTAATGGTTGAAAGCCCACAGTCCACGCAGAAGTATTTGGTAGCTAAAAAAGCAAGCCATCGAAAAGGAGTGTGGAGCGGTTACATAGGAGTTTTGGATGGTTATGAACAGTTCGTTGACCCGACCCCTGGCTGTCGTGACAGGTGCCTCCAACGGCATCGGTTATGAACTCGCCAAACAGTTTGCCCAAAACGGCTTTGATCTCCTAGTCACAGCCACCGGATCGAGTATTAACGAAGCTGCTCAAGCCTTCGAGGGGCTTGGTGCCAAAGTTGAGACGGTGCAGGCCGATCTCGCTAGCTATGACGGTGTTGAAACGCTCTACAACCAGATTAAGGCGACTGGCCGACCAGTGGATGCGATCGCCATCAACGCAGGTGTTGGTGTTGGCGGTGAGTTTGCCCGTGAAACCGATCTGAAGGACGAACTCAATCTGATTAATCTGAATGTTGTCTCCTCTGTACATCTCGCCAAACGGGTGGTGAAAGATATGGTTGAGCTTGGCAAGGGTCGAATCCTTTTCACATCGTCGATCGCCGCCCTGATGCCCGGCCCGTTCGAGACAGTCTACGCCGCCTCTAAGGCGTTTGTGCATTCTTTTTCAGAGGGGCTACGCAGCGAGTTGAAGGATACAGGCGTCACTGTCACCGCGCTCATGCCTGGACCGACTGATACCAACTTCTTCCACCGTGCGGATATGGACGACACCAAGGTAGGCGCAGATGAAAAGGACGATCCATCTGAGGTCGCCAAACAGGGTTTCGACGCCTTGATGGCAGGTAAGGATGAGATCATCGCAGGTTCGCTCAAGACGAAGCTTCTGGGCACTGTGAGCAAGGTCTTACCTGATACCGTAAGTGCTGAACTGCATCGCAAGCTCAGTGAGCCTGGATCAGCCAACTAGTAATTTACACCTAATCAATCGGATATGCTCAGTTGGCACTCTTTTGAAATGGAGGGCGATCGCTAGGGCTAACGGCATCAGCGAAGCTAATCGCGCAGTCGGCAATCTCACACATTTAGGATCGTTCTGAGGAATCAGAGTCGTAACGGAGGATTCATGCAAATTCATTATCTCAATTGCGGCTGCATGTGCCCGATTGGTGGGGCCCTCTTCGATGGCTTCAGTCGCGGACCGACGGCTCTACAGCGTTTCTACCGACGCACTAGTGGATCGCTCAATAGACGATAGCGCCGTTGCAGCAACCGTAACTGACGAGGGAGACAAAGGCGGCGGTGCGGATGGACTCGAATCAGACGCGGCAGGATATATTTACGCAACAAATTACGAACACCAGGCAATCCTCCGCCGCCGTGCCGGTGGAGAGTGGGAAACGGTAGTGCACGATCCGCATCTTATGTGGACAGATCTCTCGGTTGCAGCAGATGGCTATCTTTACGTCACTGCAAACCAGTTGCATCGTCAGGCGAAATACCAAAAAGGAAAAGACCTACGGCAGAAGCCTTATACGCTATTTTGCATCTGCATTGACGCTCAACCAGTTCTGCTGCGGTGAATCCGGTTTGACGAAAGGTAATTGACAAAATTCCTGGTAGATGCATTTCCCTATTAACAAATAACTTAACTTGAGGAAATTTCAACGTATGAAAGCAGTTTGCTGGCAAGGTACTAACAATGTCCAAGTCGATACAGTACCCGACCCCAAAATTATTAATCCGCGTGATGCTATTGTTAAAATCACGTCAACAGCGATTTGTGGTTCTGATTTGCATCTTTATAATGGCTACAACCCGACGATGCAAAAGGGCGACATCCTGGGTCATGAATTCATGGGAGAAGTCGTTGAGTTGGGGAGGGCTGTCAAGAATGTAAATATAGGCGATCGCGTTGTCGTCCCCTTTACCATTTCCTGCGGCTCGTGTTTCTTCTGCAATCGGGATTTATGGTCGCTGTGCGATAACTCTAATCCCAACGCTTGGATGGCAGAAAAAATGCTGGGTCATTCCCCATCGGGTCTTTTCGGCTACTCTCATTTGACAGGTGGCTACGCAGGAGGTCAAGCCGAATATGCCCGCGTTCCTTTTGCCGATGTTGGTTTGTTCAAGATTCCAGATGGATTGACAGACGAACAGGTTTTGTTTCTGACTGATATCTACCCCACCGGATACATGGCTGCGGAGAACTGTGACATCCAGCCTGGAGATACGGTGGCGATCTGGGGCTGTGGGCCAGTTGGGCAATTTGCGATTAGAAGCGCCTTTCTTCTAGGTGCAGAGCGGGTGATTGCAATTGATCGCGTTCCCGAACGCCTCCAGATGGCGAAAGCTGGTGGGGCAGAAATCCTCAACTATGAAGAAGTCGAGGTGGGTGAAGCCCTGAAAGAAATGACGGGTGGACGCGGCCCCGACTCGGTAATGGATGCGGTGGGCATGGAAGCTCACGGTTTGGGTTTGGAAGGCTTCTATGACAAGGCGAAGCAAGCAGTGCGTCTAGAGACTGATCGCCCTAATGTGCTACGTCAAGCGATCGTTGCCTGTCGCAAAGGCGGCACTGTGTCCGTTCCCGGTGTTTACACAGGCTTTGTAGACAAGATACCGATGGGGGCTTTCATGAATAAAGGCTTGACCATGAAAACTGGACAAACACACGTTCATCGGTACTTGCGTCCGTTGCTCGATCACGTTCAAAATGGCGATATCGATCCATCGTTCGTGATTACCCATAGTCTGCCGCTAGATCAAGCACCGCACGGCTACGAAATTTTCAGCCACAAGCAGGACAGCTGTATCAAGATCGTGCTCAAGCCAGGTCAGTCCACTTGAAACCTTTTGATAAGAGGCAGGGAGCAGGGGAAAAGGTAAAAATCTTGCCCCTTGTGGGCGAAAGCACCCCTGCTCCCTGCTCCCCTACTTTTTCACGTAATCCTAGTGTCAAGCTACAGCGTTGCTATCCAAATATTGACATCTTTAAACCGCCAGTTATTAAATAAAAGTCTATCTATAAGTAGATGTGGTAATTTACAGTGTTATGGACATTAAAAGACCACATCAAATTCAAGTTTATCTATGACTACAAAGCCTTGGGATGCTCAACTTGCTTACTGGCTAGTTCGACCTCTAAAAGACAGTTGGGTAAACCCCAATCATCTCACCACAGTGCGACTTGTGACAGGGTTGGCGGCGGCTGTAGCAATCGCAGTTGGCGATACTATTTGGGTTAACGTTGGGGCATGGCTATTTGCTTTATCTAACTTTTTAGATCATACAGACGGTGAATTAGCTCGTTTGAGTGGAAAAAGCAGCAAATGGGGACATCAGTATGACCTCGCTAGTGACGCTATCATCCACATTCTATTGTTTGTGTGTATTGGATATGGTCTTAGAGAGGGAAAATTTGGTTGGTGGGCGTTGGTGATGGGGATAGTATCTGGCGTGTCTGTTGCTTGCATCTTTCATTTGCGAAACCAAATGGAACAGCGTTTAGGTAAAAACGCCAGCCGTCAACCAAATTTCGCCGGCTTTGACATTGAAGATGTGTTGTATTTGTTTCCCATAGTTACCTTACTAGATGGACTAGAGCCATTACTAATGGCAGCTACAATAGGGGCACCAACCTTCGCAGTATGGGTAATTTGGCAATTTTTCGCACTCCCAGAGTCTGAAGCAAACTAGTATAACGGCGCATGGGTCATTGAGCAGAAAGCTAATAAAACAGGCTTTTTAGCTTTTATTGAATGCATAACTAGATGGACTAGAGCCATTACTAATGGCAGCTACCTTCGCAGTATGGGTAATTTGGCAATTTTATCGCACTCCCAGAGTCTGAAGCAAACTAGTATAACGGCGCATGGGTCATTGGGCAGAAAGCTAATAAAACAGGCTTTTTAGCTTTTATTGAATGCATAATCAAATTTTGCGATCGCCTACGCCATCGCACTTACTAAACTTGGTAAAAAGTATCTTTTTACCGAAAGTCTACTGCGATTGGGGGTAAAGCGAGAAACCCTAATTATTAACCTCTTGACACCGACTTAGCAAATTGCTAACTTAGGAATTGAGCTATCACTTACAAGCAAAGGAATTTTTTATGACCTTTACACTAATAAAATTCATTTATTATGCACATTGTTTCTACCACAATACTGAAACTTTTTTATCACAAGTATCCTGATGCTGAGTCTAGTTTACGTGGTTGGAACAAAGTTGCAAAATCAGCCAAGTGGCAGAATATACTTGAAGTTCGCCAAGCTTTTAACTCTGCCGATCCAGTAGGTGAACTTACAGTTTTTAATATTCAAGGAAACAAGTATCGCCTTGTCACTTATATTGACTATCAAAGCAAAAAAATATTTATTCGTAACATAATAACCCATACAGAGTACGATACCGACAAATGGAAAAATGACCCTTGGTTTAAATGAACGTCCTACCTATATTGAGCTACTGCAAGCATTTCCTCCTCGTCCTATCAAGACTGAGGAAGACTTATTTGCCACTCAAAAAATTATTGATTCTCTGATAGACAGTGCCCCACTAACATCAGATGAAAAAGATTATCTTAATATTTTAGGTACTCTAGTTTACGAGTATGAACAAACGCAGCAGCCCGTGCTTGATATTTATGGAGTAGATTTACTTCAGGTTTTGATAGAAGAAAATGGACTACTTCAAAAAGATTTAGTACCCATTTTCAAAACAGAATCTATTATATCGGCCATCTTGAAAAAACGGCGTAAGCTAACAACCAGACACATTGAAGAACTGGCAGAATTTTTTCATATTTCACCTGCTGCTTTCTTCCCAGATTATCTTGAATAACTCGTTCTTGGTTTTTTGAACTAATATAATATCATGCTTTTAGTAAACCTTAGTCTTTTAAAATATGAGATACATTGCTGCTTATATGTGTGGTGAAAATGAACCTGTTAAGTGCCAGGTAACTAGTTCTGAGGAATCTTCCTACACTTTTAGTCCTGGGGATAAATGCAGAATTGTCCCAATTTACCCTACTTCTGAAGATCAAAAATATTTTGGGCTTATCGGCACCTTTACTGGGCTGAGACATTCCCCCGGTAAGGTTTACATTGAATTTGAAGGCAGAGAATTTGCGGGAATAAATATTTATAATATGGTTGCACCACAATACTGCTCGGTTAAGCCTCTTTTGGGCATTATAGACAACGATATTTCAAGGGTTTCAGCCTACTTTCTTTCCTTAACCGAGCAGTATTGGGTTGCACCAAGCCTTTTTGGATCAGCCCCCAGATCACGCTAGACTCTTGGTAAAAACTTTATTAAGTCTAAAAGTGCGAGCGCCTACGGTGGGCGGATACGCCATCGCGCTTTCATAAACATGGTATCTTGATTTTTGCAATCCTGTACTAGTATCAAACTATCAATGGAGCTTCAAACTGAAATTGATAAAGCGATCGCAGCTGTTGATTACCAGAAACTTCAAGCTGAGTTTCAAGCACAGAATGAATTTTTAGTGGTTGAGAACTTTTTCTCTGACTCCATCATCGAGCAGTTCTTGGCGCTTTTGCCATCTTTGCAACCTGCTATCAACCGCAACTATATTCCTAATCATAAAAAGGGCGGTAGTATCAGCCGCTATAGCTTAGATAGCCTTGCTCCGATTTTCGGAGAGTTTTATCAACTTAGTGCCTTTTTTGAGTTCCTCAACCAAATTACGGCAGAAAAACTCCTTCCTTGTCCTGATGCTGATCCCCATACTTACGCGCTGTACTATTACACTGAGCCTGGAGACCATATCCAGTATCATTACGATACCTCTTACTATCACGGCAAACGCTATACAGTGTTGCTTGGTTTGGTTGATAATTCGTCCAGTAAGCTGGAATATCAACTCTACAAAGATATTCCTGAACGGGAGACACAAACGCGATCGCTCTCCTTAAACCCTGGTACTCTAGTGTTATTCAATGGTGACAAACTTTACCACAGAGTTACTTCTTTGGGTAACAACGAACAGCGCATTGTCTTGACTTTGGAGTACGTTACCGACACCCGCATGGGTATGCTAAAACGTTTTGTCTCGAATATGAAAGATGCGATCGCCTATTTTGGTTTTCGCCAAGTGTTTTGCAGTTGAGGCGATACAGAGTTACTGTTTCTTCCACAGTTGAGGCGATACAGAGTTACTGTTTCTTCCATGTTAAGAATTAATTAACAAATATTGTCTTGAGCAAAAAACAGTCATTATAAAATACTGGGAAAATTTCCAGATTTCCTGGTGTCTAAGCTAGTGTTGGTGACTTGACGATGAAAGCAATTATATTAGCTGCTGGCGTTGGACGACGCTTAGGTAAAGACGGGCAAATCCAACCCAAATGCTTACTGAAATTTAACGGCAAATCTCTATTAGAGCGCCATTTTAACTATCTCCGTCATTACCAAATTGATCAAGTAGTGATTGCTGTGGGTTATCAAGCACAAAGAATTCAGGATGAAATCAAAGCATTAGGAGCGGAAAATTGGGTCAGTACAGTTTATAATTCTGACTACACCAAAGGCAGTACGATCAGCCTTTGGACTGTACGTCAGCATTTAGTTGCTGGCGATGACATATTATTAATGGATGCAGATGTGTTGTGCGATCGCCGCATCATCGAACGACTGGTGAACACAAATATCTTCAACTGCTTCTTACTAGATCGGGATTTTGAACCGGGAGATGAACCCGTGAAGCTTTGTGTTAGAGATAATTATC
Source organism: Nostoc sp. (assembly GCF_036918245.1). Classification (GTDB taxonomy): domain Bacteria; phylum Cyanobacteriota; class Cyanobacteriia; order Cyanobacteriales; family Nostocaceae; genus Nostoc. Next base: position 14,150 of record NZ_JBALEF010000114.1, read on the forward strand.
TAGTGGAGTTTCGTAAACAAGTAGCTCCTGGTTTAGCTTATGATTTTGCGGGTGAGTCAGTAGGATTCTTTCGTTTTGGAAGCGCTGTTGCTCACCGTCTTGCTACTCGTACAGAACAGTATGTTGCAGACGGACGCGATAATGAACCTTATGAAGAAGTAATTCGGGATCTGCTCTTAGAAACTCCAGAAACATTTGGCTACGAAGACATCACTGGATTACCTTGGCTCGAAATCGATTTTCCCCAGGATATTCAACGTGCCCAAAACGAGATTTTACCTCAGATAGAAGTCTTAGAAAATGTCTGAAAATATCTTCATTTATAGCGGTTTTGGTTTGGATGCATTACAGTTTGACCTCTCTCCTAAAAGGAGAGAGGCTTTAAGTCTTACTCCCCTTCCCTGCAAGGGAAGGGGCTGGGGGTTAGGTCTGTATTCCATGCAATTGAGAACCGCTATATTATATAGGTTGAGAAAAACAGAATAAATGCATCAAATATTTGCACCCACTGATACCGCTGCAAAATTAAATAAATGTGCCCAATTGCGGGTATTACTAGAATCGCCTCAACTCGACTTTATTATGGAAGCTCACAATGGGATTAGCGCCCGGATTGTGGAAGAGGCTGGATTTAAAGGAATTTGGGCTAGTGGATTAGCCCTTTCGGCTCAATATGGCGTTCGAGATAATAATGAAGCCAGTTGGACTCAAGTTGTAGAAATGCTTGAGTTCATGTCTGATGTCACCAGCATCCCCATTTTATTAGACGGGGATACTGGTTATGGCAACTTTAATAATATGCGTCGCCTGGTCAAAAAGTTAGAACAGCGAGGTATTGCTGGAGTCTGTATTGAAGATAAGCTTTTTCCCAAAACCAACAGCTTTATCAACGGGAGTCGCCAAGCTTTAGCTGATATTGATGAATTCTGCGGCAAAATTAAAGCGGGTAAGGATAGTCAGACAGACCCAGATTTTTGCATCGTCGCCCGACTCGAAGCTTTGATTGCTGGGTGGGATCTCTCTGAAGCATTGCGTCGAGCTGAAGCTTACCACGCCGCCGGAGCAACCGCGATCTTGATTCACAGTAAATCATCGCGCCCCGATCAAGTGCTAGCCTTTGCTAAAGAATGGGCGGGTCGTTCCCCGCTAGTGATTATACCGACTAAATATTACAGCACGCCTACTGATGTTTTTCGCAAAGCTGAAGTTAATTTGGTCATTTGGGCAAACCATCTGATTCGAGCTGCTGTTGCTAGTATGCAAGCGATCGCGCGTGAAGTGAAGAAGAGTGAAACTTTAATCAACATTGAAGATGATATTGCTCCCGTAAAAGAAATTTTCCGGCTACAAGGGGCGGATGAACTCATAGAAGCTGAAAAACGCTACTTTAACAACGGACGACAAAATACCCAAGCGATCGTCCTGGCTGCTAGCAGAGGCCAAGAATTAGCAGGATTGACGCAAGATAAACCGAAAGTAATGTTACCCCTTGGAGGTAAACCTCTACTCAGGTTGTTGGTGGATAAATTCAAGAAACTTGCCATCAATGATATTACCGTTGTCGCCGGTTACAAAGCAGAAACTATCAATGTTCCGGGGACTAAAGTCATCCGCAACCCAGATTATGAAACAACGGGAGAATTAGCATCCTTAGCCTGCGCTCAAGCCAGTTTTGGCGAAGAAATGCTGGTGCTTTACGGCGATTTACTATTTAGAAGCTACATCCTGCGAGATTTATTAGAATGTCCTGGAGAAATTGTGGCTGTGGTTGATTCTGTAGCCAACAGCAAGTCTGTTAGCGGTTCACCTGACTACGGCTATTGCTCAATTCCAGACGATCTTTCTCTCTTTGGACAGGATGTCAACCTGTTGAACATTTCTAAAACCACACAAACGCAATTAGGAAAATCTAGCGGCCGCTGGATTGGGATGCTGCGCTTACGGAGTCAAGGTAGACAGTGGCTAAGTGAAGCACTCAATGAATTGCAAAAACGCCCGGAATTCAACAGTCTGGGTTTGCCAGAATTATGCAATTATTTAATCGAGCAAGGCAAACCGATCAAGGTACTTTATATTCGCGGTAACTGGTTAGATGTTAATTCTTTAGATGATCTTGACCTTGCTTTTCAATTGAAGCAATAGAGAGTGAGGATTGGGGAGTTCCAAGAGGACGTGAGTTCGACAAGTCTTGTTTGACCTCTCCCTCAGATCCTCTCAGTGTCGGAGAGGGGAGCAAAAAGCTGAATTTTTCGTTGCTCCTCCCTTGCTTTCCGAAACGGAGAGGGAGGTTGGGAAGGAGAGGTTCATCGAACTCATGTTAAGAGGATCACCCCGTCAAAAAAATTCTAAGGCTTAAAACTCAAGATTTGCCGGACGAGCGCTGCGCCGTAGGCGATCTACAGTAACCAGGATTCCAGACAAAGACTGACAAAGACCGTTCCTCACACCAATGATAAAACTGCTGTAACATCTGCATTCTGTCAGGCGTATGATACTCCAAAGCTACAATTGCAGTATTTTGGTCAGCCAGAGCAGGCCAGTCTGTTATCAATTTCATAAACCTAACTTCAACAACTTACTTTCCCCTTTTAGAATAAATTTATTACTGGTGCTTTAGCTACATGGATAGTTCTCACTCACGGGTTGGCTATATTTCTGACGTGAAAAAGAGCGATCGCCTCCAGCACAGTGTTAATTTCAGAAACTGCTCCTAGTGCTTTTCTTTATCTTTTAACCTACCTTCTGCACCCCTAACTGTCACAAAGGGAAATTACGGGGAGAAAAAAGTCAAGTGAGAATCAAAACAGACATCATTAGTCAAAAAAGAGATTTGAGTAACCATGAATCAGAAAAAATGGCATCAAAATCTCTTGTCAATAAGGTGCAATAAGAACTGACAGCAGAGAGATGAGTCTGAGATAAATAAATGAAGATGTTAAAGACTGAAATCATAAATTAGAGTAATAAATGGAAGTGGAAAACTAAAGTTATTGACATAGTAAATTAGAGCTATGAATCAGATAAATTAGCTCTGAATCCTGTTGAGATTAAATTAATAAAGAGAAGAATTAGAGGCATCTGTAGCTACCGCTTGTGGGCTGGGATTTATCCCTTTAAATCAGTCACGATATGATTTGGTGATTCTCAAGGAATATCTGGAAAAAGCACCTTTACAGCAGTTGCTCAGTACTCTGGGACATCAGATGGTTCACTCTCAATTTGAAATTCTCGGCGGTTACGATATCAGCAAAATTAATACTTTAATAGTTTAGTTCGTGTTTTTGTTTTCTCCTTCTCTAACCTAGTTGATGTTTATATTTTAGGGAATGATAAATTATCTTGAACATTCCCTTTTATTCCATGTTTTAGATACATTAATAAATGAAAGTCCTATAAAAGCCTTTGGGAATTCAGTTAACATCTAACAAATTCTACCTATTGTCACCAAACAAATGAATCCCACTTCAGGAAAAATCAACGATTCACTCAGTGACTCCAATGAAGAAGATGCTCGTCAGCAGCAGAAACTGCATAAAAAAAAGACAGGATGGCTTTGCTGGTGCAGTTGAGAGTATAGTCAGGGAAATCCCCCAGAAAGGCTCCAAGCAAGACGCTTGTCCTACACAAATCACTATTTTGGCTAGTTCTGATCGGGCACGAGTCGGTACATTAACCTCGGACTGCCAGGAGTTTTTATCCTGGCGCACCATCGATGGAGAAGATTTTCCTGCCAAGGGCGCAACTGAACTAGAAGTGCTGATTCAAGGCATTTTTGACAAACGGCGTTTGCTAGAGCAAGTATTGCACTTGATAGTGTTTGAGGAGAACAGAAGCAGCATTAGTAAAAAATTGCTTCGCCGACCTTTTTGTACTACACAGTACCTCAAAAAATCTTTGCACCAAGGCTATTAAATGCTTAGTTATCACTGATTAGTAGAAAAACTAACTCACAATTAAAAATTCCCAATTGATACTTTCAGCATGAAAGTTATAACTATGAACGCAAGTTGGTATGAACAAGAACTAATCAAAGAATTCAAAACGGTTATTGCTCATTGTTTCCCACAAGTCGAGGTATGTTTTAAAACCATCCGATTGCCAGAACCCACTTCATGGGTGACAATAGTTGCTCCAAATTCTACTAAGTCGGAAACTGTTTTAACTCCCCTTGGGTTTCCTGGTGGGACTAACAAACCTTCTTCCCAAACTCCAAGGGTAATCAAAACGGCACTCTTACCTGTTAAGGCTTCCCGCACAAAGGGGATGTTATGTTCCCCAGTGTCAGCATCGTATAAGTGCATTCCTGCAATGTGAACTTCACCTCTGCACAGACTACGCAATGCAGCCCCGCTATGGGCGAAACGATAATGAATTCGTAGTTGCGGATGCCAGCTTTCAGTTGCTTTTGCTAAGAGTGAAAGCACAGGTGTACAACCAGCAATCACAACTGTATTGTGCAATTTGTCTATATTATCATCTAGAAGTCTAACCAAGACTTTGTTTGTACCCGTCTGGCTCTGTGCTTCACCCTCCGGGTAAGGCTCGTTCCTCTCTACGAGATGCTGCGCGTAGCTTGCTTCCCTGGAGGGGTACGCTAACGCTAATGGCAGTTTGCTGATGCTGGGGAACCCGTCCACCCTTACGGATGACGCTCGTTTCTCACTACCGCTTGCACTAACGCCACTCCCTACAATGGGATGGCTCACTGCAACTACCTCACCATCAGATGGAATCATTTCAATGCGAAAAGTATCTCTGCTATAGGACTCCTATTTGTATCTGACTTTTCCCGTTAAGTCGTAAAAGGTTAAAATAGTAAGGGTTTTAAGCTCTCGTGTATCATCAATACATGAGAGTTAAGACAATAAACGATGAGAGAATAGGACTTTGAGATAGCGCTTCCAGCAGCGATCGCATCCCCTCAAAAGATAACGGGAAAAGTCAGCTATTTGTATTTGTTGTATTTAATTTTAAAAAAAACTAAATACACCTTTATTCTTTCTTCCCCGTTCCCTATCTCTATGAGTGATTCACCGAATCAAATCGGATTGGTATAGCGTGTGCCTTTTGTGCTAGAAGTTCTGAAAATAAAATGCCCAGCTGTATTAAATATATTTTGGCTCAACCCAAAGATTTAGGCACTTTCACCTGAAAGACTTTCATCGACGGCTAGGCATTTTATTCATGTCTTGTGCCTTACCAACTCAAGCACTGCTGTAAAAACAGCTTCAGCCTGCTAGAAAAAATCTTTTTTAGTATTGTAGAAATTGGTAGAATTGGCTACCTCATAATCCCTTTGAAGGGTTGAAAAGTCATGATGACTCAAAAGAATGGCAATAGCAACATCCTTCATACTTTGTGATCTTTTCAGGCTCTCTCCCAAATAAATCTGCCAATAAACTTTCACATCACTTTCGAGAATTGGCTTCTCAATTGCTGTAACAACACCGTCTTGCTTTGGATGAATCGAGTAAGCACTGTACTTCCACTCATTCTTATCCTTGAGAATGATGTCAGGGGAATCACCAATCTGTAATTGGAGATGTAACTCGTTTAGACGTACCCCCTGATATATGTAAAACATTCTCGATACAAGCTCTCCAGGGCTGCGTACAGCTACTTCAATCAGAATCGGTTCTTCGCTACCTTCTTGTAGGAAGAAATCAATATTGATTACACCATTTTTGGGATAACCGTGTTCTAAACTTTGTAACGTATCACTTGAAAATTGCCAAAGTTTATGAAATTCTGGATCTTCTTCTCTAACAACAATATTGCCGATTTGATGACCATAAATAAACTCATCATTCGGTCGATAGTGCTTGCAAGCAGCAAAATAACAAGGTTGACCATTTTTGATGACAACACTTGTATTGTATAGTTGACCTTTAATGAATTCATTGAATTCAAATTCTTCATCTGAATCTACATTGCTGTCACACCAAGCTTTCAAATCATCAACAGTATGAATTCTTCTAGTTTTTTCACTTCCTGCTCCGGTAACTGGTTTGATAAAGATGTGATTACCTAGTTCTTCTAGAACAAAATTTAAGTATGAAACTGGCTCTTTACGGTATTGGTCTTGAGAAAAAATCAGATACTTTGGCACCCGAATGAAGGAATTTTTGAGGGCAGATTTGAGGTAACTTTTATCGGTAAACTGGCGGATCATCGTTGGGCGATCGCCTACCATATTTAGAGCTTCACGCAACTGTGCAGCTAACAGCACCGAATACTCATCATTGGTAACAATTCGATTGTTATCTAAAAGTTTATAATCAGTCTGAATCTGTTGATAGGTTTGGAGCAGATTTTGCAAATTATAAGGTTCTACAACCCGCACAAGATCCAAGTACTGATACTGCGAGGGTACAACCTTACTGACTCCTCGTCTACTACAGAGTAAAACCAGATTTCTATTATCTGATTGGATATGCCTAAAATCAGTTTCGTAGGGAAGCATATCATGCAGCACAAAAACAGTCTGCTTATTGCTATCTATCTTACTACTGTCCAAGACAACTGGATTTGCCTCTTGGCGGAGCATTTCTTGTACCAACTGAACAATTTCCTGTGAACATCCCCATGACAGAGTTACTCCTGACCCTCCATGTCCATAATTATAAAATATGTGTGTGTTTAAAACCCTTTCCACACAAACATTTTCCTCTGTTAATGGTCGTAAACCAGTCCTAACAGGCTCCTTCTCATCTAGTGGGAGTTCTCTTAATTCCTGTAGAAACTCCAAACAGCCATCATACATCTGTCGGATAATTGGAACTTCAAGAGATAGGTCTGTACCCCATTCGTCTTGCTGCGTTAATCCTCCCAAGACCACCAAATCATCCCCTTTAGGAACTATGTAAACGATGTCTTGCTCATTTGAAGAAGATTGTTCGTGGGAAATACAATGAGCGTCTGTCACAACTTTCCCCAGATTCTTAACCCTGACAAGTGCGCCCCTCAAGGGATACATGGAAGTATCCCCTGTAGTTGCTATTGAACCTAGTCCAGCACAGTTAACAATTGCCCTTGCATTAAAACGATGAAGTAGTTCCTGTTCATTTTGAACCACATTGACAGTGATTTTTTCCTGGATAATCTCACATCCAATATCCTTTACGTATTGAAGTAACCACTTCATGTAGACATCGGTGTTTGTCATCGGAGCCATGTGTTTATAAGCATCTTTTATACCTCCTTTAAAATTCAAATCAATCGTTTCTTTGACAATCTGTAAGCCTCTTTCAAATCCATCAACCTTATCCTTCAACTCATTCATTTTGCGAAGGTCATCAGGTCGATTTTCCAAAACATCCTTGAAATAGAAATACGCATCCCTCAAATAAAGTCCTGTTTCTTCTGAACCAAACTCTGTGTGTATTTTCTTGAATTTATTATAGGTAGTCATACACCAGTCTTTAGAGCGTTCCAAGGATCTGGGAGCACCATGACTACCACAGACTGCCGGTGGCCATTCCCACAATGCACCTGCCACAATAGAGGTTAAATCTGGAGCAAAACGATCCGCAACAATCACAACACTAAAACCTGCCTCTCTCAGACATATAGCGGTTGTTAGACCACTTACTCCAGCCCCAATTACTAAAATGTTCACATCATTATCCGGCAAAAAATTGCTCATTAAAGGTTCTCTCAATTTTTTTGCAGTACAAAACAAATGCATTAGCTTGCCCATTAATGATATTAATTCGTATACTTTTGGTTTGGCGTAGGGTTAAGAAATTCTTAGCATTTTGCATTTACTACGAGTATTACTTAGCAATAGTTTTCGGTTAACAACTAAGCAGTATTAATAATGGGAAAAATCAGTGGCTGGCTTAGAGGTTGTTTGAAAAGTAGGCAGTTGAGTAAAAAAAGCTCTCAGGGCATAAGCTGTAGATACGTATACGCAGCATAAGAGCAGGGCTATTTCATTCTAAAAAGTTGCTTAAGTGTGTCTAGTCCAAACAAACATAGTCGTTGACCTTGAGCCATATTTTCAAAACCTAGATTACGATACGAATTGAGAGTAAAGTTACGAGCAATAGCGAAAATCTGGGGTAAAGGAATGGTGCGAATTCTAGACGCATCCTCTCCTTGAGTCACATCCCGAACGTAATGTACTTTGTTTTCTACACCCCAGTAACTGCGAATACGGAATGAAATAGCCCTGCCATCTTTGACCTGCCCTCTTATTCACCGGAGTTGAATTTGATTAAGATTTATATGGCGGTTTATTAAGTAGGAATGGATTGATATAGATGCTTACTCTAATTGGAAAATTTTTATCGCATCTGTTGAAATAATTCTCCGACAATTTGGAAAAACTTATGTAATTAATTTTGTTTAACTACTTAATTAACCTGGGTCGGGAAACTTATAAAATAGCTCTTTTCAGGGATTTATGTAAGGAAAATATTGAGAAAATAACGCTACTAACTTGTAAAATATTGTATTTATAAAATATTTTTTAACAGTCTATATTTGGGGCATTCACTAGTAAATTAAATTTATTAATTAAATATTGTTTTAATTATATGTACGCTAATAAATAGTTTATATTTATTATTAAAATGCTGCAATTTATTCATTAGAGAGTTAGCTCGTGACACAAACAACTCAATACGCACACTATATGCAGGCTGACCAACGCCCTAGTATCAAGGAGCGAATGGCACTAAGAAAAGCTCTAAGCTATGCTCCATAATCATTACAGGCATTTATGCGATTAATGAGTCAAAGAGTAGCAGCGATCAGGCAAATCTTTTCCCGAACTTTAAAATGTCACACAGGAATTAAAACTAGTCCAATCTGAAGTTAAATCAAGTAAAGAACTCTTAAATCAAGAGTTCACTAAAGCTAATCTGCAAAAGCAAATTCAATCTACTCCCTTTTCAGTAGTGCATCTAGCTACTCATAGGCAATTTAGTTCAGATATTGAACAAACCTATATTCTTACCTGGGATAGCTTACTGAAGGTTAGAGAGCTAGATAATTTACTTCGAGCTAGGAGTGAAAACCGACGATAAACAATTGAATTACTCGTCCTTAGTGCCTGTAAAACTGCCACAGGCGATAAACGAGCTGCTTTGGGATTAGCTGGAGTAGCAGTGCAGGCGGGCGCACGCAGTACCCTAGCAACTTTGTGGACATGATCGCCCTTCCATCAACAACAAAGACTTTTGCATTAACTAGAATTGATCGTGTTCCTGCACATAGACCACTAATTCATTTCAGTTTTTCACTGACTTTGCTATCAAGAGGGTGGGCTGTTTCTCGTAATTCTCGTACTTCTCGTTGTAAAAAAAAGTTGAGGAAGGTACGGATTCCGGTAATCGCTGCAAGTTTTGCCACTGCATCCCACGAGGGGGAAATAGCTGTGCCGACGATATCGGCAGCTAATAGAAATTCCAGCGCTAAGGCTAACACCACTCCTAGTTCTAAACGGATCGTTTCTTGGAGAACCCGATCGCGTCTCCAGAGACGAAAGATTTTTTGGAGTGTGAGAATGAGTGCGATGCCTGCGGCGGGCGTAGCCATCGCAACTGTTAGAATTGCAATGCCTTCCAGAAAAACTTTCAAAAACATCGCAAATTCTTGCAATAATCTTTCTGCCAAAAGCGTGAACTCAAAGGTGTGTTCTGCACCAGAGGCAGAGTCTAAGGCAATGGCTATCCAAGCAGTATGAACTGATATACCCATCTAGGCTCATTTGTTCGAGTGAGAGTGATGCTGGAAATAAGGCAGTTTGACATTTTTGAAAATACTGGGGTAATCAAAAACGTGATATAGCTTTCCAGTCAGAACATCCCGTTCGCCTAGCGCGATCAGCCGAAACGTCCCCACCGCGATTGCGGCACCCATTGGCGGAGCAATCCAATAAATCCACTGATGATGCCAATTTCCTGTCACCAGTGCAGGAGCGAAACTCCGTGCCGGATTGAGACTTGTTCCCGAAATTGGAGCTTCTTGCCACACCATCCCGGCAATTAAGAGCCAAACTACCAAAGGTGTCCAGCGCATCAGCCGATGATGACTGACAAAGATAAAAATCGTCAACACCAAGAGAAATGTAATCGTGACTTCTGATAAAAATACAATCCACAGAGGATAATTCAGCCCAGGTAGCGTCATGCCGTTATTAACGCTTCTGGCATAATCTCCCCACAGGGTTACAAGCAGTAACACAGCAGCGATCGCTCCGAGAAACTGTCCAATCACAAAGCCAACAAAATCTCGGAGGTGCATTTTGCCATGTATCCAAAATGCGAGTGAGACAGAAGGATTGATGTGAGAGCCACTCAGTTTCCCGATCGGAGAAACGGCTACAATCGCTCCACTTCCAGCAAAAATTAGTCCTGTAATCAGCCGCCGAATGCTTGAATCAGGCACAAGCTGTTCTATTGGCAAACCGTGCCCAAAGTTAAAAACGATTGCACTCAAGCCGATGAAAATATTGAAAGCGGCTCCCAGAAATTCTGCAAAATATTCGCGCCAATGCCACTGATTCTGAACGCTTAATTGCATAGTTGATGAGTGTTGTCATGGGGCTTGCGTTACCGCCAAGCAATTAGCTGGAAGACCAATTGGTAGAGTTCTAGATATTGCCAGATAATACTTCCGTCAAGAGTTGCTGGCAAAAGTAGTTGGTGAGAAAGATTATTGAGGATCGTCCAAGATTGAACTGTGGGCTTGCGGCTCTTCGACGCGGTGTTGTGCGTATTTCCGTCGAGCCTTTACTGTCTGCTGATAAACCTTCTTGCGAGCTAAGTTGACACTACCCAAGGGTTCGTGTTCAGGTAGAGTATGCCAGGGTGTGAACGATAATCCCTCATCCAGCCTCTGCCGTTCCTCAAAGTCAAATTTTTGAGATGGAATTGTGATGGTCGCAAGTTTAATAAATGGTGAGTCCTCCTCTTTCCACTCTTGCATTGGATCTTCAATAGGAGTTTTCTCATCGTCGATATAAAGCTGCACCAATAAGTCATAGGTTACATCTTTGCCCTCTGCCGAGAGATATTTGACAACTGCCTCACGCAAGTAATTCTCTGAATTAGGTATTGAACCAGAAGTATCTTGCTGGTGAGGTTTTACGGAAAACTTGATGGACTCAGAGCCAAGTCGATAGGGAGTCGTGCTCCAGTATTGGACTAGCAGCGGATTTACCACTTGTTTGTTCCTGATCGCTTTGAGGACTTCAAAGGTAGGTTCTAGCGATCGCAGCACTTCTGCATCTGCCTGACCAACGCTCGCTTTTGTCAGGTTGGCAAACTCTTGGGCATCGCGCACAAAGAAGACCGGATGATTAATCAGCAGGAAGTCTTGGGTTTGCTTCTCATCATCCAGCACTTTTTCACCCTCTACCTGTAGAAGTTTGATGGCGATTGCCCGAACATCAGGCACAAGATCCGATGTCAGCTTACCGCGCTTTTCTGCTGGGGAACCATTGGAGGATCTGACCCAAATCGGGTAGGTCTTGGGCTGGGCAAAGACACCCACCTTCAAAGATCCAGGAATATTGTCCTCAACTTTGAACTCTCCCCAAACCAAGCCGTGACCTTTAGGATGGTCTTTTCGTAGGTCTGGGCCCTTCTCGGCTTGAACCTTGAGATCGATGTCCAGGATGATATCGGTAGCAGCTTCTTGAGCAGCAGTGTTCAGGATGGTATCAGTAGCCGCTTCTTGGGCAGCAGTGGATAGATTAAATTGGCTCATGATTTTTTCTCCCTATAGTGTGTGTGAATCATCGGTGTGTCCTTGGGATCGGGCGATAGCGTTAGCGAGTCTTCTCCCTTGGCGTTAGCCTCTCCCTTTGGGAGAAGGGGAGACGCCAAGGGCGAACGAGCTTCAGCGCTGCTGCCTGAACTTCGTTCCGCTTCGCGAACGGCAGGACGCAACTTGCTATCCAGGTTGTTGATAGTTTCATCCAAATTTCTCCTGACAAATTAAATGTTTTGAGCTTCTATTTCCTTACATTTGAGTAGAAAAGGATTTTTACCATAGTTTTTACCCCGCTAGGTACACCTGTTCAAGTAAATCTAGGCGATCGCCAATTACCGTCGCAATAGCAAGATTCTGGTATTAGACTTGTCTTTGATAGATTAATTTAGTCAGGAATGAACGGGAATTGATTGGTTTAAAGACCGTTCGCTGAAAAACTCCTGAGTCATTCGCTCATAGTGATCGCAGAGATTCGCTCGTTGGAGAGCATAGTCAACAATTGGGCTGCTATAGGGTGGCTTAATGAAATTACCAATGTAGCCATAGACAGTTGCATCTAAGGTTGTGGGTTGCTTTCCCATAAAAAACAGTTTGTCTGCCAGAAAGTCTGAGAGAGCTTGAAAATCAGCACAAATAATCTAAATGATTTCCTCACTGCTATGACGACCTATTCCATGACCATGCATTTGAGAGAGCACCGTTTTACGAAACTCTTCAGTAAACGGTTCTGATGATTCTATTGGAGTCTCAGGGAATAGCGCCTGCGCTAACACTGCTCGAAAGTGTTGCCAGTTTTTTTCTATGTTGTAGCGAATGTAGGGTATTCCCCAAAAGGTGTTCTCTTTGATGGTGCGGCGGAACGCTAGAGAAATTGATCGCTCAACGGGAGTCAAACCATCATCCAGATTAATTGCTTCTTTTTGCTTGAGCATCTCGATGATTAAGGCTGCATCACCCACCAGTTTTCCCTGATAGTCAATAAAAGGAACCTTACCCTTGGGAGCTAGCTCAAAATTGTCTGCTGTGATAATGACTATGTTGTAAGGCAGCTTTGCCATGCGAAGCCAGGTTTCAAGCTCCATACAGGCTGGGCTAATACTCGGTAGCCCCCATAGAGAAAGGGCAGTATATAAAGTAATCATTTTTAATCAACCTCTATGATTTTCTTGGCGTTGAAGCAACGCTGGTTTTAGCCTTGAATCTTGGAAAACCAGCGTTTTGCCGCAGGCTACTTAACTGGAGTAATTTTCGCCGAGTAGAGATGCCATCTACGCTGCTCTGGAGTAGAGCCAGGAACATCATTGACTCGTCGCAGCAGATAGCTGCAGCGATTTCGCTGCGGGGTTCCATTGGTGGCGATCGCAGTCACAGTAACTGGAATCTCAATGTAGATTGAGCCTGCACCTGGGTCTGGTCTACCGGGTTTTCCAACTTCTACAGCAACGGATGTAGTGTTGGCAAAACCCTGCTTGAACTGCTCAAACGATTGCTTGCTAGCAGCGCCATTTCCCTCCCAAGCTGAATAAGCTTGTTTGTAGTCTTGACGGGCGATCGCACTATAATAGTCACGAATGACTTGGAATGCTTGCTGCTCAGGCGGCTTGGTATTAGCAGCGCTTTGTGTAGGAGAGACCGATGCTGGGGTCGGACTAGACGCAATCAGATTTGCAACCGATGGGGTATTCGCAGGTGGCTGCGATTTAACAGAGGCATTACAGCCTGTGATCGCGATCGCAAGCAAGACTCCTCCAACGGCTATACGGTGCTGTTTTAACCAGATATAGGAATCATATTTGATTTCTGAAAAAGGCTACGAGATAATATGGAGGAATATAGGCGTCAAACAAGGAACAATGATAAACCAGTATCAGCAA
>NZ_JBALEF010000115.1:0-13132 GCF_036918245.1 Nostoc sp.
TCTTTTTATCCCATTCTTACGGATGTTTTTAGAGCCACAGTCAGGACAATTCATGTTTTAGCACCCTATGTTCATACCCTATTATGCAACGCCAATTTTTATATACAAATAACGATCGCATTCCTGCCTCTGCTGCAAAGTGTGATGCCTACGGCGTGCGCCTACGCATCCCGAAATAGCCTATTTCCGTTTTGAGTTTTAACCCCTCATATAGCGCTTCTCGTTTGCGTGAGGTACACCGTAGGGGCACGGCACTGCCCATTGGTGTCAACTTAAGCTGAAGCGCTTGTCCCACATACGCTTTACCCCACCCCCAACCCCTCCCCTTGGTAAGGGGAGGGGCGGTTTTGGCTTTAGACAAAACCGGGGTGAGGTGATGGGGATCGTAATGGTTAAGTGAATGAACTCAATATCTAGTCTTGACAAGGGTTTCACGTTAAGTTGACACGTATGGGCACTGCCGTGCCCCTACACCCCGCGATATAATGTTGTACCGCATCTGAATGGGAACCGCTATATTTTCGCGTTGATCCCTCAAATAACATAGTATTCTCACGCAAGCAGAAGCTCTCAAGAAGAATTACATTCCTATTCTCCTGAGATGAAGCTCAATTTTCAGGAACTTTACCCATTGTCGGCTAATCTTAGTGCCAGTCCCCCATACCCAATATCGTGATCTAAGATTGTTGGGTATTCTATAAATTGCGATCGCCACTATACGGATGATTGAAGTTGAACATCTGAGTAAAATATACGGCTCCACCCCAGCGATTACTGATGTCACTTTTAGCGTTGAGCCTGGGGAGATTTTAGGGTTGTTGGGCCCCAATGGCGCTGGTAAAACCACAACAATGCGGATTCTGGCTGGTTATTTACCGGCAACCAATGGTAATGCCCGGATTGCTGGTTATGATGTCCATGAAAATTCTCTGGCTGTGCGCCAACGGATTGGTTATTTACCGGAAACACCGCCGTTATATCCAGACATGACAGTGGAGGGATTTTTGCATTTTGTCGCCCGAATTAAGGGAGTTCCAGCAGGCGATCGCCCCAACAAGGTAACAGCCGCCATCGAACGCTGCAATTTAGAAGACAAGCGGCGGGTGATTATTCGCAAACTCTCCAAAGGATACCGCCAAAGGGTAGGAATTGCTCAAGCGATCGTCCACGATCCACCAGCGATCATTTTGGATGAACCCACCGTTGGACTCGATCCCCGGCAAATAATTGAGGTGCGGAATTTAATTAAAAGTCTCGCTGGTACTCACACAATTATTCTTTCCACGCATATTCTGCCAGAAGTGAGTATGACTTGTAGCCGCGTTGCCATCATCAATCGCGGTAAAGTAGTGGCAACTAATACACCAGAAAACCTGATGACTCAGTTGACAGGTGGTTCAGGGTATGAATTAGAAATAGAAGGAGAAGCCGCTCTAGCGAAACAGGTATTGCAAAAAGTCGCGGGTGTGAGCCTGGTAGAATCAATTCCCACAGCCGGAGGTCATCAGCCCCAGGAAAATCGCGCTTATCTGCGGGTGATATCGCAACCCGGAAAAGAACCAGGAGGCGATATTGCTACAACATTAGTGCGTGCAGGATTCGGTTTACATGAACTGCGGCGGGTTAACGCTACCTTAGAAGATGTATTCTTGCAACTGACCACAGAAGAAAAGAATTTCGATCCTGATGTAGACTTAGCAGCAGACAACGAAGGAGAGGCAGCGTAAATGGGTATAGTGCTGAGTAATATTATTGCCATTTATCGCCGAGAGTTACAGAGTTATTTTGTATCACCTTTGGCTTATGCGATCGCAGGCATATTTTGGTTCATCGCCGGGTTATTCTTCGTGATGATTTTGCTAGGGCCAGACGGCATTTTGGTAGGAGTTGCGGCAATAGATGCACAAGGGCAACAACTGGGAGTACCAGTACCACCAATAGATGTCCCCTACGAATTTGTCCGAGCATTTTTAGATCGTATGGGATGGCTATTGTTGTTTATCCTGCCAATACTCTCAATGGGACTCTATGCCGAAGAACGGAAGCGGGGCACTTTAGAACTATTAGCCACCTCACCAATCACCAATTGGGCGGTAGCTGTAGGTAAATTATTAGGCGTGATCACATTTTTTATCACAATGGTTGTACCCATGCTAGTGTTGGAAGCGATCGCCATCAGCGGCTCAAATCCACCAATGACACCCTCAATTCCCTTGCTCGGTCATTTTGGATTAATTTTACTAGCAGCGGCAATTTTATCTGTAGGAATGTTTATTTCTTCATTAACAGACAGCACAATTTTGTCTGCCGTTTTTACCTTTGCAGTAATCTTATTATTGTTATTGATTGATTTAATCGCCAAAATTGTCCCTGGCCCCGTAGGCGAAGCTTTAGGTTATCTATCGTTACTAAAACATTACAACACTTTAATCCAAGGCATTTTGGATACTAGCGCTTTAATTTTATTTGCCAGTTACATTTTTTTAGGCATCTTTCTCACAGCTCAATCAATTGATGCACTGCGTTTTCAAAGGCAGTAGTTATATAAGTTATGAGTTAAAAGTTAGGAGTGAGTAGTTGAAGAAGAATCTAGAATACAGAATTCAGAACAAGAAAGGGGGAGACTTAAACCCGTTTATTCAGACGCTCTCTATGAGAGAGACGCTGTATCCACCAGTCATACATAATTAAATTAATTCTGAATTATGGCTCCTGACTCCTGAATTGTGTTTTGTTAAAACTCCAAACTCCTAACTCCTCACTTCAGTCTAATAATATGAAG
The DNA here is from genome assembly GCF_036918245.1 of Nostoc sp. Taxonomy (GTDB): domain Bacteria; phylum Cyanobacteriota; class Cyanobacteriia; order Cyanobacteriales; family Nostocaceae; genus Nostoc. Next base: position 2,783 of record NZ_JBALEF010000115.1, read on the forward strand.
ATAGTTGCAAAAAAGAAACTGTGGAAATATCTGTTTTGGTTGGGCCCATTCCTAATTACTGTTGGCTTAACAGTTGGATTAGTCTCTGAACAATGGGGATTAATTCCATTAGCATTTATAATTACGGGAATTGTTATTAGTGGATTGGGGATAATATGGCAAAGCTATCAGAGTAACTGGTGGAACCGTCGTTCTACCCAAGCTGGGACTAATGCCCTAGTGGCGACTTTAGCAGTATTAGCAATTTTAGGATTCATTAACTTTTTGGGGACTCGCTACCACTTACGAGCAGACTTAACAGAAGCTCAATTATTTACCCTTGCACCCCAGTCACGTGAATTAGTAAGGGTTTTACCACAGCCAGTTAAAGTGTGGATATTTGATATTAACCAAAATCCTCAAGACCGAGAACTGCTAGAAAATTATCAGCGCCAAAGCTCAAAATTTAAATATGAGTATATCGATCCCCAAGCTAGACCAGGACTTGCAGAAAAGTTTGGCGTCAAAGATTATGGAGAAGTTTACTTAGAATCTAGTGATAAACGGCAATTAGTACAGACAGTAAATGAAAATGAGCGCCTGTCAGAAATCAGATTAACTAGTCGCCTGCAACAACTAACAAATTCAACCACAGCCAAAGTTTACTTACTCCAAGGTCATGGCGAACGGCAACTTTCGGCTGGTAAAGGTGCAATATCACAAGCAGTTCAGGGATTAGGCGACAAAAATTTCACAACATCACCCCTGAATTTAGGAGAAACTTCTAAAGTTCCTCAAGATGCGGCTGTAGTGATAGTAGCTGGCCCCAAACGAGGACTGTTTGAGGGTGAAGTCAAAGCCTTGCAAGAATATCTTAATCGCGGCGGTAACTTACTGCTGATGATCGATCCTAATACCGATCCCAAACTTAACAGCTTGCTACAAGAGTGGGGTGTTCGTCTGGATAATCGTTTAGCAGTAGATATTTCTGGGGAAAGCGTCGTGGGACTTGGCCCTGCCGCACCCTTAGTTACAGAATATGGACAACATCCGATTACCAAAGATTTCGGTAACGGTAATTCTTTTTATCCAATTGCCCGACCACTGGAAATTAACTCTGTGCCTGGTGTTCAAGCTACTCCACTGCTACGAACCAAACCCTACCCCAACAGTTGGGCGGAAAGCGACCTCCAAAGCGAAAAATTGGAGTTTAATGCAGATAAAGACCTGAAAGGGCCTCTAACCTTGGGTGTTGCCTTAACAAGAAAACAAACACCCAAATCTACTTCCACTCCCCAAGCTTCACCCACACCTTCACTTTTACCATCACCAACCACTCAAAGCAAGACTAGCCCCACTCCTTCCCCTTCTCCCAAGACTCCACAAGCGTTACCCCTACCATCACCCACCACTCAAAGCAAGACTAGCCCCACTCCTTCCCCTACTCCCTCATCTCAAACAGCCACTGAGTCCCGTTTAGTAGTTTTAGGAAATTCCGATTTCGCCACTGATGGTTTGTTTCAACAGCAATTAAATGGAGATGTATTCCTCAACTCAGTTACTTGGCTGAGTCAACAAGATCAGCAACCCCTTTCCATTCGCCCCAAAGAACCGAAAAATCGGCGGATAACCCTGACAACCACCCAAGGTAATCTTTTAATATTGTCATCCCTGTTGATTTTACCCTTAATTGGGTTTGCGATCGCAGTTATTATTTGGTGGAAACGACGGTAAGAAGTGAGTTAGGAGTTAGGAGTTATAAATATTAACTCTTCACTAATTCCCCATGCCCAATGTCCAATGCCCAATGTCCAATGCCCAATGACTAAAAAATGAAATTGCCGCGAACGACTTTAATTTTGATACTCCTAGCGCTGGCTTTAGGTGGTTTTGTTTACTTCTATGAAATTCGGGGTGCGACTGTGCGAGAAGAAACAAAGGAGCAAAAGCAGAAAATTTTCTCTTTTAGAGAAGATGATGTGGAGTCTTTAACAGTCAAGACAAAAAAACTCACCCTGAATCTGGAACGTAGCCCTGAATCTAGTAACCCCAAGTGGTTAATCAAATCTCCGATATCGGGCCCAGCAAATGACGCTATTGTTTCTTATTTAATGGATTTGTTAGTCAAAGGTAATAGCGAGCGCACTTTATCAACTCCAGCAAAACAGCTTGGAGAATTTGCCTTAGATCCACCCCAAGCAACTATTAATATTACCCTGAAAAACCGACAAAGCCATCAGTTGATTTTGGGTAAATCTAACTTTAACGGTCGTTTCTTGTATGCTCAAGCTGACCCTGCTGCTAAACCTGATAGTAATATAAATGTGCTGTTGGTATCTACAGATTTTGCCAATGCCGTAAATCGGGAACTATCAGAGTGGAAACAACCTGTAGATAATAGTCAGAAACTACCTGGACTCAGCACCCCTTTACCACCTCCGACAAATAGTAAATAAGCAATTACGGTTTCTGTGGTATGTTTCGGTAACGCACAGTGGGTTAGCACATCTGTGCTACTCTACTTCAAATCTCACTAGTTTTTCTAAGTTACCATGACAAATCCGACAGCAACATTGCTGATTTCCTGCCCCGATCAACGGGGACTGGTGGCGAAATTTGCCAATTTTATCTATTCTAACGGTGGTAATATTATCCATGCAGATCAGCACACAGATTTTGCTGCTGGGTTATTCCTTACCCGCATTGAATGGCAGTTGGAGGGATTCAATTTACCGCGAGAATTTATTGCCCCTGCATTTAATGCGATCGCACAACCTTTAGGTGCTAAATGGGAAATACGTTTTTCTGATACAGTACCACGCATTGCTATTTGGGTAAGTCGGCAAGACCATTGTCTATTTGATTTAATTTGGCGACAACGCGCTAAAGAATTTATTGCTGAAATTCCTTTAATTATTAGTAACCATTCTAATTTAAAGGTAGTGGCAGAGCAATTTAATATTGACTTTCAGCACATTCCCATAAATAAAGATAATAAATCAGAACAAGAAGCCCAACAACTAGAATTACTCCGCCAGTACAAAATAGATTTAGTTGTATTGGCGAAATATATGCAGATTGTTAGTGCAGATTTTATTAGTCATTTTCCGCAAATTATTAATATACATCACTCATTTTTACCTGCTTTTATCGGAGCAAACCCTTATCACCGAGCTTTTGAACGGGGTGTAAAAATTATTGGTGCAACGGCGCATTACGCCACCGCAGATTTAGATGCAGGCCCAATTATTGAACAGGATGTGGTGCGAGTTAGTCACCGAGATGAAGTTGATGATTTGGTGAGAAAGGGCAAAGATTTGGAGAGAGTTGTATTAGCAAGAGCGGTGCGATCGCATTTACAAAATCGTGTATTAGTATATGGAAATAGAACAGTAGTCTTTGAGTGATTTTACATTTGAGTCAACCTAATTTGCAACTATGCAAAAAAGCCCGCATCGGCGGACTTGATAAAATGGTTATTTCAAAAATTGTCGTAGCTGTTTTAGTTAGCTGAAACTAACTCTGTCTCATCTTTTGATTCATCTCTAATTTTAAAATAGTAATAAAGATTACCAACAGTTAAGTCTGATGCCTGTTGTAAATTAGATGTAACTAATGTTTTATAACCAGTAATTCCAGCTTGTTCACTAATATAAAATTCGTACTCTCGACGTAGTTCAGGCTCGAATAGAAATAACAACTGGTCACGAAGCGAATAAAAATGAGATTTTTCGGCTAAACTCTCATATACTAATTGTTCTGGCGGTTCTGCTACATTGATTGGGGAGTAGTGAGTATCTGAACTATTAAAATCAGCGCTACTTAAAAGTTTTAAATCTGATGAAGGAAGTGATTGTATCCAATCAACATGATTTTGCCACGAATCCAATACTGCTAAATCATGATTTTTAATGCGGATAATTTCGGGAAAGAGAAAATCAAGCTCATCATGTGATTCACAGCGATTAATCACAGTGAGAGCATCTTGACAGATTTTATCTTGGAGTAGGATCAGGCGATCGCTGACTGCTGAAACCTCATTCTGCACTTGATAAGTTGCAACAATCGCCTGTTCAATTGCCCAAGCGCATTCAAGTCTGCGTAGTTGACCAGCTGCACAGGTTTCTTCCAGTAGATGCGGATTACTGTAATCAGCTAAAGCCGCAAATAACATTCCCCTAACGCCATCAATCTCAGCGTTCCTCCGGCTGAAATCTTGCAATTGCATCGCTGAACGGAAGCGGTTCATCGCCTGGATAAACACTCCATACGCCCTGACTAAAGCTGTGCGATGTTGTTCAAATTTGATATCTTGGGCTACTTGTTCGATTATTTGTCTAATTTCTACTCCTTGGTCTTTTAAAGCTTGTTTCAAGTCAATAAAACCGTTTTTGACTTCCAGCCTCATTTGCTCTACTTCTTTTCTTAATTTCATTGTTTGGTGCAGGTTGACTGCTGTCAACGCCACACCTGCGATCGTTCCCACACCAATTAAGGCTGTAGTTGCTTGCAGCACACCCAAGCTAGTCTGTATAGTTTGCAAGCCATTCAGTACTGCTGTAAAGCCTTGCTGAGTTTGATACATCTGCGACCCACTGATAAGTAAATTTGAAGCTGCTATCAGTGGAGATAAAGGGCGGTTGTTCACTGTAGCACCAATAGCATGGGCAATAAACTGCCCGTTTGCTCCTCTAACCATGCTTAAAGGTACTCCATTGCTAAAGACTTGTAGATATTTACCAGTTTCAATACCAGCTTGAATTGCAGGCGCAAATTGGAACAGCATATTTTTAGGTTGCTTAAAACTAATTTTCTTGAGCCTAACTGGTATAAAAAAGTAAAGATAACCGTATTTATTCGGTATATTAATTAATTTTGTCTAAATCTGGGCATACTAAGCCTGAAAAACTCTCTCGCCTTACATAATTTATGGATACTTCACTAGTTAACTCTCAGGCTGTTGAGCTATTGTCGCAGATTACCGGACAAAAACTGACTCAAAAGAATCTCACACCACCTGTGATATTTCTGGCAAATTTAGTCACGGTGCTGCTAGGAGTGATATTTGTAGATGGCATAGTAGCAGAGTCAGAAAAGCAACGTTTACTGACAACCCTTTATCGATTTAGTAATCCAGAAAGTGATGTGCGTAAGTTGACACATTTGATGATTAAGGGAGTCAAAGAGAATCAAATTTATAAGCAAGTTAATAACTTACTAGCATTAGTGGCTCCGCTTTCGGAATCAGAAAAGCTGTTGTTAATTAGCTTTGGCTATGAAATGTCAGCAGCAGATGGTGAAATTGATTCATGTGAAAAAAAATATTTGGAGATAGTTGCCAAGCAGTTAAACATTAAACCACAACATTTAGCAGTTTTAGAGGCTGGTTTGATTCATCAAGAAAATGTGGATACTGCTGCTTTAAATGAAGTGCATTTTTTACTCAACCCTGCTCATTTTCAAGAACTGGATACTATATTTGTCAAGGCTGCAAGTGATATGTTAGCCGCTCTACCTGCTAAAGCAGAATACAAAATAACTAAACCGCACATAAATATATCTTACGAAGAATTGAAAAAGTTCCAACAAGATCGTAAACAATTAGACAATTGTTGTTATCAGCTATTTCAGATAATTCAAGACTGTACCAATCGTGGCTTCTTGCCTCACACTTTGATAGAGGAGTTAGGGAAAGTATCTCAAAAAATACAATCCCAGCGCTTTCGACTATCAGTGCTAGGCGAGTTTAGTCAAGGAAAATCAACCTTACTTAATGCCTTACTAGGTGAAGAAATTCAACCTGCCAGAGAGATTCCTTGTAGTGGTATGATAACAGTTTTAAAATATGGAACCCAAAAGCGGGTAGTCTGTCGTTATAAAGATGGACGAGAAGAAGAAATTCCTTTTGAGCAATATCAATTAAAGGCAACAATTTCAGAAGATGCAGCACTTGGATGTCTGAGTGACGCATTAGCACATGATGAAATTGATGAAATTGTTTTTGAGCATCCTGATTTAGAGTTATGCAGTAGTGGGGTAGAAATTGTAGATTCTCCAGGATTAAACGAACACCCTGACCGCACCGCCATTACTCAAAAACTGCTGAAGGATACGGATGCAGTTATATTCCTAACTAATGCCTCACGTTCTCTAACTCAGGTAGAACGTGACTTACTCCAGGATGTGAGAACTCAACTAAATCATGGTAAAGAAAATGAACCTGCTAACAATCTTTTTGTAGTAGGAAATTTTATAGATTTAGTGCGTAGTGAAAAAGGACGTGAGCAGGTGCGACAGAGGATTGAAAGATTTGTACAAGGTCAAAATCCTATAGTTGTAGGTGAAAACCGTGTTCATTTTATTTCTGCTCAAGCTGCGCTGGATGCAATTTTGCAGGGAACTGAAGATGAGTATTTGAAAGCCTTCCAAAATTTTACCGAGTCTATTGAGAAGTTTCTGACGTTTGATAGTGGAATAGTAAAAATTAAGCACTCTATTAGTCACATAAATAGAATCATCGAAAAAGGTTTAGATGGGCTATATCAATCCCAGAATACTTTAGATGGAAAAATTCAAATTTCTGAAGCAGAAAAGCAGAAAGTTTTAGAAAAAATAGGAGAAGCCAGTGGGCGCGATGTCAGAATCCGTCTATTGGCAGATCAACTGATAGACTTAGTATTTGAACAAATTGCTGAATCTTGGGATGAATGGCGTGAAGGATTGGGCGATCGCATGGCTAAAAAAAGTCAACACTGGTATTCTGAATATAGCCCTGTTTGGAGCCAAGACAAACTCATTATAGATTATACAAATCAATTTATTAGAGACTTGTCAAAAGAAATAGATGAATGGGGAAATACAAAACTTAAAGATGTAATTTTACAAAAAAACTTAAGTATTTAGACACTAGTATTGCGTATGAACTAGATGCAATTCAAGGTCAGTTTCAAAGCCTTGACGAACATATACAAACAAATTTCAGTCAACAGCTACAACTTTCAATCAATGGTATAAATGATGACTTTACAGGTATGGGAGGATTTGGCGGTGGTGTTGGAATAGGTGGTGCTTTAGCTGCTGGATTAATAGTATTTACAGGAGTTGGTTTTATTGCTGTAATTATTGCAAGTGTAGCTGCTGCAATTGCAGGTTCGTTTGGTTTAGGAATGCTAGATTTTGATGGACTAAAAGACCAAATAAAGGGAAAAATTTTTGAACTAGGATTTGAAAAATTTGATGAATCTATAGATAAATTCTCTGATAAATTAGATGAAATAGTTGGCTCAGTTTTTAATAGCCGAGTTGAATCATCCAGTCGAGTAATCGCACAAGCGATCGCACTTTACGAAAATCTTCTCGAACAGCAGGAAAAGGCTCACAATGAAACCCTGGAACAACGTGAGGCACAAAAGATGTGGATTTACCAAAAGCGCCAAGAACTTGAGCAAGTACAGAATGGGCTGGAAGTCATTCTCAGTAAATGCACCAGTGATAGTAAAAATTAAACAACTCAGTGACCTCAAAAGACATATTACAGCCATCCTCCACGCAGTTATATCTGGCTAAAATGCTTTAAGAAGCGATCGCGCTTTGTTATAGTCGCCAGTCTCATAATGTCATTTACAGATAAACGTCCTCTGGGTTGGTTGTTGCAGCAGTTTCAACTCCAGCCAGGTAAACCCGCCCTTTCTTCTGGATTGCGTAGCCTTTTTATACTGGGTGTCCCGATTGGAATTGGAATCATTACAGGTCATGCTGCTGAAAGTGCGATCGCCACTATGGCCGCTTGGTTCGTTGGGATGGTCAATGTTGACGGAGCCTATCGTCAGCGAGCGATTGCGATGATCGCAGCTACGATTGGGGTAACTGTGATGTTCCTAATCGCAAGTCTGGTTAGCAGTCATCTCTGGTTAGCTGTCCCGACCACATTCTTGGTAATATTTATCACAGGTTTAGCAAATCTCTATGGCAACGTGGCTGCATCTGTCAGCTTGATTACTTCAATTATGTTTGTGATTGCGCTGGCTAGATTCGCTGCATTTTCTAATTTGTCTACTCTTATTCAACACTGTGCGCTATGTCTGGCTGGTGGAACATGGACAACTGTCTTGTCATTAGGACTGTGGGTGGTGCGTCCTTATGTACCTGCAATGCAGATAGTCGCTAACTGTTATCTCTCATTAAGCAATTTTGTGGACTTGGCAGGCCACAGAGCATTAAATCCAAAGGATCGTCAGCAGTGGGAACAGCGATTTTTGCAAGCTCAGGATACACTCATTCAGAACTTGACATCTGCCCGTAGCGTCTGGACAACTATCTGGACTAGGCAAAGAGGAGCTAACCTGCGGGGAAATCAGTTACTCGTATTAATTGAGGATATAAATCAAATTGTCAATTCTGTTGTAGCACTGAACGAACTATTAGCGATCGCATCCGAACATCAACTATTTTCTCGGTTACAGAAAGAAATTCAGCAAGTGATACAACAGTTGGCAATTGCTCTGCAAATGTTATCACAAGCGATCGCCAAAGGAAAAAACTCACCTCACTTAGGGGATCTGGATCGGAGTATTGAAGCACTAGAACACCAAAGCCAAGTTCTGCGCTCTCAATTCCTCAGTCAAACCATCACTGCTCAGACAGATGACTATTCCGATCTAGTTAACCTTGGGAAGATTACAGCCAGTCTGACAAAGATAGCAGAGCAAATTCATACTGATGCAGAGATTGTTACAGATTTAAGCCAAGGAAAACTACGCAACAGCATTGCCCAGCGAGATATTTCCCCCCCAGCCCAACCAGAGGGTTCTACAATTATTGATACGCTACGCAATAACTTCACTTTTGATTCAGTCCTCTTTCGTCATGCGTTGCGCCTCGCACTGATCACAACTTTTGCTGAATTAATTGCCTCACTATTGCAACTACCTAGAGGTTACTGGATAACGCTCACAGCTTTAGTTGCACTTAAACCCAACTTTGGTGGAACGTCACAGACAACAGTGCAAAGAGTCATCGGTACTATTTTAGGTGGAATTATCGGTATTGCTCTGGTTTTACTAGTTAAGAATCAATTGGCGATCGCAGTTTGTTTCCTGGTGCTTGTGTTTGTGGCGATGTCGGTGCGACCGTTAAGCTACAGTATATTCACCATACTACTCACTCCCGCCATCATATTGCTACTCAACATTATTAGTGCAGGTGGCTGGCAGGTTGGAGTATTGCGGATCTTCGATAGCTTTGCTGGGGGTGCCTTAGCACTGCTTGGTAGCTATTTGCTTTTCCCGCGTTGGGAACGACAGCAACTTCCTGCACAACTAGAAAAGACAATTCGAGCTAATCTTGCTTACTTTCAGCAAGTAATTGCTAACTATCTCCATCCAGAACATAATGCGTTTGCTGATTCTATCAACATGCTACGCCACCAAGCAGCACTAGAGAATGTCAACGCTAACGCCGCAGCTCAACGATTATTCAGCGAACCTCGTCATATTCAGGGAGAAATCGAACCTGTAATGACGCTGATGGCATACATTCGTGGCTTTTTCAGTTCGGTAACAACTTTGGCAGAACATCTGCGGGAATTTAGCGGCGAGTACCAATTTACTGAACTCAAGCGACTTGCCGATACCATTGTCCAAATTTTGGAAAACTTAGCAGATGCCCTTGGGCAGGGACAGCCACCTCAACCATTACCAGCGCTGGATAGCTATCTCGAAGCAATTCACAACCAAATTCAACAGCTACATACTGCTCGGTTATCAGAGATTGCCACCAATTCCAACACTTTAACTCCCACATTACAAGCCGTTCGAGAACAAACTCTACTCTCCACAGAACTGGATCGAATTGTTAATGAAATTAAAGTTATGCACTGTGTAATTGCTCGTTTGCAAGAATAATTTTCTTTTCACGCTGGCGCTGCGTTCCGCGCACCACGCGGGTGTTAACCTCTTGATTTTTTGTGAGTCTACGATCGCAGCTACCAGTTTGATATCATGTCCGCATAATTAGTTATGATTCCCCTAGTCATTACACCCCACCCCTTAATCCCCTCCCCGCAAGCGGGGAGGGGAGACGAAGCGTAGCTTTGGCGGGGTGGGGTTCTTCGGGTTTAATAAGTAATCAAGCGGACATGATATGACAGGATTGGCTGGTTTTGCAATATGGAGTTAAAATCTGGCTGTAAAAACCTGTTTTTGTGTGGTTTCTGCGGCGTAAACACTTAGTACAGCATTTCATTAATTCGTAACGAATTAAATTTGGCAATACGTTGCAATGCCAATGCATCCCGATACAATGCCAATGCATCCCAATACAATGTTAATGCGTCCCTCTGCAATGCCAATGCATCCCGATACAATGCCAATG
>NZ_JBALEF010000116.1:0-45211 GCF_036918245.1 Nostoc sp.
GATTGACTTTTTTGCACAAGCACTGCTGGCTAATTCTAATAATTATCTGTCTCGGCCATCACTGCTTCCTAAATATTAGACCTGAATCCTTACAAATTTTTTTCTGTCTCTATCTAGATCAGGTATTTGCTCTTGGAGTTCTTGTAACAAGCGCTGTAACTCACGATCACGTTCAAGCCCACGAATACGAGAAAGGAAACAAGCAACAGTATAAACAGTTTTTATAACACCTATCTGCTTAAGATTTATATTTAGAAAATAATCAAGAACGCAATCAAATATAAGATCATTTTCAGGAAAGGTATCTATCTCACGTGTGATGACATATACAAGGTTTTCTACATTTTTTTCAATGGCATCTTTTACCATATGTATAGTGCTATTAAAATCAACATTAAAGCTAGTATCTTCAATACTAACGCTTAAAGAAAGTTGATCACAAGTACTACAAAAAAAATAAAATGAGCGAATTATTGCTGGCGTATAATTAACTTGTACAGAAGTAGATTTTGCCGCTACCCACATCAAAAACTGCTGCAAATTATTATCATCAGCGATAATTGCATCAACTAGCTGTTTCATAAATTGTAATAAATAATCTGCACTTGATGACATTCCTACTGCTAACAACAACACTTCCTGCCAGCGTTTCTCAGTTATATGACTGACTAGATTTTGGAAAGCTTCTACTGATGACTGTCTCCCTATAATAAATTCCCTAGCTGTGAAATACTCATGAAATGTCAAATGAGAAAATGAGTAAATCCCTTTTGCCCGTTCTATCAATAACCCGTGTTGGTATTCAATTGATTTCAAAACTCTCTCACTGTCTAGTTGTAATATTTCTGGGTCAATATCGACATCAGCTAAATTGCGAATATATTCTATAATGTATTGCTCTGCTTTGTTCTGCTTAAAAAAATAGTCTCCCCGTTCAAATGTATTCAAGGCAATTTTGCTGAGTAAATCTTCCTTACGTTGAACTGATAACTTTTTGTAAATTTGATCGCGTTGAATACCACGTTTAGCATCCCATTTTTTTAGCAGTACATCTAGCCCTTCTTTGTACAACTCAGAACGATTTGCCGGAAAATCCCCAGACTCTTCAAATACCAAACATAGAAGGGTTAGTAATAGGGGGTTGGTTGCAAGTTCTTGAATTTGTTTATTGTCTTTTAATCCTTTAATAAAACTCTCTGCTTTGACAGCTTTCCCCTTAAACCAGTTGGTTGCAAAGGTAGCAATTTGATTCTTATCAAAATCAGCAACTTCCACTTCTGTGAACTTTTGAAATGTATATTCACGTGCTGCAATACGGCAGGTTATAACAAACTTATTCTCATAAAATCGTTCAGAAAACTGAACAATCTCGTTTAAGATGCGATCGCTATCCTCTTCTCTAACCTCATCCAACCCATCGAATAAAACTAATGCCTTCCCATAAGTTATTACATCTTGGATAGAAGAGATAGGATTGATCACCTCTTCAGTGATGTATTGCAGTAATCCCGGTTTGTTTGCAGCTTCAGCAAAGTCTTTCAAAGTGATGAAAATTGGCACTCGTTCAGGTTGAAACTCACCTTTTATACACTGAATTGCTAAGTACTTCAAAAATGTGGTTTTACCTGCTCCTGGTTTACCCAAAATCATCAGCTTAGAATATTTCTCGACAGCTTCCAGTCCTGGCACTCGTTTTTCAGTAATTTTGCTCAGTCCAAAGCGGTCAAAATCCTCGATAGCACACTGTTGCAATAATTCATTAATTCCTAACCGTTGTCGCCCAGTGATTTTCTCCAAGATGTTAACGCTGGTATAGATGTCATTTAAGCCAATGGGTTGAGTCATATCTAGCACTCGCATTGTGCCGCAGCGTTGTTGAATGAGGGGTTTTATCTTTTCGCGTACCGCTTGCACGATCGCATCAATATCAATACTGTTATCCTGATTTACCTCTGGTTCACTGGCTGGTTCAGCAACTATTTCTTCCCACTCTAGGTCTAGCCTGTCGCAAATCTGGACAAAGAGATTGCGGTCAACAGGTTTACCTGTAAAGAATTTTCCGATCGGCTGGCGAGTTACTTCTAACTCTTCAGCTAATGCCTTTTGAGTTAAGGAATAGCGAATTAAAGCTTTTTTTGCTTTTTGGATACCTTCTGGAGAACAGGAAAGCGATCGCCCGGACATAAGCTAACCACTACACTTTTGCTGATTCTAACTGCCAATTTGGCAATTCATCCTCATCGCATACACAAGTCACTCATATCACAAACCTGTATTTAAGCCTAGAACAAACACTCGCCCGTCAAAGTATAGGTGTAGTGATTCAAACAATTTGGGAGGGAGTCAATGTTATCCAAGAAATTTCCTTCAAGAGATGAAGTGCTGGCTGTTGTAACGCTGATTATGGTGATTGGTTCTCTCACTCTCGCAGTTATCGATGAAAAGAGTCGCCCTCCATTTCTAGATTTAACTAAATTTGCTGTCGGTACATATATTGGATTGTTGATACCTCGGTCAAGGTCAAGCGATGTCTAAGACGGGCTACGCCTACGCAATTAGCCAATGACAAATTCTCTCTTTGCGACTATAACAATCCTAAATAATTCCTCACAGACAAGATCCCCGACAACTTTTACGAAGTCAGGGATCTGTAACTTTCAATTCTCATAAATCAAATAAGAACGTTTTCTTCTCGATCAACAAAAAAATAACGAAAAGCCTCCAGAAGAATTTCATTTTTCTTTGAAGACAGCAAAACTTTTTCATGCAACAAGAAAAATTCACTCATAATATTGTAAATTTTTGTAAAATTGATGTCTTCAAGACTAGAAACCTGATATCTAGATAGCTAAACTAACAAACAGTGCATCTGTACTGTTATTTATTAAAAGTAGATGTGGCGCTATAGCCTGAATGATCCCAGTACAACTTATCCTGAAAAACTTCCTTAGTTACCGTGATGCAACTTTAGATTTTGGCGGTTTGCATACGGCTTGTATTTGTGGTTCCAATGGTGCGGGTAAATCTTCTCTTTTAGAAGCAATCACTTGGGCAATTTGGGGTGAAAGCCGCGCCACTGCTGAAGATGATGTCATCTATTCTGGTGCGAAAGAAGTTCGGGTTGATTTTACTTTCAAAAGTAACCAGCAAAAATATCGGGTGATTCGTACCCGAATTCGGGGAGGTACTAGCGTCCTTGAATTTCAAATAGAAATACCATCTGGGTTTCGCTCACTCACTTGCAAAGGGGTAAGAGCAACCCAAGATTTGATTTTAGAACACATCAAGCTTGATTATGATACTTTTATTAATTCTGCCTACTTACGTCAAGGTCGTGCAGATGAATTCATGCTCAAGCGTCCCACAGAACGCAAAGAAATTTTAGCGGAGTTATTGAAACTCAATCAGTACGATGATTTGGAAGAACGGGCAAAGGAATCTTCTCGTCAGTTCAAAGCCCAGGCAGTAGAGTTAGAGCGTTCTTTGGAGTCGATAAAAATTCAGCTGCAACAACGCCAGATCACCCAAGCGCAAAGAATGGAGTTAGAAGCCGAACTCAACCAACTGCAACAGGTGCAAGCTTTTGATAATATTCAATTACAAAGTTTGCAAGTTGTCCAGCACCAGCGCCAAAATTGGGAACAACAACTCAGCTTTATAAAGCAGCAATACCAAAATCTTACCCAAGATTGCGATCGCCTCCAACAAGAACAATCAGCTATTGGCTCTCAGCTATCAGATTTAGAAAAAATATTACACCAAGAAGCTGAGATTAAAGCTGGATACGCCCAATATCAAAGTCTACAATCTCAAGAAGAAGCCTTTGCTGTCAAATTTGAAGAACACACCCGCGCCCAACAAAATCGCCAACAAAAGCAACAACAGCTTACCAAACAAATTCACGAAATCGAACGACAACTGCAACAAGCCCAAGCGCAGCTAGAAGCTTTGCAGCAACAAGAGCGAGACATTCAGCAAACTCTCACTAAATCAGGTGAAGTAGAAGCCGCTTTGTCACAACTAGCCGCAGCTCGTCACCATGTTGCTCGTTTAGATCAACTGCAAATGCAAGTGACTCCCTTATTGCAACAACGAGCAACTTTACAAAGCCAACTCGATCGCACTCATGCTGGTTTAGTAGCGCGACTCGAACAACTCCAAAGTACTGAAAACCAATTGCAACGCCAGCACGGCCGCCAACCGCAACTACAACAAGCGGTGATGGATGTAGCAATCCAGATTGAGGAACTGGAGAAAAAGCGGGTTTATCTGCAACGAGTCCAAGAAAAAGGGCAAGAAAGGCGGCACTTTATCGAACGTCTGCAAGCTCATCAACGGGATTATGAAAAACTGCTGGGAGAATTAGAGCAAAAATTGCAAATGCTGCAAAATCCTGAAGCACTTTGTCCATTATGTGAGCGTCCTTTAGACGAACATCACTGGAGTCGGGTAGTGGAAAAAACCCAAAGTGAGTTAGAGGATACTCAAGGGCAGTTTTGGGTAGTTCGAGAACAATTGGCTGTGTCTGACAAAGAAATTCAGACACTCAGGCAGGAATATCGCGATATATCCCAACAATTGGCGGGTTACGATGGTTTACGCGAACAACGGGGACAGTTAGCAGCACAGTTAGAAGCGACAACTGATGTGCAACAACAGTTACAGCAAATTGCTGCTGAAAAACAGCATTTAGAGCGATCGCTCCAAGCTGGTGATTACGCTCCCGATAAACAAGCCGAACTCCGGCAGCTAGACCAATACTTGCAACAAGTTAATTATAGTGAACAAGACCACGCCCTCGCCCGGAGTGAAGTTGAACGGTGGCGATGGGCAGAAATTAAACAAGGGCAAATTAAAGATGCAACTAAGCGACAAGCGCAACTATTAGCCCGAAAACCAGAACTCCAGTCCCAAATTGCCCAATTACAAGCCAAAATCCAGCAGGATCAGATTGATTCTGAATGTGCTAAACAAATCGCGGCTCTTGAGCGTCATATTGCCGAAATTGCCTACAGTTCCGAGCAACACAACAATCTGCGTATGGCTGCAAAGAAAGCTCAATCTTGGCATTTGCGGTATCAACAACTGCTGTCAGCCCAGCAACAGTATCCCCAACTCCAGACGAGGTTGCAAGAGTTAGAGGAATCTAGAAGCGCTAGATTAACTGAGCGGCAAAAACTTGGCGGACAAATCGAAAGCATTATTCAGCAATTACAAGCAACAGCTAACCCATCTGCCCAAATTCAAGCTTTAGAGCAGCAGTTAGCAATCCGCAGACGGCAACTCGATGAGCAGATAGCTAAGTTGGGGCGTTTAGAACAGCTAGCGCATCAACTGGAAACGCTGCAAATTCAGTATGAAGAACAGCAGCAGCAATTACAATCTTGTAAGCAAGAATATCGTGTTTACCAGGAATTAGCGCAAGCCTTTGGTAAAAATGGTATCCAAGCACTGATGATTGAGAATGTATTGCCGCAACTGGAAGCCGAGACAAATCAACTACTTTCGCGGCTGAGTGGGAATCAGTTTCATGTACAATTTATTACTCAAAAAGCGGGTCGCAGTGCTAAATCAACTAAGAAAAATGCCAAGCTGATAGACACCTTAGATATTTTAATCGCCGATTCTAGAGGAACACGAGCTTACGAAACTTACTCAGGTGGGGAAGCCTTTAGAATTAATTTTGCCATCCGTTTAGCTTTGGCAAAACTATTAGCGCAACGGGCGGGGGCGGCATTGCAATTGTTGATTGTGGATGAAGGTTTTGGTACACAGGATGCCGAAGGATGCGATCGCTTGATTGCCGCGATTAATGCGATCGCCTCCGATTTCGCTTGCATCCTCACCGTTACCCACATGCCCCACCTCAAAGAAGCTTTCCAAGCCAGGATTGAAGTGAATAAAACTCAAGAAGGTTCGCAGTTGAGCTTGTCAATTTAATTGTATTTTACCCGTGCATCAAGACCTAACGAGCGGAGCTTTTTCGTTAGCGTTTCTGCTTGGGCGCGATCGCTAAATGCTCCAGCATTCACGTAATCCCCTAAATTGGATTGCTCTGTGATAGCGTTGGGTATATATTGTTGTACTTTACTCAGAGTATCATTACTGGAAATGGGAATTATTACTCTGTAAGGATTATTAGCAACTAATGTATTGCCATTGGTAACAGGTACTACATAGTCATTGGCAGGAGGTAATGCATAGCGATTAGTGTCAGCTAATACATAATCGTTATTTTGAGTATAATTGCCCCCAGTTGAACCATTCAACCCTAATGCTTCCCAAGTTTGCCAATCTACATTTCCAGTAGAACTAATTCGAGAATATTGCTGGAATGCAATCACAGATTGTCTAGTGTAATCGTTGAAAAGTCCATCAGGATTAGTATTAGAGAAACCCAACTGCCCCAAACGCTCTTGAACTAATCTGACATTTTCTCCGCGATCACCTACAGTGAGATAATTTCTACCTGGTTGTTGAATACCACCTGTGGAGACTCTACGCACTGAGTCCAAAACTTGAGCATTGGCGATGCCATCAACAGGTAGTCCATTATTTCGCTGGAATGCAATTACAGCTTCTCTAGTCATTGGGCCAATATTCCCAGTAGCATCAGCATTTAAATAACCTAGCTGCCGCAAACGCACTTGGAGTTCTCTGACTTGTTGAGTAGAAAGACTCGATCTTCCTAAAGTGGGAGAGGAACCCATTAGTGTGTTCCAAGTTTGTCGATTCACAATCCCGTTAGCAGTTATGCGATAATTTCGCTGAAATGCAATTACAGCATCTTTAGTAATTCGTCCAAAATTCCCAGTTGGATTAGTATTAAAGTAGCCTAACTGCCGTAGACGCTGTTGTAATCTTGTGACGGCTGCACCAGTTTTGCCTTGAGAAAGAGTAGGATATTGACCAACTGGCGAGCGCGATGCGCCACCGATATTTCTATTAGAACTTCTAGTTTGACACGCTCGTTGCAAGGCTCGTTGAGTACTAATACCCACAACTCCATCAGCAGATATTCTATTGGCTTGCTGGAATTTGATCACAGCATTTTTAGTCAAGGCAGCAAACTTACCTGTAACCGGGCCGTTAAAATAGCCTAACTTTTTTAAACATCTTTGGCTACTGCTAACTTGAGACCCATTACTTCCGATTTTCTGAAGTGCTAAAGCTTGCCCAGCAATACTCAGAAGCCCCGTAGTTAGTGCCACAGACAAAAGACGCATCGCCGCACCGCTAGATAACTTTTTCCAATTCAAAAATTTGAAATTGGCTGCGCTAGGAACAACCTTGACGCTTTCGGATGCCTCGTAGACTGAGGCGAGCTTGGTTAAATAGCTATCTACCCCTGTTTTCACTTGCTTTTTTCAAGTTATTGCTATACAAAATAATACCACTTGCTCTGTATTATGTTTGTTTTTAGTATGATTATTTACAACAAATTCCCCAAGCTGATATGAAATACAAGCTTCTGTAGGGGGAATAATAAGCAATGTAAAGCTTTCGAGGCTCGTTTTCTATTTGCCTGACAAAATTTTTGCTATACCCATTTGGGTTTCGAGCATGAGCAACGCAGACAAATAGTGGGTCTAGTCTTGCATTATTGAATCGCGGATAATATTCAACCTAATGCTCCACGGTATCTACGATATTCGCTTAGTCTTATTTTCCGTTGCCATTGCCATGCTTACGGCTTATACCACACTTGATCTAGCTATAAGAGTAACAGACGCTAAATCGCAGCAAAGGTGGCCGTGGCTGCTAGGGGGAGCGATTGCAATGGGAATCGGTATTTGGGCAATGCATTTTATTGCTATGCTGGCGTTCAGTCTGCCGATTCCCATTGACTATGACTGGTTAACAGTTTTGATTTCGGTGCTACCTGCAATTTTCGCTTCTGGATTAGCCCTGTACCTAGTTAGCCAGGCAGAATTTGGTATTTTGCGGTTGTTGAGCGGTAGCCTCTTAATGGGCATAGGGATTAGTGCAATGCACTACATCGGTATGGCTGCTATTCGTTTACCAGCTAAAATGTCTTATGACTTGAGTGTGGTTGCACTCTCCATTGCGTAGGCGTAGCCCGTCGTAGACATCGCTATTCTCATCTCACTGGTTGCCCTCTGGCTGGGGTTTAACCTCAGAGCTAATAGTACAGTAACAGGACGCTTTTTGAGGATTGGCAGTGCAATTCTCATGGGTGCTGCCATTCCCTCAATGCATTACACAGGAATGATGGCTACCCATTTTTCAGTCATCGAATCGGTCGAGTTTTCAGCAGTTGATACTACTGCAACCTATTGGATGGCTGTGATTATTGGCTTATTCACATTACTCCTTCTAGGATGGACGCTGCTCACATCTTTTTTCAACGAACAATTGAGTGTTCAACTAGTCAAAACAGCTGATCTTAAAGAAAACGAAGAACGTCTCAAACAAGCCTTACAAAACCAAGAAGCGCTGGCTACTCTAGCTGAGTCTCGGTCTGAAGAATTAGAGATAGCTATGTTGGCACTTCAGAAAGCTCAATTGCAATTTCTTCAAGCAGAAAAAATGTCGTCTTTGGGACAAATAGTAGCGGGAGTTGCTCATGAGATTAACAATCCTGCTAACTTCATTTATGGAAACCTGTTTCATACAGAAATTTATCTGCGGCAACTCTTAGAATTAATCAATACCTATCAGCAACATTATCCAACTCCAGTGCTTGCGGTTCAAGCTCAAGTAGAGTCTATTGATTTACCATTCTTGCTAGAAGATTTACCTAAACTACTGAACTCAATGCAAACCGGAGCAGAACGTATTAAGTATATTGTGGAATCCTTGCGTAACTTCTCTCGTCTAGACGAGGCACAATTGAAAGCTGTGGACATCCACGAAGGGCTTAATTCGACACTGCTCATTCTTCAGAACCGTATTAGTTATGCGCCGAACAATCGCCCAGAAATTATTGTAATTAAAGAATATGGTAATTTACCCTTAGTAAATTGCTATCCCGGACAGTTAAACCAAGTATTTTTCAACATCATTGCAAATGCTATTGATGTGTTCGAACAAAAGCTTAATAACATCAAATTACAGTCCAGTTTTACACCTTTAATTCGGATTAGAACAACCATTAATCAAGTTGGTTGGGTCAATATTCAAATTTTCGACAATGGATCTGGCATTAGTGAAGACGTACAAAATAAAATCTATGATCCCTTTTTCACAACTAAACTAGTTGGACAAGGAACTGGATTAGGATTATCAATTAGCTATCAGATTGTCGTTCAAACACATGGTGGTAGGCTCAACTGTATTTCTGCCAAGGGGCAAGGAACTACTTTTCAAATTGAGCTTCCAATTGATACATTGATACATACTTCCTGTTTTCTAGGAAAGCAATCTCAAGTAGTTCCAGATGAAGCTATTGAGTAAACATATCTCATTTTTAGTCTTGTTTTCCTGTTTGTGATAAATGTTGTGGTTCTACTATTTGCTCTGATTTTTAGGCTATTGTTGATCAACTTTTTCAGTATTACCTGCTTTTACCCAACCTTCTTGTTCGCTACCTTCCAAACGGATCTTTTGCCAGGATTTGTCGTCGCTTTCTTGCAAAATAATAATTTTTTGATTAAAACCAACTCCACCAATCTTTTCAGATTCTTGATTTGGTTGCGATCGCAAACTCAAGCCTTCAGCCCAACTAACACGCCCTCGGTAAGCTCCCGATGGTAATGGTTTTGATGATGGGGTAGCCAATGGTCGTCCTGTGGGAGTAGAGGTTGAGCTTGGAGATGATTGAGTAGATGTCCCAGGTGTAAGACTGGCTTTACTTCCTCCAGGATTAGTTGCTTTTGGAGCTTGGGCTTTCACCGAAGGACTATCATTGGAATAAATGGGTTTGGCAGGGGCTATGCCGGTGCGATTCATAAAATAGAGTGCAATTGCACCACCGCCACCTACTAGCACAGCGATCGCTAAGAAAAACCCCAGTATAAACTTTGTTAAGCCAGACAACATAATTAAAACCTGATTATCAAGAGTGAAGGTGAGCCAGTCATCTGCGTATTTTCCCCCCTATTGAGGAGAGTGGTGTTGAACTGGCTCTCAAGGGTTACGAGTAGAGAAGCAAGTAACCCATCAGTATAAGAATCAATAGTCCATAATAATTCATCATTAACTATTGACTTTTGACTAACTCATTATTGTAGCTATGCTGAATAGACATCTGGTGAAATTAAATATGCGTTATCCAAAACCTTTGTAGAGAAGTAGGAATGCTACGTCTCTACATTTTTTTTGGTTCACGTAGTGCGCCGGAGGCGTTCGCTCAAAGGACTGTGTTTAGATGCTAAACGCGCTCTCCCAGCAGCAGCCCATTCTTGGAGTTGCTGAATTTGCTCTACGGCAGTTCGTGCCAAGGGTATAATCTGACTGGCTGCTTCTAAAATGTCGTCGTTAGCAAAGTCGCGATTTTGGCTAAATCCAATATGCATCGCTTCAATTAAAGTTTGCTCAATCTCGGCCCCAGAAAAATCGGGCGTTTCATAAGCTAACCTTTCAATGTCATAACTTTTTAAGTTATGGGGGCGCAATCGCGATAAATGAACATCATAAATTGCTTTTCTTTCTTCTTGGGTGGGCAATCCCACAAAGAAAATTTCATCAAATCGCCCCTTACGCAGCATCTCCGGCGGTAAAGCTTGGATGTCGTTAGCAGTAGCGACGACAAAAACGGGTGAGGTTTTTTCGGCTAGCCAGGTAATAAAAGTGCCAAAGACACGGCTGGCTGTTCCGGCATCACCTTTGCTACCAAGTCCGGCAAAGGCTTTATCTATTTCATCAATCCACAAAATACAAGGAGCGAGGGCTTCAGCTACTTGGATCATTTGGCGAGTGCGAGATTCTGATTCACCCACCAAACCACCAAATAACCTGCCCACATCCAAACGTAGCAAAGGTAAATGCCAATGATGAGCGATCGCTTTTGCCGTTAATGATTTACCAGTCCCCTGAATACCCACTAACATTAAACCACGGGGGTGCGGTAATCCGTACTGTCGCGCTTTATCAGTAAACGAGCCTCCCCGACGAATCAACCAGTCTTTCAAGTTATCCAGTCCGCCAATATCAGAAATTTGCTCAGTGGCGGGGTAGAAGTCCAGAATTTGGGTTTGGCGGATAGTTTGGCGCTTTTCTTCCAAAACGAGATCCACGTCTTCTGGTTGCAATTCACCGTGAGTAGCGATCGCTTTTGCCAAAACCCGGCGAATCCGTTCCATCGAAAGTCCTTGACAAGAGCGCACCAAATCATCTAAAACTTTACCAGAAAGGGAGTTACCAGTACTTTGTAGCAAGCGATCTACCTCAGTTTTAATTTCTGGGGCGGCGGGTAAGGGAAACTCGACGACTGTCAGCACTTCGGTTAAGTCGTCAGGAATGGCGATGCGCGGCGACAGTAGGACAATATTTTTTGGTTGTGACTTGAGGAGTCGGGCGAGATTGCGGAGTTTGCGGGCGATCGCTACATCATCTAAAAAGCGATGATAATCTCGTAAAATCAATACCGCAGGTGCGGAAGCTGGTAATTTTTCGATGAATTCTAAAGCTTGCAACGGGTTACGTCGCCCAAAGCCAACATCATTGGGGTTTCCCTGGTAGCCATCGACAAAATCCCAAGTATACACCGGGCGATTACCCTGATTGGTGGCTTCTTCCCGGATAACTGCTTCTACCCGCTCCTCTTCATAAGTGGGAATATAAATCAAAGGGTAGCGGGCACGTAGCAGCAGTTTAAACTCTTCACGGAAGTTCATATATAGCTGTGGTTATTAGTTCTTCTCTCATTGTTCAGGTTTGTATCACCTCTAACAACTAAAAACGAATAACACTAGGGAATCTTCCGTTAGCCCAAATCTTACTTAGCGCCCTCGCCCACTAAAAACTAAAGTTCAGCGACTTCATAGCTCAAATCAAGTTTAGTTTTTTCTCAATAGTCTGGCTTTACATGAGTGAAATTTGGAATTCGCTTTAAAATTTGTTCTGCGGACACATTAAAAGGAAGGGCCTGAGCCTGATCGGGAATGCTCACTCTGGAAATGTGTATTCCCTGTAAACAAAATGGACACCATATTACCATGTAGCCGATCCTTGTTTGCAGATCCCCAACATATTGAAAATCCACTCCTAGCCGATAACAATTTGGACAAGCTAATGCGGAGAAATTGGGCAAAGAATTATTAATATCAGTAACTAAATACATCCATCTGAGAAAAAGACTTTTTCTTTTCTGACTCATACTAGTATCATAAAGCAGTATAATTAAAACTTATATACTGTGATTTAGCTACTTTTGTACTAGTGGTCTGTCCCATTAGTGTGGCAAGACTAAGATGATGCATTAAAAATTTTGGAAAAATCTCAATTTAAAAACATAATTTAATTTTTCTTTCACACCATTTTAATCTTGCTGCGCCATTAGGGACGTTAGGTACTCTAAAGACATATTTCTTACATAAAATAGTTAATTGCGCCGTAATACAGCAAACGGCGCATGAAATATCTATCCCGGAAGTTGCTTTTTCAGTGCTTCCAGAGAAGCCCAACGGTGATCGACTGGAGTTTCAGGACTATCAGAACTATCAACTGTACTACTTACAGGAATACCTGGACAATTGCGATCGCACAGTTGCCGTTGTGGTACTGCCAAGCACATCTGCTCATACAGCCATTCGTTGGGATAAAAATAACCATCGGGCGGTAAACTTTCCAGTAAATCTTCCATAACCACTTCCCTTTCTAGGGGCAAGTCATTTGCCTGATTTGCCGTTTCATCCAACCAGATGATTTCTTTCGTATCAAGCCCTAAACGTCGATTGTATTGCTGCAAACAGCGGTTGCAGGTACAAGTAATAATTGTTTCTGCCTGACTAGACACTTGCAAGTAATTACCATGATGCTGTACGCGCACATGACCGCGAACTGGTGTCAAAGTTTCCAGACCAGGCAGAAATTCATTAACCTGAACTTCCTCTGTCCGCTCCGGGGCTTGAGTTAGCTGCGGAATATAAATTGCGTCCATAGGATTCGTGAGACATCCTCACTAAAATTTATCTTGATTATCAGCAATTATACTGATATTACATCTTTATTTTATCTCTTAAGAACAAGAGAAATTTTGAAATTATATGGTTATGAGTTTTCAATCAACTCCAAACTCATAACTCCTAACTTTTAACTCCTAACTCCTTCCAACGATGCTGGACAGACAACTAGATGACGATGTGGCTCTTTACCGCGACTGAAAGTTTCTAAATCTCCAAATTCCTTCAAGAAGGTATGAACTTGACGCCGTTCAGCAGAGCTAAGAGATTTGATTTCCACTTCTCTACCAGAAAAGCGCACTTCATCGGCTGCTGCTTCTGCTAATGCGCGAATTTCGGCTTCTCTTTTGACCCGGTAGCCATTTAACTCAATGGTGTAAGAGGCTTGTTCCTCTGGAGGTTGACTGAGGTTTAGAACCGAATTTGCTAGATACTGAATCGCATCTAGCACAGAACCATCAGCACCAATTAATACCTGGATTTGTTCTGATGTCAAATTGGTTTGGTCAATTGTCAACCAGTAGTTATCTGGTTCTGGAGAACCGCCATCTTGAGATTGGGCAGTTTCTAAATGACCCTGAATCTCAGATGGTATTCCAGTGAGTTCTAGGAGTGTTTTTAACCACTGCTGACCTCGCTGCATCGGAATGTTGCTCATGATCCCCCTGTAGCCTTTTTCTTGGCACTTTTTGGTTCAAATGGGAGTGCCTTTTGTTCTGTAACTGCGGCTTCTTTCTCCTGGGTTTCCACGATTTTTTGCAGTTCTTCTGGTAGAGGTTCGCGGGACAGAAGATAAGTTTGGGCGGTTTGGAATATATTACCAATCACCATATACATCAGCACCCCAGCTGGCAGGGGGAAGAATAAAAACATCCCAGAAAAGATGACGGGAGTGATTTTGTTAACTGTATCCTGCTGCGGATTGCCACCACTGGAATTTTGCCCAGAAAGCATTTGGCTAACATAAAGGCTGATTCCAAAGAAGACAATCATGGCGACGATATCCCAGTGGATTGTGCCATCTGCATCTTGTGCGCCAACCCTGCCTAAAGCATCAATGAATAAAAAGCCTTTTTCTGCTGCTAGTCCAGGAATTGTTCCTTGAATAGTAACTTCTCCCGGTTGCAAGGCTTCTACATTGCCCTGAGTATCAATTTTTATCCTATCTTCACCCTTGGTAATTTTCCAATCAGGAATCAGCTTATTTTCTGGGTGTTCTGCTAAAAGCACCTGGAATGGTTTACCTTCAACAGTCTGATACTGTATCTTGGTTTGTTCTCCCACCGCTAATTTATTTCCGCTAGGAAGAATGGCAGCTACTTTAACGTGTTCCCCATCTGCAACGTAAATATTTTGAGGAGCAGTGGCAAAGGCTTGCGGTTGAATTTGTTCGATTTGTTCTGCGGGAAGAATTTGCAGGTTAACGCTGTAGTTCGCACTTGCAAAAGGTGAACCCCGCAAGGTGGCAAACAGCGCTAACAAGACTGGCATTTGCACTAGTAATGGAAAACAGCCTGCCAAAGGGTTGCCAAATTCTTTTTGGACATTAACCATTTCCTCCTGCT
This sequence comes from Nostoc sp., assembly GCF_036918245.1. GTDB lineage: Bacteria > Cyanobacteriota > Cyanobacteriia > Cyanobacteriales > Nostocaceae > Nostoc. The sequence continues at coordinate 14,651 of NZ_JBALEF010000116.1, forward strand.
GCTTTTGCGGTTCATCCTTATAGCGCTCTTTGATTTCTGCCATCCGCTTCTGCATTAGAGGTTGTACAATTCGCATTTTCCGCATGTTGCGAATTGAGCCAGCACTCAGGGGATAGAGCGCGAAGCGGACTATCAAGGTCAAAGCAACGATCGCTAATCCGTAGCTAGGCACAATACCATAGAAGAAATCTATGATTGGCAGCATCACGTTGTTCGAGAGAAAGCCGATACCAAAATCCATTATTCTGAATTCAACCTGAGGTACTGTAAACTGAATCTAATTTATCTAAATCATGATTTGTCGGCGACTATCTTTCGCTACGGATAGCCGCACATTTAAATGGAGCATTGGGAATTGGGCTTTGGTTCATCTCCCTCATCTTCCCCTGCTGCCATCACTTGTTAGCAGTGGCGCTAAATTCGGGATTTTTCGCAGCAATTCTTTCGTTGATGTAGTCATAGACTTCCCGAAAATTGGGAATTGCACGCAATTCGAGACGACTGCCGTTTTTTAAGGTGATCGCCATATCTCCCCAAAAGCCAATGCCACGGGGAACTTTGACGATTTTGACAATTTCTGAGTAAATTACGTCAGTGCGATCGCGTCCCTGCCAACCTCCAATCACAGTAATTCGGCGATCGGTGATACGGAAACGCAGCCACAATGCCCTGACAATTGCCCCGACTGTTAATGGTATCCCAACAATGGTTAGTCCAATCAGTAGGTTGACAATTAAATCCCCAACATGGGGCCCACCTTCATAATAAACATCTTCACGAATTCCCATCGAACACCTCAGCTTGTGCCAACAACTGCTCTAATTCTTGCAGAAATTGTGGGCTTACGCACTTAGATTCTGCTGCGGTGGGTTTGACAATGAATACTAGCCGCCATCCTGGTGATAATTTTGGCAGCAAATTATGTAAAGCAGCAGTAATTTGCCGTTTGATTCGGTTGCGAACCACTGCCCTTTTGCTGACTTTTGTGCTAATCGAAATGCCAATCCGCGTGCTGGCAAGATGTGCTGAGTCAGTTGCTTGTGTAGTCTGAGTAGCAGTGTCCAAAGATGGTTTCTTTGAACATAAAGGCTTTAAGGCTCTCAATGTTAAATAAGAGCCATGACGCCGAATTCCTTCTCGGAAAACTGCGTGGAAATCCTTTCGGGATTTTAGCCGATTTGCTTTGGGCAAAGCCACAGATGCTCTTTTAGCTTAAATATGCCCTAAACGCTCAGACGGTGACGTCCTTTTTTTCTTCTGGCGCTAATCACGTTTCTGCCGTCTGGTGTCCGCATCCTGGCGCGAAAACCAGAGGTTCTTTTTCTCTTACGACTAGTGCCGCCCAGTGTTCTTTTCATACTGTTCTCCTCTTAGGTGATTTTTATAAAAACTCACAATCTCTAATTGTATCACTTTGTGAGGGAATTGGGAATCGCCGATTGGTTACATCCCTACTCCCTATTCCCCACTCTTAATTAATGCTCAAAATCCATGTTCCCATGTAGCGCAGTAGTGGCACATCGCCAGGAGAGAGCACTTGACAGTTAAAATAGTAAACTCCGCCGAAGGATGGGTTTTTCACGTTAGATAACACTACCTCGACTGCGCTACCTGCTGGCACTGGCTCTTGAGGAAAAATATTAATCAGTTTACCTTCTTTGTCCCACTTCACCTCAGAAAGCGGAACTGCTTTGCCTTTGACTCTGACTTCAATTTTTTTCTGGTCAAAAGTTCCTTTGTAATAATCAGGGTAGGTAATTGCAAATTGACCAACCGCTAATTTCATTCTTTTGGCTGGAATCCTTAATATATAACGATCCCAACCATTAGCTTGTCCACCAAAATCTAACCTAAAGGGCAGCTGATTTTCTTGTTTGACGCCGCTAAACAGCGTAAATCCAGGTAAACTTTGCGCCCAAGTCAAGGCTGGTAATCCAGTAACCAAAAAGCTAGTCACGGCTAAAGCAGAAAGTAAACGTCGCATAATTGGGCTTCCTCTACCAAAATATAAATCTGTTATCTAAAAATAACTATGTGTTAGTATTCTTTACTAAACTTTACTACTGGCTTCCTGACAATGGACGTTTAATTTCCAAAAAAAGTGCCATTCTATCTGAATTTTAGGCAGAAAGTAAATTACCTAGTGTTAAAATGAACATATATTAAAATTACTTTATTACCTTTATATGGCCGTGATTTGATTACTGAGTTGGTCAAATTTGAACTAGATAGAAACACAGTTGGGGTTGGATTGTGTTGACAAATATGTATAAGTGTATCTAAATTTGAGAATTTTGTTATAAAATTTGATCCATGTGATCAGCGATCGCCAGTTAACTTGGGCTAAATTGATTAAAATAAGTTGCATTGGAATCGAAGTCGTAATCATTAAAATTTGATTGGGAAATTATAAAGCTTTCAAAATTCGGTCAATATTACTCTATAAGAAAGGAATACCAAAATTTCTCAATCCCGAAAACAAGTTAAAGATAAAGATGCAAAATTTGGGAATCAATTTAGGATGTGCAATACGTAACCCTGTTTGCAACTATCTGAAAATATGACATCTGCAAACGGCAAAGTCAGGCTTTGCTTGGACAGCTAAGAGTGGGAGAGGAAAGTTTCAAGGTTCTATCTACAAGTAAAAGTCATGGCTGATATTCTTGCCTAAGTACTATGAGTGCGGGATATCTTTTATCTAGACAATCATTTACTTGGCAAAGATTAGGTATTTATCTTCAGGAGATTTCATGAGAATAGCAGTTGCTAGAGAAATTGAAGTTTGTGAACGTCGTGTGGCATTAATTCCTGACACCGTTGCTCGATTGGTAAAACAAGGTTTGGAAGTCTGGGTAGAAGCGGGTGCAGGAGAGCGATCTTTTTTCAACGATTCTGACTATGAAGTCGCAGGAGCCACAATAATCAGCGATACTGCCAAATTATGGGGCGAAACAGATATTCTGCTGAAAGTCAGCCCACCACAAGAACGAGAAGATGGACGCTCAGAAGTTGATTTGTTAAAGGAAGGGGCTGTATTAGTCAGTTTTCTCAATCCTTTGGGAAATCCTGTTGTAGCGCAGCAACTGGCAAATCGGAAAGTCACAGCTTTGAGTATGGAGATGATCCCCCGTACTACCAGGGCGCAAAGTATGGATGCTTTGTCCTCGCAAGCTTCATTAGCAGGTTACAAAGCAGTATTAATTGCCGCAGCTGCATTACCTAAATACTTCCCGATGTTAACCACAGCCGCAGGTACGATCGCTCCAGCGAAAGTATTTATTATGGGCGCTGGTGTCGCCGGATTGCAAGCGATCGCCACCGCTAGACGTTTGGGAGCAGTAGTAGAAGCCTTTGATATTCGTCCCGCCGTTAAAGAAGAAGTGCAAAGCTTAGGGGCAAAGTTCGTTGAAGTCAAATTAGAAGAAGAAACCGTCGCCGCAGGTGGCTACGCCAAGGAAATTTCTGAGGCTAGCAAACAACGTACCCAAGAAGTTGTCGCCGAACACGTCAAAAATTCTGATGTGGTAATTACCACCGCTCAAGTTCCTGGGAGACAAGCACCACGGCTGGTTACAGAAGAAATGGTGGCACAAATGAAACCCGGTTCAGTGATTGTAGATTTGGCTGCTGATCAGGGTGGTAACTGCGCCTGCACAGAACCCGGAAAAGATATTGTATGGAACGGCGTGACAATTATCGGTCCCATCAATCTCCCATCATCGATGCCAATTCACGCCAGCCAATTGTATGCCAAGAACGTAACATCGTTGATGCAATTGCTAATTAAAGACAAAGCTTTACAGGTTGACTTTAGCGACGACATCGTTGATGCAGCTTGCGTTACCCACGCTGGTGAAATTCGCAATCAACGCGTGCGGGATGCACTACAAGCTTTAAGCGGCGTTGGAGCAGGTTAGTAGCCAAATTACTATAAGGAGTTTTGATTTCATGACAGAGGCATTACTTGCTGCTTTGTTTGTATTTGTTTTGGCATCTTTTATTGGCTTTGAAGTCATCAACAAAATACCACCGACTTTACACACGCCCTTAATGTCAGGCTCAAACGCGATTTCTGGCATTTCGGTACTTGGGGCAATAGTAGCTTCAGGTGCTAGAGAAACAAGTGTCTCAGTGATTCTCGGTTTGATTGCTGTGGTATTGGCAACTGTCAACGTTATAGGTGGCTTCCTCGTCACAGACAGAATGCTACAAATGTTCAAGAAAAAGGAGATTAAAGCGTGAGCGACTTTTTACCAACTGGCATTCAGCTGACATATTTAGTCGCTGCATCGTTATTCATTCTCGGCTTGAAAAAGCTGGGATCACCTGCTACAGCGAGGAACGGTAATCTCGTTGCCTCTGTGGGGATGCTGCTGGCGATCGCAGCAACAATGCTGGATCAGCATGTGTTGAACTACGAGATGATATTGTTGGGCTTGGCGATTGGATCGGGAATTGGGGCGATCGTAGCCTACAAAGTCCAAATGACCGAAATGCCCCAAATGGTGGGTTTACTCAACGGCTTGGGCGGTGCAGCTTCGGCTTTAGTAGCTGTTGCGGAATTTTGGCGGTTGTTAGATAGTTCTCAGCCAATACCCTTAGATGTCAACATTTCCATACTTTTGGACGTGTTAATCGGTGGTATTACCTTCACAGGTAGTTTTCTAGCCTTTGCCAAATTGCAAGGTTTAATCAGCGGTTCTCCGATTACATTTCCTTTCCAGCAACCATTTAATCTCTTGCTTCTGGCTGCTTATGTAGTGGGCAGTGTCTATTTAATCATTACACCAGATAGCTTACCTATATTCTTGGGAGTGGTTGGCGTTTCATTGGTGTTGGGCGTGATGTTCGTTATCCCCATTGGTGGCGGCGATATGCCAGTGGTAATCTCGCTGTTGAACTCGTTGTCAGGTGTGGCGGCGGCGGCGGCGGGGTTCGTGGTGATGAACAATATGTTAATCATCGCTGGGGCTTTGGTGGGAGCATCTGGCTTAATCCTCACCGAAATTATGTGTAAGGCGATGAACCGCTCCTTATTTAGTGTGCTGTTCAGCGCTTTTGGTACAGGATCTACTTCTGGTGGTGGTGCTGCTAGTGGTGATGCGATCGATCAAACCGTCCGTAGCATCGATCCCGAAGAAGGGGCGATGATGTTGGGTTATGCCCGTTCTGTGGTAATTGTGCCTGGTTATGGGATGGCAGTTGCCCAAGCGCAACATAGCGTCCGGGAATTGTCAGATCAGTTAGAACGGATGGGCGTTGATGTCAAGTACGCCATTCACCCCGTTGCTGGGAGAATGCCGGGGCATATGAATGTATTACTGGCGGAGGCAAATGTGCCTTATACCCAGTTATACGACATGGAAGATATTAATCCCCAGTTTGAGCAAGCGGATGTGGCTTTGGTAATTGGAGCAAATGATGTAGTAAATCCAGCGGCGCGGAGTGATACAAATAGCCCGATTTATGGTATGCCAATTTTGGAAGTAGATCGGGCGAAGCAAACGATTGTGATTAAGCGCGGGATGAGTACGGGTTTTGCCGGTGTAGATAATGAGTTGTTCTACAAGGATAAAACTACGATGCTTTTTGGTAGTGCGAAGGATATGGTGGCGAAGTTGGTTTCGGAAGTGAAGCAACTTTAAGAGAAACGAACCGCGAAGGGCGCAAAGAGCGCGAAGTAAAGAAAGAATTAGAGAGTTTATTTGCCTTGGAAGTGTGATGCTTCTGAGGCAAATTTTTTGTATATTTTACCAAGGTTTTTATAGCTCTTATCTATATTGTTATTCAGTTGTAAAATGCACGAGATTTCTACTTTATGACCAGTTATTTGCTAAAAGAGTTGTTATAGGTAAATGAGATGGTTCAAAAATATTAGTAGAGTAAGCTTTAGTAAGCCAATAAATCTCTTCTGTGAGACTTGAAATTTTCTTGTATCCATAGATTTTTTTGATTTTTAATGGATTAGGTACAGTTCTTGTAGTTCGCAAACACTGATCATTTGTAATTAAATACGATATATTATTTGCGAAAACATAATAGCCCATAAAACCATCTAAGTATATAGTTTCAGTATTGTGATTTGAGTAAAAACCAATTCTTGGTACTCCACTTTTTATAACTTCAACTAAATTGTATTTTTCGATTTTAATTTCATACATTACTTGATGGAAGTATTCTAACTCCTCCTGAGTTATAAGACCATCTCTATGTATAGTAATACCCTTAATATGTCTAGGTAAGTTTTTTGCTATCCATTTAAATGCTCTAAGTAACTCCTCGTAAGAAATAACTTCATTTAATTGTAAGTTTCTTCTAGTGTAAGAGGATTTTGGCAGTAGGCAACCAAGGTTATCAATTACGCTTATACTCAGATTACTTAATTTATCTTTGTGATTGTGTCCTAGATCAATTCCTATAAAAATGTGATCTACTTAAACAAAGAGTATAATAATCAAGTTTATAAGGTTTAATTCTATCTACAGGGAAATTAGGCACATAAACTACTGTTTGTGCTTTACTGAGTAAAAACATTCTAAGTTTTACCTAAATAAGATTTATCGATTATGGAGCACTTGTTGATGCTCTTACTTAGTATTCCCAGCAGATGCAGATAAATCACATCTAGATATAAAAAGTTGTTAAAAATAAGTTTGATGAATAATTCTTTAGTGCATTGGGCTATTCTTCTGCACCAAACGCAGCAAAATATTAGTATCCACCAAATAGCTCATAACATTTCATCTTCTCTGGTGTAAATACTCTCTCGAATAATTGCTTCATCTGAAAGTGCTGGTGCTAAAGAAAAAGCAGGACTATTTATTAAATCTGTTAATATAGATTCCCATTCTTCTTGAGTTGATACTTGATAAAAAAAACTTTCTTCATGGCTGGTTAAACTGTTTTCAATCAAAGATGCAAGATAAGCTTCTACCGATAAACCTTGTGCAGCAGCTTCAGCAATGAGACGAGCCTCTATTTCTGGTTTCAATTGTAGCTGTATGGTCATTTGTTGTCTCCTAATTCCCTAAATTGTAGAAGTCTTCATCTAGATCATCGCAAAAGTCTTCTCCCTCTAACTCTGAGAATATATTTAATTCACTACCAAGTGCATAATCTGCAATAGCTGTCATTGCGGTTAGTGTTAATTGGCATTTTTGCTCGTCTTTGGTAAGTGAATGTTTTTCTTGAAGAACCAATTGCAGGGCTGATTCAGCTATCTTTAGGCGATCGCTTATGCTCAGGTTTAGGAGTGCTTGGAGAACTTCTTTAGTTTCCATATTAATTCATAGAGCAATTTATATTATTAATGCTAGCGAAATTATGATTAGCGATCGCCTCTTTTTCCTTTGTGTCTTAGTGTCTTTATGATTAGTTAATAAACAATCTGGTAACTGAGATAAAACAGTTGTAAGACGCGAAAACGTAGTGATGTTATACAAAACACCCCACTCCACATTAGCCTCAGCCAAAGTGAAATGAGGTGCTTTTATCATCGGTAATTAAACAGACTTTAAAATTACTCCAATGACTTGCCAGCTTTACTTAAAAGCTTACCCAATCTTTGAATTGGCCCCTTAAATCCCCTTGGGGCTTCAGTTGCAGCTTGTTGAGTTTGTTCACTCAGTTTCGTCAGCACCTCGGCAAAGTCAGCACCTTTGGCGGTTTTGCGCTTCAAGAGTTGCTTAAGTTCTTTAAGTCCATTAGCAACTTCTTGAAGATTCTCGTTTTCAGACTTATGCAATAAGGTGTACCACGTATCAATCGCACCTTGCGCAGCCTCCGGCTCAATTTTAGTCAAGTCTCCTTCAAGCGTTTCTATTACTGATTCTATGTGTTCGATCTGCTCGCGGTCTTCCGCTTTACCTAGTGAAACACCTATATTGCGAAGTTGCTTACCCAACTTCTGTAACGGAGTTTTTAGTTCCTTATCAGTATCAGAAGCAACATTACCAGTTTGCTCACCAACTTCAGTTAGCACTTCACCAATTTCATGACCAGTGGCCTTACCACTTTTCACCAGTTGCTTGAGTTGCTTGAGGTTATCGGCAATTTCTTTGATTTCTGGCTCTTTAGCTTTGTGTAAATAAGTATACCACTCGTCGATTAAGCCAATAGCAGTTTCGCTATCAAGAGCAGTCAAGTCTCCTTCTAGGGCAGAAACAAGTGAATCTAAATCCAAGTTATCAGCTTTATCAGCTTTTTTAGCTGCTGTGCTTTCTTTCTTGGCAGCAGTCTCCCCTTGTTTACTATTGAATTTTTGTTGAGAACTCATGGTGTAATTTCCGTAACAAAATTAAATAAGTGTACAGGTATCACTTTATAAAGACTCTACGGAATTGCCCTCATTCTTAGGTAAGACTTACGCACTATATAAATCTATAATTATGTATATTAATAGGAATCAAACCTTTCAGACCTTTAGTGAAAGCCCAACAACAAGTACTATTCACTTTTTCTGTAAGCTTTCCTATAGAGGAGCTGTTCTCGAAGCTAGGGGCTGATTGTAGCATAGGTGTAAAAGTGCTAATAAATATTTCTACCTTTGAGCGAAATATAAAAAAATTCTTGTCGTCTGACAGTGCTGTGTTGGGCTTGGAGTTCTTCTAGCTAACTCACCGTTTCATCGGAATTTCTATCCAGAACTCACAACTGTTACCAGGTTCAGAAACACACTTGATATTACCGCCATGTTTTTCTACAACAATTTGGTAGCTAATAGATAACCCCAAACCAGTGCCTTGTCCAGGTTGTTTGGTGGTAAAGAAAGGTTCAAAAATACGCGATCGCACAATCTGTGGAATCCCACAACCATTGTCAGCAATCCAAATCAATATAGTATTCTCTTCTATGACTTCTGTACGTATCAAAATTTTAGGATTGTCAATTATTTTTCCACTAGTTACTGAGATTTCCAGTGCATCGATCGCGTTGTTGAGAATATTCATAAACACCTGATTCATCTGGGCTGCATAGCAGACTACTGGGGGTAATTCACCATATTGCTTAACTACCTCAATAGCAAAAGAATTAGTTAGTGGTTGCAGTCGATGTTGTAAAATTAGCAAAGTACTATCGATACCTTCATGAAGGTCAACGGGCTTCATTCCTGTTTCATCAAGTCGAGAAAAACTTCGTAACGACAAGACTAATTGAGAAATCCGCTCTGCCCCCATCTTCATGGAAGTCAGAATTTTGGGCAAGTCATCACTAATAAAATCTAAATCCATTGCTGCTGCTTGCTTTTGAATTTCTCCTGTTGCTTTAGGATACTGTTTCTGATAAAGGCGCAGTAATTTAAATAAATTTTCGGTATGTTCAGTAACATAAGTGATGTTGCCATAAATGAAACTAATCGGGTTATTAATTTCATGTGCTACACCAGCAACTAACTGCCCTAAGCCTGCCATTTTCTCACTTTGAATTAACTGGCTCTGAGTGTGCTGTAATTCTTTAAGAGTCTGGGTGATTTCTTCTTTTTGAAGTTGAGTTTGTTCCAGTAATTCTGCTTGCTGAAGTCCTACGCCTAACTGAGTACCAATTTGCATCAACAAATCTACCTCATCTTCTTGCCAATCACGGGGTTTGATATTTTGATAAGCTGCTAGCAATCCCCAAAGTTTCTCACCCTGAAAAATTGGCACAATCATATATGCCCTAGCCTCCATTAGTTCAATCAGGGCAATATAAGGAATAGAATCATCGGTGCTGTAAATATCCTTAATCACAAGAGTTTTACCATTAGCAAAATCCCCGCCTTGGGTTTCTTGCAAGTAATTACCTGAGGCAGCTACGCCCGTCGTAGACATTGCAGGTACAATTTCCTTTACTGGTATCCAACCTTGGGCTAAAGACTCAGCAACAAATTCGCCACTCCAATCAGTCCCGAATCGATAGATTGTCACTCGGTCAACTTCCAATAGTCGTCGGACTTCTTCTGTACTGGTAGCAAAAATGGTGTCAATATCAAGAGAGTGGCGAATTTTCTCCACCGTTGCGGCTAGGGCCTTCTGTCTTTCGGCTACTTTCCGTTCTCGTTCGGCGGCTTTAGCCAGTTTTTGGGCTTGCACTTGCATCTGTTTCAAGGACTCAGCTTGCTGTAATGCTACCCCCAATTGAACGCCAACTTGTGCTAACAAGTTGATTTCTTCATCTTGCCAATAACGAGGCTGGGAGTTTTGATAAGCTACTAGTAATCCCCACAGCTTTTCGCCCTGAGAAATTGGGACAAAAACTTCATTACGTGCATACTTACCCGCTTGTTTTCCTTGCACAAGAACGCGTTCTGTCACAGGCTGCGGCTTAACAATTGGTGTCCAGCCATCAACGATGGAATCAGCCACAAATTCCCCGCTCCAATCAGGATAGAAGTGATAAATTGCGACTCGTTCCACTTCTAATAACCGACGAACTTCTTGAGTAGTGGTTTTAAATATGGCTTCAATATCAAGAGACTGACGAATTTTTTCAACAGTGTTTGCTAATGCCCTTTGCCTTTGGGCAGCTTTGCTGATATCTGCTGCTTGAATCTGCATTTGTTGGATAAATTCTGCTTGCTGCAAAGCCACACCTAGTTGGGTGCCCACTTGGGTAAGCAAGTAAACCTCATCTTTTTGCCAATCACGACATCCAGCATTTTGGTACGCTGCTAGCATGCCCCAGAGTTTCTGACCGTGGTAAATGGCAACGATCGCATAAGCTCTTGCTTGATATATCTCTAAAATTTTAATGTAGCAGTCACTAAAGCCTGAATTGTAAATATCATTACAAATTCGGTACACTTCACACTGAGTGAAGTTACCACCCTCTGTATCTTGTAAGTAGGTATCAGCGACTGGGGGTTTAGCTAAATCTCTAGTGCTACATTCGCTGACGTTCTCTTTCAATTCCGGCCGTTGCGACTGTCTCTCTATCAGGGAAACCCAACCCTCTGCCACTGATTCAAACACGAATTCACCACTCCAATCGGGATTGAAGCGATAAATAGCCACGCGATCGGCATTTAGTAGCTGCCTAAGTTCTGCGGTGGTTGTGTGGAAAATGTTTTCCAAATCGAGGGACTGACGAATTTTCTCAATGGTAATAGCTACGGTTTTCTGCCATTGGGCTGCTTTTTCTCTAGCTTTTGCTTGTGCTAGTTCTGCTGATTGTAGTTTGACTTGTTCCAGGAAATCTGCTTGCTGTAAAGCAACTGCTAGATGTTCGGCGATTAATTGCACAAACTCAATTTCTGATGCTTCCCATTGTCGAGGACTACCACACTGATGAATACACAACAATCCCCATAAATCTTTACCTTTGATCAAGGGGGCAGTTATATTGGCACGTACTTGGAATTTTTCTAGAATCTGGATGTAGCAATCACTGGCATTAACTTGATAAATATCAGCTATTGCTCTAATTCGACCTTGCTGATATAGTCCTGCGAACTCCTCACTAAAGCAGTGGTCGCGCAGTTTGGCTGTTAATGTCGAATCCCATTCTGTTGCCACATCTTCATAGATAAATTCTCCTTCCCATGCCAAATCAGGATAAAAACGAAACACGCTAACCCGATCGCTTTTCAGAAGTCGGCGAACTTCAGTGACTGTAATTTTGAAGATAGTTTCTATGTCTAGAGACTCCCGAATACGGGCAATAACTCCAGATAAGGCTTTTTGTTGCTCATTCTGACGCAAGGAGAATGTCACGTCTGAATAAGATTCTTGCCGTTCTGAATTTGGTTGTATGGGTTGAGTAGTAGAGGAGTTTTCCATTCCCAGTGGGACTTTAAATATTGAAAGTCTTCTATTTCATGATTCCCGTTGCGATCGCAAAGGTAACAGTTATTTCCTGGGAATGTCATAAAAAACAGTGTAGGGACACGATAATATCGCGTCCCTACAAAAAGATTTTTCAATCACGAGAAAATTATCGCCGCTTGGGAGTGGCGCTGCGGGTGGTGCGTTTTTCTTCATCTCGGCGACGGCGATCGCGCCAATCTGCCAGGGTCAAATAACCAATACCACCAGTGACTACTACGAGCAGCACTACAGCAAATAAAGCCAAAATACTCAAAAATGGACTTTCCACAATGCCTCTACAGTCCGTTACGTCCCCACACTACCATTGCAATTGACCAAGTGAACACAACTAACAGCGATACCCACCCTAGTGTCAAAATCTCCATAGTCCCATTTTTCAAATAATTACAAAAGGTTTCTAATATTTATCATACAGGGATTGGGCAGGCTGAGATTTTTTTATCAATGACATTGTAAGTTTTGCGATCGCAAACCAGACACTATCTTTTATTGATACGCTATTATTCTACGTAATAATGAAAATTAATATAAAAAAGTAGCGATCGCGCTTTTCCACTTGATTATTTGGGAATACTAGAGTCCTGGGTATATCTTTCAAATCCAGCAACCCCTAATATCATGCCAATATTTTTTAACTATCCTTTCCACTCTAACGGTTTTATTCCCCACGGACATTGTTATCTTTGGCAAACTGGATTAGTTTGGCTGCACATTATTTCTGATGCCACGATCGCTCTTGCCTATTATTCCATTCCCTTCCTACTAATTTACTTTATTTCCAAGCGCAAAGACGTTCCTTTCAATGGAGTCTTTTTGTTATTTGGTGCTTTTATCATTGCCTGCGGTACTGGACACTTGATGGATATTTGGACGCTTTGGCATCCAGACTATTGGATTGCAGGTGGTTTAAAAGCTCTAACTGCCATTATTTCGATATATACGGCATTTGCATTATTTTATCTCATGCCTCAAGCTCTGACGCTACCCAGCCCTGCCCAATTAGAAGCTATCAATTGTGTGCTTTCAACTGAAATTGTCGAGCGCAAGCGCATCGAGCAAGAACTACGCCTTGCAGAAGAAGTCGCTCAAAACTCCAGCCAAGCCAAGAGTGAATTTCTCGCCAATATGAGTCATGAACTACGCACACCTCTTAACGGCATCTTGGGCTATACACAAATTCTCCAACGCACAGAATCTTTGAGTGAGAAAGGACGTAAAGGAGTCAGTATTATTTACCAATGTGGTTCCCATCTTTTAACTCTAATTAATGATGTCCTGGATCTCTCCAAAATAGAAGCCCGGAAACTAGAATTGTATGCTGTTGATTTCTACTTGCCTGCCTTTATAGATAGCGTGGCTGAAATTTGCCGCATCCGGGCAGAACAAAAGGTGATCCCATTTCACATTGAACTCGATCCTGATTTGCCAACGGGTATTCATGCTGATGAAAAACGCTTGCGGCAAGTATTGATTAACTTGCTTAGTAATGCGATTAAATTTACTCATCAAGGCAGTGTCACTTTCAAAGTTCAGGTGATTGGTCAAGAATCAAACGCCAATGGGCAAACTAACTACAAAATTCGCTTTGAGGTAATAGATACTGGTGCGGGTATAAGCCCTGAACAAGCCGAGAAAATCTTCCAGCCCTTTGAGCAAGTGGGAAATCAAAAACGACAATCTGAAGGTACAGGCTTGGGATTAGCAATCAGCCAAAAAATTGTTTTGCTGATGGGTGGTGAAATTCAGATGCAAAGTGAATTTGGTAAAGGTAGCACTTTTTGGTTTGAAGCAAAATTGCCAGAATCTAAAGACTGGGCAAAGGTTTCTAGAGTGGTTGAGCAAGGAACTATTATTGGTTATCAAGGACAAAGGCGCACCATTTTGATTGCAGATGACAAATGGGAAAATCGCTCGGTAATTGTAAATTTACTAGAGCCTGTTGGGTTTCCTGTGGTAGAAGCTAGTCAGGGTCAGGAAGCATGGGAACAGGCTCTAGCCCACAAACCAGACTTGATTATCACTGACCTCGTGATGCCTATATTGAATGGATTTGAGTTTATCGAGCGTTTGCGTCAGCATGGGCCATTTAAAGAAATTGCTGTCATCGCTTCGTCAGCCAGCGTGTTTGCAATCGACCAGCACAAGAGTATTGATGTCGGTGCAGATGCATTTTTACCAAAGCCTGTAGAAGCTGAAACGCTGCTGGAAATGCTACGACAATTTTTGCACCTGGAATGGATTTTTGATGGGAAGGTAGACGCAATTAAAAAAACCTATACCGGTGGTTTGGATCAACAAAATGAGATGATTTATCCTGCCAAAGAGGTTTTACAAGATTTACTCGAACTGACAGAAGACGGCGATATTCAAAAAATCTTGGAACTGGCTGAGGAACTTTCTGCATCTAATGAGCAGTTAAGCGTTTTTGCCCAGCAAATCGTCCAGCTTGCTAGTAATTTCCAACTCAAACGTTTGGAAACTTTTATTCAACAATACATTAATTAATTTGAGTTAAAATTCAGTTTTAAATTCATCATGAGCAAAACTCAAAATAACGGATTTATTTTGATTGTGGATGATAATCCGACAAATTTATCTGTCGTGTGTGAAGCGCTCAATAGTGAGGGTTTTCGTTTCCGGGTTGCAGTCGATGGAGAAAGTGCGATCGCTCAAGCCGAACGCAATCAACCAGAGTTGATTTTGCTGGATGTACAAATGCCCGGTATTGACGGATTTGAAACTTGTCGCCGCCTGAAAGCCAATCCTGTTACCCAAAACATTCCGATTATTTTCACTACTGCCTTAGCAGATACAGAAAGCAAAACGAAGGGATTTTCCCTTGGTGCAGTAGACTATATCCCTAAACCATTTGCCCAAGAGGAAGTCATTGGGAGAGTGCGCGTACATTTACAACTCAAACAATTGACTGAATCTTTGGAACAACAAGTTAGCGATCGCACCAAGGCTTTGCAACAAGCCCAAGTCCAACTAGTGCAGCAAGAGAAACTATCAACACTCGGAGAGTTAATCGCTGGTGTTGGCCATGAAATTAATAACCCGATCAACTTTATTTCCAGCAATATTCCACCCTTGCAAGAACACATTGCAGGAGTAACCAAGTTGTTTCTACTATATGAACAAGAGTATCCAAACCCAACAGCCAAAATTACCAATGTCATTGAGGACTTGGATCTAAATTTTGTTCTCGAAGATATGGTAAAAATCTTGAACTCACTCCAGCTAGGAAGTGAACGAATTAGGAACATTTCTGATTCACTCCGCAACTTCTGTCGTTCAGACAGGGATGCCAAAATATCTGCTGATTTGCACCAAGGACTAGATAGTACACTAATGATTTTGCAACACCGCCTCAATGCTAATGGCAATCGTCCCCGCATTGAAGTTATTAAAAGTTATGGAGTATTACCAAAGGTCAGATGCTATCTAGGGGAAATGAATCAAGTATTTATGAATATTCTGGCAAATGCAGTTGATGCTCTTGATGAAGCTATAATGCAAGGCAAAATGAACGATCTAATTCCTCAGATTAAAATTGCAACAGAAATAGATTCTGAACAATTAGTTATAATCCGGATTGCTGACAATGGGATTGGTATTCCTGAACGGCTGAAAAAACGCTTGTTTGAGCCGTTATTTACTACAAAAACTGTTGGAAAAGGCACTGGACTGGGCTTGTCGATCGCATATCAAATAGTTGTAGAGAAACACAAAGGTGTATTAGAAGTGAATTCTCAACCAGGTATGGGAACCGAGTTTATCATCAAAATTCATGCATGAGAACAACATTTAATTAATTACAAAACTGCTCTAGCATTTATCATATTGGAGACTGGGGAAGAGTTTTCCCAATACCTAATCCCTAATTTATATATAGAGTGAACCCAACTTTAGATCCTCAATTAATGGCAGAACGCTTAGAATCTCTCAAAGCTGGAATAGTTGGGGGATTATCTGTGTGTTTGGCTTTTGCGATCGCTAGTCTGTTGAATACTTTCGTACTAGCAAAGTATTTTCAGATACTTGTATGTCTGCAAAGTGATCTTAACTGGCACTTGTGGGTAAGTGGTGCAGTTGCAACTTTTACTGGTTTCCTATTTGGTGTCACCTACCGCTATATCATCCGCTCAGATCAAAATCCCCAACTCAAAGCCGGTGGTGTGCTGGCCTTTGGGTTGGTGCGGGGATTAACTCAAATAGAACTTGGGTGGAATTCTCACAGCATAATTTGGCCTTTTTTAGTGTTGGCTTTTGAAAGTGTGTTGTGGTTTGGAATAGCTGCGATCGCTCTTAATATCGCTATTCAATTCCGTTGGGTTAAACCTTTTTCATCAATCTAAATTCCCTTTCCCTAAGTTGTGAAGTTGTGGTCTTACAGCTAGCTATAGTTCAAATAAATCAAAAAGGCTGTAAGCATCACGCTTTTGTAATATAATAAATACAATAAACTTACATGATTAATTGTGTAATTATTCAAAACAATGTATAAATAATTACTAACTTCAATTATCATTACTCTATTACATAATATGAATACTAAAATATCCCACTATTATCTGATAGTCGATTTGGAAGCTACATGCTGTAACAGTAAAACTATTCCCCGTCACGAAATGGAAATCATTGAAATCGGTGCAGTGATGCTCAATCGAACAACGTGGGAAATTGATTCAGAGTTTCAGCAATTCATCCAACCTGTGAGACATCCGCAACTGACAGGTTTTTGCACCGAATTGACTAGCATTCGGCAGCTAGATGTTGACGAAGCACCTAAGTTTTTAGAGGCAATTTCTCGCTTCAAAGACTGGATTAATTTATTTCCTAACTATATTTTTTGTTCTTGGGGTAATTACGACAAAAAGCAATTTATTCAAGATTGTGCGTTTCATAATTTTCCTTATCCTTTTACTTCAGAACATATAAATATCAAAGAGGAATTTTCGGAATATCTTGGCGTATCTAAAAAATTTGGCATGGCGCAGGCTCTCAAGGAGTTGGGGATAGAATTAAAAGGCACACACCATCGTGGCATTGATGATGCCCGCAATATTGCAGCTATTTACAGACAGATGAAAAACAAAAACTAAGCTAAATAATATAAAATTTGTAGTAGCATAGCCCAGCTAAAATAGTGAATAAAATTTAGCTATTATGATGTAAACAAGATGTTCACACGGGCGAAATAAACGCCATAGCACAATAAAAGTTAAGAGTTTTATTAATAATTATTATTCTTAGCCAAAGGATTTTTTGGTTACATGGTTTGAATTATAAGTTTAGAAAATAAAATTTCAGCTATATCTATCTTTTTTTCCATTAACTGACAACTAAGGTAATATATATAATATTTGGCTTAATGTAACTGCAAAATAACAGTCTACGAGCGGGTTATAAGCCAATAATATTGATTTTGAGGAAACAATTTATGATCAGATTTTGGCGAAGAACAATAGTTTTTTTCTTCACAACAATTGTGTTAACAATTCTGCTAATTTATCACGAACCAGTACCAATAGCTGAGGCACAATTTTTTACACCAACACCTACTAGACCGTTTGCCACTGTAGCTTATCCTAATAAGTCATTAAGTGCTTCTCCCGCACAGTTACCACCATTGCCTTATGCTTATGGGGCACTAGGAAAAGCTATTGATGCTGAAACTATGAAATTGCATCATGATGCACATCATGCTAGCTACGTCAAGAACTTAAATGATGCATTGAAGCAGTATCCAGATTTGCAAAAAAGAAGTGTTGAAGGTTTACTAGTGGATTTGAACAGCGTACCTGAAGGTATTCGGACAAAGGTACGCAATAACGCTGGTGGTCATCTTAACCATACGATTTTTTGGCAACTGATGAGTCCTCAAGGTGGTGGACAACCATCAGGCGCGATCGCTCAAGAAATTAACCAAACTTTTGGCAGTTTTGATGCCTTTAAAAAACAGTTTAACGCAGCGGGTGCAGCGCGTTTTGGTAGTGGTTGGGTTTGGTTAGTACGCAATTCCCAAAAGCAACTCCAGATTGTCACCACAGCAAATCAGGATAACCCGATTATGGAGGGTTCATATCCGATTATGGGTAACGATCTATGGGAACACGCTTATTACCTGAAATATCGCAACCGTCGGGCTGAGTATTTGGATAATTGGTGGAATGTGGTGAATTGGCCGCAGATTAACAGGCGATACCTTTCCTTCTCTACGGGACGCTCCCCGAACTGAACGCTATGCCAAAGGGCTGGTAAACTACCCGATTTTCATCAGGTTTTGCTATGCACCTTATCCACCAGTCTAGTTTGTAACTTTTTTGTTACCCCTTCAGCTAAACCATCTTTAACATGAATAATCCGGTTAGTTTGCTCGGCTACATCCGGTTCATGGGTAACAATGACAATCGTGATGCCTTGACTATTTAATTCAGTCAACAAATCCATCACTTCCTGAGAGGTTTCACTGTCTAACGCTCCAGTGGGTTCATCTGCTAGAACAAGTGCAGGGCGATTAACGAGGGCGCGGGCGATTGCTACTCGCTGTTGCTGTCCACCAGACATCTGGTTCGGACGGTTTAACATTCGCTCTGCCAAGCCAACGCGAGTTAAAGCTGACTCTGCGCGTTTTCTACGTTCCGATTTGGGAACACCTGCATAGACCATTGGCAGCATCACGTTTTCTAAAGCCGTAGAACGAGCCAGCAAATTAAACTGCTGAAACACAAAACCGATCCGTCGATTGCGGATATATGCCAACTCGTCATCGGTTAGCGTCGTCAGGTTTCTGCCTTCTAAAACATAATGCCCAGATGTCGGGCGATCGAGGCAACCGATGATGTTCATCAGCGTAGACTTTCCCGAACCAGACATCCCCATAATTGAAACGTATTCGCCTTCCTGAATAGACAAGTCAATACCCTTGAGTATCGGAACCTCGACTTCCCCAAGACGATATGTTTTCTGAATTTCTTCCATCCAAATCATCGTTGCCATATTAGTAATTCTCTAACTTAAGAGTGTTTTAATCACTTCTGAGTGCCGTGATTGGGTCAAGACTGGCAGCATTACGAGCCGGAATTACGCCAGCCAGTAACCCAATTACAAACGTTAAACCAAAGCCGAACAGTATTGACCAAAGCGAAATCACCAAGGGAAATTTAAACAAATTTGAGGCGGCAAAGGCGATCGCAATTCCCAGTCCAATACCAATTACCCCTCCAATTACCGCAATCACAACTGCCTCGGCTAAAAACTGGCTCAAAATGGCAGTGCTAGTCGCTCCAATCGCTTTCCGAATCCCAATTTCCCGCGTTCGTTCCACCACTGACACAAGCATGATATTGGCAATACCAATACCCCCAACAATTAAAGAAATTACCGCAACCGCCACTATCATTACGGTAAAAAGCTTAGATGTACTAGTCAGCGTGTTGATGATATCAGCCGAATTTACAGTCCGAAAATCATCTTTATCTCCTTTTTCTGGATAAATGCCATGTCTTACCCGCAAGAGATTCGTAGTTTGATACTGAGCAGCGTCTAGCTGTTCCTGGCTTTTGACTTTGACATAAATTCCTCGAATGGCAATTCCCTTAACGGCATTATTTCCTACTAGCCGAGCAGACATATTGGTAAGCGGGATATAAATTTGTTCATCCGGGTTTTGTGGCCCTTGCGATCCCTTCGTCTCCATAACGCCAATCACATCATAGGTTTGTCCAGAAATGCGGATTTGTGCGCCTTCTGCAATACTTCCTGACCCCAGCAGCTCATCGCGCGCAGTGGGGCCTAAAACCGCCAAAGGTTTTGCCGCCTTGATTTCTTCCTCAGTAAAAAACCTGCCTGTTTGAGGATGGGTGTTGCGTACATCTGGATAATTGATATCAGTTCCAATAATGGTCATCGAGTCGTTGTTTTCGCCATAGACGACTTGGGCAGACTGTTGCAGAATAGCCGACACTCGGTCAACCCCTAAAACCTGTTGCACGATCGCCTCAGCATCTTCTAAAGTCAATGTTGTAGCACTCCCAGCACCCTGTTGTACCGCACCACTTCTAGATGCACCTGCTTGCACTTGCAAAATGTCGGTTCCAAGTGATTGTAGTTGTTGCTCGGTTGCTTTTTGAGTACCTTGACCAATAGCGGTGACAGCAATCACTGCCATAATGCCAATGATAATGCCCAGCATTGTTAGCGCAGTGCGGAGTTTATTACTCCACAATGTCTCGAACGCCATTGTCAAAATTTCAACGGCTGATACTGAAGAACTGCGGATTAAAGTAGATGCCTGTTTAACCAGTGGTTTGCGATTGCGTGATTTGATCATTGCTAAACTTTGCTTGTGATACTAAATCTAAGTACAGCATTTTATTAATTCGTAGCTAATTAAATTTGGTCATACTCTGCAATGCCATTTATCGGTCGCTTTGTTAATAGACGAATGGCATGAATCAAAAGCCCTCACCCTAAATCCCTCTCCCAACCTTGGGAGAGGGACTTTGAAATTGGCTCCCCTTCTCCCAAAATTGGGAGAAGGGGTTGGGGGATGAGGGTGAATTTTGCATTTGTGCAAGAGGTCTAATGTATCGGCTTGCGTTGTTAATGTATCGGCTTGCGTTGTTAATGTATTGGCTTGCATTGTTAATGCATTGACTTGCATTGTTAATGCATCGACTTGCATTGTTAATGCATCGGCTTGCATTGTTAATGTATCGGCTTGCATTGTTAATGCATCGACTTGCATTGTTAATGCATCGGCTTGCATTGTTAATGTATCGGCTTGCATTGTTAATGCGTTCTCCTGTATTAAAAACGCTACGCTTTTAGGCAAAACTGTACTAAGGGCCACCAGGAGGAGGGCCACCCATACCGCCAGGAGAAATACCCCTGTTAGTATTACTATTTTTATTAGAATTCGATGGCGCACTCACCAAAATCTTTTCATTTCCTTGTAAACCGGATTGCACAACGGTTTTGTTATTTACTGTAGCTCCAGTTTTAATTGGCACAAATCTAGTGCTGCCGTTTTCCGTAAGCACCTGTACTCCAGTGCCATTACTCTGACGAGCGATCGCTACCGTTGGTACAACAAGCACATTGTTTAATTCGCCTGCATCAAATTTTGCATCAACATTCATGCTTGGAAGCAGGAGAGTTTCAGGGTCAGTGAAATCCACTTTGACTTTAACGCTGGTAACATTGGTTGCCACAGTTGCCTGAGCCGCAACCTGGGCAACCTTTCCCTTAAAGGTTTTGTCAGGATAGGCATCGGCTGTAATGCTTACCGACTGTCCTACCTTAATTTTGCTAATATCGGTTTCGGCAATATTTGCCACAACCTGATAAGTTGATGCCAGCGACAAAATCGAAGAAGAGGTTGATCCCGAAACCGAACTTCCAGATGTTGTCGGTGTAACGAAATCACCTGGATCGGAATACTTGGAAGTCACAATACCACTAAATGGGGCACGAATTGCTGTGTCTTGGATTTGTGTTTGAATCGTTTTTAGGCTACCCTGTTGCTGAGTCACTTGAGCGCGTGCGGCATCAATATCTTCTTGGCGGTTTCCTGCTTTCAATAGTGCTAAAGCTTGCTGTTTTTCCTCAACCACAGCCTTTAGTTGCTCGATATCTTCTTTGCGTGACCCAGCTTTTTGCAATGCCAGCGCTTGCTGCGTTTCATTTACGGAAGCTTTAGCGCTATCGCGATCGGCACGTTTTTGGTTTAAAGTCTGAAGGGAAATAGCACCAGCATTGTATAATTGCTGATTGCGGCTCAAATCATCTTCGGCTTTTGTTAAACTTGCTTGAGCGCTTTTTAAACGTGCATCAGCCTGAGCAATATCTTGAGAGCGATTACCTGCTTCTGCTTTTTCTAAAGTCGCTTGGGCTTGTTCCAATTGTGCCTGTGCTTGAGCAATATCTTGAGGACGATTGCCAGCGATCGCCTTTTGCAAATTCGCTTGAGCAGAAGCCAGAGATCCCTGTGCTTGAATTAGTTGCCCTTGCAGATTTGAATCATCCATGTATGCGAGGATTTGTCCCGCTTTCACAGAGTCACCTTCATCTACCAGCAATTTCTTTAGCTGTCCAGAACTTTTGGGGCTGACGTTGGTCGATTGTTTGGCTTCAACAGTACCGTTGGCTGAGATTGTAATCGATAACGTTTCTCGCTCGACTGGGACTGTCTGCATTTTGCTTCTGGCTGACTGAGTGGAGGAAATCACCGTCTGACGGTAAACGAGGTATCCACCACCTGTAAGTGAACTGAGTATCAATAAACCCATCAGCAATTTCGTCAGTTTGCCTTTTATCAAGCCTTCTTTAAAAGGTTTGAGTGTAATTTGTTGGGGAGAATTAAGTGTCATACGCGATGAATGCACCTTGGTTGTAAACAACAATTGAGTCGTTGCGATCGATTCCTGCAAGCAATTGATTAATTGCTCGGAGGACGTGCTGGAATCCCCAACGCTTCTCGCAATTTTTCTTCGGTAACACCAAGCTTTGTAGCTGCGGCTTTCAGATCGGGACGGCGACGCTCTCCATCTGGTGGATTGGTTGGATTAGTAGGCACTCCCAAAGCTTCTTTTAACTTGGCTTCCGTGACACCGAGTTTTTGAGCCGCGGCTGTAAAATCTATCTGACGGTGCGATCGCCTCCCTTGCGGTATTTGCTCACTCGCTTGAGGGGGGTTTTGGGCGGTCGGGTTACTGCCTGCTTGACCACAGGCTGCAAGGATGAGGGAAATGGCTGCCAAGGCTAGAAATTGACGAATAATCATAACAATCAATCTTGTTTTGCTGAGATTAGAAAGAGTTGATAGTTTTAATTACAACAGCCCAATATGACAGCTTTCCCTTTGTCTGAATTACAAAATTGTAATAATAGCGATTCTCATTTGAATGAGTTACACGGGTAAGGTAGCACAGCTAACTGTGCTACCCCAAGTGGTTAATTAATTATTTCTTTCTAACCCTGATGCTCGTAGACGTAGCCTGCACTTTTCTACGTTCGCACAGCGTGTCGCAGACAGACGCTCTTGCTAGCTTGCTTCCACGTTCGCGTAGCGTCCTGTAGGGAAGTGGTATGGCAAACTCAGTGAATATCGTAGACATCGCTGGAAACTAGCGCTCTAACTTTTCGCTAAATCCCCTTATGTAACATAATTACGAATGACGGATTTTTAAAGTTCGGTGTTTGTTACGGACTATCCATAGTAGAACAATTAGCAATACAAGCGCTTTGATCGTTGATGGCTCCATTACCTTTTTCACTTCCGTGGGGGTTTGAGGAGTAACATTACACGGAATCTCAATGATCTGTGTGTGCTCGGAACCATTACCACTAGGGGTCAGATCGCATTCACCTTTACTGGTAAGAGACAAAGGTGCATTTTCTGGAGAAACAGGTGTAGGTGGTTGAACTGGAGAAACAGGTGTAGGTGGTTGAACTGAAGAAACAGATGGTTGAGCTGAAGAACTATCGCCACTCAGTAGTAGAAGCAGAATTAAACCAAGACCCCCAACGCCGATTATTGGCCAAAGTGGAAAGGAATTGGAACTGTCTGGTACCAAGACATCTCCCGCAGAGGCAGGGAAAGCATCAAAAGCCATTGTTTCTCCATCTAAGGCTAGTGGATTGTCACTCAGCAAAGTATCTCCTGCGATATCTTCTCCTAAGAGCTGATTAAATTCCGCTGGAATCGCATTGTTGGGGCGTCCGAGTTCCCCACCTTCTTCGGAGTATGGAAAGGATAGTACTTCAAAAATCTTCTGTTGGAGTTGGTTCTGATTTCCAGAACTCAACGCATCCAAGCCTGTAGAGATTTTATCTAAATAAAAATTTGTCATCTCTGGCGACAGACCTAGAGACTGAATCTGCTCTTGAATGTTAGAAATTTTTGAGGCTTCTTCAAACAGCAGTCGTCCGTATGACAATTTCAGGTCTAGTAATCCATTACGAAGGCTAACAGAGTCATTGACTCCTGAGTATGGTGCCCAGTAGAACTGCTTGGTTACAAGTCCGAGTCCTTCTACTGGATTGCGACCAAAAGGTTGTCCAAGAAGGTATTGAGATCCATCCATGATTGTGGGAGATGCGTTTCTCCAAAATGAGGCGTAAGGCACCGCCGAGAGATTGGGATTATTGCCGTAGAAGCTAGCGAAATTCTGGAAGTTTTTCTCCCCACCGGCTGCTCGGGTCAAAAGGTTTTGATAACTAGTCCCATTGTTTAACTCCACTAATTGTTGGATTACCGATCCAGTCTTATTGCAGGTCAGACCAAATCCCACATCACATCCAGGAATGACTCGCATCTGGCTCAAATTCTGGTTATTAATTTGGTACTGGAGATACTCAGACTCCAGTCCTTGTTGGATGCCATAGCGTCCAACATTTAGCTGTGCAAAAGCAGACTGACACGTAGTGAGTACTACTGCAACAGATGAAAATGCGATCGCTGCAAAGCGAACCACCTGCGGCATTGGAATTCTTTGAACAATTGATCTAGACAAGATGCACCTCCACTAAACGACAGCAATTTAATTGGGCATGGGGGAGGCAGTGCGGTCTTCTCCCAAGGGGAGACGCCAAGGGCGATGGGGTTTCCCCAAGTGGAGCAACTGCCATCATTGGGGATTGGGCATTGGTTAATTATTCTCCCCCTGCTTCCCCTACTTCCCCTGCTCAGTCCCCATTCGCCAATTCAACTCTTAGGTAAATAAATATTGATCGTGATTCCCGTACCTTTAAGGTTTCCTGATGAGAGTGTGTGATATAAGATCATCGCCCGGTTTGGTTGGTCAAAAAGATACCCACGACGTGTAGGTTTGATCTTCCCTTCCTTGACTAAGGAAACGAAGGCTTGTAGATATCTACGTATACCTTGACGGTTCTCTTTAGTAGTACTCGTATGACGATCAATCAGCATCATAAAGAAGTCCAAGCTACGATTTTCCTGCCCTTGAATTAGACTGCCTTCATCTAGGAAAGAACTTGCTATGAGCCTGCTATTAACTTGTTTGACCTTAAATAAAGTAAAGTAACGTCCTTCTTTTTTAGGATCGTTGGCATAACAGACCCAAGAACCCTCTTTATTTTGTGTAAAACCCTGTTCAGCAAGGTAAGAAAGCAAAGAATTACTTGCCTTAGTTTGTGGTGGAGGTAATAAATCTTCAATGGGATCTAAAGAGCAAATCCTCTGTGTTGTTTTCGGTGGAGAAACAGCAGGAGTCTGCTGGGTATTGACGCGAAAGGGCTGTGTTGTTTTCGGTGGAGAAACAGCAGGAGTCTGCTGGGTATTGACGCGAAAGGGCTTGTCATCAGACATTGCCATGCTAGACATTGCAGCCAACGCAGATACTTGGAGAACGATCGCTCCAAACAAACGAACTATGATATTCATGTTTTTCCTGTTACTCTTACTGACTTTGTGAATAATCGAATTTTTACTAGATCGAGATTGATCTAGCAGTCCTAAATTATTTGTTAAATTTAAGTGTTTGCCTGATTTGATCGAGGGTAGCTTAAGTTTTCACTAATCAAATAGGACTTTTATATATAGGTAACTAAGCACAAAGAGAATCAATATCTAAATAAAACACACAATCTTAATGTCTTATTGACAATACAAATTCGGCTTTTTGATATTTTTACATATACAAAAAACTATTGACATTGTGTCAAAACTTTTCTATTTACTCTTGTCTAATTTTTTGCCATCCTAAGAGGGTTTTATGCTTTTATCGCTGGCTATGATGATTCCTAAAAAAGAGCTTTAGTTAGCTCTTTAGTACCTTATATAAGCAGAGTTTCAAAAGCTCTGTGCTTTGCACGTTAGGGCTTTTGTGGATTTCCTGGGTAGGTTGAATAATTGTTTGTTTTTTGGAAGTAGCACACCTAACTAGCTGTTTCAGCATGGTTACATATTAATGTATAAAATAGTATCTCCCTGACAGTAAGATAATATTACCATGAGCTTGAGACATGCAACAGTATTGTGGACAGTTATCAAAGTTGTACACTGAAAATCGTAACTACCTCTTGATTAAATTTCATAGCAAATAGGTGAGAGGCAAGCTTAATCTATTTATACACTACTAGTATTAAGTTCTTAAATACTAGTAGTGTGAAAACCACTGATTTTATGTCTTAAATATAACTTTAATTAAAATAAAATACGTATAACTAATAGATTGCGATCGCTAACCCAAGTTTTTAATTATCCTGCCAGGCGATGTCTATGATGGGCTACGCCTATGCACCAAGCAAAGTTAAGTCAGATTACAAGTATAAAATTTGCAATTTAGCACGCTGTTGCTGTTGTTGCCACACACCTTATAAGCCTGTAAGGCAGAGATTTACGACTTCTCTAATACCAATTCAAAAAATGTTTGCGACAGATAGGGCATCCAAAATAAAATCATAGCCTCAACATTATCAACCTGAATAATGTTGAGGCTATTAGCATGACAAGCGGCAAATTCTGTCAATAATTGTTGATAAACAGAACTTACGCATTGACAAGTAAGACAAAAAGTGCGTAAGTTCCAAATTAGTTAATTCAATTTAATTTATTACAAAGCACTGCGGCTAGTTAACGCGTTCCACAAGAAGACTGCAACAATTGCACCCAGAACTGCCACTGCAATACCGGGAATACTCAAAGAGGGAGCCGCTAGAGCAAAGCTTCCTGTACTGAAGAATACACCCAAACTACCACCAATAAAAGCACCAACGATTCCTAATAAAATTGTTGCTAAAATTCCGCCGCCTTGATGACCGGGGTAGATAGCCTTTGCGATCGCACCAGCAATTAGACCTAAAACAATCCAAGCAAGAATATTCATTATTTTTATTTGATAAACATTTTTTAGTGACAAATACACAATAGCAATCCAAATATTGACATTCAATCTACCAACAGAAGCAATGATCGATAGCCTTGAGGATGAACGCTATTACTTCTCATGATGAACTCCCTTAATTAAGATGGATAATAAAAAAAGCTCCTAGTAGGTCTAAAACCAGAAGCTAATAAATTCATTGCTTGATAATTGCAGTATATGCATTTTTCATGATTGTTCTCATCTACTTGAAGAATTAAGCTCAGGTTTGAAAGCAGATACTTTTGTAGGTTCGCACTTAAGTTTACTCAACTTGTAGAATTCTGGTGCTGTAAGAGGTTTGCGCTTAGGGATTGGCGTAGCATTTGTAGTAAAGGGCAATTACCTATACTTGCATTAATGTTAAACATTGACTCCTGAATTCAGCTATTCTGAATTCAGGAGTCAAAATCAAGACGCTCTAGGATGAGCTAACGCTTCGCTATCAGTTGGGGATTCAGACTCGCGACTGATTGAAGACTACCAAATCTACGATTTGGTGGGAGTCTAAAACCCAGTTATTCAAACGCTCGCGGACTCGCTAACGCTGCGCTATCCGCTTTTTCGGTCAAAATTCATTCTGAATTCTGACTCCTGACTCCTGAATTCTGTTCGATAAAACCAACTGCTGTACCAATTTATCGTTCTTGCATTTCTTGCTGACGCATGGGCATAGCGTCAATTTGCTCAAAAATTGCTGTCGCTTGCACTGGTGTAGTTTCTTGGCGCTTAATACCACCATCTTTGCCGATCAAAATGACGCGAAAATTTTCTTGATCAACCCCAAAGCGATTTCGCAAATTGGCAGCAGAAGACTCATCTATTAACTGTCCGTTGGCATAGCTTTTATCTGTTGCCAAAACTTGAACGAGAACTAAATCCCGATCTTTAAAATCGTTTTGGTGCTGGTTAAATACCTGCATCTGTTGCTGATAGTTCTGGTTATCAACAGATGGTGCAAAGAGTAGTAGCACCCGGTTTTGCCATTTTTGAGAATTGAGGTTAAATGAAGACATTTTGATAGTATGGGTTGAACCTTGGACAGTACCAGCAATGCTGACGGGCGATAGGACTATAGATGCAGTGATAGTCAGGGCGATTAATACTGAGTTATTCACTTTGGAGGTTGTTAGGCTCATAATGACAATGACATGAACGAGGTTTGATGAAATGTCAGAAGCTTGGACAGACTCTTCTCAACTACAACAGTGGCATCAAGGTATTGAAATGGCTAACCGCAATAACATTTTGTGTCATTGTCGTAATTGTAGCTATGAATGGGTAGACTCTGTGATTGATGCAGTTTGTAGTCAATGCGGTAGCAAAGATATTGAACATATCTCGTGCTGGCAGTTTCCAGATGATTGAATGAGTATCCAGATATGTAGTCGATAAAATAGCGATTGCTACTTTTGACATTTCCTCTGAGAATTCTGGGTGATTACTTTGTTAAGCTGCGGTAATGTCTGCTTGTGCATCTAAAGCGGAATTTGAAAAAATACTCCAGCACGCAGAGGGATCAACGGTTAACAGTACTCATGTCAGGATAGCGTTCACCTGCTGCCACATTTTTTGGTGCAACTGTTTCAAGTCGATTCAAATCTTGTTCAGTCAGGGTAATTTCAGTAGCTGCAATATTCTCCTCCAAGTAAGTACGGCGTTTTGTACCAGGGATTGGGACAATATCTTCTCCTTGAGCGAATAGCCATGCTAAAGCAAGCTGACTAGAGGTTACTCCTTTTTCACTAGCGATCGCTTTGACTTGCTCTACTAATTGCAGATTTTTATAAAAATTCTCACCTTGAAAGCGAGGAGAATTTCTTCGATAGTCATCCGGTGCAAGATCGTCAGGGCTAGCGATCGCACCTGATAAAAACCCTCTTCCTAATGGGCTATAAGGAACAAACCCAATTCCTAATTCCCGCACGGTAGGTAAAATTTCATCCTCTGGCTCTCGACTCCAAAGAGAGTATTCTGTTTGCAGTGCAGTAATGGGGTGAACTGCTACAGCCCGTCGAATCGTCGCCGGGGCAGCTTCCGAAAGCCCCAAATAACGCACTTTTCCCAGCTTGACTAACTCTGCCATTGCCCCGACAGTATCTTCAATGGGGACAGTTGGATCTACTCGATGTTGATAATAGAGGTCAATCACTTCCACCCCCAGACGTTTTAGCGAGGCATCGCAAGCTTGATGGAGATATTCTGGTCTGCCATTAACCCCCTTAAAACCACCATCTTCAGTACGGACATTGCCAAATTTAGTTGCTAAAACTACTCGATCTCGGCGATCTTTAATTGCTCTGCCTACTAGTTGCTCGTTGGTAAACGGCCCATACATATCAGCAGTATCAAGAAAATTCACTCCAAGTTCTAATGCTCGATGAATTGTCGCGATCGCTTCAATTTCATCACGACCACTATAGAACTCAGACATTCCCATGCAACCAAGTCCGATAGTTGAAACTTCTAACCCTTGTTTGCCTAGCTTTCTGGTTCTCATAAAATAATTTCCTACTCAGTAATTGGTCTTAGAATATTACCCCTTTCAGCATTATCCCTTTCCCTTCCACCAAGTCATCTATTATTAGAAGTATTTACTGATACAAGTAGGTTGATTTGCGGGTACTTCACATTCATTTTACCAGCCGTGTTAAGACAGCTTTCTAGCCTACGCACTTTTACTATGGGTTTTCTAGTAAATTACTAGCCAGTTGTAGCGAAGCGATGACCAAACACTGTAAATTGGCTGCTGAGTTATTTTACAGCGTTGGGTCAACAACTGGCGATTTGTGGTTGTTCTGTTGATATCTTATTTAAACCGCAAAATACAGAGTTGTGATGCCAAATTGCCAGAACTTTTTAACCTGGCATTGTCACTTCAACTTTTTCTTAGAGGAGAAGTGGATAGAGTTGACAGCAGTTTGGTTAAATACCTCCACCAATTCAAGAGACAACTTTTAGCAAGCGTTCGTTAAGCACCCACAATAATGGTCGGTTGTTACACACACCAGTCTGATTGTTATTAGTCAGAATGTAGTGGTGCAATATAATATTGCACTCTAACAAAAGCTAAGTATAGAGGTAAAATATGTTTCCTTTTTGGGGTAATCCATGTTACGGAAGCGAACCCATTTCGCACAAAACTAGCTTAGAGCGGAAATTAAAATTCTTGATTTGGATGCGAGATGATTTAGAGTCAAAACTAGCTGGTATTAATGCTTCTATTAATACCATTCGTCAGCAAATAGAACGTTCAGACTCACCTACTTAGAACTTAGCTGATACAGCAATTCATCTCATCACCTACCCAATAGGCAGGTGATGAGATGAATTGCAACTGAGTTGACGACTATTAACCAGTCAACTTAATGACACCTTGGCTCACTAGAGATTCAAGCTGAGAATGATGCTGTGTTTGCTCTCGTAGCAACTTGAGTTGCGCGTAACTGAGAATGTGTAATCCTGGCCGGACAACATAACCTTCAATGGTAATGCTTTGTGGCTGCTGGCTGTCGGTGCGGTTGTAGCTAATTGAAGGCATATTTACAAAGGGCAAGTTAGAACTGATTAGTAGAACAGAGTTTGATTCTTCACTCTCTTACAGCTTCACACAAGTTTCTCTTAAAGGGTGACTAAGGGTTGCGTTTGGCTTCCAGTATTGGAAGAAACTATGGAAGTTATCGCCAAAGATATATAAAAAACTTTAGTTAATTAATCAGTCCGTTATAACTAATAATTGATTACTGACTCGATTAGAAGGGGTTTCCTTTTTCGTAAGGATTCAGGTGGCAGAGTATTGACAAGGGGGACACTTGAGGGGGAGTATCACAAATATGAACCAAAACCTGCCTCAAGATATAGACCGA